>CAWIRP010000019.1:0-195296 GCA_963838595.1 uncultured Alphaproteobacteria bacterium
GAGCGAGCCTGACGCTCTGTTGGCGGTGCTGGCGAACCCGGCTTACTGCCTCGCGCGCATCGGCCTGGAGGCTGGACCGCTGTCGCAGTGGCTGTTCGGCGGGCTGGCCGTGGGCAGGTCTGCCGGTGGTCCGGGTCGAGACGCGGCATGAAGCGGGTCGGCCTTGACGGCGCAGTCAACAGACCGACCGCAACGATGCCCGCGGCATCGCGCAGATGATGCGTGGGGGCTCTATCGTCCGGTCCACGTCAAGACCCTGCCAGTCAGAGCTCCGCATCCTACTGACCCGTCGCAAGCTGCTGCAGTCGAAGGCGATCGCCATTGAGAACGACCTGCGCGGCACGTTACGCAACTTCGGCCTCAAGGTCGGCGTGGTGGGGACGGCGAGGTTCGAGGCGCGCATCAAGGAGCTGGTCGAGAACCTCGCCGATTTGGCTGCGCTGATCGAAACCCTGCTCGCTGTCCGACGGGTGCTGCCTGCGAACAGACCGCTGTCCTGCATCGTCGTTGCTGGCCATTGTCAGGAGCGATGAGCGTACGCCGACGCCTGATGACGGTGCCCGGTGTCGGCCCGTGGTGGCGCTGAATATCGCACCACCGTCGACGTGCCGGTCCGCTTTCGCAACTCCAAGGCGGTCGGGGCGGGGTTTGGGCTGACACCCTCCAAGTATCAATGGGCGAGAGCGACCGAACCGGCGGCATATCGCGGTGCGGGGACCAGATGATGCGGGTGATGCTCTACGAAGCGGCCCACATCATGCTGGTGCGCTCGACCAAAGGTGCTGGCTCAAGGCCTGGGCGATGCAGATCGCCAGGCGCCGCGGCCTGAAGAAGGCGATCGTCGCCCTGGCAGGCGGCTGGCCGTCATCATGCACCGCATCTGGGTGGATGGGACCGAGTTCCGCTGGAGCGGCGAACAGGCCCCAGCAGCAGCATGAGCACCCGCGCAGGATCAAATCCGATAGGAGGAAACTCGATTTCCACCGAGCGGTGAATGATGTCCCTCGCGGGACGATGGATGAGGTGAGTTCGTATGTCTGCTTGGACCTGCCGTTAGACTAGCGGCAAGGCCGCCCGATAGATTGTTCCATCTCGTCCTCGGATTCCATGATGGAAGGCCTGGTGCCGATTCCGTAGAGAAGCGCGAGCCCGTGAGCGACATCGACATTGCCGTAGTGGATCGTCTGAAAGCGCTGACCCCAACCGGCCGATAGAGAAGCGGACATCAGGAACGTCCGCTTTGATGTCTGCTTTTGGGTGCAAAGCGGACATCAAAGCGATTGCCGAACAAACGCAATTTATGAGTACACGCCCTAGAACGTTTCTTTGCCAGCAACCCGCACCCGCTGCATCGAAGGGCTGTCAGATTCTTGATCTTGACCCAGCGCCTCGACCGGCCGAACTCATCCGGCAAGTCGAGGCGCTTCGACGCAATACCTCATGGCCCCGGCGGCCGCAGACCGTGTTGATCCAGATCAACGGCGAATGTCGGCCGGGTAAATTTTTTGATCTTGCGCTACTTCAACACGACGCTGATGAGCGTAGCGACATCTTGTTTGTCGGTTTTCATGACAACCCGCTTCGTGGCTGTGACCATCACGAAACGATATGAAGGATAAAAGGATGTCGCTGTGACAAGCATCACAACACGATTTTGCGCGACGGTAGTAATGTAATATCTCGGTAACGGGACGGGGGCTACGGGAGCCCTAATGAAATCCTCGGTCGTTAAGCGCTCCATCGTAATAGATGGACACCAAGACCAGTGTCAGCCTTGAAGACCTCTTCTGGACTGAGCTGAAAAAGATCGCGCAAACGCAGCGAGTGACGCTGCCGGAATTGGTCAGTACGATCGACCGTACGCGCGAACAGGGCAATCTATCCTCGGCGCTCCGACTGTTTGTCTTTCAGCACCTCCGTAATGAAGACAAGCAAATCCTATGACGCTGAAGCGTGTTGATTTCCTTGGTGTGTCGCTCAGCGAGTTCGTCGAACCGGCGCAACAGCCGTTGTTTGGCCCAATTTGGTGCTAAAGTTATTGAGGCTGAAAAAGGGCTGGGGCAATGCCGACACGTCCGTTTCTTAAGGGCGCAAGCTTTGACGCTGAGCACGTCAAAGCTATGGGGGAAGCGTTCGACAGCGTAATCCGCGAACTGCACGACGAGAGAGAACAGTCCAGCGTCGTGCGAAAAATCATCGCCGAGCAAATAATCGCCATCGCAAAATCTGGCGAACGTGATCCCGCCAAGCTTTGCGAACACGCAAAGGACGCCATTGGCGTCAGACGTTCGGCATAGCATCGGCCCATTGCTGCGACAGCTCGTCTCAGGTCTTGCCCAGCGCACACCTGCGATCTCATCTCTAGGAAAGACCTGGACGCACGGGCTGGCTTGCGTCGCCCTCGACGCCCCCGCTAGTTGCGTCTTGTGCCTCGGACGGCAGCGCGTCACCGGCGTGCCGCCTTGACTGGCCAGTTGTGTCGCTCAGCCGACGCGAAGCGCAGATACGCGAACAGCGCATCGTAGACCATGAAGCCGCGTTCGAGCAGTCCATGATCGTCGTCACCGGCCAGTGCGGAGAGGCCGAGCGAAATCGCGTGCAGCCCAGCGGCTTCCGGCGCGAGGTCGGGCCGGGCCGTGTCGGCACCGCGCACGATCAGGGCGAGCTGCGCCAGCGAACGCTCGTCCTCCAGTCCGAACAGTTTGAGCATGGTGTCGAAGCTGCAGCGCGGACCTTCGTGCGAGATTTCGACGCCTTCGATGTCGAACGGAATGGCGCCGGTTTCGTTCGCGACCGGCAGGACGAATTCCGGATCGACGTAGAGAATGCGGGCGTCGGCGTCGATGAAACGGCGGATCAGCCACGGGCACGCGACACGGTCGATTTTCGGCCGGCGGCGGGTGACCCATTGGCTTGGACGGGCTGGGGCAAAGCGCTCGAGCGCCGTCTTGGCGACCTGCGGCAAGCCGGCTTCGCTCCATGCTGCATAGCCTCCGGCCAGCACATGGGCGTCGAAGCCCTCGCCGCGCAGATAGGCGGTCGGAGCCTGGCTCAGTTCCTTGCCCTGCTTGCAGGACAGCACGACCGGCCGCTTGCGATCGAGCTTGAGCGACCATTGCTCCACGGCAGCGAAGTCCTGCCATGCCGCGGTTGGCAGCACGCCCGGCGATACGTCGTAGACTTCACGGCGGCGCACATCGATGAGCTGCGGCGCGTTGGCCGAGCCGATCAGTGTCCACAGATCCTTGGGTGAGATTGCAAAGCTCGCAGAATGCATAGCCCCCTCCGTTCAGAGGAGGCGGTGCTTGGGCCGGAGCCTTTGGAAGCACGGGGCGACCGCCGCAGGCCCGCGAACATCACGTTAGCTCACAGTACGCTCGCCAGCAAGAACAAGCCGGCTGCCAGCAGCAGCCACAGCACGATCTTTCGAAAGACCTCGTCGTCGATTTTTCCGTAGAGTCGGAATCCGGCCCACGTACCGAGCGCCAGTGCCGGAAGTCCGGCCAGGAACAGGTAAACGGTGTTGAGCGCGATCGATCCGGTCGCGCCCAGCGCGATGGCGGACATTGCCAGCAGCGCGACGCTCACCGGCTGAAACACGGCGCGCTGCACATCCCGCGGCCAGCCGCGCAGGGTGCACCAGATCACGATGATGATGCCGGGAAAGCCGGCCATCGCGCCGAGCAGGCCGCTGAAAAAGCCGACGACAATGTCGGCGGCGGTGCCGGCCTGGATCGGTTTGAGCGCCGGCCGGCTCAGGCCGTAGATCGAATACAGCACCAGGAACGCCGCGATTCCCGCGCGCATGTAGGCAGGATTGGCCCAGCGCAGCACCTGGATGCCGATCGCGATGCCGGGCGCACTGCCGACGATGTAGGGCCAGAACCGGCTCCAGTTGAAGGCGTGCCGCATCTTCCAGAAGCCGTAGCCCTGCACGAGCAGGCCGTAGCAGATGGTCAGCGTGACGGTTTGCAGCGGCGTGAGGATGTGCAGCCAGACGGCGGCGGCGATCAGCGCAAACGCAAAGCCGGTGACGCCCGCCACCAGGGCGGCGGCGAACGTGGCGCTCAGAAACAGGCCGAGTTGGAAAACCGTCAGATCCATCGCCCGCTCCCAAAAGAGGGGAGCAGCGCTTGAATGCGGCCCACCTGACGGGTGCTCCCACTATAGCAGGGCTTTCTCGCACTCAATCTGCGCACAACGCAGACCTGATGAAACACCGCTCGCATGACGGCGGTGCCTTCGCTAGGTTGCGCTCGCGGAGGGACGCAAGATGGCCAACAAGATCGATCTCGGCGGCAGGAATGCGGTGGTGACCGGCGGCGCGCAAGGCATCGGCCGCGCCATCGTCGAGCGGCTGCTCGAGTCCGGCGCGGCGGTTGCGATCTGGGACCGCGACGTGAAGCTGGCGGAAAAGACGGCAGCCGAGCTGAAAAGCAATCGCCGCGTCGAGGCTGTTGCGGTCGACGTCACCAAGCCCGCCGAGATCGAGCGCGCCCGCGACGCCACCGTGAAGGCGTTCGGCCGCATCGACATCCTGGTCAACAACGCCGGCATCGCCGGACCCAACGTGAAGACCTGGGACTATCCGATCGAAGCCTGGGCCGAGGTGATGCGGATCAATCTCGACAGCCAGTTCTACTGCTGCCGGGCCGTCGTGCCGCTGATGATCGCGCAGAATTACGGCCGCATCGTCAATATCGCCTCGATCGCCGGCAAGGAAGGCAATCCGAACGCGCCGGCCTATTCGGCCTCGAAGGCTGGCGTGATCGCGCTGACCAAGTCGCTCGGCAAGGAACTCGCGACCTACGACATCGCGGTGAATTGCGTGACGCCGGCGGCGGCCAAGACCGCGCTGTTCGACCAGATGTCGCAGGAGCACATCGACTACATGCTGTCGAAAATTCCGCGCGGCCGGTTCGTCGAGGTGGACGAGATCGCGGCGGTGGTGGCGTTCTGCGCGTCGGCTGATTGCTCGTTCACCACCGGCTCCGTGATCGATATTTCCGGCGGGCGGGCGACCTATTGACCGATCCCGCGCACGAGCAACGCCGCCAGCGACTGACCGGCATCGCGCTGATGTGCGGCGCGGTGGCTGTGCTTCGCCGCGCTCGACGCCATGGCGAAATATCTCGGCGGTTATCATGGATACGCTGCAGGTGGTGGGCTGCGCTTCGTCAGCGCGTTCATTGTTGCGCTGATCTTCTTCAATCCGATCACGCCGGCCGGAATTGCTGAAGACCAGCGGCCGGTCTTGCAGATCGTCCGTGGTCTGATGCTGGTTTCGACCACGATCTGCAACTTCCTCGCGTTCCGCTATCTGCAACTCGACGAGGCGCTGGCGATCCTGTTTGCGACGCCGTTCCTGGTCGCGATCGCTGGCCGGGCCGCTGCTCGGCGAATGGGTCGGCTGGCGGCGCTGGACCGCGATCATGGTCGGGTTTCATCGGCGTGCTGGTGGTGATCCGGCCGGGCGTCAGCGGCGGCATGCAATGGGCCGCGCTGTTTTCGGTCGCTGCGGCGGTCTTCTACGCGGGCTACGGCATCGCGACGCGCATGGTGTCGCGCACCGACTCCAGCGAGACGACGCTGTTCTACGGCAACCTTGTGGCGGTGTCGGTGATGATGCCGCTGCTGCCGTTCGTCTGGGGAGGGCCGCTATCGTGGCTCGACTTGGCTCTGATGGTGGCGATCGGCGCGCTCGGCTCGGTCGGCCATTACCTGCTGATCGTGGCACACCGGCGGGCGCCGGCCTCGGTGCTGTCGCCGTTCATCTACACGCAGATCGTCTGGGCCACGACGCTCGGCTATCTGGTGTTCGGCAACATGCCCACCCGATGGACGCTGATCGGCGGCGCGATCGTGGTCGCCTCCGGCCTCTACCTGATCCATCGCGAGCGCAAGGTGACCGGGCGGGTGTTGCCCCGGTCGAGCCCGGTTGACAAAATACGCCCCGCGCCGCCTGATACCGGCCTGACAAGCCCCGCCCAAGGAACCGCCATGTTGGACAAAGCCAAAACCGCGCCCGGCCCGGGCCTCAACGACGACATCGGCGAGAAGACGCGGCTGGAGCTCTACCGCAGCCAGGTCAACATCCGCGAGGCCGAGCAGCGCGCCTTCGACCTGTTCCTGCAGAACCTGGTGAAGGGCACCAGCCATCTGTCGCTCGGCCAGGAGGCGGTGGCGGCCGGCTTCGCGGTGGCGATGAAGAAGGGCGACCTGTCGTTCTGCACCTATCGCGGCCACGCCCATACGCTCGCCCGCGGCGTGCCGGTCGAGAAGGTGCTGGGCGAGCTGATGCAGCGCGACAACGGCTTGATGCGCGGCAAGGGCGGCTCGATGCATCTGACGTCCGAGGAGCACGGCGTGATGGGCTCCTACGCCATCATCGGCGCGCATCTGCCGATCGCCTGCGGCGCCGCCTGGCGCGCGCAATACAAGAAGCAGGACGACGTGACGGTCTGCTTCTTCGGCGACGGCACCACCAACATCGGCGCGTTCCACGAGGCGCTGAATTTCGCCGCGGTGTGGAAGCTGCCGGTGATCTTCGTCTGCGAGAACAATTTCTACATGGAATACACGCCGATCGGCGACGTGACGGCGGTGCCGAGCTCCGGCCGGCGACCGCGCCTCGGCCTACGGGCTCGAGAAGATCGTGATCGACGGCAACGACGCCGACGTGGTCTATCGCGCCGGCGATCAAGGCCTACGACAAGGCGCGCGCCGGCGGCGGGCCGTCGCTGATCGAGTGCCTGACCTATCGCCACAGCGGCCACTCGCGCGCCGATCCGGCCAAGTATCGGCCCGAGGGCGAGCTGGAGAAGTGGAAGGAGCGCGATCCGATCAAGATCTATCGCGAGCGGCTGCAAGCAATTCGGCATCGGCGACGAGGTCATCGCCAAGATCGACGCCGAGGTGCGGCACGTGGTCGACGACGGCGACCGAGAAGTGCAAGGCCGCGCCGAATCCGCCGATGGAAATCCTCACCACCGATGTCTACGCCGATGGAGGCTGGGCATGGCGGAACTGACCTATCGCGATGCCGTGGCGCGCGGCATCGCGCAGGAGATGACGCGCGATCCGGACGTCGTGTTCCTCGGCGAGGACGTCGCCAAGGCCGGCGGCGTGTTCAAGGCGACCGTCGGGCTCTACGAGCAGTTCGGCCCGTTGCGGGTGCGCGACACGCCGATCTCCGAGCAGGCGATCCTCGGCGCCGCGATGGGCGCGGCGATGACCGGCCTGAAGCCGATCGCCGAGATCATGTTCTCGGACTTCTTCGCGGTCTGCTTCGACTACATCGCCAACGAATTTCCGAAGAGCCGCTACATGACCAACGGGCAGACCAAATGCCCGCTGGTGGTGCGCACCGGCAACGGCGCGGGCTCGCGGTTCGGCGCGCAGCACTCTCAGAGCGTCGAGAACTGGTGCATGATGATCCCGGGCCTGAAGGTGGTGGCGCCGTCGAGCCCGGTCGACGTGATCGGGCTGCTGGCCGCCGCGGTGCGCGATCCCGATCCGGTGATCTTCCTGGAGCACAAGTCGCTCTATGCGACCAAGGGCGAGGTGCCGGACGGCGAGATCGTCGACAAGCTCGGCACCGCGAAGATCCTGCGGCCCGGCAAGGACGCCACCATCATCGCGCTCGCGCTGATGGTGCCGCGCGCGCTGCAGGCCGCCGAGCGGCTCGCGGCCGAGCACGGCATCGACTGCGAGGTGATCGACGTGCGCTCGCTGGTCCCGCTCGACACCCAGACCATCCTCGGCTCGGTCGCGAAGACGCACCGCTGCTTCACCGTCGAGGAGAATCCGCGGCTGTGCGGCTGGGGCGCCGAGATCATGTCGATCATCGCCGACGAGGCGTTCTACGATCTCGACGGGCCGCTGGTGCGGATCACCACGCCGCACATCCCGCTGCCCGCCGCCGATATTCTGGAAGACGCGATCCTGCCGACGGTCGATCGCATCGTCGATCGCATCAGGAGGACGCTCAAAGCGTAGGAGTTTGCCATGGCCGCGTACGACAACCTGCTCGCCAACGTGCCGACCGACCTCTGGATCGGCGGCAAATGGAAGAAGTCCTCCGACGGCGCGCGCTTCGACGTGATCGATCCGGCGACCGAGCAGAAGATCGCCTCGGTCGCCAGCGCCATCGATCGACGACGCCAAGGCGGCGCTCGACGCCGCCGAGGCCGCGTTCGGCCCATGGGCCGCGAAGAAGCCGCGCGAGCGCGGCGAGATCCTGCGCAAGGCCTACGAGCTGATCATGCGCGACGCCGAGCGGCTGGCGAAGCTGATCACCATCGAGAACGGCAAGGCGCTGTCGGATTCGCGCGGCGAGGTCGCCTACGCCGCCGAGTTCTTCCGCTGGTACGCCGAGGAGGGCGTGCGCAATCTCGGCCAGAACGGCATGGCGCCGGCCTCCGGCGCGCGCATGTTCGTGCATCACAAGCCGGCCGGCATCGCCGTGCTGGTGACGCCGTGGAATTTCCCGGCGGCGATGGCGACGCGCAAGATCGGCCCGGCGCTCGCCGCCGGCTGCCCGGTGATGCTCAAGCCGGCGTCCGAGACGCCGCTCACCATGCTGGCGCTGATGCCGATCCTGGAAGAGGCCGGCGTGCCGGCCGGCGTCGTCAACGTGCTGCCGTCGCGCCGCTCCGGCCCGGTGGTCGATGCACATGCTGCACGATCCGCGCGTGCGCGTCGTGTCGTTCACCGGCTCGACCGAGGTCGGCCGCAAGCTGCTGCACAGCGCCGCCGACAACGTGCTCAACACCGCGATGGAGCTCGGCGGCAACGCGCCGTTCATCGTGTTCGAGGACGCCGACATCGACGCGGCGATCGACGGCGCGATGATCGCCAAGATGCGCAACATGGGCGAGGCCTGCACCGCGGCGAACCGCTTCTACGTGCACGAGAAGGTGTCGGACGAGTTCTCCAAGAAGCTCACCGCCAAGATGGGCGCGCTGAAGATGGGCAACGGGCTCGACGACGGCGTGGCGCTCGGCCCGCTGGTCAACGCCGAAGGCCGCGACAAGGTGGTCGAGCTGGTCGACGACGCGGTCGGCAAGGGCGCGAAGATCCTGGTCGGCGGCAAGCAGCCGGAAGGCCCGGGCTTCTTCTATCCGGCGACGGTGCTCTCGAACGTGCCGGACAACGCCAAGATGCTGAACGAGGAAATCTTCGGGCCGGTCGCGTCGCTGCAGACCTTCAAGGACGAGGCCGACGTCATCAAGCGCGCCAACGACACGACTACGGCCTGGTCGCGTATCTCTACACCAAGGACCTCGGCCGCGGCCTGCGCGTCTCCGAGAAGCTCGACTTCGGCATGATCGGCCTGAACCGCGGTCTCGTCTCCGATCCGGCGGCGCCGTTCGGCGGCATGAAGCAGTCCGGCATCGGCCGCGAGGGCGCGCACGAGGGCCTGATGGAATTCCTCGAGACGCAATACATCGCGACGAACTGGTGAGCTGAGCAGCTTGCGAATGGACGTGTCCTGATGCCGCAGCTCGGCGAGACCGTCGCCGAGGGCAAGATCACGAAATGGTTCAAGTCGGCCGGCGACGCGGTGAAGCCGGGCGACAACCTGTTCGAGATCGAGACCGACAAGACCTCGATGGAGGTGCCGGCGACGTCGGCCGGCGTGCTGACCGCGATCAACGTCCAGGTCGGCGAGGTGGCGAAGGTCGGCGCGGTGGTGGCGGTGATCGCGGGCGCGGGCGAAGCGGCCGGCCGCAGCGCAAGCCGCAGGCGCCGTGCGCGCAGGCGCCGCTCGCTCCCGCGCAAGCGCGAATCCAGCGCCAAGGCTGGGTCCCCGCTTCGCGGCGACGTGCAGCAGACATGCCATACAAGCCATCCGGCCCGATGGACCCGTTCTTCGAGGTGCGCACGCCGGAGCGCAATTTCGGCCCGGCCAAGCTCGCGAGCGGCACGTTCGTCACGCCGCTGGCGCGGCGGCTCGCCGGCGAGCGCGGCATCGACCTGTCGCGGCTCGAACGGCTCCGGCCCGCACGGCCGCATCGTCGCGGCCGATGTCGAGGCGGCGATCGCGAGCGGCGCGGGACGCGCGGCCGCGCCTGCGATGGCGGCCGGCGCATCGCCGGCTCAGGTCAAGGCGCTCTACCAGGGCGTCGACTACGAGGAAGTGCCGCTCGACGGCATGCGCAAGACCATCGCCGCGCGGCTGACCGAAGCCAAGCAGACCATCCCGCATTTCTATCTCGACGATGGACGTCGAGCTCGACGCGCTGCTCAAGCTGCGCGAGGAGGCGAACGCCGGCGCGCCGAAGAAGGACGGCGAGGCGGCCTACAAGCTCTCGGTCAACGACTTCGTCATCAAGGCGCTGGCGCTGGCGCTGCAGCGCGTGCCGGCGGCGAATGCGGTGTGGGCCGGCGACCGCATCCTGCGCTTCAAGCATTCCGACATCGGCGTCGCGGTGGCGATCGACGGCGGCCTGATCACGCCGGTGATCCGCAACGCCGAGCAGAAGTCGCTGTCCGCGATCTCCAACGAGATGAAGGAGCTGGCCGCGCGCGCGCGCGACAAGAAGCTCAAGCCCGCCGAATACCAGGGCGGCTCGTCGGCGATCTCCAATCTCGGCATGTACGGCGTGCGCGAGTTCTCCGCGATCATCAATCCGCCGCACGCCACCATCCTCGCGGTCGGCGCGGCGCAGCGCCGGCCGGTCGAGGCCGCAGACGGCAGCGTCAAGTTCGTCAGCCAGATGACGGTGACGCTGTCCTGCGATCACCGCGTGGTCGACGGCGCGCTCGGCGCGGAGCTGCTGGCGGCGTTCAAGCAGTTGATCGAAAGCCCGGTGCGGATGCTGGTCTGACGATCAGCGCTTCTCGCGCAGCGCCTCGAGCATCGCGGCGATGGCGCGGTCGAGCTTCGGCTCGGCCAGCACTTCGTTGAGCTCCAGCACGATCGCGTCGGCGTTGAACACGCGCGGCCAGTCGAACGGGCCGCGCACGAACGAACGTTCGGTGCCCTGCGGCGAATACACGATCACCGCGTCGATCGTCGCCCAATAGTGGATCATCCGCGAGAACGCGCCGGCGGCCTCGTAGATGTGGAACGGCTGGTTGACGAAGCTGCCGCCGACGAAGGCGACGTTCCAGCCCTTCACCGCCGCGCCGTTGCTGCACCGCGAACTGCGGATGCGGCGTCTGCGGATCGATCAGCCGCGTCTCCAGTCCCATCATCAGGGCGAGGTCGTTTGAGCTGGCGATCGGCTCACCGCTGAGCTTCATGCCGGTGATTTCGAGCGCGGGCGGCGGCAGCTTTGCCAGCCGCGCCAGCTCCGCAAGCAAATCGCGCGACGCCGGATAGGCGCCGAGCAGGTTCCAGTGCGTGCCGTAGCGGTTGAACACCGGCGTTTCGCTTTGCGCCTTCAGCGCGCGGGTGGATGCCGCGCCGTCGACCAGCGGGATGCCGCGCTGCTGCAGCAGCGGCACGCACGCGATGATAGAGCCGGTCCGGCGCCTCGCCCTTGCAGCGCTGCGCCGGCAGGTCCTCGGGATAGACCGCGGGCTTGGTCGGCGTGATCAGCACGGCAAACGGCTTGTTGCGGCGGACGAACTCGTCGCGGATCGCGGCGACGCTGTCGATCAGCCATTCGACGCGCCGGTCGCTCGGCAGGTCGAACGCGCGCTGGGTCGCGCCGGTGCAGTATTCGTCGACGTAGTGCGCCTCGTAGAGCTGCTGGTTGCGGCCGACCACGACCAGCTCCACGGCCTTGGGCGGCACCTTGAACAGATCCCAGTTGATGCGGCTGTGGATGCGGATGAACTGGTTGCGGAAGCCGACCGCGGCGCCGGCCCAGCGTTCGACGCTTTCCTGGAATTTTGCGTTGAGCAGATTGGCCGGCGACGGCGCGACCGGCGCGGGCGCCTCCTGCACGGTCGCGACGGTGCTGCGGGTCAGATGCGGCATCCAGATGCCGACAACCGCGCCGCCGACCGCGATCAGGCCGGGAACGGCGAGCATGGCGCCGCCCACGATCAGGAACAGCCACCGCGACGCGTCGGTCAGGTTTTTTGCGAGTCTCGGCCACGATCTCTCCGATCAGAACCGGAAGTACAGGAACGCGACGAACTCGTCGGCGATGAGCTGCGACAGCGACAGTATCAGCAAGCCGAGGCAGGCCAGCAACACGAACGGCTCGATGGACTGCCGGCCGATCAGCTTCGACAGCCGCTCAAGCGGTATGAAGGCGGCGCAAGCGACAGCACGACACCAACGACGATCGCCGCGATCGACGCGCTTTTCGGGCAGCGCGATCGGCTTGCCGTCGGAGAGCCCGGCGAGCGCGGCGAAATACTGGCCCGCCTCGCCGATCGACTGCGCGCGGAACAGCACCCAGCCGAGCATGACGAGCAGCAGCGTCACCGCGATGTTGACGAGCCGAGGCAGGCGGCGCTGCACGTCCAGCAGGAACAGCCGCTCCAGCACCAGCATGGTGCCGTGGTACGCGCCCCAGAACAGGAACGTCCAGTTGGCGCCGTGCCACAGGCCGGACACCAGGAAGCAGATCCAGAGGTTGGCGTAGAGCCGCGCTTCGCCGTGCCGGTTGCCGCCGAGCGGGATGTAGAGATAGTCGCGGATCCAGGTCGACAGCGAGATGTGCCAGCGCCGCCAGAACTCGGTGAAGCTCTGCGAGATGTAGGGCGTGTCGAAGTTCTCCAGGATGCGGATGCCCATCATCCGGCACAGGCCGATCGCCATGTCGGAGTAGCCGCTGAAATCGAAATAGATCTGCAGCGTGAAGCAGATCAGGCCGAGCCATGCGGTCGATGGCGTCGAGGCCTTCGCCCGAGGCGCCGAACACCGTGTTGGCGTATGGCGCGACGGAATCGGCGATCAGCACCTTCTTGGCGAGCCCGACGATGAAGCGCATGAAGCCGGCCTTCCAGTCGTCGAGCGTGACCGAGCGGCTTTCAAGCTGCGTGGCGATGGTGTGATAGCGGACGATCGGTCCGGCGATCATCTTGGGAAACAGGAAGACGTAGAGCAGATAGTCGCGGAACGTTTTGGTCGGCTTGCCGACGCCGCGCCAGATGTCGACCAGATAGCTGATCTTCTCGAACACGATGAACGAGACGCCGATCGGCAGCGCGATCATCGTCCACGCGATCGGCTGGCCGCCGAGCGCGACCATCGCGGCGGAAACGTTCTCGACCGACGAAGTTCGCGTATTTGGAGACGAGCAGGATCGCGACGTTGACCGAGATGCCGGCGAACAGCAGGATTTTGCGCCGGCTTTCCCATTGCGGATCGATCAGCGCCCGGCCGACGATCCAGTCCAGCGCCGCCGAGGCGACCACCACGATGATGAACTGCGGCGCGCCCCAGGCGTAGAACAGCAGGCTCGCGCTGAGCGCCACGAAATTGCGATAGCGCTCGGGGGCTGCCGCGTAGGCGGCGGCCCAGACCGGCAGGAAATAGAAGAGAAACAATTCGGAGTTGAAGTTCAAAAGGCTCCCCCGCGACGCCATCAATGCCGCATTTGGGATGGGCGGACAATCGGCGCAGCCTGGATTCGATGGGCGATTTCCCATAGAAATTGGGCGAGGGAGAGCCCGAGGAACGCCATGAACATCGCCGCCCTGAAGCTGTCGCTGATCCTGCTCGGGCTGTCGTGGCTGCTGAAGTTCCAGGCCTGGCGCTACCCGGCCTACCGCAAGCGGCTCAAGGAGAAGAACCTCACCGCGCAGTTCGTCGCGCGCGACGAGGAGATCGGCCGCTGGTTCAAGATCGAGGATGGGCGGATCACCTCGGGCGGCGGCGTGCTGCCGAACGCCGACGTCACGGTCGGCTTCAAGAATGCGGCGGTCGGCGCCGGCCTGCTGATGCCGCCGATCAACTGGCTCGACCAGATCAACGCGCAGAAGGAATTCCTGCTCACCGTCGATGGCGACGACGGCCTCGCCAACTGGTTCGCGCAGACCGTGATGATGGCGCAGTCGGTCGGCTTCCAGTACGGCACGCAAGATGCCGGACGGCTCGATGCGCTACTGCAACATGACGAACGGCGGACCGGTGTTCGTCACCGTGCAAGGACGGCAAGATCGTGCGCATGACGCCGATCGACTTCGACGACAACGACCCGCAGCCCTGGACCATCGAGGCGAGGGGCCTGAAGCTCACGCCGCCGCGCAAGACCACGCTGGCGCCGCACGGGCAGAACGCCAAGTCGATCGTCTATTCGCCGGATCGCCTGCTCTATCCGATGAAGCGCGTCGACTTCGATCCGAACGGCGCGCGCAATCCGCAGAACCGCGGCAAGTCCGGCTACGTGCGCATCTCGTGGGACGAGGCGCTGAGCATCGTCTCGAACGAGATCAAGCGGCAGAAGCGCGAGCACGGCCCCGGCGCCATCGCGGTGTCGCACGGCTCGCACCACACCTGGGGCAACATCGGCTACTACCTCTCGGCGCTGTTCCGCTTCACCAACGCGGTCGGCATGACGCGCGTCCACCACAATCCCAATTCATGGGAGGGCTGGTACTGGGGCGCGGTGCATCACTGGGGCCACACGCTGCGCGTCGGCCAGTCGGAGACCTACGGCACGGTCGAGGACTGCCTGCAGAACTGCGACATGATCGTGTTCTGGGCGGCGGACCCGGAAACCACGTCGGGCTCCTACGGCGCGCAGGAAGGCACCGTGCGCCGGCAGTGGCTGAAGAATCCCAAGCTCGGCATCAAGGTCGTCCACGTCGATCCCTACTACAACGCGTCGGCGCAGTTCCTGCCGGGCAAGTGGTTCGCGCCGAAGCCGACCACGTCGCCCGCGATGGCGATGGCGATCGCCTACGTCTGGATCAAGGAAGGCCTCTACGACAAGGAATACGTGAAGACCCACACGGTCGGCTTCGACAAATGGGCGGCGTATCTCACCGGCGAAGAGGACGGCATCGCCGAAGACGCCGGAGTGGCAGGAGAAGGAAACCGGCGTGCCCGCGCGCGAGGTGCGCGCGCTGGCGCGCGAGTGGGGCAGGAAGCGCGTCTATCTCGCGCCCGGCGGCTGGGGCAACGGCCACGGCGGCGCCTGCCGCAACCAGACCGGCATCCAGTGGGCGCGCGTCATGGTGTGCCTCTCGTCCATGCAGGGCCTCGGCAAGCCCGGCTGCAACATGGGCAATCTGCAATGGGGCTGCCCGGTCGACTTCAATTTCTATTTCCCCGGCTATTCCGAAGGCGGCATGTCGGGCGACCTCGAGAACACCGCGATGCCGGTCGCGCTCTACCAGCGCATGCCGCAACTGCCGAGCATGAACTCCAACGGCCAGCAGATCCCGCGCATCTGGCTGCCGGAGGCGATCTACGAGGGCAAGGCCGAAGGCTACCGCTGGGTCGGCAAGTCGATCGAGCACCAGTTCGGCAAGTTCGTCTATCCGGCGCCCGGCCATTCGCCGGTGCACATGCTCTACAAGTACGGCGGCTCGATCCTCTCCACCATGAACAACTCCAACCGCCACGTGCGGATGTACCAGTCGGATCAACTGGAGTTCGTGGTCAACCAGTCGATCTGGTTCGAGGGCGAGGCGAAGTTCGCCGACGTGGTCCTGCCGGCCTGCACCAATTTCGAGCGCACCGACATTTCAGCGAATGGGCGGGGCTCGGCGGCTACGGCCATCACGGCCAGCAGCAGCTCAACCACCGCGTCATCATCTTCCAGGCGCCGGCGATCGAGCCGCTCGGCGAATCGAAATCCGACTTCTGGATCTTCAACGAGCTGTGCAAGAAGCTCGGCCTCTCCAATTACTTCTCCGAGGGCTGCAACGAGATCGACTGGGTCAAGCGCGCCTATCTCGCCTCCGACCTGCCGAAGGTGATCTCGTTCAAGAAGCTGATGAAGCGCGGCTACTACGTCGTGCCGGCCGAGAAGGAGAAGCTGCGCGCGCCGGTGTCCTTCCGCTGGTTCTGGGAGAACCGCAAGAAGGACGTGCCGGAGGCGCAGCCGCTGCCGTCCGACTACACCGAGGAATTCCTGCGCGGCTTGCAGACGCAGTCCGGCAAGCTGGAGTTCGAGTGCAACAGCCTCAAGCGCTTCAAGGACCCGGAGCGGCCGCCGATCGTCAAGTACGAGCCGTCATGGGAGGGCCCGCACTCGCCGGAATACGAGCGCTATCCGCTGCAACTGCTCACGCCGCACTCGAAGTACAGCTTCCACACCCAGGGCGACGGCAAGAGCTCGTTCCTCAACAACATCGCCGACCACCGGGTGAAGGTCGACGACTGGTACTACTGGGTGCTGCGCCTGAACGCGGAGGACGCGGCGGCGCGCGGCATCAAGAAGCACGACCTGGTGAAGGTCTATAACGACCGCGGCGCGGTGATCTGCGCGGCGCTGCCGACGCAGCGGCTGCCGCGCGGCGTCTGCCACGGCTACGAGTCGTCGGCGGTCTATGCGCCGATGGGCGAGCCGGGCAAGTCGGTCGACCGCGGCGGCTGCCTCAACCTGCTCACGCCGCACAAGACGCAGACCAAGACCACGCATTCGCTCGCCGGCGCGCAGTCGATCGTGCAGGTCGAGCTGTGGGACGGCCGCATCGAGCACATGTCGGAGACGTTCGCGGCGCTGGAGAAGGACGCCGAGGTCAAGCGCACGCTGCGGGATGCGCAACTGGTTCCGGCGAAGTGAGGCACGTCATGCAAAAATGGAACATGATCATCGACGTCGCCGAGTGCACCAACTGCAAGCTGTGCACGCTCTCGGCGATGGACGAATACGTCGGCAACGACTGGCCCGGCTATTCGGCGCCGATGCCGCGCCACGGCCACCGCTGGATCGACATCAAGCAGAAGGAGCGCGGCCAGGGCACGATGATCGACGTCGCCTACGTGCCGACCATGTGCAACCACTGCGACAACGCGCCGTGCGTCGCCAAGGGCGGCGACGCGGTGACGAAGCGCGACGACGGCATCGTCATCATCGATCCGGTGAAGGCGAAGGGCCGCAAGGATCTGGTCGAGACCTGTCCGTACGGCCAGATCTGGTGGAACGAGGAATTGCAGATTCCGCAGGTCTGGACGTTCGACGCCCATCTGCTCGATCAGGGCTGGCAGCAGACGCGCGGCCAGCAGGCCTGTCCGACCGGCGCGATGCGCGCGATCAAGGTCGAGGACGACGAGATGGCGCGCATCGCCGCGCGAGCAGGCGCTCGAAGTGATGAAGCCGGAGGCGGGGACGAAGCCGCGGGTCTATTACAGGAACCTCTGGCGCTATTCGAAGTGCTTCATCGGCGGCAGCGTCTCGGCCGAGGCGAACGGCGCGGTCGACTGCGTCGAGGGCGCGACCGTGCGGCTCCTCAAGGACGGCGCCGCGGTCGCGACCACCACCACCGACAACTACGGGGACTTCAAGTTCGACCGGCTGGACGAGGGATCGGGCCGCTATTCGGTGGAGATTTCCGGCCTTGGCCGGAGCAAGACGGTCGAGGCCACCCTCGGCGAGAGCCGGAATCTGGGCGAAATCCGCCTGTAAACCGGGTTTTAGGCCGCTTGCGCGAGGATGGAACCCGATTTACCCTTGAATGAACGGACCGGCGCGCTCGACGCGTTGGTTCCGCATGATGCTTCGAAGAGGAAACACCATGGCCTGGACGACCCCGACTCTCGTCGAGATTTGCATCGGCCTCGAGATCAACGGCTATCTGCCGGCCGAATTCTGATCCTTCCTGCTGCCTGCTAGATGGGTCTGACCGCCATCGTACTCGGTGCGGCGGCGGGCGGCGGCTTTCCGCAATGGAATTGTAACTGCGAGGTCTGCCGGCTCGCCTGGGCCGGCGACAAGCGCGTGCGCGCGCGCACGCAGGCGAGCCTCGCCGTGTCCGGCGACGGCGAGCGCTGGACGCTGATCAACGCCTCGCCCGACCTGCGCGCGCAAATCCAGAGCAATCCGCGCCTGCATCCGCGCGGCGGAACGCGCGGCAGCCCGATCGACGCGGTGGTGCTCACCGGCGCGGAGATCGACCAGATCGCGGGGCTGCTGAGCCTGCGCGAGCGCACGCCATTCACGCTGATCGCCACCGCCGCGACGCTCGCAGCGGTGGCGGACAATCCGATGTTCGGCGTGCTCGCGCCGGATGTCGTGTCGCGCCGCGCCATCGCGCCCGGGGAGTCGTTCTCGCTCGGCGACGGCATCAAGGCCGAGCTGTTCATCGTGCCGGGCAAGGTGCCGCTCTATCTCGAAGGCGACGATCCGGACACCGCGAGCGAAAGCGCCGCCAACGTCGGCGTGGAAATCTCGGACGGCAGCAAGCGGCTCGTCTACGTGCCCGGCGCGGCGAACGTGACGCCGGCGGTCGCGCGCGCGCCTCGCACGCGCCGACGCCGTGCTGTTCGACGGCACGCTCTTCACCGACGACGAGATGATCCGCACCGGCACCGGCACCAAGACCGGCCGCCGCATGGGCCACATGCCGATCGACGGCGAGGGCGGTTCGCTCGCGGCGCTCGCCGGTCTCGCGTCGCGCCGCATCTTCGTGCATATCAACAACACCAATCCGATCCTGGTCGACGGCTCGCCGGAGCGGCGGCGCGTCGAAGCCGCCGGCTGGGAGGTCGCGGAGGACGGCTGGAGATCGTGCTGTGAAACTGCTGACGCCGGAGCGAGCTCGAAGCGGCGCTGCGCGACATCGGCGCGCGGCGCTATCACCGGCTGCATCCGTTCCACAAACTGCTGCACGGCGGGAAATGCACCAAGGGCCAGGTCCAGGCCTGGGCGCTCAACCGCTACTATTACCAGTCGATGATCCCGATCAAGGACGCCAGCCTGATCGCGCGCTGCGAGGATTCCGCCGTGCGCCGCGAGTGGCGCTCGCGCCTGGTCGATCACGACGGCGAGGGCGAGGACGACGGCGGCATCGCGCGCTGGCTCAAGCTGACCGACGGGCTCGGTCTCGACCGCGACTACGTCACATCGCTGCGCGGCCTGCTGCCCGGCACGCGCTTCGCGGTCGATGCCTATGTCCGCTTCGTGCGCGAGAAGACGCTGCTCGAAGCCATCGCCTCGTCGCTCACCGAGTTGTTCTCGCCGCAGATCATCAGCGAGCGGATGGACGGCATGCTGGCGAACTATCCGTTCGTCACCCGCGAGACGCTGGCCTATTTCGACAAGCGCCCGCCGCAGGCCGCGAAGGATTCCGATTTCGCGCTCGACTACGTCAAGCGCAACGCGCGCACGCCCGAGCAGCAGCAGCAGGTGCTGGCCGCGCTGGAGTTCAAGTGCTCGGTGCTGTGGGCGATGTGCGACGCGCTGCACCACGCCTACGTCGAGCCCAAAAGCATACCGCCCGGCGCTTTCACGCCGGGCGGTTGATGCTGTGCCTTCGGAGCGGCTTACTTCGCCTGCTCCTTGTTGATCTGGCGCACGATCGGCCACCACAGCTTTTCTTCGCTGCGCATGAACTCGCCGGTCTGCGCCGGCGTGTAGTCGCGCGAGTAGGTGCCGAGCGCGTGGAAGCGCTCGATCACATCCGGCATCGCCGACGACCTTGCGCAGGTCGGCGTTGAGCTTCTGGATGATCGCGTCGGGCACGCCGGCCGGCGCCATCAGCACGATCCAGCCGCTCGACACCACGCCGGGCACGGTTTCGTTGATCGCCGGCAGGTTCGGCAGGTTGGGCAGGCGCTTCTGCGCCGCGACGCCGAGCAGCCGCACGCCGCCGCCCTGCAGCCCCGGCGCCAGTCCGGCCAGGCCTTCGAACACGATCGGGATGCGTCCCGCGATCACGTCGTTGAGCGTCGCCGCCGCGCCCGCCGCGTGAACGAACGAGATGTTGGCCTTGGAGCGGTCGCGGAACAATTCGCCGGTCAGATGCGCCTGGCCGCCGCGGTTGGTGGCGCCGAACAGCATGCCGTCCTTGCTCTTGTTGGCGAGCTCGATCAGCTCCTTCGACGCTGTTCGCCGGCACGTCCTTGTTGACCGCGACCGCGATCGGCTGCTCGCCGACCATGCCGACCGGCGCGAACGCCTTTTGCAGGTCGACCGGCATCTTGCCTTCCTGCTGGATCGGCAGCACGGTCCAGGTCGAGGCCTGCGTCATGTAGAGCGTGTAGCCGTCCTTCTCGACGTTGCTGGCGGCCGCGGCCTGCGCCGCGATCAGGCCGCCGGCGCCGGGCCGGTTGAGCACCACGATCTGCTGCTTCCACATCTGCGACAGCTTGTCGGCGACGATGCGCGTCACCACATCCGGGCTGTTGCCGGCCGCGGCCGGCGTGATGAACGTGACCGGCTTGGTCGGATAGTCCTGCGCCTGGGCCGCTCCGCTCGCGATCATCGCCGCGGCGGCCACGCCCAGCGCCTTCAACCATTGCAGTTTCATCAATTCCTCCGCTGTCTTCGGAGAGTTTCTTGCCCGGCATTTGTCGTATAACACGCCGGTTGAAGGCGCAAACTGCGACATAAACCGCGATCGGAGGCCGTTTGAGCGAAGCAATGGCGATAGCGGCCGACGCCAAGCCGCGCCTGCCGCGCGGCGTGCGGCTCACGCACAACGAGGCGCAGGGCGGCTGGGTGCTGCTGGCGCCGGAGCGCATCTTCAAGGCCGACGCCATCGCGGTCGAGATCCTCAAGCGATGCACCGGCGAGGCGACGCTCGACGCGATCGTCGACGATCTGGCGGCGACCTTCAAAGCGCCGCGCGAGCGCATCCACGCCGACGTGACCAAGCTGCTCGGCGGGCTCGCCGAGAAGAAGCTGTTGGAGCTGTGAGGCCGGCACGAAGTGGCATCGACTGTCGCAACAATGCACAAGCCGCTCGGCCTGCTCGCCGAGCTGACGCATCGCTGTCCGCTCGGCTGTCCTTATTGCTCGAATCCGCTGGCGCTCGAGAAGCGCGACGACGAGCTCGACACCGCGACCTGGGCGCGTGTGTTCGGCGAGGCCGCCGCTCTCGGCGTCCTGCAGGTGCATCTGTCCGGCGGCGAGCCCGGCACGCGGCGCGACCTGGTCGAGATCGCCGCGTCGGCGCGCGAGGCCGGGCTCTACACCAATCTCATCACGTCGGGCGTCGGCATCACCACGCGGACCATGCGCGATCTCTGGGAGGCCGGGCTCGATCACGTCCAGGTCTCGATCCAGGATTCGGACGCGGTGTCGGCCGACCATATCGCCGGCTACAAGGGCGCGTTCCAGCGCAAGCACGCGCTCGCCGCCGAGGCGGTGCGGCTCGGCCTGATGCTGACCATCAATCTGGTCGTGCATCGCGCCAACATCGAGCGCATCGGCGCGATGGTCGATCTCGCGCTGGCGCTCAAGGCGAGCCGGATCGAGATCGCCCATGTGCAGTACTACGGCTGGGCGCTGAAGAACCGCGCCATGCTGATGCCGACGCGCGAGCAGGTCGAGCGCGCCGTCGCCGAGGTCGAGGAATTGCGACAGCGTCACCAGGGCCGCATCGTCATCGACGCCGTGGTGCCCGACTATCACGCGCGCTTTCCCAAGCCCTGCGTCGGCGGCTGGGGGCGGCGTTCGCTCAATGTCACGCCGTCCGGAAAGGTGCTGCCGTGCCACGCCGCGGAATCGATCCCGGACCTGGAGTTCTGGAACGTCGCGACCATTCGCTGGCGGACATCTGGGCGTCGTCGCCGGCCTTCAATGCGTTCCGCGGCACGGACTATCTGCCGGAGCCCTGCACGAGCTGCGAGCGGCGCGAGATCGATTTCGGCGGCTGCCGCTGCCAGGCCTTCGCGCTGACCGGCGACGCGCGGGCGACCGACCCGGTGTGCCACCAGTCGCCGGACCACGACCTTGTGGTGCGCGGCGGAAATTCACGCAGACGAGCCGTACGATTATCGCCGCTGACTGCCGTCCGCGATCCCCGTTGCAGCGAGGCCGGCAAAATGTCGGACACTGGCCGCAAAGCCGCCGTCGAAGACCGGTTTACCGGCGCAACAAGGACGGCTTGTCAGAGGGAGGAGTCAACGATGCAATCTTGATCTCGGAAATCGCTGTTGCTGTGCGAGCGCGCTGGGCGGACTGGCGCTCATTGCCGCGGCCCGCCGCCGGCCAGGCGCCGCCCGGCTTCAGCCCGCTCGACCAGACCAAGATCAAGGAGAGCAAGCAGGACACCAACTCTCAAGCCGCATGCGACGCCGCCGACGGTGACGCCGGCCGACAAGCTGCCGGTCGACAAGATCAAGCTGCCGGCCGGCTTCAAGGCCGAGGTCTGGTCGAGCGGCCATCCGGGCGCGCGCACGATGGTCGAAGGCCCGAAGGGCACGATCTTCATGGGCACGCGCCAGCTCGGCCGCGTCTATGCGATCACCAACAAGGACGGCAAGCGCGAGGTGAAGACGCTGCTGCAGGGCCTGACGCAGCCGAACGGCCTCGCCGTCAAGGACGGCGCGCTCTACGTGCTCGCGATCAACAAGGTGTTCCGCTTCGACAACATCGAAGACAATCTGGACAAGCCGGGCACCGGCGTCGAGCTGACCGACAAGTTCAACCTGCCGGATACGATCCATCACAATTGGAAGTACGCGGACTTCGGGCCGGACGGCAAGCTCTACATCCAGGTCGGCGCGAACTGCAACATCTGCGAGATCAACAACGGCATCCACGGCCAGATCCGCCGCTACAACGCGGACGGCTCCGGCATGGAGATCGTGGCGCGCGGCGTGCGCAACACGGTCGGCTTCGACTGGCATCCGGTGACCAAGGAACTGTGGTTCACCGACAACGGCCGCGACTGGGCCGGCAACGCCGGACCGGAGGATGAGCTGAACGTGATCGCCAAGGGCAAGGAGGGCGCCTTCTATCGGCTTCCCGTATTGCCACGCCAACGGCATTGCCGATCCGGACGTCAAGATTCCGAATCCCTGCGCCGGCGTGACGTTGCCGGCCGCGATGACCGGACCGCACTCCGCGGGCCTGGGCATCAAGTTCTACACCGGCAACATGTTCCCCAAGAGCTACCAGAACGTCGCGTTCATCGCGCGGCGCGGCTCCTGGAACCGGGAGCAGAAGTTCGGCTACGACGTGGTCGTGGCGCGGACCTCCGGCGGCAAGGCCAAGCTCGAGCCGTTCATGACCGGCCTGCTCGACGAGAAGGGCAATGCGTTCCACGGCCGGCCGACCTACGTCCATCAGATGAAGGACGGCTCGCTGCTGGTGTCGGACGAGCAGAACGGCGCGATCTATCGCATCACCTATCAGGCGAAGAGCGCCAGCCGGTAGACGCGGTCGTGATGGAATTCGTCTGCAAATATTGGCGGCCGCTGGTCCTCGGACTGGCGGCCGCTGTGCTTTCGCAGGCGCGGCGCTCGCGCAGGCCGCGTCGCTCGCCGAGCGCATCGCAGACCTGCGACGCCTGTCACGGCGAGGACGGCAACTCCAAGATGGAGAACATCCCGTCGCTCGCCGGCCAGCCGGCGTTCTTCATCCTCAATCAGTTGATCCTGATGCGCGAGAAGGTGCGGCCGGTCGAGGCGATGGCGCCGTTCGTCAAGGATCTTAAGGACGACGATATCCGCGCGCTGGCCGAGCATTTCGCCAAGCTGCCGCCCAAGCCGAGCGACGAGCCGATCGATCCGGCGCTGGTCAAGCGCGGCGAGGAGATCGCCAACGCAAGCGCTGCGGCTCCTGCCATGCGCCGAATCTGGCCGGACAGGAGCAGATCCCGCGCATCGCCAAGCAGCGCGTCGACTATCTGATCAAGTCGCTGAAGGAATTCCGCGACGGTACGCGGCTCGGCGCCGACACCAACATGAGCGTGCCGGTGGCCGGGTTGTCGGATGCCGATCTTGCGGCGCTCGCGCACTACGCCGCGTCGCGCTAGAACCCGCTCGAACACGCCTATTCTATTTTGAGGCCGGCAAATCGGACCACCTTTCCCCACTTCTCGGTTTCGGTCGCGATGAGCTTGCCGAAGTCGGAGGGCGAGCTTGTGAACGGCTCGCTGCCGAAGCTGGCGAGCCGTGCGGCGATCTCGGGATCGGAAACCACCGCGTTGATGTCTTTGTTGAGCTTCTCGACGATCTCGGCAGGTGTGCCCTTGGGCGCGCCGAGCCCGAGCCATCCGGTCACCGCATAGCCTGGCACCGACTCGGATATGGACGGGACGTCCGGCAGCGTCTTCACCCGCGCCGGCGCCGTCACGCCGAGCGGGCGCAGGCTGCCAGCCTTCACATGTGGCAGCGCCGAAGGCAGCGCGTCGAAAATCACATGGACCTCGCCGGCCATCAGTGCGGTCAGCGCGGCCGGCGTGTTGCGGTAGGGCACGTGAACCATTTCGATGCCGGACGCCATGCGGAACAGTTCGCCGGACAGATGCGTGAGATTGCCGTTGCCGCTCGACGTCAGGTTCACCTTGCCGGGATTGGCCTTCGCGTGCGCGATGAATTCGGCGACGGTCTTGATCGGCGACGACGGATTGACCAGCATGACGAATGCATCGTTGTTGATGCTGGCGATCGGAGCGATGTCGCGCACCACGTTGACGCCCAGCTTCTCGTACAGCGTTACGTTGATGGCGTGCGGAGTGGCGATCAGCAGCAGCGTGTGCCCGTCAGCCGGCGCCCGCGCCACCGCCTGAAGGGACAGATTGCCGCCGCCGCCCGGACGGTTTTCGACGATGACCGGCTGACCGATCCGCTGCGACAGCCCCTGGCCGATCAGGCGGGCGATGATGTCGGGCGCGCCGCCGGCGCCGACGAACACCATGATGGTGATCGGGCGGGACGGAAAGGCCTGCGCGCGGCTGGATTGCGGTACGGACGCCAGCGCGGCGCCGCCTGCCGCGAGGCGCAGAAACCGGCGACGGGGAATTGCCATTTCGCCCTCCCTGATCTCGGATTTCGGGAGAGTATGCAGGATCGTCGGTCTCGCGGTCAGCCCTTGTCCGCTGCCTCCACCTCGGCGAGCTTGGCGCGCCAGTCCTGACGCGAAATCGCGGAATATGCGGCAAGCAGCAGCAGGATTGCCGAAAAGGCGAACAGCGTGGCCGCGATCGGGCGCTGGAAGAAGATCATCCAGTCGCCGCTCGACATCACCAGCGACTGGCGCAGGCTGAGCTCGAAGGTCGGCGTGATGACGAGGCCGAGCACCAGCGGCGCGGGGTCGAAGTCGAACTTGCGCAGCAGGTAGCCGAACACGCCCATGATCAGCATGATCCAGACGTCGATGATGGAGTTGTTCACCTCATAGACGCCGATGATGCAGAACATGATGATCAGCGGATAGAGATAGTAGTATTTGATCCGCAGCACGTTCACGAACATGCCGACCAGCGGCAGGTTGAGCGCCAGCAGCACCAGGTTGCCGACATACATCGAGGCGACGAAGCCCCAGAACACCTGCGGGTGATCGTTGACCAGCGTCGGCCCGGCCGGGATGCCGTGCAGCATCAGCGCGGCGATCAGCACCGCCGTCACCGGCCCGGTCGGGATGCCGAGCGCCAGCATCGGCACGAACGCGCCGGTCGAGGCGGCGTTGTTCGCGGACTCCGGTCCGGCGACGCCGGCCACCGCGCCCTTGCCGAATTCTTCCGGATGTTTGGAGATGCGCTTCTCCACCGCGTAGGACAGGAAGCTCGAAATGATGTGCGCGGAGCCCGGCACGATGCCGATCAGGAAGCCGAGCACCGTGCCGCGCGCGATCGGCGCCGCCGATTGGCGCCACTCGTCGCGGTTCGGCAGCAGTTCGCGCAGCTTGGGATGGATCACCTGTCCGGTGGCGTCCTTGCTGGCCTTGGAGAGAATTTCGCCGAGGCCGAACAGTCCGACCGCGACCGGCACGATGCCGATGCCGTCGCCGAGCTCCTTGATGTCGAAGCTGTAGCGGAAGTGGCCGGTCATCACGTCGATGCCGATGGTGCCGAGCAGGAGCCCGATCGACGCCATCAGCAGCGTCCGCACCAGCGAGGTCGACGACATGTAGGCGAGGAAGACCAGGCCGAGCACCAGCAGCGCGGTGTATTCGGGCGGGCCGAACCGCAGCGCGAAAGTTCGCGAGCGGCGGCGCCACCACGGTGAGCGCGACCACGCTCAGCGTGCCGGCGATGAAGGAGCCGACCGCGGCGATGCACAGCGCCGCGCCGGCGCGGCCCTTGCGGGCCATGGCATGGCCGTCGATGCAGGTCATCACCGAGGCGGCCTCGCCTGGTATCCGCATCAGGATCGAGGTGGTCGAGCCGCCGTATTGCGAGCCGTAGTAGATGCCGGCCAGCATCACGATCGCCTTGGTGGCGTCGAGGCCGTAGGTCACCGGCAGCAGGATGCTCATGCCGGCCAGCGGCCCGATGCCCGGAAGCACGCCGACCAGCGTGCCGACCAGGCAGCCGAGGAAGGCGTACCAGAGCACGCCCGGCTGCAACGCAACCGAGAATCCGAGCATCAGCGAGTCGAGTGTTTCCACGGCCGGTCAGAACCAGAACATTCCCCGCTCCAGCGGGGTCTTGAGCAGATATTCGAACACCGTGTAGGTGACGAGCGGGATCGGGATGCTGAAGGCGAGCGCGGCGAGCAGACCGCGCCGCTCGACGACATAAACCAGCACGAACAGCATCAGCATCATGCTGAGGATGAAGCCGAGCGGGGTGTAGAGCGCGGCCGTGGCCACCGCGACGGCAGACACCTTGGCCGCGTGCGGCAGGTCGCTCCAGGAAATCTCGGCCAGCGGCGGACTGGACCGCCCCTGCAGCGCGATGATCAAGCCGAACAGCATCATCACGATGGTCACGAACATCGGCAGCATGCCGGCGCCCGGCGATGCCAACTTGCCGATCGGCAGGTCGTGGCTCACCGCCAGAACGAAAACGCCGGCGGCCACGAAGGCGCCGCCGGCGATGTGGTCCCTGCGCAGGATCATCAGCGCGGCTCCGGGCGTTCGCCCCGGCCGGCGATCATGATTGCAGCTTGCCGATCTGTCGCACCGCGCCTTCGACGCGCTTGGCGTCGGCCTCAAGGAACTTGGCGAAGTCGGGCTGATCGAGATACGCGACCTCGTCGCCGATGTTGCCGATCGCCTGCTTGAACTGATCGGTGGCGACCGCCTTCTTCGCTTCTTCGCGCAGCTTGGCGACGACCGGCGCCGGCGTGCCCTTCGGCGCGAACAGGCCGACCCACAGGTAGAACTCGATGTCGTAGCCGAGCTCTTTCATGGTCGGCACGTCCGGCATCGAGGCGAGGCGCTTGGCGCCGTAGTAGGCGAGCGGCCGCACCTTGCCGGCCTTCTGCTGGCCGCTCGCGGCGGCGACCGACGACGCCAGCACCTGCGCATTGTTGCCGAGCAGCGCGGTGAGCGCCGGTCCGCCGCCGTTGGTCGGCAGGTGCTTCATCTTGATGCCGGCGGCCTGCAGGAAAAGCTGGGTCGGCAGATGCAGCGCGCCGTAGATGCCGGACGAACTGAAGATCAGCTTTTCGGGGTTCTTCTTGGAGTCGTCGACCAGCTCCTTGAGCGACTTGTAGGGCGTCTGGTCGTTGGTGTAGAGCGCGACCGGGCCGGTGGTGAATCGCGCGATCGGGATGAAGTCGTCCATCGTGAACTTCGGCTGGCGGCCGTTGATGCGGTCGGCTTCGGCGAAGCCGGAGATCGACACGATGTGCAGCAGCAGCGTGTAGCCGTCGGGCTTGGCGGTGGCGGCGAACTGCGCGCCGACCGCGCCCGCCGCGCCGGCCTTGGTCTCGATCTTCACCGACTGCTTGAGCAGCGGCTCGAGCGCGGCAGCGAACGGACGGCCCACCACGTCGGCGGCGCCGCCCGGCGGGAACGGATTGATCAGCATCACCGGCTGGGACGGATATGCGGCCTGACCGAATGACGGTCCGGTTGGCGAGCGTGACGGCTGCTGCGGCTGAGCCGACGACGAAACTGCGTCTATCCATTGTGATCCTCCCTGACGACGCGGCGCGTTCCCGCGCCATTTCAAGCGCTGGTTGTTGTTGACCGATCGCGCCCCTCTTGATGGGGCCGGATGGTATCGGCAGCGGGCAGGTTGGGCAACCTCGCGGGCCTGCCAGGGCGTCGCAGCATCAGTCGACGATCGCGACCGCCCGCGTCCAGCCGCCGGAGGCGGCGCGGATTTTCACCGGGAAGCAGCTCACGGTGAAACCCTTCGACGGCAGCGCTTCGAGATTGTGCAGCTTCTCGAGATGGCAGTAGCCGATCTCGCGGCCGGCGCGGTGGCCCTCCCAGATCAGGCCGGCATCGCCGGTCTGGGCGTATTTGTCCTTGGTGTAGACGAAAGGCGCATCCCAGCTCCAGCCGTCGATGCCGGTGACGCGCACGCCGCGCTCCAGCAGATAGAGCGTTGCCTCGCGGCCCATTCCACAGCCGGTCGCGACGTAATCCGGCTGGCCGTAGCGCTTGCCCGCCGCGGTGTTGACCAGCACGATCTCCAGCGGCGACAGCGTGTGGTCGATGCGCTTGAGTTCGTCCTCGACGTCCTTGGCGGTCGCGACGTAGCCGTTCGGGAAATGCCGGAAGTCGAGCTTGATGCCCGGCTGCATGCACCAGTCCAGCGGCACCTCGTCGATGGTGATGGCGCGTTTGCCGCGATCCATCGTGGACGAGAAATGATAGGGCGCGTCGAGATGCGTGCCGCTGTGGGTGGCGAGCGAAATCCATTCGATCGCCCAGCCTTCGCCGTCGGGCAAGTCCTGCTCGCGCAGACCGGGAAAGAACTTCAGCATCTCCGGTGCGGTCTGCTTGTGGTTCTCGTATTTGATCTTCGGGCCGTAGCCGGGCGGGTCCGCGAGAACGTCGTTCTCAAGCGGGATCGAGATGTCGATGATCTTGCGGGGCATGCTTCCCTCCGGTCGATTGTTTTCGTCAAATCAAAATGCACATGGCCGCGCGCGCCGGATGGCCGGAAACGTCCTTGCTGTTGTATATCTCGCAAGGACCGTCCGCGGCCGGCTACGGGTTCGGACCTCCAAGAGGATTGAAGATGAGCGCAGCTCAACCGCACATTCCGACTGGAAGTTTATCTGGATTTCTTGGGGCGAACGATCCCGGTCCGCTGGGACTACCACGCCATCCTGATGGTCTCGATCTGGTTCGTGCTGGTGCCGATCTGCATTCTCGTCATCCGCTTCGGAAAGCCGAAGCCGACGCTGACGGGCCTGCATCGCAAGGTCAGCATCTGGCATGCGGAGTGGTGGTGGTTCAGCATCCACAAATACGGGCTGATCTTTGCGATCGGCATGGCGCTCGCCGGCGCGGTCGTCGCGATCGGGGTCATCGGCGGCTACAGCGGCACGCTGCATTCGATCTTCGGCATCGGCGACGGTCGTCTTGGATGTTTGCAGATCATGGGAGGCTGGCTCAGGGGCAACCACGGCGGCAAGAACTACTTCACCGCCGATCCGAACGATCCGAAGACCTGGTTCGGCGACCACTACAACATGACCACGCGCCGGCGGATTTTCGAGGCCTATCACAAGACCGCGGGCTACTTCGTCTTCTTCTTCGCTGCCGGCGCGGTCCTCACCGGCGTGATTCAATATCCGATACCGTGGCTCTTGGAGTTCGTCATCGCCATGGTGCTGATCGCCTTCGCCGCCGCCATGGTGCTCGAATACAAGGGCTACCGCTACGACGGCTATCGCGCCGCGCACGGCTACACGATGGACGCGCCATTCAACAAAGAACGCGAATTTCTCTAAGCAATCACGTCGCGTAATTCTCGGGAACGCTACCTATGAGCAGCCAGGATTTGCCGAAGCCCGACTTCGCCAGGAACATGAAGCTGATCGGCTATTCCGACCAGGGCGGACGCGAGGACGGCGTGCAGGTGATGGTCAACAAGGGCCACGCCTTCGTCGGCCACATGTTCTCCAAGGGCTTCAGCGTGATCGACGTGCGCGACCCGCGCAATCCGAAGCCGGTGAAATACATGCCGGCGCCGCACAACACCTGGACCATCCATCTGCAGACGCACGGCGACCTGCTGCTGGTGATCAATGCGCGCGACATGTTCGCGGCGCCGGAATTCCAGGACGAGCGCACTTATTACATCGGCTCGCACAGCGATCAGGCCGGTGAGGCCGAGGCTGCGCCGGCAAGCCAGCGCGACTGGACCGCGGGCCTTGCGGTCTACGACATTGCCAACCCGGCCGAGCCGCGCCAGATCGGCTTCATGCCGGTCGAGGGCGGCGGCATTCACCGCATCTGGTACACCGGCGGCCGCTGGGCCTACGTCTCGGCGATGCTCGACGGCTTCACCGACTACATCTTCATGACCGTCGACATGGCCGATCCCGCAAAGCCGAAGGAAGCCGGCCGCTACTGGCTGCCCGGCATGAACACGGCGGCGGGCGAGACGCCGAGCTGGGGCGAGAACCGCCGCTTCGGCCTGCATCATGCCATCGTCAACGGCGACACCGCTTACGGCGCGTGGCGCGACGGCGGGCTCGTCATGATGGATGTCTCCGACCGCAGCAAGCCGAAGCTCATCAAGCACCACAACTGGTCGCCGCCATTCGGCGGCGGCACGCACAACTGCCTGCCGCTGCCCGACCGCAACTTGCTGGTCGTGGCCGACGAAGCCGTGCTCGACAATTGCGAGGACGGCATCAAATACACCTGGATGTTCGACATTCGCGAGCCGACCAATCCGGTCAGCATCTCGACCTTCCCGACGCCGGACGAGGCGGACTACTGCAAGAAGGGCGCGCATTTCGGGCCGCACAACATCCACGAAAATCGCCCGGACACCTTCGTCAGTTCGAGCCTCATCTTCTCGACCTATCAGAACGCCGGCATTCGGGTGACGGACATCAGCAATGCGTTCCAGCCGAAGGAGGTGGGAGCCTTCGTGCCGCCGGAGCCAAAACGGCTGGTCGATGGGCGCCTGAACCGCGCCAAGGTCATCCAGTCCTGCGACGTCCTGGTCACCAAGGACGGCGTGATCTACACCACCGACTTCAACGGCGGCATGTACATCCTGGAGTATCAGGGGTAACCCGGCGTCGGCCGCGCGATGCGGCCGACCGGGTTCGCAAACGGCGGAATAGCCCCTAAAATGGCGGAGCGTCGATCGAATTTCGGATCGCAACCGTCACGGCTGGAGAAGCAAACATGTACGCACCTCCCGGAGTGAAGACCAGCAAGGACTTCCCGATCCCCGACACGATGAAGGCGTGGGTGTTGGGAGACCCCGGCCAGCTTTTGCTCAAGGACAAGCCGGTGCCGGTGCCGAAGAAGGCCGAGGTGCTGGTGCGCATCGACGCGGTGGCGATCTGCGCGACCGACCTGGAGATCATTTATGACGGTCCGCCGGCCATGATCCAGGGCGGCATGCCATTCAACAAGAGCTTCACGCCGGGCCACGAGTACATGGGCACGGTGGTGGCAACCGGCCCGGGCGTCGACGAATACAAGATCGGTCAGCGCATCTCGGTGGAGATTCACGCCGGCTGCGGCCAGTGCAAGCGTTGCCGGATGGGCATGTACACCTCATGCCATAACTACGGATTGAACTACGGTGACGTCGACAAGGGCCATCGCGCCAACGGCTTCACGACCGACGGCGGTTTCTGCGAGTACCAGGTCAATCACATCAACACGCTGGTCGCGATTCCCGACGATATGTCGGACGAGGAGGCGACGCTGGTCGTCACCGCGGGCACGGCGATGTACGGGCTCACCGAGCTCGGCGGTCTGGTGGCCGGCGAGAGCGTGGTGGTCACCGGCCCAGGGCCGATCGGTCTGCTCGGCGTTGCCGTCGCCAAGGCACTCGGCGCGCAGCCGGTCATTCTCACCGGCACGCGCGACAATCGCCTCAAGATCGGCCTCGAGCTCGGCGCCGATCACATCGTCAACGTCCGCAAGGAGCCGGACGTCGTTGCGGCCGTGAAGAAGCTCAACGGCGGCAAGGGCGTCGACTATGTGCTCGAATGCTCGGCGGCGCCGAGCGCGCTCAACGACGCCGTCAAGATGGTCAATCGCGGCGGACAGGTCTGCCTCGCGGCCTTCCCGCACGAACCGGCGATGGTCGACATCGGGCACCTCGCCAAGAACAACATCTACGTCTACGGCATTCGCGGCGAGGGCAAGTCCGCAACTCACCGCGCCGAAGCTTACATGCGACAGAAGCGCTTCGACGCGACCAAGATCCACACGCACACCTTCCCGCTGGAGGATCTGCCGACCGCGATCCGCTACGCCAAGGATCGCGTGGACGACGCCATCAAGGTGGTGGTGAAGGCGAAGATGTCTGCGGCGCACAAGACCGCGGCGGAGTAAGTCATGCCGGCCTATTGGGTCGATGCGAGCGACGCGACGCCGCACTAGTTGGGCCGCCGGTGGGCCGTCGAAACCAGCCCCGCGCCCTAGCGCGGTGGCTCGAAATCCGCATAAACTGCCGCCAACGATAACCTCGGGAGGATGCTGATGCTTCGTCAATGGAAATTGAAATTGCTGGCCTGCGCGGCCCTGGCGGCGTTCGCGCTGCCGGCCGACACGGCAAGCGCGCAGTCCGGCGAGCCGATCAAGATCGGCCTGTCGATGTCGCTGACCGGGCCGCTGTCGCCGAACGGCAAGCAGGCGCTGCTCGGCCTGCAGATCTGGGAAGAGGAAGTGAATGCCAAGGGCGGCCTGCTCGGCCGTCCGATCAAGCTCATCTACTACGACGATCAGAGCCAGTCCGCGCCGGTGCCCGGCATCTACACCAAGCTGCTCGACGTCGACAAAGTCGACCTGATCCTCGGGCCCTATGCGACGGTGCCGGCCGCGGCCGCCATGCCGGTTGCGATGCAGAAGAACAAGATGATCATCATCCTGTTCGGGCTCGGCGTGAACACCGAGTTCAACTACAAGCGCTTCTTCGCGATGATCCCGTCGGGTCCGGATCCGAAGCCGTCGTTCACCACCGGCTTCTTCGAGGTCGCGCAGCAGCAGAAGGCCGCAGACGGTCGCGTTCATCGCCTCCGACCTGGAGTTCTCGCGCAACGCCTGCGACGGCGCGAAGACCAACGCCAAGAAGGCCGGCCTGAAGACGGTCTATGACCGCGCCTATCCGCCGTCCACCACCGACTTCACGCCGGTGATCCGCGGCGATCATGGCGGCGAACCCGGACGTCGTGACGGTGTGCTCGTATCCGCTCGACTCGGTCGGCATCGTGCGCACCGTCAACGAGCTGAACTACAAGCCGAAGCTGATCGGCGGCGCGATGGTCGGCTTGCAGGCGACCGCCGATCAAGAACCAGCTCGGCCCGCTGCTCAACGGCTGGGTCAACTATGAGACCTGGGTGCCGGACAAGAAGATGTACTTCGAAGGCACCGACGCGTTCTTCAAGAAGTATCAGTCGCGCGCGGCCGCGGCGGGCGTCGATCCGCTCGGCTACTATCTCGGCGGCTGGGGCTATGCCTACGCCCAGGTGCTTGAGCAGGCCGTCAAGGGAACCAAGAGCCTCAAGGACGACGACCTGACGGCCTACATCCACAAGAACGCGTTCAAGACCATTCACGGCGAGATCAAGTTCGGCGCGAACGGCGAATGGGCCAAGTCCGGCATGATGCAGGTGCAGTATCACGGCATCAAGCAGGGCGCCGGCCTCGAGACCTGGCGCGGCATGGACTACCAGACCGTGCTGACGCCGGGCGAGTTCAAGACCGGCAACGTGGTCTATCCGTTCGAGAAGGCCAGGTAGCCAGAGCCGTTATGGCTGGTGCGAGGTTTCGGCCTCGCTGCTAATATGACGCCGCGCGGAGCCGATCCGCGCGGCGTTGTTCATTCAGGAGGGTGCCATGGAAGTGACCGGGCTGTTCCACGTCGCGATCAAGACCAACGACCTCGATGCGACGGTGAAGTTCTACACCGACGTGCTCGGCATGAAGCTTGTGCACCGTCCGGACTTCGGCTTCCCGGGCGCCTGGATCGCCGCCGGCGACAGCATCCCGATCGTCCATATCTACGCCGGCGGTCCGGCGCTGATCGACGGCAAGACGCCGTATGGCACCGGCTCGGTCGATCACGTCAGCCTGACGATCAAGGGCTGGGACGAGTGCCTCGAGCGCGTCAAGCGGCTCGGTTACGACTGGCGCGCGTCGATCGTTCCCGGCACCACGCTGTGGCAGATTTTCGTGCACGATCCGAGCGGCGTGATGATGGAGCTGACCTTCGACGGCAAGGTCGAGCAACCGCCCGACGCCGGAGATTCCGCCGGATCGCCAGTATCAGGCCGGCAAGCCGTTCGGCAGCGAAGCAAAAGGCGGCGAGCGCCACCCGAAGGCGGCGTCAGCCGAGCTTCCGGAGCAAGTTCGCCCAGATAAAACTTCCGGATCAGGTCGTTGTTGTTGAGCTCGTCGGCCGACTTGCCCTCGAACGCGATCTTGCCGTGCACGATCACGTAGCCGCGGTCGGCGATGCGCAGCGCCTGGGTGAAGTTCTGCTCCGCCATCAGCACGGTGAGCTGATAGCGGTCCTTGAGCTCCTTGATCTTGTCGATGGTGCGGCTGACCAGGATCGGCGCGAGGCCGACCGAAGGCTCGTCCACCAGCAGGATCTTCGGCGCCAGCATCAGCGCGCGGCCGAGCGCCAGCATCTGCTGCTCGCCGCCGGACATCGAGCCGGCGAGCTGGGTGCGCCGCTCGTGCAGCCGCGGGAACGTCTCGTAGCAGGCTTCGAGGTTCTGCTTCATCAGCGCGCGCGCGGTGGGCCGGAACGCGCCGAGCGCCAGGTTTTCCTCGACCGTGAGCTTGGGAAACAGCCGGCGGCCCTCCGGCACCAGCGCGATGCCGAGGTCGACGATCTGCTCGGTGGTCAGCACGGACGAGATCGTGCTGGATGCCGTCGATCTTGGCCATGATGCGGCCGGTGCGCGGCCGCACGATGCCCATGATGCACTTGATCAGCGTGCTCTTGCCGTTGCCGTTGGTGCCGAGCAGCACCACGGTCTCGCCGGGCTTGACGTCGAGCGTGACGTCTTCCAGCACGCGCACCGCGCCGTAGGCCGCATCGACGCCTTCGATGATGAGGCTACTGGCCAAGGTAGGCTCCGATCACTTCGGGATTGTTGACCACGTCGTCCGGCTTGCCGTCGGCGATCTTCTTGCCGGAGACCAGCACGACGAGCCGCTGCGAGAAGGCCATCACCGCGCGCATGATGTGCTCGATCATGATGATGGTGACGCCGCGCTCGTTCATCTTGATCAGCAGCGCGACGATGTCGTTGACCTCGGACTGCGACAGGCCGGCCATCGATTCGTCGGCGATCAGCAGCTTCGGGTCGGCCGCCATGGCGCGCGCCAGCTCGAGCTTGCGCATCTCGACCTGGGTGAGGTCGCGCGGCAGCTTGTCGGCCTTGGCGGACAGCCCGACGAGACCGGCGAGGTCGGCGCAACGCGCTTCGATCTCGGCCGGGGAGAGATGCTTTCCGGGCCGCGCGTTGACCGTGTAGAGCAGGGGAATCCGCAGGTTTTCCGCCACCGTCATGGTGACGAACGGCCGCGGCAGTTGGAAGCTGCGCGCCATGCCGCGGTGCGTGCGGGTGTTGGCGGGCAGCCCGTTCATGGCGTGGCCGTCGAACTGCACGGTGCCGGTCTCGTTCTGCAGCGTGCCGCACATGCAGTTGACCAGCGTCGACTTGCCGGAGCCGTTGGGCCCGATCAGGCCGACGCGCTCGCCCTGCGCCACCGACAGGTCGATGCCGTCGAGCGCGACGAAGCCGCCGAAGCGCTTGCCGAGGCCGCGGACTTCCAGCAGCGCGCTCATGAGACGGCCCGCTGTTTGGTCATGGCGATCTGGGCTGATAGAGCCGCTTGATGTCGCGGTCCTGCAGCAGCCAGATCACGACGAGGTCGATCACGATGGAGATCGTAAGCGCGATGACATTGAAGTTCGACGGATCGAGCCAGATGAAGAGCAGCGACAGCGGGATCGAGATCGCCAGCACCGACTATCGTCAGGTAGCGGGCTCCAGCTTTCGATCTTCAGCAGTCCATAGGCGGCCGCGAGATAGACCAGCGAGAGAACGATGGTGAAGACGCCGAGACCGGTGAGGGCGGAATTCTTGGCCGCCATCGCGGCCGAGAGGCCGAACACCACGCCGCCGAGACCGACCAGGAAGCAGTAGCCACCGATCGTCAGCAGCTTGACCGCGCGCAGGTCCACCCGCTCCGGCGCGGCGACGCGCAGGAAATCCCTCACCATGCCGACGATGCCGTTCGGCGCCATGATGACGAAGCCGATCAGCAGCAGGCCGACGATCAGCAGGTTCACGGCCGACGAAATGGTGACGGTCGCGATCTGCTGGATGATGCCGAGCAGCAGCGCGCCGATCAGCGGCCCGGCCCACATCGTGGTGCCGCCGATCATCGGCATGGCGATGGAGTTGACCGCGTAGGCGAGGCCGAACGCGGAGCCCGGCTCAAGATAGCCGATGTAATAGGGAAACGACGCGCCGGCCATGCCCATCAGGCCGCCGGAAATCGTGGTGGCGATCAGCTTGAGCTTCAGCGTCGGCACGCCGCAGGCCTCGGCCGCAAGCTCGTCGTCGCGAATGGTGGCGAAGCCATAGCCCAGCCGCGACCGCTCGATGACGCGCGCCACGGTCAGCGCGATGACGGCAAGCGCGATCATCAGCAGGAACAGATACTGGATGTAGCTGCCGATGATCGGCACGGTCTGCGGCCGGATGATGTAGGCGCCGCGCGAGCCGCCGACATAGTCCCAGTTGACGATCAGCGTCTGCAGCACGACGGCGAGCGCCAGCGTGGCGATGGCGAAGAACGCGCCGCGCAGCCGCAGCGTCAGGTAGCCGGTGCCGAAGCCCGATCAGTGCCGGCGACGACGCCGGCGATGATGGTCAGCGTCGGGATCGAGAGCGGCATGATGGCGTGCAACAGCGGCGCGATGCTTTCCGCGGCGTAGCGGTCGACGTTGGTGCCGAGCTTGTGCAGCGCGACCGTCGAATAGGCGCCGACCGCGAAGAACGCGGCGGAGCCGAAGTTCACGTAGCCGCAATAGCCGCCGAGGATGTTCCAGGCCGTCGCCAGCACGATGAATTGCAGCACCGTGTAGCCGGCGAAGAACAGGTAGTCGTTGCCGATCAGGCGGGCGATCAGGAAGACGGCAGCGCCGACCGCCGCTGCGATGATGAAGAAGGTGGGGTTACGCACGACGCCGGGCTCCTATCGGCCGAGCAGGCCGGCTGGCCGGAACGCCAGCGTCAGCAGCAGGAAGCCGAACGAGACGGCGGGCGCCCAGGACGGGCCGTAGAACGTGGCGGTGAGGCTTTCGACGATGCCAAGCAGGATCGCGGCGATCACGGTGCCGGGCAGGCTTTGCAGACCGCCCAGCACGCAGATCGCGAACACGCGGCCGATGAACTCGCGCCCGACCGAAGGCTCGATCGGCTGGATGACGATGAGGAATGCGCCGGCCATCGGAGGCGGTGGCGATCGCGATGCCGAACGCGATGGTCTTGATGCGGATCGGATCGACCGCCATGAGCTGCAGCGCGAGTTGGTCCTGCGACACCGCCATGATGGCGCGGCCGGTGAAGGTCCGCGACAGGAAGAGCTGCAGCAAGCCGATCATCAGCAGCGAGATCACGCACGGCACCAGCATGCGGAACGGCAGGTCGACGAAGCCCAGCCGGATCGTGTGCTCGATGTAGGCCGGCCTGCACGTAGCGATAGTCGACGCCGAACACCAGGATCAGCATGACTTCGGTGACGAACAGCACGCCAAAGAAAAACGCGAGGCCGCGCAGCGCGTCCTGTCCGTGTTTCTCGAATGAGTTGTAATAGACCTGATAGATCGCGGCCCCGAGCGCGAAGAACGCCGGCAGCACGATGATGCTGGTGAGGATCGGATCGAAGCCGAACGTCTGGTTGACGATGTAGGCGATATACGCGCCGAGGATGATGAAGGCCGGATGCGCGATGTTGACGATGTCGAGAATGCCGAACGAAATCGAAATGCCGACCGTCACCGCGGCATAGAAGCCGCCGAGCAGAATGCCCGGCGATGATGGCGTTGATCAGCAGTTCGACCGGAAAATCCATGTCCCCCCAGCTCCGCATCTTTTCATGGCCTGTCAGCAAGACAGGTCATGAGCGCGCTGGCGCAGTGTGCAGGAAGGATGGCCGGTTGGCTAGTGTCGCAATCGCCTACAGCTTGGGCGTGTTTCTGTTTCGCGCGCAGGCGTTATGCCGCGGCGCGCCGCACGTGATCCGGAATGGGCAGCGGCTTGTTGGCGCTGTCGAGAAATTCGATGGTGTTGAAGATCATGTCCTCGTTGCTGAGGTTCTCGAGATCGTGGACCTTGTATTCGCCGGGGCCGTAGGTTTCGTGCCGCGTCTCGCCGGGCGCATAGGTGTGCTCGACTGTGCTGCCGTCCATCAGGTGTTGCCGGGCACGACCGCCGTTCACGGAGGTCCAGAAATAGTCCAGCACATGGCGATGGAAGCCGGCGCGCTCGCCCGGCTTGAGGCGGATGATCCAGACCCGGACCTTGTCGGTCTCGGAGAGAAGTTCCGTGCCGACGCAGCCGTTGGGGTTCCGGTTTTCGCGCTCGAACTCGGCCTTGATCGCGGCGGGCCATTCGGCGTGCTCCGAATGGGCGACCTTCTTGTCGAGCATGCTCAGGGCCATGGCATTTCTCCAAGCGTTGTTGGCACAATATAACGGAATTTGCGGGCAGCGAGAACCGGCGGGACCGATGTGACGTCGCGGGAGGGACATTCAAGGCGTGCGCTGATTATTGGCGGCTCGATGAGCGGCCTGTTTGCGGGCCTGATGCTGCGCCAGCGGGGATTTGCGGTCGACATCTACGAGCGGGTCGAGGGCGAACTCGCCGGCCGCGGCGCCGGCATCGTCGCGCAGCCGATCGTGTCGCGGACGCTGCGGGAACTCGGGTTGAGCAGCGCCAATCTCGGCGTCGAGGCGAAAGACCGGAAAATTCTCGACGTGGCCGGCAACGTGATCTGCGAGCACGAGTGCCCGCAGACGCTGACGGCGTGGGAGCGGCTCTATCGCGTTCTGCGCGACGGATTTCCGCCCGAGCACTATCATCGCGGCAAGGGTCTCAAAAGTTTCGAGCAGGACAGCCGCGGGGTCACGGCCCATTTCAGCGACGGCTCCAATGTGACCGCGGACGTTCTGATCGGCGCCGACGGCATCCGTTCGACCGTGCGCCAGCAACTGTTGCCGCAGCTCGCGCCGCTCTACGCCGGCTATGTCGCTTGGCGCTCGCTCATTCCGGAAGCGGCCATCCCGCCGGCCATTCATCGTGAGATGTTCCTGGCGATGACGTTCTGCCTGCCGCCCGGCGAGCAGTTCCTCGGCTATCCGGTCGCCGGTCCCGACAACGACCTGCGGCCGGGTCATCGCCGCTACAACGTGGTCTGGTATCGGCCGGCGGACGAACGCACCGAGTTGCAGCGCCTGCTCACGGACGAGAGCGGCGTCACGCATTCGATCTCCATCCCGCCGCCGCTGATCCGGCGCGAGGCGATCGCGGACATGCGCGCGGCGGCGGAGCGGCTGGTGGCGCCGCAGTTCCGCGCGATCGCGCGGCTGATGGACGAGCCGGTGCTGCAGCCGATCTACGATCTCGAAACGCCGCAGATGGCGTTCGGCCGTGTCGCCATCCTCGGCGATGCCGCCTTTGTGGCGCGGCCGCATGTCGCGGCCGGCGTGTCGAAGGCGGTGGACGATGCAGCGGCGCTTGTTCATGCGCTTTCCGGCGGTGAGATTGAGACCGGGCTACGGCAGTTCGAGGCGAAGCGTCTGCCGGTCGGCCGCCGCATCATCGAGCGCGCGCGGCATCTCGGCGCGTACTTGCAGGCCACGCGTACGGCGGAGGAGGAGGCGCGCTCCGGTCGCCACAGCAACGCAGAGGCGGTGATCCGCGAAACAGCAACGATTGACTTCCTGGCGGTTTAGCGGTCGGCGACGTCAGCAAAGAGACGTGCTTGAAGGCTATTGACTTTATTCCTATCATGACCTAGATCCATTTTGTCTCGCTCAATCGAGGGCGTCGTCTATAGCGGCGTCGGATGACGGAGCGGGACCGGCCTTCCACATATCGAAGGCTGAATGGAGCGCCGGGAGGCGCAGCGGCCTACGTCACTGGCCGCGCGCACTCCGATAGCGGCGATCCCCGGCAACGGGGATATCGCCGTGAGTGCGCAAGGTGGACCGCAAGGTTCACCCGGCAGGTCTCGTCAACCTGCTGAATAGGGGCGGCGATCCGCCCCGGCGCCTCCCGGCGCTCCATCCCCTCGGGGAAAACGGAAAAGGGTCTGTCCCGCGCAGGCGGGAAAACGACGCGCCGGACGTCGCTAAACACCCGGCAAGCGGAGCGTTGGCTGTTTGAAAATTTGAATCGGAATAGGCGTCGGTTTACAGCCCCAACATTCGCTTCGCATTGCCGCCGCAGATGGCGGCGGTTGTCGACGCATCGAAGCCGGTGCTCACGACGTGCTCGACCGGATCGAAGTCGGCCATGTCGAACGGATAGTCGGTGCCCAGCACCACGTGATCGGCGCCGTACGTCTTCACCAGCGCCTGAAGCTGTTCCGGCGTGAACACCACGGTGTCGAAGTAGATTTTCTTCAGATAGTGCGTCGGCGGCTTGGGCAGCGCGCCGCGCGCGTCCGAGCGCGCGCCCCAGGCATGGTCGATGCGGCCGTGATAGCCGCCGAGGAAGCCGCCGCCGTGCACGGCGAGGATCTTCAGGTTCGGATGGCGCTCCAGCACGCCGTCGAAGATCAGGTAGTGCAGGGCGATCGTGGTCTCGAGCGGATTGCCGATCACGTTGTTGAAGTAGAAGCGCTTGAGCCGGTCGGCGTGGGTGAAGCCGTTGGGATGGATCAGCACCAGCGCGCCGAGCTCCTCGGCCTTCTTCCAGAACGGCGCGAAGGCGGGATCGGACAATTCCTTGCCGGCGACGTTGGTGAGGATTTCCACGCCCTTGAACTTGAGCTGCTTCATGCAGCGCTCGAGCTCCTTGGCCGCTTCGTTGCCGTCCTGCAGCGGCACGCCGCCGAGCGCGACCAGCCGGTCGGTGTGCTTGCCGACATATTCGGCGATGCCGTCGTTGAGCACGCGCGTCGCCGGCGCCGCGTACTCGACCGGCACGGTGTAGTAGAGCTGCGGCGGGCCGGGGCAGATGAGCTGCATGTCGACGCCCATGTCGTCCATGGTCTTGAAGCGGACGTCGGTCGGGCGGATGCCGGGGCCGATGTCGGCGGCCTGCTTGGCCATCAGGTCCTTGGTCTCCTGCGTCGAGAAATGGTCCAGCGGGACGGTCGACGGATCGAGCTGGCCCTTCACCAGTTCGGCGGCCTCCGGGATGGCGATGTGGGCGTGCATGTCGACGGTGAGGCTTTTCGGCCGCGCTTCGCGGCCCGGCTTGCCGCGCTTGCGCGCCGCCGTCGGCTCGTACTTGTTCCACATGCTGGTCATGTCGCTCACCGTCTGATGGCCGCCGCGGCGCGGCGAGGGGGTTGATGCAGTAGCCGTTGAATCGCGCTGTATTCAATCGGGGTGGGCAGGATAGTGGGCATCGCGTGCGACACAAGCGCCAGCTTCCGGGTCCCTGAGCCGGCTGTTATAGTTTTGACAAGACGCACATGAATGCGCGTCACAAAAATCCAGGGAGGGACTGATGCGTAAGATCTATACCGGGCGGTCGCGATGCGCGGTCGGCGCCCTGCTGATCGCTTCGACCGCTCAGGCTCAACAGGAAATCAGCATCACCGTCGCGGCCGGCCAGCCGGTGCGCGCGATGCGGCCGCTGCAGATGGTCAGCGACTTCTACATTCCCGAGGTGGAGAAGCGGATCAAGGCCGCGAACCTCAACATCAAGATCAACTGGAAGGAGGCCTACGCCGGCTCGCTGCTGAAGCCGACCTTCGTGCTCAAGGGCGTGCAGGACGGCATCGCCGACATCGGCTTCGAGCCGACCATCTTCCATCCCGACCGGCTGCCGCTCGAGCAGATCTCGTTCATGACGCCGTTCGTCACCAGCGACGTGGTGATGGTCGGCAAGGCGATCGACAAGATGCACGCCACGTTCCCGGAGTTCCGGGCGCAATACGACAAGCACGGCGTGATCCGGCTCGCCGGATCGAGCTACGATTCCTACGAGCTGTTCAGCACCTTCCCGATGCAGAAGTTCGACGACATCAAGGGCAAGAAGATCTCGACCGCGGGCGCGCGCTGCAATGGATGCGCGGCACGCCCGCGACGCCGGTGCAGAGCAACATGACGCTCTACTACAACAACGCCAAGACCGGCGTGATCGACGGCTTCATCATCTTCCCGTCGTCGATCCCGGGCATGAAGTTCCCGGAGGCCGCGCCGTACGTCACCAAGGTCGGCTTCGGCGCGCAATACGCCGCGGCGCTGATCATCAACAAGGACTTCCACGCCAAGCTGCCGCCGGCGCTGCAGAAGATCCTGAAGGAGGCCGGCGAAGCCTGGACCGCGGCCGCCGACAAGATCCAGCTCGACCTCGGCAACGAGGGCTTCGAGTCGGTGCCGAAGTTCCCGAACGGCAAGAACTTCGTGCTGCCGCGCGAGGAGCAGGTGAAGTGGGCGAACGCGATGCCGAACATCGCCAAGGAATGGGCCGACCGCGCCGACAAGGACGGCCTGCCGGCCACCAAGGTGCTCGGTGCCTACATGGATGAACTGCGCAAGTCCGGCGCCAAGCCGGTGCGTGACTGGGACAAGAAGTAGCCGTCCGCCCGGACGCGTACCGTGTCGTCTGCTCGACCAATCGACCCCGAGGGCGCCCGGACCAGGCGCCCTCGGTCTGCTTGTACTTCCGCTACTTCACCCAGGCGCTCAACATCGCCGGCACGATCCTGATCCTGCTGATGGCGATTTCGGTCAACCTCGACGTGCTCGGCCGCAACGCGTTCAACCAGCCGATCCCGGGCGTCAACGAGTTCATCGGCCTGTCGATCGTCGCCGTCGTATTCCTGCAGATGGCGAACACGCTGCAGGAGGACCGGCACGTTTCCAACGACATCATCATCCGCCTGATTGCCGACACGCATCCGCGGCTGTCGGCAGCGCTTTATTCGTCGTTCCACGTGATCGGCGCGCTGCTGATGGCGATCATCGTGATCTACGTCTGGCCGCTGTTTCGTCGAGAACTACCGGGGCGGCTACTACCAGGGCACCGCCGGCATCGTCGAGATCAAGATCTGGCCGTTCATGGCGGTGGTCGTGATCGGCTCCATCACGACCGCGATCCAGTTTCTGATCGATGCGTGGCGCCTGGCGCGGCAGGCCGGAGCGTCCGCGCATGAGCGAGATCACCATCGGCGCGCTTTGCTTCGTGGCCAGCCTGGTGCTGATCCAGTCCGGCATGCACATCGGCGTCGCGCTGCTGCTGCTGTCGTTCGTCGGCGTCTGGGCCATCAAGAGCCTCGCGGTCGCCGGCAAGCTGCTGTCGAGCTCGGTCGCGACCTCGATCGCATCCGACGCCTACGCCGTCATCCCGATGTTCGTGCTGATGGGGCTGTTCGTGTCGGCGACCAACATGGGACGCGACACGTTCGACGTCGCGGCGCTGGTGCTGCGGCGCATCCGCGGCGCGCTCGGCATCGCCACGGTCGCGGCCAACGCGGTGTTCGCCGCCTGCACCGGGACGACGATCGCGTCGGCGTCGGTGTTCACCAAGGTCGCGGTGCCGGAGATGATGCGGCACGGCCATACGCCGGGGTTCTCGGTCGGCGTGGTGGCGGGCAGCTCGGTGCTCGGCATGCTGATCCCGCCGAGCATCCTGATGATCATCTTCGGCGTGATCGCCAACGTCTCGATCGGCGACCTGTTCACCTCGGGCATCCTGCCCGGCATCGTGCTGGCCGCCGCGTTCTGCGTGACGATCCTGCTGATGGCCTATCTGCGCCCGGCGTCGGTAGCGGTCGATCCGAATTCGCTGACCGGCGAGTACCACGGCTCGCTTGGTCGACGCGCCGACGTCGGCAGATCATCCTGAAGATCCTGCCGATCGTGATCCTGGTCGGCACCGTGCTCGGCGGCATCTACGGCGGCTTCTTCACGCCGACCGAAGCCGGCGGCGCCGGCGCGCTGGCGGCGTTCCTGATCGCGCTGGCGCGGCGCGAGCTGACGTTGAAGAAGTTCTGGGAGGTGGCGCTGGAGACCGGCCGCGTCACCGCGGCGATCTGTTTCCTGCTGATGGCGGCGGCGCTCTATTCGCAGATGCTGACCATGTCGGGGCTGCCCTACGCGGTCGGCCAGTGGCTGCAGAACGCCAACCTGGGCTTCCTGCCGGTGCTGATCGGCTATCTGCTGGTGCTGCTGGTGCTGGGCTGCTTCCTCGATTCGGTGTCGATCATGCTGATCGTGCTGCCGTTCGTGATCCCGGTGTTCGAGACGTTCGGCGTCAACCTGGTCTGGCTCGGCCTGATCAGCATCATCGCGATCGAGATCGGGCTGCTGACGCCGCCGCTCGGTCTGGCGGTGTTCGTGGTCAAAGCGAACCTGGAAGATCAGCGCATCACCACCTGGGAAATTTTCATGGGCACCATGCCGATGACCATCACGATGACCATCGTGCTGGTGATCTGCGTGCTGTTCCCCTGGCTGTCGCTGGTGCTGGTCGGCCAGCGCTGGAGCTGGTGGTGACGCGCCGCGTCAAATCCCGAGATAGCTGGACTTGATCTGCTCGTTGGCCCGCAGTTCTTCGGGCTTGGCGGAATAGACCACCTGGCCCTTGCTCATCACGTGGACGTAGTCGACCAGCTTGAGCGCGAGGTTGGCGTTCTGCTCGACCAGCAGGATCGACAGGCCTTCTTCCTTCAGCTTGCCGATCGCCTCCCAGACGCCCTGGATGATGATCGGCGCCAGCCCTTCGGACGGCTCGTCCATGATCAGGCAGTCCGGATTGGTCATCAGCGCGCGGCCGATCGCCAGCATCTGCTGCTCGCCGCCCGACAGCGTCTTGGCGCGCTGGTTGCGCCGCTCCTGCAGGCGCGGGAACAGCGCGTAGACGCGATCCAGGCTCCAGCCGTGGCGGTCGACGTTGCGCTCGGCGACCAGCAGGTTTTCCTCGACGCTCAGGGTGGGGAACACGCGGCGGCCCTGCGGCACCAGGCCCATGCCCTTGCGCACGGTCTCGAACGAGGCCTCGTTGGTGACGTCCTCGCCCTTGAAGATGACCTTGCCGCGGCGCGGCGGATTGAAGCCGACGATCGAGTTCACCAGCGTGGTCTTGCCGACGCCGTTGCGGCCGAGCAGCCCCAGGATCTGGCCCTGCTCGAGCTGCAACGACAGTCCCTGGAGGACGTAGGCGTCCCCGTAATAGGTGTGGATGTCCTGGACTTCGACGATCGCCATGATCAATCGGTCCCCAGATAGATTTCTTGCACGCGCTTGCTGTCGTGGATCTGCTTCGGCGTGCCGGTTTCCAGCACCGCGCCGAAATGCAGCACCGAAATCTCCGCCGCGATGTCGAACACGACGTCCATGTCGTGCTCGATCAGCAGGATCGCCAGATTGCGGTCGAGCTTCTGCAGGAAGCGCGTCATCTCGGTGGATTCGCCGGACGACAGGCCGGCGGCCGGCTCGTCGAGCAGCAGGATTTTCGGATCGCTGGCGAGGCCAAGGATGATTTCGAGCTGGCGCTGCTCGCCGTGCGAGAGATAGCGGACCTGGGTGTCCTTGCGGTCCATGAAGTTGGCCCGCTCCAGCAGGCCGTGCGCCTTGTCGTAGGCGTCGCGATACGACGACATGAAGCGCCACATCACGAACTTGGATGGCCGCAGGCCTTCGATCGCCAGCAGCACGTTGTCGAGCACCGTCAGCTTGGGAAACAGGTGCGTGATCTGGAAGGTGCGCGCCATGCCGAGCGCGGTGCGCTTGTGGCTCGTCCAGGCGGTGACGTCCTGGCCGAACAGCAGCACCTGCCCGGAGGTCGACGGGAAGATTCCGGTGATCAGATTGAACAGCGTGGTCTTGCCGGCGCCGTTCGGGCCGATGACGGCCTTGCGGTCGCCCGGCATGATCCGCAGGTTGACGTCGCGCACGGCGTGCAGGCCGCCGAAGCTCTTCGACAGCCCCTTGAGTTCGAGGACAGGCTGTCCGCCGTTGGTCTGCGCGTCGCTCAACTCTTGCAACTCCTTGCGGCAGGAACCGGGGCTCCGGTGCGGAGCCCCGGCACCGATCAGTCAGCTAGCAGAACTTGCAGGGCGGATAGTTGCGGTCATAGACCGGCGTCGCCAGGAACTCGTCCTTCTTGAACTGCCCGAACTGATTGACGTTCGGATAGGTCTTGATGACGGTGTTCCAGAGCTCGTCCTTCTCGTAGCCGAACATCTTCTTCTTCTCGACCTTCTTGATGTAGATGTTCTGCACCGGGTTGCGCATCTCGTCGATCACGACGGGACCGCGGATGGTGTCGACCTTGAGCGCGTTGAGCTGCTTCACGAACGCCTCCGGCCCGGGGAACTTGCCCTTGTTGGCCTTGATGACCTCGTGGATCATCTGCGCGCTCGTGTAGTTGCTCTCCGAGTAGTACGACGGCACCTTGCCGTACTTGGTGCGGTAGGCCTTCACGAAGGCCGCGTTCTTCGGCGTGTCGAGCGCCGCGCTGTATTGCAGCGGGGAGACGTGGCCGATCACCTCGTCGCCCATCGCCGGCAGCACGAACTCGTCATAGCTCGTTCCGCCGCCGAGCACCGGCTTCTTGTTGCCGGCCGCCGCGAGCTGCTTCGGGAACTGCAGCGCCATCGGGCCGACCATCAGCGAGAAGATCGCGTCGGCGTCCGCCTTGATGGTCGGGATGTACGGCCCGAAGTCCTTGGTGCCGAGCGGAGGCCAGATCTTCTGGACGATCTGTCCGCCGCACGCCTCGAAGCCGCGCTGGAAGCCGCCGACCACCTCGTAGCCGAACGCATAGTCGGCGCCGATCGCGACGATCTTCTTGTAGCCCTGCTCGCAGGCCCACTGACCGAACGGGTGGTGCGGCTGCGAGCTCGTCCAGCTGGTGCGGATCAGGTACGGATACTTCGGCAGGTCGCGCTGCGTGAGGTCGTCGGCCGCCGCGACCGAGACGACGTACACCGTCTTGTTGCTGGTGCTTTCCGGCGCCAGCGCGTAGCCGGTCGAGGCCAGCAGGCCGCCGACGAACATGTGCACCTTGTCCTGCAGGATCAGCTTGCGGACCTTGGTCACCGCGGTGTCCGGCTTGCCTTGCTCGTCTTCGACGATGAGGCGGACCTTCACCCCGCCGAAGTCGCCTTTCACCTCGTCGAGGTACATCTGGAAGCCGTCGACCATGTCCTTGCCGATCTGGGCAAAGATGCCGGTCGTCGGTGCGAGGAAGCCGATGCGCAGCTCTTCTTGTTGCTGCGCGCTGGTTGCGGTGGCTCCGATCGCGAGCGCGCCGCTCAACAGCAGTAGCCTTGAGCAGTCGTAGCGGATTGCCTGTCATAGTCCTTCCTCCGTCGTTGTGATGCCTTCCGCCTCAGGAAGGCGCGGTCGCCAGTTTCTTCGAGTCTTCTGTTTTTCGGTCCGTCCCGCTGCGGCGCTGCCGGATGCGCTCCGGGATGCCCATCAGCCCGGTCGGCAGATAAAGGATGGTCAGCACATAGACGGCGCCGAGCACGTACTGCCACCAGGGCACCAGCGTGCTGAGGTATTCGCGCAGGCCGAACACGATGAACGAGCCGATCACGCCGCCGACCAGCGTGCCGGCGCCGCCGAGCACCGCCATCAGCAGCGCGTCGACCGAGGTGGTGAGCACGACGTTCTCGGGGCTGACGATGCCGGCGGTGTGCGCCCACAGCACGCCGGACAAGCCGCCGAATGCGCCGGCGATGATGAAGGCGATGTATTTGTGCAGCCAGGTGTTGTAGCCGAGGATTTTCATCCGCAGCTCCTGCTCGCGGATGCCGGCCAGGCTTCGCCCGAACGGCGAGCGCACCAGAACGTACATCACCAGCAGCGAGACCGCGAACAGCGCGAACACCAGGTAGAAGAACGTCACCTCGTTGGCGAGGTCGATGCCGAATTTCGGCCGCTGCCGCAGGTTGATGCCGTTGTCGCCGCCGGTCAGCGAATTCCAGCGATAGGCCAGCCCCCAGACGCATTGCCCGAGCGCCAGCGTGATCATCAGGAAATACGTGCCGGTGGCGCGGATCGCGAGCAGGCCGAACACCGCCGCGAGCGCGGCGCTGCCCAGAATGCCGAGCACCACCACGAGCCAGAAATCATAGCCGAGGCCGAACTGGATACTCGCGTCGCCAGGATCGCGGTCAGATAGGCGCCGACGCCGAGATAGGCGGCCTGGCCGAGCGACGCGAGGCCGGTGTAGCCCAGCAGGATGTCGAGGCTCATCACCAGGATGGCGAACGCGAGCGCGCGCGTGGCCAGCAGGAGCACGAACGAGTTGGTGTTCGGCACGATGATCGCGAGCAGCGCGAGCGCGACGACGACGATCAGGATCTTGGCTGTTTGGCTCCTGACCATCGGTGTCATTCCCGTCCGAACAGGCCGGTCGGCTTGACGGCCAGGATCAGGGCCATCGGCGCGTAGAGCGTGAAGTAGGAGATTTCCGGAAACAGCGCCTTGCCGAAGTTGTCGGCCAGCCCGACGATCAGCGCGCCGATCGCCGCGCCGCCCAGGCTTCCCATGCCGCCGATGATGACGACGGCGAAGGCGAGCGGCAGGATTTCGAAGTCGAGGCCGGGATAGACGCCGAGGAAGGCGCCGCCGATCACGCCGCCCAGCGCGGCGAGGAACGCGCCCAGCGCGAAGATGAACATGGAGATGCTCGAGGTGTCGACGCCGACGCCGCGCGCCATCTGCGCGTCATCGACGGTGGCGCGAACCGCCGCGCCCATGCGGGTCTTTTCCATCACCAGCCACAGGCCGATGCCGATCACGGCCGCGATCGCGATCATGAACGCGCGATAGAGCGGCAGATAGACGCCGCCGATCTCGATGCTCTTGGTCAGCGCTGCAGGCGGGTTGATGTCGAAGTTGTTGCCGGTCCAGATGTCGAGCGCGGCCTGCTGGAACAGGAAGGCGAAGCCGACGGTGAGCAGCACCTGCCGCAGCGGATCGGCTTCGATCGCGATGACGGAAATGCGGTTCAGCACGAAATAGAGCGCGACAGTCGCCACGGCGGTGACGGCGACGAACTGCGTCCAATTGACCTCGGAGAAATTGCGCCAGCGCCCGATCGCCAGGCTGATGAGCACGGCACGCCGAGCGCGATGATCCCGTTCCGCACGAATTCGAGCCGCCGGAGCGCAGGAACAGGCGTTCCATCAGCAGGCCGACCAGCGCGATGGTCAGCGCCGCGACCGGGATCGCCAGGTACCACGAGCCGGTGGTCCAGATCACCGTCAGCGCGACGTAGCCGCCCAGCATGAAGTACGAGCCGTGCGACAGGTTGACGATCCGCATCACGCCGAAGATCAGCGACAGGCCGCTGCCGAGCAGAAACAGCAGCGCGCCGTAGGAAATGCCGTTGAAGGTCTGGATGATCCAGAAGTTTAGGTTCATCGCCCCCGCACACCCTTCTGTGACGCCGAAGGTTGAGTTCAGCTTATCCCAGGAAATCTCCGCCTGACACCCCGCCAGATGGCCGCAGCAAGGAAACGTCGCATCATCGCCGGGCCGCCCTCCTGGCCGCGTTTGACGCCGGCCTCGGCCTCCAGCACCGCGCAGACCGCCGCGGTGTCGTGCTCGGCGTGGCCGCTCTTGAGCGCGGCGTCGTAGACCGGCTCGGTGGCGCTGAACAGCGGCGTCGGAACGCCGATCTTCTTCGCGAACGAGCCGATCACGTCCATGTCCTTCTGCCAGACCGAGCACTTCATGGTGACGTTGGTGTAGTCGTCCTTCACCATCATCGGCGCGCGCAATTCGAACACGCGCGAATTGCCGGCGCCGTTCTGGATCATCTCGAAGATCGTCTTCGGGATCGAGCCCGGACTTCATGCCGAGCACCATCGCCTCGGCCGACGCCACGTTGTTGATCGCGACCAGCAGGTTGGCGACGTATTTCATCCGGCTGCCGTTGCCGAACGCGCCGACGTCGTAGGTCTTGCGGGAAAAGCCGGCGAACATCGGCTTGATCTTGGCGATCGCCTTGCTGTCGCCGCTGGCGTAGATGACGAGGTCGCCGGTCGCGGCCTGCGAACCGGTGCCGCTCACCGGGCAGTCGAGCATGGTGTGGCCGCCGCCGCGCAGGATTTTCTCCGCGGCTTCCTTGTCCTCGATGGTGAACGTCGAGCATTCGACGACGATACGGCGCGGCGCTTTCGCCGCGTTGATCTCCTTTGCCGTGGCGATCAGCGCCTCCGGCTTGGGCAGGCTGGTGATGATGACCGGCACCGCGGCGGCGACGGCGCGGGTGTCCTTGGCGATCTCGACGCCGGCCTTGGCCAGTTCCTTGCGGCGGTCCGCGCTGAGGTCGTAGCCGACGACGCGCCACCCCGCCTTGACCAGATTGCGGGCGAACGAGCCGCCCATGATGCCGAGGCCGACGATGCCGACTGTTCCCGCGCTTTTCTTCTTCGCCAATTTTCGCTCCTTGGTGCCGTTGGGCGACGCCCCGCCGTTGGGCAATAGACTATGACCATTACCGTCACCGCGCCAAGCGCCGCGGCTGCAGGGCCGTGACGTACTTTCGTGCAGCGTGCAGATCGCCTATCGTTCTACTCACAGCGAAATGATGCGGATTGAGGCACGGGATGCATATCGGAATTGCCGGCGTCGGCCGGATGGGCGCGAACATGGGTTTGCGCCTGATGGAGACCGGCAACACGCTCACGGTCTGGAATCGTTCGGCGGACAAGACCAAGCCGCTGGTGGATGCCGGCGCGTCCGTCGCCGGGACTCCGGCAGAGCTGGTCGCCAAGGTCGAAGCGGTCATCACGATCATCACCAACGCCGCCGCGATCGACGAGGTCTATCACGGCCCGAACGGGCTCTTGTCCGGCGACGTGAAGGGCCAGTTGTTCATCGAGATGAGCACGGTGCCGCCCGAAGTTCAGATCGCGCTGGCTGCGAAGGTGCGCGCCAAGGGCGCGGCCTACGTCGAATGTCCGGTCGGCGGCAGCGTCGTGCCGGCGCGCGCCGGCAAGCTGATGGGCAACATGGGTGCGGAGCCTGCGGACGCGGCGCGAGCGCGGCCGATCCTCGACAAGCTCTGCCGCCGCGTGCTGCACGCCGGTCCCGGTCGGCAGCGGCGCGGTGCTCAAGCTCGCGGTCAATCTGCCGCTGATGATCTACTGGCAGGCGCTCGGCGAGCAGCTTGCGGTGTGCAAGGACCTCAAGATCGATCCGGCCGACCTGCTGGATTTCCTGTCGGAAACCTCGGGCGCGGCGACGGTGCTCAAGCAGCGCATGCCGGGCATCGTGGCCAAGCTCAAGAACGATCCGTCCGACATCAAGACCTTCACGCTCGACAACGGCATCAAGGACGTCACGGCGATGCTGGAGCAGGGGCGGAAAAGCGGACTGGAGCTGCCTCTCCTTGAAAAAACGCTGGCCTGCTACGAGGAGGCGCGGCGCAACACGTCCGGGTCTGAAGAGGTGTCGAACGTGTCGGCCTATTGGGCTCGGCGCCCCAGGAAATAAAATACAACCAAAACACCATATGAGTTTGCAATGCCCGCACTGAATATTGCCCAGGCTTCCACCATCATCGACGTCGCCTTGCAGAAGGGCCGCGAGCTGAAGTTCGCGCCGCTGGCGGTCGCCGTGCTAGACGCCGGCGGCAATCTGATCGCGTTCAAGCGTGACGACCGCGCCGGCATCCTTCGCTTCGACATCGCGTTCGGCAAGGCGTGGGGCGCGCTCGGTATGGGCTTCGGCTCGCGCACGGTGTTCGAGCGCGCCAACAGCAACGAAGCGCAGCGGCTGTTCTACGCCACGCTCGCGGCGGCGAGCGGCGGCAAGATCATCACCAATCCAGCCGGCATCCTCATTCGCGATGCGAGCGGCGACGTGGTCGGCGCGGTCGGAATTTCCGGCGATACGTCGGACAACGATGAGACGTGCGGCATTGCCGGCATCGAAGCGGCCGGTCTCAAGGCTGATCCGGGCGGCGAAAAGAAAAAGTAAGGGAGGAGTTTCCATGTCTATGAAATTTTATGCATTCTGGCGTTCGATCGCGAGCTTCCGGGTTCGTATTGCTCTCGCAGTCAAGGGCATCAAGCCCGACGAGATCATCGATATCGACCTGCTGAAGGGAAAGCAGCACGAGGACAGCTTCCGCGCGGTCAATCCGCAGATGCTGATCCCGGCACTGATCGAGGACGGCGGTCCGGTGCTGTTCCAGTCGATGGCGATCATGGAATATCTGGAGGAGACGCATCCGCAGCCGCCACTGTTGCCGAAGGATCCGCTGGGCCGCGCGCGCGTGCGCGGCATCTGCCAGATTTTCGTCTCCGAACTCGCATCCGATGTCGGTGCCGCGTATTCGCAACTACCTGACCGGCGAACTCAAGCTCGACAACGACACCATGCTCAAGTGGGTGCGGCACTGGCAGAACGAGGCACTGCGCGCGGCGGAAACGCACCTGTCGCAAAAGGCGACCGGCAAATACTGTCACGGCGACACTGTGACGCTCGCCGATGTCTGTCTCGCCGGCCAGGTGGTCGGCTCAGGCTTCTTCGACGTCGACGTGAAGGCCTACCCGAACGTGTCGCGCATCTACGGCGAGTTGATGCAGATCGAGGCCTTCGCCAAGGCGCATCCGCTCAAGCAGCCGGGAGCCCCGGCGTCGATCTCGCACTAACGATCCGCGCCGCGGGCCCGGCGCGTGCTGCGCCGCGCCGGCCGTTCCGGGAACATCGTCGGCGGGATCGTGCGCGCCCAGACTTGCTGGATGCGCTCGATCTCGGCCTCGAAGATTTCAAGGAAGCGGCGGGCCTGGATCGAGGGCGTCCGCCGCGCCTGCGTGATGACGACGGATTCGGCGAAACAGCGGCGGATCGTAGAGCGGGCTGATGATACGCTCGTTGCGGTCGATGTCGGTGACGCAGAACAGCCCCGACAGGATGGTGACCCAATCGGACCGTGCGACGAACTGGATCGTGCCGATCATCGCGTCCATTTCCATCATGTCGGCGATTTCGATGCCGTGGGTTTCCAGATAGATCTCGATGTTGCGGCGGCGCACGTTGGCGCGGCTTGGGACGACAATCTTCAACGGGCCGCAGTCCTTGAGCCGGATTGGCTCCAGATGCTTGAGGCCCCGCTTGGGGTTCGACAGCATCATCTCGCGGTCGCGCACGATGAGCCGCGACTTCAGTCCGACGCGGCCTTCGGACGTCGGCACCACCGCGAAATCAAGCTCGTCGGCGAGCACCATGTCGGTCAGTCGCCCGCTGTAGCCCTCGACGATGTGCGAGCCGCACGTCGGCATAGCGCGGCGTGAACTGTTCGAGTGTCGGCGCGAGTGCCGCGCGCGTCATGGTCGGCATCAGCCCGATGCGGAGATCGCCGGCGACTGTGGAGGCGAATTCGCGCACCTCTTCGTGGGCGCTTTCGATCCGGCCGACCGCATCGATGCAGCGCTTGTAGTAGCGCTGGCCGGCAGGGGTCGGCGTGACGCCGGCACTTGCCCGATCGAACAACTTCAGCCCGAGCGCGCGTTCGACCGCGGCGATGTGCTGGGAGATGCCGGATTGAGTGGCGTTCTCGCGCGCCGCGGCGCGCGTGAACGAACCTTCCTCGTAGACCGCGATCACCGCCTGGATCTGGCGCAGCGAAATATCGGGCATCCGGCACCATTAGAAAACATGATGGCTATCGCCAGAATATATTAATTCGGCTACCGGGGCGAGCGTCGCTAAAATCGCCGGGAATTCGGCCCGCGCGCCCGGAGCGACGATGAAGCTTGGCTTTTTCACCATGCCGATCCATCCGCTGGACAAGGACTGGCGGCAGTCCTTGCGCGAGGACCGCGAGGCGTTCCTGCTGGCGGACAAGCTCGGCTTCACCGAAGCCTATGTCGGCGAGCATTCGACCGACCGTGCCGAGAACATCACGTCATGCATGATGTTCATCGCCAGCCTGGTTCACGACACCAAGACCATCAAGCTCGGCACCGGCACCGTGAACATGCCGAACCAGCATCCCGCCGCGGTCGCCGCCAACATCGCGATGCTCGATCACATGCTCGATGGCCGCTTCATCTTTGGCATCAGTCCAGGCGGGCTGTTGTCGGATTCGGAAGTGTTCGGCGTGCTCGACAACGATCGCAACGAGATGCTGGTCGAGGCGATCAATCACATCCTCAAGATCTGGTCGAGCGAGCCGCCCTACGACCTCAAAGGCAAGTACTGGAACATCAAGCTCGAGCGGCATTTCCTCCCGGAGATCGGGCAGGGCTTTCTGCCAAAGCCGTTGCAGAAGCCGCATCCGCCGATCGTGGTGACGGCGGTCGCGCCATTCTCCAAGGGCGTCACCGAAGCGGCGGCGCGCGGCTGGGATCCGATCTCGGCAAACTTCCTTATGCCCGAATGGGTGAAGAGCCACTGGCCGAAATACGTCGAAGGCTGTCAGCGCGTCGGCCGCAAGGTTGATCCGGCAAACTGGCGCGTCGCCAAGAGTATCTTTGTCGCGGACGACGACAAGACCGCCAAGGCCTACGCGACCGATCCGAACAGTCCGTATCGCTTCTATTACAGCCAGCTTTACACCAAGCTGAAGAAGGGGCGGCTCGAGCTGTTCAAGACGCGGCGCGATCAGCCCGACAGCGAAGTGACGCTCGACGGCATCTGCGACGAACTGATCATTCACGGCTCGCCCGAGAAGGTTGCGGACGAATTGATCGCCTTCCGCGAGAAAGTCGGCGACTTCGGCACGCTGCTCTACGCCGGCAAGGACTGGCGCGATCCGGCGCTGGCGAAGCGCTCGATGCAACTGCTCGCCGAGAAAGTGCTGCCCAAGGTCAACGCGGCGCCTGCGCCAAAGCCGAAGACGTGACGATGGCTCGGCCCCGCGTTTTTGTCACCCAGCCGATCGCCGAAAGTGCGCTGGCGCGGCTGTGCGCCGTCGCCGACGTGGAGGTTAATCCGAATTCGAGCAAGGTGCTCGACAAGGCCAGGCTGATCGAAGGCGTGAAGCGCTGCGACATCCTGCTGTCGCTGCTGCACGACACGGTCGACGCGGACGTGCTCTCGGCCAATCCGAATCTCAAGGCCGTGTCGTCGATGAACATCACGCAGGATCGCATCGATCTTGCGGCAGCGACGAAGCTCGGCATTCCGGTGACCAACATTCCTGCGATCGTCACCAATGCGACCGCAGACATCGCGTTCGGCCTGCTGCTGGCGGTCGCGCGCAACATCGCCTATGGCGACAAGCTGTTCCGCGCCGGCGTCTATCCAGGCTCGCAGTCCAATCATCTCGCCGGCGCCGCGGTGACCGGTAAGACGCTTGGCCTGGTCGGGTTTGGTCGGATCGGCCAAACTGTCGGCCGCCGCGCGCGCGGCTTCGAGATGAACATCATCTACACCGACCTGAATCCGCTGCCGGAGGCGGAGCAGAAGCTCGGCGCGTCGTTCCGCAGCTTCGACGATCTGCTGCGCGAGGCGGATTTCGTCTCGCTGCATCCGCAGCTCAGCCCGGCGACGCAGCACCTGATGAGCACGCGGCAGTTCGCGCTGATGAAGCCGACCGCATTCGTCATCAACACATCGCGCGGACCGGTGATCGACGAAGCGGCACTGGTGCAGGCCTTGCGCGAGAAGAAGATCGCCGGCGCGGGCCTCGATGTCTATGAGCACGAGCCGCAGGTTTCCCTGGAGCTGATCGCGATGCCCAACGTAGTGCTCACCCCGCACCTCGGCAGCGCCGTGCTGGAATTGCGCGAAGGCATGGCGCATGTGGTGGTCGACAACACCATCGCGCTGATCGAAGGGCGCAAGGTGGTGAGTTGTCTAAATCCGCAGTGCCTGCCGGAAGCGCAGCGGCCCTGAACTCGCTACCCAGCCTGCCCACTTCGTCGTTTGCCCACCGTTGTCCGCGCTACCTAGCCGTGTCCTAATGGTTGCGGGGGAAACGCACACGGGAAGGGACGGCAATGTTCGTCGAGCAACGCATCTATTCGTTTGCGCCGGGCAACACGGCCAAATTTCTGAAGACTTACGAAAATGAAGCGATGGCGGCGCAGACCGGTGCGCTCGGCCAGCCGGTCGGCTACTACGTCAACGAGATCGGGCCGCTCAACCAGATCACCACCATGTGGGCTTACGGTAGTCTCGACGAGCGCGTCGAGCGCCGTGGCAAGCTGTTCAACGACCCGGTCTGGAAAGCCTTTCTGGATAAGTGCCGTCCGCTGATGACGACGCAGGAAACGCGCGTCCTGATCCCCGCGCCGTTCTTCCAGGAGCGGCTGAAGGCCATCTCCGCGCTCGGGAGGGCGCCATGATTTCGGTTCGCAATTTCACGCTTTGCATGGCCGCGTTGCTTACGTTTGCTGCGTCCGCGGCGGCTCAGGACACCTTCCCATCGCGCCCCATCAAATTCGTCGTGCCGCTGGCGGCCGGCGGCGGCATCGATTTCACCGCGCGCGTCACCGCACAGAATCTGTTCCGAGGTGATCGGCCAGCAGGTGGTCGTGGAGAACCAGGGCGGTGCCGGCGGCTCGATCGGTGTCAACCAAGTGGTGCGCGCGCCGGCCGATGGCTACACGCTGCTCTATCACTCGGTCACCGGTGTCGTGAACGCTGCGGTCGCCAAGGATCTGCCGTTCGACTACATGAAAGATCTGGTGCCGGTGGCGCTGGTCACGCGCTTCGCCGCGGTGATGGTGATCAACCCGCAGGTTCCCGCCAAGGACCTCAAGGAGTTCATCGCGCTGGCGAAGGCCGACCCCGGCAAATACAGCTACGGCTCGTCCGGCGCAGGAACCGGAATCCACCTCGCGACCGAGATGTTCAAACGCGCCGCGGGCGTCGATATTGTCCACGTGCCGTATCGCGGTAACGCCGGCGTCATGCCGGATCTGTTGGCCGGCCGTATCCAGCTTCTGGTTGACGGTGTGCCGCCGCAGGTGAAGAACATCGAGGCCGGCTCGGTTCGCGCGCTCGGCGTGCTGAGCAGGACACGCACGTCAGCGCTGCCGAACGTGCCGACCATGATCGAGCAGGGGCTCGACTACGAGGTGCCGTACTGGACCGCAATCTATGCACCCGCTGCGACACCGAAGCTGATCGTTGAGAAGCTCTCGGCCGAGATCGCCAAGTCCATGAAGGATGCGGACTTGATCGAGCGGCTGCGCAAGGCTGGCACCGAGGCTGTCGGCTCGACTCCGGCCGAGACGGACGCCTTCAACCGCCAGCAGTTCGATCTTTATCGGAAGGTCGTGCAGGACCCGAACCTGAAGCTGGGATTGCAGTAGGTTCTCGTCACTCGGCCGTCCAGCCGCCGTCGAGCACCAGCGCCGAGCCCGTCATCAGCGACGACGCATCGGACGCCAGGAACACGATCGCGCCGGTCAGTTCGTCGAGCTGCCCGAGGCGGCCGAGCTTGATCTTGCTCAGTACTTCCTCGCGGAACGCCTTGTTCTCGAAGAACGGCCGTGTCATCGGCGTTTCCAGGAACGTCGGCCCCAGCGAATTGACGCGGATGTTATGCGGCGCGAGCTCGATCGCCATCGCTTTGGTGAACCCCTCCATGGCGTGCTTCGACGCGCAATAAATGGTTCGTCGCGCTGCGCCGACGTGGCCCATCTGCGACGAGATGTTGATGATCGAGCCGGTCTGCTTCGCCTCGAGCATCCGCCGCGCGACCGCTTGCGCGACAAAGTACGCGGCGCGCACATTGAGGCCCATGACGACATCGAAGTCTTCGATGCTGACGTCCATCAGCATTTTTGGGCGGTTGGTGCCGGCGTTGTTGACCAGGATGTTGAACGGCTGCGCCTTGCCGATCGCCGCCTGCATGGCGGCAATGTCGGTGACGTCGAGGGCCAGCGCATCGGCCTGGTCGCCGCGCGCACGGATCGCCGCGGCCGCGTCGTCGATCTCGCTCTTGGTCCGCGCTGCAAGCGTCACGTGTGCGCCGGCCTGCGCCAGCGCCGATGCCGCCGCCAATCCGATCCCGCGTCCGCCGCCGGTGACGAGCGCGCGCTTGCCGTCGAGGCGGGAGGAGGGCGTTTTGGCGAGCTCGACCGACACGAACTACTCCGCCGCCTGTGCGTAGGGAACATTGCGGCCGCCGTAGCGGCGCACCCGCACATTGGCCTGCTCAGCGTGCGCCGAAAAGCCTTCAAGGATGCACAGCCGAGAGCAATATTCGCCGATCTGCGCCGACGCGGCGTCGGTCGTCACCTTCTGGAAGGTGCAGGTCTTGAGGAATTTGCCGACCCACAATCCGCCGGTGTAGCGCGCCGCCTTCTTGGTCGGCAGCGTGTGATTGGTTCCGATCACCTTGTCGCCATAAGCGACGTTGGTGCGCGCGCCAAGAAACAGCGAGCCGTAGTTCTTCATGTTGTTGAGGAAGTAGTCCGGATCGCGCGTCATCACCTGGACGTGCTCCGAGGCGATGCGGTCGGCTTCGCGCACCATCTCCTCTTCGCTATCGCAGACGATCACCTCGCCGTAATCCTTCCAGGCTTGGCCCGCGGCGTCGGCCGTCGGCAGGATTTTCAGGAGTCGCTCCACCTCGCTCATGGTGTCGCGGGCGAGCTTGTCCGAATTGGTGAGGAGGACAGCGGGCGAAGTGGGCCCGTGCTCGGCCTGGCCGAGCAGGTCGGTGGCGCAGATTTCGCCGTCCACGCTGTCGTCGGCGATCACCAGCGTCTCGGTCGGGCCGGCCAGCAGGTCGATGCCGACGCGGCCGAACAGTTGGCGTTTGGCCTCTGCCACATAGGCGTTGCCCGGGCCGACGATCATGTCGGCTGGCGAAATCGTCTCGGTGCCGAGCGCCATCGCTGCGACGGCCTGCACACCGCCAAGCACATAGATCTCATCGGCGCCGCCGAAATGCATCGCCGCGACGATCGCCGGATGCGGTCCGCCCTTGAACGGCGGTGCACAGGCGATGATCCGCTTCACGCCGGCGACGCGCGCGGTGACGATCGACATGTGCGCGGAAGCGACCATCGGGTAGCGGCCGCCGGGCACGTAGCAGCCGATCGCATTCACCGGGATGTGGTGGTGGCCGAGGATCACGCCGGGGAGCGTCTCCACCTCCAGGTCCTTCATCGTGTCCTTCTGCTTCTGCGCGAAGTTGCGGACCTGCGCCTGCGCGAATTTGATGTCGTCGAGATCGCGTTTGGCGACTTGCGAGATGGCCTTCTCGATTTCGGCGGGCGTCAGGCGGAAATCCTTCGGCTCCCAGTTGTCGAATTTCTTTGACAGCTCGCGGATCGCGGCGTCTTTCTTGTCTTCGACCTCGGCGAGAATGCCTTCGACCGTCGCGCGCACCTTTGCATCGGCGGCCTTGATCGCGCTCGCGTCCATTCCGCGTTTGAGGAAGCGGGGCATGCGTCTCTCCATTCACTCGACTGGGTCCCCGCGAAAGCGGGGACCCAGTAACCACTGTCTTCGATGCTATCGCAAAAACCCGCGTACTGGATGCCCGCTTTCGCGGGCATGACAACGTGCTAACCGCACGAGATCCCGGATCGGCCTGTGGCCGTCCGGGATGACCGCCGCGCGGTCATTTTATCGCCTGCGGGTTGATCGGCGATCCAGTGCCGCCCGTGATGATCAGCGGCGGACCGCAGAAGAAGAACTCGTAGATGCCATCGTTCTCGCAGTCCTCGGCGAGTTCCTTAAGATAGAAAATCTCGCCCATGCAGAGGCCCATTGCCGGGATCACCACCCAGTGCCACGGCTGGTTCGCCTCGGTGGTCTCGTTCGGCCGCACCTCGCAGCCCCAGGTGTCCATGCACAAGGCACCGATCTGCTTCTCCTGGCACCAGTAGCAATTCTCGAACATCACACCCGGTGCGTCGCCTCCGGCGTAGCCACCCCATTCGCCCTCCTTCAGGCAGCGTTCCATCTGGCCGGTGCGAACGTGGACGAAATCGCCCTTGCGGATTTCGACGTTCTGCGCCCGCGCGCACTTGTTCAACTCTTCGTTGGAAATGCCCTCGCCGTCTTTCAGCCAGGGCACGCCGCGGAATCGCGCGATGTCGAGCAGCACGCCGCGTCCGTTCATCTTGCTCTTGGAGTGCTCGATGCCGAGCACCGAGAGGCCGCGCGCGTCGATCAGCTTGGCGTCGTGGCCGTTGTAGGCCTTATCTTCGTAGAAGATGTGTCCCAGCGCATCCCAGTGAGTGGCGCCCTGCACGCAAAGCATTAGTGTGTCGTCAGCGTAGCGGATCTTGTTCCAATCCTGCCGCTCCGCGACGGCGTCCGTGCCGGTCGCCAGCATCTGGTGGATCGGGTTGAACCGGCCGCCGAACAGGCCGGTCTGCGGGCCGGTGCGGTCGAGCGGAATGCCGAGCGGAAATACCTTTCCGGTGCGCACCAGCTTGGCGGCGTTGACAATGTCCTGCGGCGTCACGTGGTTGAGCGTGCCGACGTGGTCGTCCTTGCCCCAGCGGCCCCAGTTCGAGAGTTTCTCGGAGGCTTCTTCGATCGCCTTCTTGCTCACCTTGATGTTCATTCAATTCCTCCCGAGAACTTAGGGCAGCATTTGCGCCATTTCGTTGGCCCGGATTGTGCCGTGCCGAAGGAAAATGTCTATCGGCAGATTGGCCAATCACAGACCGCAGAACGTGAAATAGGCCGCTCATCAACCGCTGAGCGGCACCATCGACAGCTTCGGATCGGTCGCCGGGATATCGGCTTCCGGCAGCTTCAGTTCCTTACGCACGATGTTGGCGGCGCGGCTGAGCGCGACGATGGCCGGCTCTTCGATCTGCACGATCGGAGCGCCGGCGTCGGCCAGCGCATGATATTCGCGGTTGAGCGCCGCCGACATATCAAAGAGGAGCTGCAGACGATCGTTGTAGTGCTGGTCGGTCAGCATCAGCGCCAGGATTTGCGCCGAAATCGAACCGATCTTCACCGGCTTGTCGGTCATCGGCGCGATCGCCTTGTAGGCGCGATCGAGCTCGAGCCACGCCTTGTCGATCTTGCCTTCGACCGGCGGCGTCATGCGGGTCTCGATCACCTCCCACATGATGTCGCCCGGCCCTTTGTCTTTCATGAAGCCAGCCGGCGGCACCTCGACGCGCGGCTGGCCGATGCCGCTCATGCGTTCGGTGGCGTAGCTCACCCAGCCGCGGCCCGCGACGTCATCATCGAGACGCGTGTCGCCGTCGACGTAGATGTCGATGCCCGCGCGGTGCTGATCGGCGACGTGGCAGGCGAGGCAATCGAAATGCTGTTCGCGGTACGCGAGTTGCGAGAAGCCCTGCGACAGCGGCGCGCCGCGCAGAATTCGCGGTGTACCAGCTCGGCCGAGGCAGTGCGCCGGTCGTGGTGGTGAGGAGGGCCTTGTCTTTGGTGGCGGTGAACATGGGATGACGTGTGCTCTCTCGGTGTTTCGGTTTGGCGGCGTCGCGGTTGATCCTGGCACCATGCCACGGCGATGCAACTGAGTGTCGCCGCAAACGGCGATCGTGCAGACCACGCTCCGCCGCCCGGATTTGTGAAGGCGCCGGCCGCCTGTCTTCCCAGTCCGCATTCCCTTCGCTTCCATGTGCGCTTCCTTCAAGTGTGAGGGAGGCGCGGAACGCCGGGGCTCCGGTGGACCCACGGGCCTTCGCACCTCGCGGCACAAAGGCGATCCGGATTGGTACAACCGCAAGTTCGCCGATGCCTTCAGCGTCCCGCGCGCGGTGTTTGAGGCTTGCTCCATGAGACCCCCGGTGGACTGACTTTGCTATCCACCGCTGCGGGACCTCGATGAACGCCTGCCCGTTGGCCCGGGAGTACGGCACTCACCGCCAAGGGTCCCCTGTGCCCGAAGCTGTCTGGGCGGGAGCTCATGGCTTGGGCCGCCGGGGCGGGGTGTCCGTCTGGCACACCCCTCATTTCGCATTCCCCGGCCACCGCTCCCGATCCGCCCGACTGACGCGGCCGCGCCCCTCACGTGGATCGAGACGGAGCCACGATAAATCCGCCCAGAGGGGGCGGGGATAAACTCTCACGAAAATGTGATTAAGTTCCTAGGCGTCACATCAGGGTGAAAAATGCGCGCGCCCTAAATCTTCCCGAGCGCGCGGAGGATTTTTCCCGGCGTGAATGGCATGTCGGTGAGCGGCGCGGCGCCGAGTGGCCGCAAGGCGTCGTTGATCGCGTTCATCACGCAGCCGGGCGCGCCCGCGGTGCCGGCTTCGCCGGCGCCCTTGGCGCCAAGTTCGCTGTCGGCGGTCGGCGTCACCACGTGGCCCACCTCGATGTCGGGCATTTCCATCGCCATCGGCACCAGATAATCGGCCATGTTGCCGTTGAGCATCTGGCCGCGGTCGTCATAGAGGCATTGCTCGAACAGCGCGCCGCCGAGGCCCTGCACCACGCCGCCACGCACCTGCTCGTCGACCAGTTGCGGATTGATCACGGTGCCGCAGTCCTCGACGCACCAGTGCTTGAGCAGTTTCACGAAGCCCGAGTCGGTGTCGACTTCTAGGTAGCTCGCCTGGATGCCGTTGGTGAATGCGAAGGCGTATTGGCGAGGCACGTAGTGCCGCGTCGCAACCAGTTCGGCCTGGATGCCGGCGGGCAGTGTGTCGGGCCGGAAGTAGCAAATGCGCGCCAATTCATGCAGCGGCATGCGCTCGGTGCCGGTCTCGCGGTCGACCACCACGCCGTTGCGGATGTCGAGGCCATCCGGCTTGGCCTGGAGGATTGAGCCCGCGACCGACAGCACGTTCTGCCGCAGCGCCTTGCCGGCCTGCCAGGCCGCTTCGCCGCCGATGCCGGCCGCGCGCGACGCCCAGGTGCCGCCGCCGTAGGGCGTGTTGTCGGTGTCGCCCATCACGACGCGCACCTTGTCGAGCGAAACGCCGAAGCCGGTTGCGACGCACTGTGCGATCACGGCTTCAGCGCCCTGGCCTTGCTCGGAGACGCCGGTGTGGCAGAAGATCGCGCCGGTCGCATCGAGCCGCACCGTGGCGCCGTCCTGCGCCGAAATCTTCGCGCCGCCGACGCCATAGAACGCCGCGCTCGGATTGGTCACTTCGACAAAGCTCGCAAAGCCGATGCCGCGATAGATGCCCCTCTTGCGCAGCGCTTCCTGCTCGGCGCGAAGCCCCGCGTAGTTCATCATCGAGTCGAGGTGCGCGAGCGCGGAATGATGCGATAGCGCCTCGAATTTGATGCCCGACGGACCCTGTGACGGGTGCGCGTCGTCCGGAATGAGATTGCGCCGCCGGATTTCCAGCGGGTCCATGCCGATCTTCTGCGCCGCCAGCTCGACCAGGCCCTCGGTCACTGCGGTGGCGATCGGATGGCCGACCGCGCGGTACTGGCACATTACGTTCTTGTTGGTGAATACCACGCGGGCGCGCGCCTTGTAGTTCGGGCACGTGTAGGGCCCGCCGGTCAGGTTCACCACCTGGTTGGCTTCGATGCCCGAGGTTCGCGGATAGACCGAGTAGGGGCCGATGCCGGTGAGGTCGTCGATCTCCCACGCGGTGATGGTGCCGTCGCGTTTGACGCCGATCTTCGCCTTGATGCTGTGGTCGCGGGCGTGGATGTCGGTGACGAAGCTCTCGATCCGGTCGGCGACGAACTTGACCGGCCGCTTCAGCAGCTTGGAGAGCGCCACCGTCGCCATCTCGTCGGCGTAGGTGTGCACCTTGATGCCGAACGAGCCGCCGACGTCTTTGCACACCACGCGGACTTGATTTTCCGCCAAACCGAGATGCAGTGCGAACAGGTTCTGCATCATGTGCGGCGCCTGCGTGCCGTGATAAGCGGTGAGGCGCTGCTCGCCGGGGTTCCAGTCGGCGACGATAGCGCGCGGCTCATTGCACACGCCGGTATGGCGGCCGAACACGAAGGTGTGCTCGACGACGGCGTCGGCGTCCTTGAAGCCCTGTTCGGGGTCGCCGGCGACATGCACGCGCTCGAAGCAGAGGTTGTCGCCGAGGTCTGGATGAATCACCGGCGTGCCCGCGTCGAGTGCGGTGGCGGCGTTAGTGACGGCCGGAAGCTCCTCGTATTCGACCTCCACCAGTTCGCAACCGTCCTCAGCCTCGGCGCGAGTGCGCGCCATCACGGCGCAGACCGCTTCGCCCTGCCAGCGCGCCCGGCCGACGGCAATGGCGCTCTGCGGTGCCGAGCGGATGCCCTTGAGGTGTGTCAGCACGCCGACCCACGGCGTGATGACCTTGGCGAGTTCCTCGCCAGTCACCACCGCGATGACGCCCGGCGCTTTCTTCGCTGCTGCCGTCCTAATGCTCTTGATCGTCGCATGCGCGTGCGGCGAGCGCACGAAGGCCACGTGCGCCATGCGCGGCAGCACCATGTCGCTGACGAATTGCGCACGGCCTTGGCTAAGCCGGGCTAGGTTCGGCCGCGGCACTGAGCGGCCGATGTACGAATTCGGCCGGTCCAGCGCGGTGAGGGCGGAGGGGTTGTCTTCGCGGATTTTCATTTTTTGCCACCGCGCGCTTCCGCAACCGCCTCGATCGCATCGACGATGGCGTGGTAGCCGGTGCAGCGGCAGTAGTTGCCGGAAATCTGCTCGCGAATCTTGTCGCGACTTGGAATGGCGCCGTTCGCCAGCAATTCCTGCGCGGTCAGCAGCATGCCGGGCGTACAGAAGCCGCATTGCAGCGCGTTGCGCCTCTCGAAGGCATCCTGCAGGTCGGCGATCTCGCCGGCATCCGACACGCCTTCAATGGTCTCGATCCTGGCGCCGTCGCACTGCGCCGCCAGCATCAGGCAGCCGCGCACCACCACGCCGTCGACCCGCACGGTGCAGGCGCCGCACACGCCATGCTCGCAGCCGACGTGGCTGCCGGTGAGCGAAAGCTCCTCGCGCAGGAAATCGACCAGCGATTTGCGCGCCTCGACGGTTTCGGTGACGGCCTCGCCGTTCACGGTGAGCTTGATGTCCACGGTCGGCGCGCTCATGGCCGAGGCTCCGCGAGTTGCTTCGCGACGCGCCGCAGCAGCACGCCGGCCAGGTGCATCTTGGTCGCGGCATCGGCCTGCACGTCATCGTGCGGATCGAGGTCGCTGCCGAGCGACTGCACCGCGGCTTCGACATCGCCGTTCACGAGAGAACCTTCGGCGCTTTTCGCGCGAATTGGCGTTGAGCCGACACCGAAAAAGACAAGGCGAACCTCGGAAAGGCCTTTGCCGCCCGCCTTGGCGCTCGCGGCCAGACCCGCGATGGCGTAATCGCCGTGGCGGCGGGCGAATTCCGCGAAGCCGACGCGTGTGTCCTTGGTCGCGGCCGGAACGCGAATCGCGGTCAGAACGTCGGCCGCGCCAAGCGCGGTCTCGAACAATGCCTTGAAGAAATCGTCGGCCTTCACGGTGCGCTTGCCTTTCGCGCCCGCGATGTCGACCTCGCCGTTGAGCGCCAGCAGGCAGGCCGGCAATTCCGCCGCCGGATCGGCAAAGGCGATCGAGCCGCCGAGCGTGCCGCGGTTGCGGATCGCCGCGTGGCCGATGTGGGGCATGGCAAGCGCAATCAGCGGCGCATGCGTGGCGATTTCGGCGGAGCGCTCGGCCTCGACATGACGTGTCAGCGCGCCGATCTCGACCTGTCCATTTTTGACGGAAATTCCCGACAGGCCGCCGATGCCGTTGATGTCGATCAGCAGCTTCGGCGCGGAGAGCCGCATGTTCAGCGTTGCCATCAGGCTCTGGCCGCCGGCGAGCAGCCGCGCATCGGGCTCGCCGAGTAGCCCGATCGCATCCTCGACCGATTTCGCCTTGGCGTAGGCAAATGGCGCCGGCTTCACGCAAAACCCTCCCGACCTTCTCTTTTTTCTTATTCTGAAGGGGAAAGGCGAGGGGGGCAACAGCGCCGCACGCTACTCGTCCGTGCGGTTGGTGAACCGTGCGTTGCCCAGACCAGTGCCGATCGTCAGCGCGCCCCAGTGCTCGACGTCACGCATGAACGGCGCCTCGCTGAGGCCCTGCACCACGGCGTCGTTGTGCATCACGATCGCGGTGTCGTCGTCGCCGATCTTGGGAATGGCCTCGTGCAGCGTGGCGGGCAGGTGAAAGTTGCTCGCCTGCCAGTTGCCGGGCAGGTTCTGTGCGCCGCGTTCGATCGAACCATCGTTGTTTATGATGCCCGGGCAGCCAATGCCGATGAATGGCGCCAGCGCGAGCTTCTCCTTGGCGGCTTTCCCGATCAGGCCTTCCAACATGCCCGTGAGCTTCTTGATGGCATCCTCGCGGCTGACCTTCTTGTCGTCGCCGTGCCGCCACAGATCGAATTTCCAGACGAATGCCTTGGAGAGGTCGGCGGCCTTCTTGAGGTTGAGGCCGATCACGCCGGCGCGAATATTTGTGCCGCCGATGTCGACCGCGAGGATGGCGTCGTGCGCCTTGAACATCCATTTCGGCGCAAGATGCGCGGCGCCGATCAGGCCGGCCTCGTCGGGATCGTTGCGGACTGCGATCAGATCGACGCCGACCTTGTCGGCCTTCAGGATGACGGCGGTGCGCCCGATCACCAATTCGCCGACCCGGCTTGCCCGGAAGCCGCCGCCGACCACGATGCGCTCGGTGTCCTTCCAGCCCTTCACCTTGAGGAAGCGCCGGATCACCAGCGCCAGTTCCTGCGAAAAGTCCTCGATCGCGCCCTGCAGGATGCCTGCGGCCTCGGGATCGCCCTTGGACAGCAGGCCGTCGAGCTCCTTCTTGGTGATGTCTTCGCTCGGCGTGTCGCCGAACGGATCGTCGCCACCTTTGCGGAGCGGCTTGCGCCAGTTCTCGATGATGTCGCGGAACGCGCCCTTGCTGGCGCGGTCGCCGATGAAGCCTTCGTCGTCCTTCAGTTCGACGTTGTAGCTGTCGACTGTGACCGACGGCAGCCGTTCGGCGCCGTGAGTGGCGATATTGGGCAGTGTATCGGTGTCAGCCATTGAATACCCCGATGACCATTCCAGACAACGATGCAGGGCGCGGAAAGTTTCACCGGGGAGGCCGGGACCTCTGCTAGTCTTATTGGCAATTAGGAATGGGAGGTCGCCATGAACCTGCAGACATCGGCCCCGAAACTGACCGGCTCACGCGAGCGCACGCTCGACGAGGTCAAGGCCGAGTTCATGCGGCGCGCGGGACGCCTCAATCCGTTCGAGGAGATTCGCCGCGAGGATGCCGAGCAGGTGATGAATGCGCTGAACAGCCTCGACAAGGATCATTGGGGCGAGGAATGGAGCAAGCTCGGCCTCTCGTATGAGAAAAAGGGCGACGAGCGCGCCGCCGCGGGCGCGCCCGGCAAGGAGTTGGCCGAACTTTACATGCACGGCTTCGATGCATGCCGCGTCGGCCGCTATCCGTCGCCGGTGTCGCCGGGCAAGCTGGCCGCGTACCACCATTCGCTGCGCATGTTTCGCAAGGCGGCGAAGCATTTCGAGCCGAAGCTCGAAATCATCGAGATTCCGTTCGAGGGAAAAAAGCTGGTCGGCTATCTGCAATTGCCGCCCGGCGTCGCCAAGCCGCCGGTGGTGCTGCACTGGGGCGGTGTCGACGGCTGGAAGGAAGACCGGCTGCGCATCGTCAAGGAGATGCTGCAGTTCGGCCTGGCGTCGCTGACGGTCGACATGCCGGGCTCAGGCGAGAACCCGGTGCTGTACAGCGACCCGGCGGCGGAACGCACGTATTTCGCCTGGATGGATTACATCCTCACGCGCCCGAGATCGATGGCTCGCGGCTCGCGCTATGGGGCGGCAGCTTCGGCGCCTACTGGGCGGCGCGGCTCGCTTATGTCGCGAAAGAGCGCATCCGCGGCGCCGTGTTCCAGGGCGGCAGCGTCCATCTCGGCTTCCAGAGCGAATGGCTGATCCCGGCCTTCACCACCGGCGGCGCGACCTATCTGTTCGGCGCGCACAGCCTGCTCGAGGCGCGCGGCCGCGCGATGGGAACCAAAACGATGGAGGAATTCCTCGAGATCGCGCCACGCTTCTCGCTCAAGGCGATGGGCCTGATCGACCAGCCGTCGGCGCCGATCCTCGGCGTCAACGGCAAGCTCGACGACCAGGCGCCCGCCGACGACATCTATCTGCTGATGGAGCATGGCAGTCCGAAGGCGGCGCGTGTTTACACCGACGGCCATCACATGGGCCGCACGCCCGGCCAGCCGGCGGACCACATCACCACCACGATCGTGACGTGGCTGAAGGAGCAACTGCGCTAGCGCTGGACGTCCTTCACGATATCGATGGCGCGGCGCAGCAGCGTCATCGATGCTTCCAGCGTGCGGAACGCGGCGTGCGCGGACAGTGTGGTGCCGTCCATGATCGCGAGCGGATTGTCGGCTTTGAGCGGCTCGTTGTGAAATACGTCGAAGCCGGCGTGGCGGATATGGCCGCTGCGCAGCGCGTCCAGCAGCGCATGCTCGTCGACCAGCGCGCCGCGCGCGGTGTTGACCAGGATGACGCCGCGCTTCATCCGGGCGATCTTCTTGGCGTCGAGGAAACCACGGGTCTCGTCGCTGAGCGTGAGGTTGAGCGAGACGACGTCGGACTTCGCCAGCAGCGCATCGAGCTCGACCTGAGGCACGCCTGCATCCGGCCGCGGCGTGCGGTTCCAGGCGATCACGTCCATGCCGATGCCCTTGGCGATGCGCGCGACCTCAAGGCCGATGCCGCCGAGCCCGATGATGCCCAGCGTCTTGTCCTTGAGCTGCACGCCCTCGCGCGGCCGCCACATGCCGCCGCGGATGTTGCGGTCCATCCGCGCCAGATCGCGGGCGGCCGCGAACATCAGCGCGATGGTCTGCTCCGCGACAGCGGTGTCGCCATAGCCCTTGATGGTGTGGACCTTGACGCCGATCTTCTCCAATTCCGCGACGTTCATGTAGCTCGCCGCGCCGGTGCCCAGGAACACGATGTGCTTGAGGCTCTTGCACTGCTTCACAAGGTTGGTCGGCATGTAGGAGTGGTCGTCGATCACGACCTCGTAGTCGCCCACGATCTTAGGAAGATCGTCGCGCTCGAATGGCGTGGTGTTGATCGTCACCGGCGGGTCGTCGGCGCGATAGACCATCTTCCACACCGCGCCGAGCTGTTCGTTACAGTCGATAAAGATCGTTTTCATGCTCACCTTGCCACCACAGGCCTTGCCGCCAGCACCGGATCGCGCACCGCCACGCCGGAGAATTCCGTTCCTTCCTCGAACCAAGACTTCGGCGCCGGATGGCCCCATAGCGTCTGGCGCTGCGGATCGTCGAGCGACCAGCGCAGCGGCTCAAGGTCGGGATCGACAGTCAGATAGTCGCTGGTGAACAATTCAATGCGATGACCGTCCGGATCGCGGATGTAGAGGAAGAATGCGTTGGAGATGCCGTGCCGGCCTGGGCCGCGCTCCATGTTGGCGAGATAGCCGGACGTCGCCATCACGTCGCAGATGTGAAGAATGTCGAGCGAGCTCGCGTTCCATACGCCGACGTGATGCAGGCGCGGGCCGCGGCCGTTGGTGAAGGCGAGATCGTGGACGTTGCCTTTGCGGTGCAGCCATACCGCCCACAGCTTCGGATCATTGCCGTCGGTCTCGGTGTATTCGGTGAGGCGGAAGCCGAGCTCGGTGTAGAACTCGTAGCTCGCCTGAACGTCCGGCGTGAAGCAGTTGAGATGGTCGATGCGCTGGATGCGCGCGCCCTGGTAGGCGGCGTATTTCTGCAGCATGCGTTCGCCCTGATCCATCTTGAAGTAGAACTCGAGCGGCATGCCGACCGGATCGCTGGTGCGCAGCGTGCGGCCCTGATGGGCCGTCTCACGGAACGCCGTGGGCAAGCCCTTCGAGCCGAACCAATGGGCGGCGCGGTCCAGGTCGTCCTCGCTCGCCAGCTTGAAGCCCAGCGCGCCGCAGCGCGGCTCGGACGCCTTGCGCAGCACGATCGAATGGTGATTGCGCTCCTCGACCGCACGCAAATAGAGCGTGTCCTGCGTCTCGCCGCTGACCAGATAGCCCAGGCAATCGACATAAAAGGCGCGGGCGCGGCCCAGGTCACGCACGCTGAGCTCGACATGGCTCGCGCGCACGACGTTGAACGGGGGATTGGAGACCGGCGGGCGGATGGGCATGGTGTTTCTATGGCGGTTTCTAGCGCCTTATTGTAGGACGGGCGAGCCTTGACGCATGCTATGGCGATCCGCGTTCCGGTAGGAGTGTGAGCGAATGCATTTTGCCAGCTTTAACGCCCGCGGCCGGACCAGTTTCGGGATTGTGGTCGGTGACGGGGTGGTCGATATGCGGGCGCGGCTTGCGCCGCGTTTCCAATCCCTCCTCGATGTGTTGCGCGCCGGCGCGCTCGAGGAGGTCCTGGCGGCGGTGGCCGGGGTGCGCGCCGATTATCCGCTTACGGAGGTGGAACTGCTGCCGCCGGTGCCGGGCGGGAAAAAATCCTTTGCATCGGGGTGAACTATGCCAACCGCGGCGCCGAGCTGACCAGCGCCGGCGGCAACGAGGAAGCCAAATACCCCAGCATGTTCTTCAAGCCGCCGAACGGGCTGGTCGGTCACGGCCAGCCGATCATGCGGCCGCCGGAATCCGAGCAGCTCGAATACGAGGGCGAGATCGCGCTGGTGATCGGCAAGACCGCGCGGCGCATCACCAAGAGCGAGGCGCTCGATCATGTTGCCGGCATCACGCTCGCCAACGAGGGCACCATCCGCGACTGGATCCGCCACGGCCGCTTCAACGTCACGCAAGGCAAGAGCTGGGACGCCAGCGGCAGCATCGGGCCGTGGATGACGACCGGCGTCGACCTCACCAAGCCGCTTCACATCGTCTGCAAGATCAACGGCGAGGTCACGCAGGACGACACCACCGCGAGCATGATCTTCGGCTTCACCGATATTCTTTCGTACGTCTCGACCTTCATGACGCTCAAGCCTGGCGACGTCATCCTGACCGGCACGCCCACCAAGCTCGGCCAGGCCGAGGTCGGCCGGAAGTGGCTCAAGGCCGGCGACGTGTTCGAGATGACCGTGCCGGAGGTCGGCACGCTGCGAAATCAAGTGATCGACGAGAAACCATAGTTTGAATTTTGGGAGGAATAGCAATGCCTGGTGAGTTTCAAGGAAAAGTGGCCGTCATTACCGGCGGCAGCCGCGGCATCGGCCGCGGCATCGCGGTGGCGCTGGCGAAGGAAGGCGCGCAGACCGTGCTGGTGTCGTCGTCGAAGTCGAACCTCGACGCGGCGGCGAAGACCGTGGCGGCCGCTGGCGGACCTGCACCGCTGACGATCGTCTCCGATCTGAAGACGCTGGCAGGCTGCCAGCAGGTGCTCGACACGGTGAAGAGCAAGTTCAACCGCTGCGACATCCTGGTGAACTCGGCGGGCGCCACCAAGGCCGGCAACTTCGTCGATCTGCCCGACGAAGCCTGGATGGACGGCTACGCGCTGAAGTTCTTCGGCTGCATGCGGATGTGCCGGCTGTTCTGGCCGATGCTCAAGGCGGCGCAGGGCCATGTCGTCAACATCGGCGGCGGCGCGGCGCGCTCGCCGGGCGCCGATTTCACCATCGGCGCTTCGGTGAACGCCGCGATGGGGAATTTCTCCAAGGGCCTGTCGCAACTCGGCAAGCGTGACGGCGTCAACGTCAACGTCATTCATCCCGGCGCGACCGAGACCGAGCGGTTCGAGGAACTGATCGCGCAGCGCTCCAAGGCGTCCGGCAAGTCCGCCGACGAATTGCGCAAGGAAGCGACCGTCAAGGACGGCCTGCGCCGTCTCGGCAAGGCGGAGGATATCGCCGAGCTGACGGCGTTCCTGTGCTCGGAGAAGGCGCGGCACATCCAGGGCGTGGCGATCGCGGTCGATGGCGGCTCGACCGTCGGCTACTATTGAGCCGATGAGTGTCCGCGCGGCCTGCGTGATCGGCTGGCCGGTCGCGCATTCGCGTTCGCCGCTGATCCACGGCTACTGGATCAAGCAGCATGGGCTCGCGGCGGATTATCGCCGCGAGGCGCTGAAGCCGGAGGAGGTGGCGGATTTTTTCGCCAACCTGTCGGCGCGCGGCTACGTCGGCTGCAACGTAACGCTGCCGCACAAGGAAGCGGCGCTTGCCGCATCCGAGCCGGACGATCGCGCGCGCGCGGTCGGCGCCGCCAACACCTTGTGGCTCGGCTGGCGGACGGCTTCTTTCCACCAACACCGACGTCGAAGGCTTCACCAACAATCTCGACGCCGCGGTGCCGAACTGGGATCGCGGGCGGAAGGAAGCGGTGGTGCTCGGCGCCGGCGGTTCGGCGCGCGCGGTGGTCTATGGCTTGATCGAGCGCGGCTTCGATCGCATCCACGTGGTCAACCGCACGTTCGATCGCGCGCAGGCGCTGCGCGAGCGGTTCGGCGCCGCGGTGCAGCCGGCCAACTGGGACGCGCTGCCGCATCTGCTCACGCGCGCCGGGCTTCTGGTCAACACCACGCTGCTCGGCATGACCGGTCAGGCCCGGCTCGACATCGATCTCGCGCCGCTGCCCGCTGAAGCCGTGGTGGCGGACCTGGTCTATGCGCCGCTCGAAACCGAGCTTCTCGCCGCCGCGCGCCGCCGCGGCCTCGCCACCGCCGACGGCCTCGGCATGCTGCTGCATCAGGCGGTGCGGGGCTTTTTCCAGTGGTTCGGCGTGCGCCCGCAGGTGACGCCTGAATTGCGGGCGCTGATCGAGGCAGACTTGGCCCGTCCAAAGGAATAAGCTTCGCGGCCTGGGGGTTCCTACAAGCGACCAAGACGGCGAACCGCCGGGTGGTTCCAGGGAGGATACGATGCAGAAATCGAACAGGCGCATCTTCGGCGCCGGCGGTCTTGCACTATTGCTGGCCGCGTCGGCAGCGGTATCACAGGCTTCCGCGCAAGGCGCACCTGTGCGCGTCCGCGGCGAGATCACCAAGGTCGACGGCAACACGCTCTCGGTCAAATCGCGCAGCGGCGAGAGCCTGACCGTGAAGCTCGCCGAGCCGCTGCGGATTTCGGCCATGGTCAAGTCTTCGCTGGCCGACATCAAGGAAGGCTCGTTCATCGGCGTGTCGGCGATGCCGCAGCCGGACGGCACGCAAAAGGCTTACGCCGTTCACGTCTTCATGGATTCACAGAAGGGCGTCGTCGCCGACCGGTTTTCCGACTGGGACAGCCGGCCCGGCAGCACGATGACCAACGCCAACGTCGCCACCACCGTGAGCGGCAAGGACGGCCAGGATCTGCTGGTCAAATACAAGGACGGCGAGAAGAAGGTGCAGATCCCGCCGGGCATCCCGATCGCCCGCTACGTGCCGGGCACCGCGGCGGACCTGAAGGTCGGCGCCAAGATTTTCGTCGGCGCGGCACAGCGCCAGCCTGACGGCACTCTGAATGCGCCCAACGTCGCGGTCGGACGCGACATCGACCCGCCGCAGTGAAGCACGCCATCTTCTAGCGCGCCGTTGCTTGCAACGGCGCGCAGCCATTAGGGGAGCTTGAAATGATCAAAGCATCTGGAATTCTTGCGGCTGCCGCGCTGGCGGTGGCTTTCGCTGCGTCCTCGGCGCTCGCCCAACAGGCGCAGACCCAGCGCGTCATGGGCACCATCTCGGGTATCGACGGCTCGGCAATCGTGGTGAAGACCAAGGACGCCGAACTGAAGGTGAACCTCACCGACAAGGTCGCGGTGTTCGGCGTCGAGAAGGCGGCGCTCGCCGACCTCAAGCCCGGCGCGTTCGTCGGTGTCGGCGCCATGCCGCAGCCGGACGGCAGCCAAAAGGCGATCCGCGTGATGATCTTCGCGGAAACCCAGCGCGGCACCGGCGAGGGGCATCGGCCCTGGGTGCAGCCGGGCAGCACCATGACCAACGCCACCATCGACACCACGGTCGGCTCGGTCGACGGCCAGGTGCTGATGGTCAAGTACAAGGACGGCGAGAAGAAGATTGTGGTGCCGCCGAACCTGGAGCTTCAGCGTTACGTGGTCGGCGAGCGCAGCGAGCTCAAGCCGGGCGCGGCGATATCGATCGTTGCCGCCACCAAGAAGCCCGACGGCACGCTGGAAGCGAACCGCGTCAACGTCGGCCGCGGCGGGGTCGCCCCGAACTAGCTTCGGTGGCGAAGGCGAGAATATCGGCGGCGGCCTTGACTGGCCGCCGCCTGATTTTTTGGCAGGACGATAAAGTTTAAGGCAGATGCCCAAGCGGCAGGCTGAATTCACGCCGTCTTGCATACAGTTTGCCATGAAAACGCAGGCCCATCTGCCGCAGCGGATAGCGCCGGCTTGGCACGCCCATTGCTAAATCCTTGACGCCACGCCGGGGGGAGTTCGCGGCGTCAATGATGGAGCGCGCCTATGTCCATGTTCGACAATCCCTTTGATGCCAAGCGCCGTTTGAATCAGACCGGTTGTCATTGCGGCCGCCACGCCACCGACGCCGAGCATGAGCGCGATGTGCAGCTTCAATTGCAGTGCGCGCCGGTCGAGAGCCAAAGCGAGGACAAGCGCTACGAAGGCGTGGTCGCCTCGGCGGTGGTTCGCGCGATGTTCCCGAAGGATGCCGCGCGCCGCGCGTTCCTCAAGTCGGTCGGCGCTTCGACCGCGCTCGCCGCGATTTCGCAATTCTTCCCGCTCGCCACCGCGACCGAGGTGTTCGCGCAGGGCGGCGCGCTGGAGAAGAAGGACCTCAAGGTCGGCTTCATCCCGATCACCTGCGCCACGCCGATCATCATGGCGCATCCGATGGGCTTCTATACCAAGCACGGTCTCAACGTCGAAGTGATCAAGACCGCGGGCTGGGCGGTGATCCGCGACAAGACGCTGAACAAGGAATACGACGCCGCACACATGCTCTCTCCGATGCCGATCGCGATCACGCTCGGCGTCGGCTCGAATCCGGTTCCCTACACCACTCCGGCGATCGAGAACATCAACGGTCAGGCCATCACGCTCAGCATCAAACACAAGGACAAGCGCGATCCGAAATCATGGAAGGGCTTCAAGTTCGCGGTGCCGTTCGACTTTTCGATGCACAATTACCTGCTGCGCTATTATCTCGCCGAGCACGGCATTGATCCCGATCAGGACGTGCAGATCCGCGCCGTGCCGCCGCCGGAAATGGTGGCGAACCTGCGCGCCGACAACATCGATGGCTTCCTCGGCCCCGATCCGATGAACCAGCGCGCGGTCTATGACGGCGTCGGCTTCATTCACGTGCTGTCGAAGGACTTGTGGGAGGGGCATCCCTGCTGCGTGTTCGCGGCCTCGAAGGAGTTCGTCACCGGCTCGCCGAACACCTACGCCGCACTGCTCAAGTCGATCATCGACGCCACTGCGTTTGCGACCAAGGCGGAGAACCGCAAGCAGATCGCGGAAGCGATTGCGCCGGCGAATTACATCAATCAGCCGGTCACTGTGCTGGAGCAGATCCTGACCGGCACCTTCGCAGACGGTCTCGGCAGCGTGCAGCGCGTTCCCAACCGGGTCGATTTCGATCCGTTCCCGTGGGAATCGTTCGCGGTCTGGATCATGACCCAGATGAAGCGCTGGGGTCAGCTCAAGGGAGACGTCGACTACGCCGGCGTCGCCAAGCAGGTGTTCCTGGCCACCGACACGACAAGGTTGATGAAGGAGGTCGGCCTGACGCCGCCGTCCGCCACCACCAAGTCGTTCTCGGTGATGGGCAAGACGTTCGATCCGTCGAAGCCGGAGGAGTACATCAAGAGCTTCGCCATCAAGCGGTCGGCCTGAACCATGCTGCCGGGCATTGGTTCTGACAGCTCTGCGCATTGCGGCGAGGGCGCGATGACAAAATCGCTCCCGCTGCGCGCGGCGTTGCTGTCCGTGGCCATCTTTCTCACCTTCATGCTGGCGTGGCACCTTGCCGTGCGCGGCACCGGGACCGTCCAGCAGATGGATCCGGAATACGCCAAGCTGATGGGGCTCACCGCGACGCAGGGCAAATCGGCGATGCCGGGTCCGCTCGACGTCGCAGCCAAGCTCTGGGATCACCTGAAGCAGCCGTTCTACGACAAAGGGCCGAACGACAAAGGCGTCGGCATCCAGCTCGCCTTCTCGATCGGCCGCGTCGCCATCGGCTACCTGCTCGCGGTGCTGGTGGCGATCCCGATCGGATTCTTGATCGGCATGTCGCCGCTGATGAGCCGCGCGCTCGATCCGTTCATCCAGGTGCTCAAGCCGATCTCGCCGCTCGCCTGGATGCCGCTCGCGCTCTACACCATCAAGGACTCCAGCCTGTCCGCGATCTTCGTCATCTTCATCTGCTCGCTGTGGCCGATGCTGATCAACACCGCGTTCGGCGTCTCGGCGGTCCGCAAGGAATGGCTCAACGTCGCGCGCACGCTCGAGGTCGGCACGTTCCGCCGCGCCTTCACGGTGATCCTGCCGGCCGCCGCGCCGACCATCGTCACCGGCATGCGGATTTCGATCGGCATCGCGTGGCTCGTTATCGTCGCGGCCGAGATGCTCGTCGGCGGAACGGGCATTGGTTACTTCGTCTGGAACGAATGGAACAATTTATCGATCACAAATGTGATTAACGCGATTTTGCTGATTGGGCTGGTGGGGATGGTGCTCGACCAGGTGCTGGCGTGGTTCGCGCGCCGCGTGACGTTTCCGGAGTAGCGCGCATGAGCGACAAATTCATTTCGCTGGAGGGGATTGCGAAGCGCTATCCGGCGCCGGATGGCACGACGACGATTTTCGAGAATCTGTGGCTGGCGATGAATCGCGGCGAGTTCACCTGCGTCATCGGCCATTCCGGCTGCGGCAAGACCACCGTTCTCAACATTCTCGCCGGCCTCGACACGCCCTCCGACGGCGCCGTCATCGTCGATAATCTGGCGATCGAAGGCCCTAGTCTGGATCGTGCGGTGATCTTCCAGGGCCACTCGCTGCTGCCCTGGCGCACCGTGATGGGCAACGTCAGCTACGCCGTCTCCTCCAAGTGGCGGCGCTGGAGCGCCGCGCAGGTCCGCGCGCAATCGCAGAAGTTCATCGACCTGGTCGGCCTCACCGGCGCCGAGCACAAGCACCCGTCCGAGCTCTCCGGCGGCATGAAGCAGCGCGTCGGCATCGCGCGCGCGCTCTCGATCCAGCCCAAGATGATGCTGATGGACGAGCCGTTCTCCGCGCTCGACGCGCTCACCCGCGGCACCCTGCAGGACGAGGTGCGCCGCATCTGCCAGGAGACCGGCCAGACCACCTTCATGATCACCCACGACGTCGACGAGGCGATCTATCTCGCCGACAAGATCGTGCTGATGACCAACGGGCCCGGCGCGGTGCTGGCCGAGGTCGTCGAGAACCCGCTGCCGAAGCAGCGCGAGCGCGTCGGCATTCACAAGCACCCGCTCTACTACGCGGTGCGCAACCACATCATCGATTTCCTGGTCAGCCGCAGCAAAACCTTCGTCGCAGCGAGACGCCGGACTTCGATCCGCGCAAGGTGCCGGTGGTGCGGCCCGGCCTCGACGAGCCGCCGCCCGAGCCGGAGGGGAAGATCGTGCGGCTGGCGAGCCACGGGCATTAGGGCGATGCGCATGCTTCAACCGACTGTGCCGCGCACTCCGTCACCTCTCCCCGCTGCGGGGAGCAGGTCGCGAGCGCAGCGAGCGGGTGAGGGGCGTCTCGAAGGATGCGCCGCACGGGCGGTGCCCGCTCACCCCGACCCTCTCGCCGCAAGCGGGGAGAGGGGCTCGCTCGCCGATGCCGCGCGTAATGCACCTGAAACAATCTGATCACATCACGCCGGGAGAACCACCATGAAACGTGCCGACCTCACCGAGAAAATCCTCGACATCAAGCGCGAGAAGGGCTGGACCTGGAAACACATCTGCGGAGAGATCGGCGGCATGTCGCCGGTGATGATCACCGGCGCGCTGCTCGGCAACCACAAGCTGACCAAGCCGCAGGCCGCGGCCGCGGCCAAGCTGTTCGGCCTCTCCAAGTCCGAGCAGACCATGCTCAACGAGGTGCCGAACCGCGCCGAGGGCGTGACCATGCCGCCGACCGATCCGCTGATCTACCGCTTCTACGAGCTGGTGCTGGTCAACGGCCCGGCCTGGAAGGAGCTGATCCAGGAGGAGTTCGGCGACGGCATCATGTCGGCGATCGACTTCGACATGGTGATGGAGCGGCTCGCCGATCCGAAGGGCGACCGCGTCAAGATTTCGATGTCGGGCAAGTTCCTGCCGTTCAAATACTACGGCGCGACGGGCAACGCGCAGGCGTACGGGTATAAGGAGGAGTAGGGCGGCGCCGCGTACCCTCTCCGTCATTCCGGGGCGCGAGCGAAGCGAGCGAACCCGGAATCGATAACCATCGCTGCGGAGTATGGATTCCGGATCGCCGCCATAGCGCGTCGAAGACGCGCGGGAACGCGCTTATGGCGGCGTCCGGAATGACGCGGTAGCCTCACCGATACACGTCGCGCCGGTGGCCGACGGTCACCACCAGCACGACGAACCGGGTGCGCATGGCTCAGCGCGCGGCACGCCGCCGGAGCCAGAACAACCTCAGCAGCGCCAGCCCGCCGATCCACCAGCCGAGCAACAGCGCAAGCATGGCCTCCCCGCCCAGCTGCGCGCGAAAGCCGTCGCGGGAGGAAAACCTCATATAGGTGTCCCCGGCTGGCTCGTGGGCGGCGCCCGGCTGCCCGAACCCTGCGATGGCGAGGAAAACCGCAAGCCCGATCAGCGCGTACAGCACCGCGGCCCAGCGCGCGACGCGCGGCGGCGGCGGCCCGGGCCTGACGTGCTTCCAGGAGTCGACCAGCGCCCGTTGCAAGGCCTCGGCCACGGCTGCGTAGATCATGACGAACAGGATGGCGGCAACACCGCATAGCGCGGCCGAGATAGACAGAGATGGACAGAGCCCGGCGCCGCGCATGCGGAGCCGCACTGCGCCACGGCCGTGCGCGCGAAGCCGGATTGCAACGCGTGGGAGGCGACGCCACCGAACAGCAGGACAAAGCTCAACGCATAACCGAGGCGACGCAGCTGCGGCCGATGCGGCTCGGCTTGCGCATCGAGCCAGGGATCGATGACGCCGAGCGCCGACGGGCTTGCGGGATCGAGCCGCCGCCGCCAGAGATAATTCAGCGTGCAGCACCCGGCGAGCCACCCGACGAAGAATTCGATCGCCTCGACAATGCTCTCCGGGTCGGCGATTGCGTATCCCAGCGCGACACCGAGCAGCGCATAGATTGCGATGGCCCAGCGCGGAATTCCGCCGGGCTTCGCAGCGTCGTCAGGCTTCGCATCGCCAGGCTTTGCAGCGTCAGGCTTGGGCGGACGCCGCGCCTCGATCGACCGCGCAATGCGCTGGACGATCCTGACGTAAAGCCTGGTGAACAGGATGGCGGCGAGCCCGCACAGCACGGCCGCCCCGTCGGACGCGCCGGAGTGGTAGGCGGCGAGCGCCGTGCCGCCGAACAGCACGGCAAATGACAGCACGGTCCCGAACGCGGCGAGCAGCGGCCGATGCCGGGCCGCCCACGCCTCAATCGGCTGCGGCAGTTGGGTCATGGTTCGCTCCGTCCATCACTATTGGTCGGACTGGAACGTGGCGAGGTTCATTATATGCGCAGTGGGTAGGGCGGCATATGCGCAGTGTGTAGGGCGGCGCGCGCATCAGCGTGGTCGCGGCGTAATGGGGGTGGAGGCGAAACGGTGTGGCCGCTTGCCATTGCCGCGAGACGCTGCGCGCCGCGCCTCAATCGAAGATGGTGCGAACAACAACGACTTTATTTCGACGTTGCTCCTTGCGGCAAAGGCGCCTGTCTTGACCTGAAATGAAGTGCGCGGAGGGCGTATCAAAGCGCTTGTTGCGCCGCTAGGAATAGAAGTCACATCTGCGTCGATGCCGCCATCTGGATCAGTAATGGCAAACGGTACGTCAACGCTTGTGACAGGGACGCTGAGTCGAAATGCCTCGGCGCACAGCATTTCACGCAGCACAAATATCGGCTTCGCTGGGCGCCAGTTGACCAAGGTCAGCGGGGGCCACATCGAAAAACATCCGTTGCGCGGTCGACTGTCCAACCATGTTGCAAATGCTCGCTCAGATCACGGATTGGATGCAACTGAAGCCTCAACGATCCGGGTCCTTCTCCAACAACCACGCGTGATAGTCGCTGCTGCCTCTGAACCGGCGGCCCCGCCTTCGCCTCCGCTTCTCCGGCGGCGGGGCGCGGCTGTCGATGAAATCCTCCAGCGCCGCCTCGGGCGCGCGTTCGGGCTTCACGCCGGCTGAGCGCATCGACCGCAGCACCGTGCGCGGGCCCGTCTCCCAGGTCTCAGCGACGCGTCGGCGGCGGCCTCGATCGCCGTGCGGTGCCGCTGCTTCGGCCGGGCGGCGAGCTTCGCCAGCTTCAGAAGCTCCAGCGCCTCCCTGAGTTGGTCGGGATCGACGCTTGGCGCTTCCTCCAGCTCGCGGATGTGGCGCTCCGCGAGCGCGGCGAGCCGGCGGCTGAGCGTGCGCGCCTTCAGCCGCGCGCCGGCGCGCGCGCTCGGCACCGTGTCGGTGGCGCGCGGTGCAAAGAGCGGACGCTTCCATGCCCCGTCGCGCGTCCAGCGGCAGATGCTGGCGCGGCCGACGCCGGTCTTCGCCGCGATCTCTGAGTAGGTCAGCACGCTGCCTTCGACGAGATCGCGCACGGCGGCGACCGTCGCGTCGGTGTGCGGCCGTCGCGAGCCGCGCTTGCGGGCGACGATGGCGTTGGGCTGCGTCGGGGCGGACGCCGATCCGGCCGATGGGGGAATAGAGGGGAGGGCGCATGGGGGGATTATGGGGCCGGGTGGAGGGGGCGGGGATAAGTTTGGCGGGCGCGCTGCCGCGGCCACTCTCCCGCGTGGCGAGTGGCCGCCGGCGCGAAGCGGGCGAGTCGGGCAGTAGCTCCCTCGCTCGGCGCGCCACAGACTCGCGGCCCGACCTCTCCCGACGGGAGAGGGAGCGGACCGCATGACGCGCCGATCGACCACGTGAAACTGCTGCTAGAAGACAGCCGACCGCTTCATCCCCACATCCCTCCCATGAAAAAAATCGGCTTCCTCTCCTTCGGCCACTGGACCCCGTCGCCGCAGTCGCAGACGCGCTCGGCGTCCGACGCGCTGCTGCAATCGATCGACCTCGCGGTCGCGGCCGAGGAGCTCGGCGCCGACGGCGCCTATTTCCGGGTGCATCACTTCGCGCGCCAGCTCGGCTCGCCGTTCCCGCTGCTGGCGGCGTGCGGCGCGAAGACCAAGACGATCGAGATCGGCACCGCGGTCATCGACATGCGCTACGAGAACCCGATGTACATGGCGGAGGACGCCGGCGCCGCCGACCTCATCGCCACCGGGCGCCTGCAGCTCGGCATTTCCCGCGGGTCGCCCGAGCAGGTGATCGACGGGTTTCGCTACTTCGGTTACGCGCCTCCCGAGGGCATGACCGATGCCGAGATGGCGCGGCGCCACACCGAGGTGTTCCTCGAGGTGCTCAAGGGCGAGGGCTTCGCGCGGCCGAACCCGAGCCCGATGTTTCCGAATCCGCCGGGCCTGCTGCGCCTCGAGCCGCACTCGGCGGGCCTGCGCGAGCGCATCTGGTGGGGCGCGGGCACCAACGGCACCGCGGAATGGGCGGCCAAGCTCGGCATGAACATGCAGAGCTCGACGCTCAAGATGGTCGAGAGCGACAAGCCGTTCCACGTCCAGCAGGCGGAGCAGATCCGGGTTTATCGCGAGGCGTGGAAGGCGGCGGGGCACACGCGCACGCCGCGGGTGTCGGTGCAGCCGCAGCATCTTCGCGCTGATGGACGACCGCGACCGCATGTACTTCGGCCGCGACGAGAGCCAGGACCAGATCGGCTTTCTCGGCGACAACTCACGCGCGATCTTCGGGAGGAGCTACGCCGCCGAGCCGGATGTGCTGATCGAGCAGCTCAAGCAGGACGAAGCCATCGCGGAGGCCGACACGCTATTGCTGACGGTGCCGAACCAGCTCGGCGTCGACTACAACGCCCACGTCATCGAGGCGATCCTGAAGCACGTCGCGCCGGGGATGGGCTGGCGCTGATCACGCGGCGGTGGTTTCGATCGAGCGGCGTATCACCCGCAGCACTTCGGCGTTCGACAGGAACAGGTCGTGGTTGACGATGCCCCAGCCGGCCGCCGACGCATCGATCACGCGCACGCCGAGTTGCTCGATTGTCGCCTTCTCGGCGGCGCCGACCCGCGTCATCCCGCCGGCCATTCGCCCCGACAGCACCAGCGCGCGATCGTTGGTCGCGGCAATGACGGTGATCTTGGAGGCGAGCGGGCCGATGCGCCGGATCGCCGAGGAGAACACGTCCATGTCGATGTCCGGGGCGGCGAACACCACGGCGCCGATCCGTTGCTGAACCGAGTTGCCGTATCGCGCATAGAGCTGCCGCAGGCTTTCGAGCGTCAGCATGGTTCCCATGCTGTGCGCGACGATGTGGACGCGGCCGGCGCCCGGGGCCGCCACGATGGACAGCAGCACGCGTTCGAAATCATCGCGAGACCACATCGCGCTTTCGCGGTCGTAGGCGTAGTCGAACAGGCCCGCCCTCGACGGCCAGGAGAACACCATCGTCTGGCCGCGGAACTTGACGCCATCGGAGAGGTGCGCGGCATCGAGCGTTGCCGCCTCGAACGTCTGTTTGAAACCGTGCACGTAGATCAGCACGTCTTTTCCGCCGCCGGCCTGCGCGAGCAGCTCGCTGACCTCTCCCGACACCGGCTCGACCTCGTTCAGGCGCCAGTCGTCGAGCCCGACCGCGGCGAGCGAGAAACGGCTTTCATCCGGCGGCTTGAGCTTGGCCCGCGCGACGGTCATCGCCGAAGCCCGCTCGGGCCCGAACCAGGGCTTGGCGCGCCCGGCGTTCACGCGCTTGCGTGTGGTCGCGACGATCAACGTCGGATCTGCCGAAAGCGACGATGCGTCGAAGCGCATGCCGCCCGCGCTGACGCCGACGCAGCCGCCAAGCGCGAGCGCGCTGGCTGAGGACGCAAGCCCGCGCAGCAGCGCGCGGCGGGACGCATTCGCCGGGACATGCGCTCGTTGCAGCAAACGTCGGTCGATCACATCGGGACCCGCGATAGGCCCCCCGACCCACCCTGCGAGTTCCCTGGATCATGATGGCGGCGAGAAGAGGGCGGGAGCGGCAGGCCTTTGGCCCTCACAAGCCTGTTCGGCCCTCTGGCGCAGGAAACGTTTTCAGCCTAGATTTGCGGTCATGAGCGACATCAAAGCGTTGTTCGATACCCTGCGGGCCGCGGCCGACCCGCAGGTCGTTTCCGCCATCGAAGCGCTGGTGAGCGATGGCTCCGACCGGGAACTGTGCCGCGTCAATGTGCTCAGCTTTGCCGCGAAGCACGGTCTCGACGAGGAAAAGGCGGTCGGCGGATTTCTGCACGCGGCCAGGCTGGGGCTGTTCGAGCTGAGCTGGAACGTGCTGTGTCCCGGCTGCGGCGGCGTGCTCGACGCCATGCACACGCTCAAATCGGTCCGCAAGGATAACTACGACTGCGCGCTCTGCGCCGCCGGCTACGAGCCGACGCTCGACGAAATGGTCGAGGTCGCGTTCACCGTCAGCCCGCGCGTGCGCCGCATCGCCGCGCACGATCCGCAATCATTGCCGATCCTGGAATATTTCCGGCAGTTGTTCTGGGGCTCCGGCGTCGATCTGCCGGAACAGGGCCTGGAGGAGATCATCGACGACATCACCCTCGATGCCATCGAACTGGCGGCCGGCGAGAAAGCATCGATGTCGCTGCAGTTGCCGGCGGAGTTCATCATCGTGTTCGAGCCGGTGACGCACGCGGCGCATTTCATCGACGTCAAGGGCGAGCCGACCCGCGATCGCCAGAGCCTGGCGATGATCTTCAACAAGACGCACGCGCCGACCGGCACCACCGAGATGCGGCCGGGGCCGCTTCGGCTGTCGTTCGACAACCGCAGCGATCAGCGGACGCTGCCGTCGGTCTGGATCGCCGGCGAGAAGCTGCATCATCTGCTCGGCAAGCGCAGGCCGTTTCTCACCGCCAAGCGGCTGCTCACCAACCAGACCTTCCGCGACATCTACCGGACCGACACGCTCGACGTCGATCAGGGGCTGAAGATCACCAGCCTGACGTTCCTGTTCACCGACCTCAAAGGCTCGACCGCGCTGTACGATCGCGTCGGCGACATGGTCGCCTACGACCTGGTGCGCGAGCACTTCCGCGTTCTCGGTGAAATCGTCGCGTCCGAGGCCGGCGCGGTCGTCAAGACGATCGGCGACGCGGTGATGGCGACGTTCCCGACGCCGGACCGCGCGCTGGCCGCGGCGCTGCGGATGCGCGACTCGGTGAGCAATATCAAGAACGATCTGCTGATCAAGATCGGGATCCACGAAGGGCCGTGCCTCGCGGTCACGCTCAACGACCGGCTCGATTATTTCGGGCAGACCGTCAACATCGCCGCGCGGGTGCAAAGCCTGGCGGACTCGCGCGCGATCTTCGCGACCAAGCCGGTGGTCGACAATCCGCAGGTCTCCGCGATCATCGAGCGCAACAAGCTCAAGCTCACGGAGCAGAACGCCGCGCTGCGCGGCGTCGCCGACCGCATGACGGTCTATCAGATACCGTGACGCGGCTAGCCCGCTGGAGCGTCACTGCTGAGCGTCGACTTGCCGAACCCGATTCGCCGCTCAGATCGCGCTCTACGCGGCGCTGCCTTTGCCCGCCCGCCATCGAGCGACTGCGAGTGCAGGCCTCCCGGCTCCGAAATGCCGCACAGCGCCTCGCCGGCATTGGCGGGACCGTCGACCATCGCGATGTCGCCGAGCGAGACAATGCCGACCAGCCGCTTGGCCCGGCTGAGCACCGGCAGGCGGCGCAGCTTCGCATCGGACATTTTCTCCGCCGCGTCGTCGACGTCATCGTCCTGGAAGCAATAGGCGACCTCCTTCGACATGATGTCGCGCACCGGGGTGTCGGGCCCCTTGCCGGCGGCGACGGCCCGGATCGCGATGTCGCGGTCGGTGATCATGCCGACCAGCCGGTCGTTCTCGCCGACCGGCAGCACACCGGCGTCGATTTCCGCCATCATCGCGGCGGCTTCGCGGATCGTTTGTTTCGGATTGGCGATCTTCACATCGCTGCTCATCGCTTCGCTGACCTGCATGGCGGCCTCCTGGTGCTTTGAAATCTGGGTGCTTTGGAATCGAACGTCCGCCTCGCACGCCAGTTCCAGCGAATGCAGAACAATCCGAATTGCCACGCGCTATCGTTGACTGGCCGGCGAGGGCAATAGTTCTCTCGGTCAGTGTCATTGATCGCCAGCGGCTAGGCGCGGCTTCACGCCGCCGTCACTTCGATCGCATCGACGCGATCGGGATAGAACGCCAGGTGCCCGGCGATCTCGCGCATCGCCGGATACGGCGGCTCGTAGCTCCAGATCGCATTCTCCGCGACGCGGTCGCCGGCCTTGATCGTGTAGTAGGACGCGTCGCCCTTGTACGGGCAGTGCGTGCCGTGCGCCGTCTTCTCGAGCAGCGCCAACTGCGCGTCCTCGCGCGGAATGTAGAACACCGGCTTGTAGGCGGCTTCCTGCAGCACCAGCGCGCGCTTGGTGTCGGCGACGGCGTGGCCGTTGAGCATGACGCGCACGTGGTCGCGGCTTGGCGTGATCGTGATCGGATGGTCCGGCCCCGGAATTTTCATCGGTTTGTTCATAGGTTGCCTCCGCGCGGCTCGGCCAGCACGCGCTCGTCGATGTCGCGAGCGTTCTTCACGCCGCACAGCGCCATGGTCACGTCGAACTCGCGGCCGAGAATGCCGATCGCGTGCGCGACGCCCGCTTCGCCGCCGGCGCCCAGACCATAAATGTACGACCGGCCGACAATGCAAGACCGCGCGCCGAGCGCCAGCGCGCGCACGATGTCGGAGCCGGTGCGGATGCCGCTGTCGAACATCACCTCGATCTGCGAGCCGACCGCATCGACCACCTTGGGCAGCGCCGAGATCGCCGACGGCGCGCCGTCGAGCTGGCGGCCGCCGTGGTTGGACACGCTGATCGCGTCGGCGCCGCACTTGGCGGCGATCCGCGCGTCCTCGACGTCGAGGATGCCCTTGAGGATCAGCTTGCCGGGCCAGATGCTCTTGATCCACTCGACGTCCTTCCAGGACAGCGTCGGATCGAACTGGCTCGCGGTCCATTGCGGCCAGCGAGTTGATGTTCTCCATGCCCTTCACGTGGCCGGCGAGATTGCCGAACGTCTTGCGCTTGCTCTTGAGGATCGACAACGCCCAGGCCGGCTTGGTCATGATGTCGATCACGTTCTTGATCTTGATCTCCGGCGGCACGGTGAGGCCGTTGCGCACGTCGGCATGCCGCTGGCCGAGCACCTGAAGGTCCACGGTGAGCATCAGCGCGCTGCATTTGGCGGCCGCGGCGCGCTGGATCAGTTCCTTGATGAAGCCGCGGTCGCGCATCACGTAGAGCTGGAACCAGAACGGCTTGTCGACCGCGCCGGCCACGTCCTCGATCGAATTGATCGACATGGTGGAGAGCGTGTACGGGATGCCGGCGGCCTGCGCGGCGCGGCAGGCGTGGATCTCGCCGTCGCCGTACATCATGCCGCCGAGCCCGATCGGGCCGAGCGCGAGCGGGACCGGCACCTTCTCGCCCAGGATGGTGGTCGAGGTGTCGCGCTTGTCGACGTCGAGCAGGATGCGCTGGCGCAGCTTGATCTTTTCCAGGTCGGCGCGGTTGCTGCGCAGCGTCTCCTGCGCATAGGAGCCGGCCTCGGCGTAGTCGAAGAACATCTTCGGCACGTTGCGCTGCGCGCGCTGCCGCAAATCCTCGATGGAGGGATAGGCTTTCATCGTCTCACCCGAACCTTGAAACCGGCGGGAGTAGAGCATGTTTTTCCGGGCCTGGAGAGGCGCAGGAACGCGACGCGGCTTGGGCGTTGTCTTGGGACGCATGCATCAGGAGGACCAAACATGAGCGCAGCAGCCACCAAGAAGCGCGGCGGCGATCCCGACGTCAAACCGAAGCCGAAGTCGGAAAAGCCCGCTGACGCGCTGGAGCGCGCGCTGGAGCAGGGCCTGGAGGAGAGCATGGCCGGGTCCGATCCGGTCAACGTCACCCAGCCGTCGAAATCCAAGCTCGACAGCAAGCCGCAGGAGAAAAAGCCCGAACGGTAAGCAGATCGTTTCCGCGGCCATTTCGGTAACCAGCTAAACCGTTCAATCTGCAACGACAAACGCCATCCTGCCCGGCGCGTTCCGGCGCGGCGCAGGATGGCGTATTTTTTCAAGGAATACGGAGTATGCTTGCCCTATAAGCCTGCCGGGACAGGTCTTGCTCGGGCAGGCCTTAGCAGCGTTTTCGAGTTGGGTGGGGGAGTATGGTCCGCAAGCATTTCGGAACCGACGGCATTCGTGGCCGCGCCAACACCACGATCACGCCGGAGCTTGCGCTCAAGGTCGGCCAGGCCGCCGGCTTGATGTTCCGCAACGGCGATCATCGCCATCGCGTGCTGATCGGCAAGGACACGCGGCTGTCCGGCTACATGATCGAAACCGCGATGGTGGCGGGCTTCACCTCGGTCGGCATGGACGTGCTGCTCACCGGCCCGATGCCGACGCCGGCGGTCGCCATGCTGACGCGCTCGATGCGCGCCGACCTCGGCGTGATGATCTCGGCCTCGCACAATCCTTACGACGACAACGGCATCAAGCTGTTCGGTCCGGACGGCCACAAGCTGTCCGACGAGATCGAGCTCAAGATCGAAGAGCTGATGGACGGCGACCTGTCCAAGCGGCTCGCCAAGTCGGCCGCGCTCGGCCGCGCCAAGCGCATCGACGGCGTGCAGGACCGCTACATCGAATTCGCCAAGCGCACGCTGCCGCGCAACCTGTCGCTCGACGGCCTGCGCATCGCGGTCGATTGCGCCAACGGCGCCGCCTACAGCGTGGCGCCGGCCGCGCTGTGGGAGCTGGGCGCCGAGGTGGTCTCGATCGGCGTCGAGCCCGACGGCTTCAACATCAATCAGCGAATGCGGCTCGACCGCGCCGGAGGCGCTGGGCGCGCAAGGTGCGCGAAATCCGCGCCGACATCGGCATTGCGCTCGACGGCGACGCCGACCGCGTGGTGCTGATCGACGAGCGCGGCCACTTGATCGACGGCGACCAGATCATGGCGGTGATCGCCGAGAGCTGGAAGGACGAAGGCCGCCTCGCCAAGCCCGGCGTGGTCGCCACCGTCATGTCGAACCTCGGGCTGGAGCGCTTCCTCGAGTTCAAAGGCCTTGCGCTCGCCCGCACCGCGGTCGGCGACCGCTACGTGCTCGAGGAGATGCGCAAGCACGGCTACAACCTCGGCGGCGAGGCGTCCGGCCACATCATCCTGTCGGACTACGCGACCACCGGCGACGGCCTGGTCGCGGCGCTGCAGGTGCTGGCGGTGGTGAAGAAGCTCGGCCGCCCGGCCTCCGAGGTGTGCCACCGCTTCGAGCCGCTGCCGCAGGTGATGCGCAACGTGCGCTACAAGACGGGCAAGCCGCTCGAGGACGCCAAGGTGGTGCGCGCCATCAAGAGCGCCGAGCAGCGGCTCGACGGCCACGGCCGGCTGGTGATCCGCCCGTCCGGCACCGAGACGGTGATCCGGGTGATGGGCGAGGGCGACGACAAGTCCCTGGTCGAGGACGTGGTGGACGGCATCGTCGAGGCTGCTGACCGACGCCGCGGCCTGAGGCCGGAAAGCCCGCAATTCCGGGCGCTTTCGCAGATTAGATAACCTATAAAAACAGCGCTTTTTCTTTGCCTCCGCGGCGCCCCGCACGCTATCGATTGCGCGTCCGGGAAGCTTTTCGCTGATGATCGTCTGTTCTTGCAACGTCTTGAGCGACAAGGATGTCCGCTCCGCCGTCCAGGCGGAGGCGAGCCGCGCTCGACCAGCCAGGTCTATGGCTGCCTGGGCTGCAGCGCCCAGTGCGGCCGCTGCGCCCGCACCATCCGCCGGATCATGGACGAGGCGCTGGACGCCGCCGCCTGCCCGCCGCCTGCAACGGCTGCCCGAGCGAAAACCAGCCTGAATAATCTCCAGGTTTTCCGGGGAAACGCGGCCACTTGCGCCGCCGAAGCCCTATTCACGGGCGAGCGCTTCTAGTTTAGAATTAGCTCCAATATATATGTCGGGTGCGTCCACCCGGTTGGAATGGAGCGCGTCATGAAGGGCGATGCCAAGGTCGTCGAATATCTCAACAAGGGGCTGCGGCACGAGATGACCGCGATCAACCAGTACTGGCTGCATTACCGGCTGCTGGAAAACTGGGGCTACAAGGATCTCGCCAAGTACTGGCGCAAGGAATCGATCGAGGAGATGGAGCACGCCGACAAGCTGGTCGAGCGCATCATCTTCCTCGACGGCTTCCCCAACATGCAGGTGCTCGATCCGCTGCACATCGGCCAGAACATCAAGGAGGTGCTCGACTGCGACCTCAAGGCCGAGATCTCGGCGCGCGCGCTTTACGAGGAGGCGGCGACGCACTGCCACGGCGTGCGCGACTACGTGATCGCGCGACCTGTTCGAGAAGCTGATGCACGACGAGGAGGAGCACATCGACTTCCTCGAGACGCAGATCTCGCTGGTCAAGGATCGTCGGCGTCGAGCTCTACTCGCAGAATCACATCGGCAAGCTCGAAGGCGACAAGGACTAGCCGCTTTCCCTCTGCCGCCGAAATCGTCGCAGCGTCATGCCCGGCAAATTTTGCCGGGCGTTCTCGTTTTCGCGCGCGCCGCAACGGTACCATGATGGTGCATGCGGCCGCGCCGCAATCGTAAATGAAATTCTAATGCGCGCGCCGAAATCGCCGCATGAACGCTGGGCTCGTCGCGTCAGTCGTTAACAATCACGGTTAAAAAGTAAGGTTAATCTCCATTTAAACATTCGCTGCCATGTTCGCTCGACGAGGGCCGGATTCGCGCGGCCGCGGACGAGAGGACAAAGTCATGGTGAGCGTAAAGGTCATGGCGTTTGCAGGCGTCGCCGCCCTGTTCGACAACCGCGGCGCACGCCGCGGACATGCCGCAGCTGATGCCGCCGCCGCCCATGCCGTACTACGAGGATTTCGCCAGCGGCTGGTACCTGCGCGGCGATATCGGCATGAGCAATCAGAAGGTCAGCAGCCTGTTCAACGTGCTCTACGACACGACCGACCGCGTCGACACCGTCCACAAGGATTTCGACAGCGCGCCGATCTTCGGTCTCGGCGTCGGCTATCAGTTCAACAACTGGCTGCGCGCCGACCTCACCGGCGAATATCGCGGCAAGGCGAACTTCCACGGCTACGACATCGTCACGTCCGGCGGCAACACTGTTCACCGACGAATATCGCGCCATCAAGTCCGAATGGCTGGTGCTCGCCAACGTCTACGCCGACCTCGGCACCTGGGGCGGCTTCACGCCGTTCGTCGGCGTCGGCATCGGCGGCTCGCGCAACACCATCAACAACTTCATGGACATCTGCACGACCTGCCCGGGCGGCGGCGTTGCGCACGGCCCGGCCGCGTCGAAGTTCAATTTCGCCTGGGCCGTTCACGCCGGCATCGCCTACAAGGTCACCAACAACGTCACCATCGAGTTCGCCTATCGCTACGTCGATCTCGGCGACGCGCTGACCGGCGATCTGGTCACCTATCTCGGGCAGAACAGCGTCAACAACCCGATGCACTTCCGCAACATCACCTCGCACGACTTCAAGTTCGGCGTGCGCTGGATGCTCGATCGGCCCATGCAGGAGTACGACTACCCGCCAACCGTACGACTCCGGCCATGCCGTGCGTTATCCGCCGCCGCTGATGCGTCGAGGCTGAACAGGACTTCCCGCCATGCGTCGGGTTCAGGAGCATTTCGTTGGCGGCGTCGCGTCTGCGGTCTCGCAATGACCGCGGCCGCGCACGCGGCCGACCCGCCCGGTGCAGTGGCTGCCGGAGTTCAAGAAGCCGATCTCCACCGACCTGATTTCGGGCTGGTACGTGCGCGGCGACCTCGGCTACCGCACAGCACGACCATCGGCTCCGTCGAGGCGCCGGCCGCCGAACGTCGGTCACGCGGCTGCGACCTCGACAACGCGTGCCGACGCTCGGCTTCGGCGGCGGCTACAAGTACAAGTGGTTCCGCACCGACGTGACGCTCGACTACGCCAACACGGCGAGGTTCCACGGCGACACCGCGCAGGGGCCCGGCTACTACACCGCCAAGATCAACTCGTTCACGCTGCTCGCCAACGTCTATCTCGATCTGGGGACCTGGGGCGGCTTCACGCCGTACGTCGGCGCCGGCGTCGGCACGACCAACCTGCGGATCCACGAGTACACCAACTGCCGGTCCAAGTTCCGAGCGAAGGCGTCGACAGACACCACGCGCTGGAATCTGTCCTGGGCCGCGATGGCCGGCGTGAGCTATCAGGTTCTCGCCCAATCCTGCTGCTCGACGTCAGCTATCGCTATCTCAAGCTGGGCGACGCCATGAGCGGGACCTGAGCCGACCGCGCCAATACACCGACGCCGCACGTCTTTCGCGCGACATGTCGGCCCAGGAAATCCGGGTCGGCCTGCGCTGGATGCTGGACTGACCGTCCGGCTGCCGCCTTGACGGGCGGCTCCCCCTTCCTTATTCCCATCCGCGGGCCACCCCTCCCCACCGAGGGGCTTCTATCTGGAAGGGTAGATCCATGAGCAACATGCCCGGCGTGCGGCCGGCCATCCCGCACTTCTCGTCCGGCCCCTGCGCCAAGCGCCCCGGCTGGAGCCTCCAAGCCCTCACCGACGCCGTCCTGGGACGTTCGCACCGCTCGAAGAGCGGCAAGGCGAAGCTCAAGCGCTCGCTCGATCTGACCCGCGAGGTGCTCGAAGTGCCCGCCGACTACCGCGTCGGCCTCATGCCGGCGTCCGACACCGGCGCGGTCGAGGCCGCGCTGTGGTCGATGCTCGGGCCGCGCCCGGTCACCATGCTGGCCTGGGAATCGTTCGGCGAAGGCTGGGTCAGCGACGTCACGAAGGAGCTCAAGCTCAAGGACGTCACGGTGCTCAAGGCGCCGTACGGCGAACTGCCGGATCTCTCCAAGGTCGATCCCGCGAGCGACGTGGTGTTCACCTGGAACGGCACGACCTCGGGCGTGCGCGTGCCGAACGCCGACTGGATCGCGGCCGACCGCAAGGGCCTCACCATCTGCGACGCCACCTCGGCGGCGTTCGCGCAGCCGCTCGATTTCGCCAAGCTCGATGTCGTCACCTTCTCCTGGCAGAAGGCGCTGGGCGGCGAGGCGGCGCACGGCATGATCGTGCTGTCGCCGCGCGCGGTCGCGCGGCTCGAAAGCCACACGCCGGCCTGGCCGATCCCGAAGGTGTTCCGGCTCACCAAGGGCGGCAAGTTCAACGAGGATCCGTTCGAAGGCGGCTCGATCAACACGCCGTCGATGCTGTGCGTCGAGGACTGGATCGACACGCTCGACTGGGCGAAGTCGGTCGGCGGCCTCAAGGCGCTGATCGCGCGCGCCGACGCCAACGCCAAGGCGATCGCCGACTGGGTGGCGCGCACGCCGTGGATCGAGTTCGTCGCGCGCCGACGCGACCAACCGCTCCAACACGTCGGTGTGCCTCAAGGTGGTCGATCCCGAGGTGCTGAAGCTGCCGGCGGACGCGCAGGCCAAGTTCGTCAAGGGCATCTCGGCGATGCTCGAGAAGGAGGGCGTCGCCTACGACATCGACGCCTACCGCGACGCGCCGTCGGGGCTGCGCATCTGGTGCGGCGCGACCGTCGAGGCGTCCGACGTCGAGGCGCTCACGCTGTGGCTCGACTGGGCCTACGGCCAGGCCAAGGACGCGCTGCGCAAGGCGGCCTGAGATCATCCGCGTCATGGCCGGGCTTGACCCGCCTGCGGGCCGAAGCGCTCGGAGTGGCTCCTAACTGCAGGGTTCCTTCGGCGGCGTAGGCCCGGCCATCCATCAAAAAGATAGACCCGCGGGTCAAGCCCGCGGGTGACGACCCGAAAAATCATTCGATTGGATCGTACCCATGCCCAAGGTTCTCATTTCCGACGCGCTGTCTCCCGCCGCCGTGCAGATTTTCAAGGACCGCGGCCTCGAGGTCGATTTCCAGCCCAACCTCGGCAAGGACAAGGACAAGCTCGCCGAAGTGGTCGGCGGCTACGACGGCCTGGCGATCCGCTCCGCCACCAAGGTGTCGCCGAAGATTCTGGAGAGGGCGAAAAACCTGAAGGTGATCGGCCGCGCCGGCATCGGCGTCGACAACGTCGACATTCCGGCCGCGACCGCCAAGGGCGTGATCGTGATGAACACGCCGTTCGGCAACTCGATCACCACCGCCGAGCACGCCATCTCGCTGATGCTCGCGTTGGCGCGGCAGATCCCCGAGGCCGACGTCTCGACCCGCGCCGGCAAGTGGGAAAAGAACAAGTTCATGGGCGTCGAGATTTTCGGCAAGACGCTCGGCGTGATCGGCTGCGGCAACATCGGCTCGATCGTCGCCGACCGCGCGGTCGGCCTGCGGATGAAGGTGATCGCCTACGATCCGTTCCTGTCGGTCGAGCGCGCCATGGACCTCGGCGTCGAGAAGGTCGAGCTCGAGAACCTGTTCAAGCGCGCCGATTTCATCACGCTGCACACGCCGCTCACCGAGAAGACCAAGAACATCGTCGACGCCGCGGCGCTCAAGCGGATGAAGAAGGGCGTGCGCATCGTCAATTGCGCGCGCGGCGGCCTGGTCGACGAGGCCGCGCTCTACGACGCGCTCAAGTCCGGCCAGGTGGCGGGCGCGGCGTTCGACGTGTTCGTCGAGGAGCCGGCGACCAGCAATCCGCTGTTCACGCTGCCCAACGTGGTGTGCACGCCGCATCTCGGCGCCGCCACCACCGAGGCGCAGGAGAACGTCGCGCTGCAGATCGCCGAGCAGATGTCGGACTATCTGCTGCGCGGCGCGATCTCCAACGCCGTCAACTTCCCCTCGATCACCGCGGAGGAGGCGCCGCGCCTCAAGCCGTTCATCGCGCTCGCCGAGAGGCTCGGCTCGTTCGCCGGCCAGCTCACCGAGGGCAGCATCACCAAGCTGCAGATCAGCTACGAAGGCCACGTGGCGCAGATGAAGACCAAGGCGCTGACCTCGGCCGCGATCGCCGGGCTTCCTGCGGCCGATGCTGCAGGACGTCAACGTGGTGTCGGCGCCGATCGTGGCGAAGGAGCGCGGCATCGTGATCGAGGAGATGACGCGCGAGGCGGCGGGCGACTACGAGAGCCTGATGACCGTCACCGTGGTCACGCCGGAGATGACGCGCTGGGTGTCCGGCACGGTCTATGCCGACGGGCGGCCGCGCATCGTCAACATCAAGGGCATCCGCATGGACGCCGAGTTCGGCCCCTCGATGATCTACATCACCAACCTGGACAAGCCGGGCTTCATCGGCCGCTTCTCCTCGACGCTGGGCGACGCCGGCATCAACATCGCGACCTTCCACGTCGGCCGCGAGGCGCCGGGCGGCAGCGCCATCGCGCTGATCGAGATCGACGGCGATCTGCCGCCGGACGTGCTGGCCAAGGTGAGGGCGCTGCCGCAGGTGCAGCAGGCCAGGCCGCTGCGGTTTTGAGCCGACGACACGTCGCCGCAGTAGCTCTTGCACCAGAGATATTGGCACGCCAGCCGCGATGTGGCCGTGCCGGCGCCTTACGGATACCTGAATTGGGCCGCTGCCTACCGGCGTCGGAATACACCGGGAGGGACGCGCCATGCGCCGTCATTGGATTGCATTGTCTTTTGCCATTGCATTGTCCGCCATTGCCCTGCCGATCTCTGCCGCTGAGATCGAAGCGGCCTCGCGCATCGACGGCGTCACGGTCTATCCGGACGGCGCCACGATCACGCGCGTGATCCGGCTCGATCTGCCGGCCGGCGACACGACGCTGCTGGCGCGAGACTTCCCGACGACGCTCGACCCGTCCTCGCTGCGGATCGAAGGCGAAGCGAACGCCCGGCTGGTGATCGGCTCCGTGGACGCGCGCACCCCGCGTCCGGCGCCGCCGGCCAATCTTCCCGAGCATCGACAAGCGCATCGAAACGCTGCGCGACCAGCGCGCGGTGCTGGACGGCGCGATCGCCGCCGCGACCGCGCGCCGCAAGTTCGCCGAACGCTTCGCCGAGGCGTCGCCCGCCGGAATCGGTGAGAAGGGTGAGGCGCGGCCGCTCACCGAGTGGCGCGCCGCGTTCCTCGCCATTGCCGAGGAAGTGGCGGCGGCCGACAACGCGATCCGCGACTGCCAAGATCAAGCAGCGCGACATCGACCGCGATCTGGCGCGCCTGGAAGCGGAGCGCAACGCCACTCCGCCGCAAAAGCTCGAAGTCCGCGTCGATCTCAACGCGGCCGCCGCGACGCCGGCGCTGCTGCGCGTCACCTACGCTGTGCGCGGCGCGCGCTGGAACCCGGCTTACGACGCGCGCCTCGAAACCGGCTCGAAGGATCGCAAACCGGCGCTTGAACTGCTCCGCCGCGCCGAGATCGTGCAGGCCACCGGCGAAGACTGGAATGACGTCGCGCTCACGGTCTCGACGATGCGGGTCGCGCGCGGCGGCAGCGCGCCCGAATTGCCGACGCTGATCGTTCGCTATCCGGTGGCTCGCGCCGCGCCCGCTCGGTGCCGCGTCCGCGCCGCGCCGCCAGGCGCGCAGGCCGATCAGGCTTCGCGCCGGCGCGGCGGCGAGGACGGACCGGCGCGCATGAAGATCGAACAGCAGGAGGCCGTTGTGGAAACGCGGCGGCTTCCAGGTGCTGTTCCGCGTGCCGGGGCGAATCACGGTCGTGGCGGGGCAGGGCGCGAAAAGCTTCCAGCTCGCATCGCGACGATCACTGCCCGTGCTCAAGATCCTTGCGCGCGCCCGCGCTCGTCGGAGACGGCGTTCCTGCAGGCGAACTTCAAGCATGCCGAGGATGCTCCGCTGTTGCCCGGCCGCGTCTCGCTCTACCGCGACGGCGTGTTCGTCGGCCGCAGCCCGCTGGCCGCTGATCGCCAAGGAAGAGATCGTGCGGCTGGGTTTCGGCGCCGACGAGAAGGTCAAGGTCGTCCGCACGGTGGTGCGGAAGATCGAAGGCACCGCCGGGCTGATCGGGTCGTCCAAGACCGACGAACGCGAGTTCAAGACCACGATCCGCAACGGCCACGACGTGCCGATCCAGGTGTCCGATCGAGGATCAGGTCCCGGTCAGCGAGATCGAAGAAATCCAGGTCGAAATGCTGCCCCAGACCACGCCGCCGACCACGCGCGACGTGCGGGACCGGCGCGGCGTGCTCGAATGGGCATTCGAGGCGCAACCCGGCGAAACGCGCGAGATCAAGCTTGGCTGGCGCGTGCGCTGGCCGAAGGACAAGGCGCTGCAATATGCCCCACGTATGCCGTGAGATGCCGCAAAGCGGCGCTTTCTCCAAACGATTGAGAAATCAGCGATTTCCGCTATGATGGCGGCGCTGGGCGGCGGTCGATTGCCTTGAACCGCGGGGGTTCATCCTTTATCCGGGTGAGGCCCCATCGGTCGTTGCGCGGTGGTTCGGGGCGCATGCCGCCGGCCTGGGGAAGGGTTCTGCATGGCGAATGTGGTGGTCGTCGGCTCGCAATGGGGCGACGAGGGCAAGGGCAAGATCGTCGATTGGCTGTCCGAGCAGGCCGACGTCGTCGTGCGCTTTCAGGGCGGGCATAACGCCGGCCATACGCTCGTCATCGGCGACAAGACCTACAAGCTCTCGCTGCTGCCCTCCGGCGTCGTCCGCAACAAGCTGTCGGTGATCGGCAACGGCGTCGTGCTCGATCCGAAGGCGCTCATCGACGAGATCGGGCGGTTGAAGGAGCAGGGCGTCGCTGTGACGCCGGAAAATCTGCGCATCGCCGAGAACGTCACGCTGATCCTCCCGCTGCACCAGGAACTCGACGTCGCGCGTGAGAAGGCTTCCGGCAAGGGCGCGATCGGCACCACCGGGCGCGGCATCGGCCCGGCCTACGAGGACAAGGTCGGCCGCCGCGCCATCCGGCTGATGGACCTCGCGGACTTGCAGGTGCTCAACGGCAAGATCGAGCGTTTGCTGGCGCATCACAACGCGCTTCGCCGCGGTCTCGGCATGGAAGAGGTCGCGCCGCGCGCGATCTACGACCATCTCGCCGCAGTTCGCACCGAAGGTGCTGCCGTTCATGCATTCGGTCTGGTCGCTGCTCGACGAGAAGCGGCGTGAAGGCAAGCGCATCCTGTTCGAAGGCGCGCAGGGCGCGCTGCTCGACATCGACCACGGCACCTATCCGTATGTCACGTCGTCGAACACCGTCGCGGCGCAGGCCGCGACCGGCTCGGGTCTCGGCCCGAACGCGATCGGCTACGTGCTCGGCATCACCAAGGCCTATACGACGCGCGTCGGCGCGGGCCCGTTCCCGACCGAGCAGCTCAACGAGATCGGCAAGACGCTCGGCACCAAGGGCAAGGAATTCGGCGTCGTCACCGGGCGTCCGCGCCGCTGCGGCTGGTTCGATGCGGCGCTGGTGCGTCAGACCGTGCGGACCTGCGGCATCCAGGGCATTGCGCTCACCAAGCTCGATATCCTCGACGGTTTTCCGGAGATCAAGATTTGCACCGGCTACAGGCTCGACGGCCGCGAGATCGACTATCTGCCCGCGGGCGAACACGCGCAGGCCCGCGTCGAGCCGATCTACGAGACGGCCGAAGGCTGGAGCGATGTGACGGCAAAGGCGCGCTCGTGGGCCCAATTGCCCGGCGCGGCGGTCAAATACGTTCGCCGGATTGAGGAATTGATCGGCTGCCCGGTGGCTCTGCTGTCGACCAGCCCCGAGCGCGAGGACACCATTCTGATGCATAATCCATTTGAAACCTGAGCGTGACAGACACCGCGCACGATGGCTGACTATCACCCGCTCATCCTTCGCGCCGTCGAAGGGCTCGATAAGAACACCGGCGAGAACCGGCGCGCGCTCTATGAGCGGGCGCGCACGGCGCTGGTGGCGCAGTTGCGCGGCGTCGTGCCGGCGCTCGATGAGTCGGAGATCACCCGCGAGCGGCTGGCGCTGGAAGAAGCCATCCGCAAGGTCGAGGCGGAATCGGCGCGCCGTGCCCGCGAAGAGCCGCGCAAGCCGCTGCCGAGGCACACTCCGCCGCCGCGCCGGGAAGAGCCGCGCGCCGCGCCTCCTCCGCCTCCGCCGCCCCCTCCGCCGCCAGCCCCCGTGGATGCACCGGGCGATCCTTGGGCCGATCTCGAACAGGCGACCGGCCAGGACCAGCGTCATCCGCCGCGCGAGCGCCCGCAGGAACTCGTCTTCATTGACCGACGAGGCGGTGCGCGGCTTCCGCGACGCGATGAGCGGGCAGCCCCCCGAGCCGCCTCCGCCGCGGATGCCGCGGCAGTCGTATTCGTTCGAGCAGCCGGCGGCGCCGCGGCAGCCGCCGCCGCAGCCGCAGGACTTCAACCGCCCGGACACGCGTCACGAGACGCGCTACGAGCGCGAGAGCCAATACGACCAGCAGCGGCCGCAGCCTGTGCAGCCGCTGGAGGACCAGTGGGCGCCGCCGCCCGACCAGGCGCCGCCGCCGTCGTTCGAGTTTTCCGAGCCGCCGCCGCCTCCGCGCGCCGCGCCGGCCGGAGCAACGCACGCGCGAAGAACCGCCCGAGCCGCGGCATTCGGGGCCGCCGCGCGCCTACGGCAAGTACCTCACGATCGCGGCTGTGGCGCTGCTCGGCATCGCGCTCGGCGTGCTGGCCTGGTGGCAGCGCGACGCCATCGGCGGCGCGGCCAGCAGCTTGATCGCGATGGTCAGCGGCAGTTCGAGCACGCAGACGCAGCCGCCCGGCACAACCGCGCCGCAGCAGCGGCCAAAGATCACCGACCGCCTCGGCGGACCGCAGACTCAGCCGTCCGGCGCGCCCGCGGTGGCGCAGCGCGTCGTGCTCTACGAAGAGGATCCGGACGATCCGCAGGGCAAGCGCCTGCTTGGCACTGCGGTGTGGCGCACCGACATGATGGCGCCGGCGCCCGGCCGCCCGGCCGAGCTTGCGGTGCGCGCCGACATCGAAATTCCCGAACGCAAGATGACCATGACGTTCACCCTGCGCCGCAACGCCGATCCGTCGCTGCCGGCCAGTCACACCATCGAGATCATGTTCAATCTGCCGGCCGACGCGCCGTCGGGCGGCGTGCAGAACGTGCCCGGCGTGTTGATGAAGCAGGCCGAGCAGACCCGCGGCGTGCCGCTCGCCGGGCTCGCCGTGAAGGTGACGCCCGGCTTTTTCCTGATCGGGCTCTCGTCGCTCGAGGCCGACATGCAGCGCAACATTCAACTGCTGAAGGAGCGCGGCTGGTTCGACATCCCGATGGTCTACGCCAACAACCGCCGCGCCATCCTGGCGATGGAAAAGGGCACGCCCGGCGAGCGCGCGTTCGCCCAGGCGTTCGCCGCCTGGCGGCAGTAGGCGTTACTTCCCCTTCAATCCCGCCTTCTCGATCACGCCGTCCCACATCTTCATCTCGCCGCCAAGCGCGGCCTGGAACTTGGTCGCCGGGAATGCTGGTCGGCTCGAAGCCGAGCTGACCGAGCTTCTCCTTGATGTCCGGCATGGCCGCGACCTTCAGGATCGCGTCGCCGAGCTTGCCGCGATGGCCTTCGGCGTCTTGGCCGGAACGAAGAAGCCGCCCCACACCGTGATGTCGAGGTTCGGGAAGCCGGCTTCGACGGCGGTCGGCACGTTGGGCAGCGCGGACGAGCGCACCGCCGTGGTCACCACGATGCCCTTGAGCTTGTTCGCGTTCACCAGCGAGCACCGCCGGCGGCAGCGTCATCACCGCGAGCTCGGTCTGGTTCGACATCGCGGCGGTGAGCGCCTGCGCCGCGCCAGGGAACGGAATATGCGTGAAGCGCACGTTCGCCAGCGCGCTGAGGTGCTCGAACATCAGGTGCGGCGCGCTGCCGGTGCCCGGCGTGCCGTAGTTCAGGTTGCGCGTCTTGGCGAGCTCCACCAGATCCTTCATCGAATTGATCTTCAGCTCGGGCGAGGCCGTCACGATGATCGCCTGCGGCGCCACGCTCGCGACCGCCTGCAGGTCGCGCAACGTATCGAGCCCCGGATTGGCGTTCATCAGTTGCGCGATGATCATCGAGTTGGAGGCGACCAGCACGTTGTAGCCGTCCGGCTCGATGTTGGCGATGTAGCGTCCCGCGATCAGTCCGGCCGCGCCGCCGCGGTTCTCGACCACGACGGGCTGCCCCAGCATCGGGCTCAGCTTGTCGGCGAACAGCCGCGCCATCGCGTCGACGCCGCCACCCGGCGCGAAGCTCACGACCAGGCGCACGGTGCGCGACGGATAGCTGTCCTGCGCCGCCGCGGGGCCGGCAGCGCAAAGAGCGCGAGCGCAGCCAGAGCCTGAACCATCCGTGTCATGAGCGTCCTCTCCCGTTTGTTGGCGCGAGGGTAGAGGCGGCGACCGGAGCCGATCAATGGCATGCCAGTGTTGCGTCTTCGCGGCATTGGACTTGGGATCGCGGCCGCGCAATCATCCGCGCGCCTGCGAATGGCTTCGGGGAAGGACTGACAATGGTTGCGAAAAACGTCGAATGGCCGAAGTGCCGGTTGGTCGACCTCAGCGTGCCGATCATGAACAACGCGATGGAGCCGCAAGAGCAGGTCATCATGTATTGGGATCATGCGACATTCGGGCGCAAGATCTGCAAGGACCTCGGCGTCGATCCGACCGCGTTGCCGGACGGCATGGGCAACGCCAGCGAGACGCTGCACGTCCACTCGCATGCCGGCACCCACATCGACGCGCCGTATCACTTCGGCCCGATGCCGGAGGGCAAGCCGGCCAAGCGGATCGACGAGGTGCCGCTGGAATGGCTGTTCGGCGACGGCGTCGTGCTCGACTTCCACGACAAGCCGGCGGGCTACGAGATCAGCGCCGCCGATGTCGAGAACGCGCTGAAGAAGATCGGCTACACGCTCAAGCCGATGGACATCGTCTGCATCCGCACCGACGCCTACAAGCGGCACCTGCATCCGGATTTCTTCGTCTGCTATCCGGGCATGTCGGCCGAGGCGACGCACTGGCTGCTCGACCGCGGCATCAAGGTGATGGCGATCGACGCCTGGGGCTTCGACATTCCCTATCCCTACATGAAGAAGAACTTCGAGGCCGGGCGGCCCAATTCGCTTTGGCCGGCGCACTTCCTCGGCCGCGACCGCGAGTACATGCACGCGGAGAAGCTCGCCAATCTCGACAAGCTGCCGCCATTCGGCTTCAAAATTTCCATGTTTCCGGTCAAGATTGATAAAGCGAGCGGCGCGTGGATTCGCGCCGTGGCATTCGTACCGGAATAGGATTGGGGCGCATGATGGATAGAAGCGTGGCCGGCCGCGTTGCGGCCGGCTTGTTCGTTGCCGCGATGGCGGTGGCGCCGTTCCAGGCGCACGGCCAGGCCAAACCCGAGGAATCGCCGCTGCTCAAGCCGATCGACAAAGCGCACTGTCTCGCGCTCTACGACGTGGTCGAGCTGCACCTGAAGGGGAAGGGCGACGAGGTGGCGAGCATCACCACCCGCAACGGCCTGAAGGATTTCTTCGTCACGCGGCCGGGCGAGGTCGACTGCACCGGCCAGCGCGAGCTCCCCTGGCGGGACGACAAGGACCGCGGGTTTATCGACGAGGTGCTCAAGGCCACGAACGAGGCGCTCAAGTCCGGCGTCGATATGGCGAAGGCCTACGGCATCGCTCCGGCGCCGAAGCCGACCATGCCGCGGCTTTAAGCCGTCTCTACTTGTCCGGCGGCAGAATCACGCCGGTCTGGCTGGTGATGCGGCCGTAGTGCTCGATCCTGCGGTGGCGCTGGAAATCGAACACCGTCTGCTTGCCGAAGATCGTCGCGTCGAGATCGCAGTCGGCCACCACCAGCTCGTCCTCTTCGGTCCTGGCCTGCGCGACGACCTCGCCGTCGGGATTGACGATCATGCTGCCGCCGAACAGCGGGTGGCCGTCCTCGATGCCGCACTTCGCGGTGGCGACGACCCAGGTGGAATTCTGGTAGGCGCCGGCCTGCAATGACAGCTTGTGCTGGAACATGCGCTGCTCCGGACCTTCGCCGGGCTTTTGCGAGTTCACCGACGGCGTGTTGTAGCCCAGCATGACCAGCTCGACGCCCTGCAAGCCCATCACCCGGTAGGTCTCGGGCCAGCGGCGGTCGTTGCAGATGCACATGCCGAGGATGCCGCCCATGGTGCGCCAGACATTGAAGCCGAGATCGCCCGGCTCGAAGTAGCGCTTCTCGAGATGCTGGAACGAGCGCTCGGGATCGAATTCGGCGTGGCCGGGCAGGTGCACCTTGCGGTACTTGCCGGCGATCTTGCCGTCGCGATCGACCAGGATCGACGTGTTGAAGCGGTGGCCGTCCGGCGTGAGTTCCGCGTAGCCGAACGAGATGCCGATCTTGTGCTCCGCCGCCCGTTCGAACAGCGGGCGGGTCGCGGCGTTCGGCATTTCGCGCTCGAACCAGGAATCGATTTCCGCCTGGTCGGTCATGTACCAGCGCGGGAAGAACGTGGTCAGCGCCAGCTCGGTGAACACCACCAGGTTGCATTTCTGCTCGTTGGCCTGATCGAGCAGGTCGATCATGCGCCGGACCACGGACTGGCGGCTGTCGGCCTTCTGAATCGCGCCGCTCTGCGCGGCTGCAACCCGCAATATGCGGCTCATGTTTGCCCTCTTGGCACCTCTGCTGGTCCTAATCTTGCTTTTCGCATCCCGTGACCGTTGCTAACCTCGCTAACAAATTCAAGGACCGAAGTGATGAATCTGACCCGTAGAGCGATGCTGGCGGCGCCGAGCCTGTTGCTGGTGCGCCCCGGCCGCGCGCAAGGCGCCTGGCCCACACGCACAATTCGTCTGATCTCCAGTTCGCCGCCTGCGGGTGCATCCGACATCCTGTCGCGCACGCTCGGCAATTCGCTGCAAATGCAGTTCGGCCAGTCCATCGTGGTCGAGAACAGGCCGGGCGGCGGCGGCATCATCGGGGCCGACGCGGTCGCAAAGGCGGCGCCCGATGGCTACACGTGGCTGACCACCGCGGTCGCCTCGCAGGCGATCAACGCGACGCTGATGCATCAGCCCTACGATCCGCGAAAGGATTTCCGGCAGGTCACGATCTACGGGCGGCTGCCGCTTGTGTTGCTGGTGAACAAGGATCTGCCGGTCAAAAATCTTAGGGAGTATGTCGCGCTCGCGAAGGCCAAGCCCGGCGCGCTCAATTTCGGCACCGGCGGCGTCGGCACGCTGCATCATCTCACCGGCGAGCTTTTGAAGATCGCGGCCGGCATCGACATCGTTCATGTGCCTTATCGCGGCGCGCAGGCTTCGACGCAGGATGTGGTCGGCGGCCGGATCGAGTCGATGTTCGACAGCCTGCCGTCGGCCGCGCCGCACATCCGCTCCGGCGTTGATGCGCGCGCATCGCGGTCAGCGGGCCGCAGCGCAGCCCGACATTCCCGGACATTCCGACCATCGCCGAGCAGGGCTATCCTTCCATCGTCACCACCAACTGGTTCGGCATGGCCGGTCCGGCCGGCGTTCCCGATGAGATCGTGACCAAGATGCACGCCGGCCTGGTGACGGCGCTGTCGGCGCCCGACATCAAGAGCAAGCTGGCCGACCTCGGCGTCGAGCCGGGCGGCGATACGCCGGACGCCACCCAGGCTTTTGTGCTGGGAGAGATCGATCGCTGGGCCAAGGTGATCCAGCAGACCGGAACCAAGATCAACTAGCGCGCCGCCGAAGCGGCGCTGGGCAGGGAAGGAACGTCACTTGAACGATCAAGAGAAGGCGCTGCTTTCAAGCGCGAGACTCGACGATGCCTGGCCGCTGGTCGAGCTGTTCTCCACCATCCGCCGCGAGCATCCCGACGACTGCAACCGCGCGGCGCGGCATATGATCGATCGTCTGAAGGCGCTCGGCGTGCCGGTGAAGGTCTACGAGCCGACGCTCTATCTCGCGCTGCCGAAGGGCGCGCATGTCGAAGCCAACGGCAAGAAAATGTTCGCCCGGCCTGCGCCGATGAGCAGGCCGGTGCCCGACGGCCTGAACGCGCCGCTGGTGTTCGTGCAGAAGCCGGTCAACCCGCCGCCCGGCTGGGATCCGGCCAATGCGGAGATGTTCGGCGACAACTTCGATCCCGCGCCCGGCACGCCGGACGTGAAGGGCAAGATCGTGGTCCAGTTCGGCATGATCAACGCCGATCGCGCCGCCGCGGTGGAACTGCTCGGCGCCGCGGGCATCGTCTTCGTCAATCCGGACAAATACGCGCACTGGGGCGGCGGCAGCTACACCTGGGGCACGTCGGACCTCGAAGACCTGCCGCACCGGCCCGGCATCCCGTCGGTTGCGGTCAACAACGAGGACGGCAAGGCGCTGATCGCGCTGGCCGAGAAGGGCGGCAGCGCCGAGATCGTCACCAAATTCGACACCGGCTGGTTCAAGAGCATCCTTCCGGTGGTGGAAATTCCCGGCAAGCGCGAGCCGGAGAAGTTCGTGCTGCTGCACGGCCACTACAATTCCTGGGACGTCGGCGTCGGCGACAACGCCACCGGCGACGCCTGCATGCTCGAGATCGCGCGCATGCTGTGGACGCACCGCGACAAGCTCGAGCGCAGCGTGCGGGTCGCGTGGTGGCCGGGCCATTCCACCGGCCGCTTCGCCGGCAGCACGTGGTACGCCGACGAGTTCGGCCTCGACCTCGCGCAAAACTGTCTCGCGCATCTCAACTGCGACAGCCCCGGCTGCCGCGACGCCACCGACTACAGCCTCATTCCGTGGATGGCGGAGAACGCCGGCTTCGTGAAAGGCGTGGTGAAGGACGTCACCGGGCAGGATGCCGAAGGCCGGCGTCCGCACCAGTCGTCGGACTTTTCGTTCAACAATCTCGGCATCACCGGCTTCTTCTCGTCGTCGTCGCGCATCCCGAAGGCCGAGATCAAGAAGCGCGGCTACTACTACGTGATGGGCAACGGCGGAAACCTGGAGTGGCACACCGACGACGACCTGATGCCGGTGGCCGACAAGGACGTGCTGCTGACCGACATCAAGGTCTATGCGCTGTCGGTGTTCCGCCTCGCCAATGCCAAGGTGCTGCCGTGGGACTGGCGCGCGCTGCTGAAGGAGTTCGACGGCACGCTGGCGAAGTATCAGACGGCGGCGGGAGCGCGCTTCGACATGCAGCCCGCGCGCGATGCGGTGGGCCGGCTCGACGCGGCGCTGACGCAGATGTCGGCCGGCCTCGACGCGGGCCGCGTGACGGCCGATGCCGCCAACGAGGTGCTGCACGAAATCTCGCGCATGCTGGTGCCGCTGAACTACACGCGCGGCACGCGCTTCCGCCGCGATCTCGGCGGGCACACCGCGCCGCTTACGCCGTTGTCGGTGGCGGCCGATCTCGATCGCTATCCGGTGTCGGCGATGGGGTTTGCGACGACGCAACTGCGGCGCGGCATGAATCAGGTGGTCGGCGGCGCTGGACGAGGCGCGGGAGCGGGTGGATGCGGTGGCCGGGAGGTAGGATTATTCCGTTCCGTCCGGCGGCTCGGCGATCAGGCGGCCGAGCCCGAGGTTTGCTTTCTTGAGCCTCGCATTCGCTTCGAGGAGATAGGGCACCGCCGGTCGCTGCCGCAGGGCGAGCTGTTCGAAATCCCGGTCCACCGTTTTCATGATCTCGGTGAGCTCGCCGCGGAATGCATCTTCGTCGACTGTCGTGAGTTTCCCCGCGGACAGCACCACGCGGCCGTCGACCAGCACGGTGTGTACCGCGCGGCCGGTTTCTGAAAACACCAACTGCCGTGCCGCGCTATTGAACGGCAGGTAGGCAAAATCGTTGAGGTCGATCAGGACGAGGTCGGCGATCGCTCCAGGCCGGATTGCGCCGATATCTTTGAGGCCGACGGCCTTCGCGCCGCCCGTGGTCGCGGCGTCGATTGCATCGCAGGCCAGAATACCGCTCGGCTCCGCGTCCATCGCGCCGGATATCAGCGTGAACAGCTTCATCGACTGGAAGAGGTTCTGGCAGTCGCTGCAACTGCAGTTGTCGCAGCCCAGCGCCAGATTGATCCCGGCTCTCTTGAAGGCAAGCAGCGGCGCAACGCCGTTCTTCAATTTGAGATTGGCCAACGGATTGTGCACGACGCCGGCGCCGGCCTTTGCAAGATCGTCGATTTCCGCGCTCGGTGAGATAGACGCCGTGGGCAAGCGTGGTGCGCGCCGTCAGCAGGCCGATGTCGGCCATGTATCGTGTCAGCGAGCCGCCGTGATCGGGATAGTGCGAGCGCGCCTTGGCGAGTTGTGCGCGGGTCTCATAGACGTGCGTGAAGACGGGCAGTGCATGACGCTCCGACAATTCCGCGAGGCCTTCGAGAAGCGCCGTCGAGCAGCGCTGCGGTCCCGACGGGCTGAGCGCCCAGTGCAGGCGAGGAGGCAGCGGATCGAGCCGTTTGATCTGCGCCGCGATGAAAGCAAGGTCCGCGGTGGCATTGCCAGGCCTCCCTGCGATGATGGCGGCGGGTTCGGGCGGGATGCCTTCCGGCAGGAACGGCTCGATGTCGAGCGCGGCGATGTCGCGGACCGCGATCGAGAACACCACCCTAATGCCGGCCTCGGCGTAGGCGCTGAGAATGATGTCCAGCGTTTGCTCGTCCTGCGGTACCACGGAATTCATGTCCTGGATCGTGGTGATGCCGTGGCGCAAGCATTCCATCGCACCGAGCAGCGTGCGTACGCGCAATTCCTTCTTGCTGCGCTTGCCCCAGTAGGCCGGCTGCGAATGCAGCGCCCAGACGTCGAACGGCATGTCCTCGAAGCGCCCTTTGCAGAGCACGTCGTAGGAATGATAGTGCGCATTGACGAGGCCGGGGATCAGGAGCTTACCGTCGCCCTCAATGACGGTGGCGTTCGAGCCGCGTTCGGCGGCCGCCGCGACGATCTCCGCTTTGCGCTGTTGCAGTTCGCCGGCGCCGCTCACCGACGCAATGCGATTGCCCTCGACGATCACGTCCTTGACCGCCGGACGGTGGATGTCGAGGGCGCGATCGTAAACGCGGGCGCCGCGGATCAGAACTATGCAATCCGCGGAGCCCGATCCTTCGTGGAGCATTGTCGCGCGGTCCGACCGTCAGTTCGTCTTGATCGAAATCTGGCGGTCCGCCTTCGGCGGCAGGAACGAGCGGTTGAACACCTCGCCGGGAGTCGGCGTGCGCTTGAGCTCGTAGGCCTCGACGATCACGCCGATCGAGCGCGCCAGCCGGTCGTCTTTGAGGTCGCCGACGCCGATGTCGGCCGCCTCCGGCGCGTTCATCAGATTGTTGAGGGCGTAGGTGATGCGCTTCTTCTCGACGTCGGCGTTGAGCAGCGGCTCCACCTTGGTCAGTGCAGAGATGCCTGCGTCGGGAGCGGCGACGACTTCTTTGATCGCACGGTTGATGGCGCGGACGAGTCCTGCGACGGCTTTCGGATTTTCCTTCAGCAGCTTCTGCGAAACCATCACTCCATTGGAGTACAGGTCGAGCCCGTAGTCCCCGAAGTTAAACCAGCGGAAGTCTTTGTCGGGGTCGTGCTTCTGCTGCAGCAGGTTGATGTAGCTCGTCACGTTGAACACCAGCGTCGCTTCGATCTGGTCGGTGACCAGCATCTGCTCCTGAAGATTGGGCGCCATGTTCATGATGGTGTTCTTGGAGAGGTCGAGCTTGTTGGCCTTGGCGAAGCTCGGCAGCAGCCGCAGCGTCGCGCTGCCGGCCGGCCCGCCGAGCTTGCGGCCTTCGAGGTCCTTGATCGTCTTGATCGGACCGCCGGCCTTGGTGACGATCACGAACGGCGGGCGGTTGTAGATCTGGTAGACCATCACGGGCTGTTCGCCGGGCTTGTTGGCGGCCTGCTGGATGATCGCGTTGATGTCGCCGAATCCGGCATCGTAGGCGCCGGACATGATGCGCGTGATCGTCGCGGCCGAGCCTTCGCCCTGATCGATCGTGATGTCGATGCCCTCGTCGCGGAAATAGCCCTTGTCCTTCGCCAGGTAGTACCAGGCGTGAATGCCTTGGAATTTGAAGTCGAGCGTGAATTTGATCGGGGTGAGGCTCTGCGCCGAAGCGGGCAGCGTAGCGGCCCCGAGCAGAGCGATGGCAGCCAGCGCGGCAGCAGTGCGGCGAGTGAAATTCATCGGACGTTCCTCCGGGTGGTTCGTGGAGGTCACTAAGCAAGCGCCGCGCCAAGGAAACGCACGCCTTCGGCGCGCCGCTGTTCGGCGGCATGCAACGACCGTTTGGTCAAAGCGGCAGCAGGCCGTTGCCTGCAAAATCGGCAGTTCAAAACAAAATGGCCGGGCAAAAGCCCGGCCATTGCAACACCCTTGGAGCCTTCGGTCAGTGCGCCGGCAGCGCCTCGGGCTCTGCCGGCGGGCGCTCCATCGCGGCGACGCTGTTCTTCACCGCCTTCTGCACCTTCTCGAAGGCGCGCACCTCGATCTGGCGCACGCGCTCGCGCGACACGCCGAACTCCTCGGCGAGCTCTTCGAGCGTCACCGGATCGTCGGCGAGGCGGCGCGCCTCGAAGATGCGGCGCTCGCGGTCGTTGAGCACTTCGAGCGCGGACGACAGCGCCTGGCGGCGGTTGTCGAGCTCTTCGTGCTCGGCCATCACGGTTTCCTGGCTCTCGCTGTCGTCGGCGAGCCAGTCCTGCCATTCGCCCGAGTCGCCGTCGTCGCGGATCGGCGCGTTGAGCGACGCGTCGCCGCCGAGCCGGCGGTTCATGTCGACCACGTCCTGCTCGGTGACGCCGAGCCGCTGCGCGATCAGCTTGACCTGATCGGGCCGCAGATCGCCTTCCTGCAGCGCGGAGATCTTGCTCTTCGCCTTGCGCAGGTTGAAGAACAGCTTCTTCTGGTTCGCGGTGGTGCCCATCTTCACGAGCGACCACGAGCGCAGGATGTATTCCTGGATCGACGCCTTGATCCACCACATCGCGTAGGTGGCGAGGCGGAAGCCCTTGTCGGGCTCGAACCGCTTGACCGCCTGCATCAGGCCGACGTTGCCTTCCGAGACGACCTCGGAGATCGGCAGGCCGTAGCCGCGATAGCCCATGGCGATCTTGGCGACCAGGCGCAGATGGCTGGTGACGAGCCTGTGCGCCGCATCGCGGTCGCCGTGCTCGCGCCAGCTCTTGGCCAGCATGTATTCTTCCTTCGGTTCCAGCATCGGGAACCGGCGGATCTGTTCGAGATAGTGGGAAAGACCGCCTTCGGCGGTGATAATCGGCAAAGCAGCAGCACGGGCCATAACAGCGCCCTCCATAGGTTTGCCCCCGTTTCCGGCGGGCGTTCTGCGCCGTCGCTCCCCGAGCCGACGGCGCGTCATGTTGCGACTGCGAAACCCCAGTCGCAGGTGCAACATACCGAACCAAATGGGGCGAAAGGAAGATAGTCAGCCTTCACACCCGCGTGTTGCCGGATGCTGCTTTTGTCGCACCCGCAATCCCTTGTGCAGATCAGGGATATTCGGGCGTGCGGGCGTCAGCGATCACGCAACGCGTGATGTAAACGAGCCAAGTTCGGCCGGCAGTTCCGACCGGAACTCCAGCTTCTTCCCCAGCCTTGGGTGTTCGATGGCCAATAGATAGGCATGCAGGGCCTGCCTTCCAAGGTCCGCCAGGGCCTGCCCGGGCGGCGGCGGCGAGCTGGGCGGCCTTGGTCTTGAAGCCGGTGGCGTAGGTCGCGTCGCCCAGCAGCGGGTGGCCGGCATGGGCCAGATGGACCCGGATCTGGTGGGTGCGCCCGGTGGTCAGCCGGCAGACGACCAGGCTCGCCGCCGGCTTGCCGCTCGTCGCCCGGGAATGTCTCCAGCGTCTGCCAGTGCGTGACGGCCGCTCGGCCGCTTGCCGCGCACCGCCATCTTGGTGCGGCTGCTGCGGATGCCGGTCGATCGGCGCGTCGATGGTGCCCTTCGGGCCGGTCGAACGCGCCCCAGGCGAACGCCAGATAGCCGCGCTCGCAGCGGCCCGGTGCGGCCGTGGTCGGCGAACTGCGCGGCGAGCGACTGGTGCGCGCGCGTCGTTCTTCGCCACCACCATCAGGCCGGTGGTGTCCTTGTCGAGCCGGTGCACGATGCCGGGCCGCTTCACCCCGCCGATGCCGGACAGGCTGTCGCCGCAATGCGCGATGAGCGCGTTGACCAGCGTGCCGGAGGCGTGCCCCGCGGCCGGATGCACCACCAGCCCGGCCGGCTTGTCGATCACGATGATGTCGTCGTCCTCGTAGACGACGTTGAGCGGGATGCGCTCCGCCGGCGGGCTCGGCCGGCTCCGGCGGCGGCACGTCGACCGCGATCGACGTCGCCGGCGTTGACGCGATAGCCGGGATCGCGGATCGTGCGGGGCCCGATCGCGACCGCGCCGTCGAGGATCAGCGCCTTGAGGCGCGAGCGCGACAGCGCGGTCCGCGCGGCGAGCACGCGGTCGAGCCGCTCGCCCGCCTCGCTCGGCGGCGACGACGACCTGTTCGCCTGATTTGCGCATGTTTCCGCGGCCATGAGCCAGTCCCGATCCCGACGACGAAAAACCGCTCGACCCCCGAGCAGCAGAAGATCGTCGCCCGGGTGCGCTGGCTGATGCTGATCTCCGGCTTCGCCACCGTGCTCGGCATCGCCGTCGTCATCGGCGTCATCGGTTATCGCGTTTACCGCAGCGAGGGAAGCGTGGCGCCGGCCGAGGTCACGGCCCTGCTGCCGAAGGGCGCCAAGATCGTCGCGACCGCGGTGGCCGACGGCCGCATCGCGGTGACGGTCGAACTGGGGGGCTCGATCGAGGTCCGCACCTTCGACCTCAAGACGCTCAAGCCCACCGGGCGGCTGCGCTTTGCCACCGAGCCTGTAGCGGAACGTCTTGCGTCGTTGCCGCGGCCGCGGCGCCGAAGGGCGGCTATTTCAAAAGGCTGCTCGCTCCCTTCGTCTAGCGGTTAGGACGCGGCCCTCTCAAGGCTGAAACGGGGGTTCGATTCCCCCAGGGAGCGCCAATCCCTTTGCCTACTTCCACGGCGAAGGCGCCGGGGGAGGCGCATGGGCAACATGGAATCCCGGTTCTTCCGGTTTTCGTCACGCAGCGTCAGCAATTCTTGAATCAAAGAATTCTCGCGTGACATCAGCGCGCCTTCTCGAGTTTCCAGCGCTGCAACGAGCTTGGATTTTTCATCCAACGCTTCTTTCAATTGAATGTTCACGGCGTTGTGGCGTCCGAGTTGCGCCGCTTGAGCTGCAACCCGCTTGACCAGTTCTTCCGTCCTGGTCTCCAGCTTCCTGACCGCGACCGCGAACGTCGCCCGCATGGTGTCTTTCTCGGCCGACGCCTCGGCCAGCGAGTGTGGCATCGCCGACATGACTCGGCGTGTGCTCAGACGCTCAGCGCGCTTGAGAGCGAAGGGAGTGATCGCGATCGCGATGAGGGTGGCGGCAAGGAAGCCGATCCCGAAATACATCAACGGCTCGATCGCAAATAGTGCGTTGATCTGGGACATGCCTGCCTATCAATTTTTATCGTACGCACCCGCGGACGGATGCGGCGGGACAGTGCGGGTCGAAACACTCCTGTTTCCGTGGGAACAGAATCTGTCCCACCGGCGGCCAAGCTATCGAGAGCCCTGACTCAGCAAAATTCGCCAGGGCGCGCCAACGTTTCAGCGCCAATCTCAGCTCGTCGAGCGCTGCCGCATCCCGACCAGGAACACCGCGGAGATCGCGAGGCCGACCATCAGGCCTTGCGAGAAGTCCGGCGTCGCCTTGATCTCGTTCTCGACCAGCTTCGACGTTGCGATCAGCGCGCCGGTGCCGCCCTGCAGATAGAGCAGCACGACGGCGCCGGCGGCGAGCGCCAGCGCGACGTTGCGGAACAGCGACGATGCGACCAGGGCGCTGATGACGATGGCTGCGACCGCGACGCCGACGAGAAATTCGTTGCTCAGGGTCGCCAGACTGAAGTTCAACACATCCACCTCCACATCGCGATTGCTCGCGTCGGTCTTGAGGTGGCCTCCTCGTGGGAGTTAATCTGTATGAGAAGGTTACCGGCGCAAGGCGCATTGCGTGCCGTGTCAGAGGCACTATAGCTTGGGGTTAGCGGCTTGGCTGAACGTTAAGCTTTGGCATGGTTAACGCTGCAGGGCGAGAAACGCTCAGGAGGTAATGGGTATGGCCGACACCAAAGTCACGTTTGTTTCCGAGGGCCGCAAGCTCGCCGGCACCGTGCGCGTGCCCGACGGCGTGAAGCCGGGCGAGCGCCGGCCGGCCTGGATCGTCATGCACGGCTTCGGCAGCAACTCGAGTTCGAGCAACGTGCTCGAGCCCTGCAAGATGTTCGAGAAGCTCGGCTACGTGACGCTGCGCTTCGACATGCCGGGCTGCGGCGAGAGCGAAGGCGCGCGCGGCAACCTGATCTGCCTGGAGCAGGTGCAGGCCGCGAGCGACGCGCTGACCTTCCTCGCCAAGCATCCGAACGTCGAGGGCGACCGCATCGGCATGATCGGCTCGAGCTTCGGCGCCGCGATCGCGGTCTATGCCATCGGCGTCGACAAGCGGGTCGCGGCGGCGATCTCGTCGGGCGGCTGGGGCGACGGCGAGCGCAAGTTCCGCGGCCAGCATCCGGGCGCCGAGGCGTGGAAGAAGTTCACCGACATGCTGGCCGAGGGCAAGCGCCACCGCGAGAAGACCGGCCAGTCGCTGATGGTGCCGCGCTACGACATCGTGCCGATCCCGCAGCATCTGCGCGGCCACCTGGCGCAGCAACTCGATCCTGGAGTTCACCGCCGAGACCGCGCAGAGCATGTACGACTTCCGCGCCGACGACGTGATCGGCCAGGCCGCGGGGCGGCCGATCCTGCTGCTGCACTCGTCGGTCGATTCGGTGACGCCGACCGAGCAGTCGATCGAGATGTTCAAGCGCGCCAGCGCAGCCGTGCGACCTGCACCTGTTCGCCGAGACCGACCATTTCATGTTCGCGGAGAGCAACACGCGGGTGCGCACCGTGATCTACGACTGGCTGGAGAAGTATTTCCCGGTCCAGGCGCGGGCGGCGGCGGCGTAAATCTCATGGCCAAGCAGTCACGGCGCGTTATTCCATCGCGGCGATGACTCGCGTTCACGCACGACGCGCTGGTCGGCCTGCGGCGTTCCCGAGGCCGATGCGGCGATCGCCGCCAAGCAGATGATCGAGGCCGACATCACCGGCTTCGACGCGCACGGCATTTTCCGCCTCGGCTTCTACTGCAACACGCTGAAGTCCGGCCGCGTCAATCCCAAGGCCAACATCCGGACGCTGCAGCGCTCGGCGGCGACCGCGCTGGTCGACGGCGACGACGGCATCGGCCATCTGGTGATGACCTACGCGACCAATCTCGCGATGGAGCTGGCGCGCGAGAGCGGCATCGGCTGGGTCGGCGCGCGCAACAGCAACCACGCCGGCGCCGCCGGCATCTATGCCGAGATGCCGACCAGCGCAGAACATGGTCGGCATCTACGCCGCGGTCTCGACCGCCAATCACATGGCGGTGTGGGGCGCGCGCCGAGGCGCTGCTCGGCACCAATCCGATCGCGATCGGCATTCCGGCCGGCAAGGAGGCGCCGGTGGTGCTCGACATCGCGACGTCGGTGTCGTCGTTCGGCACCATCCGGCAGCACGTGGTGCCGGCAAGCCGATGCCGGACGGCTGGGTGGTCCACAGCAAGACCGGCAAGCCGATCAACGATCCGAAGGAGGTCGGCGAGGGCGTGCTGCTGCCGATCGGCGACCACAAGGGCAGCGGCCTTGCGCTCATCATCGGCCTGCTGGCCGGCGTGCTCAACGGCGCGGCGTTCGGCCGCGACGTGGTCGATTTCACCGGCGCCGGATCGGAGAAGACCAACACCGGGCAGTTCATGGTGGCGATCGACGTCGCGCGCTTCATTGCCGCCGGAGGTGTTCGCCGCCGAGATGGACCGCCATCTCAACGATCTGCGCTCGTCGGCGACGGCTGCCCGGCGTCGACGCGATCCGGCTGCCGGGCGAGGACCGCCGCAAGCGCCGCGCCGAGCGCACCAGGAACGGCGTCGCGCTGCCGGCCGACGCTGGTGAAGCAGCTCGACGATCTGGCGGCGAATCTGAAGATCAAGCCGCTGGGGCGCGAGCAGTTTCGCACCGACGTCATTCCGCGTCGCCGCGAAGCGCGACCGGACTCCAGACGGCTCGAGCTGCGGCATGGATTCCGGTTCGCGCGCTTCGGCGCGTCCCGGAATGACGGCGGCGAGCCGCTACGGCTTCAGTTGTTCGTCTTCGCCACGAAGGCGCGCACCTCGGGCAGCACCTCCGGCAGCAGCGCCTCGACCTCGGCGCGCGTCATGCCGGGCCGGATGCGCGGGTGATACAGGATGTTGAGGATGTACTGATCGTAGACGCCGAAGAAGCCCATCTGGACCTTGTCGTTGAACATGCTCCAGGGCACCGTGGAGTCGTCGTTGATCGGCCCGAGCGCCTGCAGCAGCTCCTCGTAGGCGCAGTCGTAGAAAATGAAGTCGCCGGCATCCGCCACCAGGATGACGTCGGAGCGCAGCGATGCGGAAGCTCTCGTCCTTGCGGAAGCTCGGACAGGCATTGCGGCTCGAGCGATTTCTGGATGCGGCGCGCGCGCTCGATGCCGTAGATCGTGCGGATGGTCTTGCGCGAGATCGCGGTCGCGCACCAGCGTCACGATCGATGTTGGCGTCGTCGCGCGCTTCGGTCATGGCGATGTCGAGATGCTGGATGCGCGCGCTGGATGTCGGCGACGGTCGCGGCGACCTGGCGGCTGCGGTCGGGCTTGGCGCGGTTGTCGATGAAGACCCGCACCGGGCCGTCGAACTTGCGGATGCGGTCGACGCCGCCCGGCGACCTGGAATTCGGCGCCGAACGTCAGCTTGAAGAAGCCGTCGACGATTTCGGCGTCGGTGAAGGTCTTGCGCTCGGCGGCGCGGCGCTTGGCGATCTCGGGATGCTCCGCGGCGGCGACGGCGCACGGCAGTGCCAGCGCCAGCGGCGAAGCGCGACGCAGGCCGATGACGCGGCAAGCGCCGGCACGATGCGATCGTGCAGGCTGCAGAAGCCATCGGCGTCATGATGTCGGCTCGATGCCGCCCCGCGCGATGCGCATGACGGCGATGGCGCGCGGCGCGGAATGCGCGAGCAGCTCAGTTCGGCTGTCTGAACCCGCGACGCCCGGGTCTGCAGCGCGCGGATGCGGTCGGCGAGATTGCCCTTGCCCTCGCCGTCGCGGCGTCGCGGCCTTGCGCTGTCGCCGAAGCGCCATTGGCGTCGACCGGCTCGCCGGCCAGCATCGCCTCGATCGGCGAGGCCTGGCCTTCGAGCGCGACGGTGAGCCGCGCGATCTCGGCGGCGATGTCGTTGATGCGCTCGCGCAGCAGCGCGTTCTCGACCCGCTCGGCGGCCCAGGTCTGCTCGGCCTCGCGCTTCATGCGCGGCGATCTCGTTCTGCGCGCTTGGCGTGGTCGTCCTGCGCGCGCGACGAGCTGATCCGCGACCTGCGACTTTTCCGTCTTCAGGCTTTCGGTCGCGTTGCGGTGCCGCGGTCTCGCGTCGAGGCGATCTCGGCGCGCAGGTCGGTTTCGGTCTTCTGCGCGGTCGGTGAGCTTGTCGCGCAGCTGGCTGCACTCGAATTCGCGCTCGGCCAGGACCTTCATCTGCTCGGCGAGCCGGGCTTCGAGCTCCTGCACGCGGCGGCCGAGGATCTCGGCTTCGGTGGTCTGCGCGATCAGCGCGCGTTCGAGCTGGCCGACCCGGTCGCCGAGCTGCTCGACCTTGCCGCGCTCGTCGTTGAGCTCGGCGGTGGCGTCGCTCGCGTCCTTGCGCTCGCGGTCGAGCCGGTCGCCGATTTCGCGGGCTTCCTTCTCGTAGTCGTTGATGCGGTTCTTGAGCGCCTCGACCTGGGTGCGCAGCGCCACCACTTCGATGCGCTGGCTGTCGGCGTGGACGCGAGCGCTCGTCGAGATCGGTGCTGAGCTTGGCGAGCTCGGCCTCCTTGTCGGCGAGCGATGCGCTCGGCTTCGCGCAGCGCGCCGATCTTGACCGAGAATTCGTTCTCGGTGGTCTGCAACTGGTCCTTCAGCGACTTCTCGCGCGCTTCGAGCGCGAAGATCGCGGCGGTCTTCTCGCCGAGCTCGACCTTGAGGCGGTTGATGGCGTCGGTCTTCTTGCCGAGCTCCGCGAGCTGGCTCGTGGTCTTGCTCTTCATCTGCTCGACGGAGAGCTCGAGCCGCCGCGTCGACATGGCGAATTCGGCGCGAAGCTGGTCCTTGTCGGCCTGGATTTCGGCCATCGACAGCGGCGTCGCCGCTTCGAGGCGCTTCATGGTCAGCCGGACGGCGCGGTTGTGGACAAGCGGAATCAGCACGAGCCCGAACAGGCTCGCGACCAGAAAGCCAATGCCAAAGAACATGATCGGCTCGATCATGGACGGGGGCCTCCGACCCGAAATGATGCCGAAATACAACCATGCCACGCCCGGGCGGGCGCTGCCAGAATTACCGGCATTTACCCTAAATGCCTGAGACTCTGCCGTTCCACATGGGACGAATGTGGCAACGGCTCCCGGAGAGCGCGATCTAGAGCGGGTTCCAGGTCGGCTTCGGCGTGAACTTCAGGTAGCCGACATTGGCGCCGAGCCGCAGCCCGACGCCGGACCGGATCGGCACCACCACGACGTTGTTGCGCGGTCAGCGCGGTCATGCCGAAGCCGCCGATGAAATAGGCGGAGCCGTCGACGCCGCCGAACCGCTCGTAGATCGCCTCGGTCGCCGGCAGGTTGTAGACCAGCATCATGGTGCGGGCGCCTTCGCCGCCGAAGTCGAAGCCGATCGACGGGCCCTGCCAGTACACTTTCAGGTCGCCGGCGTTCTTGGTGTAGAGCATGCCTTCGCCGTAGCGCAGCCCCGCGACGAACGCGCCGCCGGCTTCCTCGCCGAGGACATAGCCGTTCGGCAGGCCCCACTGGCTGACCGCCTTTTCGATCGACCTGGGCGAGGCCGCGCGACACGGTGCCGAAAAACGGTGGCCGGCGTTGACGATCTCGCTCGACGGAGAACCGGCTTTCGCTGCGGCGGCAGGGTTCCGGGCGGCGGGCTGCTCTGCGGCGGCTGGCGCGGCGCAGCGCTCGAGCGTGCCCGGACACGGCCAAGGCCGGTCAGCAGCCAGCGATCAGGGCGGCGAAGGCGGATAGGCGCGCATCAGGTGCTCCATCGAGGGTGGGGCGACGGCCCCGCTTAACCCGTTGCTCACGCGCCTGCCGTAGCGTGCCGGCAGGCGCACTCGAATCGAAGCACCACAGGCGGGGAATATGACGGCAGCGCGGCAGGAACGGAAGTCGCGCCGTTTGTCCGTCGGCTTTCCTGGCAATTCTGGCGCGGCTGGCGTCGTTTTGCTGGTCGCGGCCGCCGCCCGGTCGCGGCCACCACCGAGCCGGTCGTGTCCACCCGCTACACCGGCCTGGCGATCGATGGCTTCGATCCGGTCGCCTATTTCACCGACGGCCGCGCCGCGGCCGGGCGTCCGGACCTGGAACTGCGCTCCGGCGGCGCGAGCTGGCGCTTCGCCAACGAAGGCAATCGGGCGGCCTTCGCCGCCGATCCCGAGGTCTATGCCCGCGGTTCGGCGGCTACGACCCGGTCGCGGTGGTGCGCGGCGCCAGCGACGCCCGGCCATCCCGAGCTTTGGCTGATCGCCGAGAACCGGCTCTATCTGTTCTACAGCGAGGCGGCGCGCGCGGCCTTCGCCGGCGATCCCGGACGCCGCCATCGAGGCCGCCGAGCGGCATTGGCCGGACGTCGTGCGCGGCATTCCGCGGTAATCGGCACGTGACCGATTTATCCCGCCGCGGTTCACGTCCTCGGCCCGAATCGCCTAAACCGCTTGACGTCGCGTCAGTCCCTCCCATCCGGAGAACCTCGACCATGTCCGCGACCGTCGCCCTTGAAGGCCTCGACCTCGCCGCCCTGCTTTGCTCGCGGGTCTGTCACGACCTGATCAGCCCGGTCGGCGCGATCATGAACGGCCTCGAGGTGATGGAGGAGGACAAGGACGAGGAAACCTCGCCAGTTCGCCATGGACCTGATCAAGAAGAGCGCCCAGACCGCGTCGGCCAAGCTGCAGTTCTGCCGGCTGGCGTTCGGCGCGGCGGGCTCGGCGGGCGCGCAGATCGACACCGGCGACGCCGAGAAGGTGACGCGCGGCCTGATCGAGGACGAAAAGACCAAGATCGCCTGGAACCTGCCGCGCGTGCTGCTGCCGAAGAACCGGGTCAAGCTCCTGCTCAACATGCTGCTGCTCGCGGCGCAGGCGATCCCGCGCGGCGGCCAGCTCACCGTCGATCCGGTCGGCGAGGGCGACACCATGGGCTTCCGGATCGACGGCGACGGGCACCAACGCCAAGGTGCCGCAGGCGATCCCGGCGCTGCTCAGGGCGACGCCCGGCGAGCACGCGGTCGACGCCCATGCGATCCAGCCGTTCTACACCGGCCTGCTCGCCAAGAACTGCGGGCTGAGCGTCTCGATGGCGGTCGAGGGCGACGCGATGGTGGTCACCGCCCGCTAGCGCCGCGCGCGGTCGCGGCGCACGGCTTGCGGCCGCCGTTAACGTGCTCGTTAACGGCAATAAATTCGCACCGCGCCATTCGCAACAGAAATTAAACGCCTCCGCGACACACTGGCCGCACCCGAGCGGTGCGGCCAGGCGGCCGGCGCTTCTCGGGCGAAGGCCGCTGCATGGACGACCTGCTCCGGGAATTCCTGATCGAGACCAACGAGAGCCTCGACGTCGGTCGACGTCGAGCTCGTGCGTTTCGAGCAGGAGCCCAACAACGCCAAAATTCTCGCCAACATTTTCCGGCTCGTCCACACCATCAAGGGCACCTGCGGCTTCCTCGGCCTGCCGCGCCTGGAGACGCTGGCGCACGCGGCCGAAACCCTGATGGGCGAAATTCCGCGACGGCGCTGCCGGTCACCGGCGACGCGGTCACGCTGATTCTCTCCACCATCGACCGCATCAAGGACATTCTCGCCGCGCTCGAGAAGAACGAGCGCGAGCCCGACGGCGACGACGCCGATCTGATCGCGGCGCTCGGCGAAATGGCGAAGACGGTCGCGGCCGCGCCGCCGCAGCCGCGCGAGTCCGCGCCAAGCGCACCGTCGGAACGCTGGTGCCGCAGGCGCTGGAGCGGCCGCTGCACCCGGGCGAAGTCTCGCTCGACGAGCTGGAGCGCGCGTTCCGCGACACGCCGGGGCCCCGCGCCCGCGGCAGCCGCTCCCGCAACGCCGGCGAAGGCCGAGCGCCAAGGCCGCTGCCGCCGAACTCGACGGCGACGATCAGTCCGAGGCGCGCGTCGCCAACAAGTCGATCCGCGTCAGCGTCGATACCTCGAGCAGCTGATGACGATGGTGTCGGAGCTGGTGCTGACCCGCAACCAGCTGCTCGACATCGTCCGCCGCCACGACGATTCCGAATTCAAGGTCCCGCTGCAGCGGCTGTCCAACGTCACCGCCGAGCTGCAGGACGGCGTCATGCGCACCCGCATGCAGCCGATCGGCAACGCCTGGCAGAAGCTGCCGCGCATCGTGCGCGATCTCGCGGCCGAGCTCGGCAAGGACATCGAGCTCGAGATGCACGGCGCCGACACCGAGCTCGACCGGCAGGTGCTGGACCGCATCAAGGATCCGCTCACCCACATGGTGCGCAACTCGGCCGATCACGGCATCGAGTCGCGCGCCGATCGCATCGCCGCCGGCAAGCCGGAGACGGGCACGATCCGGCTGACCGCCTATCACGAGGGCGGACAGATCGTCATCAGCATCGCCGACGACGGCCGCGGCCTCGACACCGCGCGCATCCGGGACAAGGTGCTCGCCAACGGGCTTGCGACCGAGGCCGATCTCGACCAGATGTCCGAGCAGCAGATCCAGAAGTTCATCTTCAATCCGGGCTTCTCCACCGCGCAGACGATCACCAGCGTGTCCGGCCGCGGCGTCGGCATCGACGTCGTGCGCAACAACATCGACCAGATCGGCGGCACCATCGACGTGCATTCGGTGCAGGGCCAGGGGCTGAGCTTCACCATCAAGATTCCGCTGACGCTCGCGATCATCTCGGCGCTGATCGTCGAGTTCGAGCGGCGAGCGCTTCGCCATCCCGCAGCTTTCGGTGGTCGAGCTGGTGCGCGTGCACGGCAAGTCCGAGCATCGCATCGAGCGCATCAAGGACGCCGCCGTGCTGCGGCTGCGCAACAAGCTCCTGCCGCTGGTCCGCCTCGGCAGCCTGCTGAAGCTCGATCCCGGAGCACGCGATCCCGGAGCGCGGCTTCATCGTCGTGACGCATGTCGGCGCGCAGACCTTCGGCGTCGTGGTCGACGTCGTGTTCCACACCGAGGAAATCGTGGTGAAGCCGATGGCGAGCAAGCTTCGCCACATCGGCATGTTTTCCGGCAACACCATCCTCGGCGACGGCTCGGTGATCCTGATCATCGATCCGAACGGCGTGTCGCAGGCGATCGGCGCTTCGGCGCGCCTCGACCATGGCGGCGCAGGCCGAAGCCGAGACCGAGCGGCGCGCGACGGCCGACGACAACGTGTCGCTCCTGGTGTTCCGCGCCGGCTCGCGCGGAGCCGAAGGCCGTGCCGCTGTCGCTCGTCACGCGCCTCGAAGAGATCGACTGCGCGCAAGATCGAGCTGTCGAACGACCGCTACATGGTGCAGTACCGCGGCCAGCTGATGCCGCTGGTGCACGTCAGCGGCGACGGTCGCGATCAAGCGCGACGGCGCGCAGCCGCTGCTGGTGTTCTCCGACGGCGACCGCTCGATGGGCCTTGTCGTCGACGAGATCGTCGACATCGTCGAGGAGCCGCTCGACATCCAGGTCGGCAGCGAGCGCGCCGGCGCGCTCGGCTCCGCGATCGTGCGCGGCCAGGCCACCGAAATCGTCGACGTCGGTCACTTCCTGCCGCTCGCCTATGCCGACTGGTTCCGCCGCAAGGACCGGCGCTGCCGGCCATCGCGAGCGCAGCCTGCTGCTGGTCGACGACTCGGCGTTCTTCCGCAACATGCTGTCGCCGGTGCTGAAGGCCGCGGGCTACGCGGTCACCGCCGTGCCGACCGCGCAGGAGGCGCTGAGCATTCTCAAGAACGGGCAGCGCTTCGACGCGCTGGTCACCGACATCGACATGCCGGACATGGACGGCTTCGCGCTCGCCGAAGCGGTGCGCGGCGAGCCGCGGTTGCAGCGACATGCCGATCATCGCGCTGTCGTCGTCGAGCTCGCCCGAGGCGATCGAGCGCGGCCGCCAGGTCGGCTTCCACGATTACGTCGCCAAGTTCGACCGCCAGAGCCTGATCGCGGCGCTCAAGGAGCAGACCGCCGACATCATTCAGGCCGCATAGGACCGTCATGGCAGCGCAAAACGACAACGCCGGCGAGCTGATCACCGAATACGTCACGGTGACGATCGGCGATCATCTGTTCGGCCTGCCGATCTCGCGCGTGCAGGACGTGTTCGTGCCGGACCGCCTGACGCGCGTGCCGCTCGCGCCGCCGGAGGTGGCCGGCATCCTCAATCTGCGCGGCCGGGTCGTGACCGCGATCGACATGCGCGCGCGGCTCGATCTCGGCACGCGCGACGCCGGGCCGTCCGGTGATGGCGATCGGCATCGAGCTCAAGGGCGAATCCTACGGGCTTGCTGGTCGATGCGGTCGGCGAGGTGATGCAGCTTGCCGACCAGCGCATGCGAGGCCAAGCCGGCCAATCTCGATCCGCGCCTGGCGCGCGTCGCCGCCGGCGTCTATCGGCTCGAGGGCCAGCTTCTGGTCGTGCTCGATGTCGACCGCGTGCTCGACATCGGAAGCGGCGCGGTCGCCGCATGAGCTTGAGCAGAGTCGAGCGGGACAACGCGAGGCTTGAAGGAGTAACGAGTGATGAAATCCTGTTTGGTGGTGGACGACTCGAGCGTGATCCGCAAGGTGGCGCGCCGCATCCTTGAAGGCATGGAATTCCAGATCACCGAGGCGGAGGACGGCGAGCAGGCGCTCGGCGCCTGCCAGCAGCAGCTGCCGGACGCGATCCTGCTCGACTGGAACATGCCGAAGATGGACGGCTACGAGTTCCTGAAGGCGCTGCGCCGGCATGCCCGGCGGCGACCGGCCGAAGGTGGTGTTCTGCACCACCGAGAACGACGTCGCGCATATCGCGCGCGCGCTGCATGCCGGCGCCAACGAGTACATCATGAAGCCGTTCGACAGGGAGATCGTCGAGGCGAAGTTCCAGGAAGTCGGGCTGATCTGACCGGCCCGGCGCACGCTGCGTCCAGTCTGTCGTGTTCGTCGCGTTCATGTAGAAGTATCGCGTTGAAATGAGCGCCTCCGTCCCAGTCCGCGTCCGCGCGCCGCAAGCCTCGGCCGCCGACCAGATCCGCGTCATGGTCGTCGACGACGCCGTCGTCGTGCGCAGCCTCGTGTCGCGCTGGATCGAGGAAACGCCCGGATCTCAAGCTCGTCGCCGCGCTGCGCAACGGCCGCGAGGCGCTCGAGCAGCTCGACCAGACCAAGCCCGACGTGGTGGTGCTCGACGTCGAGATGCCCGAGCTCGACGGCATCTCGACGCTGCCGAAGCTTCTGGAGCGCCGCCGCGATCTCGTCGTGATCATGGCTTCGGCGCTGACCCGCGACCACGCCGAGGTGACGCTGAAGGCGCTGTCGCTCGGCGCCGCCGACTACATTCCGAAGCCCGACCACCGAAGGCGGGGTGATGACTTCGGCGGCGTTCCAGCGCGATCTGATCGCGAAAATCCAGGCGCTCGGTCACCGCGCCGCGCAGCGCGGCCGCTGCCGCCGCGCTACGCGCGGCGCAGCGAGTATGCCGGCGACGCGCAAGCTCGGCGGCGCGATCCAGCGCACGGTCAAATGGCGGACCGCCGACGAAGCCGATGCCGTCCGGGCTCAAGCTGCGCCCATTTTCGCTGGTGCCGCCGCGCGTGCTGCTGATCGGCGCGTCGACCGGCGGGCCGCAGGCGCTGACCAAGCTGGTCGTCGCATCTCGACGCCGTCACCGAAAGCGCGCCGGTGCTGATCACGCAGCACATGCCGCCGACCTTCACCACCATCCTCGCCGAGCATCTGACGCGCGCCGGCGCCAAGCCGGTGCGCGAGGCGGTCGACGGCGAGCCGGTGCTGGCCGGCAACGATCTATCTCGCGCCCGGCGGCAGGCACATGAAGGTCGCGCGCCGCGACGGCACCGCGGTGATCGTGCTCGACGACGGCGCCGCCGGTGCATTTCTGCAAGCCCGCGGTCGATCCGCTGTTTGCGTCCGCCGCCGAGGTCTGGGGCTCGTGGAATCTGGCGCTGATCCTCACCGGCATGGGCACCGACGGCACCGACGGCGCCGCCGGCGATCGTCGCCGCCGGCGGCAGCGTCATCGCCCAGGACGAAGCCACCAGCGTGGTCTGGGGCATGCCCGGCTCCGCGGTCGCAGGCCGGCGTGTGCTCGGCGGTGCTGCCGCTCGATCAGATCGCGCCGAAGGTCTCGCGCATGTTCCTCGGGGCGCGGCCATGACGCCGTCGGATTACGATTTCCTGCGCAAGCTGCTGAAGGCGCGCTCCGGCCTCGTGCTGTCGGCGGAGAAGCATTATCTCGTCGAAAGCCGGCTGCTGCCGATCGCGCGCAAGCACGGCCTGTTCAATCTCACCGGCCTGGTCGCCAAGCTGAAGGGCCCCGACGCCGAGGCGCTCACCGTCGAGGTCGTCGAGGCGATGACGACGAACGAGTCGTTCTTCTTCCGCGACAAGATGCCGTTCGAGCAGTTCCGCGACACCATCATGCCGGCGCTGATGGCGGCGCGCGCCGCGATCCGCCGCATCCGCATCTGGTGCGCCGCCGCCTCGACCGGGCAGGAGCCTTATTCGCTCGCCATCGCCTCAAGGAGATGGGCAAGGAGCTGACGGGCTGGCGCGTCGAGATCGTCGCCACCGACCTTTCCACCGAGGTGCTGGAGAAGGCCAAGAGCGGCATCTACAGCCAGTTCGAGGTGCAGCGCGGCCTGCCGGCGCTGATGCTGATCAAGTATTTCTCGCAGGTCGGCGAGACTGTGGCAGATCGCGCCGGAAATCCGCGGCATGGTGAAGTTCCTGCCGCTCAACCTGCTGAACGACTTCTCGCATCTCGGCCGGTTCGATCTGGTGTTCTGCCGCAACGTGCTGATCTATTTCGATCAGGCCACCAAGATCGACGTGCTCGACCGCATCGCCGACGTCACCGAGCGCGACGGCTTCCTGGTGCTGGGCGGCGCCGAGACCGTGGTCGGCCTGACCGACCGCTTCAAGCCGATCGCCGACAAGCGCGGCCTCTACGCGCCAGAACCGGCGCGGCACGACCGTCGCCGACGCTGCGAGCCAACGTCCTGCAGCTGCAACGGCCGCCGCGCGGTTGCTGCGCGCGGCCACTAGCGGCGTGACCCGTACGGCAGCCGGTTCGGATAACGCGCGCACTTTACGGCTTCAGCACGATCTTCCCAGTTGCGCTGCGCGACTCGATCAGGTCATGCGCGCGCGCGCGCCTCGGCGAGCGGAAACCGCGCCGCGATGGCCGGCTTGACCTTGCCGCCGCCGAGCAGTTCGACCGCGCGCTTGCCATCGCCTCGCGGCGCGGCTCCGCCATGTGGTCGTAGGTGTGCATGGTGAAGCAGCGCACCGCCGGGCTGCTTCTCGATGTTGGCGCGCATCTCCTTGAACAGGTCGGTCTCCGGCATGCCGCCGAGCACCGCGTAGGACACGATCATGCCGAGCGGCGCGATCATCTTCAGCCCGTCGGTGAAGGCCTTGCCGGCGACGTGGTCGAACACGATGTCGGCGCCGTGGCCGTCGGTCAGCGCGTTGACGCGCTCGACCACCGTTCTGCGTTGGTAGTCGATCGCGTGCGCCGCGCCGCGCGCGCGCACGAACGCGCATTTCTCCGCCGAGCCCGCGGTGCCGATCACGGTCGCGCCGGCGAGCCGCGCCACGTCGATCAGCGCCGTGCCGACGCCGCCGGCCGCGCCATAGACCACGACGGTCTTCGGCGTCACGCCGCGCGCGGCGTGGTGCAGCAGGATATGGCGAGCTGGTAGTTGGTCAGCGCGGTCGCCGTCGTCGGCGATCGACGTTCGGGCAGCGGCCACGCCGCCTCCTCCGGCACCGCGGCGTATTGCGCATAGAGCCCGCCGCGGTTGCCGATCTCGTAGCCGGCGATGAACACCCGCTGCCCGACCTTGAGCGTCGTCACGCCCGGCCCGAGCGCCGCGACGCGGCCGCTCATCTCGTTGCCGAGCACGAACGGCAGCTTCGGCATCCAGCGGTAGCGGCCGGTGCGGATCATGATGTCGAAGTAATTGACGCCGATGGCGGTCGGCCTTGACCAGCACCTCGCCGGGGCCGGGCGAGGGCGTCGGCACCTCGACCAGCTCCAGCACGTCGCTGCCGCCGGTGCGGCTGATCTGGATCGCCTTCATTTGCCTCCCCCATGCCTTGAGGCGCCGCTCGCGCGGCGCCTCAAGTTACCGAGACAAACGCTCAGAGGGGAGGGCTATTCCGCCGCTTCGGCCCCTGCGACATCGCTGCAGGCGAAGCAGATCTGCTCGACGTGGCGGTGGTCGGTGCCGCAGCAGCCGCCCAGCACGGTGAACTGACGGAAATTCCGCCGCAGCGCGCGGTATTGCCGGCCGAGCTCGACCGGATTGCCGTCGTCGAGGTCGGGCGCCGCGTCGAGCTCGGCGTGGCTGCGCTTCGAGGCGTTGGCGCGGACGCCGCGCACCCGCTTGATCCAGGCCTCGTCGGCCTTCAAGGCCTGCTCGAAGTGCGTCGGGTGCGCGCAGTTGATCATGTAGTAGGCCGGCGCGGCGCCGGTCGCGGCATCGACCGTCTCGATCGCCTCCTTCAGGGTCTGCCCGGTCGGCAGGCGGCCGTCGGTCTCCACCGTGAAGGAGATCACCACCGGCATCTTCGCCTTCACCGCGGCGCGCGTCACGCCGATCGCCTCGTCGGTGCTGGTCATGGTGAAGGCGCTGACCAGGTCGGCCTCGGTCTTCGCGAAGGTCTGGACCTGCGGCGTGTGCAGCCGCTCGGCGTCGTCGGCGCTCATCTTGCCGGCGACATAGCCGTCGCCCAGCGGGCCGATGTTGCCGCTGATCGGCATCGGCGAGTCCTGCGTCTCCAGCTCGACGCGCACCTGCTCCAGCAGGTCGATCGAGGCGCGGTTGAGCGCGTCGAGCTGCTCCGGCGAATAGCCGAGCTTGGCGCCCCAGTCGGCATTGCTGCGCCAGGTCGCGCTCTCCAGCACGAAGCCCATGCCGGCATCGACCGCGGTCCGCGCGTGCTGGCGGAAATATTCGAGCAGGCGGTTGCGGCCGCGCTCGGTCTTGAGCAGCTCGAACGAGGCGAACTGGTTGAGCTCGATCCCGTCCTTGAAGATCAGCGTGGTCTCGAGCCCGCTGTCGGTGAGGAACAGGCGGTCGCCAAGCTGCGGCAGATTGTTTCGATACTTCGGCATCTGTCGTCCCACTTTTTGGTGATTGAGATGGCCGGACCATACTCGCCACCGATGACAGGGCTAGGCGACTCGTGGTCCAGCCGCGGAAAATTACGAGCTCGCCTGGAAAATCAATGCGTTGGCGTCGATGCTGCGGCCGATTGCGGCGGCATGGGGGCTGTCGCGGAGCGCAACTGTACTCATGGTACAGTGCGCCATGCTTGAAACGACGCCCCGCAAGGACACCCGCGAGCGCATCCTCGAAGTCGCGGAAGGCGCCGTGCTGGCCAAAGGCTTTGCCGCGACCTCGATCGAGGAACTGATCAGCGCGGTCGGCATCACCAAGAGCGGCTTCTTCTACCACTTCAAGGACAAGTCCGAACTCGCCAAGGGCCTGCTGCTGCGCTACCTCGAACAAGACCGCGTGGTGCTCGACGACATCTTCCGGCGCGGCGACGAGCTGCACGACGACCCGCTGCACGGCTTCCTGGTCGGCCTCAAGCTGTTCGCCGAGATGATGGCGAACCTGCCGGAGGCGCATCCCGGCTGCCTCGCGGCGTCGTTCGCCTATCAGGACCAGCTCTTCAACCGCGAGATCAGGCAGCTCAACGCCGACGGCGTGCTGGCCTGGCGCAAGCGCTTCCGCGAGCGGCTCGACCTGATTGCCGTGAAATATCCGCCGCGCTTCGAGGTCGATTTCGACGCGCTGGCCGACATGGCGGCGACGCTGGTGGAGGGCGCGCTGATCCTCGGCCGCCTGCTCAACGACGTCACCATCCCGCCGCGGCAGGTGCTGCTGTATCGCGATCTGGTGCGGTCGGTGTTTGTCGGGCCCTAAATCTTCCACTGCCCCGGCGCGAACAGATACATGTCCTGGATGCGCTTCCAGCGCTGCGTGTGCGGCGGCGTCACGCCCCACTGGTCGAGCCGGCCCGGCGGCCATTTCCAGTACTCCGGCCCGTGGAATTCGTAGCTGTCGTCGATCTGCATCACCTCGGCGGTGTATTCGATCGGGAATTCCTCCGGCCCGGCGAAATAGCCGAACACGTTGTTGCCGGCGCCGTGGCGGCCGACGCCCCATTCGATCGGATAGCCGTCGTCGCGCATGCGGCCCGCGCCGCGCATCACCGATTCCGCATCCGACATCTCGAACGAGACGTGGTTGAGCGTCGGCGTCGCGGTCGGGCCCATCACGATCGAGGAGTGGTCCGGGATGTCGCAGTGAAAGAAGTGCAGGGGGCCGCTGTGATCGACCTTGCGGAAGCCCAGCACGTCGATCAGGAATTTGTCGCTCTTGCCGAAGTCGCCGGCGTTGAGGTTGACGTGCGCGATCTTGCGCGGCCGGTCGGGCTGATCGGCGGTGTCCTTGTGGTCGGCGACGTCGCACACCACCGCGAGGTTGCGGCCTTCCGGATCGGCGAAGCCGAAGCCGTAGCCGCCGCCGGGGCCTGACAGCGCGTGCGGCGCGTCGCTCTGGCAGCCTGCAGCCGTCACCTTCTTGTGCAGGGCGTGCGACGATGTCCTTGCTGGCGGCGTCGAAGGTCATGCGGCGGATCGCAAAACCCTTGGGCGCCGGATGGATCGCCAGGATGTGATGGAAAGCGCCGGTGCCGCGGAAATAGATCGAGCCGTCGCGCCGCTCGACCTCGGTGAGATTCCAGACGCTCTTGTAGAACGCCGCCGCGCGCTCGGGCTGGCTCATGTCGATGTCGACGCTGCGCACGGCGCGCACGGTGGTTTTCATTTTTCTGGTCCCCATTAATGTACTTCGTCATTCCGGGACCGCGCGAAGCGCGGGACCCGGAATCCATACTCCCAAGCGATGGTTATGGATTCCGGGTTCGCTCGCCATAGCGCGTCCACAGGGCGTACGCCCGTCTTCGACGGGCATGGACGCGCGTCAACGCGCATGGCTCGCGCCCGGAATGACGGCGACGGCACGTTATCAGCAAAATCCAGCTGAGAAACCAATCCACCCCTCGCGCGTTGTAGCCAGCGCGGGTGGAGACGGAGGTGTGCCATGCCTTTGATCTATCTGCCGCTGATCCTGTTTTCCGCCACGATGTCGCTGTTCCTTGAAGAATCGAAGGATCGGAAGCAATCTCCATCGAGCATCACGTGACGCACACGCAAACACCCATTCTCGCTGTATCGCTCATCGCGCTGACCGCGCTCCTGGTCGGCTTTCAGAGCGTGTCCACGCTGCTGACCGTGACGCAGTTTGGCGCGGGTCCGACAATGGGAGCGCCGCCGAAATCGCATGCATCGCTGGTGCCGCAACCGCCGGTCGCAATGGTCAAGCCGAGTGAGCCGGTCTCCGCGCCCGTCCCACGTGCCAGTGAGCCTGCGCCCGATGAAGCCGGCACCGCGCACTGCCGGCGTGACGGCGAATGCCAGGCCGATCCCGGCCGTGCCCGACAATCAGGTCGGCGCTGCCGCCGCGGCAAAGGCCAAGGCGCAAGCCGAGATGGATGCGATGGGCGACCAGACGGAACAGACCGCCCGCCGCCGCCGGAGCGCCGCCGGCGCCATCGCGCGCCGCGGCCTGAACTGCACAAGGTCTACTGAAGACGGGAACGGTTTGTGACAGCACCGCGTTGTGTCGGTGGAAGTTTAAGAAAACCAGAGGGAGACGAACATGCCCGTCTTGATCGTTCCGCTATTGGTTGGCATTCCCGTCGTGATTGGCGGCGGCTACGTCATCTACAAGATCGTCGGCGGCTAGTTCGCCGCACGGAAAAAAGCCCGGCGTGAGCCGGGCTTTTTTATTGGTTGCCCCGCCTGAGCAGCGCCCGCGCGCGCTGCGCCACCGGCTCGTCGATCATCTTGCCTTCGAACTCCACCGCGCCAAGCCCGGCGGCGTGCGCCTTCTCGTAGGCCGCGACCAGGCGCCGCGCGTGATCGAGCTCTTCGGGCGAGGCCGAGAACGCCTTGTTGAGGATCGGCACCACGGCGGGATGCACGCAGGTCGCGCCGTCGATGCCGTGCGCGCGCGCTTCCTTGGCCGCGCGCTCGATCCCGGCGAGATCGCTGTAGTCGGCGACGGTGCGCAGCAGCCCCCAGCACAGCACGCCGGCGGCCTTGGCGGCGTAGAGCACCAGCAGCTTCGGCAGGGTCAGCACCTCCGGCGTCGGCTCGGCGTTGAGCGCGGTCGCCAGATCCTCGCCGCCGGTCACCAGCGCGAACACGCGCGGCGAGGCGCTGGCGATGCTGCGCGCGTCGAGCACCGCGCCGGGGTCCTCGATCATCGGCACCAGCGCGGTGGGCTTGCGGCCCTTTTCCAACGGCTCCAGCCACTGGCCGAGCTGCACCAGCGCCTTGGGGTCGCGCGACTTCGGCACGAACAGGCCGAACGCGCCGGCCTTCACCGCGGCCTCGGCGTCGGCGCGCAGCCGCTCCGGCTCGGAGTTGATCCGCACGAACACCGTCGCGCCGTTCTTGCCGACGGCCGGCACCGTTTCGGCGAGCTTGTTGCGCGCCGCGACCTTCTCGGACGGCGCCACCGCATCTTCCAGATCGAGGATGATCGCGTCGGCGCCGCGCTCCGCCGCCTTGGCGACGAAACGCTCGGAGCTGGCCGGCACGTAGAGCAGGGAACGGATCACGAAGCACCTCGCAAAACGCAGCCGCCGCTTGCCGCGACGGGCCTTGTATTTCCGGCCTACACTGCCATGAATGGCGAAATATGAAAGGGCGGGAACGGCCGTGACCGAGACAGCATCGATGAAGGATTGGCTCGGCCGCAAGCGCACGGAGGACGACGAGCTCAGTCTCGGCGCGGTGCGCCGCCTCGCGGCCATGCTCGACCAGGACCCGTCCGTCTATCGCCGCGGCAGCGAAGTGCCGGAGAGCTGGTACACGATCCTGTTCGGTCCGACTGCGCCGCAAAAGAAAATCGGACCGGACGGCCATCCGGTGACCGGCGGCGACGACCTGATGCCGCCGATGCACAACACGCGCCGCATGTTCGCGGGCCGGCGCGTCAAGTTTCAAAAGCCCTCAAGGTCGGCGACATGGTGGAGCGCGTCTCCACCATTCACCAGGTCGAGCCGAAGACCGGCCGCACCGGATCGTTCACGCTGGTCACGGTGGTGCACGAGATGAGCGCCGGCGCGGGCGTCGCGGTGACCGAGGAGCAGGACCTGGTTTATCGCGAAGCGGTCGCCGAAGCGGGCGGCGGCAAGCCGGCGCAGCAGGCCAAGGGCCAGCCGACCACTGACACGCCCGACTGGTCGGTGGCATGGACGCCGGACACGGCGATGCTGTTTCGCTATTCGGCGCTGACCTACAACGCGCACCGCATCCACTACGATCTGCCGTACACGCGCGAGAAGGAAGGCTATCCGGCGCTGGTGGTGAACGGCGGGCTCACCGCGCTGATGCTGGTCGAGGCCGCGCGGCCGCATCTGCCGGGCGCGATCGAGGGCTACGACGCGCGCGCGATGGCGCCGCTGTTCATCGGCCAGACCATCACGCTGAACACCCGCCTGGTCGGCGACAACGCCGAGACCTGGGCCGGCGGCCCGGACGGCGGCGTGCACTATCGCGTCAACATCGCGTTCAAGAGACGGTAGGAATGACCGAGCGCAAGACGAGTGGCGGGCCGCTCGCCGGAATTCGCGTCGTCGATCTGACGACGGTGGTGGTCGGTCCGACCGCGACGCTGTTCCTCGCCGACTACGGCGCCGAGGTGATCAAGGTCGAGGCGCCGGGCGGCGACCTGCTGCGCACGCTCGGCGGCCGCTCCAAGAGCGGGCAACTGTCCGGCAAGTTCACGCACTTCAACCGCAACAAGCGCTCGCTGGTGCTCGACCTCAAGCAGGAGAGGGCGCGCGAGGCGTTGCACAAGCTGCTCGCGACGGCGGACGTGTTCATCGCCAACATCCGGCCGAGCGCGCTGGAGCGGCTCGGTCTCGGCGCCGAGGCGCTGCGCGAGAAGCACAAGAAGCTGATCGTCTGCAACCTGATGGGCTTCGGTCTCGACGGCCGCTACGCCGAGCGGCCGGCCTACGACTCGATCATCCAGGCGATGTCGGGCGTCGCCGCCTGCAACGCGCGCGTGTTCGGCGAGCCGAAGTTCGTGCCGATGGTGATGATGGATCACGCCGTCGGCCTGATCGCGACGCAGTGCATCCTTGCCGCGCTGTTTCATCGCGAGAAGACCGGCGAGGCGCAGGCGATCGAAGTGCCGATGTTCGAGAACGCCGCGTCGTTCGTGCTGGTCGAGCATCTCGGCGACCGCAGCTTCGTGCCGCCGCTCGGCGACTGGGGCGACCGCCGCGTGCTCGATCCGCTGGCGCAGCCGATTCAAACGAGCGACGGCTGGATCGCGGTGTCGGCCAACACCGACGGCCAGGCGTTCGCGTTCTTCGATGCGATCGGCCGGCCGGAGCTCAAGACCGATCCTCGATTCAATTCGGTGAAGGCGCGCTATGCGAACGTCAAAGAATACTTTGGAATAAGAAAGGAAAGTCTCCGGAATAAGCCCACGGAATACTGGCTGAAGCAGTTGGAAGACGCCGACGTGCCGGCCGGCCGGGTCCACACCATGGAGAGCCTGGTCGAGGACGAGCATCTCGCCGACGTCGGATTGTTCCGCAAGATCGATCATCCGACCGAAGGATCGAAGATCGAGCTGAACAACCCGAACAAATTCTCCGACGGGCTTCGCTCGGAGCAGACGCCGGCGCCGTTTCTCGGTGGCCAAAGCATTGAAATTCTTGCGGAATTGGGCTACGGCGAAGCCGAGATCAAGGCCATGATCGAAGCCCAGACCACGCACGACGGCCGCCGCTCGGAGGCGTCATGAGGTGCATCGCTATCGGTTGCTATGTGGTTGCCGTCGCTTTGTTTTTCAGCGCGGCGCATGCGCAGCATCGCGCCATCGACCGCAACCTGATCGCCGCAGGCTTCGTCATGCGGCCCGCCGACACGCCGGGGAAAATGAAGGCCCTTCAGGCGCTCAGGCCTTACAAATTCGCCAGCCGGACCAAGAACGGCGTCCGCTACTACATCTATCCCGATCCGACCGACTGCAGATGCGCTTTCGTCGGATACCAGCAGGCGTTCGATACGTATCGCGATATGGTCGCGCCGCCGCCACCGCCGCCGGGCACTCAGGAGTTCAAGAGCGACGCCACCAACCCCGGCTTCAATCTTGAGAATTTCACTGTCGACCAAATGAACGAAGATGCCGGCCTGATGGACGGCGACGACATCTTCCATCTAAATTTCAATTAGCCTGCGCGCGCTCGATCACGTGCATCGAAACAAAAACCCCGCCTCGCGGCGGGGTTTTCGCATTCATTGGATCGTGCGCGTTGCTACTGGCACTGATCCCAGAAGCCCTGACGCTGGCTCGGGTCGGTGTAGTACCAGCAGTAGCCGGGACCGGGTGACGGGCCGGCCCACACCGCGGAGCTTGCCGCGACCATGCCCAGCGCTGCGCCAGCGGCGATCGCGCCGCCGACCGGCCACCAGTAATTGCGCGGGCGGACCCAAGGGCCGCCGCGGTAAACGTAGCCGCCGCGATAGAGGCCGCGGCCGCCCCGGTAGACATTCCGGTTCACGTTGACGTTGCGGTTGACGCGCACGTTGCGATTGACGTTGACGTTGCGATTGAAATTGCGGTTCACGTTGACGCTGCGGTTGACGCGCGCCCCGCCCCTGCGCTGAACCTGAATCAGGTCGGTATTTTCAGTCAGCGTAATGGCCGATTGGGTCATGCCAGCCACGCTGGCGTTGGCAGGCGCCGATGCGATCGGGAAAAGGCCCAGGATCACGGCGCTCAAGAGATATCTTGTTTTCATGACGCCTCCACTTGTTGAGTTCGCCATATTCGCCGCTAGAGAGCTCGAATAGCCTAGAGATTAGTCCTTCGATGTGGCAGCCGATAGGTCAGCGTTGCTGACCGCCGGTTGCTCAAACCCGTGCCTCTCAAACAAAAACCCCGCCTTTCGGCGGGGTTTTCGTGTTCTTGGCTGCCTTTCGGCTTACGCCGGAATGCGCGCCTCTTCCTCGGCCGGCTCGCGCAGCACGTAGCCGCGGCCCCACACCGTCTCGATGTAGTTCTTGCCCGAGGAGGCGTTCGCCAGCTTCTTGCGCAGCTTGCAGATGAAGACGTCGATGATCTTGAGTTCGGGCTCGTCCATGCCGCCGTAGAGATGATTGAGGAACATCTCCTTGGTGAGCGTGGTGCCCTTGCGGAGCGAGAGCAGCTCCAGCATCTGGTATTCCTTGCCGGTCAGGTGCACGCGGGCGCCGCCGACTTCGACCGTCTTCTGGTCGAGGTTGACGGTGAGGTCGCCGGTGTTGATGACCGACTGGGCATGACCCTTGGAGCGGCGCACGATCGCGTGGATGCGCGCCACCAGCTCGTCCTTGTGGAACGGCTTGGTCATGTAGTCGTCGGCGCCGAAGCCCAGGCCCTTCACCTTGTCCTCGGTGCCGGCGAGGCCGGACAGGATCAGGATCGGAGTCTTGACCTTGGAGACCCGCAGCGACCGCAGAACCTCGAAGCCGGACATGTCCGGCAGGTTCAGGTCGAGCAGGATGATGTCGTAGTCGTAGAGCTTTCCGAGGTCGACACCCTCTTCGCCGAGATCCGTCGTGTAGACGTTAAAGCTCTCGGACTTGAGCATCAGCTCAATCGATTGCGCGGTGGCGCTATCGTCCTCGATCAGTAGAACGCGCATGCCAGTCCCCTTCCTCGCCGCTGCGGTGAACTCGGCACGCCGCATGGGCGGCCTTTGAAAACGCCTTGGGACAATCCGATTCGGAACGTTAACGGCACATGGTTAACAAACGGTGATTTTCCGAGGCAACCATCCGCTGGCCAGATTTGGCCGAATTGACGTAAGATGTTGCCGGAGAGTGGTTTTTTGGACACAGCGCCGTTCATGTTCCACTTTAAGAATTGCAAACAACCGACTTTTCAGACTCACCCCTCTGTCCAACATGGGGCGAGCGTCTGCCCAGTTCCCAAGGACGATGACGTAATGATTAACGACGCGGGTAAACAGCCGGTTAAAGTGCGCTCGCAAAGGTTACCGCTGAGGCCGGGCCGATGAAGGCGCTGGCCGAACAGATCAACGAAATCGACGGAGTCGAGGTTTACGGCCGGGTGGTCGGCGTGCGCGGCCTGATGGTGGAGGTGGCCGGACCGATCCACGCCATGTCGGTCGGCGCCCGCGTGACGGTGGAGACACCGGCCAAGCCGATTCCCTGCGAGGTGGTGGGCTTCGCCGGCAGCAATGCGCTGCTGATGCCGTTCGCGCCGCTTGAAGGCGTGCGCCGCGGCTGCCGGGCCACGGTGTCTGCGACGCCTGGCGCGGTGCGGCCGTCGGCCGGCTGGCTCGGCCGGGTGGTCAATGCGCTGGGCGAGCCGCTCGACGGCAAGGGACCGCTACCCGGCGGGCCTTCGCCCTATGCGTTCCGCAACGCTCCGCCGCCGGCGCATGCCCGGCGCCGCGTCGGCGCGCCGCTCGATCTCGGCGTGCGGGCGCTCAACACCTTCATCACGTGTTGCCGCGGCCAGCGCATGGGCATTTTCGCCGGCTCCGGCGTCGGCAAGTCGGTGCTGCTGTCGATGCTGGCCCGCAACGTCGCCGCCGACGTGTCGGTGATCGGCCTGATCGGAGAACGTGGCCGCGAGGTGCAGGAATTCCTGCAGGACGATCTGGGTGAAGAAGGCCTCGCGCGCTCCGTGGTGGTGGTTTCCACCTCCGACGAGCCGGCGCTGATGCGCCGCCAGGCGGCCTACCTGTCGCTCGCCGCATCCGAGTACTTCCGCGACGAAGGCAAGGACGTGCTGCTGCTGATGGATTCGGTCACGCGATTTGCGGTGGCGCAGCGCGAGATCGGACTGTCGACCGGCGAGCCGCCGACCGCCAAAGGCTATACGCCGACGGTGTTTTCCGAACTGCCGCGGCTGCTCGAACGCGCCGGTCCGGGGGTGGGCGAGGGCAGCATCACCGGCATTTTCACGGTGCTGGTCGAGGGCGACGACCACAACGAGCCGATCGCCGACGCGGTGCGCGCGATCCTCGACGGCCACATCGTGATGGAGCGCCAGATCGCGGAGCGCGGCCGCTATCCGGCGATCAACGTGCTCAAGTCGGTGTCGCGCACCATGCCGCGCGCCGCCGATCCGGCCTATTTGGACGTGCTGGCGCGGGCCCGGCAGGTGATGGCGACCTACTCCGATATGGAGGAACTGATCCGGCTCGGGGCGTATCGGCCTGGCTCCAGCCCCGAGGTCGACGAGGCGATCCGCCTGCACCCCGATCTCGAGGCCTTCCTGGGCCAGGATAAGGAAGAATCAACCACGTTGATCGAGGGATATCAAAGGCTTGAGCAGTTACTGCCTGCAGCGCCGTTGGAAACCGAAAACTAACGTTATCGCGCCACAATCCCGCCTCTGGTGCTGCTGTCGCAAAGCTGGCCTTCCGTCATGGCCGGCATTCGCGGCTTCAGGGGGAGTATTGAGTTGATGAAGTCACGCGAAACCCTCATCCGTCTGAAGAAATTTCAGGTCGACGAGAAACGCCGCAAGGTCATGCAGATCGAGAGCATGATCGCGGAATTCGAGCGTATGGGCGGCGATCTCGAGCGGGAGATCAAGGTCGAGCAGGACCGCGCGAATATCCACGATCCCTCGCATTTCGCCTATCCGACCTATGCCAAGGCGGCGATCAGCCGCCGCGAGAACCTCAAGCGCTCCGCCGACGAGCTGAAGGGCCAGCTCAACGACGCCAAGGACGCGCTCTCGGAAGCCTTTGAAGAGCTTAAGAAAGTCGAGCTGCTCGACGAGCGCGACCAGCAGCGCGAGCGCGCCGAGCAGGCCGCCCGCGAGCAGGCCGAGCTCGACGCCATCGGCCTGATGCGCGTCCGGAACATGCCGGCGTAGGCCGTTCCTCCGTCTTTCTTCTGCGCTATCGTCCAGGACATGCCCGGCCTCACGCCGGGCATATTCCGTTCCTGCTCCGCGCTTCCCAAAAAATCGCGCGCCGGACGGGCGCGCGAACAGTCGACGGTGAAGCTCGAAATTGCGATCAGCGAATTGACGTGGTCTCCGAGCCGGACCAGATCACCGGGCCGGGCTTGAGGACCGGGGCACGCGCCTCGAGCTGCGTGCTCATGTCAGGCATGGTCGGGCGGGCGGCAATGCCGACCCCTACGACCACGATACCGGCGATCAGCGACACCACCACGATCTTGAGGTGGGTCAGGCGGTCGGCGGTGCGCATCGAACTGTTGTTCATGACGGACTCCCGCAAAGCTCTTTCCGGTTGGTCGCCCGAGGCCTGGGTAAGGTTCAAAGCCGCCGGGACGATTTTTCGGACTGGTTTCTGCGGAGAATAGGACACCGTTCCTGCCCAAGCTGGGCACGGCTCGACGCTCCCATTCCCCTACGATTCTACCGGATAACTAGGAGGTCGGCCCGCGAGGTTCCAAGGGCCGTTCACGTTCACTTGAAAGTGTGCGGCGTTGCAGGCTGGGAAGCTCGGCCAGCGGCCGAGTTCAGATGCTGCCGACCGTCTTCAGCCGTATCCGCGGATGGATTTCCGACTGCGACAGCACGCTGGTCTGGCTGCGGAAGCGCTCGACGATGCCGCGCACGAACGGCCGGATCGCGGGCGATGTGACCAGCACCGGCGCCTCGCCCTCGCGCGCCGCTTCCTCGAAGCGCTCGCGCACCAGCGTGATGAACTCCGACAGCTTCGACGGCTGCATGGCGAGGCTGCGCTCGTCGCCGGCGCCGACGATCGATTCCGCGAAGTTCTGCTCCCACTTGGCGGACAGCGCGATCAGCGGCAGGTAGCCGCCGCGCGTGGTGTGCTGGCCGCAGATCTGGCGCGCGAGGCGCACCCGCACGTGCTCGGCGATCGTCACCGGGTTGCGGGTGAAGGAAATGGCGTCGGCGATGCCTTCCAGGATCGACGACAGGTCGCGGATCGAGATGCGCTCGGCGAGCAGGAGCTGCAGCACGCGCTGGATGCCCGACACCGTGATCTGTTGCGGCACGATGTCCTTGACCAGTTCGGTCTGTTCCTTCGGCAGTTCCTTGATGAGCTTCTGCACCTCGCCGTAGGAGAGCAGCTCGGCCATGTTGGCCTTGAGCAGCTCGGTGAGGTGGGTCGACAGCACGGTCGCGGCGTCGACCACGGTGTAGCCCTTGAGCGTCGCCTCTTCCTTCTGCGCGACGTCGACCCAGGTGGCGGGCAGGCCGAAGGTCGGCTCGGTGGTGTGCAGGCCCGGCAGGTTCACCTGCGCGCCGGTCGGGTCCATCACCATGTGCTGGCCCGGCCAGATGCGGCCGGTGCCGGCGTCGACCTCCTTGATCTTGATGACGTAGGTGTTGGCCTCGAGCTGCACGTTGTCGAGGATGCGCACGGCGGGCATCACGAAGCCCATCTCGATCGCCAGCGAGCGGCGCAGCGCCTTGATCTGCTCGGTGACGCGGTCGCCGCCGTTCGGCGAATTGACCAGCGGCAGCAGCGCATAGCCGAGCTCGATCTTGAGATCGTCGATCTTGAGCGAGGCGCCGATCGGCTCCTCGGGCGGCGGGCCTTTTTCCGCCTCGACCGCCTGCGCCTTGGTGGCAAGCGCGGCCTTCTGCTTCTTGTCCATCACATAGGCGAGGGCGCCGGCGCCGGCGCCGAGCGCGATGAACGGGATCATCGGGATGCCGGGCAAGCAGCGCCATCACGATCATCACCGCGCCCGACATGCCGAGCGCCTTGGGATAGTCGGAGAGCTGCGCCAGCAGCGCCTTGTCGGCGGAGCCGGCGACGCCGGCCTTGGTGACGAGCAGGCCCGCCGCGGTCGAGACGATCAGCGCCGGCATCTGCGTGACCAGGCCGTCGCCGACGGTGAGCAGCGTGTAGGTGCGCGCCGCGTCGGCGAACGGCATGCCCTGCTGCGCGATGCCGATGATCATGCCGCCGATGATGTTGATGAACACGACGAGCAGGCCGGCGATGGCGTCGCCGCGCACGAACTTGGAGGCGCCGTCCATCGCGCCGAAGAATCCGCTTTCGTCCTCCAGCGCCTTGCGGCGCCGCTTCGCCTCGGTTTCGTCGATCAGGCCGGCGGAAAGGTCGGCGTCGACCGCCATCTGCTTGCCGGGCATGGCGTCGAGGTGGAAGCGCGCCGCGACTTCGGCGATGCGGCCGGAGCCCTTGGTGATGACGACGAAGTTCACGATCACCAGGATGATGAAGACGATGATGCCGATCACGAAGTTGCCGGCCATCACGAAGTTGCCGAACGCCTCGATGACGTGGCCGGCGGCGTGGGTGCCCTCGTGGCCGTGCGCCAGGATCAGCCGCGTCGAGGCGAGGTTGAGCGCCAGCCGCAGCATGGTCGAGATCAGCAGGATGGTGGGAAACGCGGAGAACTCGAGCGGCGTCTGGATGAACAGCGCCGTCATCAGGATCAGCACCGAAAGGATGATCGAGATCGCCAGCGCCAGATCGAGCAGGATCGGCGGCAGCGGCAGGATCAGGACGACCAGGATCGTGAGAACGCCGATCGCGAGCGCGATATCGCCGCGCTTGAGCATGGCGCCGATCGCGCCAAGCCCGGGCAGGCCCAGGGTGTTGCTGGTTTTGCCGCCGGGCGGGCCGGCAGCGGTTACGTCGGTCATTGGAGGTTCACGCGGCCGGCGTCCTCGAATTCAAAATCCATGGAACGCAATGCGACTACGGCTCGCGCGCTTGCGCTGATCGGGCGCAGGCACGGGCAGGCAAGCCACTCAAAGAACGAAATGCAAGCTCCCCCACCGGGCAACATTTGCCGGGTACATGGTTACCGCGGCGGTTAATTTCCTTAACCCTTGTGCGCAAAGCGTGGCGGTGTGGTGTCGGCTAGGGCAGGCTGGCCGGGAACACGTGCCGCGCCCGAGCCATCGAGCGGCAGCGGATCGACGCCGGCGCACCGCGGTGAGCGGCAGCTCTCCGTAGAGGTGCGGGAACAACGCGCCGCCGCGCGACGGCTCCCATTTCAGCCTGTTTCGCCCAGCGCGCTCGGCGTCGATCGCGACCAGCACGAGGTCGGGTAGGCCGGCGAACCACTTGGCGGCCGTCTCCGCCGCCTGCTCGGCGGTCGAGAAATGGATGAAGCCGTCCTTGCGGTCGACCGGCGGAGCCGCGGTACGCGCCGGCCTGCTCGGCCTCGCGCCATTCGGCGGCGGTGCAGATTTTGTAGATGGTGGTCAACGGCACTCGGCATTCGTTCACGCGCAAGCGCGTGAACCCGAACTGAGCCGCAGCGATGGTAGATTCAGTTCAGCATCGCGGCGCTCGACGCCCGAATGCGGCTCAAGGATAATCATAGCCGAACCGGTAGCGCACCAGCTTGCCGCGCTCGAACTGGTACTCGAGACGTAGTACGAACGGCATGTTGGCGAGCTTCAGGATCGGCAGCTCCGACGCTTGACGTCTCACGACCCCGTAGAGGAACGTCTCGGTCGACCCGCGCGCCTTGTACAGCTTGAAGCAGCGGCCAAGGCGCTCGACCGGTCCAGGCGGGTCGATGCCGAGCTTGATGCTCGTTGTCGGTCGCGACGGACTGCTGGCGGCGATCGAGCTTTCGCGGCGGAGCCCTCGCGCCCGACGTAGTAGCTCTCGCGTCGCGGCCGAGAAGCTCGTTTGCGTCCCGAGGCTGCGATAGCGGACCTCGCGCTCTCGATGTAGCGAGTTGACCGCGTCGGCGGGATGGACTGCGAAACGCGATGCGGTCTGCCTGCCGTCCTGCGTGGCGAAAAGGTACCAGGGGAAGTCGCCGCTCCTCGCGCTCGCACCCATGCTGGCCACGCTTGCCGTCCTTGGCTCATGCGGTCGCCCAGCACGGCTTGCCGGCTTGCGTAGCTGCCGAGCGTGACGCCGTGAACGGTGCGGTCGGCTTTGTCGAGCCGACAATCGCCGACCGGCGCGGCGCGGGTGTCGGCGCATGGTCGCCAGCGACAGCGCGCGTAAAGATCGAAACGGCATGGCGGCCATGACGCCTGCGTCGGCTCACGCGACAGGCATGCCGATCGACGAACGTCGCGGCTCTCTCGAAGACATATGTCCGACAGGCAGTGCCGCGGGCAGGCGCGCGAAAAGCTCAAGGCCCGGCGCGCTGGGCGGCGGCGCTTGAGAGTGAGTTTCGGAAGGGTCGGCTACGCCGCGCCTCTGACCTCGCCGCCGCCGTTCGGCGGCGGGATCGGCACGCCCTCGGCGGCGTATTCGTTGAGCTTGTTGCGCAGCGTGCGGATCGAGATGCCGAGAATGTTGGAGGCGTGCGTCCGGTTGCCGAGGCAGTGCTTGAGCGTCTCCAGGATCAGGTCGCGCTCGACGTCGGCGACGGTGCGGCCGACCAGCGAGCGGGTGACCTGTTCCGCGGCGAGCGCGGCATGCGCCACGACGCCCGGCCGCGCGCCTGATCGAGCCGCGCGCCGTCCGGCGTGAGAATGCCGTCGACGCCGATCTCGGCGCCGCTGGAGAGCAGCACGGCGCGGTGGATGGTGTTCTCCAGCTCGCGCACGTTGCCGGGCCAGCGGTGGATGCTCAGCGCCTTGCGCGCCTCGGCCGCCAGCGGCCGCACCGGCACGCCGTTCGCCTCGGCGTATTTCTTGGCGAAGAACTGCGCGAGCTCGATGACGTCGGAGGGCCGCTCGCGCAGCGGCGGCAGCTTCAGGTTCACGACGTTGAGACGGAACAGCAGGTCCTCGCGGAATTTTCCTTCGCGCGCAGCCTCCGTCAGGTTGCGGTTGGAGGTCGCGATGATGCGGATGTCGATCGGCACCGGCCTGGTGCCGCCGACGCGGTCGATCACGCGCTCCTGGATGGCGCGCAGCAGCTTGGCTTGCAGCCGCACGTCCATTTCGGAAATTTCGTCGAGCAGCAGCGTGCCGCCGGTGGCCTCCTCGAACTTGCCGATGCGGCGCGCCACCGCGCCGGTGAACGAGCCCTTCTCATGGCCGAACAGTTCGGATTCCAGCAGGTTCTCCGGGATCGCGGCGCAGTTGATGGTGATGAACGGCTTCTTCGCGCGGTGCGAGCGGGTGTGGACGTAGCGCGCCAGCACCTCCTTGCCGGTGCCGGATTCGCCGGTGATCAGCACCGAGGCGTCCGAGGTCGCGACCTGCTGCGCGAGCTTCACCACGTGCGCCATGGCGTCGTCGCGATAGATCATCTCGCGATTGTCTTCGGTGACGGCGGCGAGCACGGCCGCGATCAGCTCCGGATCGGGCGGCAGCGGGATGTATTCCTTGGCGCCGGCGCGGATCGCGGCAACGGCGGCCTTGGCGTTGTTCTCGATGCCGCAGGCAACGATCGGAACGTGGATGTGCTCGAGCTTCGAGCTTCGCCACCAGCTCGGCGATGTCGAGCGCGACCTCGACCATCATCAGGTCGGCGCCGCGGCCGGAGCGCAGCACCGGCGAGCGCCTGGTCGATGCTTTCGGCATGGGTGACGGAGGCGCCGCGGTCCATCGCGATCTTGGTCGCGGTGGTGAGCTGGCCCTTCAGGGTGCCGACGATGAGAAGGCGCATGATGTTCCTCTATCTTTCGCATGATCTTGTCGACGGTCACTTCGGATCAGCGCTGTTTTCTCGGCCTTGATGACTTCCGTCATGGTCACGCCGAGCTTGTCCTCGACCAGCACGACTTCGCCGCGCGCCACCAGCCTGTTGTTGACGTAGATGTCGATCGCTTCGCCGACCTTGCGGTCGAGCTCGAGCACGCTGCCGGGTCCGAGCTTGAGCAGTTCGCCGACGTCCATGCGGGCGCGGCCCAGCACCGCCGAGACCTGCACCGGCACGTCGAACACCGCTTCGAGATCGGCCGCCGAGCGGTTCGCCGTTTCGTCGGCCTGCGCCATCATCGCCGGATCGACCGGGGGCGGAGCGGCGCCGTCCTCCAGATTGGGCAGCGGAACCTTGCTGTCGTCACTCATTTAGAAATCTCCCCAAGATCTGGCAGAATCGGGCCACCCGGCGCATCCGCATCTTCCGGCGCGCGGGCGGTGACATAGCGGCGGACCATGTCGGCGATCGCCGCTTCGGTTTTGACGCTGTCGCGATTGACGCCGCCGTCGGCCCATTCGATGCGGCAGTCGCCGAGCGCGACGTCCGGCTCGGCGATCACCACGAGGCGGCCTTCGAAGCCGCGGGCGCGGGCGGCGTCGCCGAGCCGCTGCTTGGCGGTGGCGAGCAGCGCGTCGTTGACGCGCACCACGATGTGCGGCGCGGTGACAAGCTGCTTGAAGCAATCGATGGCGAGGGTGGCGATCTCGGCGAACGGCTCGCGTGCGATCAGTTCCGGCGCGAGCTTGCGGCCGACCGCGGCCGCCACCTCGACCGCCTCGGCTTCGAGGCGGTCTTCGATCGCGGCGAGGCCCTGCGAGAGGCGATGCAGCGCGTCGCCGATCTGCTCGAACGCGACCGCGGTGCGCCGCTCGGCCTCCGCCACGCGCTCCTTTTCCGCCGTCTTGAAGCCGTCGCCGAAGCCCTTGCTCTCGGCCTCGGCGAGCGCGAGCGCGTGCTCGGCGCGCGGCACGGGCCGCTCCGCCTCGCTGGCGCCCGGCGCGAAGTCCGCTTCGAACAGGAATTTTTTTGCCGCCGCCATCAGTAGACCAGCTCTTCGTCGCCGCGTTGCTTGGAGATGATGAGCTCGCCCTTGGCGGCGAGGTCCTTGGCCATGTTGACGAGCATCACCTGCGCGTCGTCGACGTCGCGCAGCCGCACCGGACCCATCGCCTGCATGTCGTCGACCAGCATCTTGGCGGCGCGGGTCGACATGTTGCTGAGGAAGAACTGGCGCACCGCTTCGGAGGCGCCCTTGAGCGCGACGCCGAGCTTGTCCTTGTCGATGTTGCGCATCAGCGTCTGCGCCGAAGCTGAGTCGAGCTTGATGAGGTCGTCGAAGGTGAACATCAGCGACTTGATGCGATCGGCCGACTCGCGGTTTTCCTCTTCCAGCGAGGTCATGAAGCGCGTTTCGGTCTGGCGGTCGAAGCTGTTGAAGATTTCCGCCATGATCTCGTGAGCGTCGCGGCGCCGGGTCTGCGAGATGTTGGACATGAATTCGGTGCGCAGCGTCTGCTCGACGCGCTCCAGCACCTCCTTCTGCACCGCTTCCATCTTGAGCATGCGGTTCACGACGTCGAGCGCGAGCTCTTCCGGCAGGATGGCGAGCACGCGCGCGGCATGCTCCGGGCGAAGCTTGGAGAGCACCACCGCGACGGTCTGCGGGTACTCGTTCTTCAGGTAGTTGGCGAGCACCTCCTCCTGCACGTTGGAGAGCTTCTCCCACATGTTGCGGCCGGCGGGCCCGCGGATCTCGTCCATGATGCCGCCGACCCGCTCCGGCGGCAGGTATTGCTGCAGCAGCCGCTCGGTGTGGTCGTAGTTGCCCATCAGCGCGCCGGAGGCGGACAGCTTGCCGACGAATTCGAGCAGCAGGTTCTCGACCAGGTCGGAGCTGATGGTGCCGAGCGTCGACATCACGATCGAGAGCGCCCGCAGGTCGTCGTCGTCGAGCAGGCCCCAGATCTTCGAGCCGTACTGGTCGCCCAGCGACAGCATCAGCACCGCGGCGCGCTCCGGGCCGGTGAGCTGGCGCGCCGGACGGTGCTCCTGCTGGCGGCTCGACAGCGAGGCGACGAGATTCTCGATCTCGGCGGAAGGGGCTCTACGTGCGGCTGCGGCCATTGCGATTCACGTTCCTCAGGCCGCGCTTTCGTGCAGCCAGGTGCGGATGATGGCGACGGTTTCGTTCGGATTGCGCTCGGCCAGTTCGCCGACCTTCTTGACGGACTCGGCGTGGACCTGGCCCTGCACCTGCGCGATGTCGATCATCGCCGAGGTGCGGTTCGAGATGTTGACGCTGGCGTCGCCGCCGATCAGCGACACGTTCGGGCCGCCGGTTGAGGTGATGCTGCCGTTGCCGCTGCCCTTGACGTTGACCCCTGAGCCCGGCAGCGCGCTGGCGGCTCCGCCGGCGGCGGCGCTCGCCGCCGTGACCATGGTCGCGCCGGGCAGGAACACGCCGCCCGCGGCCGCGATTGCGACCTGGTCGGTGCCCATCACGCGGCGCAGCAGCGGCCGCACCCCGAAGAACAGGACGACGAGACCGAGCAGCGCCATCACGACCGAGCTCGATGCCGCGCATGGCGTCGTCCTTGGTGAATTGCAGGAAGCTCAGCCAGCCGGTCGGCTCGGCAACCGGGATCGACGGCGTCTCGGCAAGCCGCAGGTTCGCCACCTCGACCTGGTCGCCGCGCTTGGCGTCGAAGCCGATCGCGGTGCGCACCAGGGCGGCGATGCGATCGATTTCTTCCTGCTTGCGCGGCTCGTAGGCGAGTTCGCCCTTGTCGTTCTTGGCGTAATTGCCGTCGACCACAACGGCGACCGAGATGCGGTTGAGCGCGGCCGCCCTCGATCACTTCGGTCTTGGTGGTGCGGGAAATCTCGTAGTTGACGATTTCCTCGGTCTTGCGGTTCTGGTCGCGCTGCTGGTTTGCGCTGCGCCGGCTGCTCGGCGGGACGCTGCTGTCCGCCCGGCAGATCGTTGGCGACCGTGACCTGGCCTTCCTTGTTGTCGCCCGCGGCCATGGTTTCCTCGCGGGTCTGGCTCGAGCGCACGACGCGGCTTTCCGGGTCGAACCGGTCGGAGGTCTGCGTGATGCGGTTGAAATCGAAATCGGCGGCGACCTGCACGCGCGCGCGGCCGGGCCCCACCACCGAGGTGACGATCGATTCGACCTGGTCGCGCATGCGCTTCTCGAACGCGACCTTGCGCTCGTCGGCGGTCACGCCGCCCGGTGTCTGGTCGCCGCTGCCGTCGGCCAGAAGCCGGCCGGTCTCGTCCACGATCGAAACGCGCTGCGGCTTCAGCCCATTGACGGCCGATGCTGCGAGGTGGCGGATCGCCCGAACCTGCGCCTGGTCGAGGCAGCCGCGCACCTTGAGCACGATCGAGGCCGACGGCTCCGCCTTGTCGCGCGAGAACAGCGGCCGCTCGGGCAGCACGAGGTGCACCCGCGCCGACTGAACGCGATCGAGCGCACGGATGGTGCGGGCGAGCTCGCCCTCGAGCGCGCGGAGGTGGTTGATGTTCTGGATGAAGCTGGTGGCGCCGAGCGCGTCGGATTTGTCGAAGATCTCGTAGCCGACGCCGCCGCCCTTGGGCAGCCCGCTTTCGGCGAGCTTCATGCGCAGTCGTGTAACGCGCTCCTTCGGCACCATGATGATGGTGCCGTCGTTGCGGGCCTCGTAGGGGATCGACTGCCGCTCCAGGTCCTTCATGATCGCCGACGCGTCCTCGGGCGTCAGGTCGGTGAACAGCGTCGTCATCTGCGGCGCAGTCACCCGCATGATCAGGAAGGCGAAGAATCCGATGAGCGCGATCGTGACCGCGCCCATTGCGATGATCCGGGACGCGCCGAGCGATCTGAAGAACGCAATGGAAGCTTGCACGGGAACTCCGCTTAAGTCGGCGCGGGAGCGCCTTACCCGGCAAGAATTGCCCAGTTTATGGTTACTGCGCGGTTAATGCGCGCGTCGAGGAAATGCCTGGTGCAAGGGAAGACGATCAGTTGATGACGTCGGTGATCGTCCGATTCTTGGGGTCGACCAAAACGATGTCATCGCCCTTGATGTAGAAGGCATACAAACGGACCTGCGGCACGCGCTGGGCAACTTCGACGGGAATTGGCTGCGCGACGACGCGCTCCGGCACCTTGTCTCCGATCGCGGTCGGCGCGTCGGTGGTCACCGCCTGGACCTTCAGATCCTTCACCAGTTCCTTGACGATATGTCTTTGCTCGACGGTCAGATTGATCTTCGGAGAGCGCTCCTCGGGCAGCGACTGGGCGTAAAGGCCGGAGCCGAATACCGCGAAGACCGGCGCTACGATCGCGATCGCGAGCACCCGCCGCCGCGCGGTAAGATGTCCTGGTTTCCATCGCATCGCCGCACTCCCTCGCAAACATAAAGTGGTCCTAAAAGGCTAACGGCTGCGCGGCTGCCTGTGTTCCCCGGCGGTTGGCCAATCGGAGGGCCTTTGGAGGCAAAAACAAAAACGCCGGCCATTCGGCCGGCGTTTTCTCGAATTCGGTGTTGGACGCCTATTGGCGGTACTGCTGGATGCGCGTGGTGCGCAGGCCCGCGAGACCATGCTGCTCGATCGAGGCTTGCCAGGACAGGAACTCTTCCACGGTCAGCGTGTAACGGGTGCAGGCTTCCTCAAGCGAAAGCAGACCGCCGCGCACAGCCGCGACCACCTCCGCCTTGCGGCGGATCACCCAACGCTTCGTTCCCGGTGCCGGAAGATCCGCGATGGTAAGCGGACTGCCGTCGGGCCCGATCACATATTTTGCCCTCGGGCGGTGGGGCTCGGTCATCGACATACTCACAACTACTGACTGACACTGACTGACTTATGTCCGACCCTAGCGGCCTCGGCTTAAAATTTGGCTAAGCGGAACGTGCAAATAGGCAGAACTTGCCCGTCCATAAAATTTTAGAACAGGATCGCAGCGGATTACGAGGGCTTTTGGCGCTGCGGGGGCAAGAAATGAACGAAATATTACCGCGAAAGTTCCTGGCTTCACTCGTTGTCTCCGCTCCTCCGCGCAAGCGGGGATCCAGAGCCACTCGTTCAGGTCCGTGCGTTTGTTCGATTCCCAGCATAGGCGAGCGAAGCGACGCCGTCTTCGACGGCTATGCGCGGGAATGAGCGGCGGTTGGAGTCGCCTTAGCGGCGCACCACGCGCTTCACCTTGTCGAGCGTGAAGTCCTGGCCGGCCACTGAAAGCACCGGCGGATTCTTGGTGATGTCGGCGCTGTCGACGAGGCCTTCCACTTCGGTCGGCACGGCGATGCTCTGGCCCGACGTATCTTTCGCCGTCACCGTCATCGTGTAGTTGCCCGACGGCCATTGCGTGCCGTTGGGGCTCTTGCCGTCCCAGGTGAAATCGTTGACGCCCGCCTGCATCGTATAGCTGCCGCTGAAGACGTTCTGGCCGGTCGAATTGCGGATGTTGATCGTCACCGAGGCGGGTTTCGGAACGTTGAGGCTCCAGTTGGCCTGGCCGTTCGCCAGGCTCGCGGTCGAGCCGTCGACCACCACGGTCTCGCCGACGAAGCCCAGCGCGGTGGTCGATTGCGCGGTCTTCTGCAATGAAACCAGCGTGGCGAGCTGATCGTTCTGCTTGAGCTGCTGTTCGACCTGCGCGAACTGCACGAGCTGCTGGGTGAACTGGTTGGTGTCCAGCGGATCGAGCGGGTTCTGGTTCTTGAGCTGCGTGGTTAGCAGGGTGAGGAACTGGCTGAAGTTCTTGGACAGCGTCTCCCCGTCGACCACGGTTGCCGAGCCGGTTGTCGCTGACGCTGACGGTGGAGTTGACCGCCGGATTGATCGCTGGGATGGCCATGGTCTGTTTCCTTAAACTCTGATGTCGAGGCCGCCGCCGAGACCGAGCAGCCGTCCATAGTTGTTTTGAATGGTGTCGAGCGGCACGGCGCCTTCGTCAGGCACCACCAGCCGGCCGGCGTTCTGGCGGGCTTCGTCGTCGTGCTGCGACGTCTGCTGGCGCAGCGAGAATTCCAGCGCGTTATCGCCGGTCTTGAGGCCGGCCTGCTGCAGCGCGCGTTCAAGTTGGGGCGCGTCGCGGCGCAGCATGTCGAGCGTCTCCGAGCGCTCCACGATCAGGCGCGACTTGACGTGACCGTCGCCGTCGATCTCGAGGCGGACGTCGATGCGGCCTAGTTCCGGCGGATCGAGCCGGATTTCGAAACGGCTGTTGCCAGCGTTGGATTGGGCCGCGATTTCAACGGCGAGCCCGGCCACCGGCACTGCCGCCGTTTGCGCCGGCGTCGGGGCGGCGGCCGCGGCGGCGCTGGCTGCCGCGGTGCTTTGCGCCGGCGCGGCGTGATGCATTGGAGCGGTGACGCCGAGGTTCTGAATCAGGTCGGCGCTGTTTTTCACGGCGGCGGCGGAATCGTGCGGGCGCGCGACCGGCTCGGGCGTGTCGGCCTTCGCAGCCGTTGCAGGCTGCGGCTGAGCCTTTGTCCTGATGAATGGTGGGTTCTGGCTTCGCCTGTGTCTCGTCTTGCTGGGCGGCATCAACCGGCTTCGCCTGCGCGATGGCCGCATCCTTCGCCGGAGTGTCGGTTGGAGCGCGTCGCTTGCGGTTGCGCCTTGACCGGCTGTGCGGTCAGGGCGGGTGTCTCGGCGCCATCGTTCGCGACAGGCGCTGCAGGAGGCGGTGCGGCAGGAGACGGTGCGACAGGAGCGGCTGCATCGGCCACCGGCGCGACTTCGGCAGGCGTCGCCGCCGGAGCCGTTGCGGTGGTGTCAGGCAACGCAGGGACGGCCATGGCGACAGGAGCGGTGACTGCCGGAGTCGTGGTCGTTGGCCGGGACGAGCGTATCCGCAGCCACGTTGGTTACGATCATGCTGTCGGCAGCGGCGTCGGCTCGATCTTGCCGTCAACCGCAGTGCCGTCGGTTTCAGGCTTGCTCGCCGATTTCCGGCGCCGCATCGTTCGGTGCATCGCCCGACGTCTGCTGGGTCGTATCGTCGGCTGCCGCGGGAGCCTTGTCACTCGCAGCGGTCTCGTTGACTTCCGGAGCGTCATCCTCGACCGGAGCCTTGTCCTTTGCGCGCTTCGTGTGCGCGGCGTCGCTGCCGCGCCGGTTGCCCTTCGTCGCCGTGGCGTCATCGCTGCGGTCGCGCTTGGTGCGCGCAGGCGCCTCGCGATCATCCGCCGGCTTGCTGTCGAGCAGCTTGGCGAAGTCGTCCGGACCGGCGCCGGCCCCAACTTGGTCCTTCGCGCCCGGGCCGCGCGGACCGGGCAGGGGACGCGCCGGAGGGAAAATCTGGGATTCAGACGCCACGCTTGCCACGGCATTGACCTCACTGGAGGGATTTCGATGCGAATAGGTTTGCAAGCCACGGGCCATCGCGTGCAAAACCAATTTTCCAGCGGAATCAGATGCTTGCTTGCGTGGCTGCCCGGCTTCCGAAGCGGCGGCCCGGCATACGCTGCTTGGCCCCGGCAATAATTGCCTGGAACACTTCAAAACACGCGCCGTCCCGCGATTTCAGCCGGTTCGCGTGCATTGCGCGGCGGGGGTCGGGACATATAGTAAGAGGCCGTCGCAACTCGCCGGTTTGACGCCAGGAGCGCGGCCTTCGCCGCGGCAGCAATGCTCAACAGTCTCGACATCGAGGGGTCGCCGGAACAGACCCGGGTCGTGGTCGCCATGTCGGGCGGCGTCGATTCCTCGGTGACCGCGGCGCTGCTGAAGGCCGAGGGCTACGACGTCATCGGCATCACGCTGCAGCTTTACGACCATGGCGCCGCGACCCACCGCAAGGGCGCCTGCTGCGCCGGGCAGGACATCAACGACGCTCGTTCAGTGGCCGACCGCATCGGCATTCCGCACTACGTGCTCGACTACGAGCGGCGCTTCAAGGAGTCGGTCATTGACCGATTCGCCGAGAGCTACGTCGCCGGCGAGACGCCGGTGCCATGCATCGACTGCAACGTGGCGATCAAGTTCACCGACCTGCTGTCGACCGCACGCGAGCTCGGCGCCAAGGCGCTGGCGACCGGGCACTACGTCGCCTCGCGGCCGCATCCCGCAGGACGCGCGCTCTACCGGGCAAAGGACGAGGACCGCGACCAGAGCTATTTCCTGTTCGCCACCACGCGCGGGCAGCTCGATCTGCTGCGCTTCCCGCTCGGCGAGCGCACCAAGGCGGAGACCCGCGAGCTGGCGCATCGCTTCGGCCTCGCGGTCGCCGACAAGCACGACAGCCAGGACATCTGCTTCGTGCCGACCGGGCGTTACACCGACGTGATCGAGCGGCTGAAGCCGGGCGCGTCGGAGGCCGGCGACATCGTCGACCTCGACGGCAAGGTGCTGGGCCGCCACGACGGCATCATCCATTTCACGGTCGGACAGCGCCGCGGACTGAAGATCGCGGGCGCGGCGCCGCTCTACGTGGTGCGGCTCGATGCCGTGAGACGCCAGGTCGTGGTCGGGCCGCGCGAGGCGCTGACCATGCGGCGCATCCAGTTGCGCGACGTCAACTGGATCGGCGAGGGCCCGCTGGATGCGGTGCTCGAAAACGGCGGGCTCGACGTGTTCGTCAAGGTTCGTTCGACCCGTGCGCCGCAGGCGGGCCGGCTGATCGCCGCCGCCGGCAGTTATGAGGTCGAACTGGCGGACGGCGAGGACGGCGTGTCGCCCGGCCAGGCCTGCGTGTTCTACGACGGCTCGCAGGGCCAGGCCCGCGTGCTCGGCGGCGGCTTCATCCGCAGCGCGGAAGCCAAGGCGAGGGCGGCGGCATAGCGCCGCGCACATCACAACCAACGTGGCAATCGATTTTCCGCTAGGATCGTTTCCGGACTGATTTCGCGGGGCGGCGATGGCGGACGATTTCAACAAAGAGAGGATGGCGAAGGCCTACGCCCGCTGGGCGCCGGTCTACGACATGGTGTTTGGCTCGGTGTTCGAGCAGGGCCGCAGGGCCTCGATCGAGGCGGCGGAGCGCGCCTGTCCGCCGGGCGGGCGCATCCTCGACGTCGGCGTCGGCACCGGGATGTCGCTGCCGGACTATTCGCGTGGCAACCGCATCGTCGCGGTCGACTACTCCGAGCCGATGCTGCGTAAGGCGCAGGAGCGCGTCATCGAGCAGAAGCTTCACAACGTTGACTGCGTCGCGGTGATGGACGCGAAGCATCTCGGTTTCCCCGACAGCTTCGTTCGACGTGATCGTGGCGCAATATGTCATCACCGCGGTGCCGGAGCCGGAAGCGACGCTCGATGAATTCGCGCGCGTGCTCAAGCCCGGCGGCGAGATCGTTCTGGTCAATCACATCGGCGCCGAAGGCGGGCCGCGCCGCGTGTTCGAGCTGTGTTTCTCGCCGGTGGCGCGCCGGCTCGGCTGGCGGCCGGAGTTTCCCTGGGCGCGGCTGACGACATGGGCCGATCGCTACGGCGCGCAATTGATCGAGCGCCGGCCGATGCCGCCGCTCGGGCATTTCTCGCTGATCCGGTTCGGCAAGGCGGCAGCGAAGGCGCCGATCGCCGCACGCGCCGGCGGCTGATTTCGCACACGGAACCTGTCCGCCGCTCGCTCGTTAGCTTGGCTGGCAACGAGCGGAGCAGGTCATGGCCAAAGCGACGCAGGGCAAGCGCAAGACCAGCAAGAGCGCGCTGAAGAATGCGCCGGCCGGCCGCCGGCGCCTCAAGGCGAAATCGAAGAGCGCGTTTCCGGCGGCGGCACCAAGACCGAGCGCGAGGTCGAGCGGATGGTGCCGCGGGTGACGCGGTCATGATCCGGCACGCCGCCATCGCACTGTCGGCGCTGCTGCTCGGCGCAGTGGCTTTGGTCGCGCAGGACCGGCAGCCAGCCGCCGCCGCAACAGCGGCCGCCGGCGGTCGATCCCAAGGCCTGCGCGCCGGGCGACCGGCTGCAGGCTGCGGCCGCCGAATCCATCAGCGCCCGCCGCCGCCACCACCGGCGAAAACCTGAGCGACAAGCTCGCGCGCACCGACGGCGTGATCTGCCCGCCGAACGTCGATCCGGACATCCGGGCGCCGACGCCGGGTGCCGGCAAGACGCCCGTGATTCCGCCGCCCGGCAGTCCCGGCGGCGATCCAAGCGTGCGGCCGAAATAATTCAGGAATGCATCGGCCGGTACGGGCCTTCGAACATCCGCACCAGCAACTCCTCGGGCTGCTCGCTCGCCTTGGCGGTCGCGAGCATGATGTTGAGGTCGTCCTCGTCGATGAACTCCCACAGTTCGGCGATCGTCTCCTCGTCGCCGAGCATGTCGCGCCGCGACACCACCTCCTCGACGGCGCGGATCACGCTGACGAAGCGGTCGCTGCCGCGCGCTGCGCAGCACCGATTGCACGCGCTCGTCGGCGAGCATCGCGGCGACGGTGTCGACCACGGCGCGGTCGGACGGATTGTGCGGCGGCGGGATCAGCGACGGCGTGAGCGCGGCCTGCAATCGCCGCACCACGCACTTCTCGAACTCGACTGCGTCCCAGGTTTCAAAGGCAAGCAATCTGCTGGTGGCCATAGCTACGCTCTCAAACCAGAACGCCGCCCCGATTCGGAAGACAACAGCCTGACCGCGCGGCGGTTCCGCGGCGGAATTGGGGAACTTGTGCCTTGTTCGAGGCGTTCTCCGCCGGTTCCGTGCGAGGACAACAATGCCTGAAAGCGAAGAAAACGGACGGATGGCGCGGGTGCTTGGGCGCGGCGGTGATCTCGCGCTGGGCGGAATTGCCGCAATCCATCCAGGAAAAATTGTTCGAGGCGGCGATTGTGCTCGGCCATCAGACCGAGCGGGACGAAAGCCTGCGCGAGCAACTCGCCAAGTTTCTGCACGATCACCACAAGCGCACGGCACCGGAGGAAACGCGCAACGGCGGGGCCGTCCGCCTGATCGGAGCCGCCGCGCGACTACTTTTTGCGCGGGACCTTCTTGCCTTTCTTGCGCGCCTTGGAGAGGCCGATCGCGATCGCCTGCTTGCGGCTCTTCACCTTGCCGGCCTTGCCGCCGGGACCGCTCTTGGCGCGTGCCTCGCTTGTAGCGGTGCATTTCATTCTCGACGTCCCGGCTTGCGCTACGCGAATACTTCCGCTTCTTGGCCATCGAATCCTCCATGCATGAAGCCGCCGGCGGCGGCGGCAATCGGCCGTTTCGACAACGCGCGGTTGCAGGGGACGTTCCGGGCCGAGCTCCGTCGCTCACGCAAAGAGCCGCCTCGACGGCGGCTCTTTTTCAGGGATGCGGCGGAATTGCGCTACATCTTCTTGCTGGTCTTCATCTTCTTGGTGGCCTTCATCTTCTTGCTGGTCTGCATCGGCTTGGCCATCGCGCCCTGCTGGGTGCTGTTCGACACGGTCGGCGCAGTACCGGACCGTGGACTGGTCTGGGTGGTTTGGGCACTGGCAAAGCTCAACGAGGCCACGAGGCCGATCGCGGTGGCGGCAACGACGGGAATGAGACGCATGGACGTTCCTCTCTGTTGGTGTTTGTTGCCCTTGCGGACAACCGATTGGCAACGCCAACTGCTCCGCACCCGTTCCCCTTGCGCCCAACGAAAAGGGCCGCCTCGAAGGCGGCCCTCTCGTTCGATGCTTCAGGTTCGCTGTTACTGGCTCATCTTCTTGGAGCCTTTCTTCGAGCGCTTGCCGCTCTTCACGGCCTTCTTGGCAGGCCCGCCCGCGCTCTCCATCTGGCCGTCGGACTTTTGTCCCTGCGGCGTGGCCTGCGCGAAGGCGTCGCCGGACATGGCGCTGAGGCCGAACGCGGCGGCGGTGAGAAGGGCAACAAGGCGCATAGGACGTTTCCTTTCCTCTAGTGGGGCGAACCGGTGATACCCCACAATAGCATATTGTTCCGGGCCGCAAGGCGAGCCGCTATTCCTCTTGGAAAGGCGCGCCGGATGCCCTAGATGTGGCCCCCGCCGGAGCCAAGCTCCGGCGATCGGTCTGGATGGCGGGGTAGCTCAGCTGGTTAGAGCGGCGGAATCATAATCCGTAGGTCGGAGGTTCAAGTCCTCTCCCCGCTACCATCCAGAAGCCCAGTCCAGATCAGCACGTGACGCCGGGGGGCGTGCCAAATGACTGATCTCTCGGACCTGGGCTTTCTCGCTGCGCGCATTTTTCTCAGCGCGGTCTATCTCTACAGCGGCATCGACAAGCTGACTCATCGCGCCGACGCCATCGCCGAACTGCAAGCGCTCAAGCTGCCGAATCCCGAGTTGATCCGTCCGCTGGTGATCGCGGTGCAGCTCATCGGCGGCCTGATGGTGCTGCTCGGCGTGCATTCCGGCTGGGGCGCTGCGCTGCTGCTCGGCTTCACCGCGTTCGCGACCTTGCTGGCGCACCGCCCGTTCGATCACGAAGGGCCGGCGCGCCGCATGCAGTTCACCATCGCGCTGGAGCATCTCGCGATCTGCGGCGGGCTTGCTGCTGCTGGTGTTCTTCGGTCCCGGCCGATATTCAATCGACTGGGTGCTGCGCTAGGATCCTGTCATGACGACCGCTTCGCACGATCAGCGCTGGCCGCCGCGTTGCTCGCAGCTGCTTCTCAGCATGCGCGAGCGCAAGCGACCGACTATCCCAACCGCCCCGTCACCTTCGTGGTGCCGTTCGCGCCCGGCGGCGTGACCGGATTGTTCGCGCGGCTGCTCGGGCAAAAGCTCGAGCAGCGTCTCGGCAAGCCGTTCGTGGTCGATCACCGGCCCGGCGGCGGCGGCATCACGGCGGCGACCGCGGTCGCGCGCGCGGCGCCTGACGGCTACACCATCATGATGGCGTCGAGCACCATCCTCGCCTTCAACGCGACGGTGCGCAAGGAACTCGCCTACGATCCGCGCAAGGACCTGACGCCGATCGCGCTGCTGGCGCGGGTGCCGTTCGTGCTGGTGGTCAATCCGGCGCTGCCGGTGAAGTCGGTCGACGATCTCGTCAAGCTCGCCAAGGAGAAGCCGGGCCAGCTTTCGTTCGCCTCGCCGGGGCCGGGCACGTTCCATCATCTCAACGGCGAAATCTTCAAGAGCCGGTTCGGCGTCGAGCTGACGCATGTGCCTTACAAGGGCACCGCGCCGGCGTTGCAGGACATCACGGCCGGGCACGTGTCCTTCATGTTCGCCGACGTGCCGCCGGCGCGTGGCCTGGTCGAGTCCGGCAAAATCCGCGCGCTCGGCGTCACCACCGCGCAGCGCGTCAAGGCGTTGCCGGATGTGCCGCCGCTCGCCGAAGCCGGCATCCCAGGCTACGACGCGTCGTCCTGGCACACCATCACCACGACCGGCGGCGTGCCCAAGGAGATCGTCGACAAGCTCTACACGGAAATCCGCGCCATCATGGCGGAGCGCGAGGTGCAGGATCTGCTCAGCCAGGACGGCACGCTGCCGCAGGTGTCGCCGTCGCCGGACGCGATGCGGAAGTTCGTCTCCGACGAGATCGTGCGCTGGGGCGAGGTGATCACCAAGGCCGGGATCGCAGGGAGCCAGTAGCTCCTCCCGAAGGCGAGGCAACGCCTCGATTGTCTGTGGAATTGCCACCTGTCAAAGCGCGTTCGTTTAATGCAATATTCCGGCAGGCCGCGTAGGGGACTATGCCACCGCAGGCGCGCTTATGAGCGACCCGTATACCGATGGTATGCATTTCGTCGAAGTGCGGCACGGCACATCGCGTGAGATGTGGATTACGGCCGGGCCTCGCAAAGAAGCCGTGGCGAATGTGTTGAGACATTTTTCTCCGGGGCATCTTGCTGAATTGTCTCAGCGACGCGTCACCCTCGAAGAAGAATCTCGCCTCAAACTTAAAAACGGTGAAGCCCGCGTCTATGACGAGCCCGGTTCTGATCGTGGACGGCGACCGCGATAAGCTGCGTCACTTCATATAGCCCGGCAGCCAGGTCGCGAGGCCCGGGAACGCCACCATTAGTGCCAGTAGCGCGACCAACGCGACGGTGAACGGCGTCACGCCACGGAACACCGTGCCGATCGAGAGATGACGCAGCAGGTTTTTCACCACGAAGATGTTCATGCCGACCGGCGGGCTGATCAGTCCGATCTGCACCACGATCACCACGATGATGCCGAACCAGATCGGGTCGTAGCCAAGCGACGTCACCACCGGGAAGAACAGCGGCACCGTGAGCAGGATCATCGACAGCTCTTCCATCGCGGTGCCGAGGATGACGTAGATCGCGCAGATCGCGACGATCACCAGCCACGGCGTCGCATTGAACAGCGAGACGAAGGCTTTGAGATCGCCCGGCATGGTCGTGTAGTTGACGAAGCTTGCGAACAGCAGCGCGCCGATCAGGATCATGAACAGCATCGAGGTGGTGCGAGCGCTCTCCACCAGCACCTCGAACAGCACGCGCCATGTCAGCGCGCGGCGCGACAGCGCGAACAGGAACGCGCCGCCGGCGCCGATGCCGGCGCCTTCGGTGGCGGTGAACGCGCCGACGTAGATGCCGCCGATCACCAGCACGAACAGCATGATCACCGGCCAGACGTACTTGAGCGCGGCCCTGCGCTCCGCCCACGAGCTCGGCTCGGCCGGCGGGCCGGCGGCGGGGTCGCGCCGCGTGATCCAGACCACCGCCAGGCACAGCAGCACGGTCGCGAGCAGGCCGGGGATGATGCCGGCGATGAACAGCTTGCCGATGCTGGTCTCGGTCATGATGCCGTAGATCACCATGATGACCGACGGCGGGATCAGGATGCCGAGCGTGCCGCCGGCCGCGATCGAGCCCGCCGCCAGCGCATCGCTGTAGCCGTACTTGCGCATCGAGGGATACGACACCTTGGTGAAGGTCGCGGCGGTGGCGATCGAGGAGCCGCAGATCGCGCCGAAGCCGGCGCAGGCGATCACCGTGGACATGGCGAGGCCGCCGCGCAGATGGCCGAGGAAGCAATAGGCGGCGTGGTAGAGTTCGTCGGACAGTTTCGCACGCACCACGAAGTTGCCCATCAGGATGAACAGCGGGATGACCGACAGCGTGTAGGACATGCCGGTCTCGTAGGTGACCTGTGCGATCGACGAGGCGGCGACATTGAAGTTGAGCATGTAGCCGACGCCGACAAAGCCGACGATGCCCATGGCGAAGGCCATCGGCACGCGCAGGAAGGCGAGGATCAGGAACGCGGCGAAGCCGGTCAGGGTCTCGATCACGTGGTGCCGCCTTCGCCGGGGACGTGGCGCTGCGGCGGCCGCAGCATCACGATGAACAGCGCGACGGCGGTGAGCGCCATCAGGAAGCTCATCGAATAGGCGAGGTAGCCGAGCTTGATCTTGAGCTGCGCGGTGGTTTCGCCGGCATTGTAAAGCGTGGTGGCGCGCACCCAGAGCCGCCAGGCGAGGTAGCCGGTCGACAGCATGCCGATCGCGCAGGCCACGATGTGCTGCACCCGGAACAGCCAGTCCGGCGTGACGGCGTCGAGCACGTCGACGGTGATGTGCTCGTTGCGCAGCGTCACCAGCGGCAGGCCGAGGAAGATCATCGCCGCCAGCATCATCTCGGTCAGCTCGAAGCCGCCGAAGATCGGACGCGAGAAGAAGTAGCGTCCGATCACGTCGACGCAGGTCAGCGTCATCATGGCGAACAGCACGAGCGCGGCGAGGGCACCGAGCGCTGGCGCCACGACGCGGTCGAACTGGTCCAGCACTGGCCGGCCGTTCATGCTCCCCCCAATGACTGACGGCATCCCGGCGAACCGGGATGCCGCCTTCGTCGCCCCGCGCTAGCTCTTTGCTTGAGCATCACCTAGTTCGTCGGCTTGGCGATCTCCGCGCGCAACGCCGCGAGCGCGGCCGCGCCGTCGAGGCCCTTGGCCTTGGCCTTGTCGGCCCAGGCCTGCTCCAGCTTGTTGGTGCGGGACTTGATCTCGGCGACGAACTGCGGGCTGGCGGTGACGATCGGGATGCCGGCGTCGTTGAGCGCCTTCACGGCGCGCACGTCGGTCGCGTCCCACGCCTTACCGGCGCGCCGCGCCAGCGCTTCGCCGCTGAGCTTGTTGATCGCGGCCTGGTCGGCGGGCGAAATCTGCTTCCACTTGGCCGGGTTCATCACCACGCCGAAGGTGACGTTGTAGAGGCCGCCCGGAATAAAGGTGGCGTGCTTGATGAGCGGCACCAGCTTGAAGGACACCGCGGCTTCCTTCGGGAAGAATACGCCATCAGCCACGCCCTGGCTCATCAGTTCGTAGCTCTCCGGCGCGGGCTTCAGCATCGGCACGGTGCCGAGCGAATTGGCGATGTCGACCACCAGACCGCCGCCGACGCGGATCTTCATGCCGTCCAGGTCCTTGAGTGAATTGATCGCGCGCTTGGTGTTGAAGATCGCACCCGGACCGTGGGTGAACACGCCCATCAGGTGCAGGCCCTTGTGCTCGTCGAGCTTGGCGAGCATGCGGTCATGGATGCGCTGGTAGGCGACCGAGATCGATTCCGACGTATCGCCGAGGAACGGAAATTCCGCGACATCGGTCGAGACGAAACGACCCGGCGTGTAGCCGTGCGCGGAGAACGACAGATCGGCGAGCCCGTCGCGGACCGCGTCGAAGGTCTGCGGCGGCGCGACCACGGCCTTGGGCAGCATGTTGCATTTCACGCGGCCTTGGGTCGCCGATTCCATGTCCTTGCAGAGCGGCGTCAGCACGTCGGCGGTGATCAGGTGCGACGGCGGCACCCAGGAACTGACATTCAAAGTGACATTTTGCGCGGATGCGGTCGTGGCCGGCGCGAACAGCGCCAGCGCGAGCGCGCCGACAATGAGCTTGTGTTGCACGCGTATCCTCCCAGAGTTTTATTTTATGGGAAGTATCAGGGCACAGACCGGGGCGGGTATCAACCGCCAATGCTGGCCGCAAAACGCCAATGGCCGGGATAAATCCCGGCCATTGCCACATTCGATCTGGGGAGTGCTGTTACGGAATCTTCTTCACCGGCTTGGTGTCGAGGTTGAACAGCTTGGCCGCGGTGCCGCCGAGGATGTTGCGCTTGGCCTTCTCGTCCAGGAATGGCAGGTCGTAGATCGTCGACGGCAGGTCGAAGTCCCAGTGCGGGTAGTCCGACGACCAGAGCAATTGCGTGTCGGCCTTGATCTGCTTGAAGGTCGCTTCGAGCAGCGACTTGTCGTCCGGCATCTCCATCGGCTGCGTCGAATAGTACATCTCGCGCATGTACTCGCTCGGCTTGCGCTTGAGCTGCGGGCAGTCCGAGGTGCGCATCAGGTAGGAGTGGTCGAGCCGCTGCATCAGCGCGTAGGCCCAGGTCAGGCCGCTCTCGATCCACATCACCTTGAGCTTGGGGAAGCGCTCGGGCAGGCCGTTCACCACCCAGTTGGTCATGTGGACCATGTTGAACCACATGAAGCCGAGCGCGTGCGCCGCGATGAAGCGATTGCACATCGCGAGCGCGCGGTCGTCCCAGTTATAGGCGGCGTGGAACGACAGCACCTTGCCCATGTCCTCGATCAGCGAATAGGTCTTGATGAAGGCGTTGTCGTGCACCGACTTGTAGCGCGGCGACGTCACCATGAAGCCGACCACGCCCTTCTTGTCGCCGAACTCCTTCACCGTCTTGTAGGCGGCGTCCGGATCGTTGAACGGCAGGTAGAGCATCGACACGATGCGCGGCTCGTGCGCCAGGATGCGCTCGCAGAGCCAGCGGTTGTAGGCCTGCGCCATCGCGGCCTCGACCTCCGGCACCGGATGCGCGCTGAGGAACAGCATCGGCGTCGGAAACAGACAGGCGTAGTCGACGCCCATCGAGTCCATCCAGTCGAGCGTCATGCCGATGTCGCGGTGCTTGGCGATGCGCGGCTTGTCGAGCTTGCGGCCTTTGTTGCGGATGATGCGGCCGGCCATGCTCTGGCCGCCGACCTGCGTGTTGAGAAATCCCGTGCTGCGGCCGCCGCTGTCGATCGCGTCGCGGCGCATGATCGGGTTCTCGATGTATTCGAACACCTCGGCGTAGGACTTGTTCTCGTAGTGATGCGAGTTGACGTCGACGATCAGGAAGTCCTGATAGTTGCGCTTGTGCGCCTGCTGCGCGGCGTGTTCGAGATGCTTCGGCGTCGAGAAGCTGTCGAAATCGACCGGGCGAACGTCACTGCGTGGCATATCCATGAGCGTGTCTCCTCAGGTCAATTTGTCAGGCCAATTCTTGTCAAGCGACGACGTAGATTTCGTCGCCGCGCTTCACGACTTCGTATTTGCGGAGCTTCTGTTTGCGGTCGCCGACCATCTCGCCGGTCTTCAGATCGTATTCCCAGCCGTGCCACGGACAGACGAAATGCGTCTCGTCGCCGAATTTCTGGCCTTCGTAGGTGCGATCGGGGCCGAGGATGTCGACCACGTTGGCGATCGTCAGGCCTTCGCAGGCCGGGCCGCCCTGGTGCAGGCAGATGTTGGAGTAGGCGTAGTAGGCGCCGTCCTTGTGGAACACGCCGATCTCGCGCGGGCCGGCGTTGACGATGCGGCGATCGCCGTCCTTGAGATCCGAACTTTTCGCGACGAACCACTCGGCCATATTTCCTCGCCCGTCTGTTTGTAATTGTTCGAAAAGTACCGGAGGTGGGCAACAGCCGCAACGACTCTTCCACCGCGCCGGATCGGCTTTGCCGCATGGCTGCCGCATTGATTTCACGCGGTTCCAAAGCCATGCTGGCGCCAAGCGCCGAAAACGGCCGCAGCGAACAACGGAAAATGCGGGGAGGGCCTTATGCGACTGAAGTCTTTGGCCGTGCTGGCGCTGGCCGCCGGCCTTGTGGCCATCCAGCCCGGCAGCGCCCGCGCGCAGAACTATCCTGACCGGCCGGTGAAAATCCTGATCGCGTTCTCGCCCGCAGGCGCGATCGACGTGCTGGGCCGGCTGATCGCACAAAAGTTATCAGAGAAGTGGGGCCAGCAGGTCGTGGTGGAAAACCGCCCTGGCGGCGGCGGAAACATCGGCGCTGCGGCCGCGGCTACCGCGCCGACCGACGGCTACACGCTGCACTTCGGCGCGCAGACGCTCGGCACCAACGTCACGCTGTCGCCGACCACCGCGTTCCATCCGGTCACCAGCTTCGAGCCGATCATGCTGGTCGGCACGGCGCTCGAAATCTTCATGGTGTCGAACCCGACGCCGTTCAAGTCGGTCAAGGATGTGATCGACTACGCCAAGGCCAATCCCGGCAAGCTGAACTACGCGTCGGTCGGTATCGGCACTAGCGCGCATCTCGCCACCGTGCTGTTCAGCGAAGTCACTGGCATCAGCATGCAGCACGTGCCCTATGCCCAGATGTCGCAGACCTACGCCGACGTGTTCTCCGGCCGCATCGAGGTCTGGTTCACCACCGCGGGCGGCTCGCTGCCGCACATCAAATCGGAGAAGGTTCGCGCGCTCGCGGTCAACGGCCCGTCGCGGTCCAAGCTCCTGCCGGAGATGCCGACCTTGAAGGAGGTCGGCGTCAACATGCAGGACGAGTTCGAGCTGGTACGGCTTCTTCGCGCCCAAGGGCACGCCGAAGGCGATCATCGACAAGGTCAACCGCGATCTTCAGGAGGTGATCGAACTCTCCCGGACATGCGGGAGACGCGAGCTGGCGCTCGGCTACCGCTTCATCGGCGGCTCGCCGAAGGTTCTTGAGGATCATCTCAAGAGCGAGATCGTGAAGTGGGAAGACGCTCGCCAAGAAAGGCGCGTTCGGCGATTTGAAGAAGTAGAACTCTAGGCCGGCGTCAGGCCTTTGGCTTTCATCACCGCGAGCGCCGCCGGCGATCGCAGGAATTCGCCCAGCGCCTTCGCCGCGGCGGCAGTCTCTCGCTCCTGTGTGGACGCCGAACACGAATTCGGTGACCAGTCCGATCTCGCCGGGCAGGGGGCCGACGATGTCGACGCCCGGCACCGCCATCAATTCCGAATCCTGCTGGATGCCGATCTCGGCTTCGCCGCGCACCAGATAGTTGCCGATCAATCCCGCCGGGCCGCCGGGACCAAGGATCGTTTTGCGCTTCAACGCCTCGGCGATACCCAGTTGCTCGACGACCTTGGCCATATGTGCGCCGGTCGAGCCCGCGCCAGGCCCGCTGTAGGCAACCGACTTCGCATCGAGCATCGCCTGCTTGAATTTCTCGACCGTGGAGATGTCCGGACGCGGCGTGCCTTGCTTCACCGCAAGCATGGTGGCGGAGCGCGCGATGGCGAGCCGGCTGGCGGGCGTCACCTTGCCGAGCTTCGCCATCTCGTCGAAGCCCGGGCCCGGTCAGCACCACGGCGTCGGCGGTCTCGCCGTCGGCGAGACGCTTGGTGAGCTGCGCGGATGGCCCATAGTTCGGTTCGACGCTGTGTTCGAACGTCGAAAGCAGTTCGTCCAGCGAAGACTTCAACGCGGTGCTGCAGAGAAACTTGATCGCCGCCATGCATCTAGAACGCCAGGCCCTTCGACTTGTAAACCGGCTGCGTCGCCGGCGACGCGAGATAGGCAATGAACGCCTTCGCGGCATCGGGCTGCTTGGCGCTGGCGGTGACGCCCGCCGACATGACGGCGGTGAGCTGCAATTCGGGCGGCAGCATGCCGATCACCTCGACCTCGGGGTTGGACATCAGCTCGGAGACGAGCTGCAGTCCGATTTCGGCTTCGCCGCTCGACACCAGCACGCTGACGCGGCCGTTCGGTCCGCCGGCGGCGAGCTTGGTCTTCGCGGTGACTTCCTTGCCGATGCCGAGTTTCTCGAACACGTTGATCAGGTGCATGGCGGTGATGCCGCCGCCGGCCGGCGCGGTGTGCCCGACCGTCTTGGCGGCGAGCAGCGCGCGCTTGATAGCGTCGGCCGACGACACGTCGGGCTTGGGTGCGCCCTTTTTCACCGCGATGCCGATGCCGGTCCGCGCGATATCGGTGCGGCCCGGCAGCACCTTGCCCTGCTTGATGAGATCGTCGAGCAGGTTGCTGTCCAGCGCGACGAGATCGGCCGGCTCGCCGCCCTCGAACCGCCGCTTCACGCCGCCGGAGGGGCCGTAGCTTGCCTTCAACGTATGGCCGCTGGTGCGTTCGAACGGCGGCGTGAGGTCGTCGATCGCGGCCTTGATGGCCGTGCTGATCAGCGCCTCGATCTCGACGGCGTGGACGCGCTGCTCGCGGTGAGCGTCATGAGAAGGGCAGCGACGACTGCGTGAAGTGCTTTCATGTCATGCTCTCCAGTAGCCTTCATGCGCCCATGCCTTTGGCGCGGACCACCGCCGCGGTTTCCGGTGATTGCAGAAATTGCAGCAACGCCTTCGCCGCGTTGGGATTTTGCGCCGCGGTCGAGATGCCGCCGGTGAACACGGTGACGGACTGCACTCCCCTCCGGCAGCGGGCCGACGATGTCGATGCCGGGCACCATCATCAGCTCGGGCATCTGCTGGATGCCGATCTCGATTTCCTTGCGGGCGAGGTAGTGGCCGACCAGGCCGGCCGGGCCGCCGGCGCCGAATGTCAGCTTGCCCTTGATCGCGTCGGCGATGCCGAGCCGCTCGAACGCGCGCATCAGCACGCCGCCGCTGGTGCCGCCGCCGACCGGATTGCTCATGGCGATCGATTTTGCGGCCAGCAGCGCTTGCTTGAACTTCTCCTCGGTCGAGATGTCCGGCTTGGGCGCTCCCTTTTGCACCGCGAGCGCGATCGAAGACGATCCAATGGCGCAGGACGTGCCGGCCGCGATCTTGCCCTGCTTGACCAGATCCTCGATGTTCTGTGCGCCGACGATGGCGGCATCGCACACTGCGCCTTCGGCGATCTGCTTGGTGAGACGCGGCGAGGGCCCGTAGGACGGCAAGACCTTGTGACCGGTGGCGCGCTCGAACTTCGGCAGCACGTCGTCGAGCGTACTCTTCATCGCCGTGGTGCTGATCAGCTTGATGTCCGGCATTGCGGTTCCCGTCCCTTGACGGGCGGAATTAGACGCCGATCCCGCCACTGCTTCAAGATGACGAGGGCAGGTGAGTTCGATTTGCGGCGGGCGACTCTTTCAGCCGAGCTTGGCGGCCATCTGCACGATGGCCTTGGTTAGAGCGCCGTCGGGCGACTGTAACTCGTCGAGGATCGAGAAGTGATGATGACCGTGCAACGTGGCCATGTTGACGGGCAGACCGCGGCTCTGTGCAGCGGCGGTGTATTCTTTAGATTGACGCTGCAACTCCGGCCGTTCGTTGCCGCCGACGAACACTTCAAGCGGCGGCAAGCGGGAAGGGATGTTGCTGAGCGGGCTGAGCCTGGCGACTTCGTCGTCACTAAGCTGCAACGCCTCATTGAGGACGCCGAGCTTGATCGGCTCGAGATCGAAAATGCCGCTGATCGGTATTCCGCCCGCGACGGCCGGATGACCGGCGACGGCAGCAGTGAGATGCCCACCTGCCGACCAGCCGCCGACCATGATGCGCGTGCGGTCGAAGCCGAGTTCAGCCGCACGGTCCGCGAGGTACGTGAGCGCCTGACGTATCTCCGCGACGATGTCGGTCAGCCGCGCCTGCGGTGCGAGCGTGTAGCCCGGCACGGCGACATTGACGCCGTGCGCATTCGGACCGAGTGCGGTGAAGGAGAATCGCTCCTTCTCGTTGCGCTGCCAGTAGCCGCCGTGGATGAACACGAACAGCGGGGCGCCCGGCTTCGCCGGAAAATAGTCGAGCGTGGCGCGCGGCCGCTCGCCGAAGCGGAGATCGAGTCGCGAAATGGGCTTGGCACGGAGCTTGGCGCTGACCTCGTCCCAGCGGGCGCGGTATTCCGGCGTGTTTGGGACAGCGGCCGCGTTGTCATAGGCGGCGTCGAGTGTCGGGCGGTCCATGCCGCGATAGATAGCTGTCATTGTGTCGGTGCCGTTTCGAGTGCCGGGCGAGCCTATCCGCAAGAGACAAGCCCTGAAAACGGGCTAAACGCCCGTCTGGTGGCATAGCCGCGATCGATAGTGTCACACTGGCGCATTACGCGTTGCGCCGGGCTCGCTTCCGGGGAACAATTCCCGGCGTTTCCCATTGTTAGATCGCCATATCGCTCATATTTCCGGTCCTCCCAAAGCGGAGTTTCCATTGCCGCGTACCGCCGTATTTCCGCTCGTTCAGGACAACGCGAATGTCCGGCCGCCGGCGGCCGTCCAGCGGCTGCTGTGGGCGGATGCTTTCCGCACCGTACGCGCCGAGACCGAGCGCCGCGCCGCGCCGCTGTCGGCCGAGGACCAGATCATCCAGTCGATGCCGGATGCGAGCCCGACCAAATGGCATCGCGCGCACACCACGTGGTTCTTCGAGCAGTTTCTGCTCAAGCCGCACGTGCCGGACTATCGCGCGTTCGACGAGCGCTTCGCGTTTCTGTTCAACTCCTATTACGTCGCGGCGGGTCCGCGGCATGCGCGGCCCGAGCGCGGGCTGATCACGCGGCCGAACGCGCAGGAGGTCGCGGCCTATCGCGCGCATGTCGACGCGCGCGGTCGATGGCGCTGATCGAAGGCGCGGACGACGCGACGCTGGAGACAATCGTTCCGATCGTCGAGATCGGCCTGCATCACGAGCAGCAGCATCAGGAATTGATGCTGACCGACATCCTGCATGCCTTTGCGCAGAATCCGACCGATCCCGGCCTATGACAAGAACTGGCAGCCGCCGGCACGGCGCGCCGGCGCCGGCTGAGTTCGCCGAGCTCAAGGCCGGCATCTATCAGGTCGGTCACGCCAGGCGACGGCTTCTGCTTCGACAACGAGCAGCCGGCGCATCAGGTGTTGCTGCGCGACGTCTCGATCGCGCGTCATCTCGTCACCAACGGCGAATGGCTCGAGTTCATGGCCGACGGCGGCTACACGACGCCGTCGCTGTGGCTGTCGGACGGCTGGGCCGTGGTCGAAGCGCAAGGCTGGAATGCGCCGGGCTATTGGCGCGAAGCCGATGGCGCGTGGCACACGCTGACGCTCGGCGGCCTGCAGGCCGGTCGATCCAGCCGCGCCGGTCATGCATGTCAGCTATTACGAAGCCGATGCCTTCGCGCGCTGGGCCGGCAAGCACCTGCCGACCGAGTTCGAATGGGAGGTCGCGGCGCGCGCCGGCATTCTCGCCGACGCCGACGGCGTGGTCTGGCAATGGACTCGCAGCGCTTATCCGCCGTATCCGGGCTACCGCGCCATCGAGGGCGCGCTCGGCGAGTACAACGGCAAGTTCATGGTCAACCAGATGGTGCTGCGCGGCTCGTCGCTGGCGACGCCGCAAGGGCACGCGCGCGTCAGCTACCGCAATTTCTTCCATCCGCCGGCGCGCTGGCAGTTCAGCGGGCTGCGGCTCGTCGATTACGATTGAGGGAGAGTAACCGTGGCCAGATCAGCACTCGCACGCACCGCGCTCCCGGTCGAAGCCCGCCCATCCGGAGGCGACTGCGTTCGCCGCCGACGTGATCGCCGGACTGACGGCGATGCCGAAGCGGCTGCCGCCGAAATATTTCTACGACGGCGCCGGCTCCGAGCTGTTCGAGCGCATCACCGAGCTGCCCGAGTATTATCCGACGCGCTGCGAGACTCGGCATCCTGCGCGACACGCGCGCGGACATCGCCGGCTGATTCCGCAAGGCGCGGCGCTGATCGAGTTCGGCAGCGGCTCCAGCACCAAGACGCGGATCGTGCTCGACGCGGCGAAAGCGCTCGCCGCCTATGTGCCGGTCGACATCTCGGCGGAGTTCCTGGAGCGCCAGGCGGCGGAGCTGCGCCAGGAGTATCCCGACGTCGCGATGCTTCCGGTCGCGGCGGATTTCAGCAAGCCGTTCGAACTGCCGATCGCGGTCGAAGGCATGCCGCGCGTCGGCTTCTTCCCCGGCTCGACCATCGGCAATTTCGAGCCGCACGAGGCGTGCGGCGTTCCTGCGCCAGGCCGCGCGAGATGCTCGGCCCCGGCGCGATGTTCATCGTCGGCGTCGATCTGGTGAAGGACACGCAGGTGCTGCAGAAGGCCTACAACGACAAGCAGGGCGTGACGGCGAAGTTCAATCTCAATCTGCTGACGCGCATCAATCGCGAGCTTGGCGCCAAGTTCAACGTGTCGGCGTTCGAGCATCACGCCTTCTACAACCGCGAGAATTCGCGCATCGAGATGCATCTGGCGAGCCTCAAGCGGCAGAAGGTCGGCTGTGCGGCGAGACATCGACTTCCGCGCCGGCGAAACCATCCACACCGAGAACAGCTACAAGTATTCGGTCGAGTCGTTCGGCGCGATGGCGCGCGGCGCCGGCTGGACGCCGATGGCGGTCTGGACCGACGCCGACAAGTACTTCACGGTTCATGTGCTGCGGCGACGAGCCCTCATCCTGCGCCGCGGCCGAGGCCAAGTCTCGAGGAAACGGCTCGGTTGACGCCAACATCGGGCCGTCGTCTTCGAGGCCGAGCCGTCAGATGACGGGAGTTAGCGCGTCTTCCTTCCTCGATCTCGCTCCACAGCCAGCGCGCCGCTTGTTCCGGCGAGGCGCCGTCCTTGCCGACGCGCGCAGGTTGGCCTCGCGCATCATGTGCGACGTCGATTGCATCCGACCAGCGGCTGCAGGGCGTCGAGCAGCGCCTGATCGCCGACACGCTTCGGCGAAATCAGCAGCACCGCGTCGTAGGGCGGGATGGCGTGCTTCGGGTCGTCCAGCACCGCGAGACCGTGCTGCGCGATGCGGCCGTCGCTGGTGTAGCCCGCGATCACGTCGACCTCGCCGGTCGCCACGGCCGCATACATGAACTCCGGCTGCATCTGCCGCTGTTCGCGGAACGCGAGACCATAGGCGGCGCGAAGCGCCTGCCATTCCGGCCGGCCGAAGAATTCGTAGTCGCCGGCGATCGAGAGCTGCGGGGCGCGTCCGGCGAGATCGGCGAGCTGCGGATGCCGAGCGACTGCGCGCGGCTCGCCGCATCGCCAGCGCATAGGCGTTCTCGAAGCCGAGCCGACCCGCGATCCTGATGTCGTATCGATTCTGCAGGTCCGCCCGGATCTCGGCCAGCATTTCGGGGCGCGGCTTCACGTCGGTGCGCTGCATCTGGTTGGTCCAGATCGTGCCGGAATAGTCGACATAGACGTCGATCTCGCTGGCGCGCAGCGCCTCGAAGATGACCGCCGAGCCGAGCCCCTCGCGCCGCCGCGCGGACAGGCCGGCGTCGCGCAGCCGCTTCTCGATCAACGCGGCCAGCACGTATTGCTCGGTGAACGGCTTGGTGCCGATCACGTAGGTGGCGGCCGGCTGCGACAGGCCGGGCACGAGCGACGCGACGGCGATCAGCGCAAGCCCGAGCGCGCCGGCGGCGACGCGCTGCGCTTCTGCGCGCCGAGGCCCGTTCTCCATCAGCGCCAGCAGTTGATCGACCGCGAGCGCGAACACCGCGGCGGCGACGCAGCCGAACAGCACGAACACCCAGTTCTGCGTCTGCAAGCCGGTGAAGATGTAGTTGCCGAGGCTGGTCTGGCCGATCGGCGTCGACAGCGTCGCGGCGCCGATCACCCAGACCGCGGCGGTGCGGATGCCGGCCATGATGACCGGCAGCGCCAGCGGCAGCTCGACCATGAACAGCGATTGCCGCCGCGTCATGCCGACGCCGAGCGCGGCCTGCTTGACGTCGGGGTCGACGCCGTCGAGCCCGGCGATGGTGTTCCGCAGCACCGGCAGCATGGAGTAGAGCGTGAGCGCCAGCACCGAAGGCAGGAAGCCGAGCGCGGAGAAGCCCGCGCCGAACGTCGCGCTCGGTCAGCGCCGCGATGCCGAGCAGCAGCGGATAGAACAGCGCGAGCAGCGCAAGCCCGGGAATGGTCTGCACCACGCTCGCGAAGCCGAGCAGCACGCTGCGCAAGCGCGGCCGCTGCATCGACACGCAGCGCCAGCGGCAGGCTGATCGCGAGCCCGAGCACCAGCGCGGTCACGCTGACCGCGACGTGGCCGCCGAGATAGGCCGGCAGGCGCGCGAAGGCTTCGGCGATCTGCGGGTGCATCAGCGCGCCGTTCCGCTGGTCGAGCAGCGCCTGCAGCCGCTCGGCCTGGCGGCGCGGCGTCGCCATCAGTTCGCGGACGTAGTCGTCCTGATCGCGCGTTCATCAGTCGCGCGGCGTGCCTTCGGCGACGATGCGGCCGTCGCGGATCACCGCGATGCGGTCGGCGAGCAGCACGGCCTCCAGCGTGTCGTGGGTGATCATCACGGTGGTGAGGCCGAGCTCGTCGTGCAGGCGGCGGTAGTCCTCGCCGAGCGCGTCGCGGGTGAGCGGATCGAGCGCGCCGAACGGCTCGTCCATCAGCACGATCTTCGGTCCTGCGGCGATCGCGCGGGCGACGCCGACGCGCTGGCGTTCGCCGCCGGAGAGTTGCGCGGGCAGGCGGTCGCGGTGCTCCGCGCGCTTCAAGCGCACCAGATCGATCAGTTCATCGACGCGCGCGGCCATGCGCGCCTCGTCCCAGCCGAGCAGCTTCGGCGTGATCGCGATGTTCTCCGCGACCGTCATGTGCGGAAACAGGCCGACGCCCTGGAACACGTAGCCGATCCGCCGCCGCAGCGTGACGGGATCGGCGGCGCGCACGTCCTCGCCTTCGACGCGCACGGTGCCGCTGTCGGCTCGGTCAGCCGGTTGATCAGGCGAAGCAGCGTGGTCTTGCCGGAGCCCGACGGCCCGACGATGGCGAGGAATTCGCGCTCGGCGACGTCGAGCGAGACGCGGTCGAGCGCCTGTGCTCGCCGTACGCTTGGAGACGTTCTCGAACGAGATCGCCGGGTGCCGCGCTCATGATGCTCCGATTGTACTGCCGCGTCACTCCACCGTGACGCCGCTCGCCTTGATCGGGCCGCTCCAGCGCGCGATCTCGCCCGCCACGAACTTCTTGAAATACTCCGGCGTGCGGCGGTCCGGCGGCGGGATCTCTTCGCCGATCGCGGCGAAGCGTTCGCGCACCGGCGGCAGGTCGAGCGCCTTGGTGAACGCCGCGCTGAGCTGGCGGACGATCGGCTCCGGCGTGTTCTTGGCGAGGAACAGGCCCTGCCAGGTCAGCACGTCGAAATCGAGGCCCTGCTCCTTGGCGGTCGGAATGTTCGGCAGCGCGGGCGAGCGCTTCAGGCCCGTGGTCGCGATGCCCTTGACGTGCTTGCCTTCGATCTGCGGCTTCGAGGTCGAGACCGAGTCGCAGATGTATTGCACGCGGCCGGCGATCAGGTCCTGCATCGCCAGCGAAGCCCGCGATAGGGCACGTGGGTGACGTTCACGCCGAGCATGGCGTTGAGCAGGATGCAGCTCACGTGCGACGCCGAGCCCGGGCCGGCCGAGGCGAACTGGACCGTCCTGGTTCGCCTTCACGTAGGCGATGAACTCCGGCAGCTTGTTGGCCGGCAGGTTCTTCGGCACGATGAGGACGCGCGGCAATTCGACCGCGAGGCCGAGCGGCGTGAAGTCGGTCACCGCGTCATAGGGCGGGTTCTTGTAGAGCGACTGGCTCCAGCTGTGCGTGCCGTTGTTGCCGAGCACGAATTGCGAGCCGTCCGGCGTCGAGCGCGAGACGCGCAGCGAGCCGACGGTGCCGCCGGCGCCGACCGGATTTTCCACCACGACGGTCTGACCCAGCGTGTCGGCCAGGCCCTGCGCGAGGATGCGGCCGGCGACGTCGCTCGGCCCGCCGGCCGCGAACGGCACGACCAGCGACAGCGTTCCGCTCTTCAAGCCTTGCGTGGTGGCGGGGCCGGCGAGCGCGATCGCGAGCAGCGCGGCGAGGGCGCTGCATGCTGCGAATTGGATTCGTGTCATGAATTCCTCATGCGGGGCTTGGCCGGCAACAGGAAGCGTAGCACCAACACGCCGACGCTGGCCCGCCCGAAAATTGGCGGGGGCCCGGCGGTGTTTCCGCCGAGCCCCCTTAACGTATCAGACGGCCTGTAAGCCGGGTTCTGTATGGCGCACGGCGAACCGCACGCGTGACGGCCATTCCTCTGCGACGCCGGTTGCCCGGCGCCTGAAGCAACCTACCCGGACGGCGACCCGGAAAAAGGCTGGAGCTTGCGCTCCGTGCCGTCCCTATTCGGTCTTGCTCCCGGTGGGGTTTGCCGTGCCGCTTCCGTTGCCGGAAGCGCGGTGCGCTCTTACCGCACCGTTTCACCCTTGCCTCGGCAATACACAACGCGCCGCGGCGGTCTGTTCTCTGTGGCACTTTCCCTGGGCTTACGCCCGCCGGACGTTATCCGGCACCGTTCGTCCGTGGAGCCCGGACTTTCCTCCCCGGCCACCTTTCGGTGATTGCCGGAGCGGCCGTCCAGCCGACTGACGGGATAGGTGTGGGGCTGTGCGCCGCCGCCGTCAAGAGCCGGCTAGGCTGTCTGGGCTTAATCGCGAGGCTTGCAGCCGGCTTCGCCGGCTCTTTGCGCGCGTCGAGCAGCTTGCGCAGCGTCTCGCGGGTCGAGGTGTCGGCCATGCCGTCGACCTGCGCCGGGCGGAAATGGCGCTGGAAGGCGGTGACGACGGTCTTGGTGGTGTCGTCGTAGTCGCCGGACACCGGCACGCCGTAGCCGTATTCGGCCAGCGCCTTCTGCAGCTCGGTCACCGTCTCGCCGGTGTCGCCCGGCACCAGCGACAGCCAGTCGGTGATCGGCACCGGCTCGACCCACAGTCCGACGCCGGATTCCGCGAGCAGCCGCCAGGGAAATTTCTCGCCGGGATCCTGCTTGCGGGTCGGCGCCACGTCGGAGTGCGCCAGCACGCGGTCGCGCGCGATGTTGCGGCGCGCGATGATGCCGCGGCACAGCGCGATCACGGCGGCGATCTGCCGGATCGGAAAATCCGGATAGCCGAAGTCGTGGCCCGGATTGACGATCTCGATGCCGATCGAGCGCGAGTTGATGTCGGTCTCGCCCGCCCACGACGACACGCCGGCGTGCCAGGCGCGCTTCGCCTCCGGCACCATCTGCACGATGCTGCCGTTCTCGAACACGAAATAGTGCGACGACACCCGCGCCACGGGATCGCACAGCCGCTCCAGGGCCGCCTCGCGCGCTCTGCATGCCGGTGTAGTGCAGCAGGATCATGTCGGGGTCGCCACCCTGGCGTTCGTCGAGATTGGGCGACGGGACGACGCGTTCGACCAGACTGGAGTCGGGGAGGAATTCCGGCATGGCGGACTGTTATGAAAAAAATTCGGACGAATTCCAAGGACTCAATTCGCGCGAAATGCTCGCGGCAATTTTTGGGCGGGCAGGGAATAATGCGGTTTCAGCACAAAAGTATCGGCCCAGGCCGGTTTCGCCGACCTGGGCCGATTACTTCACTCACGCCACTTGCAACGCTACGAACTCAACTTACTGAGCGCGGAGCCGGGGCGGCCGGCGCCGGGCGCGCGTGCGCGCCGCCCATGCCGGTCGTCGTACGCGGCGGGTTGTACGGCTCGAAGTTCGCCGCCTGCTTGAGCTGATCCTTGGTCATGGACAGCTTCAGCTTGTCGGACTCGTTCTTCGACTTGTCGCCAGCCACGACCTGGAAGGCGGCCGGAGCCAGCGCGACGTCCTTGGCGCCCATGCCCAGGAAGCCGCCGACGCTCACGATGAACGCTTCGATCTTGCCGGTCTTGTCGAACAGGATGTCGGACACGTCGCCGATCTTCTCGTTGTCGGCGCCGATCACGTCGGTGCCCTTGAACTTCGACGCCAGCCATTGATCCGGCTTCTGCGTGTTGACGAACTTGCGCCGAGCCCGAGCCCGTCGTTGGCGCGGCGGGCGCGCTCGCCGCGGGCGGCGACTTCGCGCCGGCGAATCGATCGGCTTGGTATCGACGGCCTGCGCGAACGCGCCACCCATCATCAGACCGCCAATGGCGGTCGTGATCATCAGCTTCTTCAGCATTTCCGTCTCCTCAGGATTCCGTGTGTGCGAAAATCCCCTCGACAAGACAACGCTTGAACGAATGTCATGTTCCGGCGATTTCTGACAGACCAGCGAAGACTCGTGACGCGCGCGAGTTCCATCGATTCGCGGCGGCGGTCGTCGCTGACGCCTGGCCGGTGAGCCGCGCCGCGGTTTGCAAACAATTCCTTAAGCTTAAACGCCGTTAATCGGGTGGCGGATCGGCGCGCGCCCCGCGCGCCGTCCGGCTGCATTCGGACGCCCGCTTCATGACGCCTCAGACTGTGCTGCGCCCCCTGCGTAAGCGGCTGAGGCATCAAGGGAATACGGCGGGGCCCGGGATCCGGACCGGCGGCGGAACACGCCGCCCCGCGATTGTGACGAGCACAGAAAATGATTCGCCCAGCGCCAACGAAATCCGCCTTCAATGGTCCGACCGGAACCGGTGGCTGGCGCAGGTTGCAGATCTGGGAGTCCGGACGGTTCGGCGCACGGCGACAAGGGGACGCCGGGACGCCGAATCGAGGCTGTCCGGATTCCGAGAGAGCGGCGGAAGACGCGCTCGGAGCACGGGAATGACGGCGGGCAGCGGCGGCGACGCTGCTGGCGGACCGGCCCGTCACGTTCCCGTGCTCGCGCGCGCCGCGCTCGAGCATCTCAACGTCCGCGACGGCGGCATCTATATCGACGGCACGTTCGGCGCCGGCGGCTACGCGCAGGCGATCCTCGCGGCCGGCGCGCAGGTGATCGGCATCGACCGCGACCAGACCGCGATCGCGCACGGCGCCGGTCTGGTTCTGCAGGTCGGCAGGCCGGCTCACGCTGGTCGAGGACCGCTTCTCCAATCTCGACGCGGTGGCGCGCAAGTTCGGCCACGACGCGGTCGACGGCGTCGTGCTCGACATCGGCGTGTCGTCGATGCAGCTCGACGAGGCGCGAGCGCGGCTTCTCGTTCCGGCTCGACGGGCCGCTCGACATGCGCATGGGCGGCGACGGCCCGAGCGCCGCCGACGTGGTCGCGCACGCCTCCGAGCGCGATCTCGCCGACATCATCGCGACGCTCGGCGAGGAGCGCTTTGCCCGCCTGGTCGCCAGCGCCATCGTCGCGGCCCGCGCCAAGGCGCCGATCACGACCACCAGCGCGCTCGCCGACATCGTCGGCAGCGTGGTGCATGCGCGGCCCGACCGGATCCATCCGGCGACGCGGACGTTCCAGGCGCTGCGCATCTTCGTCAACGAGGAGCTGGCCGAGCTTGCCGCCGGCGCTCGCCGCCGCCGAGCGCATTCTCAAGCCCGGCGGCCGGCTGGTCGTCGTGACCTTCCATTCGCTCGAGGACCGCATCGTCAAGACGTTCCTGGCCGAGCGCAGCGGCGCTCGATCGGCATGTCGCGCCACGCGCCCGAGGCCAAGGCGCCGCCGCCGACCTTCAAGCTTGCTCACCAAGCGTCCGATCGCGGCCGGACGACGCCGAGATCGCCGCCAATCCGCGCGCGCGCTCGGCCAAGCTGCGCGCCGCCGAGCGCACCGGCGCGCCGCCGCGCGACGTCGACGATGACGCTCTGCTGCCGCGGCTGCCGTCGCTCGCCGACGTGATGAAGGGGAGGTGACGCATGCGCCTTCTCAACATCTGCGTCCTGGCGATGCTGGTGTTCGCCGCGGCCTACGTCTACGAGATCAAGTTCGAATCGACGCTGCGCGCCGAGCGCGTCGCCAAGATGCGCGGCGACATCCGGCGCGAGCGCGACGCCATCGCGGCGCTGCGCGCCGAATGGGCGACGCTGGAAAATCCGGCGCGCATCCAGGGCCTGGTGCGGCGGCATCTGCCGCTCGGCCCGACCCAGCCGACGCAGTTCGACGCGCTCGACCGCCTGCCGGAGCGTCCGCCGCAGATCGTGCAGCCGCCGCCCGACGACGCGATCGCCTCGATGATCGAGAATCCGGACAGCGATCCGCCGACCGGCTCGGTGCCGGAGGAAGGTCCGCCGCCGGGCACGCTGCCGGGCAGGGACGACTAGGCCATGGACGCGCTCGCACAATCCGCAGACGCGCCGGCCGTCGCGAAGCCCGCCGAGCCCTGGCGCCGGCGGCTGATCCGCACGCTGCTCTACGGCGAGCAACGTCGACCGCCACGCCAAGGCGCGCGCCCGCGTCGGCCTCGCGATCCTGGCGTTCGCCGCGGTCTATGCGGTGATCGCCGTGCGGCTCGTGATGTTCGCGGTGGTGCCGGAAAGCCACTTCGTGCGGCGCGGCGGCTCGCAGGAGCGCATCTCGACCGCGCGGCCCGACATCGTCGACCGCAACGGCCAGATTCTCGCGACCGACGTGCGCGCGCCGTCGCTGTTCGCCGAGCCGCGCCGCATCATCGACCTCGACGAGGCGACCGAACTGCTGACCGCGGTGCTGCCCGATCTCGACGCGCCGGAGTTGCGCGACCGGCTCAGCACCAAGCGCGGCTTCGTCTGGCTCAAGCGCGAGATCACGCCGAAGCAGCAGCGCGAGATCCACCGGCTCGGCCTGCCGGGCGTCGGCTTCCTCGCCGAGAACAAGCGCGTCTATCCGAACAGCGCCGAGGTCTCGCACCTGATCGGCCACGTCAACATCGACAACCAGGGCATCGCCGGCATCGAGAAGTGGCTCGACGGCCGCGGCCTGCAGGCGCTGCACATGGCGGGCTTCGCCACCGACCGGCTGCAGAAGCCGATCGAGCTCGCGGTCGATCTGCGCGTGCAGCATGCGCTGCGCGACGAACTGATCGCCGCCGCCGAGAAGTTCAAGGTGAAGGCCGCCGCCGGCCTCGTCGTCGACGTGCGACACCGGCGAGATCATCTCGATGGTGTCGCTGCCGGACTACGATCCGAACAGCCCGAAGCAGGCCAACGATCCGCTGCGCATCAACCGGCTGACCACCGGCGTGTTCGAGCTGGGCTCGACCTTCAAGGCGCTGACGCTCGCGATGGCGCTCGATTCCGGCAAGTACAACCTGAACTCGATGCTCGATGCGCGCGGCTCGCTGCGCTACGGCAAGTTCAACATCGGCGACTATCACGGCCAGAACCGCGTGCTCATCGCTGCCCGAGGTGTTCACCTATTCGTCGAACATCGGCACCGCGCGCATGGCGCTGGGCGTGGGCGTCGAGCACCACAAGTGGTTCCTCAAGAAGCTCGGCCAGCTCGACCGGCTGCGCACCGAACTGCCGGAAAGCGCCGAGCCGCTCGTGCCCAAGCGCTGGGGCGAGCTGAACACCGTGACGATCGCGTTCGGCCACGGCCTTTCGGTCGCGCCGCTGCAGGCGGTCGCCGGCATCAACGCGCTGGTGAACGGCGGCCTGCTGATCCCGCCGACCTTCATGAAGCGCTCGCCGGAAGAGGCGATGAAGCTCGCCAAGCAGGTGGTCAAGCCCGAGACCAGCGAGAAGATGCGCTACCTGATGCGGCTCAACGCCGAGAAGGGCACCGCGACCAAGGCCGAGGTGAAGGGCTATTACGTCGGCGGCAAGACCGGCACCTCGGAAAAGGTGGTCGGCGGCCGCTATTCCAAGACCAAGCTGCTCACCACCTTCACCGCGATCCTGCCGGCCGACAAGCCGCGCTATCAGGTGCTGATCATGCTCGACGAGCCGCAGGGCCTGCCCGAGACCCACGGCTATGCCACCTCCGGCTGGAACGCCGCGCCGACCGCGGGCAAGGTGATCGCCCGCATCGCGCCGATGCTCGGCATCGAGCCGCGCTTCGACCTGCCGCCGGCCGAGCAGCTTATTTTGGCCAAAGCCTCCCGCTAGATAAGGCCGTCGACTTGTCATGCGCCGCGAAAGCGGGGCATCCAGTATTCCAGTGTCGTTGCCTTGAGTCGCGGCCACGAACGACGATTGCGGCGACATGAATCTCGGCGAACTCCTCACCGATTCCGCAACGCTCGATGCGCGCACCGCCGCGATCGAGGTGCGCGGCATCACGGCGGACAGCCGCGCGGTCAAGCGCGGCGACGTGTTCGTCGCGATGGCCGGGCAGCAAGGCGGACGGCTCGGCGTTCGCGGCGCAGGCCGCCGCGGCCGGCGCCGCGGCGATCGTCGGCGAGAAGGCGCCGCCGTCGCTGCCGGCCGGCGCGGTGTTCGTGCAGGTCGCCAATGCGCGGCGCGCGCTGGCGCTGGCCGCGGCGCGGTTCTATCCGCGGCAGCCGGCGACGATCGCTGCCGTCACCGGCACCAGCGGCAAGACCTCGGTCGCCGCCTTCACGCGGCAGATCTGGGCGGCGCTCGGCAAGAGCGCCGCGAGCATCGGCACCATCGGCGTGGTGACGCCGAAGCGCGAGGTCTATGGCTCGCTGACCACGCCCGATCCGGTCGCGCTGCATCGCACGCTCGCCGAACTGGCCGACGAAGGCGTCACGCATCTGGCGATCGAGGCGTCGTCGCACGGCCTCGATCAGCACCGGCTCGACGGCGTGCGCGTCGCGGCCGGCGGCTTCACCAATCTGTCGCGCGATCATCTCGACTATCATCCGACCGTCGAGCACTATCTCGCGGCCAAGCTCCGGCTGTTCGAGGCGCTGGTGGTCGACGGCGGCGCGGCGGTGATCGACGTCGATCACGAGCACGCGGCGCGGTCGTCGCGGCGGCGAAGGCGCGCGGGCTGAAGCTGATCACGGTCGGCCGCAAGGGCGAGGGCATCCGGCTGATCGACACGGCGATCGACGGTTTCGCGCAGAAGCTGACCGTCGAGCACGCCGGCAAGCGTTACAGCATCAAGCTGCCGCTGGTCGGCGCATTCCAGATCGAGAACGCGCTGGTCGCGGCGGGACTTGCGATCGCGACCGGCGGCGAGCCCGGCGCGGTGTTCGCCTCGCTGGCTTCGCTGAAGGGCGCCAAGGGCCGGCTCGATCTCGTCGGCGAGCGCAACGGCGCGCCGATCTTCGTCGACTACGCGCACAAGCCCGACGCGCTGGACAAGGCGCTGGAGGCGCTGCGGCCCTATGTGAAGCGCGAGCTGGTCGTGGTGTTCGGCTGCGGCGGCGACCGCGATCAGGGCAAGCGTCCGCTGATGGGCGCGATCGCGGCGAAGGCGGCCGACCGCGTCATCGTCACCGACGACAATCCGCGCAGCGAAAATCCGGCCGCGATCCGCGCCGCGATCCTGAAAGCCGCGCCCGGCGCGTCCGAGATCGGCGACCGCCGCGAGGCGATCCGCAGCGCCGTCGCGTCGCTGCAGGCCGGCGACGTGCTGCTGATCGCCGGCAAGGGCCATGAAAGCGGCCAGATCGTCGGCGATCGCACGCTTGCCGTTCAGCGACCACGAGGCGGTCGAGGCGGCGCTCAAGGAGGTGGCATGAGCGGCGCGCTGTGGACGGTCGAGGCGATGGCCGCCGCGATGGGCGCGCGGCGGCAGGGCGCGCTGCCGGACAGCGTGCCGGGACTTTCGATCGACACCCGCACCATCGCCGCCGGGCGAGGCGTTCTTCGCGCTCAGCGACGTTCGCGACGGCCATGATTTCGTCCCGGCCGCGCTGAAGGCCGGCGCGCGGCGTCGCGGTCGTTGCAGCGGACAAGGCCGCCGCGATGCCGAAGGATGCGCCGCTGCTGGTCGTGCCCGACGTGCTGGAAGGCCTGCGCGCGCTCGGCCGCGCCGCGCGCGCGCGCAGCACGGCGAAGTTCATCGGCGTCACCGGCTCGGTCGGCAAGACCGGCACCAAGGAGGCGCTGCGGCTCGCGCTGTCGCGCTGCGGCGAGACCCATGCGTCGGCGGCGTCCTACAACAATCACTGGGGCGTGCCGCTGTCGCTGGCGCGCTGCCCGCGAGAGCGCGCGCTTCGCCGTGCTCGAAATGGGCATGAACCACGCCGGCGAGATCTCGCCGCTGACCCGGCTGGTGCGCCCGCATGTCGCGATCGTCACCACGGTCGAGCCGGTGCATCTCGAATTCTTCGGCTCGGTCGAGACGATCGCCGACGCCAAGGCGGAAATCTTCGAAGGCATCGAGCCGGGCGGCGCGGCGGTGATCAACCGCGACAATCCGCAGTTCGCGCGGCTCGCAGCGCGCGGCGAAGAGCGCCGGCGTCGCCCACATCGTCTCGTTCGGCGAGCACGAGAAGGCCGATGCGCGGCTCGTCAAGTACGCGCTGCAGCCGGATTCCTCGACCGTGCAGGCGCGCATCCTCGGCGACGACGTCACCTACAAGCTCGGCGCGCCGGGCCGCCATCTCATCCTCAATTCGCTGGCGGTGCTGGCGGCGGCGAAGCTCGCCGGCGCCGATCTCGCGCTCGCGGCGCTGGCGCTCGCCGATCTCGCGCCCGCGACCGGCCGCGGCGCGCGCATCGACGCTCGATCTGCCGGGCGGCAGCGCGATCCTGATCGACGAGAGCTACAACGCCAATCCGGCCTCGATGCGCGCCGCGCTCGCGCTGCTCGGCCAGGCGCCGGTCGGCGCGCGCGGCCGGCGCATCGCCGTGCTGGGCGACATGCTCGAACTCGGTCCACAGGGCGCCGCAACTGCATCGCGCGCTGGCCGCCGCCGTGGTGGACAACGCCGTCGATCTGGTGTTCTGCTCCGGCCCGCTGATGCGCTCGCTGTGGGAGGCTCTTCCCTCCGAGCGCCGGGGCGGCTATGCGGAAACGTCCGCGGCGCTCGAAGCCGACGTGCTCGGCGCGGTGCGCGCGGGCGACGCGGTCATGGTCAAGGGTTCGCTCGGCTCGAAGATGGGGCCCATCGTCAAGGCGCTGACCCGCCAATACTCCCGTCACGACGCCGGTGGCGTCGCCGGCACAAGGTTGATCCGATGCTCTACTGGCTGGCCGATCTTTCCAGCACGCTCTCGATCTTCAACGTGTTCCGCTATCTGACGGTGCGCACCGGCGGCGCGATGATGACGGCGCTGATCTTCGTGTTCCTGTTCGGCCCGTGGATCATCGACCACCTGCGCATCCGGCAGGGCAAGGGCCAGCCGATCCGCGCCGACGGTCCGAAGTCGCACTTCGTCAAGGCCGGCACGCCGACCATGGGCGGCCTGATGATCCTGCTCGCATCGTGGTGTCGACCGTGCTGTGGGCCAATCCGCGCAATCCCTACGTCTGGATCGTGCTCGCGGTCACGCTCGGCTTCGGCCGCGGTCGGCTTCTACGACGACTATCTGAAGGTGACGCGGCAGACCACGACCGGGTTCGGCGGCGTGTTCCGGCTGTCGATCGAAGCCGTGATCGCGATCGCTGCCTGCGTCGCGTTCGCCAATCTCGGGCGGCCGCAGTTCGCCACCTCGCTGACGTTTCCGTTGTTCAAGGAATTGGTCATCAATCTCGGCTGGTTCTTCGTGCTGTTCGGCGCCTTCATCATCGTCGGCGCCGGCAATGCGGTGAATCTGACCGACGGTCTCGATGGCTTGGCCATCGGCCCGGTGATGATTGCCGCGGGAACGTTCGTCGGCATCGCGTATCTCGTCGGCAACGCGGTGTTCGCCGACTATCTGCAGATCCATTTCGTGCCTGGCACCGGCGAGCTCGCGGTCATCTGCGGGGCGGTGATCGGGGCGGGGCTGGGCTTTCTCTGGTTCAACGCGCCGCCGGCCTCGATCTTCATGGGCGACACCGGCTCGCTGGCGCTCGGCGGACTGATCGGCGCGGTCGCGGTCGCGACCAAGCACGAGATCGCGCTTGCGATCGTCGGCGGGCTGTTCGTGCTCGAGGCGGTGTCGGTGATCGTGCAGGTGGTTTCGTTCAAGCTCACCGGCAAGCGCGTGTTCGCGATGGCGCCGCTGCATCATCACTTCGAGCAGCAGGGCTGGACCGAGTCGCAGATCGTGATCCGGTTCTGGATCATCTCGATCGTGCTGGCGCTCGCCGGACTTGCCACGCTCAAGCTGCGATGATCCCCGCCACCAGCTTTGCCGGGAAGACCGTCGCCCTGTTCGGGCTCGGCGGCTCGGGACTGGCCAGCGCGCAGGCGCTCAAGGCCGGCGGCGCGGACGTCGATCGCGTTCGACGACAGCGCGGCGTCGCTCGCCAAGGCCGCGGCCGCCGGCATCACGACCGCGGACCTGCGCTCGCTCGACTGGTCGAAGGTCTCGGCGCTGCTGCTCGCGCCCGGCGTGCCGCTCACGCATCCGGAGCCGCACTGGAGCGTGACGCTGGCGCAGCAGGCCGGCGTCGAGGTGATCGGCGACATCGAGCTGTTCTGCCGCGAGCGCCGCAGGCGCGCGCCGCGCTCGCCGTTCGTCGCCATCACCGGCACCAACGGCAAGTCGACCACCACGGCGCTGATCGCTCACATCCTGCGTGCGGCCGGCAAGGACGTGCAGATGGGCGGCAACATCGGCACCGCGATCCTGTCGCTGGAGCCGCCGGCGCCGGATCGTTTCCATGTGATCGAGTGCTCGTCCTACCAGATCGATCTCGCGCCCTCGATCGATCCGTCGGTCGGCATCCTGATCAACCTGTCGCCGGATCATCTCGACCGCCACGGCACGATGGAGCATTACGCCGAGGTGAAGGAGCGGCTGGTGGCCGGGTGCGGAGATTTCGCTGGTCGGCGTCGACGACGAGTTCTCCGATGCCATCGGCCGCCGCTGGTCGGGCCGCGACAAGCCGTACGTGATCCCGGTGTCCGCGGCGCGCGAACTGTCATGGGGCTATTTCGTGCGCGGCACCGAAGTCGTTTCGAAGGGCTACGACAAGACGCCGGAGCAGGCCGAGGTGCTCGGCAATCTCGCCGGCATCGGCTCGCTGCGCGGCCGCCACAACGCGCAGAACGCGGCTTCGCGTGCGGCGCGGCCTGGCATTGCGGCTTGTCTCCGCGGAGATCGCGCAAGGACTGCGAACGTTCCCCGGTCTCGCGCACCGCATGGAGCAGGTCGGCCGCAAGGGCAGCGTGCTGTTCGTCAACGATTCCAAGGCGACCAACGCGGATTCCGCGGCGCAGGCGCTGGCCTGCTTCAACGACATCTTCTGGATCGCCGGCGGCAAGGCGAAGACCGGCGGCATCACGCCGCTCGCGGGCTTCTTCCCGCGCATCCGCAAGGCCTATCTGGTCGGCGAGGCGGCGGCCGAGTTCGCCAAGACGCTCGACGGCAAGGTTCCCTACGAGATCGTCGGGCACGCTCGACCGCGCGGTGGCGGCCTCGGCGCGCGACGCGGAGGCGGCCTCGCTCAAGGAGCCGGTGGTGCTGCTGTCGCCGGCCTGCGCGTCGTTCGACCAGTATCCGAATTTCGAGGTCCGCGGCACCGCGTTCCGCGACCTGGTGCTGGCGCTGCCGGGATTGAAGCGCGTGTGACGCGCGAGCGAGTTCAAGCCGATGCATTTGGTCCGCCCCAGGCATCAACTCTGGCTTTACGTGAGCGCACTATGAGGATGACCGGCCGCTAGCTCAAAGCAGCCGGGCCTTCAATCCAACTCGCAGACCGGAACCCGACCGGGTGTCCGTTGCCCTCGCTCCGAAACATGTCGGGCGGAAGGAATCCCTATGCCGTTGCCTGCAATGCTACAAGGAAACTCGCTGACGCGCCTACTGCAAGGCGCCGCGGCGGGCGCTATCGCAACCTTTGTGCTCGGCTTCCAGTGGGGCGGATGGAACTCTTGGCGGCACCGCCGACAAGCGGGTCAAGGATGCCGAACAGGCGAGTATCGTGCGCGTGTTGGCTCCCATCTGCGCTGACAAATTCCAGCGGTCTGCCGATGTCGGTGTAAATTTGGATGCACTCAAGAAGGCGGACTATTGGAAACGGGACGAGCTTATAGAAAAGGCGGGTTGGTCAACGTTCCCGGGGTCAGAGCCCGACCGCAAGGTGGCGAGGCCTGCGTCACTCTCCTCAATCAGCCGAAGTAGGTTCTGAGGGTCGCACCTCGGCTAGGATGCCGGGGTGCGATTTTTGGATGCAGGCCGCGAGTGAGTCTCTCACTGCATCCAGCCCGTGATCGGCGTGCCGACCGTCGGAGCTAGCGCGCGGGCGGCAGCCTATAGCCAGCGCAGGCCGAACAGGATCAATGGGATCGACGCGGCCATAGCGCCAATAATCCAGAGGCTGGTCTTAGGCGGCGGTTGGTTCATCTTGTAAGATATGAGCCGCAAAACTGTTCAAAGCAAAATAAAACGTGGCGCTCTACTTGTTTATTATTTTCTGCTGCATAGATGTATTTGGCACGAAAACTTACTCATAAGTGATTTTTTGGAGGATTTACTATGACGAATATTCCTGTTTCCGCTTCCGACAACGAGCAGAAGCCTGCCACTCCCGCGACCCCGCAACAGCAGACGCAGAGCAATCCTCCGAAGCCTGCCGACAAGCCGAGCGAGCAGCAGAAGTAAGTCCTTCACTGTTTGTCGCTCAGAAGGCCCGGCGTGTTGCCGGGCCTTCTTTGACGTTGGCCCGTTGCGGAGGAGTTCGGTGAAGTTCGTCGACAGTTTGCCGCCGGGCAGTTTCACGCGGCTTCATGCCCATATTGTCGAGGAAGACGGCGCTTTTACCGTGCGCGTTCGGATGCTCAATCACCTGAATCCGAATCAGTCGTGCTGGGGTGAAGAGATTGCGGCGACGTTCGATGCAGCGAGTTTGATGATTGGCTCTCTCGCCAGCAACTTTTCCATTCCGCGGAACTGCATTTCCATAAAGATTGTGATGCTTCGTTTCAAAGACGGGACGATCCACTAAATCGGCGGATGTTCTCCTTCTCCTCCACCCTGTCAGGGACGGCGCATAGCCGCCGGTGCTGGGAGCAGTGAATAGAGCGCCCGCGCCGAATTCTTAACAAGATGGAAACCATAACCGGGCGACACCAGAGCGGGGCAATCCTGCTTCGGGGAGCGCATGGCTTCGCGCACGCAACGCACGCCGTTCGGCGATTGGTGGTGGACGGTCGACCGGCTGATGCTCGGCGCGCTGGCGGCGCTGATGCTCGGCGGCATCGTGCTCTGCCTTGCGGCGAGCCCGCCGGTCGCGGCGCGGCTCAATCTCGATGCGTTTCACTTCGTCAACCGCCAGATCATGTTCCTGGTCCCGGCGGTCGCCGTGCTGCTGGCGACCTCGCTGCTGTCGCCGCGAAACATCCGGCGCGTCGCCCTGGTGGTGTTCGTCGTGAGCGTCGTGCTGGTCGCGGCGACGCCGTTCTTCGGCGCCGAGATCAAGGGCGCGCGCCGCTGGCTGGTGATCGTCGGCGTCAACGTGCAGCCGTCCGAATTTCTGAAGCCGGCGTTCGTCATCCTGATCGCATGGCTGTTCGGCGAATCGGCGCGCCGTCCCGAGATGCCGGCCAACACCGCGGCGCTCGGCCTGCTGGCGCTGGTGGTGGCGCTGCTCGTGATGCAGCCGGACTTCGGCCAGACCATGCTGATCGCGCTGGTCTGGGGCGCGCTGTTCTTCATGGCCGGCATGCGGCTCATCTGGGTCGCGGGTCTGGGCGGCATCGCCGCCGCCGGTCTGGCCGGCGCCTATTTCACCGTTCCCCACGTGACGCGGCGCATCCAGCGGTTTCTCGATCCGTCGTCCGGCGACACCTTCAACATCGACTACGCGATGGAATCCTTCGTGCGCGGCGGCTGGCTCGGCCGCGGTCCGGGCGAGGGCACGCTCAAGCGCATCCTGCCGGAGGGCCACACCGATTTCGTGTTCGCGGTGGCGGCCGAGGAGTTCGGCATCGTGCTTTGCCTCGCGCTGCTCGCGATGTTCGCCTTCATCGTGATCCGCTCGCTGCGCCACGCGCTGGGCAGCGAAGACCCGTTCACCCGCTTTGCCGTCGCGGGCCTTGCGATCCTGTTCGGCCTGCAGTCGGCCATCAACATGGCGGTCAACCTGCACCTGATGCCGGCCAAGGGCATGACGCTGCCGTTCATCTCCTATGGCGGCTCGTCGATGATCTCGCTCGCCTACGGCATGGGCATGCTGCTGGCGCTGACGCGGGAGCGCCCCCGCGCCGAGATGCTGGCGAGCCGCGACGCCTATCTGGGCCGCGTCCCGGCCTGACCTTTTCTCGATCTCATTCTATAAGTGAGGCGGCCGCACGAGGCCGGTTGGGGCGATTGTGAGTTCGACAATTCAAGACGCCAGGGTCACGCGTGTTCTGGTCGCCGCCGGCGGCACCGGCGGCCATCTGTTTCCCGCCGAGGCGCTGGCCGCGGTGCTCAACAACCGCGGCGTCACGGTCGAGCTGGCGACCGATCACCGCGCCGAGCAATACAGCGGCTCGTTTCCGGCCGTGCATGTCATCCCGAGCGCGACGATCCGCGGCCGCGATCCGATCTCGCTGGCGAAGACCGCGACCGTGCTCGGCTACGGCGTCGTCAAGGCCTGGCTGAAGCTGCCGTCGATCAAGCCCGCGATCGTGGTCGGGTTCGGCGGCTATCCGAGCATTCCGACGGTGCTCGCGGCGTCGCTGCGCGGCATCCCGACCCTGATCCACGAGCAGAACGCGGTGATGGGCCGCGCCAACCGCTTCCTGGCGGGCCGCGTGAGCGCGATCGCGACCGGATTTGCCGGCGTGTTCGACAAGGATCCGGCGCTGGCCGCCAAGGCGACCCACACCGGCAATCCGGTGCGGCCGATGGTGATCCTGGCGGCGACCCGGCCGTATTCGCCGCCCGACACCAGCGGCCCGCTGCATCTTCTGGTGTTCGGCGGCAGCCAGGGCGCGCGCGTCATGTCCGAGATCGTGCCGGCCGCGATCGAGCGGCTCGACGAGCGCGCTGCGGAAGCGGCTCAACGTCGTGCAGCAGGCGCGCCAGGAGGATCTGGCGAGCGTGCGCGAGACCTACGCGCAAGCTGAAGGTGACGGCCGAGGTCGAGCCGTTCTTCTCGGACCTGCCGGCGCGCATGGCGGCGAGCCAGCTGGTGATCTCGCGCTCCGGCGCTTCGACCGTGGCCGAGCTTGGCGCGATCGGCCGGCCCGGCATCCTGGTGCCGCTGCCGCATGCGCTCGATCAGGACCAGCACGCCAACGCCGGCTTGCTGGAGCGGGCCGGCGGCGCGATCCGGCTCGACCAGGCCATCTTCACGCCCGAGCGGGTGGCGGCGGAGCTCGCCACGCTCGCCGCCGCGCCCGCAGCGCCTCACCGCCATGGCCAAGGCCGCCCAATCGGCCGGCGTGATCGACGCCGCCGAGCGGCTCGCCGATCTGGTGCTGCGGGTGGCTGGTGTGATACCGCAAGCGCGCTGCAGATCCCGTCCGATTTCCGAAATCATGCGAGGACGTTCTGCCGCGAATGAAACTGCCGCGCGAAATCGGACCGATCCATTTCATCGGCATCGGCGGCATCGGCATGAGCGGCATCGCCGAGGTGCTGATCAACCTCGGCTACACGGTGCAGGGCTCCGACGCGTCCGACAACGCCAACGTCAAGCGGCTGCGCGACAAGGGCGCCAAGATCGCGATCGGCCACGCCGCGGAGAACGTCGAGGGCGCCGAAGTGCTGGTGGTGTCGACCGCGATCAAGCGCGACAATCCGGAACTGGTCGCGGCCCGCGAAAAGCGGCTGCCGGTGGTGCGCCGCGCCGAGATGCTGGCCGAGCTGATGCGGCTGAAAAGCTGCGTCGCCATCGCCGGCACCCACGGCAAGACCACGACGACGACGCTGGTGGCGGCGCTGCTCGACGCCGGCAATTTCGATCCCGACCGTCATCAACGGCGGCATCATCAACGCCTACGGCAGCAACGCGCGGCTCGGCGCCGGCGACTGGATGGTGGTCGAGGCCGACGAATCCGACGGCACGTTCCTCAAGCTGCCGGCCGACGTCGCCATCGTCACCAACGTCGACGCCGAGCATCTCGATCACTTCAAGACCTTCGCCGCGGTGCAGGACGCGTTCCTGGCGTTCGTCGACAACGTGCCGTTCTACGGCTTCGCGGTGATGTGCACCGATCATCCGATCGTGCAGCGGCTGGTCGGCCGCATCGAGGATCGCCGCATCATCACCTACGGCGAGAACCCGCAGGCCGACGTGCGGCTGGTCGATCTCGACCACGTCGACGGCCGCTCCAGATTCACCGTGCAGTTCCGCGACCGCGACGGCAACACCGTCCACACCATCAAGGACCTGATGCTGCCGATGCCGGGCCGCCACAACGCGCTCAACGCCACGTCGGCGGTCGCGGTGGCGCACGAGCTCGGCATTTCCGACGACGCGATCCGCAAGGCGCTGGCCGGCTTCGGCGGCGTGAAGCGGCGCTTCACCCGCGCCGGCGAATGGAACGGCGCGCTGATCATCGACGACTACGGCCACCATCCGGTCGAGATCGCCGCGGTGCTGAGGGCGGCGCGCGAATCGACCAAGGGTCAGGTCATCGCCGTGGTGCAGCCGCACCGCTACACGCGGCTGCAATCGCTGTTCGAGCCGTTCTCGACCTGCTTCAACGACGCCGACGCGGTGATCGTCGCCGAAGTCTATGCGGCCGGCGAGGCGCCGATCGACGGCATCGACCGCGATCATCTCGTCGCGGCGTTGCGCGCGCGCGGCCACCGCCAGGTCATCCCGCTGCCGGACCAGAAGGCGCTCGCCGGCATCGTCAAGGATCTCGCCGGCAAGGGCGACTACGTCGTCTGTCTCGGCGCCGGCAACATCACGCAGTGGGCCTACTCGCTCGAGGGCGAGTTGAAGGCGCTGAAGTAATGACCTTCCCGGATATCGTCCCCGATCTCAAGGCGGCGATGCCGGAACTGCGCGGCCGCCTGCTCGCCAATCAGTCGCTCGCCGAAAGCGCGTGGTTTCGCGTCGGCGGTCCGGCGCAGGCGCTGTTCATGCCGGACGACGACGAAGATCTTGCGTATTTCCTTGCGAAGCTGCCGGCCGACGTCCCGATCATGGTGCTCGGCGCCGCCTCCAACGTCATCATCCGCGACGGCGGCATTCCGGGCGTGGTGGTGCGGCTCGGCAATCGCTTCAGCGAAATAGCCATCGAACAGGGCCATCGCGTCCGCGCCGGCACCGGCGTGCTCGACGTGCGGGTGGCGCGCGCGGCGCGCGATGCCGGCGTCGCCGGGCTCGAGTTCTACAGCGGCATTCCCGGCGGGATCGGCGGCGCGCTGCGCATGAACGCCGGCGCCTACGGCGGCGAGACCAAGGACGTGCTGATCGAAGCGCGCGGCGTCGACCGCCAGGGCAACATCCGCACCTTCAGCAACGCCGACATGGGCTACACGTACCGCCACTCCGCCGCGCCGGAGGACGTGATCTTCACCCAGGCGCTGTTCCAGGGCCGCGCCGGCGATCCCGCCGCCATCGCCGCGGCGATGAACGACATCGCCGAGAAGCGCAAGGCCAGCCAGCCGCCGAACAAGACCTGCGGCTCGACCTTCAAGAACCCGCCCGGCAAGAAGGCCTGGCAGTTGATCGACGCCGCCGGCTGCCGCGGTCTCACCGTCGGCGCCGCGCAGGTGTCGGAACTGCACTGCAACTTCCTGATCAATCTCGGCGGCGCCACCGCCACCGACATCGAAACGCTCGGCGAAACCGTCCGCCGCCGCGTCCGCGAGACCTCCGGCGTCGATCTCGACTGGGAGATCAAGCGGATCGGAGTCGGCTGAGCGCTCCGCGCTCCTCCAGAACTGTGGATTTGTCTGCGATCGCGCTGTGTTGTGACATTTGAATCACATCCGCGCGCTGCGTGAACTCTCGCATTCGTCCGCGAGGATTCACCTCGGACTCCCAGCGGGTTAGCTTGATCCGCTGATTCGCGGAGGCCCTGTGGCGGGCAAGCAAGAACCTATTCTCGTCGTCGGCGGCGGACTGGGAGGGGCGGCGGCTGCGCTTGCGCTCGGCCGCAAGGGCCATGCCGTGCGCGTGCTCGAGCAGGCGGACGAATTCGGCGTCATCGGCTATCGGCATCCAGCTCGGCCCCAACGTCTTCCCGATGTTCGACCGGCTCGGCGTCACCGATGCGGTTCTGGCGCAGGCGATCCGTCCCAAGGCGGTGCTGATGGTCGACTCCGACGACGGCGGGGAGATCGTGCGCATTCCGACCGGCGAGAGCTTCACGCGGCGCTTCAAGCGGCCCTACGTCGTCATCCATCGCGTCGACCTGCACGGCGTGCTGCTCGACGCCTGCCGGGCGCTGCCGAACGTCGAATTGGTGGCCGGTTGCAACGTCACGTCATTCGAGGAGCGCGGCGAGGGCGTGGTGCTGCGCACCGAGGACAAGCAGACCATCGAAGGCGCCGCCCTGATCGCCGCCGACGGGATTCGCTCCACCATCCGCGAACAGATGCTCAGCGAGGGCGAGCCGCGCACCATCGGCTACGTCGCGCACCGCACCATTGTGCCGATGGCCGACGTCACGTTCGACGTCGACCGCGACGACGTCGTGCTGTGGTCCGGCCACGGCTTCCACATCGTGCATTACCCGCTTCGCAACGGCACGCTGTTCAACATCGTCACGGTGTTCCGGACGTCTGACGACGCGCCGCCGAGCGACACCGCGAGCCCGCATCCCGACCTCAATCGCGTCTATCGCGACTCCCATCCGACCATGAAGGCGCTGTGGGGGATGATGGATCTGTCGCGCCGCGGCTGGGTCAGCTCGGACCGCGATCCGATCCGGCATTGGAGCAAGGGCCGCGTCACGCTGCTCGGCGATGCCGCGCATCCGACGCTGCAAACGCTGGCGCAGGGCGCCTGCATGGCGATCGAAGACGCCGTCTGCATCGCCGAAATGATCGACCGCTCGAAAGGCGATTTCGCCGGCGCGTTCCGCGAGTACGAGCGGGCGCGGTATCTGCGCACCGCGCGGGTGCAGTTCGAAGTCCCGCTACCACTGGGACAATTTCTACCACGTCGGCGGTCTCGAGCGCGAAGTCGCGCGCGCCATCTGGTCCGGCCGCGGCGAGGATGAGATGTTCGATTGCCTGGCCTGGCTCTACGACGGCTTCGACCTGCCGGAACGGAGGGCGGCATGAGCAAGCATGTCGCCGTTCTGATGGGAGGCTGGTCGGCGGAGCGCGAGGTGTCGCTGCGCTCGGGCAAGGCCTGCGCCGATGCGCTGGAGCGGCAGGGCTTCCGCGTCTCGCGCATCGATGTCGGTCGCGACATCGCGACCGTGCTGCAGACCGTCAAGCCCGACGTCGCCTTCAACGTGCTGCATGGCACGCCGGGCGAGGACGGCACGCTGCAGGGCATCCTGGAAATCCAGGCGATCCCCTACACCCATTCCGGCGTGCTTTCGTCCGCGCTGGCGATGCAGAAGGACGTTGCCAAGCTGGTGATGGCGGCGGCCGGCGTTCCGGTGCCGGAAGGCAAGGTCGTCGACGCCACCGAGGCGGCCAAAGACCACGCAATGCCGCGGCCTTACGTGATCAAGCCGGTGGCGGAGGGCTCCAGCGTCGGCGTCTTCATCGTCACCGAGCAGCACACCCATCCGCCGCAGGAACTGACCCGGCCGGACTGGGCGTACCCGCGGGTTCTGGTCGAGCGCTACATCCCCGGCAAGGAACTGACCTGCGCCGTGATGGGTGACCGCGCCCTCGACGTCATCGAAATCATCGCAAACACGCGATTCTACGACTACGAGGCCAAGTACGCGCCCGGCGGCTCCCGGCACGTTTTGCCCGCAAATATTTCACCTTTTGTTTACCAAGAGGTCCGAAGACTAGCGCTCAAGGCGCATTGCGCCCTGGGCTGCCGGGGCGTGAGCCGCGCTGATTTCCGTTACGACGATCGTAGCGGGGGGACCGAGGGGCTCGTCTGTCTCGAAGTCAACACGCAACCCGGCATGACCGAGACTTCGCTCGTGCCCGAGCTCGCGGTCTACGCGGGCATGACATTCGATGAGCTGGTGCGATGGATGGTCGACGACGCATCGCTGAACCGGTAGCCGGCGGCGCCGAGCGCCCGGTGGCCGGCGCGGCGCCGGCGTCGGGACGCTTTGCCGCGTGGCTGCTGCCGTTTGGCGGCCGCTTCCGCCGCATGGCGCGGCGTTTCGCTGGGCCGATCGGCCAGCGCCCCGTTCCGCGCGGCACCGGCATCGCTGCCTTCGTCCTGCTGATGACCGCTACCTTTACATACGGCACCGTTCGCGGCGGGCACGTCGAAGCCGTGCTCGCCGAACTGAGCGACGCGCGCGACGCCATCGCCAACGCTCTCGGTTTCCGGATCACGTCGATCGCGCTGGCCGGCGGCCGCGCCCTGACCCGCGAAGAAATCCTGACCACCGCCGGCGTCACCGGCCGCAGCTCGCTTCTGTTCCTTGACGCGACCGCGGCGCGCGCGCGTCTCAAGGCCAATCCGTGGATCGCCGAAGCGACCATCCTCAAGCTTTATCCCGGCCGCCTGCACATCAAGATCACCGAGCGCGACGCCTTCGCGCTGTGGCAGAAGGACGGCAAGATTTCGGTGATTTCCATCGACGGCACGGTGGTTCAGAGCTTTGTCTCGCAGCGGTTTGCCAAGCTGCCGATGGTGGTCGGGGCCGGCGCGGACCTCAAAGCCAGGGATTTTCTGTCGGTCATCGACGGCTTCCCGGCGATCCGCGATCAGTTGCAGGCCTCGATTCTGGTGGCCGACCGGCGCTGGAATCTCATGCTGAAGAACGGCATCAACATCCGTCTGCCGGAAGAGGGCGTTGAGGCTGCGCTTACGACGCTGCTCGAGCTCGAGCGCGACAAGAAACTGCTGAGCCGCGACATCGACGTGGTGGACCTGCGCCTGCCGGACCGCGTGACCGTGCGGCTGTCGCAGGACGCTTACAACGCGCGCGCCGAGGTTCTCAAGCCGAAACCCAAACGCAAGGCAGGCGACGCATGAGCCTCCGCGATGGGTTCTCACCCAAGATGAAGCCGGTGTCGCCGCGCCGTTCGGCGATTGTCGCCGTGCTCGATATCGGCACCAGCAAGATCGTCTGCCTGATCGCGCGGCTCAAACCGCAAAATCCGCAGGAAACACTGCGGCGGCGGACGCACGGCATCGAAGTGCTGGGCATCGGTCACACCGAAGCGCGCGGCATCAAGAGCGGCGCCGTCATCAATCTCGCCGAGGCCGAGGCCGCGGTGCGCCACGCAGTCGACCTCGCCGAGCGGGCCGCTTCGGTCCAGCTCGAATCCGTCGTGGTGTCGATTTCCGCCGGCCGGCTCGGCAGCGAGCTCTACACCGCGACCGTCAACGTTGCCGGCTCCGCCATCACCGAGGGTGACGTTGCCAACGTGCTGACCGCGGGCGGCTACCATTCGGTGCGCGATGGCCGGTTGCTGCTGCATTCGCTGCCGATCGGCTATTCGCTCGATGGCGTTCGCGGCATCAGCGAGCCGCGCGGCATGCTGGCGCGGGAGTTCGGCGTCGATATGCACGCGGTGACCTCCGACATCTCTGCGGCGCGCAACCTGATGCTCACGGTCGAGCGCTGCCATCTTGGCGATTGAGACCGTGGTCGCTGCGCCCTACGTCGCCGGCCTCAGCGTGATGGCCGACGACGAGGCCGATCTCGGCGCTGCGCTGGTCGATATGGGCGCCGGCACCACGTCCGCCGCGGTGTTCTCCAGCGGCCGCTTCATTCATGCCGACAGCTTCGCGCTGGGCGGCCAGCACGTCACGATGGATCTCGCGCGCGGTCTGAACACGCCGATCGCCGAGGCGGAGCGCGTCAAGGTGCTGCACGGCAGCGTCATCGGTGGCAGTTCGGACGAGCGCGACATGATCTCGGTGCCGCGCGCGGGCGACGACGAGCGCGAGCCGCCGCAGTTTGTCTCGCGCGCCAACCTGGTGCGCATCATCAAGCCGCGCGTCGAAGAAATTCTGGAAATGCTGCGTGATCGCCTCGCCAATTCGCCGTTTGCGGCGGAGCCGCGTTCGCGCGTGATTTTTACCGGCGGCGCCAGCCAGCTCACCGGCTTGCCGGAACTCGCCGCCAACATCCTCAATCGCCCGGTCCGGATCGGCCGGCCGCTCGGAATCTCCGGGCTGCCCGAAGCCGCCAAGGGACCGGCTTTCGCCGTAGCCGCGGGTCTTCTCGTGTATCCGCAGGCGGCGCATCTCGAACATTTCGAACCGCGGCGAACGCGGCATCTCATGACAGGGACGGGATACATCGCGCGCGTCGGCCGATGGCTCCGGGAGAGCTTCTGATGATCGACGCACAAACCAGGAAATTCACCGATCGGCCGGCGGCGGTCCGGCGCGACACCGGCGGCATCGCTTGATGCCGTCCAATGAAGAGGCAGCCATGAGCATCAACTTGAAGATCCCCGACATCCGTGAGCTCAAGCCGCGGATCACCGTGTTCGGCGTTGGCGGAGCCGGCGGCAACGCCGTCAACAACATGATCACGGCCGGGCTTCAGGGCGTCGACTTCGTCGTCGCCAACACCGATGCCCAGGCGCTGACCATGTCGAAGGCCGAGCGCATCATCCAGATGGGCGTGGCGGTGACCGAAGGTCTCGGCGCCGGCTCGCAGCCCGAGGTCGGCCGTCAGGCCGCGGAAGAGGTGGTCGACGAAATCCGCGATCATCTCGCCGGCGCACACATGGTGTTCGTCACCGCGGGCATGGGCGGCGGCACCGGCACGGGCGCCGCGCCGGTGATCGCGCGCCTCGCCAAGGAGATGGGCATCCTCACGGTCGGCGTCGTCACCAAGCCGTTCCACTTCGAAGGCGTTCGCCGCATGAAGTATGCGGAGATGGGCATCGCCGAACTGCAGAAGGCGGTCGACACCCAGATCATCATCCCGAACCAGAACCTGTTCCGGGTGGCCAACGAGAAAACCACCTTCGCCGACGCCTTCGCGATGGCGGATCAGGTGCTCTACTCGGGCGTCGCCTGCATCACCGACCTGATGGTGAAGGAAGGCCTTATCAACCTCGACTTCGCCGACGTCCGCGCCGTCATGCGCGAGATGGGCAAGGCGATGATGGGCACCGGCGAAGCGACCGGCGAGAAGCGCGCGCTGCGCGCCGCCGAAGCGGCAATCTCCAATCCGCTGATCGACGACGTGTCGATGAAGGGCGCCCGCGGCCTGCTGATCTCGATCACCGGCGGCAAGGATCTCACCCTGTACGAGGTCGACGAAGCCGCCACGCGCATCCGCGAGGAGGTCGATCAGGAAGCCAACATCATCGTCGGCGCGACCTTCGACGAGAGCCTGGAAGGCATCACCCGCGTGTCGGTGGTGGCGACCGGCATCGACCATGTCGCGATGACGCAGCGTCCGCCCGCGGAGAGCCGCGTCGCCGAACTGACGCAGAAGCTGCGCGCCGACACCCAGCGGATCGCCGAGCGCATCGAGCAGGCGCCGCGTGCGACGCCGCAGGCTCCCGCTCAGCATCACCAGCAGCCGGTCGCCTCGCCGACCCAGCGCGCCATGGTCGAGCAGACCGGGACCGCCGCCGTCGCCGCCGCGCTCGGCGGACCGGTTGGCAGCGAGGACGTGACGATCCGCCCGCTCGCGCCGAAGCCGTCGCTGTTCATGGAGCCGGCGATGGCCGAGCCCTCGCTGCAGGAGACGCCGCGGGCGTTCATCCCGCCGCAGGCCGAGCGTCCGCAGGCCCGCACGCCGCGCATGCCGAGAATCGACGAACTGCCGGTGCCGGCACAGCGCGAGGTGGCTGCGCAGCGCGGGGAGCTACAGGATGAGCATCCGGAGAAGCGTCGTCTCACGCTGCTCCAGCGTCTTGCCTCCGTCGGCCTGGGCCGCCAGGCCAGCGAGGAAGCGGCTCCGCCGCCGGCGCCTCGCGCCGCTACGCCGCAGACCATCGAGCGCCTGCCGCCGCTGCCGCAAACCCCTGTGCGGGTTTCGGAAAGCAGGCAGGAGCCGGTCTCGGAATACGCCCGCCGGGGCGCCCCACAGGGCCTCGACCAGCACGGCCGGCAGGCTCCTGTGCATAAGGCTGTGGATGAGGATCAACTGGAAATCCCGGCGTTCCTCCGCCGCCAGGCCAATTAAACGGGCACGCTCGCGACAAAGGCAGGTCCCCGCCAGGGACCTGCCTTTGCACTAGGCGGTGACAGCCGCTGGGGGCCGGGTAAATCAGATAAAGCGTTGATTTACCTTAATGTTTTAAGAAGTGGCGTGGTCGCGGTGCGGTGACGTCTATGGCCGCGAAATGACGCGTGTTTCCGCCGTTTCCCGGGTAATGGGCCCGAGCCGAGGCCGCGTTTTGGGCGCCTTTGCGGCGATTAGAAGGTAACACTTGGTAAGAAAGCGTGAGTTGGCGCTGATTTCTGGGCCCGTCTAAAGTGTTCGTAGCAAAAGGGGATTTTGCTAGGGGACTGCGGGGAACGGGCTTGTTGCCGCAAATTAGCCTTCCGGCGCTCTCCAGCAAAGTCAGGGATTGGGACTTCTAAAGGGGCAGCACGCGTTCCGCGTGCAAGTCGGTAAGTACG
>CAWIRP010000020.1:0-65558 GCA_963838595.1 uncultured Alphaproteobacteria bacterium
CAAGGCAAGCGCATCATTTTCTCCCATCAATGATCGCCTTCAGCTTCTGCGGCGTCACCGGCAGCGCGGTGATCGCGCCGGGAATGCCGATGGCGTTGTCGATCGCCGACGCGATCGCGCCGCCGACGCCGTTCACGCCGCTTTCGCCGGCGCCCTTGATGCCGAGCGGATTGAGCGGGCTCGGATAATCCTCGGTCAGGATGATCTCGACGTCCGGCGTCTCGCGCGCGGTCGGCATCAGATAGTCGGCGAACGTCACCGCGAGCGGATCGCCGCGCTCGTTGTAGGTGAACTCCTCGTAGAGCGCGCCGCCGAGCCCCTGCGCCAGGCCGCCGGCGATCTGGCCCTTCACCAGGGTCGGGTTGATGGCGCGGCCGATGTCGTAGGCGATGACGTAGCGCAGCACCTTCACGCCGCCGGTCACCGGATCGACCTTCACCACCGCGAGATGATTGCCGTAGGGATAGACCTGGTGGTCGGCGAAGAACCAGCCTTCCGCCGAAAGGCCCGGATCGCGGCCATTGAGCGACTTCGACGTGTTGGACAGCGCCGCCGCGATCTTGCCGAGACTGATCGACGGCCCGCCCGGATTGTCGCGGCGGATCACCTCGCCGTTGACGATGTCGAGCGCGTCGGGCGGCGCCTGCAGCAGCTCGCCGGCGACGTCGAGCGCCTTGGCGCGCACCTTGAGCGCAGCCTCGTGCGTCGCCGACGCGGTCATCACCGTGGCGCGCGAGGCGTGCGCGCCGATGCCGAACTCGATCCGCTCGGTGTTGCCGCGGATCACGCGCATCTTCTTGTAGTCGGCGCCGAGCGTCTCGGCCGCGACCTGCCCCATCACCGTCTCGAAGCCCTGGCCGATCGACGAGCCGCCGGTGATCACCTCGACCATGCCCGAGGTGTCGACCTGGATGCGCACGCCGTCGACCGGGCCGAGGCCCGCCTTCTCGACGAACATCGCCAGCCCGACGCCGACCATCTCGCCGTCCGCGCGGCGCTTCGCCAGATCGGCGTTGAGCTCGTCCCATTTCACATGGTCGAGCAGCTTGTCGAGCAGCTTGTGATAGTCGCCGCTGTCGAAGTGGATTTCCTCGCCGAGCGCCTCGAGCGGCCGCTTGAACGGCATCTCGTCGACCCGCACCGCGTTGATGCGGCGCACGTCCATCGGATCGAGATTGAGCTTGTGCGCGATGGCGTCGATCAGCCGCTCGCGCACGAACGTGGTCTCGAAGCGGCCGGGCGCGCGGTAGGTCGCGGCCGGCGTCTTGTTGGTGAGCCGGAAGTGGCACACCGCGCGATAGGCGCCCGGCACGCGATACGGCCCCGGCAGCACGCCGCAGGTCATCATCGCGACGCGCGTCGCGTGCGTGCGCACATAGGCGCCGTTGTCGTGATGGATCACGTCGTCGAGCGCGAGGATTTCGCCCTGCTCGGTGCAGGCGGCGCGCACCTTGTGATGCTGGTTGCGCGAATGATTGGCGGCGATCAGGTGCTCGCGGCGGTCCTCGATCCATTTCACCGGACGGTCGAGCCGCATCGCCGCGACGCAGACCAGAATGTCCTCGGGATAGAGCTCGCCGCGGATGCCGAAGCCGCCGCCGACATGGGACTCGTAGCACTGCACCGACGACGGCGGCCGGCCGAGCATGCGCGCGATCAGCTCCTTGTTCCGGTGCGGCACCTTGGCGGCGCCGTGCAGCTCCAGCACGTCGCGCGAGGCGTCGTAGCGGCCGAGCGCGCCGCGCGTCTCCAGCGGCACGCCGGAGTGCCGGCCCGAGGTCAGGTCCAGCTCGACGATGGTGTGCGCGGACGCGAACACCGCCTCGACGTCGCCGTAACCCTGCGTGAGAACGCCGCCTCGGTGTCGCGGCCAGGCGAGAACTCGCCGGGCTCGGCGCGGCGCATCGAGCAGCGGCGGCAGTTCCTCGATCTCGACCGTGACCAGTTCGGCGGCGTCCTCGGCGACGTAGGGGTCCTCCGCGAACACCGCGGCGATCGGCTCGCCGACGTAGCGCACCTTGTCGGTGGCCAGCACCGGCTGGCGATACGGCGCGAGCTTCTCGATCGGGCCCTCGCGGAAATCGATCGGCCCGATGTCGTCGATGTCTTTCGCGGTCCACACCGCGACGACGCCGGGCAGCGCGCGCGCCTCGCTGGCGTCGATCGCGACGATGCGGCCGTGCGCGTGGTTGGAGCGCACCATCCGCATGTGAAGCTGGCGCGCGAAGTTGATGTCGGCGGCGAAGCGGCCCTTGCCGGCGACCAGCGGCGGGTCTTCCAGCCGCTCGACCGGCATGCCGATCCATTTGGTGGCGGCGCTGTCGTTCATCGGAACGCCCTGTCGCGCGCCTGCTCCAGCGCGCGGCGCGTGAGGCCGAGCACCAGCTCGCGGCGATAGCCGGCGCTGATGTGCTGGTCGTCGAGCGGCTCGACCTTCTTGGCGGCGATCTCGGCGGCGAGCGTGAATGCATCCGATGTCGGATGCCGGCCCTTCAGCGCGTACTCCGCCTCGACGATGCGGCGCGGCGACGCTTCGGCGCCTCCGATCGCAAGGCGCGCTTCCGCGATCGAGCCGTCCTCGTTCGCGCTGTAGATCACCACCGCCATCGCGATGGCGAAGTCGCCGGCGCGGCGGCTGAACTCGGCGAAGCCAAAGCGCACGTCGCCTCGCAGCATCGGCAGCCGCACCTCGGCGAGCAGTTCGTCCTCGTCGAGCGCCGTCGTCATCAGCCCCTTGAAGAACTCCGGCGCCGGGATGAGCCGCACGCCGCGCGTCGAGATCGCCATCATCTCGGCGTCGAGGCAGGCCGCGACCGCGCACCATTCGGAGGCCGGGTCGGCGTGCGCGATCGAGCCGCAGAACGTGCCGCGGGTGCGGATCGGGTGGTGCGCGATGTGATGCGCGACCTCGGCGAGCAGTTCCCCGAGCGGACCTTCCGCGGCCGGCTTTTCGAACGCGGCATGGCGCACCGTGGCGCCGATGAACAGCCGGCCGTCCTGCACCGCGAGCCGGTCGAGGCCGGCGACGCCGTTGATGTCGATCAGGTGGCCCGGCCGCGCCAGGCGGAACGCCATGGTGGGCACCAGGCTCTGCCCACCGGCGATGACGCGGCCGTCATCGGGTGCAAGCTCGGCGAGCAGCGCGACGGCTTCCTCGACGGTTTTCGGCGCGTGATACTGGAATGGCGCGGGCTTCATCGTCGTTGCGCAGCATAGGGCTGGGAGCCATGCGCTTCAACGCTGGCGGAACGCGCCGCCCAGGCGATATGCTCCGCGCGCTCGCGCGTACCCCACCGAAAGGCTACATCGATGCCCGATATCCTGACCAAGCAGGACGGCCCCGTCCTGCACATCACGATCAACCAGCCCGACCGCGGCAATGCCGTCACCGACGACATGGTGCGGGAGCTGACGCGGCTCATCGGCGAGGCGCCGAAGACGTCGGACATCGTGGTGCTGCGCGGCGCCGGCAAGGACTTCTGCGTCGGCCGCGCCGGCATGGGCGCGCGGCCGGAGGTCGAGCCGACCGCGTTCGCGCGGCGCAATTTCTCCGACGTGGTGTTCGACGCCTACGGCGCGATGCGCAACTGCCCGATCCCGATCATCGCGGTGGTGCAGGGCGGCGCGCACGGCTTCGGCTGCGCCATCGCGGCGGCCTGCGACATCACGCTGGCGAGCGACAAGGCGACGTTCTCGGTGCCGGAGATGGCGCACCAGATCATGCCGACCATGGTGATGTCGTCGTTCGTCGACCGCGTGCCGAGGAAGGCGATGGCCTATCTGGTCTATTCGATGTTCGAGGTGTCGCCGGAGCGCGCGCTGTCCTACGGCATCGTCAGCGACGTGGTGCCGGCGGCGCAGCTCGAGGCGACCGTGAGCAAGCTGATCGCCGCGATGCTGAAGGCGCCGACCATCTCGATCCGCGCCGCCAAGGAATACGTCCGCACCGGCCCCGACATGCCGGTCGCCGGCGCGATCGAATACGCGCGCAACCTGCACGCCACCATCAACTCCGCCGCCGAAATCAGGAAGCCGCGGGGATGAGATGAAGCGGCGCGATTTCATCACGCTTATCGGAGGCGCTGCACTCGCCGCGCCTCACCGTGCGCGCGCGCAGGAGCGTGTGCGGCGTGTCGGCGTGCTGATGGGCACCGCGGACGATGCAGAAGGACAGGCTCGGTTCGTTGCGTTCCAGGAGGGACTTCGGAATCTCGGATGGACGGAAGGCCGCAACATTCGCTTCGACATTCGCTGGGCGACAGGCGACATGGAAGCGGTGCGAGGTTTTGCCAAAGAACTCGTGGCACTACAGCCCGACCTGCTTCTTTCCGCCAGCACGCCAACCACTGCGTCGCTCCTGCAGCAAACGCGCACCATCCCTATCGTTTTCGCGATCGTTTCTGATCCGGTCGGCAGCGGCTTCGTCGCGAGCTTTCCGCGACCCGGCGGCAACATCACCGGGTTTACCAACATTGAAACCTCAACGGCTGGTAAATGGCTGGAATTGCTGAAGGAGCTCGCGCCGAGCGTCACGCGAGCTGCCCTGCTGTTCAATCCGACGACGGCGACCTATGCCGAAATCTACCTAAAGCCGTTCAACGCGGCCGCCCTCTCTCTCGGCATGCAAGCGATCGCTGCACCCGTCAGCGACAAATCCGAATTGGGGCCGATTGTTGCAAGACACGCAGCTGAACCGGGCGGAGGTCTTGTCGTGATGACGGATACGTTCACAAGTGCCAATCGTGCAGAGATTACGTCGCTGGCAGCCAGCCACCGTCTTCCCGCCATCTATCCGTACCGCGAGTTTGCTGAAATCGGCGGCTTGCTGTCCTACGGAAATGATCTCACCGACAATTTTCGGCGCGCCGCTGTCTATGCCGACCGTATTCTCAGGGGCTCAAAGCCGAGCGACCTTCCGGTGCAAGCGCCAGTGAAATTCGAGTTGGTCATCAACCTCAAGACCGCCAAAGCCCTCGGCATCAACGTGCCGATGCACCTCCAGCAGCGCGCCGACGCTGTGATCGAGTGATCTAGGAATCGGAAATGAAAGTCTTCATCTTCGACCTCCTCCCCTACGCCAAGCATTTCGACCAGTACAAGGAAACCAAATATCTCCCCTACCCGCTGCCGAAGGATCATTTCGATCCGGAGGTCGGGGCGCGCTCCTACGAGGAGCATCTCAAGTGCTGGGAGGAGATGGACAAGCTCGGCTACGACGGCGTCGGCCTCAACGAGCACCACACCACGCCGCACGGGCTGATGAACTCGCCCAACATGATGGCGGCGGTCGCCGCGCAGCGCACCAAGAAGCTGAAGTTCCTGCTGCTCGGCAACCTGGTGCCGCTGCACAATCCGCTGCGCATCGCCGAGGAGCTGGCGATGGCGGATTGCCTGTCGCACGGGCGCATCCTGTCGGGTTTCGCACGCGGCGTGCCGCGCGAATACAACGTCTATGGCGTGTCGATGGGCGAGTTGCGGGCGCGCTTCGAGGAAGCCGTCGACATCATCATGAAGGCGTGGACCGAGCCGAAGTTCTCCTACGAGGGCAAGTTCTGGTCGTACAAGGACATCGCGATCTGGCCGCGGCCCTATCAGCAGCCGCATCCGCCGGTCTGGGTGCCGTTCACCGGCTCGAAGGAAACCATCGAGTGGGCCGCGAAGCATAACTTCAGCGCGGTGATCCCCGACCATCATCGCGGGCTGACGCAGGACATCGTCGGCTATTTCGCCAAGCAAATGGGCACGCACGGCCGCACGCTGACGCCGGAACACATCTGCTATTTCGCCGATGCGTATGTCGCGCCGGACCGCGCCACCGCGATCAAGGAGTACAGCCCGTTCTATCTCTATTTCGTGCACACGCTGTGGCACCACGGCTCGCTGGAGAAGTCATCGTCACCGGCGGGCACCGGCTACCTGTCGTCGGCGTCCTACGACTACATCAAGCCGGAGAACCGCGTCGGCGCCGGCGTCGACCGCGAGGGCATGATGAAAACCACGCTGGCCGACATCGAGCGCAAGATCGATGGCGGGGAACTGGCGTGGGGCAATGCCAAGGACGTGGCAGATCAGTTGATCGCGGGCGCCGAACGGATGGGCGCCAACACGCTGCTGCTCAACATGAACGTCGGCGCCATGAGCTACGAGGTGTTCCTGGAGCAGATCAGGCGTTTCGGCAGGGACGTGCTGCCGAGATTGCAGGCTCATCAGGTCAAGCGCGTGCCCGCGGCGGCTTGATACGCCCTCCCCTAAGCAGGCTACAGTACCCGCCAGGAAACGCTTTAAAGAGAAAGTAGAGTCCCCATGTCCCAAGCCGTCGCGCGCAAGATCAGCAACGCCCCCGAGCACTCCACCGCCTACTACTTCATCGAGGGCCTCAACGAGCTCGGCATCGAGCACCTGTTCTGCAACTTCGGCACCGACCACGCGCCGACCATCGAGGCGATGGCGGATCGCGAGAAGCGCGGCGAGAAGGTGCCGAACGTCGTGCTCTGCCCGCACGAGAACACCGCAGCGCACATGGCGATGGGCTACGCGGCGGTGACCGGCCGCGGCCAGGCCGTGCTGGTGCATGTCGACGTCGGCACCGCGAACACCGCGAACGCGATGCACAACCTGTTCCGCTCGCGGCTGCCGGTGCTGCTGATGTCGGGCAAGGCGCCCTACACATCGAGCAACGAATTGGTCGGCTCGCGCGACACCTACGTGCACTTCGTGCAGGAGCCGATCGACCAGGGCGCGCTGGTGCGGCCCTACATGAAGTGGGAATGGACGCTGCCGTCCGGCGTGGTGGTGAAGGAGGCGCTGCGCCGCGCCCACACCATCATGGAGACAAAGCCGGCAGGCCCGGTCTATTTCATGGCGCAGCGCGAGACGCTGACCGAGAAATGGGCGAGCGACCAGATCCGCAGCTACGAGGCGAACCAATTCTCGCAACCGCAGTCCGGCGGCGCCGATCCCGCGCTGATCGCGCAGCTCGCCGACAAGCTGATCGCCGCCGAGCATCCGGTCCTGATCTGCGGTTACGCGGGACAGTCGAAGAACGCGCCGAAGCTGATCGAGGAACTGGCGATGTTCGCCGGCATCGCGGTGTTCGAGGGCAACCAGACCTTCAACATCTCGCACGAGTTCCCGTGCTTCCTCGGCTACTCGCCGAACAAGCACCTGCCGCGCGCCGACGTCGGCCTGCTGGTGGACGTCGACGTGCCCTGGTTCCCGTCCGACGTGACACACAAGGACAAGTCGTTCTGGGCGCATATCGACGTCGATACGCTGAAGTCCGCGTCGCCGATGTGGACGTTCCCGGGCAACATCCGCATGCAGGGGGATTCCGGCGTCATCCTCGGCCAGTTGCTGGAAGCCGTGAAGGCGAAGGCGACGCCGAAGTTCAAGGAAGCGGCCGCGAGGCGCGTCGCCGCGCACACCGCCGAACGCGCGGCCTGGCGCGAGGGCGCAGCCAAGATGGCGGCCAACAAGGGCAAGCCCGACGAGATCAACCCACACTATCTGTTCGCCGAGCTGAACAAGCTCCTGAAGGCCGACGACATCGTCTACAACGAAGGCGTCCGCAACGCGGGCGCCTGCCTGCTCCAGCTCACGCGGCCCAATCCGAACACCTGCGTGCGCTCCGGCGGCGGCGGGCTCGGCTGGTCGGGCGGCATGGCGCTCGGCGCCAAGCTCGCGGCGCCGGACAAGCTGGTGGTGCAGGTGGTCGGCGACGGTGGCTTCTACTTCGGCGGCCCCTCCTCGGTGTTCTCGGTGGCGCAGCAATACAAGCTGCCGATCCTCGTCGTCCTGATGGACAACGCCGGCTGGTCGGCGGTGAAGGAATCGACGCTGCGCGTGTTCCCGCGAGGGCGAAGCCAAATCGGTCGGCAGCTTCCAGGCCGAGCCTGATGCCGAACGCCGAGTTCTCCAAGATCGCGCGAAGCGTTCGGCGCCTATGGCGAGAAGGTCGTCAACCCGGACGACGTGCCGGCCGCGCTGGCGCGCGCGGTGAAAGAGGTGCGCGCCGGCCGCGCGGCGCTGCTGCATGTCCGCGTGACGAAGCTGTAGGGACGAATTTCGTCATGCCCGCGCTTGTCGCGGGCATCCACGCCTTGGCGGCATCGAAGTAAGGCGTCAGATGGCCGGGGCAAGCCCGGCCATGACGAGCGGACGAGGGAGGAGCCCATGTCTGCGCGTGCCCTGATCCTGGGCGCGGCGGTTGCCGCGTTTGCTGCGACATCGTCGTTCGCGCAAGCCCCCTACCCCAACCGCAACATCGAGATCATCGTGCCCTATGGGCCCGGCGGCTCGACCGACATCGTCGGGCGCATCGTCGCGCAGAAGCTGCAGGAGCGGCTCGGCCAGAACGTCGTGGTGCTCAACCGGCCGGGCGCCAGCGGCACCACCGGCCTGCTGTCGGCAATGCGGTCAGCGCCGGACGGTTACACGCTCCTGAACAGCTACACGGCCGAGGCCGCCGTGGTCCCGCAGATCTCCAAGACCCACAAATACTCCGTGGCCGACGACTTCGAGCCGATCGCGATCACCGGCCTGGTGCCCGTGGTGCTGATGGTGTCGAAGAACGTGAAGGCCAACACGCTGCAGGATTTCGTCGCGGAGGTGCGCGCAAGTCCCGGCAAGTACACCTTCGGCGGCGGCATCGGCACGCCGCCGCACGTGATGGGCGCCTGGATGAACCGCCTGCGCGGCCTCAACGTGCAGCACGTGCCCTACCGCGGCGGCGCGCAGGGCATCAACGACGTGATCGGCGGCCATATCGACATGTTCTATGGCGGCGTCGCCGCGGGCAAAGCCGCGATCGACAGCGGCGGGGTGAAGCCGCTCGCGGTGACTGGCGACAGGCGCTCGACCGCGCTGCCCAACGTGCCGACGTTCAAGGAAGCCGGCGTGCCGGAGTTCGAGCTGTTGAGCTGGACCGTGCTGCTGGCGCCGAAGGGCACGCCGGCCGACATCGTGGCGCTGATCCGCAAGGAGACGCTCGCCGCGCTTGACGATCCCAAGACCCGCGAGGCGCTGGCGCGCCAGGGGGTCGACAAGAGCGACACCCAGGACGTACGCGCCTTCCTCAAGAAGGAGAGCGACGCTTACGGCCGCGCGGTGCGCGAGCTCGCCCTCCAGATGGGGGAATAGATGCGCTCGCTCCGCTTCGTCCTCGGCGCACTGCTGCTGATCGCTGCGGGCGCGGCACATGCGCAAACCTGGCCGAACCGCCCGATCAAGCTGATCGTGCCGACCGGGCCCGGCGCCGCCACCGATGTGATGGCGCGAATGATGAGCGACAGCGTGTCGCGCGCGCTCGGCCAGCAGTTGGTGGTGGAGAACCTGCCGGGCGCGTCCGGCATCATCGCGCACCAGGCCGCCGCGCGCGCCGCGGCGGACGGCTACACGTTCCTCTTCACCAACACCTCCGGCCTCGCCACCAATCCGGTGACGTTCAAGACGCTGCCCTACGATCCGGCGAAGGACTTCGCGCCGGTCGCCATGGTGGTGGACTTCGGCCCGCAGATGCTTTCGGTCAACGCCGACGTGCCGGTGACGAGCGTCGCCGAGCTGATCGCATACGCCAAGGCGAACCCCAACAAGCTGTCCTATGCGGTCGACGTGACGGCCGGCGCCGCGCCGTTTGCCGCGCGGCTGCTCAACAAGCGCGCCAACCTCGGCATGGTCGAGGTGCCTTACAAGTCGGCCGCGCAGATGGCGCAGGACGTGGCGAGCGGCACCATCCCGGTGCTGATCTCATCGATGGCCGCGGCCAATGCGATGGTGCAGGCCGGCAAGCTTCGCCGCCTCGCGCTGACGGCCACCAAGCGGTTTCCGCACTGCCCGATCTGCCGACCATCAACGAGACCGTGCCCGGCGTGACCATGGATGGCTGGTTCGTCGTCGTGGCGCCGGCTGGCGTGCCCGCCGATGCCGTGAAGCGGCTGAACGCGGCGGTCGGCGAATTCCTGAAGGGCGAGGACATCAACAAGCGGCTGGCCGGCTTCGGTCTCGGCACCAGCGGCGCCGGCACGCCGGAGTCGACCGGCGACTTCATCCGCCGCGAGCAGGACAAGTGGCGCGCGCTGGCGCAGGAACTGAATATCGAGAAGCAGTGACTCTTTACGAAGCCCCGGATGTAACGCTGGCATGCGTGAGCCGGGCCAACGCTTCTTCCAATGATTCTTCAGGGGCGCTATCTGGACTGAGCTTCGATTCAGGCGCTTCGAGAAACCTGACTTCCGCGTCCAGCGCCATCAATTTCCAGTCGCGGGCGAGGATCAACCACGAGCGCCGCATCTGTTCGGTGCGAGCGGTGGATGCCTTCTGCTCGAACTCCGCCGCCCGTTGCCGGTACACGGCGGCACGCTCCCGCGATTCCATCTACGCCCCCTGGCGGATAGCGTAATGCGGTTCCGGCACAACGCGCAATGCGGGTAGGCCCGAAAATCCTTCGCCTACGTGCAGCACCGGCACTGCATCGCGAACGCCACGCGTTCGTCCGGCGTCAGCTTCTCGTGCTCCGGATTGCGTTCGGGCGCAGGCGCGGCGAACGGGATCAGCGTCTCCGCGATCGGATTGTCGTACGGCAGGCCCTTGGCGCGCATCTCGTCGCGCTTCGCCTTGGTGGCGGCGGCGTCGATCTCCAGCGTGTCGCCCTTGAACACCGCGCCGTAATTCTCTTCCGCCGATTTCTGCGTGACGTAGCCCGAGCGCACGTCGCGCTCCAGAGCATCGAGATCGCGCTCCAGCGGCGAACCATAACCGCCGCCGCCGCCCGAACGGAGGCTGTAGGCGTCGCCCGTCTGCAAGGTTTGGTTGAGCGCCTTGCCGTTCGGGAAATGCGTCTCCTCGGTCTTGCCGAAACGATGCAGCGCGACGCCGTTGCCGAAGCCGGACATGCCGCCGAACAGGCCCCACGGCTTGCACTTGACGCGGTCCATCTGCGACGAGAAGCCGATCGGCGCCAGCGCCTGCACCATCATTTCGGTGCCGAGCCCGCCGCGATACCGGCCTGCACCACCGGAATCCGGCCGCAGGCAATAGCGCTCGATCAGCAGCGGAAACTTGGCCTCGACCTGTTCGGACGGACCATTGTGAGTGTCGCCGTCGTTCATGGCGATGGTCGCATTCATGCCGTCGTGATCGTGGCGAGCGCCCCAGCCGCCACCGATCAGCCCGCCGGGATAGATGTAGAAACCGTTGTCCTTCGGGCGCCGGCCATGGATGCGGGCGAGCACCAGGTCGGCGTGATGGCCGGCGATCACCTGGTCCGGCAGCGCAGGCGCCAGCGCCTTGAAGATCGTGTCGATCACCGTCATCGGATAGGTCATCCACATCCGCATGGCGGCGGGCTTCTGCGCGCTGATGACGCGTCCCGGCGGCAGCACGATGTCGAGTGAGCGGAATGCGCCATCGTTGATCGGCAGGTCCATCGGCGACGTCAGGCACTTGAACGCCACCTGGCAGCACGAACGCCCGGCGGTGATGCCGGAATTGTAGAAGCCCTGCACCTGCGGCGACACATTCGACAGATCGACGTCATGCGGTCGCCCGCGACAGTGACCTTGACGCGGATCGGCACCCGCTGGCCGATATTGATGCCGTCGTCGTCCATGAATGACTTCCGCCTCATAGACGCCGTCGGGGATTTCCTTCATGCGGGCGCGGGCCAGCGCCTCGCTCTGATCCATGATGGCTTCGATGCCGCCGAGCACGGCGTCGCGGCCGTACTTGCGCAGTATGTCGAGGAAGCGCCGCTCGCCGGTCTTCACCGCGGCGACCTGGGCGCGGAAGTCGCCCATCGCGCGATCCGGCAGCCGCACGTTGGTCCTGATGATCTCGATCAGGTCTGCGTTCGGCTCGCCGCGCCGGTAGATCTTCACGATCGGCATCTGCAGGCCTTCGGAGAAGATGTCGGTCGTGCCTTCCTGGAGCGATCCGCCGACGTCCGGCCAGTGCGCCATGCAACACGAGAAGCCGACCAGCTCTCCTTCGTGGAACACCGGCACCGTGAAGGTCATGTGGTTGAGGTGCGATCCGGTGATGTAGGCGTCGTTGGTGAGCAGGATATCGCCCGGCTCCAGGTTCTCCGCGCCGAAGTGCTTGAGCTTGGCCTTCACCGTCTCGCTCATGCCGCGGATGAACATCGGCAGGCCGAGGCCGATCGACACCGTGTTGCCCTTGGCGTCGAACACGCCGACCGTGAAGTCGAGCGCCTCGTAGATGATCATGTTGTACGCGGTGCGCGTCAGGACGATCTTCATCTCCTCGGTGATGGCGACGAAACCGTTGCGCACGATCTCGGTGATGACCGGGTCGGTGCGGAGCTTCGCGGAGGGTTGAACGGGGACGTCCATTGTCAGCTCCTGCGCACTTCGATGATGAGGTCGCCGAACGCGTCGACCTCCAGCTTGTCGCCGGGGTGCACCACCGTGGTGGAGGCGTGCTCTTCGATCAGCGCCGGGCCTTCGATCCGGTTGCCGGCCTTGAGCGCGGCGCGGTCGAAGGTCGGCGTATCGACGAAGCCGGCCGAGGCGAAATAGACCGGTCGCGATCCGCGCCCTGCCCCGCTCTCCGGCTTGCCCGCACCTTTGGCGATCGGCTCGAACGCCGGCTTTTTCATCTCGCCGACGATGGCGCCGCGCAGGCTGACGATCTCGGCCCTCTCGGTCGGCACCGAGAAGCCGTAGCGGGTCTGATGCACCGCGTCGAAACGGCGCTTGATGCCGTCGCGGTCCTGGCTCTTGAACAGCTCGACCGGCAGATCGACGGTCACGGCGTGCTCCTGCAGTACGTAGCGCATGTCGGCGCCGCGCGTCGCGCTGGTGCGCTCGACCGATCTGCCCGCGCGTCACGGTTTCGCGGCCGCGCGTCTCCATGTCGGCGAAGATTTCCTCCATCCGCGCGAACGGCGCGTCGGCCAGCGTCGTGAACCAGGTGTTGACGAAATCGCGGCGCAGGTCGGCAACCAGCATGCCGTAGGCGGAAAAGTGCCCCGGCGCGCGCGGGATCACCACCTTGGCGATGCCAAGCTCGCGCGCCACCGCCGAGGCGTGCAGCGGCCCGGCGCCGCCGTAGGCGACCAGCGTGAAGTCGGCGGCGTCGAGGCCGCGTTCGGTGGTCACCCAGCGCACCACGTGCGCCATCTTGGTGGTGGCGATGCGGAGAATGCCCTCCGCCGCCTCGATGGGATCGAGGCCGAGCGGCTTCGCGATCTTGTCTGTGAGCGCCCGCTTCGCCGCTTCGATATCGAGCCGCATCTCGCCGCCCGAGGAAACGATCGACGCCGAGCCGGCCCAGCACCAGGTTGGCGTCGGTGATGGTCGGCTCGGTGCCGCCGAGCCCGTAGCAGACCGGGCCGGGCGCGGCGCCGGCGCTTTCCGGGCCGACGCGCAGCGCGTTGCCGAGCTCGAGGCGCGCGATCGAGCCGCCGCCGGTGCCGACCTCCTGGATGTCGATCATCGGCATCTGGATCGGCAGGCCGGTGGCATAGCCGCCGATCAGCGCACCGCCGGTCATCAGCACGTCGCCCTGATAGATCACGCCGGCCTTCGCGGTGGTGCCGCCCATGTCGAAGGCGATGGCGTTCTTCATGCCGATGGAATCGCACAACGCCTTGGTGCCGATCACGCCGGCCGCCGGCCCCGACTCCAGCATGCGGATGCAGGAGCGCCGCCCGTCCTCGACGTCGAACAGCCCGCCGGTCGACTGCACGATCAGGAAGTTGCCGCCGAAGCCGGCTTTGCCGAGATGCTCCTCCATTTCGGTGAGATAGGTGCGCACGCGCGGGCCGATGTAAGCGTTGGCAGCTGCAGTCGAGGTGCGCTCGTATTCTCGATACTCCTGCGACAGTTCGTGCGAGGCCGTCACGAACAAGCCGGGAAATTCCTTCTCGATGAGTTGCTTGACGCGCTGCTCGTGCGCCGGATTGCGGTACGAATGCAGGAACAAAATCGCGATCGCCTCGGCGCCCTGCGCCACCGCCTGCTTCACCGTCGCGCGGACTTGTTCCTCGTCGAGCTTGATCAGCACGGTGCCCTGCGCGTCGATCCGCTCCATGATCTCGAAGCGCATGTCGCGGCCGATCAGCGGCGTGTGCTTGCGAAAGCCGAGGTTGTACGCCTCCGGCCGGTTGACGCGGCCGATCTCGTAGATGTCGCGGAAGCCCTGCGTGGTGAGCAGCGCGCAGCGCGCCCCGCTGCGCTCCAGGATGGTGTTGATCGCGACCGTGGTGCCGTGCAGGAACAGGCGCGCGGCTGCGAATTCCGTCCCGGCCTTGATCGACGCCGTTCTCGATGCCGCTGACCAGCCGCTCCGGCGTGGTCAGCGTCTTGCCGAGCCGCAACTCGCCGGTCTTCTCGTCGAACGCCGCCACGTCGGTGAAGGTGCCGCCGACGTCGGCGGACAGGCGGATGTTGGCGGTGAGCTGCACTAGACGCGCACTCACTGATACGACTCTGCGGTGGTAGCAGCCGTATCACGGATTCATCAAGGCTTCGGACGGCATGTCCGTGATGAAGGAATGCGCCGGGGCGTGCGCGATGAACAACGGCAGCCGGGCGTTCTCAGCGGCGCTTTGCGGCGTGACGCCGCACGCCCAGAACACCGGCACGATATCCTTCGGCGTCGGCGGCACCGGCGGACCGAACAGCGGCACCCTGAGGTCGGCGCCGATCGCCGCCGGATCGCCGATGTGGATCGGCGCGCCGTGATTGAACGGAAAACGCGACGTCACCTGCGTGGCGATCAGCGCCTGCTGCGCGGTGAGCCAGCGCATGGTGACGATCAGGTCGCCGTGGAACGGACCAGCCGGCTCAGTCGGCTGAGTGGTGCGCAGCACCCAGCGATCCTTGTGGGTCGGCACACCGGCGCGCTCCAGCGGGCCGTCGATGGTGATGCCGGAGCCGATCAGGAACGTCACCAGGTCGTCGCGCCATAGCTCGCGGATGTCGGTGCGATCTTCGGTGCGCACGCCGTCGCGGTAGATCGCGTAGCGCGCGCAGTCGGTGCGCAGTCCGCACCCGGCGCGAGCTTCTTCGGCTCCGGGCTGCCCGGATCGGTGACTTCCAGCACCGGACAGGAGCGCTGGTTGCGCTGGCAGTACAGCAGGAAGTCGAAGGCGTAGTCTTTCGGCAGGATCGCCAGATTGCACTGCACGAAGCCATGCGCGAGGCCGCGGCTCGTCCCCGTGATGCGGCCCTCGCGGATTTCCTGGCGGACGCGCTGGGGTTCCAGCATAGCCATCAATAGCGGTCGTCGGGGCCGTCGATGTACGGGAACGCGCTGAGCACGTGCGGCGGCCGGATCGGCGGCGCGGCGCGCACATAGGACGGATTGAGCTCGCTGAGCTTGTTGACGCCGGAGAGACCCATCGCGCGCTCCAGCTCGTCGTGCAGCAATTCCAGCACGCGCAGCACACCGTCGCGACCCGCCGCGGCAAGACCGAACCCGTAAAGCCGCCCGACCGCCACCGCATTGGCGCCGAGCGCCAGCGCCTTCAGCACGTCGGTGCCGCGGCAGAAGCCGCCGTCGACGATGATTTCCGCGCGGCCCGCTGTCGCCGCGACGATTTCCGGCAGCACGTCGATCGAGCCCGCGCCCTGATCGAGCTGCCGGCCGCCGTGGTTCGACACGTAGATGACGTCGACGCCGTGCTCGACCGCGATATGCGCGTCCTCCGCGGTGGCGATGCCCTTGACGATCAGCGGCAGCTTGTATTTGGCCTTGAGCTTGTCGAACTGCTTCCAGTCCAGACCCTTCTGGTAGCGCGCCGCGTCCGGCTCGCGCGCCGAGGCCGCGTGATAGCGCTTGGAGATGTCGCGCTCGCGGCGGCTGTAGTGATGCGTGTCCACCGTGAGGCAGAGCGCGCCGAAACCGGAATCGACCGCGCGATCGAAGAAATTCTCGACCCAGGCGTGATCGCCGCGCACGTAGAGCTGGAAAATCTTGAGCGCGTTCGGATGCACCTTGCCGGTCTCTTCGATCGCAGGCTTCGCCACCGAACTCTGGAACATGGCGCAGCCGAAGGTGCCGGCGGCATCCGCCACCGCGGCGCAAGCCGCCTTGTCGAACCGCTCGATGCTGCCGATCGGCGCCAGCGCCACCGGCATCTTCAGGGTGCGGCCGAGGAACTTGCCGCTGGTGTCGGTGTGGTTGACGTCGCGCAGGATGCGCGGCCGCAACGCGAGCGAGTTGATCGCCAGCCGGTTCCGCCGCACCGTGGTCTCGGTCTCGGCGCCGCCGATCAGGTAGTCCCACACGTTGCGGTCGAGCTTGGCGCGCGCCGCCGCCACAATTTCATGCAAATTCTGAAAGCGATCTCGGACCTGGTCCATTTCCTACCCCTGAATGCGGCGCACACCGTGCATCATGGGGCGCGGACGGACAAGCGGGTCTCCACTGCAGAGCGGCTATTTCAGCGGCGCCTGATGGCCGTCGAGCCCGGTGCCGGTGGTCAGGTGGCCGAACAGCGTGGCGAGCTTCGTCGCGATCGGCCTCCGGCAGCGGCGGCTTGAGCAGCGACGCGACGTTGCTCTTGAGATGGCCCGCGTCGCCGGTGCCGAACAGCACGATGTCGACGCCCGGCTCGTGACGCGCGTAGCGGTACGCCGCCTCGGTGATGTTGGACGCGCCGGCGGCATGCACGAGGAAGCCGAGCGGATCGTTGCTTTCGCCGAGCGACTTGTCGACCAAGCCGTTTGCCGCAAGCTCCTTCATCTCGCGCGCGATGCGCGGCGGATCGGCGAAGATGCTGCGCACCGCGAACATCAGGAGCGTGCCGATGCCCTTCGCGCGCGTATGCGGGAACACATTCTTGCGGGCGCCCTGATGCATCATGTGGAAGCCCACCATGTAGACCTCCCACACCGAGTCGCGCTCGGCGAGCTTGAGCATCGCGTTGGTGTGGTCCTCGATCGGATTCTCGGTGATGCCGATGTGCCTGATCTTGCCCTTGGCCTTCTGCTCCAGCAGCGCGGGCACGATCTTCTCGATCGCGTGCTTGTACTCGTGCGCGTACACGCCGTGCAGATTGAACACGTCGATGGTGTCGGTGCCCAACAGGCGCAACGAATTGTCGAGGCTGGCGACCACCTTCTCCGGCGTCCACCATTCGCCGCCGCGATGCACGAATGCCTTGGTGGCGACCACCACCGACTGGCGCGGGATGGACTTGAGCGCCTTCCCGACCACGCCCTCGGTGCCGTAGGCCGGGGCGGTGTCGATGAAATTGATGCCGAGGTCCACGGCCTGGTGGACGAGCTTGGCGCATTCATCCTCGGATTTGCCGGCCTTCATGCCGAGCCGGCTGAAACCTCCGGTGCCCAGGCCGGCCACGCTGACCTTGAGGCCGGTCCTGCCCAATGTTGTGTATTCCATACCGCGCTTTCTATAAAACCCTACGGGCCCGCCGCCCTTGACCAAGGGACATGGTCCTCCCATTTGGTGGCCGGCCAAATCAAGGGAATTGTTGCCTGCCATGACCACCGCCGATGTGAGCCATACCGAAAACCGCGCCTTCGAGGCCGACGTCGCCAAGCTGCTGCACATGATGGTGCACTCGGTCTATTCCGACCGGGACGTCTTCCTGCGCGAGCTGATTTCCAACGCGGCCGACGCCTGCGAGAAGCTCCGCTACGAGGCGATCGCCCGATCCGGCATTGTTGGGCGAGGACCCCAAGCTGCGCATCACGATCGCGATTGATGCCGACAAGAAGCAGATCGCGGTGGAGGACAACGGCATCGGCATGAGCCGCGACGAGATGGTGGAGGCGCTCGGCACCATCGCCCGCTCCGGCACCAAGGCCTTCATGGATCGCGTCGAGGCCGCACAGGGCGGCGACGGCACAACCCTGATCGGCCAGTTCGGCGTCGGCTTCTATTCGTCCTTCATGGTCGCCGACCGGGTCGACGTGTTCTCCCGCCGCGCCGGATCGGACGAGGCCTGGCTCTGGTCATCCGACGGCAAGGGCACATTCTCGGTCACGCCCGTTCCCACGGACGCCGCGCCAGCGCGCGGCACCCGCGTGGTGCTGAACTTGATGGAGGACGCCAAGCGCTACACGAGCGCTTCGAGCTGGAGAACATCGTCCGCGAGCAATCCGGCCATGTGCCGGTGCCGATTGCGATTGTCGACAAGCCGGGCGCTGAGCCCACCGAAGTCGCCGACGGCGCGGCGCTGTGGACCAAGCCGCGTGCCGAGATCAAGCCCGAGGAATACACCGACTTCTACCGCAGCGCGGCCGGGCAGTTCGACGAGCCCGCGCTGACGATTCATTACCGCGCCGAAGGACGGCAGGAATACTCCGTGCTCGCCTTCGTCCCCGGCACGCCGCCGTTCGACCTGTTCGACGCCAACCGCAAGGGCCGCATCAAGCTCTACGTCAAGCGGGTGTTCATCACCGACGACGCCGAAGTCCTGCCGCGCTATCTGCGGTTCGTGCGCGGCATCGTCGATTCCTCCGACCTGCCGCTCAACATCTCGCGCGAGATGCTGCAGAACAGCCCGATCCTGACCGCGATCAAGAAAGGCGTCACCGGCCGCGTGATCGGCGAGCTGGAGCGCGTCGCCGAGAAGGAGCCGGAGCTCTACACCAAGCTCTGGGACAACTTCGGCGGCGTTCTGAAGGAAGGTCTCTACGAGGATCTGGAGCGCCGCGACGCGCTGCTCGGCCTGGCGCGATTCAAGACCACGTCGTCGGGCGGCGGATGGCGCAGCCTGAAGGACTACGTCGGGTCGCTGAAGGAGAACCAGACCGCGATCTACTATCTCGCCGGCGACGACATCGCCCGGCTGGAAGCGTCGCCACATCTGGAAGGCTTCCGCGCGCGCGGCGTCGAGGTGCTGCTGCTGTCGGAGCCGATCGACAATTTCTGGGTCACCATGCAGCCGTCGTTCGAAGGCAAGCCGTTCAAGTCGGCAAGCCAGGGCGCGACCGACCTTGCTCTGATCCCGCTCAGCGACGCGAAGGACGAGCCGAAGCCCGAGATCGACGCGGCCGCCACGGACTTCATCGGCTTCGTGAAGACGACGCTGGGCAGCGCGGTTCACGACGTACGCGCGTCCGACCGGCTGACCGACAGCGCGGTCTGTCTGGTGGCGCCACCCATGGGCTACGATCGCCACCTTGAAAAGATGTTGAGCGGCGCCGGACGGCTGAAGGCCGCGGTGATCCCAATCCTGGAGATCAATCCGCGCCACGAGCTGATCGTCTTCGCTCGCCAAGCTCGGCGACGACGACAAGGCGCTCAAGGAAGACGCCGCGCACCTGCTGTTCGACGAGGCGCGGGTGCTGGACGGCGAGATCCCCGCCGATCCGCGCGCGCTTCGCGGACCGGCTGGCGCGCGTGCTCGGACGACTGGCGCGCAAGGGCGCGTGAGCGTCACGCCCCCTTGTGGATCGCGCGCCAGACCCGCTCCGGCGTGTACGGCATTTCGAGGTGCTTCACGTTCGCCGCCTTGAGCGCGTCGATCACCGCGTTGGCGAGCGCCGGCACCGAGCCGGTCGCGCCCGCCTCGCCCGCGCCCTTGGCGCCGAGCGGATTGGCCGGCGACGGCACGCCGCAGTCGATCAGCGTGATCGGCGTGAGGTGGTGCGGCCCGCGGCATGAAGTAATCCATGAACGTGCCGGACAGCAGCTGGCCGTTGTCCGGGTCGTAGGCGATGCGCTCGCCGAGCACCTGGCCGATGCCCTGCATCAGCCCGCCGTGGAGCTGGCCCTCGACGATCGCGTGATTGATGACGTTGCCGCAGTCGTCGGCCGCGATGTAGTTCACGATCCGCACTGCGCCGGTGTCGGGATCGATCTCGACCTCGGCGATGTGCGCGCCGCTCGGAAACGCCGCGGCGGTGTCCAGCGTCAGGTTGGTGTCGAGCGGATGCGCCGGCTGGCTCCACTTCTTCTCGATCAGCGTGCGGAGGCTGATCGACAGGTCGGTGCCGGCCACCTTGTAGACGCCGTTCTCGAACGTCACGTCGTTCGGCGAGACTTCGAGCTCGCTCGCCGCCAGCGCCTTGCCCTTCTCGACGATCTCCTTGGCGCCGTTCATCAGCGCGCCGCCGTGACTGATCAGCGAGCGCGAGCCGAACGAGCCGGTGCCCATGAGCTTGGGCGCCGAGTTGTCGTTGAAGCGAAGCTCGATCCTGTCCTCGGGCATGCCGAGGACCTTCGACACCACTTCGGGAAGCACGGTCTCGAGCCCCTGCCCCATCGGGCCGGCGTTGGAATACATCGCCAGCTTGCCGTCCGGCTCGATGCGGATTTCGATCTGCTCCTTGCCGACCGCGCCGGACGGCTCGAGGAACATCGCGAGCCCGATGCCGCGAAGCTGCCCGTTCTTCTTCGCCGCCTTGCGGCGCGCCTTGAAGCCGTCCCAGTCCGCCGCCTCAAGCGCGGTGTCGAGCAGCCGCACCGGATCGCCGCTGTCGTAGGTGTGGCCGGTCAGCGTCTTCATCGGGAACGCGGACTTCGGGAGAATGTTGCGGCGGCGCAGCCGCACCGGATCGACGCCGAGCGTCGCGGCCGCTTCCTCGACCAGGCGCTCCCACAGATACGCGACGTTGGGGCGGCCCGCGCCGCGATAGGCGGTGATCGGCGTCGTGTTGGTGAAGACCAGCCGGTGCCGGCCGTAGAACGCCGGCACCTTGTAGAGGCTGGTGGCCGAGCTGGTCGGCGCCGCGACGGTGTTGATCAGCGCGCCGGCGCCCGAGCAATAGGCGCCCATGTTGACCAGCCATTCGACGCGCAGGCCGAGAAATTTTCCCTTGTCGTCGATCGCCAGCTCGCCCTTCAGGTCCGCGCCGCGCGCGTGATGATCGCCGGAGATCGTCTCCGAGCGCGTGCCGGTCCAGCGCACCGGCTTGCCGGTGCGCTTGGCGGCCAGCAGCACCGCGAGGAACTCCGGATAGATTTCGTTGCGCACGCCGAAGCCGCCGCCGACGTCGTTGGAGTGGACGCGGAACTTGCCGGCGTCGAGCCCGGTGATCGAGGCGAGCGCGGCCTTGATGTCCGAGATGCCCTGGGTCGGGCAGTAGAGATCGAACATGTCGATCGCGGCGTCGTAGCGCGCGAGGCAGGACTTCGGCTCCATCGGATTGCCGGCGATGCGCTGCGCGGTGACGCCGACGCGGATGACATGCGCCGCCTTGGCGAACGCCTGCTCGGCGCCGGCGCTGTTGCCGTACTCGTATTCGAAGCACAGGTTGTCGGGCATCTCCTCGTGGACGCGCGGCGCCGACGCTTCGAGCGCTTCGCCGGCATCGACGACGACCGGCAGATCCTCGTATTCGATCTCGATTTGCTCGGCGGCGTCCTGCGCGAGGTGCTCGGTCTCCGCGACGACGACCGCCACCGGCTCGCCGACGAAGCGCACGCGCTCGTGCGCCAGGCCCGGGCGAAACGGAATCCGCACCGAGCTGCCGCCGACGCCCTTGAAGAACGACAGCACCGGCGGCGTCTTCCAGCCGGCCGCGACGATGTCGGCGCCGGTCACGACGTCGAGCACGCCCGGCAGCTTGCGCGCCTCGGCGATGTCGATCCGCACGATCTTGGCGTGCGCGCGGTCGGCGCGCAGGAAATGCGCCGCGACCTGTCCGTTGAGATGATGATCGGTGGTGTAGCGGCCCCGGCCGGTGACGAGCCGCTGGTCCTCCCGGCGGCCCCTGAACTGATGCTCTGCCAATTTCGGATATCCCAATTCGTTCATGGAGGAACATCGAGAATAGCAGCAACTCGGCGGAACAACCGGGAAGAATGTGCCGGAACAAGCGTGGAATGTCGCGAGGTGAATGGCGCGCCCGAAGAGATTTCGAACTCCTGACCCCCAGATTCGTAGTCTGGTGCTCTATCCAGCTGAGCTACGGGCGCGTCGCGGGCCTAGCTATAGGGCCAAACCCCCATTTGGCAAGGGCTTCAGCGCCGCGCGTTGCGGTGGGCGTCGAGCTCCACCGCCCGGTCCGGAATGGTGATGCGGAACGTGGCGCCGATGGTGCCCTCGACCAGCCCGATCGAGCCCCCGTGGGCGCGGATCAGTTCGGCGGCGATGGCGAGGCCGAGGCCGGTGCCGCCGGTGCGTGTCGAGCCCTGGAACGCCTCGAACAGATGCTCGCGCCCCTTGGCCGGGAATCCCGGCCCGGTGTCCGACACCTCGATCACCGCCACCGCGCCCTCGCGCCGTCCGGTGATGCGGATCTGGTCGCGCAGCGGATCGTTCGGCGCGCGGCTCTCCAGCGCCTGCTGCGCGTTGCGGGTCAGATTGAGCAGCACGCGCAAGAGCTGGTCGTGGTCGGCGTCGACCTTCATGCCGCGCTCGATCGCGACGATCCAGCGCGATCTGCGCCGCGTCGGCGAGCGCCAGCGTCTCGCGCACCTCCTCGACCAGCGCTTCGAGTTCGATCGGCCTTGCGCACCGGCGGCGGCTCCTGCGCGCGGCCGTAAGACAGCGTCGACTGGCACAGCTCGATGGCGCGCTCCAGCGAGCGCATCAGCTTCGGCGCGAAGCGCTGCACCCGCGGATCGGGCAGATGCGACAGCCCTTCCGAGAACAATTGCGCCGAGGCGAGCAGGTTGCGCAGGTCGTGGTTGATCTTGGACACCGCAAGCCCGAGCGCCGCGAGCCGGCTCTTCTGGTGCAGCATCGAGGCGAGATCGCCCTGCATCGACGCCAGCTCGCGCTCGGCCACGCCAACCTCGTCCTGCCGGCGCGGACGGCACGATGATGCGCGACGGATTTTCCGGGTCGGCATGAAACGCCATCATGTTGGCGGTGATGCGCCGCATCGGCCGCACCAGCAGATAATGCAGCGCGAAATAGACCAGCGCCGCGGTGATCGCGGAAATGATCAGCGAGAGCAGCAGCACGTTGACGGAGAAGCGCAGCATGGCCTGCCGCAGCGGCCCCATCTCGATCACGATCTCGACGAAGTCGCCGCCCATCGGCGCCGGCCCGACCGCGCGCAGCACGTCGCTGTCCCGGCTCATGAAGATGGTCTCGAACGCGCCGATGAAGGCGTCCAGGTCGATACGTCGCGCATGTCGACCTCCTCGTGCACCATCGGCGGATTTTCCGAGAGCGCGAGCAGGTGACGCTGGTTGCCCATCTTCAGCGCGACGGCCTTGGCGCCGATCGAGTCGAGCACGCGGCGCACCAGCGCGTCGGACACCACGCGGTCGGTGCCGGGCTCCAGCACCAGCGCCGCGGTGTGCGCGGCGGCGAGCCGGTCCTTGAGCCAGTTCAGGCGGAAGTTGGCGATCGAAGGAACGTAGATCAGCACTTCCGCGATCATCACGAACAGGATGGTGAGGACCAGCAGCTTGCCGGACAGGCCCATCCGCGTGCGCGCGCGCGTCCGCGTGCATCGGCCCTGGTGGCGTCGTCGTCTCATCTGCCTCAGCCCAGCCGCTGCAGAAAGCCCAGGATGCGGCGCACCCAGGGGCTCGACAAACGCGGGGTGAAGAAGCTGATCGCGGCGCGCTTGCCTATCTCTGATAACGTCGGATAGGGCACCACAATTCCGGCGAAAGCGCGGATATTCAGACGTTGGCTGATCGCCAGCGTCCAGGCGGTGATCAATTCGCCGGCGGAGGCGCCGACGATGGTGGCGCCGAGGATTTTTCCCTTCTTGTCGGTGATGACCTTGATATGGCCCGAGGTTTCGCGCTCGGCCTGGGCGCGGTCGTTCTCGTGATACGGCCAGCGCAGCACGCGGATGGTCCTAACCCGTTGACGGGCTTGATCTTCCGACAATCCGACGTGCGCCAGTCTCGGGGTCGGTGAAGGTCACGCGCGGAATGGCGTCGAGATCGACCTTGACCGGCATGCGGAACAGCGCGTGCCGGATCACCAGCCCGGCGTGGTAGTTGGCGGCGTGGGTGAACTGCACCGATCCTGCAACGTCGCCAATGGCATAGACGCGCTTGTTGGTGGTGCGCAGCCGCTTGTCGACGACGATTCCGGAGGCGTTGTGAGCGATGCCGGCGGCGTCGAGACCGAGCCCCTCGACCGTCGGCCGCCGCCCGGTCGCGACCAGAATATCGCTACCTCCGATCACCTCGTCGCTGTTCTTCTCTCGCGTCTGTGCAGGTCCACCTCGACCCTGTTCCGCACTCTTCTGACCTGGGTGATCGTCACGCCGCTGCGGATCGCGACGCCCTCGCGCGCGAGCCGATCGAGCACGACCGCGGCGCACTCCGGGTCCTCGCTGGCGAGCGGCGTCGCGGCCTCGAGCACGGTGACGTCCGAGCCGAGCCGGCGGAACGCCTGCGCCAGCTCGAGCCCGATCGCGCCGCCGCCGATCACGATGAGATGCTTCGGCCGCTCGCGCGTCTCGAACACGGTCTCGTTGGTGAGATACGGCGTCTGGTCGAGACCGGGGATCGGCGGCACCGCCGGCACCGAGCCGGTCGCGATGACGAAGCGCCGCGCCTTGATCTCGAACGCATCGCCGACCGCGACGGTGTTCGCGTCGGTGAAGCGCGCCTCGCCTTCGATCACCCGCACGCCGAGCCCGGTGAAGCGTTCCTTGGAATTGTTCGGCGCGATCGCGGCGATCACGTCGTGGATGTGATCGTTGACCTGGTAGAATTCGACGCCCGGCTTCTGCGCCTTGATGCCGAACGGCGCGCCGAGCGGAACATCTCGGCGCGCTTGGCGGCGGCGATCATCGCCTTCGACGGCACGCAGCCGACGTTGAGGCAGTCGCCGCCCATCTTGCCCTTCTCGATCAGCACCACCGGCACGCCGAGCGCGGCGGCGGCGGCGGCGACCGACAGGCCGCCGGAGCCGGCACCGATGACGCAGAGATCGGGAGTGAGCTGCTCGGCCATGATCAGCCCGACGGACTCGCGCGCGCCGTGCGCGCATCCGTTTCGCGATAACAGGAATGAGCGCGACCACGCCGAGCGCCACCAGCGCGACGATCAGCTGCGGCGTGATCGCCGCTGCGAGATCGAAGTCGAGCTTGCAGTCGGCGTTGCCTGCGGCGAGACAGGCGCGGTACGCGGACTCCTGCGCCGCGATGATGCTGTCGAGGCCGGCGCCGACGAACGCGAACGCGAACGTCGCCGGAACGATGCCGAGCGCCGTCGCGGCGACGAACGTCGCAAGACGCACGCCGGCCAGCGCCGCCACGAGATTGACGACGAAGAACGGAAACGGCACCAGCCGCAGGAACAACAGATAGCTGAAAGCATCGTCGCGAAACCCTTCGGCGAGCCGCGCCATCAGCGGACCAGCCGCCGCACGAGCTGCTCACCGAACGCGGTCCTGGCGATCAGGAAGATCAGCACCGCGCCGACGGTCGCACCGACCATCGAAACAGCGCGCCGATGAAGGTGCCGAACAGGATGCCGCCAGTGATGGTGAGGAACACCGCGCACGGGATCGAGAGCGCCACCACCGCGATATAGAGCGCGACGAAGGCCGTCAAGGCCGCCGCGCCATGGGCGGCGACGAAGGCATCGAGCTGGCGCGATAGCGGACGAGGTTTTCCAGCGAGAGTTCCCGATGCCAACCCATCGCCATCACCAGGATCGCGGCCACCGCGACCGCGGCAAGCGGGACAAACCGGCGAAGCCGGAACCGCTCGGCGGGAGCTCTTCCGGATGGCTCTTCGACAGGCATGCGGACGGCAGCGATCGTTCGGCAAATCGTGGGTTTCGGCGTCGGAGCGGCGCGGCCCGATCTATACACCGAGCGCCGCCGAGCCGAAGCCATCTCACTGATATTTGAGGCAAAACGTGATCGGCCCGCGGGTTCGCGGCGTCGCATTGACCCGCAAGGCAAGGCTCCGTATAAGCCCGCACGCGTAAGGCGAACGGAGACCAAGCCGTGGTGAAGCGGACCTATCAACCCAGCAAACTGGTGCGCAAGCGCCGTCACGGCTATCGCGCCCGCATGAAGACCACGGGCGGCCGCAAGGTCGTCAGCGCCCGCCGCACACGCGGCCGCAAGCGTCTGACCGCCTAGGCCGTGCGAAAGCGCGCGGCATCGCCATGGAGCGGCTGAGACAACGCGCGGATTTCCTGGCCGCCGCAACCGGCGCCAAGGCCCCGACCCCGACGTTCGTTCTGCAGATGCGCCGCGGCGCGAGAATGGGCCGGTGCGCGTCGGGTTCACCGTGACCAAGAAGGTCGGCAACGCGGTCGAGCGCAACCGGATCCGGCGGCGGCTGCGGGAGGTCGTGAAGCTGTCATCGCCGTCGCATATGCGGGCCGGACACGATTATGTGCTGATCGGACGGCGCGCGGCATTGGACGCGCCGTTCGAACGGATCAAGGAAGAGTTTGACCGGGCGCTGCGGCGCGTGCATGCGGGACCGGCCGACACGAATGGCGCGAACCGCGCCGCGGCCCCACATCGGGGCAAGGCGCAACAGAGTCCTCAATGACCGATCAGAAGAACACCATCCTGGCCATCGTGCTGTCGGCGCTGGTGCTGATCGCATGGCAATACTTCGTCGGCATGCCGCAGATGGAGAAGCAGCGGCAGGAAGCGCAGCTCAAAGCGCAGCAGCAACAGACTCAGCAAGTCCGGCGCCGCAAGCCGGCACGCCCGGACGCAGCCCGGAGCTCCCGCGCAACCGGGTTCAGCCCCGGCGCCGCAAGCCCAGACCGGCGTACCGCCGGTGCCCGGCCAGGCGCCCGCGGCGCCGAGCCAGCCGCTGACGCGCGAAGCGGTCCTCGCGGCGTCGCCGCGCATCGCGATCGACACGCCGAAGCTCCGCGGCTCGGTCTCGCTCAGGGGCGGACGGATCGACGATCTCGCGCTGACGCAATACCGCGAGACGGTCGATCCGAAGTCGCCGCCGATCGTGCTGCTGGCGCCGTCGGGCAGCCCGCATCCGTTCTATGCGCAATTCGGCTGGACCGTCGGCGCCGGCGCGGCCGTGAAGCTGCCCGACGACAACACGGTCTGGCGTCAGCAAGGCTCGGGCACGCTCGGCGTCGGCCGTCCGGTGACGCTGGTCTACGACAACGGCGAAGGGCTGGAGTTCCGCCGCACCATCTCGGTCGACGACAAGTATCTGTTCACCGTCGACGACCAGGTCGCTCAACAAGAGCGCGAACCCGGTCTCGCTCTATCCCTATGCGCTGATCTCGCGCCACGGCACGCCGAAGATCGAAGGCTTCTACATCCTTCACGAAGGCCTGATCGGCGTGATGGGCGACCAGGGGCTGCAGGAGGTTTCCTACAGCACGATCGACGACAAGAAGTCGATCAACTTCAAGGCGACCAACGCCTGGCTCGGCATCACCGACAAGTATTGGGCCGCGACGCTGCTGCCCGACACCAAGGCGCCGCTGCAGGTTCACTTCCAGTCGACGCCGTTCGGGACGCAGAAGACCTATCAGACCGACTATCTCGGCGACGCGCAGACCATCGCGCCCGGCGCGACCGGCACGCACAACACGCGGCTGTTCGCCGGCGCCAAGGAAATCGCGGTCGTCGACGGCTACGAGAAGCAGCTCGGCCTCAACCGCTTCGAGCTGCTGATCGACTGGGGCTGGTTCTACTTCATCACCAAGCCGATGTTCATCGTGATGGACTGGATCTACCACCACGTCGGCAACTTCGGCCTGGCGATCCTGATCGTCACCGTGCTGATCAAGATCGTGTTCTTCCCGCTCGCCAACAAGTCCTACGCCTCGATGGCGAAGATGAAGGCGGTGCAGCCGGAAATGCTGATGATCCGCGAGCGCTTCGCCGACGACAAGATGAAGCAGCAGCAGGCGCTGATGGAGCTTTACAAGAAGGAGAAGATCAATCCGCTGGCGGGCTGCCTGCCGATCCTGATCCAGGTGCCGGTGTTCTTCGCGCTCTACAAGGTGCTGTTCGTCACCATCGAGATGCGGCACGCGCCGTTCTACGGCTGGATCAAGGATCTCGTCGGCGCCCGATCCGACCAATCTGTTCAACCTGTTCGGCCTGATTCCCTTCGACCCGACGGTGATCCCGGTGCATCGGCCAGTTCCTGCACCTCGGCTTCTGGCCGATCGTGATGGGCATCACGATGTGGTTCCAGATGAAGCTCAATCCCGGCGCCGCCCGATCCGACGCAGAAGATGATCTTCGACTGGATGCCGCTGATCTTCACCTTCATGCTGGCGACGTTCTCGGCCGGCCTGGTGATCTACTGGGCCTGGAACAACACGCTGTCGGTGCTGCAGCAGTCGTTCATCATGCGCAAGCACGGCGCCAAGATCGAGCTGTGGGACAACATCAAGGAACTGTTCGGGGTGAAGAAGAAGCCGCGAAGGCGGGAACGAAGTAGCCGCCGTCTATTTCCGTCGATGCAACACGTCATGCGAAAGCTGCCAGCGTAGCCTCGAAATCTGCAGATAGCGCATTCCGGTATCTCGATCTGGCACTGTCGATCGAGACGATCCCTCGGCCGATCACATCGCGCGTCGCGAAGGGCACGCTCGCGCATCCAACCTCACGCGATCGATTGCGCGTTGCGCCCGCGGAACGACGACCGCCGTCACGCCGGCGGCGTGCCCATGAAATCCCGCTTGCCGAGCTCGACGCCGCACTGCCGCAGGATGTCGTAGGCGGTCGTGGTGTGGAAATAGAAGTTCGGCAGGCTGTTGCCGAGCAGCAGGCCCTGCCCCTTGAACTCGCGCACGTTGCCGTTCGGGAAGGTGATGCTGATCTCCTTCTCCTCGGTGCCGTCGATCTCGGCCGGCTTCACGCTCTTGAGGAATTCGATGGTCTTGGCGATGCGGTCCTTCAACTGCGCGATGGTCGTCTCGTCGTTGGCGAACTTCGGCAGCTCCTTGCCGGCGGGCCGGCCGGCGCCGTTGATGGCGTGATCGGTCGCGGCGCGGATCTGCCGCAGCAGCGGAAACATGTCGGGCGCGAGCTTCATCGCCAGCAGGTCCTCCTCCTTGATCTTGCGGGCCGCGGCATGCGCCGCCGCCTTGTCGAGCACGGCGGACAGGCCGTTGAGGTGCTGCATGAAAACCGGGACTGATACGCTGTACATGGAAACGGGCATGGAACGTGGCCTTTGATCTGATGGGACTGCTGTATAGGGTAACCACACATCATGAACACCACACCGGAATTTTCATCAGCCGAGATCGAAGCCGGCCGCCGCCTGTTCGCCAAGCCCTGGGACTTCGTCTGGGCGGCCAGATCGCCCGAGTCGCTGCCCAAGATGCACGGGCTGGAGATCGCGTTCGCCGGCCGCTCCAACGTCGGCAAGTCCAGCCTGATCAACGCGCTGACCGGGCGGAAGGCGCTGGTGCGCGTCTCGCACACGCCGGGCCGCACCCAGGAGCTGGTGTTCTTCTCCGGCGATCCGGTGCTCACGCTGGTCGACATGCCGGGCTACGGCTTTGCCAAGGCGCCGAAGGACAAGATCAGGGCCTGGACCGACCTGATCCATGCCTATCTGCGCGGCCGCGCCAATCTCGCCCGCGTCTACGTGCTGATCGACGCCCGCCACGGCCTCAAGGACACCGACGCGCCATCGCTCGACGTGCTGAGCGAATCGGCGGTCAGCCACCAGATCGTGCTGACCAAGGCGGACCAGGTGAAGCGCGCGGACCTGCAGGAGCGGATCGCGGCGACCGAAGCGGCGCTGGCGGGACGGCCGGCCGCCTTCCCCCGCGTGCTGGCGACGTCGTCGCGGTCGGGCGACGGCATCGCCGAGCTGCGCGCCGCGATCGCCAAGCTCAAGGCGGAGCGCGCGGCGTAGGCGGCTAGTGTCGCGACCCGAAGTCTCGCAAAGGCGCCCGCTGCACAACCGTGCGAACTTCGGGTTCGGGACACTGGAACACAATTCAACCTGCGCGCGAACTTGCACAGGCGCGCCCGACTCATCATGGTGGATCGGGGCTTTGGGTTGGGCGGAGTTGTGACGGCTATTGCATTGAACGGGCGCGCGCGGATCGCGCGTTTCGCCGCAGGTTTGCTGGTGTCGGTGGTGGCCGTGCTGCTGATCGGCGAAGCGGTCGCGCGGCTGGCAATGCCCAAGGACATCCGCGACCAGCTCGACCCCGACGCGAAACAGCCGCGAGCCTATCGGCCCGATCCGCAGATCGGCGCCGACTTCCGCTCCTACGACGATTTCCGCAAGCTCAACGCGCCGATACTGGAACGACTCGGGCCGCTCGATTCGTCCAAGCCGACGTGGCTCTTGTTCGGCAACTCATTCGTGCAGGGGCCCGGACACCTGGCCGACACCGCGGAACGCGCGCTGCCGGACACGCGGATCTTTGCGCTGCGGCGCTTCGTCGAGCTGCCGCTTCGCGCCGCGGAAGCGCGCCAGTTGCTCGCTCATGGATTGCGGCCGGAGCGGATTTTCTTCGTGATGCTGCCGATCGACACCGTGCAGATCGGAAAACGTCCGCTGTCGTTCATCGACGTCAGGCCTGACGGCGCCTTCGCCAACAGGATGCGCTGGCCGGAGCAGCCCTGGACCTCGGTTGTCACCGGGAGCCGGCTGGCGACCATCGCCTGGATCCGCAGCGGGCGCGCCGCGGGCGACCCGTCCTTCAATCTGCGGCGCGTCGCCGATGCGCCGTCGCAGCGGGTGCAGGACGACCTCTCGCGCATCCTCGATCATCTCGCCGAGACGTCGCGCCGCTACAAGGTGCCGGTGACGGTGGTCGCGCTGCCGAACCGCGATCAGGTTTTCGGCCGGACCGGGTACGGCTTCCAGGATACGCTGGCGCAGCTCGCGCAGCGAGCCGGACTCGATTTCCTCGACGTGCGCCGTCCGTTTGCCGATGCGTCCGACAAGCTGTCGCTGTTCGTACCCGACTGGCATTTCACCGAACGCGGCAACGCGCTGCTGGTGCGCGAGCTCGCCGAGCATGACAAGGCTCAAGCCGCCAAGCCTTGCAAGCCACGCCTGTAAAGGCGCCGTGAGCTTCGATCGATGAGCTTTGTTCAGGCTGCCTTCGCGATCTTTCTGCCGGTCGCGTTCGGCGTCTGGCTCCTGGTGCGCGGCCACTACGCGGTGGCGGGCACGTGGCTGCTGGCGGCGAGCCTGTATTTCTACGGCTACCGGCAATGGTGGGTGCTCTCGATCATCCTGAGCTACTGCCTGGTCGACTGGCTGACCGGGCTTTGGCTGCAGCACACGCGGCACCGGCGGCTCGTGCTCGCGCTGGGCGTGGGATTCAACCTGCTGGTGCTTTCGTTCTGGAAGTATACGCCGCTGCTCATGCAGAGCGCGGCCACGCTGTTCGGCTGGCATTCGGTTCAATTCGAGCAGATCGCATCGGGCAACTGGATGGTCCCGATGGGAATCTCGTTCTATGCGTTCACCGGCATCGCCTACATGGTGGACGTCTATCGCGGCGTGATCGAGCCGGAACGCAACCCGGTCCGCTTCGCGCTGTTCACCTCGTTCTTCCCGCACCTGGTCGCCGGGCCGATCCTGCGGCCGGCCGAGTTTCTCACCCATCTGAAGCCGGGGCTTATGCCGACCAAGCCGCTCGATCCGGCCGAGGGCGCGTTCCTGATCGCGCGCGGCTTCTTCAAGAAGCTGGTGCTGGCCGACAGCATCGCGGTGGCGATCGATCCGTTCTTCGCGCATGTGTCGGACCAGTCGACCGCGGGCGTATGGGCGACGCCGTACGTCTATCTCTACGCGCTGCAGATCTACTTCGATTTCTCCGGCTACACCGACATCGCGCGCGGGCTCGGCCTGTGGTTCGGCTACCGCTGGCCGGAGAATTTCAACTGGCCGTATCTCGCCACCTCGATCCAGGATTTCTGGCGGCGCTGGCACATGACGCTGTCGCGGTTCCTGCGCGACTATCTCTACATCCCGCTCGGCGGCAATCGCGGCGCGCCGTGGCGCGTCAATGCCGCGCTGATGATCACCATGCTGCTCGGCGGCCTGTGGCACGGCGCGAGCTGGTCGTTCATGCTGTGGGGCGGCCTGCACGGCGCGTTCCTCATCATCAATCGCTGGTGGGGCAAGACCGCGCTGCACGGACAACTTGCTGCGCTCACCGGCGCGCCGGCCACTGCGTGGTACTGGTTCCGCGTTTTCCTGACGTTCAACGCGGTTTGCCTGGCGTGGTGCTTCTTCCGCCTGACACATCTGCAGGACAGTCTGGAGTGCGTCCGCAAATGGGTCGTGTTCGATTTCGACAAGGCCTTCGCCGGCAGCGATCCCGCGCTGTGGACGCTGCTGGCCGCATATGGCGTTGCCACCTTGGCCGTGCGTTATCTCATCAGCCACGACCCGCTGCCGGCCGTGGCGGCGCGCCTCGACGCACGGCCGCTGACCAGCGGCGCGCTGTGGGGCGCCTCGCTCGGCCTGTTCGCGCTCGCGCTGCTGCTGACGCCCGGCACGCAGGTCCAGCCCTTCATCTATTTCCAGTTCTGAGGCGATTGGCGACAGCGCAAACTGTCTAGAACAGCCCGCCTTTGCGACGCCGCCGGAACTTAGCCGATGAGCACCAACGCCATTTCCCCGCAGGATCAGGCCCGCATCCTCTCCGAGGCGCTGCCCCACATGCAGCGCTACGACGAGGAAACCATCGTCGTGAAATACGGCGGTCACGCCATGGGCAACGAAGAGGTGGCGCGCGCCTTCGCCCGCGACATCGTGCTGCTCGAGCAGACCGCGATCAATCCGGTGGTGGTGCACGGCGGCGGCCCGCAGATCGAGGCGATGCTGAAGAAGGCCGGCGTGCAGTCGCAGTTCGCCGGCGGCCTGCGCGTCACCGACAAGGCGACGCTGGAAATCGTCGAGATGGTGCTGGCCGGCTCGATCAACAAGCAGATCGTCGGCTACATCAACGCCGCCGGCGGCAAGGCGATCGGCCTGTGCGGCAAGGACGGCAACATGGTGATGGCGAAGAAAGCCACGCGCAAGGTTGTCGATCCGGATTCCAACATCGAGAAGGTGGTCGACCTCGGCTTCGTCGGCGAGCCGGACAAGGTCGATCTGACCGTGCTCAATGTCGTGCTTGGCCGCGAGCTGATCCCGGTGCTGGCGCCGGTGTGCGCCGGAGCCGACGGCATCGAGCTTCAACGTCAACGCCGACACGTTTGCGGGCGCGATCGCCGGCGCGCTCAAGGCCAAGCGATTCCTGCTGCTCACCGACGTGCCGGGCGTGCTCGACAAGAACAAGAAGCTGATCGAGAAGCTGTCCGCCGCCGAGGTGCGCAGCCTGATCGCCGACGGCACGATCTCAGGCGGCATGATCCCCAAGGTCGAGACCTGCCTCTACGCGCTGGAGCAAGGCGTCGAGGGCGTCGTCATCCTCGACGGCAAGGTCCCGCACGCGGTGCTGCTCGAACTGTTCACCGACCACGGCGCCGGCACGCTGATTTATCGCTGATGCCGTGAACTCGCACATCGCCTACTCGAACGTCGCGTGCTTGCGGTCGTGGGGGCTTCGCGGCGACTGACCCGGGCCCCATTCGAGCCGCACTGACCTTAGCAATCCCGCAAAGCCGGCTGCACGATCTCGCGCCCGGCATCCTGGCGGCGGCGGCGTTCGCCATCGCCGACGTCACCGGCAAGATCGTGCTCAACGACGGCATGGACGTGCTGACGCTGTCCACGTTCCGCGGCCTCGTCAGCGTTGCGTTCATGTTCGTGTGGCTGCGGATCGGCGCGCCGCCGGTGCCGCACAACCCGCGGCAGCGCTGGATTGCGCTTGGCGTCGGCGTGCTGTTTTCCGGCATCGTGTTCGGCATCTTCAAGGCGATCGAGCTGATGCCGGTGCCGGTCGCGATCCTGAGCTATTTCATCTATCCGCTGATGACCGGCATCGTGGCGTCGCTGCTCGGCATGGAACGGCTCGGCTGGCAGGGCCTGGCGGCGGCAGCCGTCGCCTTCCTCGGACTGGCGCTGACGGTCGGCGCGCAGCCGGGCGGCGTCGCGCTTGCCGGCGTCGGCTTCGCGGTCGGCGCGGCGCTCTGCCGCGTCGCCGTGCTGCTGATCACGCGCGCCAATCTGCACCACGCCGATTCCGGCCTCACCACCTGGTATTCGATCCTGTCGTCGACCGGATCTTTGCCGTCGCCTCGCTGCTGACCTGGACCTGGAACGGGCCGCAGACCGCCTACGGCCTGTTCTCGATGATCCTGCTCAGCCTCTCCACGGTGATCGCGGTGCTGGCGCTGTTCGTCTCGATCAAGCGCATCGGCCCGTTCCGCACCGCGCTGATCATGAACCTGGAGCCGCTGCTCGCGACCATCATCAGCGCGCCGGTGCTGGGCGAACTGATCACGCCGGTGCAGGCGATCGGCGGCGCGATCATGCTGGCCGCCCTGGTTGCATTTCAGCTTCGGCGCTGATGTGCTGACGGGATGTCGAGGACATCCCTCCTCCGCGTTCTTCTCGCCGCCACGCTCGCATTTTTCGCGAGCCTGCCGGCGCGGGCGCAAACGCAGGTCGACCTGCTGCTGGTGCTGGCGGTCGACGCCTCCGGCAGCGTCAACGACGTCCGCTTCGAATTGCAGAAGCAGGGCTACGTCGCCGCGTTCCGCCATCCGCAACGTGCTGCGCGCGATCCGCTCCGGCATGAACCAGTCGATCGCGGTGACGATGACGCAGTGGACCGGGCCGTCGCTGCAGGTCCAGGTGGTGCCGTGGACGCTGCTGAAGGACCAGGCTTCGGTGCTGGCGTTCGCCGACGCGATCGAGAAGGCGCCGCGCGAATTGTTCTCCGGCGGCACGTCGATCAGCGGCGCGATCGATCACGCCATGCTGCTGCTGCCGTCGGCGCCGTTCAAAGGGCATCAAGCGCGTGATCGACATCTCGGGCGACGGCTCCAACAACCGCGGCCGGCCGGTCACGCAGGCGCGCGACGACGCGGTGCGCGCCGGCGTCGTCATCAACGGCCTGCCGATCCTGGCGCTGGAGCCGTGGCTCGACAAATACTATTTCGAGAATGTGATCGGCGGTCCGGGCTCGTTCATGATCCCGGCGGAGAGCTACGAGAAATTCGCCGACGCGGTGTTGCGCAAGCTGGTGCTGGAGATCGCGTCGAACTGCGTTGAAGACGCGCCGTCACTTCACCCAGATCTTCAGCGGCATCGGCCGCTTGTCCGGGCAGTTCATCATGCCGGAATAGGAATCCGACAGGCGGCCGCTGTAGGAGCACTCGACGCCGTCGATCAGCAGTGTGGCCTTCATCGGGACGACGACGACGAGCCCGAGAGCTGAACGCGCATCTCGCCGTTCTTCACCTCCGGCCCGTCCTGGGTGCAGACACCGACATGCGTCAGCTTCACTGGCCCGGCGAACTCCTTCGCGCGCGAGCCGTTCGGCGTCACCGTGCCGGCCAGCTCCCATTCGCCGAGCACCCCGGCATAGCCGAGGATTTCCAGCGACTGGGCCGCAGCGGGCGCCGCGACGGCGCCCAGCACAATGCGGTGAGAGCGAACAGCTCTCATGGCACAGTCGCGCATGACGCATCAGCGCTTCTTGCCGTTGACGGCGGCGCGGGCGTCCGCGACCTCGGTCCGGGTCTTGTCGGCGCTGCTCGGCCATCGAGACGATCTTCTTGGAGTACTCCCGCGCCTTGGCGGCATCGCCGGCCTTCGCCGCGGCTTGCGCCGCGCCGACAGAGGCGCCGAGCCGGTTGGGCTCCTTCTTCAGCGTGGCCTCGAACGCGACCAGCGCCTCCTTGGCCATGCCGCGATCGAGCAGCATGACGCCGTAGAGCTCGCGCGCCGGCTTGGGCACGCCCGGCGTCACCGGATGCTTCTCGGTCTTGTCTTCGGCATCGGCGGCGGCGCTCATCGCCTTGAGCGCGTCGTCGTGCTTGCCCTCGGCATAGAGCACCCAGGCCGACGCGACCTTCGATCTGGATGTCGACCTGCTCGGACCAATAGGCATCCTTGGCGGCGCGCAGCTTGTCGCGCAGCTCGGCGAGCTTGGCGATGTCCGCCTTGGCGGCTGCCGGATTGCCCGAGCGGGCCGCACCAAGCGCGCGCGCGAAATGCGTGATGGCCTGGACATGGGCAAGCGGGCTCGGCCGCACCTGGAGCTCCGCCGCGGCCTTCCAGTCGCCGCGCTCGATCGCGTAGCGCGCCGGCGAGATCGCGCAGCGCATAGGGTGCCGACCAGGAATGTCTCGGTGAAGCCGGCGACCGTCTCCATGCTCGTCGATGCACGGCCTTGGCCTTCTGGTCCTGCCCGAGCTGGAGATAGGCATAGACCTGTAGTCCATGCGCATGGAGCTGGTCGTGCGGCGAATCCGTCCGATTGCTTCGCGACCCGCGCCGACTTCGGCGTTCGAAGCGATTGAACTCCTTCCAATGGCCGACGCGGGTGAAGATGTGCGACGGCATGTGCTGGGCGTGCGGCGGCGCCGGGCGCGATCTTGGCGTAGCGCCGCGCGGCGTTGAGGCCCTTCTCGGCGATCGGCGGGTAGTCGTAGAGGTGGATCAGGTAGTGCGCGACGCCGGGATGCCGCGGCTGGCGCTTGAAGATCGGCTCCAGGATCGCCGCGCCCTTGAGCTGGTTGGCGTAGCTCTTGTCGGCCGGCAAAGCTGACGTGTTGAGCGCCAGCGCGTAGTGGATCATCCGCCTCGTCGTCCTTGGGATACTTCTGCGCCAGCGCTTCCATCGCCTTGGCATAGGCCTCGATGCGCGGCCGGTGGCCGACCTTCTCGTGATCGGCGTACATCACGGCGAGCGCATCGATGTAGTCGCGCTCACGCTGCGTCTTGGCGCCGACGCTCTTGCCCTTGGCGATCGCGGCGGCGCCTTCCGCGAGATTCTTCGCCGGCGGCGGCACGTGGGGGTTCCAGAGCAGGCTCAGCGCAATGCCCCAATAGGCGATGCCGCACTCGGGATCGGCCTTGAGCACGTCCTCGAAGGTCTTCTGCGAGGCGCGATACCAGAACGAATGCTGGTACAGCATTCCGGTGTTGAACAGCTTGTGCGCCGCCGGCTTGCACGACGTCTCGAAATTGACCTTGCCGAGCTTCTGGCCGTTCTGCGCGAGCGCCGGCTGCGCACACCAAAACCGCCGCGGCGGCAACAGTTGAAATCGCAAATGCTGATTTGCTCATGGTCGACCCCTGGCGTTTCAACGCGCAGCATCAGGGCACCAAAAGGCTCTTCGGCCGCGCCGCAGATATCACGACGTGAAGATTATAGGAGAACAGGTGGGCGACGTTGTGACCGCCATCACGATTTTAGCTGATTAGGTCAGCGCTGCTGCCGGATCATCCGAACAAATCTATTCGATCCGCCAATCAGCGCGCGCGGATGCGCTCGTGCACGCCGCGGTTGGGCGCGTCGTCGAAGCCCTTGCAGTCCTCGTCGATCTTCAGCCCGGCGGCATGGATGCCGTGCGCGGCGAGCTCGTCGTCGTTCTCCTCGGTGTCGCCGGTGACGCCGACCGCGCCGATCACGTTGCCGTTGATGTCGCGGATCAGCCGGCCGCCGCCTTCCGCGAACAGCCGGTCGCCGCTCGTTCCGATCAGGAACTGCACGAACTCCGGCTTCTCCTGCTGGCGCAGCTTGACCAGGCCCGACGAGCGGCCGAGCGACAGCGCCGCGTAGCACTTGCCGTAGGCCATCTCGAACCGGCTCATCGAGGCGTCGTCCTCCTTCTGGAACGCCTTCACGATGCAGCCGTGCTCCACCACCACCGCGCTGATCGGCCGGCAGTTGAGCTCGGCGGCCCGCTTGAGGATGGCGTCGATGATGGTGTTGGCCTGCTTCAGCGTGATGCTCATGGGTTCCTCCGTGCGGCGCGACCATAGCAAAGCCGTGATATGGAGGAACACCGATTCGCATGACGATTCGAATCAGACCATCTCGCCCTGATCCTGACGGCCGCGCTGTGCGCGCTCGGCAGCGCCCGCCCGCGCCGACCTGCAGCTCTGCAACCGCATGAGCTACGTGGTCGAGACCGCGATCGGCATCGAGGACAAGGGCGCGGCGGCGACCCGCGGCTGGTTCCGCATCGATCCCGGCCAGTGCCGCATCGTGCTGCAGGGCGAGGTGCAGGCCGAGAGCCTCTACGTCCACGCCCGCGCGCTGCCGGTCTATGGCGCCTCGCCGCTGCCGCAGGGCGGCCACGCCGATCTCTGCGTCGCCAACGAGAATTTCGTGCTCGCCGGCGGCGCGCGCCTGCAGCGCCCGCACCGGACAGAAGCTGGCGCGCTTCACCGCGATCAAGCCGTCCGAGACCGACAAGGGCCTCACCGCCTATCTCGCCGAGGAGGCCGAATACTCCGACGACCAGGCGCGCGACGCCGCGATCCAGCGGCTGCTGAACATCGCCGGCTACGACGTGTCGCCGATCGACGGCATCCGCGGCGCCAAGACCGACGCGGCGCTGCTGCAGTTCATCGCCGACAACAAGCTCACCCCGACCGCGGCCGGCCGCTCGGATTTCTTCGACGTGCTGATCGCCGCCGCGCAGCGCCCGGAGGGCGTCGGCTTCGTCTGGTGCAACGAGACGTCCCACGTCGTGATGGCGGCGCTCGGCGTCGAGGAGAACGGCGCGGTGGTGACGCGCGGCTGGTACCGCGTCGAGCCCGGCAAGTGCCTGCGGCCCGAGGTAAAGGGCCAATTGCGCAAGCTCTACAGCTTCGCCGAGGCGATCGGCGCCAACGGCCAGCCGGTGCAGCGCGCCGAGCGGCCGATGACCTGGGGCGGCGAGACCATCCTGTGCACGCGCAACGTCAAGTTCGAGCTGCTCGACCACAAGGACTGCGCCGGCCAGGGCCTCACCTCGGCCGGCTTCGCCACCGTCGAGCTCGCCGGCCGCTCCGGAACGAAATTGCGGTTCAGGTGATTGCCGTTTCGGCGCGCGCGCCCTATTAGAACGCCGATGTCATCCTCAGCAGCCCAAACACGCGCGCCCTCACGCGGCTTCTCGTCGGTCGAAACCTGGGTGTTCGACCTCGACAACACGCTCTATCCGCATCACCTGCTCTGGCAGCAGGTCGACGACCGCATCCGGCAGTACGTCGCGGATTTCCTGCGCGTGACGGCGGACGAGGCCTTCAAGGTGCAGAAGGACTATTACAAGCGCTACGGCACCACGATGCGCGGCCTGATGACCGAGCACGGCATCAACCCGGACGACTATCTGGAGTTCGTCCACCAGATCGACCATTCGCCGCTCGAGCCGAATCCGGCGCTGGGCGCGGCGATCGAAAGCCTGCCGGGCCGCAAGCTGATCCTGACCAACGGCACCCGCAAGCACGCCGACGCGGTGATGAAGAAGCTCGAGATCCATCACCACTTCGAGGACGTGTTCGACATCGTCGCGGCCAATCTCGATCCCAAGCCGCTGCCGCAGGTCTACGAGCGCTTCCTCAAGAAGCACGGCGTCGATCCGAAGAAGGCCGCGATGTTCGAGGATCTGGCGCGCAATCTCGAAGTGCCGCACGCGCTCGGCATGACCACGGTGCTGGTGGTGCCGGACGACACCAAGGAGGTGCTGCGCGAGGTCTGGGAGAACGCCGGCCGCGACGCGCCGCACGTCGATCACGTCACCGACGATCTGGCGGCGTTCATCCGCGCGAACTGCCTCAGCGTGCGCTAGCCGACCGCGCGGAAGCGCTTCGACCGCGCGATAGCTCAGCGCAGAGGAAAACCAGCAGCACGAGCCCTGCGTGATCGCGAACGGCGGCTCCGAGCCGTTCGGCGCCAGCGCCTTGAGCTGCGGCATCTTCTGGAACATCTGCACCACCAGCACGAACACGTTGAGGTAGAGCGAGAGCAGCGCGGTCACGACGTAGATCGCAGCGCCACGGCGCCGGCGAGGTGCTGGCCGTAGAGCGCAAAGATCGCAACGCGAGCAGCGACCAGCGAGATGATCGCGGACACGATCGTGCGACGGCAGAAAGCCGGTGAACGGAAACATGAAGCCCGGTGACGCTGGTCAGCACCGTGAAGACCAGGAACACGCAGGGTCCAGATGCGGGCTCCACTTGCGAATTGAGCAGGCCGAACAGCACGCCGAACCCGGCGCCGATGCCGACGATGCTGATCATGACGTGGACCAGCGTGAAAACCTCACAGCGACATCCCGAGCATCATGGCAACAACCCTCCGAAAGAATCAGCAGCAACAGCAGCGGCCCCGATTGTCGCGCTACGACCGGACGAAAGCCAGCAGGTCGGCGTTGATCGTGTCTGCTGCGTGGTCGGCATGCCGTGCGGAAAGCCCTTGTAGGTCTTGAGCGTCCCATTCTTCAGGAGCTTGGCCGACAACGGTGCGGAGTCGGCGTAGGGCACGATCTGATCGTCGTCGCCGTGCATCACCAGGACCGGCACCGTGATCTTCTTGAGGTCTTCGGTGAAATCGGTCTGCGAGAAGGCGACGATGCCATCATAGTGCGCCTTCGCGCCGCCCATCATGCCCTGCCGCCACCAGTTCTGGATCAGGGCTTCCGAGGCTTTCACGCCCGGCCGGTTGAAGCCGTAGAACGGCCCCGACGGAAGGGCGCGGTAGAATTCCGAGCGGTTGGCAGAAGCTGCGCCTGGAGTCCGTCGAACACGTCCTTCGGAAGGCCGCCGGGATTGGCGGCGGTCTTCACCATCAGAGGCGGCACCGCGGCAATGATGGCGGCCTTCGCCACCCGGCTCTCGCCATGCCGCGCGATGTAGTGCACCACCTCGCCGCCGCCGGTGGAATGGCCGACGTGGACGGCGTTCTTCAAGTCGAGGTGGGCGGTCACCGCCGCCAGATCGTCGGCGTAGTGATCCATGTCATGGCCGTCGCCCGGCTGGGTGGACCGTCCGTGGCCGCGGCGATCGTGGGCGATGACGCGATATCCATGGTTGAGGAAGAACAACATCTGCGTGTCCCAGTCGTCGGCCGACAGCGGCCAGCCGTGGGAGAACACGATCGGCTGCCCTTGCCCCAGTCCTTGTAGAAAATCTCGACGCCGTCCTGGGTCTTGATGAAAGGCATGGCGATACTCCTGGTAATCGACGTTATGCCGGCAATGGGTGCATTAAGCAGCGTGCGGAGCATGCCGATTGAACGTGGGATTATGACTTTGGTCTGCGCGCAGTTGCACCGTTTCGCACTCGCCCGCTTGACACGGCTGCCCGTACCCGACAAACCGGCGTTTCCGGGGAATTGCATGACCGCCGATCTCGCCAAGACCATCGACGACGCCTTCGAGAAGCGGGCCGACATCACGCCCGCGACCAAGGGCCCGGTGCGCGACGCGGTCGAGACCGCGCTCGACCTGCTCGACCGCGGCAAGGCCCGCGTCGCCGAGCGCGGCGGCAACGGCGCGTGGTCGGTCAACCAATGGCTCAAGAAGGCGGTGCTGCTGTCGTTCCGGCTCAGCGACAACGCGCCCGTGCCGGGCGCCGCCGGCAACTCGACCTGGTGGGACAAGGTGCCGACCAAGTTCGAAGGCTGGGACGCCGCCCGCTTCAAGGAGGCCGGCTTCCGCGCCGTGCCGGGCAGCGTGGTGCGCCGCTCGGCCTACATCGCGCCGAACGTCATGCTGATGCCGTCGTTCGTCAATCTCGGCGCCTATGTCGACAGCGGCACCATGGTCGACACCTGGGCGACGGTCGGCTCCTGCGCGCAGATCGGCAAGAACTGCCACATCTCCGGCGGCGCCGGCATCGGCGGCGTGCTCGAGCCGCTGCAGGCCGGCCCGGTGATCGTCGAGGACAATTGCTTCATCGGCGCGCGCGCCGAGGTGGCCGAGGGCGTGATCGTGCGCGAAGGCTCGGTGCTCTCGATGGGCGTCTATCTCGGCGCCTCGACCACCATCATCGACCGCGAGACCGGCGAGACGATGCGCGGCGAGGTGCCGCCCTACTCCGTCGTCGTGTCCGGCACCATGCCGGGCAAGCCGATGAAGAACGGCCAGCCGGGCCCGAACCTCTATTGCGCGGTGATCGTCAAGCGCGTCGACGAGAAGACCCGCTCCAAGACCAGCATCAACGAATTGCTGCGGGACTGACGCTCCGGCGCGCCGTGCACGGCCTGATCGATTCGAGCGCCAGCGCAGTCCGAGCGCATCGGCCAGCCCAATCGTCCCGCTAATCCGCCAGGCCATTGGCGCCGGCACCGGGCGCATGTTCACCGAACCGGCTGGGGAGGCGGCGATGAACTTCGGGCAGCTGCTTTTCAGCTTCAAGGGCCGCATCAACCGCGGCAAATATTGGCTCGCGGTCTTGCTCTTCGTCATCATCGGCCTGGTCATGGCCACGATCGGCTACATCGCCGATCAGAGCGACGGCGTTCCAGCTTCTCAGCATCATCGTCGTCGATCGGCGTCATCGGTTTCCAGCATCGCGCGTCGGCATCAAGCGCCTGCACGACCGCGACAAGTCGGGCTGGTGGCTGCTGCTGTTCTACCTGGTGCCGAGCCTGCTGTTCGGCATCGGCGCCGCTGACGTTCTTCTACGGCATCGGCGCCGAGGCGGCGCGGCGGCATCATCGCGCAGCGTGATCGTCTACATGCTCGGCATTCGCGGTTCTGATCTGGGCCTTCGTCGAGCTGGGCTGCCTGCGCGGCACCCTGGGACCGAACCGGTTTGGCCCCGATCCCCTGGCTGCGGCGCAGCCGCGGCTCTGATCGAAACGGACCGGTGCCGTCAGGAGAATGAGCCGGGGGCACGCAATGAACCCGTTCGATCTGTTGTTTGGCTTTCGGGCCGCATCAACCGCGCGAAGTTCTGGCTGGCGGTGCTGATCTACGTGGTGTTCTTCTTCGGCGTCGTCGGCATCACGATGGCGGTGTCATCGTCGCTCGACGCCATGTTCGGCGCCGCGCTGATCGCCTATGTCCCGCTGATCATTTCCGGCATCGCGGTCGGCATCAAACGGCTGCACGACCGCAACAAGAGCGGCTGGTGGCTGCTGCTGTTCTATCTCGTGCCGCTGCTGCTCAACCTGGTCGGCATCTACGTGCTCGGCGACGAGCGGCGACGCCTCAACTCAGGTCCTCGATGCTGCGTGAGCTTCGCCATCAACATCTGGGCGCTGGTCGAGCTCGGCTGCCTGCGCGGCACCATCGGCGGCAACCAGTACGGCGGCGACCCGCTGGCGCCGCAGCCCGCGCCGCCGCGCACCATGGTCCGTTGACGGCGGCACGCGTCGCGGCGGCTAAAGCCGCCCATGACCAAGCCCGATCCCATTGCCATCGCCCGCGACCTGCTGCGCTGCCCGTCGGTGACGCCCGCCGAAGGCGGCGCGCTGGCCTATCTCGACGGCGTGCTGCGCGCCGCGGGCTTCACCGTGCATCGCATGACGTTCTCCGAGCCGGGCACGGCCGACGTCGAGAACCTCTACGCGCGGATCGGCACCGGCGCGCCGCATCTGATGTTCGCCGGCCACACCGACGTGGTGCCGCCCGGCGATCCGAAGAGCTGGTCGCACGCGCCGTTCGCCGGCGAGATCGCCGACGGCGTGCTGTTCGGCCGCGGCGCGGTCGACATGAAGGGCGCGATCGCCTGCAAGGTCGCCGCGACGCTCGACTATCTCGCGGCGAACGGCGGCAAGCCGAAAGGCTCGATCTCGTTCCTGATCACCGGCGACGAGGAAGGCATCGCGGTCAACGGCACCATCAAGCTGCTGAAGTGGGCGGCCGAGCGCGGCGAGAAATTCTCCCATTGCATCCTCGGCGAGCCCGGCAACGTCACCGAGCTCGGCGACACCATCAAGCTCGGCCGGCGCGGCTCGCAGAACGGCGTGCTGGTCGTCACCGGCAAGCAGGGCCACGTCGCCTATCCGCAGCGCGCCGACAATCCGGTGCGCGGGCTGGTCAAGCTGATGACCGCGCTGATGGACGAGCCGCTCGACAAGGGCAGCGACCATTTCGATCCGTCGAACCTGGAGTTCACCTCGATCGACATCGGCAATCCGACGGTCAACCTGATCCCGGGCGAGGCGCGCGCGCGCTTCAACATCCGCTTCAACGATTGCCACAACTATGCGTCGCTCAAGGCGCTGGTGGAGAAGCGCGCCGCCGCGGCGGCCGGCGACAAGGTCGCGCTGGCGGATCGACTGGGAGCCGTCGAACGCCGACGTGTTCTACACCGAGCCCGGCGAGTTCACCGATCGCGTGGTCGGCGCGATCGTCGAGGTGACCGGCACGCAAGCCGAAGCTGTCGACCTCCGGCGGCACGTCGGACGCGCGCTTCATCAAGGACTATTGCCCGGTGGTGGAGTTCGGCCTGGTCGGCACCACCATGCACGCGATCGACGAGCGCGTGCCGGTCGCGGATCTCACCGACGCTGACGGCGGTGTACCGGAAGATTTTGGAGAAGTATTTCGGCTAGTGCTGTCGTCGCGAAGCGCATAACTGGTCTCGACCGCTTCGAGCGCAGCCGCCCAGCTTGATGCCGGCCTTCTGCGCCAGATCGATCCACTTGCGGATGTCGGTGTTGACGAAATCCCGGAACTGCGCCGGCGTGTTCGGCTCGGGCTCGGCGCCCTGCTCGGCGAGCCGCTTCTTCAGGTCGTCCGAACTCCAGCACCTTGCGCATGTCGGCGCTGATCCGCGCGACCACGGCCGGCGGCGTGTCCTTCGGCGCGAACATGCCGAACCAGCCGAGCGAGTCGTAGCCCGGCAGGCCGATCTCCGCGATGGTCGGAAAATCCGGGAACAGCCTCGAGCGCGTCGCGCCGGTGGTGCCGATCATCCGCAACGTGCCCGCCGCGATCTGCGGCGTCACCGTGATCGCCGGCGCGAACAGCAACTGAACGCGCCCGCCGAGCAGGTCCGGCACCGCGAGCCCCATGCCGCGATACGGCACGTGCAGCATCTCGATGCCGGCCATCTGCGCGAACAGCGCGCCGGAGAGATGCGACGCCGCGCCCGAGCCGGACGAGCCGTACGCCAGCTTGCCCTGGTTCTTCTTGCCGTAGTCGATCAGCTCGGCGGCGTTCTTCGCCGGCACGTCGGGATGCGCCACCAGGATGTAGGGCGGCGCGGAGACCAGCGACACCGGCGCAAGGTCGCGCGCGATCTCGAACGGATGCTCGTCCTTGCTCACCGCGAGCGACATGATGGCGCTGGTCGCCGCCATCAGCAGCGTGTGGCCGTCCGGCGCGGCGGCGATCACCTGGCGCGTGCCGATCAGCCCGCCGCCGCCGGAGCGGTTCTCCACGATCACGGTCTGGCCCCACATCGTCGAAAGCTGCTGGCTCATGGCGCGGGCCAGGATGTCGGTGCCGCCGCCGGGCGCGGCCGGCACCACGATGCGGATCAGCGTGCCGGGGAAGCGATTGCGCGAAGGCGGGCGCGGCGGCGGCACGCGAGCAGCGATGAGATGACAGAAAATTCGGCGGGAGATCATGCGGCCTCAAAGTCCATCGCAGCAGAGCGGCGAACGTCAATAATCCACCCGCACCAGATAAAGCCCCTCCGGCGGCGCGACCGGCCCGCAGGCGGCGCGGTCGCGCGCCTCGAGCGCGCGCGCCAGATCGTCGGCGCTCCACTTGCCGTCGCCGACCGGCACCAGCGAGCCGACCATCGAGCGCACCTGATTGTGCAGGAACGAGCGCGCCACGGCGGTGATGTGAATCTCGCCGCCGGAGCGCGCGACGTCGAGCCGGTCGAGCGTCTTCACCGGCGACTTGGCCTGGCATTCGGTGGAGCGGAAGGTGGTGAAGTCGTGCTTGCCGATGAGCCGCTGCGCCGCCGCGTGCATCGCCGCGACGTCGAGCGGGCGCGGCACGCGCCAGGCGCGCAGCCGGTCGAGCGCCAGGTCGGGCCGGCGGTTGACGATGCGATAGAGATAGTGGCGGCGCACCGCGGAGCTTCGCGCGTTGAAGTCGTCCGGCACGCATCTCCGCCGCGATCACCGCGACCGGATGCGGCCGCAGGTGCGCGTTGAGCGCGTCGCGCACCGTGTCGGTCGGCGTGCTCCTTCGCCAGATCGAAATGCGCCACCTGGCCGAGCGCATGGACGCCGGCGTCGGTGCGGCCGGCGCCCTGCACCGTCGACCTTCTCGCCGCTGAACGCCTCGATCGCCTCGGTGAGCGCGCGCTGCACCGACGGCGCGTTGTCCTGCCACTGCCAGCCGGCGAACGGCGTGCCGTCGTATTCGATGATGATCTTGTAGCGCGGCATGTCGCTCAGAGATCGGCGAAGGCTTGCGGGATAGCGATACCTTGCCCGCGGTCGGCGCGTCCGGCGCGAGCATCAAGCGTCTGAAAATACGGCCCGGCGTAGCGCGAGACAAATCCGTCCATCACCTTGAAGCCGAAGCGGCCGTAGTAGGCGGGATCGCCCAGCACGAACACCAGACGCTCGCCGCGATCCTTGAGCCGGGCCGAGGCCGGCGCGGATCAGCGCGCTGCCGATGCCCTGGCGCTGGCGGTCAGGCGCAACGCCGACCGGCGCGAGGCCGATCACCGGCACGGTGCGACCGCCGAGATCGAGATCCAATCGCGGGAAACGCGACATAGCCGGCGATGCCGCCGTGCTGCTCGGCGACCAGCGCCAGGACGAGATCGCCGTCCGGCGCGCAGCGTGTCGACCACGTCGGCCTCGGTCGCTGCCGCCGAACGCGGCTTCGAGCACGCGCGCGAACGCGCGGCGCGTCGTCCGGCGCGTTCGGGCCGGATGGACGGCGCAGTCATGCCAAGCGGCTTCCGGCGGCGACCGGCGTGCCGCGCAGGAATTCGTCCGCCTGCATCGGCTTGCCGCCGGCCTTCTGCAATTCGACGATGCGCACCGCGCCCTCGCCGCAGGCGATGGTCAGCCGGTCGTCGAGCACCGTGCCGGGCGCGCCGCCGCCCTCGCCCTTCGTGCTGCGCAGCACCTTGACGCGGCCGGCGCCGGGCAGCTCGCACCACGCGCCGGGAAACGGCGACAGGCCGCGGATGTGGTCGTGCACCGCCTTCCAGGGCTTCGCCCAGTCGATCCGCGTCTCGGCCTTGTCGATCTTCTGCGGCGTAGGTGACGCCCGCCTCCGGCTGCGGCGTGAATTGCAGCGCGCCCTTCTCCAGCGCGCGCGAGCGCGCGCACCATCAGGTCGGCGCCGAGCCGCGCCAGCGCATCGTGCAAGCTCGCCGGCGGTCATGTCCGGCGCCGATCGGCACGCGCTCGATCATCGCCATCGCGCCGGTGTCGAGGCCTTCGTCCATCTTCATCACGGTGACGCCGGTCTCGGCGTCGCCCGCCATGATGGCGCGGTTGATCGGCGCGGCGCCGCGCCAGCGCGGCAGCAGCGAGGCGTGCAGGTTGAAGCAGCCGAGCGGCACGGCGCATCGAGCACCGGCTTCGGCAGGATCAGGCCATAGGCGACCACCACCGCGGCGTCGGCGCCATGCGCCTTGAACGCCGCCTGCGCGTCGTCGCCCTTGAGCGAGGCCGGCGTGTGCACGGCGAGCCCGAGCTTGCGCGCCTCGCGCTCGACCGGCGACGGCGTCAGCTCCAGGCCGCGGCGGCCGGCCGGCTTCGGCGCGCGGGTGTAGACCGCGGCGATGTCGTGACCCTGGCCCGCGATCGCGAGCAGCGTCGGCACCGCGAAGTCCGGCGTGCCCATGAAGATCAGGCGGGGCATGTCACTTCGCCGCGGCCTTGCGCGAACTCCTTGGCCGCTGTCCTTGGCCGCCTGCTTCGCCGCCTTGGTGAATTTCTTGACCACGCGGTCGCGCTTGAGCTTGGAGATGTGATCGATGAACAGCACGCCGTTGAGATGGTCGATCTCGTGCTGCAGGCAGATGGCGAGCAGGCCGGTGGCCTTGACCTCCTGCTGCTTGCCGTCGAGATCGAGATACTTCACCGTCACCGCGGCGGGCCGCTCGACCTCCTCGTAATATTCCGGGATCGACAGGCAGCCCTCCTCGTGGACCGACTGCTCGTCGGACTCCTCGACCAGCTCCGGGTTGATGAACACCTGCGGCTTCTTCTCGCCCTCCTTCTTGGCGAGATCCATGGTGACGACGCGCTTCGGCTCGCCGATCTGGATCGCGGCGAGCCCGATGCCGGGCGCGTCGTACATGGTGTCGAACATGTCCTCGACCAGCTTCTTGATCGAGGCGTCGACCTTGGCGACCGGCTTGGAAACCAGCCGCAGCCGCTTGTCCGGCAAAATCAGGATGTCCCGCACCGCCATGGCGCGCGATTTAAGGGCTGGACTTTGGGCGGTCAATGTGTTCTCTCTTTGTTCTTTTGGAGAATCCCCAGCCGCGCCCAGGTCGGCCGAAGCGAATCGCGTAGAGACAGTTCATGGAAACCGCCCTCCTCGTCGCCGCCGGCCTGCTGGTCGGACTGGGCATCGCCGCCTTCGGCTTCTTCGTCGTGCGCGCGCGCGGCGCCGCGCCCGACCCGGAGCTCGCGGCCGCCGCGGCGGCGGCCGACCAGCGCATCGTCGAGCTCGGCACCCGCGTGCAGCCGATGGGCGACGTGCTCGCCAGGCGCAGACCGAGCTGGCGCGGCACGTCAACGAGCGGCTCGATGCGGTGTCGCACCGGCTCGGCGAGTCGATGCAGACCACGACCAAGCACACCGTCGAGAACCTGGACAAGCTCAACGAGCGGCTCGCGGTGATCGACAACGCGCAGAAGAACATCACCGACCTCGCCTCGCAGGTGACGTCGCTGCAGGACGTGCTGTCCAACAAGCAGACCCGCGGCGCGTTCGGCCAGGGCCGCATGGAAGCGATCGTCCAGGACGGGCTGCCGAAGGGCGCCTACGAATTCCAGCACACGCTCAAGAACGGCAAGCGGCCCGACTGCGTGGTGTTCCTGCCCGACCAGCGGCCGCTGGTGATCGACGCCAAGTTTCCGCTCGAAGCCGTCACCGCGCTGCGCGACGCGAAGTCCGAGGACGAGCGCAAGTTCGCGGCGCGGCAGGTGCGGCAGGACGTGATGAAGCACGTCACCGACATTTCCGACCGCTATCTGATCGCCGGCGAGACGCAGGACATCGCGCTGATGTTCGTGCCGTCGGAATCGGTCTACGCCGAGCTGCACGACGGCTTCGACGACGTGGTGCAGAAGGCCTATCGGCTCCAGGTCATGCTGGTGTCGCCGACGCTGCTGATGCTCGCGATCCAGGTGATCCAGCAGATCCAGAAGGACGCCCGCATGCGCGAGGCGGCCGACCAGATCCACGACGAGGTCGGCCACCTGATGAACGACGTCAGCCTGCTCGGCGACCGCGTGCGCAAGCTGCAATCGCATTTCAACGCAGTCGAACGAGGACGTGCGCCAGGTGCTCGATCTCGCTCGAGAAGATCGAGAAGCGCGGCGACCGCATCCGGCAGGTCGAGTTCGAGCGAGGAGAGACGCGCCGGACGCCGTCGCGGCGCCGGTGTTCAAGCTTCAGGCGGGCGAGTAATACGCAGTCTATCAGTGTCATGGCCGTTGCGGACCGTCCACGTCGATGCGGACCGAAGGCGTGGATGCCGGCACAAGCCGGACATGACGGCGAACAGCTCCATGACCGCGGCCGAGCGGCACCCCGCCCGCTCGCTGGCGCGACGCGCTCGCCGTCTATCTCAAGCCGCGCGTGCTGATCGTCCTGTTCCTCGGCTTCTCGGCCGGGCTGCCGCTCGCGCTGTCCGGCTCGACGCTGGTGGTGTGGATGCGCCAGTCCGGCGTCGATCTCGCGCACCATCGGCCTGTTCACGCTGGTCGGCACGCCCTACACGCTGAAGTTCCTGTGGGCGCCGGTGGTCGACGCGCTCGACGTGCCGGTGCTGTCCCGGCTGCTCGGCCGGCGGCGCGGCTGGCTGGTGCTGTCGCAGCTCCTGCTGATGGCGGCGATCGTGTTCCTCGCGTTCTGCAATCCCGCGGTGTCGCCCTGGCTGGTCGCGTTCGGCGCGCTCCTGGTCGCCACGGCGTCGGCGACGCAGGACATCGTGATCGACGCGTTCCGGGTCGAGAGCCTCGACCCCAGCGAGCAGGCCGCCGGCATGGCGTCCTACGTCGCGACCTACCGCATCGGCATGGTGGTCTCGGGCGCCGGCGCGCTCTACATCGTCGAGGGCTTCGAGCGGCTCGGGCTTCGGCACTGCAGGCGGCGTGGACGTTCGGCTATCTGGCGATGGCGGTGTTCGTGCTGATCGGCATCGTCACCACGATCTTCGCCACCGAGCCGCGCAATCGCCGGCGCCGGCGCGCACGCCGGCGGCAATCCGCTGAAGCGCGTGTCGTGGTGGCCATCGCCGCGTTCACGGATTTCCTCACCCGCGACATGGCCGTTGGTGATCCTGGCCTTCGTCGTCTTCTACAAGTTCTGCGACGCGTTCGCCGGCGCCATGACGACGCCGTTCGTGATCGATCTCGGCTTCTCCCGCACCGACTACGCCGACATGGTGAAGGTGTTCGGCCTGGCCGCGACGCTGATCGGCGGCTTTGCCGGCGGCTTCGTCGCGCGCGCCTATCCGCTGGCGACCTGCCTGTGGATCGGCGCGTTCCTGCAGATGGCGTCGAACTTCGTGTTCACCTGGCAGGCCTGGATGGGCATGAACTACTGGGCGCTGATCGTCACCATCCTGGCGGAGAATTTCACCGGCGCGATCGGCACGGTGATCTTCGTCGCGTATCTGTCGGCGCTGTGCCAGTCGCCGCTGCACACCGCGACGCAGTTCGCGCTGCTCACCGCGCTGGCCGCGATCGGCCGCACTATCTCACCGCCGGCACCGGCTATCTCGCCAAGGAAACCGGCTGGGCGTGGTTCTTCGTGATCAGCGCGCTGGTCGCGATGCCGAGCATGTTCCTGCTGTGGTGGCTGCAGGTGCGCGGGCATTTCCGGAATCTCGGGCCGGCCAAGGTGGTCGGCGTGAGACGACTTAGCCTCACCACATCGGCGTGCGGCTGCGCAGCGCCTGCGACAGCGTGCCCTCGTCGAGATAGTCGAGCTCGCCGCCGACCGGCACGCCGTGCGCGAGCCGCGTCACCGATCACGTTGGCGTTGTGCAGCAGGTCGGTGATGTAGTGCGCGGTGGTCTGGCCGTCGACCGTGGCGTTGAGCGCCAGCACGACCTCCTTCACCGCCGGATCGTGCGCGCGCGACACCAGCGCGTCGATGGTCAGGTCCTGCGGGCCGACGCCGTCGAGCGGCGACAGCGTGCCGCCGAGCACGTGATAGCGCGCGTTGAGCGCGCTGGCGCGCTCCAGCGCCCACAGGTCGGCGACGTCGGCGACCACCACGATGACGGAAGGATCGCGCTTCGCGTCGGTGCAGACCGTGCAGGGATTCTGGCGTGTCGATGTTGCCGCAGGTGCGGCAGACCTCGATCTTCTCGGTCGCGGTCTGCAGCGCGCCGGCGAGCGGCGTCATCAGCTGGTCGCGCTTCTTGATGAGATGCAGCGCGGCGCGCCGCGCCGAGCGCGGCCCGAGCCCCGGCAGGCGCGCCAGCAACTGGATCAGGCGCTCGATCTCGGGTCCGGCGGTGGCTTTGGGCATGTCGTTTAGCGAGAAATCGCGGTCACGTATCGTCATGGCCGGGCTTGTCCCGGCCATCCACGCCTTTCTTCCGAGTCAAGGCGTGGATGCCCGGGACAGGCGCGGCGCATGACGAGATCGGCGTGCCCGATGCGCCTAGAACGGCAGCTTCATCCCGGCGGCAGCGACAGGCCGCCGGTCAGGCTCTTCATCTTGTCCTGCATCACCGTCTCGGCCTTGCGGCGCGCGTCGGCGTGGGCGGCGACCAGCAGGTCCTCGAGGATTTCCTTCTCGGACGGCTTGAGCAGCGAATCGTCGATCTTGATGCCCTTGAGCTCGCCCTTGGCGCTGAGCTTGACCGTCACCATGCCGCCGCCGGCCGTGCCCTCGACCTCGATCTGGTCGAGCTCGGCCTGCATCTCCTGCATCTTGGCCTGCATCTGGGCGGCCTGCTTCATCAGGCCCATGAAAGTCCGCCATCGCACTCACTCCGATCTCAGTCGGTGCCGTCGTCGCGCACCCAGTTGTCGCCGAGCCCTTCGTCGTCGGCCGGCCGGCAAGCGCGTCGTCCGCCGGCGCGGCTCCGGCGGCGCGTCCTTCGCGCTGCGCACGCCGGCAATCTCCGCGCCCGGGCCAGCGTTCCAGCACCGCCTTGACCAGCGGATCGGCGCGCACGCCGGTTTCCAGCTGCGGCCTGCTTGCGCGTCGGCCTGCGATTTCAGCGTCGGCGCGCCGGTCTCGCCCGACACGCACGACCATCCAGGGCCGGCCGGTCCATTGCTCGAGCTTGCGCGACAGTTCGTTGACCAGCGTCTTGGCGCGCGGCCGGCTCCAGCGCGATCTCGAGCTTGCCGTCCTCGCAGCGCACCAGCCGCACGTCGCGCTCCAGCGCGAGCTTCATCTGCAGGTCGCGCTTCTCCGCCGCCAGCGCGACGATCTCCTCGAAGGTGCCGATCAGCCAGCGCCGGCTCGGCGCGGCTCGCGGCGCGCACCGGATCGCCGGCCGGCTGCACCGACGGCGCGAGCGCCGCGCGCGGCCCGCCGCGCGGCGCATCGCAGCGCTGGCGCCGGCGCGCGATGCACCGGCGCTGACGCCGGGCGCGGACGATCGCGGCGCGGACGACGCCGCCGCCGCCATTGCCCTGCGGCCGCGCGGCGCCGCCGTTCTCGCCGAGCGTGCGGATCACCTCGTCCGGCGTCGGCAGGTCGGCGGCATAGGCGATGCGCACCAGCACCATCTCGGCGGCGGCGATCGGCCGGCCGGCCTCCTTCACCTCGGCGATGCCCTTGAGCAGCATCTGCCAGGTGCGCGACAGCACGCGCATCGACAGCGCGGTGGCGAAGGCGCGGCCGCGGCTGCGCTCCGCTTCGCTCAGCGAAATGTCGTCGGCGACCGCCGGCACGATCTTCACGCGGGTGACGAAATGCGTGAACTCGGCAAGATCGGCCAGCACGACCGACGGATCGGCGCCGGAATCGTACTGGCTGCGCAGCTCGTCGAGCGCGCGGCCGATGTCGCCCTTCATCAGCGCCTCGAACAGGTCGATGACGCGGGTGCGGTCGGCGAGGCCGAGCATGTCGCGCACGTCCTGCGCGCGCACCGTGCCCGCGGCATGCGCGATCGCCTGGTCGAACAGCGACAGCGCGTCGCGCACCGAGCCTTCGGCGGCGCGCGCGATCAGCGCCAGCGCCTCGGGCTCGGCCTCGAGCTTCTCCTTGGCGGCGATGCCTTCGAGATGCTTGACCAGCATCGCGGCGTCGATGCGGCGCAGGTCGAAGCGCTGGCAGCGCGACAGCACCGTCACCGGCACCTTGCGGATTTCGGTGGTGGCGAAGATGAACTTGACGTGCGGCGGCGGCTCTTCCAGCGTCTTGAGCAGCGCGTTGAACGCCGGCGTCGACAGCATGTGCACTTCGTCGAGGATGTAGACCTTGTAGCGCGCGCTGACCGGCGCGTAGCGCGACGCGTCGTTGATCTGGCGCACGTCGTCGACGCCGTTGTGCGAGGCGGCGTCCATCTCCAGCACGTCGATGTGCCGGCTCTCCATGATCGCCTGGCAGTGCACGCCGAGCTTCGGCATCTTGATGGTCGGCCCTTCGATCGAGCCGTCGGGAAGCTGGTAGTTCAGCGCGCGCGCCAGGATGCGCGCCGTCGTGGTCTTGCCGACGCCGCGCACGCCGGTGAGGATCCAGGCCTGCGGGATGCGGCCGGTCTCGAACGCGTTCGAGACCGTGCGCACCATGGCGTCCTGGCCGATCAGATCGTCGAAGGTCGCGGGCCGGTACTTGCGCGCCAGCACGCGATAGGCCGGCGCCGCCGCCCGCCGGCTCGGCGCCGAACAGGCCGGGCTCGGACGAGCGCTGCGGAGTCGTGGCGTCGTTCATCGCGGTTCCCAGTCCGCCGCGGCGACGCCTGGTCGCGCGGCGGCTGCATATCGAGAATGAGGTGGGAGGCTGACGAGCGACCCGAACCGGTGCTCGTTAGGGCTGCTTCCTTCCGGACCTGACCCGGTTGGCGAGTGGCTCGTCCACCGCCAACCTCCCGCGTCCTATATCGGGCCATCGGGGCCGGAAAGCAAGCCGCCGCGCGCGGCCGGCGTGCTAGCTTTCCTGCGCAAATTCTGGAGTTTGAGGCCGCTGCGATGCCCGAAAATGCCGCGTCCGCGGACTGGTCGCTCCACCCCCAGCTCGAGCGCGACACCGTCCCGATCGGCGACCTGCCGCTGTGCCGCGTGCTGCTGATCAACGACGCCAACTACCCCTGGGTGCTGCTGGTGCCGCGCCGGCCCGACATCGTCGAGATCATCGATCTGAGCGAGGCCGAGCAGGTGCAACTGATGGCCGAGATCGCGCAGGCCTCGCAGGCGATGAAGGCGATGACCGGCTGCGACAAGATCAACGTCGCGGCGCTGGGCAACGTGGTGCCGCAGCTCCATGTCCATGTCATCGCGCGCGGCCGCAGCGACCCGGCCTGGCCGAAGCCGGTGTGGGGCGCGGTGCCGCCGCGCGCCTACAGCGAATCGGCCTTGCGCTCCCGGCTGGCCGATCTGCGCGAGCGGCTGGCTGTGTCAGCGGCTTAGCCGCTGATCGCGGTCGATCACAGGGCCATTGCACCGCCTCGGGCCGAGGCGCATCATTCGCCGCAAACTCAGGGAGCGACGTCCATGCACGACATCGTCATTCGCGGCGGCACCATCGTCGATGGCACCGGCAAGGCGGCGTTCACCGGCGACGTGGCGATCGCGGACGGCCGCATCGCGGCGGTCGGCGGCAAGCAGGGCCCGGCCAAGCGCGAGATCGACGCCGACGGCCTGCTGGTCACGCCCGGCTGGGTCGACGTGCACACCCACTACGACGGCCAGGCGATGTGGGATCCGCTGCTCGCGCCGTCGTGCTGGCACGGCGTCACCACGGTGATGTTCGGCAATTGCGGCGTCGGCTTCGCGCCGGTGAAGAAGGAGCATCACGGCGCGCTGATGGACCTGATGGAAGGCGTCGAGGAGATTCCCAACCCGGTGCTGGCCGCCGGCCTGAACTGGGAATGGGAAACGCTTCCCGCAATACATGAACGAGCTGGAGCGCCGGCCGCGCGCGATCGACATCGCGGCGCAGATCGCGCACCTGCCGCTGCGCGTCTACGTGATGGGCGACCGCGCCGTCCGCCGCGAGACCGGCAACGCCGACGACATCGCCGAGATGCGCCGGCTGACCATCGAGGCGCTGCGCTGCGGCGCGTTCGGCTTCACCACCTCGCGCACCGACTTCGCACAAGACGCCGGACGGCGAGCTGGTGCCGTCGCGCGACGCCGACGACCAGGAGCTGCTCGGCATCGGCTCGGCGCTCGGCGTGACCGGCACCGGCGCGTTCGGCATGAACAGCGATTTCGACGACGAGGAGTACGAGCTGCGCTGGATGCGCAAGCTCGCCAAGGAAACCGGCCGTCCGGTCTGGTTCCTGCTCACCGACCGCTACTCGGACCCGCAGCGCTGGCGGCGGCTGATCAAGGCCGTGCACGAGGCGCGCGCCGAGGGCCTGCCGCTCACCGCGCAGATGGCGGGCCGGCCGATCGGCGTGATGATGGGCATCGGCACCGCGCTCAACCCGTTCACGGTGCGGCCGACCTACAAGGCGCTCGAAAGCCTGCCGATCGAGGAGCAGCGCCGGCGGCTGCGCGATCCCGAGATGCGGCGGAAGATCCTGGCCGACACGCCGTCGGACGCCGAGATCGCCAAGCTCGCGCAGTTCCGCCAGGTCGTCGCCAAGCGCTTCGACAAGTTCTTCGTCATGGGCAACCCGCCGGACTACGAGCCCGGCCCGGAGAAGAGCGTCGCCGCGATCGCGCAGCGCGAAGGCCGCACGCCCGAGGAGGTGGCCTACGACTACATCCTCGAGGACGGCCAGTATCTCTACTTCCCGGTGGTGAACTACGTCACCGGCGACCACGGGCCGATCCTCGAAATGCTCAACGATCCGGCCTGCCTGCTCGGCCTGTCCGACGGCGGCGCGCACTGCACCTCGATCGTCGATGCCGGCGTGCCGACCTACATGCTCACGCACTGGGCCCGCGACCGCGCGCGCGGGCCGAAGCTGCCGCTCGAGCATCTGGTCAAGCGGCAGACCAGCGAGACCGCCGACTTCTTCGGGCTCACCGACCGCGGCCGGCTGCGCCCGGCCTGCGCGCCGACGTCAACGTGATCGACTTCGACGGGCTGCAGGACGCGCAAGCCCGAGCTCGTCCACGACATGCCGGCCAACGGCCGGCGCTTCGTGCAGCGCGTCGAGGGCTATGAGGCGACGCTTTGCGCCGGCACGCCGATCTTCGAGCGCGGCGAGCACACCGGCGCGCTGCCGGGCCGGCTGGTGCGCGCCGGCCAGGACGGCTCGGCCGGCGCGGGAAGCGGCGGAATAGCCGATCCGCTCGTGCCATCGCGTCCCGACCTCGGCCCGAAGCCGCATCTCGGCTACACCGAAAGCCTGATCGAGCGCGTCGCCGAGCGGCGCGTCGATACGGCCTGGCTCGCCGCGCAAACTGCCGACGCGCGCACGCGCGCCTATGTGATCGGCGGCGAGCTGATCGTGCTCAAGAAGGGCGGCGACATCCACGATCCGCTGTTCACGCCGGACGAGGCGCAGGCGCTCGCGCCGCTCACCGAAACGGTCTTCCTCGGCCTGATGAACGGCGCCGCGCGCTTCGGCATCGGCATGACGCAGGCGAGCGCCGAGGCGCTGAAGGCGCGCAACGATCTGTTCGTCATCGACCTGCGCTCGATCGCGATCCAGGGCCTGGTCGCCGCCGACCATCTGCCGCCGCTCGCCGAGGCCAAGGCGATGCTGCACTGGCACGCGCGGCACCGCTTCTGCTCCAACTGCGGCGCCGCGACCGACATGGTGGACGGCGGCTGGAAGCGCGCCTGCCCGGCCTGCAAGGTCGAGCATTTCCCGCGCACCGATCCGGTCGTCATCATGCTGGCGGTGCGCGGCGACAAGGGCCTGCTCGGCCGCTCCGGCCGGTTCGCCGCCACCATGTGGTCGTGCCTCGCCGGCTTCGTCGAGCCGGGCGAGTCGGTCGAGGACGCGGTGCGGCGCGAGACGCTGGAAGAGGCCGGCGTCAAATGCGGCCGCGTCAAATACCTGTTCACGCAGCCCTGGCCGTTCCCGATGTCGCTGATGATCGGCTGCCACGCCGAGGCGCTCAACGACGACATCACGATGGACACCAACGAGCTGGTCGACTGCCGCTGGTTCAGCAAGGACGAATGCGCCGCCATGCTGATGCGCAAGCATCCCGAGGGCCTGACCTGCCCGCCGCATGTCGCCATCGCCCATCACATCATCCGCGCCTGGGTGGAGAGCGACGGTGCCCTCTTCTAGCGCCGGCGGACCCGCCACCGTGCTGTGCGCCGGCATCGCGGTGCAGGACATCCTGTTCCGGGTGGACACATTTCCGCCGCCCGGCGGCAAGGCGATGACCCACGAGTTCATCACCGTCTGCGGCGGCTGCGCGGTCAACGCCGCGATCGCGGTGGCGCGGCTCGGCGGCCGCGCGCGCTACAGCGGGCCGCTCGGCGACGAAGCCGACAATCCCAGCAATCAGCTCATCGCCGCGATGCAGAGCGAAGGCATCGACACCGGCGGCGTCGTGCGCGTCGCCGGCGCCGCGATCCCGGTGTCGGGCATCATGATCGACGCCACCGGCGAGCGGATGATCGTCACCTATCGCGACCGCCGCATCGAAGCGGCGCAGCCGCCCGATCCCGATGCGCTTGCTGGCCGGCGTCACGCTGCTGCTCGCCGACAACCGGTTTCCCGATTTCGTGCGGCCGATCTGCGAGGCGGCGCGCCGGCGCGGCATTCCGGTGGTGCTCGACGCCGACCGGCCGACCGTGGAGGACGATCCGCTGTTCGGCATTCCGACCCACGTCGTGTTCTCCTCCGAATGCCTGCGCGCGACCACCGGCGAGAACGATCTCGGCGCCGCGCTGATGCGGATGGCGCCGCGCACCAAGGCGTTCCTGGCGGTCAGCGACGGGCCGAATCCGGTGCGCTACATCGCGGACGGCGCGCTGCGCACGATGCCGGTGTTTCGCGTCGACGCGATCGACACGCTGGCGGCCGGCGACGTGTTCCACGCCGGCTTCGCGCTGGCGCTGGCCGAAGGGCGCGACGAGGTCGCGGCGCTGCGCTTCGGCGCCGCGGCGGCCGGGCTCAAATGCACGCGGTTCGGCGGCAGCATGGGCGCGCCGGCCCGCGCCGAGGTCGAGGCGCTGCTGAAACGCGCTTGATGTAGAATAATTTTTCCAATATACCGGATCAGTCCCGATATTTTAGAAGAGTTTTCTCATGGATGCCATCGACCGCAAAATTCTCGCTGTCATGCAGGAGGATGCCTCGCTCTCGGTCGCCGAGATCGGCAACCGGGTCGGGCTGTCCTCGACGCCGTGCTGGAAGCGCATCCAGCGGCTCGAGGCCGACGGCGTGATCCAGACGCCGCGTCGCGGTGGTCGATCAGGCCAAGATCGGGCTCGGCATCACGGTGTTCGTCTCGGTGGAGACCGGCGACCATTCGCAGGACTGGCTCGACCGCTTCGCCAAGATGGTCGGCGCCATGCCGGAGGTGATGGAATTCTACCGCATGGCCGGCGACGTCGATTACATGCTGCGCGTCGTCGCGCCCGACATCGCCGGCTACGACGCGTTCTACAAGCGGCTGATCGCGACCGTGCCGCTGAAGAACGTCACGTCGCGCTTCGCGATGGAAAAGATCAAGTCGACGACGGCGCTGCCGATCGCCTGAGCGCAATCGGACGGCTGCGGTCAGCTCGTGGTGCGCGCGACCGTAGTCGGACATCCGCGGCCGCATGTAGATCTGATCCTTGAGGTTCAGCGAGCCGGTGACGACGTAGCCGATCACCGGCGTGTAGGTGTACTGCACCTCGCTCCAGATCAGCGACGAGTTGGGAATCGCAAGCGCGGCCGGCAGCGTCACGGTCGAGCCCTTGGAGCGCGCCGGTGCCGTTGAGCGTGTCGCTCCAGGCGATGGTCGCCTTGCCCTGCGCGTCGATCGTCACGCTCGACACCACCACCTTGAGATTGCCGGTCGGGAACGGCGCCATCACGGTGGTCGCCGCGTTGAGCGAGTTGGTCATGTCGTTGTTGTTGACGCTCGTCACCTGCGACACCAGGTCGGCGACGGTGCGGGCGGTGAGCGTCACCTTGCGGTCGGCGCCGATGCCCTGCGAAACCTCGACCGCGCCGAGATAGAGCGACAGCATCAGCGGCAGCAGCATCGCGAACTCGACCGCCGAGACGCCGCGCTCGTCGTTGGCCAGGCCGCCGAAGCCGGCCGACGCAGATCCTGCGCGATCAGGCCGGCTTCAGCTCTTGAGGCGATCGATGAGAGCGTTCATGGCGCGGCTCACTTGTAAGGCTCGTTGCGGAACGCGACGGTGGACATCAGCAGGCGCTTGCCGCCCGACAGGTCGGAGAGGTTGAGCCCGAGCAGCGACACGTACACCGGCCACTGATACATCAGCCGCACCACCACGATGTCGCCCGGCGTCGCCCGGCGAGTAGCCGATGTTGGTGTCGAGGTTGCCGTTGGTGATCGGCTTGGCGGCGGGAATGCTGGCGAACGTCGGATAGCTCTTCACGTCGACGTGCAAGACCGCCGTTGCAGTTGAACAGGCCGTAGATCTTGGCGCACACCGCTTCCTTGAACTTGGTCTGATCGTAGCCGGCGTTCTGCGCCTGGCCGGTCATGATGAGGCGGGCGCTGTCGGCGGCGGCGGTTTCCAGCGCCTGCCCGGCGAAGAACACGATCGCGGTCTCGATGATGGCGAACACCATCGCCAGGAACGGCGCGGCGACCAGCGCGAATTCGACGGCGGCGGCGCCGTCCTGCTGACGGACCATGCGGCGCGCGGTGCGCGCATCCGAGCATCCGCTTCGCGCCTGCGGCAATTCTGGTACGCATGTTCCCGATCATGGCCATGCACCTGGCTGCCGGCGGAACCTGCTCCGCCGCTTACAGGCGACAGTCTTAGCAAACAGGCGTTTGTCGAAATGTTGCGGCAAGCGCCTGCAATCGCGCGGCTGGCGTTGACCGACCGCTAACCACGTCGCGCGGCGGCTACCGTTGCTGCGCTGGCCGGCTGCCGCCGCCCTGCGCCTGGGCTGTTGAGGCTGCCGGACTGGGCGAGCGTCGCGGCGAAGTAGTTCTGGGTGTCGCCGAGCGTGATGCGCCGCTCGCAGTTCGGCGTGCAGCTGTAGGATTCCCGCTCGATGCCGCGATACACCACGACGACCTGACCCTGCGGGCCCTGCACCTCGATCTGGTGCTCCATGATCACCGCGCCGGCGCGGTCGAGCGCGACCAGGTTGGTGTTGCCGTAGCCCTTGCCGGTGACCACCAGCGTGCCGCCCGATTGCACGGCGACGTCGGCGATCAGCGGATTGCCGACCACGAGGGTCGCGGTGCCGTCCGGCAGCTTCAGCAGCCTGGCCTGGTCGAGATAGACCTTGATGGTCTCGCCGGTCTGGATAGACCGGCTCGGCGGCGCGCGCCGGACGATCGGCCCCGACAGCGCTGCACACAGCCAAAGCCAAGGCCGCGAGGCCACGAACAAACGCCGACATCGATACTCTCCGCACGCCTTACGCAACCAACGCCACAATCGACAGCCGCCGACCCAGCGGACAGATTGAGTTGACTGCAAATTGGTGAATGAAGTCCAAAGACATGGTGCTCGGCGGGCATTCCGACGCGGCGGCCAAGTTGCGCGGCAATGAAACGGCCGCGCGCCGGCGCCGCAAATCCCGGCGAATTCCCGCAAATTTCCAAAGCGGATGTTTGCGTTTTCTCAAATATTCGCGAGTCTATTCTACCTTGAGGTTGATAGACTAAACTTTGCGAATACAGATCAATCCATTGTTAACCACGTACTAAACCGCGCGGGATACCTTGGGAATTCATCGATCGAATTAACTCGCCTGCAAGACCCCCTTGGTACGGTTCCGGCACGGTCCGGATCGACCGGGCATAACGGTCTTGGACCTGCTCAGACAGCCACGTGTGGACCTCAAGGAGCTACAGATGAAGAACCTCGTTTCGCGTTTCGTGAAGGACGAGTCGGGTGCGACCGCCATCGAGTATGGCCTGATCGCCGCCGGCATCTCCGTCGCCATCATTGCCGTCGTGCAGGGTCTCGGCTCGAAGCTGAAGACGACCTTCACCTCGGTTCAGAACGCCCTCAACTAAGCGCGTTCTTCGACCTGCATGCGGAAGGCTTCGGCTCGCTGCCGAAGCCTTTTCGTTTGGCGCGCAGCGAACCCAAGCAATTCAAGCGGCGCGATAACGAAACCGCAACGAGCCGCGGCCTACCATCCGGCCGCTGTTTCGAGGTGACCGGTCGATGCTGACCGACGCGGCCAAGGTTGCTGCTGTTTCCGGCCATGATGGCCTTCGCGGCCTCCAGCGACCTCTTCACCATGACGATTTCGAACCGGATCGCGCTGATCCTGGTGGCCGGATTCTTCGCGCTGGCCTTCGTCGCCGGCATGAGCCCGAACGACGTGCTGTCGCACGTCGGCGCCGCCTTCACGGTGCTGGCGGTGACCTTCGTGTTCTTCGCCCGCGGCTGGATCGGCGGCGGCGACGCCAAGCTCGCGGCCGCGACCGCGCTGTGGCTCGGCTTCGACCATCTGATGCCCTATCTGCTCTACGCCTCGCTGTTCGGCGGCGTGCTGACGCTGGCGATGATCCGCTTCCGGCTGATGCCGCTGCCGGCCATGCTGGCCGAGCAGGAATGGGTGAAGCGCCTGCACCGGCTCGACGGCGGCGTGCCCTACGGCATCGCGCTCGCCGCCGCGGCGCTGCTGATCTATCCCGACACGCCCTGGATGAAGCTCGGACTGTAGGCGCCGCGCTGCGCGCCGACCGCGCGCTCGCGCGCGGCGCTTTCGCGCGCGCCGATTTTTTCCATCAAGACATTTTTAACCGCATTTGGATACGCGGCGTTAACCACGAATTGACCTTTGCCTGATGATATCGGCGCGAGTCGGCACGCGCGCCGCAGTGCCTCACTAGGTGAAGCAAAGACGGCCCAACCGGGCCTTCGTATCCGTAACAGAGTGAGTGCAGCGTTATGAATGCCGCGCGTCTTGTAATCTTAGGTATCGCCCTCGTCGCGGGTGGCGCCGCCGCGTTTCTCGTCAGCAGCGGCGACGACCCGCAGCCGGCCGAGGCCCCCGCGCCCGTCGTCCAGCTCGCAACCGTCGACGTCCTGATCGCCAAGGGCGACATCAACATGGGCTCGGCGGTCAACGCCCAGGATTTCCAGTGGCAGCAATGGCCGGCGGCCACCACCGGCGGCTCCTACGTCCTCAAGAAGGACAAGCCGAACGCCATCGAGGAGCTTTCCGGCTCGATCGCGCGCGCGCCGTTCACCGCCGGCGAGCCGATTCGCGAAGCCAAGCTCATCAAGGCCAACGGCTCCGGCTACATGGCCGCGATCCTGCCGTCCGGCATGCGCGCCATCTCGACCGAGATTTCGCCGGAGACCGGCGCCGGCGGCTTCATCCTGCCGAACGACCGCGTCGACGTGATCCTGTCGCGCCGCGAGAAGAGCCGACGCCACGCGGCACCGAGAACACCACCAGCGAGACCATCCTGACCAACGTGCGCGTGCTCGCGATCGACCAGACGGTCGAGGAGAAGAACGGCCAGCGCGTGGTGGTCGGCAAGACCGCGACGCTCGAGCTGAGCCCGCGCCAGTCCGAGACGCTCGCGCTGTCGCGCCAGACCGGAACGCTGTCGCTCGCGCTGCGCAGCCTGCTCGACGCCAACAACAACGCGCCGCCGCCCGACGAGGGCGGCCGGCCGCACCGGAATCAACACCGTCCGCTTCGGCGTGACGACCATGGCGCCGAAGTAACGCGCCAGGGAAATGCAAGGAGTCGAGACATGATGCGATCGAAGCTGTTGCGCACCGCCGCTCGCGGCGCTGATCGCCATGTCCGGCTGCCTGCCTCCCGCCCCGGTCATCGCGCGGCCGATCCGTCCTATCGCCGCCGGCCGTCGACCGTGACGGACGTGATCGGCGACGGCGCGGCCAAGTTCGTGCCGATCGGCGTCGGCAAGACCGTGGTGGTCGACCTGCCGCGCGACGCCAAGGACGTGCTGGTGGCCGATCCCAAGATCGCCAACGCGGTGGTGCGCACCTCGCGGCGCGCCTACCTGATCGGCGTCGCGGTCGGCCAGACCAACGTGTTCTTCTTCGACGCCGTCGGGCGCGCAGATCATCGGCTTCGACATCGCGGTGACGCGCGACCTCAACGGCATCCGCGCCGCGATCAAGCGCATGTTCCCGGACACCGACATCAAGGTCGAAGGCATCGCCGACGGCATCATGCTGGCGGGCTCGGCGGCGAACCCGCTGGAGGCGCAGCAGGCCTACGACCTCGCGGGCCGGCTCGCCGGCGACGCCAACAAGGTGATCAACAACATCACCGTGCGCGGCCGCGACCAGGTGATGCTCAAGGTCACCGTCGCCGAGATGCAGCGCGACGTCATCAAGCAGCTCGGCATCGATCTCAGCGGCACGCTGACCGGCGGCTCGAAGGTGCTCGACTTCAACAACGCCAACCCGTTCCCGGTGGTCGGCCAGGCGCTGGTCAGCTCCAACGCGGTCACCGCCACCTGGCGCGGCGTCAGCGCGACGCTGCGCGCCATGGAGCGCGCCGGCGTGATCCGCACGCTGGCGGAGCCGAACCTCACCGCGATCTCCGGCGAAACCGCCAACTTCATGGCCGGCGGCGAATTTCCGATCCCGGCGGGCTTCACCTGCGATCCGACCACGCGGAACTGCCAAACCCAGATCCAGTTCAAGAAGTTCGGCGTCGGCCTCAACTTCACGCCGGTGGTGATGACCGAAGGCCGCATCAGCCTCAAGGTGCTGACCGAGGTGTCGGAGCTGTCCAACGAGAATGCGCTGACGCTGACGCAGTCGATCAGCGCGAGCCAGACCACCACCCTGACCATTCCGTCGATCAAGACCCGCCGCGCCGAGACCACGGTGGAAATCCCGTCCGGCGGCTCGCTGGCGATGGCCGGCATGATCCACGAGCAGACCAAGCAGCAGCTCAACGGCATGCCCGGCCTGATGAACGTCCCGGTGCTCGGCGCGCTGTTCAAGAGCCGCGACTACGTCAATCGGCAGACCGAGCTGGTGGTGATGGTGACGCCCTACGTGGTGCGCGCGGTCGCGCAGAAGGACGTCGCGAGGCCGGACGACGGCTACGCCGACGCCTCCGACGCCTCCGGCACGCTGCTCGGCCGCTTCAACAGGCTCTATGGCGTGCCGGCCGCACCTATCCGACGCAGCAGACCTACCGCGGCAACTACGGCTTCATTCTCGACTGAGCACGCGACGAGGAGACGATCGATGACACAGCACTGATCGAGCGATCGCCCGCCGGCTGCCGCGTTGGCCGCACGCGGTCTGCTGATCGCCGGTCTCGCCGTCGCTCTTGCCGGCTGCAACACCACGGCGCGCGACACCACCGGAAGCATTCCGATCGACTACCGTGCCCGCCACCCGATCGCGATCAAGGAGAACGGATCGCACGCTGACGCTGTTCGTCGGCGCCGGCCGCGGCGGCCTCACGCCGATGCAGCGCGCCGAGGTGCTGCGCTTCGCGCAGAGCTGGAAGCGCGAGGCCACCGGCGGCATCACCATCGATCGGCCGATCGGCGCGCCGAACGAGCGCGCCGCGCACGACACGTTGAAGGAGGTCGCTGGCGATCCTGGCGCGCCGCCGGCATTCCGAACCACGGCATCGGCATCAGGCCGTACCAGCCGGCCGACGGCCAGCCGGCGACGCTGCGCATCAAGTATCCGCAGATGACCGCGCATGCCGGACCGTGCGGGCTGTGGCCCGACGATCTTGGGCCCGAGCAACGATCTCAAGCACTTCGAGAACCAGCCGTACTACAACCTCGGCTGCGCCACGCAGCGCAATCTCGCCGCGATGGTCGAAAACCCGGCCGACCTGGTGCAGCCGCGCGGCGAAACGCCCGTCCTACACCGGCAAGCGCTCCACCGGCATCGACAAGTGGCGCAAGGGCGAGAGCCCGGCCACGACCTATCCGGACGCCAACAAGGGCGCGATCAGCGATCTGGGCAAATGATCAGACAAGCCGCCAACCCGCCGAAGCTCGAAGCGCCCGCCGAGGTCGACGCCGGCGCGACGACCACATCGCGCCGGCGCCGCGCGTCTCCGTCCAGGCGTTCTGCGAGACGGTGGAAACCGCGGCCGCCATCCAGTCCGCCGGCGAGGATCGCCGGCTCGGCAAGGCGCATCTCAAGATCCAGATGGGCGGCATCACCGCGGCGATCGAGGCCTATCGCGGCTCGCCGACGCCGAACGTCATCGTGCTGGAATCGGACGGCCGCGGCGACAACATCCTCAACGGTCTCGAACCGCTCTCCGAAGTCCTGCGACGCCGGCACCCGCGTGGTGGTGATCGGCCGCACCAACGACGTCACGCTGTATCGCGAGCTGGTCCGCCGCGGCGTCAGCGACTACCTGATCGCGCCGATCGGCACCATCGACGTGGTGCGCTCGATCTGTGGGCTGTTCACCGCGCCCGACGCCAAGCCGGTTGGCCGCATCATCGCCGTGGTCGGCGCCAAGGGCGGCGTCGGCGCCTCGACCGTGGCGCACAACATCGCATGGGCGACCGCACGGGACTTGGCGCTCAACTCGGTCGTCACCGACCTCGATCTTG
>CAWIRP010000021.1:0-89918 GCA_963838595.1 uncultured Alphaproteobacteria bacterium
GTTCGACAAGTACAAGGAGATCCCGCAGTACCGCGAGCTCAATCGCGGCATGGGATTGGAAGCGTTCAAGACCATCTATTGGTGGGAGTGGTCGCACCGCTTGCTGGCGCGCCTCGTCGGCGCGGCGTTCCTTGTGCCGTTCGTCTTTTTCTTGTGGCGCGGATGGATCGAGCCGCGGCTCAAGCTGCGGCTGTGGCTGCTGTTCGGTTGCGGCGCGCTGCTCGGCGCTGTCGGCTGGTGGATGGTGTCGTCGGGACTTGCAGGCCGGGTCAGCGTGTCGCAATACCGGCTCGGCTTTCATCTGACGCTCGCCTGCGCGATCTATGCCGCGATCCTGTGGACTGCGTTGCGCCTGTCGGAGCGCGCAACCGAGCAGGCCAGCGCGCGAGTGCGCCTGACGGCGCTCGGGCTGCTGCTTGCGACCATCGTACAAATCTATCTCGGCGCGCTCGTGGCCGGTCTTGATGCCGGCTTGAGCTTCAACACCTGGCCCTCGATCGACGGCGCTTTCATTCCGTCGGCCGAGCGGCTGTGGTTCGAGACGCCGGCGTGGCGCAATCTGTTCGAGAACGCGCTGACCGTGCAATTCAATCACCGCATGTTCGCTTATGCGCTTTGGCTTGCCGCGGTGCTGCACGCGATTGACGCCAGAAATGGCGCGGCGTGGCCCGGCGCGCTGTCGCTCGCGGTCGCCATGACGATACAGGCAGTGATCGGCATCGCCACATTGCTGTACCAGGCGCCGATCGGCCTCGCGCTGCTGCATCAGGCCATGGCCATCGTCGTGCTCACCATCGCTGTCTTTCACGCGGTGCGGACCATGCCCGAGCGCTCGGCCGAACGATTTCAGGCGGCTGCCGCCGCGCCACGAGGTTCGTCATGATCGAAGCAACGCGCCAAGGCGACGTGATGGTCGTCAAGCTGGTTCACGGCAAAGCCAACGCGCTCGATATCGACCTGTGCGAAGCCATCGTCACACGCTTCAACGCGCTTCGGACCACCCCGGACAAAGCGATCGTATTGACCGGGCAGGGGCGCATGTTCTCCGCGGGGGTCGATCTGCCGCGCCTGATCGAAGGCGGCCCCGAGTATGTGCGGAAATTCCTGCCGGCGCTGCACAAGCTTTACGACACGGTGTTCCACCACCCGAAGCCCGTGATCGCCGCGGTCAACGGCCATGCCATTGCGGGCGGATGCGTGCTGGCCTGCTGCGCCGACAAGCGCGTCGCAGTGCGTGACGGCGGGCGCATTGGCGTCACCGAGCTCCTTGTCGGCGTGCCGTTTCCGGCGATGGCGTTCGAAGTGATGCGGTTCGCGACCGCTCCGCAATATCTGCCCGATGTGATCCTGCGTGGCCCGACGTTCCCGCCGGATGAGGCGCTCAAGCGCGGCCTGGTCGACCATGTCGTCGATCCGGCCGAATTGATGGATCGCGCGTTGGCCGAGGCGAATGCGCTGGGTGCGCTGCCTCCCGCAACCTTCACATTGACGAAGGCGCAAATTCGCCAGCCGCTGATCGACCGGATGGCAAAGGACGGCGCGCGTGTCGACGCGCTGGCGGAGCAGATCTGGACGTCACCGGACACGCTGGCGCATGTCCGGAGTTACGTCGAGCGAACCCTCAAGAAAATCCTATAGCCCGATCTCTTTCAGATATTTCTGCACGCCGGGATGAATGTCGCCCGGCTTCGGCGCGGCCATCTTGGTGTTGGCTGGGGTCGTCTCTTTGCCCTGGTCGAGACGCTTCACCAGCGCCGGATGGCCCTGATGAAGGGCCTTGGCGAGCCGGTAGGCGACATCGTCGGGCAGGTCGGTACGCGCCAGGATGTAGCTCCACGAGCCGACCGAGTTCACCGGTTCCTTCTGCCCCTCGTAGGCGCCGGCCGGCACCGTGATCGGCTTGAGGAAGTTGTGCTTGGCGCTGACCTTGGCCACCTCGTCAGGCGTCAGGCCGACGAACCTCCCGCCAGCCTTCATGATGGCAGTGAAACCCGGCCAGCCAATTCCGCCACCCCACAGCGCGGCGACGCGACCGTCGCCGACCATCACGGGGCCGTCGCCGGCCTTTTCCAGATAATGCGCCTGGAAATCCTTCTCGCGGTCGAGGCCGAGACCGTCGGTCACGTAGCGGCCGAGCAGGGTGAGGCCGGAAGCCTGCGTGCCCCAGGCGATCGGCTTGCCGATCAGATCGCGCAGTTGCTTGGCAGGACTGTCGCCGCGCACGGCGAACATGCCGGGATTGGAATAGATCGCGGAGATGATCTTGAGATTGGTCGGCGCGCGGCCGATTCCGGCGAACGCCTCGTAGGCCGGCTCGCCGGCGACCAGCGCCACGTCCATCTTGCCCTGTTCGAGCAAAATGATGTTTTCCGAGCTGCCCTTGGTGTTGTGGGTTTTGACCGCGAGCGATTTGTCGGTGTCGTTGATGACCGCCGCGGCGTTGTCGCCAAAGAACGGAAACCCGCCACCCGGAGTGGCGGTGGCCATATTGACGGCGGTCTGAGCTGATGCGGCTGACATGGATGCACCTGTGAGCGCGGCTAACAAAGCAGCTTGAATGAATTTCATTGAGGTCCCCGGCGAGTGTTCACCGAGGCAGTCTATCGCAACGGTTGAGGGTTGGTAGCGGTCAGGTCGCCGCAAGCCCCTGATCGAGGTCGGCGATGATGTCGTCCTTATCCTCGATACCGATCGAGAGCCGCACCACATCCGGGCCTGCGCCGGCCTGGGTCTTTTGCGCATCGGAGAGCTGCCGGTGCGTGGTGGAGGCCGGATGGATGATAAGCGAACGCGTGTCGCCGATGTTGGCAAGGTGGGAGAACAGCTTCACGTTCGACACCAGTTTCACGCCGGCCTCATAGCCGCCCTTGAGGCCGAACGTGAACACCGCGCCAGCGCCCTTCGGGCAGTATTTCTTGGCGAGGGTGTGATAGCGGTCGTTGGCGAGGCCCGGATAGCTCACCCACGCCACCTTGGGATGCTTGGCGAGCCATTCCGTGACCGCTTTGGCGTTGTCGCAGTGCCGCTGCATGCGCAACGGCAACGTCTCGACGCCGGTCAGCACCAGGAACGCATTGAATGGCGACAGCGCGGGCCCAATGTCGCGCAAGCCGAGCACGCGGCACGCGATCGCAAAGGCAAAGTTGCCGAACGTTTCGTGCAACACGATCCCGTTGTACTCCGGACGCGGCTCACTCAGCATCGGATAGCGCTTCTCGCGCGACCAGTTGAACGTGCCGGCGTCGACGATCATTCCTCCGATCGAGTTGCCGTGGCCGCCGAGAAATTTGGTCAGCGAATGCACCACGATGTCGGCGCCGAACTCGATGGGGCGGCAGAGGTACGGCGTCGCCAGCGTGTTGTCGACGATCAGCGGCACGCCCGCCTTTTTTGCGATGGCTGAGATGGCTTCGATGTCGGTGATGACGCCGCCAGGATTGGCGATCAACTCGATGAAGATGGCCTTGGTCTTGGGCGTCACCGCGCGCTCGAAGGTGCCGATGTCATCGGGATCGGCCCACACCACGTTCCAGCCGAAATTCTTGAAGGCGTGATTGAACTGGTTGATCGAGCCGCCATAGAGCTTACGCGACGCGACGAATTCATCGCCCGGCTGCATCAACGAGTGCATCACGATGACCTGGGCAGCATGGCCCGAGGCAACCGCGAGCCCCGCCGTGCCGCCTTCGAGGGCGGCGACGCGTTCTTCCAGCACGGCGCAGGTCGGGTTGCCGATGCGGGTGTAGATGTTGCCGAATGCCTGCAGACCGAACAGCGAAGCCGCGTGATCGACGTCGTCGAATACGAACGAGGTGGTCTGATAAATCGGGGTCGCCCGCGCACCCGTGGTCGGGTCGGGCTGCGCGCCGGCGTGAATTGCAAGCGTGGCAAATCCGGGAACGTGTTCGGTCATGATGGGCCGCCCTGGTGCTGGCCGCGTCCCTAACGGCGCGGGTTCATAAACCCTTATCGAACGGGCAGGGGGCGTCAAGGCGATGACGGGTGCGAGGCGCCAATTCGCCGTCCTTCGGCTAACGCTGCATAAATCGGGAAACGTCATTCTCCGGCTGGCTTTGCCGGAAGCGACTCTATTCGCTTTTCGTATTCTGCGCCGCCCGCGTCGCTGCATCCGTCGAGCCGCCGCTCAAGGTGCTGCGGTTGAGCGACATGCGCTGCACGCCCTTGCCGAGGAGCGGAGCCTTCTTCGAACTGAGCGTGCGTGAATTCACGCCGATCCATCCGATCTCGGAAGACAGACGGCCGTACTCGATTTTCGGACAGCAATTCATGACCACTTTCAGGCCTGCGGCCTCGGCCTTCGCCGCCGCTGCGTCGTCGCGCACGGTCAGTTGCATCCAGATCACCTGAGGCCGCGGCTTCATCTCCAGCGCCTCGTCGACGATGCCCATCGCGAACTGCGAGCCGCGGAAGATGTCGACCATATCGACCGGCTCCGGAATGTCGGCGAGCTTGGCGTAGACCTTCTGGCCGAGGATTTCCTTGCCGGCTTGACCGGGATTGACCGGGATCATCTTGTAACCGCGCTCGAGCAGATACTTGAACGCGAAATAGCTCGGCCGGTTGTCCTTCGGCGAGATGCCGACCATCGCGATCGACTTCACCGTGTTGAGGATGCCGCGAATGTAACTGTCGGCGTAGGTGTCGTGGTTCATGGTTCGCGTCGGCGCATTCATCAGCGGTCTTCCCACGTCGGCGTGCGCTTTTCGACGAACGCCGAAATGCCTTCCTCGGCGTCGCGCGCCATCATGTTTTCGACCATGACCTCGCCGGTGTAGCGATAGGCCTCCGGCAAGGTCATATCAAGTTGACGGTAAAAGGCCTCCTTGCCGAGCTTGATCGTGAGCGCCGATTTCGCGGTGATCCGCCGAGCCAGCTTAAGCGCTTCATCGCGCGCGGCGCCTTGTGCAACCACGCGATTGATCAGGCCGATGCGGTAGGCGTCCTCGGCGGAAACCAAATCGCCGGTCAGCAGCATTTCCATTGTGTGTTTCGGTGCGACGTTGCGCGACAGCGCAACCATCGGCGTCGAGCAGAACAGGCCGATGTGGACGCCGGGTGTCGCGAAGGACGCGGTCTTGGAACCGATGGCGAGGTCGCAGGTCGCGACGAGTTGGCAACCGGCAGCGCTGGCCGGACCTTCGACCGCCGCGATGACAGGCTGCGGCATGCGATGGATGCTCATCATCATCGCGGAACAGGAGTCCATCAGTGCCTTGGTGTAGGCGAGGCCACCATCCAAATCCTTCCGGCGCTCGGTGATTTCCCGCAGGTCATGCCCCGCGCAAAAACCCGGACCATTGGCGGCGATGATGACGGCGCGAACGCTCTTGTCGATCGCGATCCCGGCCAGCGTCTTGCTCAGCGCCTCGAGCATCGCGGCGGAAAGCGCGTTGCGCGCCGCGGGCCGGTTCAGCACTACGAACGCAATGCCGTTCTTGTCCTCGCGCAGGACGATGGCTTCGTCGGTAGCCGGTATGATGGGTGAGGGCGCGTTCATGGAGCCTGTCGTCTCGGGACCTCCAGCCTTGGCAGCGGAGACTCTTTCATTGTATCCGATCTATGGCGTCGCGCGACCGGCGCAAGGAAGCCGCGGGACCTGGCATGCTAGCGCCGGCAATGAACGTCAAGCAGCTCGAGGAATTTCTCGCTCGCGAGTTCTCGCAGTTTTTCAATCCGCAGAACGGTCTCACCATCGAAGATGTCCGACACTCTGGTGCTCGCGTCCGGCAGGGCTACAATCCACTGTTCGTTCGGCCGGGCGGCACGATTTCCGGCCCCACGATGATGGCGCTAGCCGACTTCACGATGTACGTCGCGGTGCTGGCGACCATCGGTCCGGTGCCGCTCGCGGTCACCACCAATCTGAACATCAATTTCCTGCGCAAGCCGGAGCAGCGGGACCTGATCGCGGAATGCCGGCTGCTGAAGGTCGGCAAGCGGCTCGCCGTCGGGGAGGTGATGGTCCTGTCCGACGGCATGGACGAGCCGGTTGCCCATGTTACGTCGACATATTCGATCCCACGCCAATCATGAGCTTGCGACTCAGGTATCATTATACCTATTTCATAACATGTTGATTTTACATCAATAAAAGTTCGACTCGGTCGTTGACGGGCCATGCCGCCTTCCGTATAGAACCGCCAACCCAATCACCCCCAGCGCCCAGCTTGGATCGAGTGCGATGACAACCGAGTCCACGATTTCGACCAAACCGGCTGACGTGCAGAAAAAGTGGCTGCTGATCGATGCCACCGGCCTCGTGGTCGGACGGCTCGCGACCATCATCGCCATGCGCCTGCGCGGCAAGCACAAAGCCTCGTACACGCCCCACGTCGACGATGGTGACAACATCATCGTCATCAACGCCGCCAAGATCGTGTTCACCGGGCGCAAGCGTGACAAGAAGGTTTACTACCACCACACCAACTTCATTGGTGGCATCAAGGAGCGCACCGCGAAGTCGATCCTCGAGGGCAAGTTCCCCGAGCGGATCGTCGAGAAGGCGGTCGAGCGCATGCTGCCGCGCGGCCCGCTCGGCCGGGTGCAGCTCGGCAATCTTCGGGTCTATCCGGGCCCCGATCATCCTCACCAGGCCCAGCAGCCCGAGCCGCTCGACGTCGGCGCGATGAACCGCAAGAACAGGAGCGCGTGACCATGGCCGAATCCATGCAGTCCCTCGACCAGTTGTCCACGCTCAAGCCGGCGGCGCCCGAGGCGCCGAAATACGTGCAGAAGCTCGACAAGCAGGGCCGCGCCTACGCGACCGGCAAGCGCAAGAACGCGGTCGCCCGCGTCTGGATCAAGCCCGGCGCCGGCAAGATCGTCGTCAACACGCGTCCGGTCGAGGTGTTCTTCGCGCGTCCGGTGCTGCGCATGCTGATCCAGCAGCCGCTGGTCGCCAGCAACCGCAACGGCCAGTTCGACATCGTGTGCAGCGTGTCGGGCGGCGGCCTGTCGGGCCAGGCGGGCGCGGTGCGTCACGGCATCTCGAAGGCGTTGACCTATTACGAGCCGGAGCTGCGCGGCGTGCTCAAGAAGGGCGGCTTCCTGACCCGCGATTCGCGCGTGGTCGAGCGCAAGAAGTACGGCAAGGCCAAGGCCCGCCGCTCGTTCCAGTTCTCCAAGCGCTAAGACAAGCGCATTTCCACGGAATCCCAGGGGGCGCGAAAGCGCCCCCTTTCATTTGGGCAGAGTTCGCTCGCGATTTATCGGACACTTTTCACGAAAACCTGCGTGAAAAGCGCAAGCCTCCGGAAAACTTCGCGCGCAATAGTCTGTGCGCCGGCGGAACCTTCCGGCACGTGACGCACATTGCGCGTCAGGCGCTCGCGCCTGAAGAAATCAGGAAAGATGGCGCTCGATACCGCTACGCTGTTCACCGTGGCAACCTGTGTGACCGGGTTGCTGGGCGTATTCATTCTGGTGGTCTGGGTGCAGGATCGCGGCACGCGGGCGCTGGCGTGGTGGGGCGCGGCCTATCTGATGGGCGGCTCGGCTGTCGGACTTTGGGCCGCGCAAGATGCGGCGCCGATGGTCCAGGCATTGCCCAATGCGCTGTTGTTCATCGCCTGCGGCATGATCTGGAGCGGTGCGCGGATTTTTCACGGCCGCGCGGTCCTGCCGCTGCCGTTGTGCGCCGGAGCAGCCGTCTGGATCGTTGCGATGCAGTCCGAGGCGTTTGTTCAATCGGAGCACGCCCGGGTGGTGCTGTCCTCGCTGGTGATCGCGATCTACACGTTCTGCACCGCGCTGGAATTGCGCAGCGAGCGCCGCGGGCCGCTCGACCGGGCGTGGTTTGCGCCGTTCGTTCCGTTGCTCCACAGCCTCGTTTTTCTCTCTCCGATCCCGCTCACGCTGCTGACCCCGCCGGGCGCATCGTCGGATGGCTGGCTGGCGCTGTTTGCGCTTGAGACGCTGCTTTATGTGGTTGGAGCTGCTTTCATCATCGTGATCATGACCACAGGAACGCATTGCGCTCGGACACAAGACCGCGGCAATGACCGATCCGTTGACCGGACTGTTCAACCGACGCGCGTTCTACGAACTCGGTACGCAATTGGTGGCGCAGCAGGCGCGGACCAGATCGGCCGTCAGCGTGCTGGCATTCGATCTCGATCATTTCAAGTCGATCAACGATCGCTTCGGTCACGCAGTCGGCGACGACGCGCTGAAGCTCTTCGCGGCGACTGCACGCGCCAACGTCCGCGCCACGGACGTGTTGGCCAGGCTCGGCGGCGAGGAGTTCGTGGCAATCCTGCCGGGCGGCTCGGCTGAGGCGGCGATGGTCGGCGAGCGCTTGCGCGCGGCGTTTGAGGTGGCCGGCGTGGAAATATCCTCACACAAGATCGGTGCGACGGTCAGCGTCGGCGTTGTGACCGCGATGGCGCCCGCCCAGGTCGATCGGATGCTCGAACAGGCCGACGCGGCGCTCTACACCGCCAAAAGCAACGGCAGAAATCGGGTCGAACGGGCCGCAGGCGACGAGGTTGCCGACCCGCCGGTCACGTCTGCGTCTCCGCAGGGCGCTTTCCGCAATGCGATAGCGCGTTGGAATCCGGCACAAATTTGGGCCGCCAACGGGACGTTTACCCGCGTCTGATACCTTTCGCGGCATGTGGCCCGCACGCCCGCCGATCGCAAATCTCAGCCTCGAGACGCAGGTCGCGTCCGCCGGCCTCGCATTGGCTTGCGCGTACTCCGGCTCGGATGAATTCGAGGCGTCCATCATCGCGGAGCGCCGCAGCGCGGGTGCGTATGGCCGCAGCCAGCGCAACGTGATGTTGGGTCTCGCTGCGTGTGCCGCGGCGCTGGTGTCTTTCCTGGCATTCTGATTGTCCGTGGCATTGCGCCGCGGACTGTCATGCGGTGGCAGCATGCCCCCGGTCACCGGTGCGCGCTGAAAGCCAATGACAGCATCATCAACGCATCTGTATCTTCCGCAACCATCTGCCCTGATGACGGACGATCTGAAATGGATGCGTTGCTGTTCAAAAGCGAAATCGCGGACGGAATGCGGATCGATTGGGACGTCCCGATCGCCATGGACGACGGTATTGTCTTGCGTGCCGACGTCTTTCGCCCCGCCGGCGAAGGGCGCTACCCGGTCATCATGGGGATGGGTCCGTACGGCAAAGGTCTCGCATTCCAGGAGGGCTGGAAAGTCGCTTGGGAGCGGCTGGTGTCGATGTTCCCCGAAGTCGTCGAGGGTACCACCGCGAAATACGCGAATTTTGAGCTTGTCGATCCCGAGAAGTGGGTGCCGGACGGCTACATCTGCGTGCGGGTCGACTCACGCGGCGCCGGGCGCTCTCCCGGCTTTCTCGATCCCAAATCCGCGCGCGAGAGTAAGGATCTTCATGATTGCATCGAGTGGGCGGCGGCGCAGCCGTGGTGCAACGGCAAGGTCGGCCTGAACGGCATTTCTTATTTCGCCACCAATCAGTGGTACGTCGCGCCGTTTCAGCCGCCGCACCTCGCTGCGATGTGCGTGTGGGAAGGCGCATCCGATTATTATCGCGAGAACACGCACCACGGCGGCATTCTCTCGACGTTTGCGCTCACGGTGAACGACTTCGGCGTCTGGCCCATTCAGCACGGCAAGGGCGAGCGCGGTTATCGCAGCCGCGTGACGGGCGAACTGGTGTCGGGGCCGGAGACGCTTTCCGAGGAAGAGCTCGCACGCAACCGCATCGACTTGCAGAAATCTCTCCGCAGCCACCCGCTCGATGATTCCTATTACCGCAACCGTGTGCCGGATTGGTCGAAGGTCAAGGTGCCGTTCTTGTCCGCGGCGAATTGGGGCGGCGTCGGACTGCATCCGCGCGGCAATTTCGAAGGATTTATGAATGCGGCCTCCGAGCAGAAATGGCTCGAGGCGCACGGCCTGACGCACTGGGCGCACTTCTACAGCCGTTATGGAGAAGCGCTGCAGAAGAAATTCTTCGCTCATTTCCTCAAGGGCGAGGACAACGGCTGGAATCGTCAGCCACGCGTGCAGCTTCAGGTGCGTCATGTCGACAGGTTCGTCGAGCGCCACGAAAACGAATGGCCGATCGCCCGCACGCAGTGGACCAGGTTCTATCTTGAGCCGAACGGGAAGGGGCTTCAGCGCGACGCGCCGTTGGCGGGCGCCAAGTTGTCCTACGATCCGATGGGCGACGGGCTGACCTTCCTCACGCCGCCGCTGCAGGAGCAGATCGAAATCACCGGACCGGTTGCGGCGAAGCTGTTTGTTTCGTCGGCCAGCACCGATGCGGACATGTTCCTCGTGCTGCGGGTGTTCAAGCCTGACGGCAAGGAGGTCGTATTTCAGGGCTCCAACGATCCGCGAACGCCCGTTGGCATCGGCTGGCTTCGGGCATCGCACCGCAAGCTCGATCCGGCCAAGACACTGCCATATCGGCCATATCACACGCACGACGACCCGCAGCCGCTCAAGCCGGGCATCCCGGTCGAGCTTGACGTCGAAATCTGGCCGACGTCGATCGTCGTGCCGCCGGGATATCGGATCGGACTTTCCATTCGCGGCTGCGACTACCGTTATCCGGATGCGCCGCCGTTGAAAGTGCCCGGCCTCTGGTATGACATGACCGGTGTCGGACCTTTCGTGCACGACGATCCGATCGACAGGCCGCCCGCGATCTTCGGTGCGGAAGTGACAATGCATTTCGAGAAGGGTAGGGAGCCTTACGTCCTGCTGCCGATCATTCCCGAGCGGTAGCGGATGGTACGACGCAGGCTGAGACGAACAGGCAAATGAACTGGGAGACGTTGGAATGCTGAGGGTTTTGGTTGTCGCTCTTCTGGCGGCGCAGGTGCTCTTTGGCCCCGCGCCGAGCCACGCGCAAGGCACTTATCCGTCGCGCCCAGTCAAGGTCATCTGCGGATTTCCGGCTGGCACCTCGGCCGACATCATGGCGCGCATTTATGCGCAGAAGCTCAGCGAGAAATTCGGCCAGCAGTTCATTGTCGAAAATCGTCTCGGTGCATCGGGCAATCTCGCGGCGGAGGCCGTCGCGCGCTCGGATGCCGACGGCTATACGCTGTTGCTGGGCACGGTCGCCAACTCGATCAGCGCCAGCGCGTTCAAGAATATTTCGCACGACTTCAACCGCGATTTCGCGCCGATCGCCGTGGTCAGCAGCGCGCCGAACATCCTCGTCGTCAGCGAAGGAACCGGAGTGACCTCGGTCGCCGGGCTGATCAAGCTCGCAAAGGAGAGCAAGGAGGGGCTGTTTTTCGGCTCCGCCGGCGTTGGCACGGCGCCGCACCTTTCCGGCGAACTGTTCAACATGATGGCCGGCGTCAAGCTCACGCACGTCGCCTATCGCGGCAACAGCCAAGGTCTGGTCGATCTGGTTAGCGGCCGGCTGCAGGCGATCTTCGCGCCGGCGCCGACGCTTGCCGCCTTCGTCCAGGACGCCCGCGTCAAGGCGCTGGCAGTCACGTCGGCGCAACGGTCGAGCCAGTTCCCCAATCTGCCGACGATGGCTGAATTGGGATTGGCCGGATTCGATACGTCGATCTGGTACGGCTTTCTGGCGCCGCGAGGAACACCTCCGGACATCCTCAAGCGGATTGCCGACGCGCTCGTCGAAACCGAAGGGATGGCCGACGTGCAGGCGCAACTTCAGCGCAGCGGCGCCGAGCGGCTTTCGATCACCTTGGACAAGTTCGGTGCCTTCATCCACCACGACATCGAGAAGTGGAAGAAGGTTGTGGAATTCGCCGGCATCAAGGACTGACGGCTCCGCGGCCGACAGCTGAAACGAAAAGGCCCGGAACGAGCATTCGTTCCGGGCCTTTATCTATCTTGGTCGCGGCACTAGAGCCGCACGGCGCATTACGCCGAGTAGTACATCTCGAATTCGACCGGATGCGGGGTGTGCTCGAAGCGGATGACTTCCGTCATCTTCAGCTCGATGTAGCTGTCGATGAAGTCGTCATCGAACACGCCGCCGACCTTGAGGAACTCGCGATCCTTGTCGAGGTTGGCGAGCGCTTCGCGCAGGCTGCCGCAAACGGTCGGGATCTTCTTCAGTTCCTTCGGCGGAAGGTCGTAGAGATCCTTGTCCATCGCGTCGCCGGGATGGAGCTTGTTCTTCACGCCATCGAGGCCGGCCATCAGCATCGCGGCAAAGCCGAGATACGGATTGCACAGCGGATCGGGGAAGCGGACCTCGACGCGCTTGGCCTTCGGATTGGTCGTGAAGGGGATGCGGCAGGACGCCGAACGATTGCGCGCCGAGTAGGCGAGCAGCACCGGCGCTTCATAGCCCGGGACCAGACGCTTGTAGGAGTTGGTCGTCGGATTGGTGAAGGCGTTGATGGCCTTGGCGTGCTTGATGATGCCGGCGATGTAGGAGAGGCAGGTATCCGACAGGTCGGCGTACTTGTTGCCCGCGAACACCGGCTTGCCGCTCTTCCAGATCGACTGGTGGCAGTGCATGCCCGAGCCGTTGTCGCCGTAGATCGGCTTCGGCATGAAAGTCGCGGTCTTGCCGTAGATGTTGGCGACCTGATGGATGCAGTACTTGTAGATCTGCATCCGGTCGGCCATCACCGTCAGCGGCGAGAACTTCAGGCCGAGTTCGTGCTGGGCCGACGCGACCTCGTGGTGATGCTTTTCGACGACGCAGCCCATGCGCGCCATGGCGGCGAGCATTTCCGAGCGCATGTCCTGGATCGAGTCCTGCGGCGGCACCGGGAAATAGCCCTTCTTGGTGCCGACGTGATGGCCGAGGTTGCCGCCTTCGTACTCGCGATCGGAGTTGGTGGGGAATTCGGCGGAGTCCAGCTTGAAGCCGGTGTTGTACGGGTTCGCCGCGTACTTGACGTCGTCGAACACGAAGAACTCGGCTTCCGGGCCGAAGAACACGGTGTCGCCGATCCCCATCGACTTGACCATGCCTTCCGCCTTCTTGGCGATGCCGCGCGGATCGCGGTTGTAGGGCTCGCCAGTGGTCGGCTCGAGAACGTCGCAGACCAGCACCATGGTGGTCTCGGCGAAGAACGGATCAATTGTCGCCGACGCCGGATCGGGCATCAGGCACATGTCGGATTCGTTGATCGCCTTCCAGCCGGCGATCGAGGAGCCGTCGAACATCTGGCCCTCGGCGAACGTGTCCTCTTCGATCATCGTGACGTCGAACGTCACGTGCTGCCACTTTCCGCGCGGGTCGGTGAAGCGGAAATCGACGAATTTGACGTCGTTGTCCTTGATCATCTTCATGACATTCTTGGCGGTCGTCATGGATTACTTTCCCTTTCGTAAGGCGGGCGTGAGCTACAAGCGGATGGACCGGCGCATCTAAGCTTAAATGGCGTCCAATCCGGATTCCCCCGTTCTAATCCGGATCGCTTCCTCGATATTCGAGACGAAGATTTTTCCGTCGCCGATGCGGCCAGTCTGAGCGGCGCGACGGATCGCCTCGACAGCTTTTTCGACCAGATCGTCACCCAGCACAATCTCGATTTTCACCTTGGGCAGAAAATCGACGACGTACTCGGCGCCGCGATAGAGTTCGGTGTGGCCTTTCTGGCGGCCGAAGCCCTTGGCCTCGGTCACGGTGATGCCTTGCAGGCCGACCTCCTGAAGGGCCTCCTTCACCTCGTCGAGTTTGAAAGGCTTGATGATCGCCTCGATCTTCTTCATCGCGTTTCTTCTCCCGGGCCGGCCGGAGATGTGATCGGGCGAGCCGGGTTCTCCGATAGCAGGGTCCGTGCCAAGGTCAGTATTGGGCTAAATGACGGGACTTCCATGCGTTTCACCGGGCTGCGGCACACCTTGCACGATCTGGCGGCATATCGACTGCCTGGAGTTTAGGCTGATTGCCCAACAAGCGGTCAAGGGTGCGGCGACCTCCGCTTTGTTGTGAATGATCGCGCCGATAGGCTTCGGCGTTCCATGATGGAACTGTTGACCCCTGCGGAAATGGGCGAGGCGGACCGGCTTGCGATCGCGGCCGGAACGCCTGGCATCGAGCTGATGGAGAAGGCCGGGCGTGCGGTGGCTGACGCGGCCGCACGTCTTTTTCGGGATGGCGCGCCTCAGGTCCGGGTCGTGGCCGGGCCGGGCAACAACGGCGGCGATGGTTTTGTCGCGGCGCGCATCCTCGCCGACCGTGGGTTTCCGGTCCAAGTCCTCCTGCTGGGCGACACCGCGCGGCTGAAAGGCGATGCGGCGATCGCTGCCGAGCGATGGAAGGGGCCGACGGAGCCTGCCACGCCGGGCGGGCTGGCGGGCGCGGAGTTCATCATCGATGCCCTGTTCGGGGCGGGGCTCGATCGGCCGGTCGAGGGGCAGGCGCGGGCGATGATCGAGGCGATGAACGCTTCGGGCGTGCCGATCCTCTCCGTGGATCTGCCAAGCGGAATAGCCGGAGCAAGCGGAGCTACGCTCGGAGCAGCGGTCCGAGCAACGCGGACGATCACGTTTTTTCGCCGGAAGACTGGCCACCTCCTGCTGCCGGGACGCCTGCATTGCGGACCGGTCGAGGTCGCCGACATTGGCATTTCCGCCAACGTTCTCAGCACCATAGAGCCCCGCACATTCGTCAATAGTCCGAGCCTTTGGAGCGGCGCATTCCCGATCCCTCGGATCGACGGCCACAAATACAAGCGCGGCCACGCCGTTGTTTTGTCTGGCGGTTTGGCTTCAACCGGCGCGGCGCGGCTCGCCGCCCGTGGTGCTCTGCGGGCGGGCGCGGGGCTCGTGACGATCGCCAGCCCGGCGGATGCGCTGGCCGTCAACGCGGCGGCCAATCTGTCGATCATGGTGCGCCAAGTCGATGATGCTGCGGGGCTTTCGGCGCTGCTCCAGGATCGTCGTATCAACGCGATCGTATTGGGGCCGGGCGGCGGAATAGGGCCGGCCCTGCGGGAAAGGGTCATGTTGGCGCTGGCCTCGGACTGCGCCGTGGTACTGGATGCAGATGCTCTGACGAGCTTTGCGGACGAAGCCTGAAACGCTATTTTCTGCAATTAAACAAAGGCAATCGGCGACGATTTTGACACCGCATGATGGCGAGTTCGCTCGATTATTTAAATTACAACAACAACAGCCTGAAATAACGTCAAAAATAGATCGCGCGACGGGAGGCGGCCGCAGCCTCTCACGCGACCGTCCTGCTGAAAGGCCCCGACAGCGTGGTCGCGTCGCCCGACGGCCTTGTTTCCATTGCAGAAAATGCGCCGCCGTGGCTTGCGACGGGCGGGTCGGGGGATGTGCTGGCGGGTATCGTCGCGGGGCTGTTGGCGCAGGGAATGCCGGCGTTTGAGGCCACTTCGGCGGCGGTTTGGCTGCATGGCGAGGCCGGCAACGCCGTCGGGCCGGGGCTTATCGCCGAGGATCTGCCGGATGCGCTGCGGGGGGTCTACCGGCAGCTCTTCGTCGACCTCGGCGCTTGGCCGTGAGAACTGGCCCGGACCTCGGCCACCTCCGCGATTGCTTCTGTCCGTCTGATCTCCGCCGTTGCTCTGCACATGCCACCGCTGTCCTCGTTCGCGGCCCTGGCGGCCTGCGGTTGAAGCGCCTCCAGTCGGGGCCTATTTCCTTGCCGGTCGGCAACCCCGTGTTATAACCCGCGCCGCTTGCCGACCGTGGTGCCGCGCAAAGCCCGCGGGCGTGGCGGAATTGGTAGACGCGCGGGATTTAGGTTCCCGTGACGAAAGTCGTGGGGGTTCGAGTCCCTCCGCCCGCACCACGTTGGGCGCGCTCCATCGGCTCGCACCCGCACCGAAACTCAAAGGCGCCGCTTCCGCGGCCCAGAACAAAGATTGTGTGATGCAGGTAACCGAAACTCTCGCCGACGGCCTCAAGCGCGAATTCTCCGTTGTGGTCCCCGCCGCCGATCTGTTGGCCAAGGCCGACGAACGGCTCGATGCGCTCAAGGGCCAGGTCCGTCTCAACGGCTTCCGTCCCGGCAAGGTGCCGGTCGCCCATCTCAAGCGCCTCTATGGCCGCTCGGTGATGGCGGAGGCGATCGAGAACACGGTGCGCGAGGCGAACGCCAAGATCGTCACCGACCGCGGCCTGAAGCTGGTGCGCGAACCGCAGGTCACGCTGCCGACCGACGAGAAGGCCGTCGAGCAGATGATCGAAGGCAAGTCCGATCTCGCCTACACGATGGCGGTCGAGATCATGCCGCCGATCGAGATTGCCGACTTCAAGGGCGTCAAACTCGACAAGCCGGTTGCCGAAGTCACCGACGCCGAGGTCGACGAAGCGGTCGGCAAGATCGCCGAGCAGAACCGTCCGTTCGCGGCCAAGGCCGAAGGCGCCAAGGCGGAGAGCGGCGACCGCGCGGTGATCGATTTCACCGGCAAGGTCGACGGCGTGCCGTTCGAAGGCGGCACCGGCGGCGACGTCACCGTGCAGATCGGCTCGGGCACATTCATTCCCGGCTTCGAGGATCAGCTCATCGGCATCGCGGCGGGCGAGACGCGCACCGTCAACGTCACGTTCCCGGAGGCCTATCCCGCGCAACAGCTCGCCGGCAAGAAGGCCGAGTTCGAGGTCGTCGCGAAGTCGCTCGAAGCGCCGACCAGCGTCGAGGTCGACGACGAATTCGCCAAGACGCTCGGTCTCGAGTCGCTCGCCAAGCTCAAGGACCTCGTCAAGGAGCGCATTGCGCGCGAGCACGGCGCGATGTCGCGCCAGCGCATCAAGCGCCAGTTGCTCGATGAGCTCGACAAGCTCCACAAGTTCGATCCGCCGCCGTCGCTGGTCGAGGACGAGTTCAACAACGTCTGGCGGACCATCGACGAGGACTTGAAGGCCCGCAACCGCACCTTCGAGGACGAGGGCACGACCGAGGAAAAGGCGAAGGCCGAGTACCGCGCCATCGCCGAGCGCCGCGTGCGGCTCGGCCTGGTGATCGCCGAGATCGGCGAGCGCAACAAGATCCAGGTGACCGAGGAAGAGTTGACCCGCGCCGTGACCGAGCGCGCCCGCCAGGTGCCGGGGCGCGAGCAGGAGGTGTGGGATTACTTCCGCAAGAATCCGGCCGCCGTCGCGAGCCTTCGCGCGCCGATCTTCGAGGACAAGGTGATCGACTACATTCTCGAACTCGCGACCGTCACCGAGAAGAAGGTGTCCCGCGAGGAACTCTACAAGGAAGACGAGGAAGCTGAGCCGGGCCGCCGGCGTAGCGGACCCTCGCTCCGCGGCCATTGCGCCCGCCGTCTGCCGCACTAGCTAGTCGGTTGAGTGCAGTGTTTTGAGTACATGTGTTTGTGCACCGTCGTGACGACCTGTGCATTTGCGTGGCTCTTCGTCTCGCCGGTTTGCGAAACTATATAGTCTTACGGCGTAGACGCAATTCGGATGCGCTGGTGACGTTGAGGAGGGGTAATTGAGAGATCCCGTCGAAACCTACATGAACCTCGTTCCCATGGTGGTCGAGCAGACCAACCGCGGCGAGCGGGCCTATGACATTTTTTCCCGGCTGCTGAAGGAGCGGATCATCTTCATCACCGGCGGGATCGAGGACGGGATGGCGACGCTGGTGGTCGCGCAGCTTCTGTTCCTCGAGGCGGAGAATCCCAAGAAGGAAATCTCCATGTACATCAACTCGCCGGGCGGCCACGTCACGGCCGGGCTGGCGATCTACGACACCATGCAGTTCATCCGTCCGCCGGTCTCGACCCTGTGCTGCGGGCAGGCCGCTTCGATGGGCTCGCTGCTGCTCACCGCCGGCGCCAAGGACATGCGCTTCGCGCTGCCCAATGCGCGCATCATGGTCCACCAGCCGTCCGGCGGGTTCCAGGGCCAGGTGACCGACATCATGCTGCACGCCCAGGAAATCATGAACCTGAAGAAGCGGCTCAACGAGATCTACGTGAAGCACACCGGACAGCCGCTGAAGAAGATCGAGGACGCGCTGGAGCGGGATACCTTCATGACCGGCGACATGGCCAAGGACTTCGGCCTGATCGACAAGGTGATCGACAAGCGGCCGGAAGCGGAACCCGTCAAAGCCTAGAATTCATGCAACAGCCCTGAAAAAGCCTTTGGTGTCCCAACGGTTATCGTTAATCAAATCTTGATTGTTCCTCGGCTAGCGTGCTTCGCTAGTATCCGAGGGCTTGGTTCGAAAAGTCAGTGGTTCGCGCTACGGTTTCTTAGCGCGAACGGCGTAAGGAAAGGGCCTAACTCGCGGAGTTCGCGGGCACGGAGAACGGAATGAGCAAAGTCGGCGGCGATTCCAAGAACACGCTCTACTGTTCCTTCTGCGGCAAGAGCCAGCACGAGGTCCGCAAGCTTATCGCCGGCCCGACCGTCTTCATCTGCGACGAGTGCGTCGAACTCTGCATGGACATCATCCGCGAGGAAAACAAATCCTCGCTGGTGAAGTCGCGCGATGGCATCCCGACGCCGAAGGAAATCCGCAAGGTTCTCGACGACTACGTGATCGGCCAGGATCACGCCAAGAAGGTGCTCGCGGTCGCCGTCCACAATCACTACAAGCGGCTCAACCACCAGACCAAGCACAACGACGTCGAGCTCGCGAAGTCGAACATCCTGCTGATCGGGCCGACCGGCTCCGGCAAGACGCTGCTGGCGCAGACGCTGGCGCGCATCCTCGACGTGCCGTTCACGATGGCCGACGCCACGACGCTCACCGAAGCCGGCTACGTCGGCGAGGACGTCGAGAACATCATCCTCAAGCTGCTGCAGGCCGCCGACTACAACGTCGAGCGCGCGCAGCGCGGCATCGTCTACATCGACGAGATCGACAAGATTTCGCGCAAGTCCGACAACCCGTCGATCACCCGCGACGTGTCGGGCGAGGGCGTGCAGCAGGCGCTGCTCAAGATCATGGAAGGCACCGTCGCCTCCGTGCCGCCGCAGGGCGGCCGCAAGCATCCGCAGCAGGAATTCCTGCAGGTCGACACCACCAACATCCTGTTCGTCTGCGGCGGCGCGTTCGGCGGGCTGGAGAAGATCATCTCGGCGCGCGGCAAGTCGACCTCGATCGGCTTCGGCGCCAAGGTCACCGCGCCGGAAGATCGCCGCATGGGCGAAGTGTTCCGCGAGGTCGAGCCGGAGGATCTGCTCAAGTACGGCCTGATCCCGGAGTTCGTCGGCCGCCTGCCGGTGGTCGCCACGCTGGAAGATCTCGACGAGGCGTCGCTCAAGACGATCCTGACGCAGCCGAAGAACGCGCTGGTGAAGCAGTACCAGCGGCTGTTCGAGATGGAGTTGATCGACCTCACGCTTGCCGAGGAGGCGCTGGGCGCCATCGCCCGCAAGGCGATCGAGCGCAAGACCGGCGCGCGCGGCCTGCGCTCGATCATGGAAGGCATCCTGCTCGACACCATGTTCGACCTGCCGAGCCTCGAAGGCGTCGAGGAGGTCGTGATCTCCAGGGAAGTGGTCGAGGGCACCGCCCGGCCGCTCTACATCTACGCCGACCGCGCCGGCGACCAGGGCGCCGCCAACGCCGCCTCTTGAGGCATCAGGCCACCGCGCGACCCGAACGTCCCCGCAGGACGTGTCATACTTGGTTGAATCTACAGGCTTACTTGACACCCCGGCCTGCGGTATCCACCTAATAGCGTCGCAGGAGCGAAGCTGGGTGAGATTCGCTTTGGGCCTGCGGTAACCCGGCACTCCATCGCGGCTGCGCCACGCGGGCCACGGAGGAGGGGCACAACAACAAGGACTTCCACCATGACACTCGCGAAACCACGACCGCCACTGACTCCAGGCGAAACCCGGGCCTACCCGGTTCTGCCGCTGCGCGACATCGTCGTGTTTCCGCACATGATCGTGCCGCTGTTCGTCGGCCGCGAGAAGTCGATCAAGGCGCTCGAAGAGGTGATGCGCTCGGACACGTTCATCCTGCTCGCCACGCAGAAGAACGCCTCCGACGACGATCCGGCAACCGACACCATTTACGAGACCGGCACGCTCGCCAGCGTGCTGCAGTTGCTGAAGCTGCCCGACGGCACCGTCAAGGTGCTGGTCGAAGGCGCGCAGCGCGGCAAGGTTCTCAAGTACACCGACCGCAGCGACTATTTCGAAGCTGACGCCGTCGTTCTGCCGGACGTCACCGGCGAGCGCGTCGAGCTCGAGGCGCTGGCGCGCTCGGTCATCACCGAGTTCGAAAACTACGTCAAGCTCAACAAGAAGGTGTCGCCGGAAGTGGTCGGCGTGGTCCAGCAGATCGAGGACTACGCCAAGCTCGCCGACACCGTCGCGTCGCATCTCGCCGTGAAGATTCCGGACAAGCAGGCGATCCTGGAGAACACCTCGGTCGCCGAGCGGCTGGAGAAGGTGCTCGGCCTGATGGAAAGCGAAATCTCGGTCCTGCAGGTCGAGAAGCGCATCCGCACGCGCGTCAAGCGGCAGATGGAGAAGACGCAGCGCGAGTACTACCTCAACGAGCAGATGAAGGCGATCCAGAAGGAGCTGGGCGACGAGGAGGGCAAGGACGAACTTGCCGAACTCGAAGACAAGATCAAGAAGACCAAGCTCTCGAAGGAAGCCCGCGAGAAGGCGCAGCACGAGCTCAAGAAGCTGCGGCAGATGTCACCGATGTCCGCCGAGGCGACGGTCGTGCGCAACTATCTCGACTGGCTGCTCTCGATCCCGTGGAACAAGAAGTCGAAGGTCAAGAAGGATCTCAAGGCTGCGCAGGACGTGCTCGACGCCGATCACTTCGGCCTGGAGAAGGTCAAGGAGCGCATCGTCGAGTATCTCGCCGTGCAGCAGCGCGCCAACAAGCTGACCGGGCCGATCCTGTGCCTGGTCGGTCCTCCCGGCGTCGGCAAGACCTCGCTCGGCAAGTCGATCGCGAAGGCGACCGGCCGCGACTTCGTGCGCGTGTCGCTCGGCGGTGTCCGCGACGAGGCCGAGATCCGCGGTCACCGGCGCACCTACATCGGCTCGATGCCCGGCAAGGTCATCCAGTCGATGCGGAAGGCCAAGTCGTCGAACCCGCTGTTCCTGCTCGACGAGATCGACAAGATGGGCGCCGATTTCCGCGGCGATCCGTCCTCGGCGCTGCTCGAGGTGCTCGATCCCGAGCAGAACCACACGTTCAGCGACCACTACCTCGAGGTCGACTACGATCTGTCCAACGTGATGTTCATCACGACGGCGAACACGCTCAATATCCCTGCGCCCTTGATGGACCGCATGGAGATCATCCGCATCGCCGGCTACACCGAGGACGAGAAGGTCGAGATCGCGCGCAAGCACCTGATCCCGGCCGCGATCACCAAGCACGGCCTCACCGAGAAGGAATGGTCGATCGACGACGAGGCGCTGCTGTTGCTGATCCGCCGTTACACGCGGGAAGCGGGCGTGCGCAACCTCGAGCGCGAGCTTTCGACGCTGATCCGCAAGGCGGTGAAGGATCTCACGCTGAAGAAGAAGACATCGATCAAGGTCGATGCCAAGGCGGTCGGCGACTATCTCGGCGTGCCGAAGTACCGGTACGGCGAGATCGAGGAGAACGATCTGGTCGGCGTCGTCACGGGCCTCGCCTGGACCGACGTCGGCGGCGAGCTGCTCACCATCGAAGGCACGCAGATGCCGGGCAAGGGCAGGATGACCGTGACCGGCAACCTTCGCGACGTGATGAAGGAGTCGATCTCGGCGGCGGCGTCCTACGTGCGCTCGCGCGCGGTCGCCTTCGGCATCGAGCCGCCGATGTTCGACAAGCGCGACATCCACGTGCACGTGCCGGAAGGCGCGACGCCGAAGGATGGCCCGTCGGCCGGCGTCGCGATGGTCACCTCGATCGTCTCGGTGATGACCGGCATTCCGGTGCGCCGCGACATCGCGATGACCGGCGAGATCACGCTGCGCGGCCGCATCCTGCCGATCGGCGGCCTCAAGGAGAAGCTGCTGGCGGCGCAGCGCGGCGGCATCAAGACTCGTGCTGATCCCGGAAGAGAACGCCAAGGACCTGGTCGAGATCAACGAGTCGATCAAGAAGGGCATGGAGATCATTCCGGTGTCCCGCATGGACGAGGTTCTGGCCCGCGCGCTGGTGCGCGAGCTCAAGCCGATCGAGTGGGACGAGGCGGCCAAGCCGGTGGTTTCTTCGCCCGACGGCGTGGTCGAGGAGGATGCGTCCGGCCTCACCGCGCACTGATCGGCGCGAATAGCGAAATGAAAGCGGCGGCGCTGCAAGGCGTCGCCGTTTTGCTTTTGGCAGATGGTAGCGGGGACAGGATTTGAACCGCCGACCTACGGATTATCGTGCAGCCATCCACGCCAGCGCTCCGCGGCCCGCGGCCGCGCCGGTCGCGAACGACGCCTGCAACAGATAGCCGCCGGTCGGCGCCTCCCAGTCCAGCATCTCGCCGGCGACGAAGACGCCGGGGCGGCGGCGCAGCATGAAATTGTCGTCGATTTCGCTCGAACGCGATGCCGCCGGCGGTCGAGATCGCGCTGGCGAGCGGCGCGGTCGCGGTCAGGCGGACCGGAACGGCGTTGATCAGCCCGGCGAGCGACGGCGTGCTGAGCGCGCTGAGCTTGGCCGACGACGCCAGCGCCGCCTCGTGCAGCAGGCCGATCGCGGGCGGCGACAGCTTCACCGCCTTGCGCAGCACGTTCGACAGCGATTGCTTGCCGCGCGGGGCTTCGAGGGTGCGCTGCAATTCGGCGGCGGAGACATCGGGGCGCAGCGCGATGGTGAGCGTGGCTTCGCCGTTGGCGGCGATGGCCTCGCGCAACGGCGCCGACAGCGCGTAGATGCCGCCGCCTTCGAGGCCGTCGCGGGTGACGATGGCTTCGCCCCGCACCGATTGCCCGCCGAACGAAAGCGCGATGCCTTTCAGCGGCTGGCCTTCGAAGCGGTCGCGGAACACCGCGGACCAGTTGGCGACGAAGCCGCAGTTCGCCGGCCGCAGCGGCGAGACCGCGATGCCGGATTGGGCGAGGACATCGGCCCAGCCGCCGTCGGAGCCGAGCCGCGGCCAGCTCGCGCCGCCGAGCGCCAGGATCAGCGCATCGGGATGGACCGCCACGCGCCCTCCGGCGTCTCGAACAACGACGTCGCCGCGCTCGTCCCAGCCGGTCCAATGGTGGCGCAACTCGAAGCGCACGCCGGCCGCATCGAGCCGCCGCAGCCAGGCGCGCAGCAGCGGCGAGGTCTTGAACGATTTCGGGAACACGCGGCCGCTCGATCCGACGAAGGTTTCCTGGCCGAGCCCCTCGCACCAGGCGCGCACCGCGGCCGGCGGAAACGCCTCGATGGCGGCGCGCAGGCGCGGCGCCGCGTCGCCGTAGCGGGCGAGGAAGCGCTCCAGGTCTTCGCTGTGGGTGAGATTGAGGCCGCCGCGCCCGGCCAGCAGGAATTTCCGCCCGACCGATGGCATGCGCTCGTAGACCGTGACGCGCGCGCCTTGGCCCGCCAGCACCTCGGCCGCCATCAGCCCGGCGGGGCCGGCGCCGACGATGGCGGCGTTCAAGCCGCTCACGCCTGACCGGCGACGATCCCCATGCCGGTGATCCACTCCGGCACCAGGTGGTAGTAGCGAAGCTCCGCGCGCGGATCGCCCATCTTCTGCGCCGCGGCGGCGGCCGCGACCCAGGTGCGCACCTCGTGCGCGCCGAAGCCGGCGACGCGGTCGATCTCGGCGTCGGTCATGGCGTCGAAGTCGTCGAGCCGCCGGCCGATGAAGCTGTTGAGGAAGTCGCGGTCCCATTGCTCGCTCGGCGGCAGGCAGGGGCCGCCGCCATTGACGAGGTCCTTGCGCCGCCTTGATGACGCGGCCCTCGCGGGCGTCGAGATCGGCCTGCGAGGGCGTCACGCGATCGACCAGGCGCTGGGTCTTGCCCGGATCGCTGTGATCGATGCGCGGCGTCGGCGGATCGTGCGACAGCCCGCCGGAGCCGATCACCGTGATGCGCATGTCCTGCTCCGCCAGGAATTCGCCGATCGCGGCGCCGAACGCGCGCACGCGGCGGAACGAGGGGCGGGGGTCGGCGGCGCAGTTGATGAACACCGGCAGCACCGAATAGCGCGCCAGCGCGCCGGTCAGCTTGTAGAGCGGGATGGTGATGCCGTGGTCGACCTTCATGGCGTGCGAGAGCGCCACGTCGAAATCGCGCGATTGCAGGTACCGCACGCACTCGACCGCCAGCTCGCGCGGCACCTTCAGCGGGCCGCCTTCGAGGTGCCAGTCCTTGGTGCCTTCGGCCGCGCTGCCGATGCAGAAGGCCGGCATCATTTCGTAGAAGAAGCCGTTGAAATGGTCGGGCCCGAACACCACCACGAGGTCGGGGTTGAACTTGTGCAGCGCCGCGGCGCAGCTCTCCAGCTCGCTGAAGAACTGGGCTTGCGCGCCCTGCTGGGATTCTTCCATTTCCACCGTCATCAGCGGACTGTGCGAGGCGCAGATGAGCTGGACGGGCATGATCGCCTCCCAGAATGGGCGTTCGCGTGGTTGTTCGCGATATTTCAACCACGGCAGCGCGCACACAATCAAGCTTGCTCTGTCCGCAATGCGTTCGGCAGCCTTGTATGCGCGCACGAGGCCGATATCCTGACGGCGATGTTCTTCTGGATTCTATTCGGCATCGACGCGATTGCGGCAGCGGTCGTGATCTATTTCTTTGTTTGGGGTCTGATGGACGGATCGGTTTCGTCCTTCAACATCGTCATGTGGCTCGGCCTGCTGGCCGCAGTTGCGGCGATCCTGGGCGGAGGCTGGCTTCTCGATCGCAGCGGCCGGCGCGGCGCGGCCAATGCCGTGCTGGCGATCCTGGCTGTACCAGCATTCCTGTTCGGGCTGTTCGTTGTCGGCGCGATCGTGCTGCAGCCGCGCTGGAACTGAGCCGTCGGCTTGGGAGGGTTACGTGGATCGTCTAGACCCGCGTCTCGCCGCCGATCGTGCTTTCGGCGAACATTTCCTCGACGGTGAGCAAGCGTACCGCAAGGCCCTGCTCATATGAATACCGCGCCATGGCGTCGAGCGTCTTGCGGTTGGCGGCGTCGATGCCGTAGGACCAGAAATCGTCGCCCATGACCGCGCGCGTCTCGTCGTACTCGGCGTTGACCCAGGGCAGCCCGATCTTGAGCGCGGTGGTCTCGGCGAACTCGGCGTCGCTCAGGCGCTTGGCCTGCGCGAACGCCTTGTAGACGCTGGCGGCGAGCCAGGGATGCTTGTCCAGAATGTCACGGCGCACGCCGACCGCGTGCATGATCGGGAAAATGCCGGTCTTGCGGAAATAGTCGCGCTCGGCCGCGCGGTAGTCCGGGAACAGGCGGCTCACCTTGGGATGGCCGGCGACGAAGCACGACGGCCGCCGCGCCGCCATCACCACGTCGAGCGCGCCGTCGGCCAGCATCTGCGACAGCGATTGCCCTTCGGGCGCCGCTTCGAGCGGAAATCCGGACGGCAGGTTGAGCGGAAACTTCTCGCGCCGGCCCGGATTTTCCAGGCCGCCCTGCACCCAGTTCATGTCCTTCGCGGCGATGCCGAACTCGTCCTGCAGATAGCCGCGAAACCACATCACGGCGGACATCTGGTATTCGGGCACGCCGACGCGCTTGCCCTTGAGGTCCTCGGGGCCGTCGATGCCGCGGTCGGTGCGGATATAGACCGCCGAATGCCGGAACATCCGCGACAGGAACGCCGGCACCGCCACGTAGGGCGGCGTGCCGCGCGACAGCGCGATCAGGTAGGGGCTGAAGCCGATCTCGGCGACCTCGAACTCGCCATGGAAGTAGGCGCGCTCGAAGCATTCCTCGACCGGCATGGTGAGGTAGTTGACGTCGCAGCCCTCGACCTTGACGCGTCCGTCGACCAGCGGCCGCACACGATCGTAGTCCCAGGTGGCAATGGTGATCGGCAGCCGGCTCATGTCCTCGTCCCGAAAGGTGCGGCAAACTATAGCGGCGGTACCGCGAAATTCATAACCCGGCCGGGTTTGCGTCACCGACTGGCAGGCGGTACGGTTGAACGGGGGACGAAAAGGGAGGGGACCGATGCTGCGCACGCTGTTGGGTTTTGTGCTGGCCGCCGCGCTGCCGCTGACCGCGCAGGCGCAGGCCGACTTTCCGAACCGCCCCATCACCATCGTGGTCGGACTCGCTCCCGGCGGCATCACCGACGTGACGGCGCGCATCTATGCCGAAGCGCTGTCCAAGGTGATCGGCCAGCGCGTGGTGGTCGAAAACCGCCAGGGCGCCGGCGGCGCGGTCGGCGCCGCGGCGGTGCAGAACGCCACCCCGGACGGCTACACCGTCCTGGTCTTCTCAGGCTCGCAGCATGTCGGCGTGCCGGCGATGGCGGCGACCGCGCCGTACGAGCCGCTCAAGGGTTTCGCGCCGATCTCGCTGTTGTTTCACCTCGCGACCATCATCACCGTGCCGACCGATCTGCCGGTCAAGAACCTCAACGAGCTGTGGGCGCTCGGCAAGTCCAAGCCGGGCGGGCTGACGTTCGGCTCGCCGGGCGTCGGCACGCCGTCGCATCTGCTGGCGGCGGTGCTGGCGCGCGTCACCAAGACGCCCATGCAGTACGCGCACTATCGCGGCGGCGGCCCGATGATGGCCGACCTGATCACCGGCCGGGTGGATTTCGCGCTGTCGTCGTACACGGCCGCGAAGGCGAATTTTGAATCCGGCAAGCTGCGCGGCCTGGCGATCGACGCTCCCGCCCGCTTCAAGCAGATGCCGGACGTGCCGACGCTGACCGAGGCCGGGTTCGGCAAGGAGAAGGTCGCGAGCTGGTTCGCGGTCGCGGCGCCGGCCGGTACGCCGCCGGCGATCGTCGCCAAGCTCAACGAGGCGTTCGTCAAGGCGTCGCGCGATCCGGAGCTGGTCAAGCGCCTCAGCGACAACGGCTCGCCGATCGAAACCACCACGCCGGCGCAGATGACCAAGCTGATGGCCGACGAAGCGGAGCGCATCGGCGCACTGGTCCGCGAACTCGGCCTCAAGCAGCAATAAGCTGCGGTGCAGCGAATCGAATCGCGGCAGCTTGACGAGCGCGCGAATGCAGAGCGCAACTGCATTTGCCGCGACGGCTGCGCCGCGACTTAAGATTTTTCCTGCGTTCTGCCGAAACGAATCATTGCATTAACTTTTGTTTAAGCAGATTTTCCGCGCGCTCAACGGCAAATGCGCCGTTGATTCGATTGGGAAAGGATCGGTCAGATGACCAAGAACGAGCTCATCGCCGCAGTGGCCGACAAGGCCCAGATGACGAAGACCGCAGCCTCCGCTGCCGTCGACGCATGCTTCGACGCCATCACCACGACGTTGAAGAAGGGCGGCGAAGTGAAGATCATGGGGTTCGGTAATTTCAGGGTCGTCAAGCGTGCTGCCCGCGAAGGTCGCGATCCGCGCACTGGGGCGCCGGTCAAGATCAAGGCGGCGAAGCGCCCGCGGTTCTCCGCCGGCAAGGGACTGAAGGAAGCCGTCAACAAGTAACCAAGTAACATCGGGCTTCTGCAGACTTCGAGGACGCCCTCCGCGCCTCGCGCGGGGGCGTTCGCGCGTCTGGAGTCGCGCTTGCGCCGGCAGCGCGCGGCGCGATATAGAGGCTGCGGGCGATTAGCTCAGTTGGTAGAGCGCCTTCTTTACACGGAGGATGTCGGCGGTTCGAGCCCGTCATCGCCCACCAGCCTCGCAGCTTGCGCTTCGGCTGGCAGCCAGCGGTTCGAGGCTGCGCCGAAGCTCCAGCCGAAGTCGGCTATCACCGCTTCAAATCCGCGATCACCGCCGCCGCCGCGTTGTGCCCCGGCGCGCCGGTGACGCCGCCGCCGGGATGCGCGCCGGAGCCGCAGAGATAAAGCCCGGGCAGCGGCATCCGGTAGTCGGCATGGCCCCACATCGGGCGCGCCGAGAAAATCTGATCGATCGACAGCGCGCCGTGGAAGATGTCGCCGTTCGGCAGGCCGAAGGTGCGCTCGAGATCGCGCGGCGACAGCACCTGCCGGCCGACCACGCTGGCGCGGAAGCCGGGCGCGTAGCTGTCGACGGTATCGATCATCAGGTCGGCGACCTGGTCGCGCTTGTCGTCGGGCAGGTCCGGCGCGACGTGCTGGCAGAACAGGCTCGCCACATGGGCGCCGGGCGGCGCCAGGCTGTCGTCGAGCGTCGAAGGGATGAGGATTTCGACGATCGGCGCCTGGCTGAAGCCGTGCGCCGCGACGTCGCGATAGGCCTGGTCCATGTAGGCGAGGCTCGGCGCCAGGATGATGCCGGAGGTGTGATGGTCGCCGGCGGCCGGGCAGGGCGGAGAAGTTCGGCAGCGCGGACAGCGCGACGTTCATGCGGAAGGTGCCGGAGCCGGCCTTCCAGCGCCGCATCCGCTCCGCGACGAAGCCCGGCACGGCGCCGCGCGGCACCAGTTGCTCGAACAGGAATTTCGGATTGACGTTGGCGATCACGGCGCGCGCCTTGATCCGCGTGCCGTCGCCCAGCACGACGCCGGTGGCGCGGCCGCGCTCGACGATGACTTCCTTGACCGCCGCGCCGGTGTCGATGCGCACGCCGTGCTCGCCGGCCGCCTTCGCCATCGCCTGCGTGATCGCGCCCATGCCGCCGATGGCGTGGCCCCAGACGCCCTTCTTGCCGTTCACCTCGCCGAACCAGTGATGCAGCAGCACGTAGGCCGAGCCGCGGGTGTAGGGGCTGGCCAGATTGCCGACGATGGAGTCGAAGCCGAACAGCGCCTTCACCGCGTCGGTCTCGAACCATCGGTCGAGATAGTCGCCGGCGGACTTGCGGTAGAGATCGAACAGCGCGCGGCGCGCCTTGCCGTCGAACCGCATGACGCGCGGCGCCGATCGGCGCGAACTTCATCGCCTCCGGCAGCGAGCGCAGGACGTCGCGCCAGCGTCACGTTGGGCGGCGCCTGCAGCACCAGGTCGCGCAGCAGGTCGGCGACCTCGCTCAGCGCGTCGCGGAATTCGATCGTAGCGCTCGCGCGTCCGGGCGCTGAACTTGGCGATTTCGCTTTCGGTGCGGCCTTCGCCGGTGAGCAGATAGCGGCCGTCCGGGACCGGCAGGAAATTCTGCGCGCGGCGCTCGACGATGCGCAGGCCGTGCCGGTGCAGCTCGAGGTCGGCGATCACCTTCGGCTGCAGCAGGCTCACCGTGTAGGCCGCGACCGAATTGCGGAAGCCCGGATGGAATTCCTCGGTCACCGCGGTGCCGCCGACCACGCCGCGGCGCTCGACCACGCGCACGCTCAAGCCCGCCATGCCGAGATAGGCGGCGCAGGTCAGGCCGTTGTGGCCGGCTCCGATGATGACGACGTCGACGTCCGCCATGTTAGGATTGTGCCGAGATTGCCGTGGGCTCGGCGCCCACCGGACATTTATGCGGCTTCGAGCCTCGCGCCAACAGGGGATCGATGACAGGCCGACTTGCGGGGGCAACCGGAAACCGGCACGACGTTGGACCAAGAGCCTCGTTGCGTCGATCGGCGGCGGACGTCGTCCAACGGAGCCGATGACTGCTGACGCCGGCACCGCCGTGGCATGGTCTGCGCCGACTCCGATCGCGGCAGTATTCGATCCGCGGCACCAATCCGGGCGACGGGCAAGCCGTATTCCGGCGAGGTCACCGTGACCAGGACCGGCGACACCTACCGGGTGGTCTGGCTGATCGGCAGCGAGACCTACACCGGGACCGGGCATCGGCTCGGACGATTTCCTCGCGGTGTCGTATCGCTCCGGCAACGAGACCGGGCTGGCGCTCTACGGCCGCAAGCCCGACGGCAGCTGGCACGGCATCTGGACCTATGCCGGCGGCCGCCAGATCGGAACCGACGTCTGGACGCCGCGCTGATCGCAGCGATACGTCGCTGGCGCTATTTCTTGACTTGAGAGGGGCCGGGCCTTAAGTCCGTCACTCCCGCGGGGGCGTAGCTCAGTTGGTTAGAGCGCTGCCCTGTCACGGCAGAGGTCGCGGGTTCGAGTCCCGTCGCTCCCGCCAGCCTTCGCGGCTGTTCCACGCATTCCCGGAACAGCCGCGAAGGCTGTTTTCTTGCGCCACCCTTCGTCCTGCGCAACCCTGCCATCCGCGCGTTCCGCGCCCCTCGGCGCGGCCGCGGAAAGTGTGGCAAGGTGGCGCCCATCCAAGAGCTAATTTGTTGGGGGAGGACCCATGAAACTCGCGTTTTTCGACAACTACAAACTCGGCGTCGTCAACGGCGACAAGATCGTCGACGTGTCCGACGTGGTGAAGGGCATCAAGGCGCTCGGGCCGCAGGACGTGATCCGCGGCGTGATCGAGCAGTGGAGCAAGTGGAAGCCCAAGCTCGCCGCCGCCGCCAAGAAGGGCAAGAGCAAGCCGCTCGCCAAGGTCAAGCTGCGCGCGCCGCTGCCGAAGCCGGAAAACATCATCTGCATGGCGGTGAACTACATGGAGGACGGCACGCTGCCGGAGCCGGCGCCGATCAACGCCTTCATGAAGTCGCCGAGCGCCGTCATCGGCCCGGCGACACCATGGTGCTGCCCGACATGGCGGCCTCGGTGTTCGAGGGCGAGGCGGAGCTCGCGATCGTGATCGGCAAGAAGGCCTCGCAAGGTGAAGCACAAGGACGCGATGAAATACGTGTTCGGCTACACCAACTTCATCGACGGCTCGGCGCGCGGCGTGGTGCCGCCGACCAACGTGTTCTACCAGATGAAGTCGCGCGACACGTTCGCGCCGATCGGCCCGTACATCGTCACCGCCGACGAGATCAAGAACGTCGGCAAGATGCAGATCCGGCTGAAGAACAACGGCAAGGTGATGCAGAACTTCAACACCGACGACATGGCGCACAAGATCCCGCGCTGCATCGAGTGGGTGACGTCGATCCACACCCTGCTGCCGGGCGACATCCTCGCCACCGGCACCAACCATCGCGGTCTCAACCCGTTCATGGACGGCGACAAGATCGAGCTGGAGTGCGAGGGCTGCGGCGTGCTGCACATCAAGGTGCAGGACAAGCTCAAGCGCAAATGGGCGCGCATCACGCGGCTGCAGCACAAGGAAAGCGGCGCGCAGGGCGTGCACACCCCGCAGACCGGCGGCAAGTACGCGCCGGCGCCGAAGCATAGGGAGGACATCATGCTGACGCTCTATTACTCGCCCGGCGCGTGCTCGATGGCCGCGCACATCATCCTGGAGGAGAGCGGCGAGAAGTATCAGCCGCAGAAAATCGATACCTCCAAGGGCGAGCAGCGGACGCCGGAATACCTGAAGATCAATCCGATGGGCCGCGTGCCGGCGCTCAAGCTCGACGACGGCTCGCCGCTCACCGAGAACACCGCGATCCTGCCGTATCTCGGCAAGCGGTTTAACGTGTGGCCGACCGATCCGGTGGCGGAGGCGAAGGCGCATTCGCTGATCGGCTTCCTCGCCGCGAGCGCGCATCCCGCGCACGCCCACTTCAACCGGCCGGAGCGCTACGCCACCGACCAGGCGGCGTTCCCGACCATCAAGGAGCAGGGCCTGAAGTCCTTCCACGGCTACCTGAAGGACCTCGACGGCAAGCTCGCCGGCAACGAGTGGTTCTCCGACAAGTACTCGGCGCTCGATCCGTACGGCCTGGTGTTCTACGTCTGGGGCGTGCGGCGCGGCCTGCCGATGCCGGAGCTGAAGAACTTCACCGCCTTCAAGGACCGCATGGCGAAGCGCCCGGCGGTCGGAAGGTGTGGGAGGACGAGAAGGTTTCGATTTAGATTCTCGTTGACGGCTCTGCTCCGTCATCCTGAGGTGCGAGGTAGCGAGCCTCGAAGGATGACGGCTCCGATGCGCTATAGCCGGGCCGTCGACGCTTCGAGGCTCGCGCTCATGGCGCTTCGACCTCGCACGCGAGCACAGGTGACGGCGCTGCAATGACCGCTTCAGGCGTTCGCGCCCAGCCCCAAAATCTTCCGCGCCTCCGCCGGCGTCGCGATCTCCTCGCCCAGAATCTGGATGATCTTGCCGGCCTTCTCGACCAGCGCGGCGTTCGACGGCGCGAGCTTGCCCTTCTCCAGATAGATGTTGTCCTCCATGCCGACGCGCGGATGGCCGCCGAGCAGCACGGCCTGCGCCACCATCGGGAACTGATGGAGCGAAATGCCGAACGCGAACCACGGCGAGTCCTTCGGCAACAGGTTGCGCATGTAGGTCATCGCCTCGGGCGTCGCCGGCTGGCCCCACGAGATGCCGAGGCAAATCTGGAACATGCCGGGACCCTTGACGTAGCCGTTCTCCAGGAAGCGCTTGGCGAGCAGCAGGTGCCCGGTCTCGAACACTTCGAGCTCCGGCGTCACGCCGGCGTCCTTGATCGCGAGCGCCATCGCCTGCAGGTGCGTCGGCGTGTTGATGAACACGCGATCGCCCATGTTGAGCGAGCCCATGTCGAGCGAGCAGATGTCGGGCTTGATCTCGACCACGTGCTGCACGCGCTCGGCCGGGCCGCGCAGCACGCTGTCGGCGCTCGGCTTCGAGGGGTCCTTGTCGTCGTGGAAGAACCGCGCGCCCGGACCGGTCGTCAGATTGATCAGCACGTCGGAGTTCTTCTGGCGGATGCGGTCGACCGTCTCGACGTAGAGCGCCTTGTCCATGCTGGGCTTGGTGGTCTTGGGATCGCGCACGTGGATGTGCACGATCGCGGCGCCGGCCTTGGCGGCGTCGAGGCAGGAGTTGGCGATCTGCTCGGGCGTCACCGGCACGGCCGGGTTCTTGCCGGGCGTGTCCGCCGAGCCCGTCACCGCGCAGGAAATCATCACTTTTCGAGCCATTTTCAGCGTCCTCCCGCCATCAACCAAACGCCCAGGTCGTTGTTTGAAGTTGTGCCCGGGCGAGGACATTATAGCCGGGGTTTGCGGCGTTGGCGTTAAGGATCGAGCCGTGAAGGTCATCATCGTAGGCGGCGGGATCGGCGGGCTGACCACGGCCCTGATGCTGCATGCGCGCGGCATCGACTGCGAAATCTTCGAGCAGGCCGAGACCGTCCGCGAGCTGGGCGTCGGCATCAACACGCTGCCGCACGCCATCAAGGAGCTGAAGGAGCTCGGGCTGCTCGACCGGCTCGATGCGGTCGGCATCCGCACCTTCGAGCTGATCTACACCAACCGGTTCGGCCAGGAGATCTGGCGCGAGCCGCGCGGCCTCGACGCCGGCTACGACGTGCCGCAGTTCTCGATCCATCGCGGCCGCCTGCAGGGCACGATCTTCCAGGCGGTGCGCTCGCGGCTCGGCGAGAGCCGCATCCACACCGGCCACCGGCTCGGCGCGTTCACAGCAGGACGAGGGCGGCGTCACCGCGCTATTTCTTCGACCGCAACGGCAGCCATCGCCGCACCGTGCGCGGCGACGTGCTGATCGGCGCCGACGGCATCCACTCCTACGTGCGCGCGGCGCTCTATCCCGAACGAAGGCCCGGCGCGCTGGAACGGCTCGATGCTGTGGCGCGGCGCGCTCGACTGGCCGCAGTTCCTGACCGGCCGCTCGATGGTGATCGCCGGCGGCATGGCGGCGAAGCTCGTGGTCTATCCGATCGGCGAGGGCGCGCGCGACGGATCGCCCGCTGACCAACTGGGCGGTGCTGGTGAAGATCGGCGAGGGCGGCGTGCCGCCCAACAAGGAGGACTGGTCGCGGCCGGGCCGGTTCGAGGATCTGATGCCGCACGTGCAGCGCTTCCGCATTCCCTACGTCGACGCCAAGGCGCTGATCGAGGCGACGCCGGAGTTCTGGGAATATCCGATGTGCGACCGCGATCCGCTGCCGCGCTGGTCGCACGGCCGCGTCACGCTGCTCGGCGACGCCGCGCATCCGATGTATCCGGTCGGCTCGAACGGCGCCTCGCAGGCGATCCTCGACGCGCGCTGCCTCGCGGACCTGCTCAAGAACGCCGACCATCCGATGCAGGCGCTGTGGGCCTACGAGCAGGAGCGGCTGCCGCCGACCGCGCAGATCGTGCGGATGAACCGGAGCGGCGGGCCGGAGGGCGTGATCGACGCGGTCGAGCAGCGCGCGCCGGACGGGTTCTCGAATATCGACGACGTGCTGTCGTTCGAGGAGCGCAAGGCGATCGTGCGCGGCTACGCCGGCGCGGCGGGATTTGCGCAGGCCCAGGTCAACAAGGGCAAGGCGGCGTGAATTTCCGACGCCATTGAACGTCGGCGCCATCGTCTGAACGCAGCGATCACTCTCGTATTTTACAGACGCGTAGGCGCGCGGAGATGCAGATAGGTCTGATCGAATTCACCGATATCGGCCAGCCGTTTCCAGTCCCGGACGCTCAACTCGCCGTTGCGAGAATTCCATGGCTCCGGTCCGGCGCAGCGCTTGAAGCGTACGATTGACGGTGACGAGCGACATTCCCAAAGCGTCTCCAAGCTGCGCTTGATGCAGCGGCAGGTGAAGCGGTGCCGATCTTCTCCAAGCCGGAGCTGCGGGCCCGGCAGTACAATTCGCAAAAGAGATGAGCCATGCGGGTGCGCGGGGGGCGGCTGCTGTTGTTCGTGATCGCCTCGCGAAAGATCGCGGCATCGATCAGCGTCTTCCTCCAGATCGCCAACGCCGATCAAAGGCCGCTGCTTGAACAACGTGAGGATGTCTTCGTGCGCAATCATGGCGACCTGCGCCTTGCCGACAGCACAAACCGCGTGATCCATTTTTTCGACAAAGAGCGTTTGCGCGTCCGGCAAATCGCCAGAGATGTGAAAAGATAAATATTGGCGCTTGCCGTTCGCAAGGGTGTGATATCGCGCGACGACGCCCTCCAGCACGAGGGCCGCCGCCTCCGGCTCATCGCCTTCTCGAATAAGGTCCTCGTCCGGTTGCAGATCGCCGCACGCGTGCGCTCAGCGAACGCGCAGCCGCTTCGTCTAGCGGCTGAAGTCGCGAATGCTCCTGAAGTGTTCGCAGGAAGATGTCGTGAGCGCTCGGCATGCTGCGGATCGCGCGGAAAATGTTCCTGCGATAACAACACACCGGTGCGTGCCGCGCCTGTATCAAAAGACAGACTGCGTCGTTTCTCTACAGGTCTGTCATCCCCGTATGTCTTTGGACGTATCCCGCCGACGCGTGCATCCTAGGCAAAGCAGCCTCGCGAGCGGTAAAGCGATCAAACAAGCGTCCGAAGACCGCGCCTTTCGTTGCTCGATTTCTTGCTGAGGCTTCTGGATGGCGAAGCCCTACGCCCCCGGAGGCGGCGGCAGGAACACCACTTCGTGTTTCGCCGAAAGCGCCACCACGTCCGGCGGGTTCTGCTCCTTCATGGAGTGGATCGCCCAGAACAGGTCGTACAGCTTGCGGGTCGGCGTCACCCAGAACAGGCACTTCACCGGCTGGTCGGTCTTGTTGAAGATGCCGTGCATGATCTGCTGCGGCAGCCGGATCAGGTCGCCGGCGGTGCCGACGTAATCCTTGCCGTCGATGATGAGGTCGAAGCGGCCTTCCAGCACGTAGATGAATTCGTCCTGGGTCGGATGGATGTGCGGCGGCACGAAGGTGCCGACCGGGAAGGTGGCGTGCCATGAAAACGAGTTCTCGTTGAGCGACTTCGGGATGTAGGTCTGGCCGAGGATGTTCCAGACGATGCCATCCAGGCCGGTGCTGGCCTTGGTGATTCCCCCGGTGAGTGGCTGCATCGAACACGTGCTCCCTTGATCCTGCGGCCGCAAGCCATTCAACCATGTCTCCAGATGCTTAGAAACGATGCCAAGCGGCACAACGGGCTCCTGTTGGCCGTAGCGTAAACGTGGCCAAGGGGCGGGAGCTACCCCAATCGTGGGGATTGGCGGCGTTCGGGGCCGATAGGCCTGGATTAAGCCTAAATCGGCGCTATACCGGGCGGCGGGTCAGCATTCGTGGTAACTTACAGTCCGATGACGTGCCGGCGACAGCACCTTCAGGCGTTCAAGGCGATCGCGGTTGCCGCGTTCGTCGCGATGCTGTTCGTGCTCGCGCCATCGGCCGCGAAGGCGCATGCCGGGCACAGTCATTCGCATGCGACGGCGCAGCAGGCGTCGAAGCCTGACGCCGTAAAGCAGGCGCAGGCGTCCCAGGAGCTCAAGGCGGCGCCTGTTTCGCAGACGTCTCCCGAGGCCAACGATTGCAGCGACCGCGGCTGCTGCGACAGCGGGCCGTGCACCGGCTGTCATGGGTTCGTGCTGGTGGCCGTGCCGCACCCGATGCCTCCGCTGCTGAGCCGATTGCTCGTGACTGGCGGCGCTCCGCCGCACCTGAGCCCGCAAATCTACCGTCTGCGACGACCTCCCAAATCCTTCGTCTGAACAGTTCGACGCTCGCGCGCGTGATCACGCGCGCTGAGTCCGTTGCCTTTCAGATGAAGGAAGACGTCACATGCGATGTGTCATCGCAGCCGCGCTCGCCGCCGCTGCACTGATCGCGTCAAGCGCGATCTCCCGCGCGCACGAGGGACACGATCACGGCCCTGAAGCCGAAGCCGGCGCACGCGGACGCTTCGCCGCGCGGACAGGCCGTGTCCGACAAGTTCGAGGTCGTGGCGGTCGCGCAAGGCGAGCAGCTCGTCGTCTATCTCGATCGCTTCGCGACCAACGAGCCGGTCCGAGACGCCGTGATCGAAATCGAAACGCCGGAGGGGCCGGTTGCTGCAGATGCGTCGGGCGGCGTCTACCGGATCAAGGCCGCCTGGCTCGGCAAGCCGGGACACTACGATCTGATCGTCACTGTGGTGGCGGACGGCGATACCGACGTGCTGCCGGTCACGATCGACATGCCCGATCGCAGCGCGGCGGCGACGGGCGCCACCGGATGGATGGCTCGCATCACCAGTTGGATTCAGCCGGCGACCGGCATGGCCGCCGGCATCGGATTTCTGTTCGGCGTGATGCGCGATGTCGTTCCGCCGGCGCGTCGCCGCGGCAGCCGTTCTGTTCGCTGCCATGATCGCATTGGCGGCGCAGCGCCGGAGCGCACGAGGGTCACAGTCACGACGACGCCCCCATGCAGAAGTTCTCCGATCGGGCCGCGCGCGCAGGCGACGGCTCGGTGTTCGTGCCAAAGCCGATCCAGCGCATCTTCGGATTGCGCACCGCGGCCGCCGAAGTCGCATCGCATCGCCGCTCGATCGAGCTTGCCGGCCGCATCATCCCCGATCCGACCGCAAGCGGCTTGGTGCAGACCGCCATCGGAGGGCGGCTCTCGGCGCCGCCCGGCGGCTTCCCGCGTCTTGGCGGCGCCGTGCGTCAGGGCGACGTGCTGGCGCACGTGACGCCGCCGATCCAGGCGATCGACGTGTCCGACATGCGCCAGCGCCAGGGCGAAATCGACCAGCAGATGGCGATCGTCGAGCGCCGGCTGGCGCGCTACGAGCGGCTCGCGCCGACCGGCGCGATCGCGCAAGTCCAGCTTGAAGAAACCAAGCTCGAGCTTGAAGGCCTCAAGGACCGCCGCGCCGCGCTCGATCATGTGCGCCGCGAGCCGGAGGCGCTGATCGCGCCGGTGAGCGGCGTGATCGCCGAGGGCGTGCCGGTCGCGGGACAGATCGCGCAGCCGAACGCGGTCGTGTTCCAGATCGTCGATCCGGCGCGGCTGTGGGTCGAGGCGCTGAGCTTCGCCACCTTGCCGCAGCCGCGCGACGCCATCGCGACCACCGCCAACGGGCGAACGCTGCCGCTCGCGTTCCGCGGCTCCGGTCACGCGGAGCGCAATCAGTCGGTCCCGGTCCAGTTCCAGATCGAGGGCGACGTGAAGGACTTGCGCGCCGGCCTGTTCGTCACGGTCTTTTTCAAGACCGACGAGGAGAAGAAGGGCATCGCGGTGCCGCGCGGCAGCGTCGTCCGCGCGTCGAACGGACAGGAGATCGTCTATGTCCATACCGCGCCGGAGCAGTTCGAGGCGCGCCCGGTGCGCATCGAGCCGCTCGACGGCGAGCGCGTGCTGGTTTCGGCGGGGCTCGATCCGGGCATGCGGATCGTCGTCCAGGGCGCCGAACTGCTCGATCACGTGCGGTAACCGGCATGTTCACGTTCCTGGTCACACGATCGCTGCGAAACCGGCTGCTGGTGCTGGCGCTGAGCCTGGTGCTGGTGGTGTTCGGCACCTACAGCATGCTCCGCCTGCCGGTCGACGTGCTGCCCGACCTCAACCGCGGCGTCGTCACCATCATGACCGAGGCGGAGGGGCTCGCGCCGCCCGAGGTCGAGCTGCTCGTCAGCTTCCCGATCGAAACGCAGATGAACGGCGTGCCCGGCGTTTCGCGGGTGCGCTCCATCTCCGGCGTCGGATTGTCGTTCGTTTACGTCGAGTTCGACTGGGGCACCGACATCTTCCGCAACCGCCAGCTCGTCGCCGAGCGGCTCGGGCAAATCCGCAGCGCGCTGCCGCCCAACGTGCAGCCGCACATGGGGCCGATCAGCTCGATCATGGGGCAGATCCTCATGGTCGCGATGACCAGCGAGCAAGCCACGCCGATGGAGCTGCGCGAGGTCGCGGACTTCACGATCCGGCCGCGGCTGCTCGCGATCCCCGGCGTCGCGCAGGTCATCCCGATCGGCGGCGAGGTGCGGCAGTACCGCGTCGCGCCGCAGCCCGCGGCGATGCGCGCGCTCGGCATCACCTACGAGCAGCTCGAAGCATCGCTGGCGCAATTCGGCACCAACGCCGGCGGCGGCTTCACCGACCTCTATTCGCGCGAATACCTGATCCGCAACATCGGGCGCACCACCAGCCTGGAAGACTTGCGGAGCATCGCCATCGCCAAGACCGAGCAGCGGCCGGTCTATCTCTGGCAGGTCGCGACCGTGGAGTTCGCGCCGAAGGTCAAGCGCGGCGACAGCGGCTACATGGGCAAGCGCGGCCGTGCTGGTCTCGGTCGAGAAGCAGCCGAATGTCGACACCATCGCGCTGACCGGCCGGATCGAACAGGCGCTGAAAGAGCTCGGGCCGAGCCTGCCGTTCGGCATCAAGGTCGATCAGGTCGTATTCCGGCAGGCCAATTTCATCGAGTCTTCGATCCGACAACCTGCGCTCGGTGCTGATCGAGGCCGCCGTCGTGGTGGCCATCGTACTGTTCGTCGTTCCTGCTGAACTGGCGGACCACGGTGATCTCGCTCACCGCCATCCCGGTGTCGATCCTGGCGACCGCAGCCGATCTTTTACGCCGCCGGCATCTCGATCAACACCATGACGCTGGGCGGCATCGCCATCGCGATCGGCGCATTGGTCGACGACGCCGTGGTCGACGTCGAAAACATCTTCCGGCGGCTGCGCGAGAACCGTGCCGCCGGCAATCCGCGCTCGACATTCGACGTCGTGGTGGCGGCGTCGCAGGAGGTTCGCTCCGGCATTCTCTACGCCAGCGCGATCATCATCCTGGTGTTCGTGCCGCTGTTCGCGTTGTCGGGCATCGAAGGCCGATTGTTCACGCCGCTCGGACAGGCCTACATCATCGCGATGCTGGCGAGCCTCGTGGTCTCGATCACGCTGACGCCGGTGATGGCCTATTACATGTTGCCCGGCCTGAAGAAGCTCGACGAGCACGAAAGCGGTTTCGTCCGGGTGCTCAAGCGGCTCTATGGCGCGGCGCTAACGCGTGCGCTGAACAACGGGCGCGCCATCATCGCATCGACGCTTCTTGCCGTCACGATTGCCGGCGTTGCGGCATGGTTGCTGCCCCGCGCATTCCTGCCGCCGTTCAACGAGGGCACGCTGAACATCGGCGTGACCTTCAATCCAGGCGTCTCGCTCGCCGAGTCCGCGCGCGTCGGGCAGATCGCGGAACGGCTGATGCTGGAAGTGCCGGAGGTGAAATCGATCGGCCGCCGCACCGGACGCGCCGAACTCGACGAGCACGCCGAAGGCATCCATCACAACGAGTTCGAGGTCGACCTGAAATCGTCCACGCGCTCGAAGAACGAGGTCGTTGCGGACATCCGCTCGCGGCTGAGCTGTTCTGCCGCTGTCGATCAACGTCGGCCAGCCGATCTCGCACCGGCTCGATCACATGCTGTCGGGCGTGCGCGCCGACGTCGCGATCAAGCTGTTCGGCGAAGACCTCGACGCGCTGCGCAATGCGGCGGAAGCGCTGCGCACGCGGCTGTCGAAACTGCCTGGCCTCGCCGATCTCCAGGTCGAAAAGCAGGTCCGCATTCCGCAGCTCGAAATCCGCGTCGATTACAGACGCGCTGCGCTCTACGGCGTGCAGCCGGGCGCGGTGGTCGACCGGTTGAGCCGGCTGTCGAGCGGACGCGTGGTGTCGCGCGTGGTCGACGGCTACCGCAACTTCGACGTCGTGGTGCGGCTGCCCGATACATCTGCGCACGACGCAGCGGCTGGGCGATCTGCTGATCGAAACGCCGATGGGTTGGATCCCAGCGCGCGAAATCGCCGACATCAAGGAGACCGACGGCCCGAACCAGATCCTGCGCGAGAACGGCCGCCGCCGCATCGTCGTGCAGGGCAACATCGCGGGCGGCGCCGATGCCTCGTCCGTGGTGGATGCGATCCGGCGGGAGATCGCGTCGAGCAAGTTTCCCGAGGGCACGTTCGCGGCGCTGGAAGGCTCCTTCCAGGCGCAGGAGGAGGCAAGCCGCACCATCGGCATTCTGTCGCTGGTGTCGCTGTCGCTGATCTTCGCCATCCTCTACAGCCGCTACCGCTCCGCGGTGCTGTCGCTGATCATCATGTTCAGCCTGCCGCTCGCGCTGATCGGCGCCGTGGCGGCGCTGTGGCTCGCCGGACAGCCGCTGTCGGTCGCAAGCATGGTCGGCTTCATCACGCTGACCGGCATCGCGGCGCGCAACGGCATCCTCAAGGTCAGCCACACCATCAACCTCGCTCTGCATGAGGGAATGCCGTGGGGGCGCGAACTGGTGATGCGGGCGAGCCTGGAGCGCCTCACGCCGGTGATGATGACGGCGCTGTCAGCCGGACTGGCGCTGATCCCGCTGATGATCGACGCCGGCGCGCCCGGCAAGGAGATCCTGCATCCGGTCGCGATCACGATCTTCGGCGGGCTGATCAGCGCGACCGCGCTCGACGCTTTCCTCACGCCGATCCTGCTGCTCGCGTTCGGCCGCAAGTCGATCGAACGGCTGATCTCCGCCACCCGAGCCGAAGGCGGCCCGAATGCTCCGCTTTCCACCATCCCAACGTACTGAGAGGACGAAAATGAAACTGCGGATTCTTGCGTTGCTCACAACCCTGCTTGCTTCATCGTCCGCCTGGGCCGTCGGACATGAAAAGCCACCACGGCGGCCGCATGGCCGAGGCTGGCGAATATCACGTCGAGATGGTCGCCAAGGGCGATGTGGTCGAGATCTACCTTGCCGACCATGACAACAAGGCGGTTTCCGCGGCCGGTCACAAGGCTGTCGCGATTTTGGTGATCGACGGCAAAAGCCAGCGGATCGTATTGGAGCCGGCTGGCGACACAAAACTGTCAGGAAAAGCGAGCTTCAGCATTGCCGGCTTCACCCAAGGGCGTCGTCCAGATTACGCCGCCCAAAGGCAAGACGGTGCAGGCGCGGTTCAACTAGGCCGCGCGGTTCGCCGTACAGGCTGAAAACCGGCCAAGGATGGGGCTTTGCGGGCAGGGGACGCCCATGGCTCCTGCCTTGCCTCGATTTGTGCACTGCGCTAAGCCTCGGATCGTCTTTGGAACGAATCCGATCTGGTTGCGGGGCGTTTTCGGGGGACTTGGCCGGCACCTCGGCGGGGTGGCGGCGGGGCCAGGGACGTTGATTGCCGGAGGCGACGGTCCGGCTCGCATAGAGGCCACCGATGAGCGCGCTGCTGCAGGATTATCTCCCTCTCGTCATTTTCATCGGGATTTCTCTCGGCCTCGGCCTCGCCCTCCTGATCGCTCCCTTCCTGGTTGCCTACAAGAATCCCGATCCGGAAAAGCTCTCCGCCTACGAATGCGGCTTCAACGCGTTCGACGATGCGCGCATGAAATTCGACGTGCGGTTCTATCTGGTCGCCATCCTGTTCATCATTTTCGATCTCGAAGTCGCATTCCTGTTCCCGTGGGCGGTGGCCTACGGACAACTCGGCGTTGCCGGTTTCTGGTCGATGATGCTGTTCCTTGCGGTGCTCACCGTCGGCTTTATCTATGAGTGGAAGAAGGGGGCGCTCGAATGGGATTGAGCGAACCAAGGATCGCCCATGAGTACACTCGTCGCTCCCGCGCCCAAGGGCGTGCTCGATCCGCGCACCGGCAAGCCGGTCGGCTCGGACGACGCGTTTTTTACCGGCCTCAACAACGAACTCGCCGACAAGGGCTTCATCGTCACCTCGGCCGAGGACCTGATCATCTGGGCCCGCACCGGCTCGCTGATGTGGATGACGTTCGGCCTGGCGTGCTGCGCCGTCGAGATGATGCAGATGTCGATGCCGCGCTACGACGCCGAGCGGTTCGGCTTCGCGCCGCGCGCCTCGCCGCGCCAGTCCGACGTGATGATCGTCGCCGGCACGCTGACCAACAAGATGGCGCCGGCGCTGCGCAAGGTCTACGACCAGATGCCGGAGCCGCGCTACGTCATCTCGATGGGAACCTGCGCCAACGGCGGCGGCTACTATCACTATTCGTATTCGGTGGTGCGCGGCTGCGACCGCATCGTGCCGGTCGACATCTACGTGCCGGGCTGCCCGCCGACCGCGGAAGCGCTGCTCTACGGCGTGCTGCTGCTGCAGAAGAAGATCCGGCGGATCGGCACGATCGAGCGCTGAACGGACTGGCAATGGACGGAACGCTGGACAAACTCGGTGAGACGATCGCGGGCGGCCTCGCGGGCGCGGTGCTCGGCCATTGGGTCGCGAACGACGAGCTCACCGTGGTCGCCGCGCCGCGCGACATCGTCAAGGTGATGACGTTCCTGCGCGACGACGAGCGCTGCCAGTTCTGGAGTTTCATCGACGTCACCGCGATCGACTGGCCGTCGCGCGAGCGGCGCTTCGACGTGGTCTATCATCTGCTGTCGCCGAAGCTGAACGTGCGCATCCGGGTCAAGATCGAGGTCGGCGAGGACACCGCCGTGCCGTCGATCATTTCGGTGTTCCCCGGCGCCGACTGGTTCGAGCGCGAGGTCTACGATCTCTACGGCGTGCTGTTCACCGGCCATCCGGACATGCGGCGGCTGCTCACCGACTACGGCTTCGAAGGCCATCCGCTGCGCAAGGACTTCCCGCTCACCGGCTTCGTCGAGGTGCGCTACGACGACGAGGTGAAGCGCGTGGTCTACGACCCGGTGCGGCTCGCGCAGGAGTTCCGCAACTTCGATTTCCTCTCGCCGTGGGAAGGCACCGACTACGTGCTGCCCGGCGACGAGAAGAAGAGTTGAGGGCGCGCATGAGCAAGGCACTGCACAGGCGGCTGCCTCTGCGGCGCGGTGCGTTTCACCGCGACGCGAGCCAACGACGAAGTCGGCGCGTGCCATTGCGGCATGTGCCGCAAATGGACGCGCCGGGCCGTTTCTTGTGGTCGACTGCGGCACGACGATGAAGGTGGAGGATCCGGCGAACCTCGGCGTCTACCGCTCGTCGGAATGGGCCGAGCGCTGCTTCTGCAAGCAATGCGGCACGCCGCTGTTCTACCGGCTGATCGAAAAGAACTGCTACTTCGTGTCGGCGGAAGCGTTCGACGACCGCGACGGCTACGCCCTCACCAGCCAGATCTTCATCGACGAGAAGCCGGCCTACTACGACTTCGCCAACAAGACCCACAACATGACGGCGCGGAAGTGTTCGCGGCGTTCGCTCCGCCCGAGGCGAAGAACTAGCGATGTCCGATGACCGACACCACCCTCCGCAACTTCACCATCAACTTCGGGCCGCAGCATCCGGCGGCGCACGGCGTGCTGCGCCTGGTGCTGGAGCTCGACGGCGAGGTGGTGGAGCGCGTCGATCCGCATATCGGGCTGCTGCATCGCGGCACCGAAAAGCTGATCGAGGCCAAGACCTATCTGCAGGCGATCCCGTATTTCGACCGGCTCGACTACGTCGCGCCGATGAACCAGGAGCATGCGTTCTGCCTGGCGGCGGAGAAGCTGCTCAAGCTCGAGGTGCCGCGCCGCGCGCAATTGATCCGCGTGCTGTTCTGCGAGATCGGGCGGCTGCTGTCGCATCTGCTCAACGTCACCACGCAGGCGATGGACGTCGGCGCGCTCACCCCGCCGCTGTGGGGCTTCGAGGAGCGCGAGAAGCTGATGGTGTTCTACGAGCGCGCCTCCGGCTCGCGCATGCACGCGGCGTATTTCCGCGTCGGCGGCGTGCACCAGGATCTGCCGCCGAAGCTGATCGACGACATCGAGGCGTTCTGCGATCCGTTCCTCAAGGTCTGCGACGATCTCGAAACCCTGCTCACCGACAACCGCATCTTCAAGCAGCGCAACGTCGACATCGGCGTGGTGAAGCTGGAGGACGCCTGGAAGTGGGGCTTCTCCGGCGTGATGGTGCGCGGCTCCGGCGCGGCGTGGGACCTGCGCAAGTCGCAGCCCTACGAGTGCTACGCCGAGATGGATTTCGACATTCCGATCGGCAAGAACGGCGACTGCTACGACCGCTATCACATCCGCATGGAAGAGATGCGGCAGTCGATCCGCATCATGAAGCAGTGCATCGCCAAGCTGCGCGAGCCCGAAGGGCAGGGGCCGGTCAGCGTCGCTCGACAACAAGATCGTGCCGCCCAAGCGCGCCGAGATGAAGAAGTCGATGGAGGCGCTGATCCATCACTTCAAGCTCTACACCGAAGGCTTCCACGTGCCGGCCGGCGAGGTCTATGCCGCGGTCGAGGCGCCCAAGGGCGAGTTCGGCGTCTATCTGGTCTCCGACGGCACCAACAAGCCGTACAAGTGCAAGATCAGGGCGCCGGGTTTCGCGCATCTGCAGGCGATGGATTTCCTCTGCCGCGGCCACATGCTGGCCGACGTGTCGGCCATCCTCGGCTCGCTCGACATCGTGTTCGGGGAGGTCGACCGCTAATGGCCAACCGCCGCCTCGCACCGCCCGAACAGCAGCCGAAGGAGTTCGCCTTCACGGCGGAGAACGCCGCCTGGGCGAAGAAGGTGATCGCGCACTATCCGGAAGGCCGCCAGCAGTCGGCGATCATTCCGCTGCTGTGGCGCGCGCAGGAGCAGCATCACGGCTGGCTGCCGGAGGCCGCGATCCGCCATGTCTCCGAGATGCTCGACATGGCGCACATCCGCGCGCTCGAGGTCGCGACGTTCTACACGATGTTCCTGCTGTCGCCGGTCGGCAAGAAGGCGCACGTCCAGGTCTGCGGCACCACGCCGTGCATGCTGCGCGGCGCGCAGGCGCTGTTCGACGTCTGTCACAAGCGCATCCACCACGATCCGCTACACGTGTCGGCGGACGGCGATTTCTCCTGGGAGGAGGTCGAGTGCCTCGGCGCCTGCGTGAACGCGCCGATGGTGCTGATCTGGAACGACACCTACGAGGACCTGACCGCCGAAAGCTTCGAGAAGGTGCTCGACGGCTTCGCCAACGGCAAGCCGGTGAAGCCCGGCCCGCAGATCGACCGGCAGTTGTCGGCGCCGGTCGGCGGCCCGACCACGCTCAAGACGGTGAAGGCCTGATGCTCGACGACAAGGACCGCATCTTCAGGAATCTCTACGGCCTCGGCGACTGGGGCCTCGAAGGCGCGCGCAAGCGCGGCTCCTGGGACGGCACCAAGGCGATCCTGGAGAAGGGCCGCGACGCGATCGTCAACGAGGTGAAGGCCTCGGGCCTGCGCGGCCGCGGCGGCGCCGGCTTCCCGACCGGGTTGAAATGGTCGTTCATGCCCAAGGCGGTCGGCGACCGGCCGCATTATCTCGTCGTCAACGCCGACGAGTCCGAGCCCGGCACCTGCAAGGACCGCGAGATCATGCGGCACGATCCGCATCTGCTGGTCGAGGGCTGCCTGATCGCCGGCCGCGCGATGGATTGCAGCGCCGGCTACATCTACGTGCGCGGCGAGTTCATCCGCGAGCGCGAGCGGCTGCAGGCCGCGATCGACCAGGCCTACGACGCCAAGCTGATCGGCAAGGACAACGTCCACGGCTACGACTTCGATCTCTACGTCCATCACGGCGCCGGCGCCTACATCTGCGGCGAGGAGATGGCGCTGCTCGAAAGCCTCGAAGGCAAGAAGGGCCAGCCGCGGCTCAAGCCGCCGTTCCCGGCCAACATGGGCCTCTACGGCTGCCCGACCACGGTGAACAACGTGGAGTCGATCGCGGTGGTGCCCGACATCATGCGGCGCGGCGCGGCGTGGTTCGCCGGCATCGGCCGGCCCAACAACACCGGCACCAAGCTGTTCTGCATCTCCGGCCACGTCGAGCGGCCCTGCACCGTCGAAGACGCGATGGGCATGCCGCTGCGCGAACTGATCGAGACGCATTGCGGCGGCGTGCGCGGCGGCTGGGACAATCTGCTGGCGGTGATCCCCGGCGGCTCGTCGATGCCGGTCATTCCGGCGGGCGCGACCGGCTGCGACGACCTGCTGATGGATTTCGACGGCTGCGCCAAGCACAAGTCCGCGCTCGGCACCGCCGCGGTGATCGTGATGGACAAGTCGACCGACATCGTCCGCGCCTTTGCGCGCATCGCCTATTTCTACAAGCACGAGAGCTGCGGCCAGTGCACGCCGTGCCGCGAGGGCATGGGCTGGATGTGGCGCGTGCTCACCCGCATGGCGGACGGCCGCGCGCAGAAAAAAGAAATCGACATGCTGTTCGACGTGACCAAGCAGATCGAGGGTCACACCATCTGCGCGTTCGGCGACGGCGCGGCGTGGCCGGTGCAGGGCCTGCTGCGGCACTTCCGGCCGGAGATCGAGCGGCGCATCGACGAATATACGCGCAAGGCGGACGATGACGCGGTCCGCGTGGCGGCGGAGTAAGCGGATGAACAAGTCATCGGGCAATCAACTCCGTTGCGGCGCTTTACGCGGCGGGTTTGGTGTTCGCCGCCGCATTCGTCCTCTCATACGCGACGGGACGGTGACCGCGATGACCAAGATCGTCGTCGACGGCAAAGAGATCGACGTCCCGCCGGAGTTCACGCTGCTGCAGGCGGCGGAGGCCGCCGGCGCCGAGATCCCGCGCTTCTGCTTCCACGAGCGGCTGTCGATCGCCGGCAATTGCCGCATGTGCCTGGTCGAGCTGAAGGGCTCGCCGAAGCCGGTCGCGTCCTGCGCCTGGCAGGTGCGCGACTGCCGGCCCGGCCCGAACGGCGAGCCGCCGGTCGTCAACACCAAGACGCCGCTGGTGCGCAAGGCGCGCGAAGGCGTGATGGAATTCCTGCTGATCAATCATCCGCTCGACTGCCCGATCTGCGATCAGGGCGGCGAGTGCGACCTGCAGGACCAGGCGATGGCCTACGGCGTCGACTCCAGCCGCTACGCCGACAACAAGCGCGCGGTCGAGGACAAGTACATCGGCCCGCTGGTCAAGACGATCATGAACCGCTGCATCCATTGCACGCGGTGCATCCGCTTCTCGGCGGAGGTCGCGGGCGTGCCGGAGCTCGGCGCGATCGGCCGCGGCGAGGACATGGAGATCACGACCTATCTCGAGCAGGCGATGACCTCGGAGCTGCAGGGCAACGTGGTCGATCTCTGCCCGGTCGGCGCGCTGACCTCGAAGCCCTATGCGTTCGCGGCGCGGCCGTGGGAGCTGAGCAAGACGGAATCGATCGACGTGATGGACGCGGTCGGCTCCGCGATCCGGGTCGACGCGCGCGGCCGCGAGGTGATGCGCATCCTGCCGCGCGTCAACGACGACGTGAACGAGGAGTGGATTTCCGACAAGACGCGCCACGTCGTCGACGGCCTGCGCACGCAGCGGCTCGACCAGCCGTATATCCGCGAGAACGGCCGGCTGCGGCCGGCATCGTGGAGCGAGGCGTTCGCCGCGGTCGCCGGCGAAGGTCCGCCGCACCTCGCCGGAGCGGATCGGCGCGATCGCCGGCGATCTTTGCGCGGTCGAGGAGATGTTCGCGCTCAAGCAACTGATGGCGCTGCTCGGCAGCCCCAATCTCGACGCGCGCCAGGACGGCGCGGCGCTGCATCCGTCCGCGGGCCGGGCGAGCTATCTGTTCAACGCCACCATCGCCGGCATCGAGCAGGCCGATGCGCTGCTGATCGTCGGCGCCAATCCGCGCCGCGAGGCGTCGGTGCTCAACGCGCGCATCCGCAAGCGCTGGCGCGCCGGCAAATTCCCGATCGCGCTGATCGGCGAGCGGGTCGATCTGACCTACAACTACGATTATCTCGGCGCCGGCCCGGAGACGCTCGCCGAGCTCGCGGCGGGCCGCGGCGCATTCGCCGAGACGCTGAAGAAGGCCGAGCGGCCGCTGATCATCCTCGGCGCCGGCGCGCTGGCGCGGCCGGACGGCGCGGCGGTCGCGGCGCTCGCCGCCAAGGCTGCGGTCGAGCTCGGCGCGGTCAAGGACGGCTGGAACGGCTTCTCGCGTCCTGCACACCGCGGCGTCGCGCGTCGGCGCGCTCGACATCGGCTTCGTGCCGGGCGCGGGCGGACTCCACGCCGGCCGACATGGCGAAGTCCGGCGCGCTCGACGTGCTGTTCCTGCTCGGCGCCGACGAGATCGACGTGCCGCCGGGCGCCTTCGTCGTCTACATCGGCACCCACGGCGACGCCGGCGCGCACCGCGCCGACGTCATCCTGCCGGGCGCGGCCTACACCGAGAAATCCGGCCTCTACGTCAACACCGAAGGCCGCGTGCAGATCGCGAACCGCGCCAGCTTCCCGCCGGGCGAGGCGCGCGAGGACTGGGCGATCCTGCGCGCGCTGTCGGAGACGCTCGGCAAGAAGCTGCCGTTTGACTCGCTGGCGCAGCTGCGCAAGGCGCTGTTCGCCGCGCATCCGCACCTGCAGCGCATCGACCAGATCGCGCCGGGCGACGCCGCGGACCTGCGCGCGCTCGCCGGCAAGGGCGGCACGCCCGACAAGGCGCCGTTCCGCCAGGCGATCGACGATTTCTATCTCACCAATCCGATCGCGCGCGCATCCGCGGTGATGGCCGAATGCTCGGCGCTGGCCGAGAGCCGCACCATGAGGGCGGCGGAGTAGGGCGATGGCGGAACTCTTCACCACCTACCTCTGGCCGCTGATCGTGATCGTCGCGCAGTCGCTGCTGCTGCTCGTGCTGCTGCTGGTCGGCGTCGCCTATATCCTGCTCGCCGACCGCAAGATCTGGGCGGCGGTGCAGCTGCGGCGCGGCCCCAACGTGGTCGGGCCGTTCGGCCTGCTGCAATCGTTCGCCGACCTGCTCAAGTTCGTGCTCAAGGAGCCGGTCATCCCGGCGGGCTCCAACAAGGGCGTGTTCCTGCTGGCGCCGCTCGTCACCTGCACGCTGGCGCTGGCGGCCTGGGCGGTGATCCCGGTCAACGCCGGCTGGGTGATCGCCGACATCAACGTCGGCGTGCTCTACATCTTCGCGATCTCGTCGCTGATGGTCTACGGCATCATCATGGGCGGCTGGGCGTCGAACTCGAAATACGCCTTCCTGTCCGCGATCCGCTCCGCCGCGCAGATGGTGTCCTACGAGGTCTCGATCGGCTTCGTCATCATCACCGTGCTGCTGTGCGCCGGCTCGCTGAAGCTGTCGGCGATCGTCGCCGCGCAGGACACCAGGCTCGGCATGTTCGGCTGGTACTGGCTGTGGCTGTTGCCGATGTTCGTGATCTTCTTCGTCTCGGCGCTGGCCGAGACCAACCGGCCGCCGTTCGACCTGGTCGAAGCGGAATCCGAGCTGGTCGCCGGCTTCATGGTCGAATACGGCTCGTCGCCGTACATGATGTTCATGCTCGGCGAGTACGTGGCGATCGTGACCATGTGCGCCATGGCGACCATCCTGTTCCTCGGCGGCTGGCTGCCGCCGTTCCCGGTGGCGCCGTTCACCTGGGTGCCGGGCGTGATCTGGTTCACGCTCAAGGTCTGCTTCATGTTCTTCCTGTTCGCCATGGCCAAGGCGATCGTGCCGCGCTACCGCTACGACCAGCTGATGCGGCTCGGCTGGAAGGTGTTCCTGCCGATCTCGCTCGCCATGGTGGTGATCGTCGCGGCGGTGCTGCAGTTCGGCGGGCTCGCTCCGGGAGGATGCCATGACATTTTCCATGCCGGGATTGATCGGCGCCGCTGTCGGCCTGGTGTTTGCGCTGGTCATCTACATCGTCATGTCTGCTGCATGGCGTCGCAATTTGAACGACGTTAGTGCTCCGGCAGAACAGCGAGAGAGGTTTGAGCGCATGTGGCCGGCTATGCGGCTGATGCTGGCCGCGAATTTCGTGATTTTGGGCGGGCTCGGCTACTACGTCGGCCAGATCCTTGGCTCTTAGGATGCGCATGGCAAAGGAAGCATGACATGAGACTCGATCAGGCCGCACGCTCGATCTTCCTGAAGGAGTTCCTGTCGGGGCTCGTGCTCGGCATGAAGTACTTCTTCAAGCCGAAGGCGACGCTCGACTATCCGTTCGAGAAGGGCCCGATCTCGCCGCGCTTCCGCGGCGAGCACGTGCTGCGCCGCTATCCCGAACGGCGAGGAGCGCTGCATCGCCTGCAAGCTGTGCGAGGCGATCTGCCCGGCGCAGGCCATCACCATCGAGGCCGGGCCGCGCCGCAACGACGGCACGCGGCGCACCACGCGCTACGACATCGACATGGTGAAGTGCATCTATTGCGGGCTGTGCCAGGAGGCCTGCCCGGTCGACGCCATCGTCGAGGGCCCGAATTTCGAGTTCGCCACCGAGACCCGCGAGGAGCTCTACTACGACAAGGAGCGGCTGCTCGCGAACGGCGACCGCTGGGAGCGCGAGATCGCGAAGAACATCGCGCTCGACGCGCCGTACCGGTGAGGCGCGCATCGATGATCCTTCCCGCGCTGTTCTTCTATCTCTTCGCCGGCGTCTGCGTCGCGTCCGCCTTCATGGTGATCGCGGCGAAGAACCCCGTGCATTCGGTGCTCTATCTGATCCTCGCGTTCGTCAACGCCGCCGGCCTGTTCGTGCTGATGGGCGCCGAGTTCCTGGCGATGATCCTGATCGTGGTCTACGTCGGCGCGGTCGCGGTGCTGTTCCTGTTCGTGGTGATGATGCTCGACGTCGACTTCGCCGAGCTGCGCCAGGGCGTCCTGCAATATCTGCCGTTCGGCGCGCTGATCGGCATCGTGCTGCTGGCGGAGCTGCTGCTGGTGGTCGGCGCCTGGGTCGATCGGGCCGGGCGTGCCGCGCGCCATCACCTCGCCGATCCCGACCGACATCACCAACACCGAGGCGCTCGGCCGCGTGCTCTACACGAAATACATCTACTTCTTCCAGGCCGCGGGCCTGGTGCTGCTCGTCGCCATGATCGGCGCGATCGTGCTGACGCTGCGCCACAAGGCCGGGCGTCAAGCGGCAGAACATCGCCGACCAGGTCGCGCGCACCAAGGAAACCGCGATGGAAATCCGCCAGGTCCGGCCGGGGCAGGGGCTTGGCGCATGACCATCGGCCTCGGCCATTACCTCTCCGTTGCCGCGATCCTGTTCACGCTCGGGATTTTCGGCATCTTCCTCAACCGCAAGAACGTCATCGTCATCCTGATGTCGATCGAGCTGATCCTGCTCGCGGTCAACATCAACTTCGTGGCGTTCTCGACCCACCTCGGCGACATCGTCGGCCAGGTGTTCGCCATGCTGGTGCTCACCGTCGCGGCGGCCGAGGCCGCGATCGGGCTCGCCATTCTCGTCGTCTACTTCCGCAACCGCGGCTCGATCGCGGTCGAGGACATCAACCTGATGAAGGGCTAGCGCAGGAACACTGATGTATCAGGCGATCGTCCTTCTGCCGCTGCTCGGCGCCATTCTCGCCGGCGCGATCTCGATCTATGGCGCGCGCCGGCGCTTCCCGGGCGCCGAGCCGTCGGACGATCATCACGCGCATGCCGGTCACGGCACATGCCGCGCATGACGCCCATCACGACGATCACGGCCACGGCCCCGCGGAGCCGCCGGCGGAAGGCTCACGCGCCGCCGAGGTGATCACCACGTCGTTCCTGTTCATCGTGGCCGTGCTGTCGTGGATCGCGTTCTGGCGCGTCGGCTTCGGCCACCACGACGAGCGCATCACGCTGTTCACCTGGATGGTGTCGGCCGACTTCAAGGTCGACTGGGCGCTGCGGATCGACACGCTGACCGCCGTGATGCTGGTGGTGGTGACGACGGTGTCGTCGCTCGTGCACCTCTATTCGATCGGCTACATGGCCGAGGAGCCGTACCGGCCGCGGTTCTTCGCGTATCTGTCGTTCTTCACCTTCGCCATGCTGGCGCTGGTGACGTCGGACAACCTCGCGCAGCTGTTCTTCGGCTGGGAGGGCGTCGGTCTCGCGAGCTATCTGCTGATCGGCTTCTGGTACCACAAGCCGGAGGCCAACGCGGCCGCCATCAAGGCCTTCATCGTCAACCGGGTCGGCGACTTCGGCTTCGCGCTCGGCATTTTCGCCGTCTTCATGATGATCGGCTCGATCGACCTCGACACGATGTTCGCGCAGGCGCCGGCGCTGACCGGCAAGACCATCAATTTCTTCGGCTGGCACGCCGACGCGCTCACGCTGATCTGCCTGCTGCTGTTCATGGGCGCGATGGGCAAGTCGGCGCAGTTCCTGCTGCACACCTGGCTGCCCGACGCGATGGAAGGCCCGACGCCGGTCTCCGCGCTCATTCACGCCGCCACCATGGTGACGGCCGGCGTGTTCATGGTGGCGCGGCTGTCGCCGCTGTTCGAGCTGTCGCCGACCGCGCTCACCGTCGTCACCATCGTCGGCGCCACCACGGCGTTCTTCGCCGCGACCGTCGGCCTCGTGCAGAACGACATCAAGCGCATCGTCGCCTATTCGACCTGCTCGCAGCTCGGCTACATGTTCGTCGCGATGGGCGTCGGCGCCTATTCGGTCGGCATGTTCCACCTGTTCACCCACGCCTTCTTCAAGGCGCTGCTGTTCCTCGGCTCCGGCTCGGTGATCATGGCGATGCACCACGAGCAGGACATCCGCAACATGGGCGGCCTGCGCAAGAAGATCCCGTTCACCTACTGGACGATGGTGATCGGCACGCTGGCGCTGACCGGATTCCCGTTCACCGCCGGCTATTTCTCCAAGGACGCCATCATCGAGGCGGCCTACGCCGGCAAGAATCCGGCCGCGGCCTATGCCTTTTTGCTGACCGTGATCGCGGCGGGGCTGACCGCGTTCTACTCCTGGCGGCTGATCTTCAAGACCTTCCACGGCGAGCCGCACGACAAGCATCACTACGACGAGGCGAAGGAAAGCCCGCTGGTGATCCTGATCCCGCTCGGCGTGCTGGCGGTCGGCTCGATCGCCGCCGGCTTCCCGTTCAAGGAGTATTTCGCCGGCCATCACGTCGAGCACTTCTTCCGCACGTCGATCAAGCAGAGCGCCGCGGTGATCGACGCGATCCATCACGTGCCGCTGTGGGTCGCGCTGATGCCGACCGCGATGATGTTCGCGGGCTGGGGCGTATCGGCCTATTTCTATCTGCTGCGGCCCGACATCCCGGTCGAGCTCGCACGCCAGCAGGACATGCTGTACCGCTTCCTGCTCAACAAGTGGTACTTCGACGAGATCTACGACTTCCTGTTCGTGCGCCCGGTGCTGTGGCTCGGCCGCGTGTTCTGGAAGGGCGGCGACGGCTATGTGATCGACGGCTTCGGGCCTGACGGCGTGTCGGCGCGCGTGCTCGACGTCACCCGCAACGTGGTGCGGCTGCAGACCGGCTATCTCTACCACTACGCCTTCGCCATGCTGATCGGCGCCGCCGCGCTGATCACCTGGTTCATGTTCTCCACACCGGGTGGAGCGCACTGATGGCGAGCTGGCCGATCCTCTCCGTCACCACCTTCCTGCCGCTCGCGGGCGTGCTGTTCATCCTGGCGCTGCGCGGCGAGGACGAGGCGGCCAAGCGCAACGCCCGCTGGGTCGCGCTGTGGACCACCATCGTCACCTTCGCGGTGTCGCTCGTGCTGGTGGCGCGGTTCGACGCCGGCTCGGCGGAATTCCAGTTCGTCGAGAAGGTCGCCTGGCTCGGCGGCTACGGCACCTATCACATGGGCGTCGACGGCATTTCGCTGCCGTTGGTGATCCTGACCACGGCGCTGATGCCGCTCTGCATCGTGGCGAGCTGGCTGTCGATCCAGGTCCGCGTCAAGGAATACATGATCGCGTTCCTGGCGCTCGAAACGCTGATGGTCGGCACGTTCTCGGCGCTCGATCTGGTGCTGTTCTACCTGTTCTTCGAGGGCGGCCTGATCCCGATGTTCCTGATCATCGGCGTGTGGGGCGGGCCGCGCCGGGTCTATGCCAGCTTCAAGTTCTTCCTCTACACGCTGCTCGGCTCGGTGCTGATGCTGCTCGCCATCATGGCGATGTACTGGCAGGCCGGCACGACCGACATCGCCGTGCTGCTGCGCCATTCGTTCCCGCGCGAGATGCAGCCCTGGCTGTGGTTTGCGTTCTTCGCCTCGTTCGCGGTGAAGATGCCGATGTGGCCGGTCCACACCTGGCTGCCGGACGCGCACGTCGAGGCGCCGACCGCGGGCTCGGTCATCCTCGCCGCGATCCTGCTGAAGATGGGCGGCTACGGCTTCCTGCGCTTCTCGCTGCCGATGTTCCCGTTCGCCTCGCACGACTTCGCGATCGCTGGTGTTCGCGCTGTCGGTCGTCGCCATCGTCTACACCTCGCTGGTCGCGCTGGTGCAGGAGGACATGAAGAAGCTGATCGCCTATTCGTCGGTGGCGCACATGGGCTTCGTCACCATGGGCATTTTCGCCGCGACCGCGCAGGGCGTCGCCGGCGGCATCTTCCAGATGGTGTCGCACGGCATCGTCTCGGCGGCGCTGTTCCTCTGCGTCGGCGTCGTCTACGACCGCATGCACAGCCGCGAGATCTCGACCTATGGCGGGCTGGTCAACCGCATGCCGGTCTATGCCGCGGTGTTCCTGCTGTTCACGCTGGCCAACGTCGGCCTGCCCGGCACCTCCGGCTTCGTCGGCGAATTCCTGACGCTGCTCGGCACCTTCAAGGTCAACATCGTGGTGGCGATCGCTGGCGACGCTCGGCGTCATCCTGTCGGCCGGCTATGCGCTCTGGCTCTACCGCAAGGTGATGCTGGGCAAGCTGGAGAAGCCGGCGCTCGCCAACATCAGCGACATGAGCTGGCGCGAGATCGCGGTGTTCGCGCCGCTGGTCGTGCTGACCATCCTGTTCGGCGTCTATCCGAAGCCGCTGCTCGACATGTCGGCCGCCTCGGTGACGGCGCTGCTGCAGAACTATCACGCCGCGCTCGACGCCGCCGCCAAGTCGGCGGCCTTGGTGAACTGATGAACGTTGCCGCCACATACATGCCGCTCTACCCGGCACTTCCGGAAATCGTGCTCGCGCTCGGCGCGATGGGGCTGCTGATGCTCGGCGCCTACCGGGAGCGCAGCAGCCGATATCGTCAGCCTCGGCGCGGTGATGCTGCTGGTCGCCGCGGCCTTCATCGCGATCGTGCTGCCGAACGGCACGACGTTCGGCGGCAGCTTCGTGATCGACGGCTTCGCCCGCTTCCTCAAGGCGCTGGCCTTCGTCGCGTCGGCCGTGGCGATCGTCATGTCGCTGCACTACCAGAACGTCGAGAAGGTGCGGATTTTCGAGTATCCGATCCTCATCCTGCTGTCCGCGGTCGGCATGGGCATGATGATCTCGGCCGCCGACCTGATCGCGCTCTATCTCGGCCTCGAGCTGATGAGCCTGTCGCTCTACGTGGTCGCGGCGTCGAACCGGGATTCCGTGCGCTCGACCGAGGCGGGCCTGAAGTATTTCGTGCTCGGCGCGCTGTCGTCGGGGATGCTGCTCTACGGCTGCTCGCTGATCTACGGCTTCACCGGCACGGTGTCGTTCGCCGGCATCGCCAAGGCGACACAGGGCGGGGCGGGCATCGGGCTGATCTTCGGCCTGGTGTTCCTGTTCGCCGGGCTCTGCTTCAAGGTGTCCGCGGTGCCGTTCCACATGTGGACGCCCGACGTCTACGAGGGCGCGCCGACGCCGGTCACGGCGTTCTTCGCCGCCGCGCCGAAGATCGCCGCCATCGCACTGTTCATCCGCGTTGCGATCGAGCGCATTCCCCGGCATCGTGCCGCAATGGCAGCAGATCCTGGTGTTCGTCGCCATCGCCTCCATGCTGCTCGGCGCCTTCGCCGCGATCGGGCAGCACAACATCAAACGTCTGATGGCCTATTCTTCGATCGGCCACATGGGCTTCGCACTGATCGGCCTCGACGCCGGCAGCCCCGAGGGCGTGCAGGCCGTCCTGATCTACATGACGATCTATCTCGCGATGACGCTCGGCACCTTCTGCTGCATCCTGGCGATGCGCCGGGCCGACGGCGCGGTCGAGAATATTTCCGATCTCGCGGGCCTCGCGCGCACCAATCCGGCGCTGGCGTTCTTCCTGGCGATGCTGCTGTTCTCGCTCGCCGGCATTCCGCCGCTCGCCGGCTTCTTCGCGAAGTACTATGTGTTCCTTGCCGCCATGAAGGCCGGGCTGTTCACGCTCGCGGTGATCGGCGTGCTCGCCAGCGTGGTCGGCGCCTACTATTACCTGATGATCATCAAGACGATGTACTTCGACGAGCCGGCGCAAGGGCTTCGAGCCGATGCCGGTCGAGCTCAAGGCCGTGCTCGGCGTCACCGGCCTGTTCAATCTTCTGTTTTTCGTCTATCCCGCACCGCTCGTCCAAGCCGCAAGCGCGGCGGCGAAATCGCTGTTCTGATGACAACAACCACCGCCCCGATCAGGGTGGTCACTCACGAGACGATCGGCTCGACCAACGCCGAGGCGCTGACGCTCGCCCGCAGCGGCGAGCGCGGGCCGCTGTGGGTCACCGCCAAGCGGCAGACCGCGGGACGCGGCCGGCGCGGCCGCCCGTGGGTGTCGGAGCCGGGCAATCTCTACGCCACGCTGCTGCTGACCGACGCGTGCGCCGCCGGAGCGCGCGGCGGAGCTGTCGTTCGTCGCGGCGCTGGCGGTTCACGACGCGATCGCCGGGCGCATTCCAGGGCTCGCGAAACGGCTCGCGCTGAAATGGCCGAACGACTGCCTGATCGACGGCTGCAAGTTCGCCGGCATCCTGATCGAAGGCGAGGGCAGCGCGGTCGCGATCGGCATCGGCGTCAATTGCGCGCACCATCCGGCCGGCACCGCGTTTCCGGCGACCGACCTCGCCGCGGCGGGCGTGCGCGCGACGCCGGACAGCGTGTTCGCCGAGCTGTCGCCCGCGATGGCGGCGCGGCTCGCGCAATGGAACCGCGGCGCGGGTTTCGCCGCGATCCGCGACGACTGGCTCAAGCGGGCCTTCGGCCTCGGCAAGACGATCCGCGTCGCGCTGCCGGACGGCGAGCGTGAAGGCCGCTTCGAGGGCATCGACGAGGCCGGCCGCATGCTGTTGCGCCGCGCCGACGGCGACGCCGAAACCATCACGGCGGGCGACGTGCTGCCCGCGCCGGCGAGGGCACCGGCATGACCGCGTCCGGCGAACTGGTGTTCGCGCCGCTCGGCGGCGTCGGCGAGATCGGCATGAACCTGTCGCTCTACGGGCTCGGCGACGAGCGCAAGCGCACCTGGCTGATCGTCGACGTCGGCGTCTCGTTCGCCAACGAGGAGAATCTGCCGGGCATCGAGCTGATCTTCCCGGACATCCGCTATCTGGTCTCGGAGCGCCGCAACATCGCCGGCATCGTGCTGACCCACGCCCACGAGGACCACTACGGCGCGATGCTCGACCTGTGGCCCAAGCTGCGCGTGCCGGTGTTTGCGACGCCGTTCACCGCGGCGCTGCTCGCCGCCAAGCGGCTCGGCGAGCCTGGCGCGCCCGATATTCCGGTGACAGAGGTGGCGCTCGGCTCGCGCTTCGACGTCGGACCGTTCGACATCGAGCTCTGCTCGGTCGCGCATTCGATCCCGGAATCGAATGCGCTGATCATCCGCACCCCGCACGGCGCGGTGCTGCACACCGGCGACTGGAAGATCGATCCGACGCCGGTGCTCGGCGAGAAAACCGACGAGGCCAAGCTGCGCGCGCTGGGCGAGGAGGGCTGCCTCGCGCTGATCGGGGATTCCACCAACGCGGTGCGCGACGGCCGCTCGCCGTCGGAATCCGAGGTCGCCGCGACCATCGCCGAACTGATCCCGAATGCGCCCGGCCGCGTCGCCGTGACGACCTTCGCGTCCAACGTGGCCCGCATCCGCGCCGTCGCCGACGCCGCCCGCGCCGCCGGCCGCGAGGTCGTGGTGGTCGGCCGCGCCATGGAGCGCGTCACGCAGGTCGCGCGCGAGACCGGCTATCTCGACGGCGTGCAGCAGTTCCGCAGCATGGACGTCTACGGCCACCTGCCGAACGACAAGGTGGTCGCGCTCTGCACCGGCAGCCAGGGCGAGCCGCGCGCCGCGCTCGCCCGCATCGCCAAGGACGAGCATCCCGAGGTGACGCTTTCACACGGCGACATGGTGATCTTCTCGTCGCGGCCGATCCCCGGCAACGAGAAGGCGATCTGCACCGTCATCAACGGCCTGATCGACCAGGGCGTGCACGTCATCACCGACCGGACGCATCTGGTCCACGTCTCCGGCCATCCGCGCCGCGACGAGCTGGCCGAGATGATCGGCTGGGTGAAGCCGAAACTGCTCATCCCGGTGCACGGCGAGGCGCTGCATCTTCATGAACATGCCGATCTGGCGCGCAGCCTCGGCATCACGGTCGGCATGTGCCGCAACGGCGACCTGGTGAAGCTCGCGCCCGGCGATCCCGGCATCGTCGACGAGGTGCCGGCCGGCCGGCTCTACAAGGACGGCAAGCTGCTGATCGACGCGCAGGCGCGCACCATCGCCGACCGCAAGCGGCTGAGCATGTCCGGCATCGTGTCGGTCGCGCTGGCGTTGACCGAGAAGGGCCAGCTCGCGGCCGATCCGGAGGTCGAGCTGATCGGCGTGCCGGAAACCGCCGCGAGCGGCGAACCGATGGTGGAAGTGGCGATCGAGGCGATCCTGGAGACCGTCGAGAGCCAGCCCAAGGCGCGCCGGCGCGATCCGGATGCGGTCGCCGAGTCGGTGCGGCGCGCGGTGCGCGCCGCGGTCGCGGAGCAATGGGGCAAGAAGCCCTGGGTCCACGTCCACATGTTGCTGGTGTGACGCGGAGCCCGTTTTCTGCGCTATCATCGCAGGAACCTGATCCACACCCTGCCGGGCTGCTGGAGGACTGACATGATCGGACGGCTCAACCACGTCGCCATCGCGGTGCGCGACATCAAGAAGGCGTCGGAGGTCTATCGCAAGACGCTGGGCGCCGAAGTCTCGGCCGCGGTGCCGCAGCCGGCGCATGGCGTGACGACGGTGTTCATCAATCTGCCGAACACCAAGATCGAGCTGCTGGAGCCGCTCGGCGACAATTCGCCGATCGCCAAGTTCCTGGAGAAGAATGCCGACGGCGGCATCCACCACGTCTGCTACGAGGTCGACGACATCATCGCCGCGCGCGACCGGCTGAAGGGCGAGGGCGCGCGCGTGCTGGGCGACGGCGAGCCCAAGACCGGCGCGCACGGCAAGCCCGTGCTGTTTCTTCACCCGAAGGACTTCTGCGGCACGCTGGTCGAGCTGGAACAGGCCTGATGGCGCTCTCGACGGCGATTGCGATCTACTTCCTGATCTGGTGGCTGACGCTGTTCGCCGTGCTGCCGTGGGGCGTGAGCTCCCAGGACGACGAGGGAGCGCCCGGCACCGACCCTGGCGCACCGCGGGTCCGCAATGTGGGCCGCAAGCTGATTTGGACCACGGTCGTCGCGACCGCGATCTTCGCAGTGGTGACGTATCTCTACGTCTATCGGCTGGTCACGCTGGACGATCTGGCGGCCTGGATGGGATGCCCGGTGGAGCCAAAAAAATGAGCAGGGCCAATGCCCTGCTCGGGTCGCTGAATTTAGATCCTTAGCCCCCGAGACGCGTTACGTTCCTCGAGGCATTGGCGCTGTTGGCGCGCTTTGGATTTTTCGTCCCTAAACTCAGGCCGCGGTTCAGGGACCGCGATTGGATAGCCCCCACCGGCCCACGCAATCTATCGGAGGCGCGCCCACCCTTGTCATTAACGCACCGCAGCAATTCGGCATGCTAGCGCGCGCTGATACGTGCCGCCCACGGATTGCCGCACGGTCGAAGCCAGCCCCTTGCCGCGCTTGTCTTTTCGGCTTCGATCCGGTTTCACTGCCGCCCACCGTGGCCCTGCCGGTTCCCGAGAACAGCTATGCGATTGTCCCGTTTCTTCCTGCCGATCCTGAAGGAGGCGCCCCGGGAGGCGGAGATCGTCTCGCACAAGCTGATGCTGCGCGCCGGGATGCTGCGGCAGCAGGCCGCAGGCATCTACAGCCTGCTGCCGCTGGGGCTGCGCGTCCTCAACAAGGTCAACGCGATCGTCCGCGAGGAGCAGAACCGCTCCGGCGCGATCGAACTGCTGATGCCGACCATCCAGCCGGCCGACCTGTGGCGCGAGAGCGGGCGCTACGACGATTACGGCAAGGAGATGCTGCGCATCAAGGACCGCCACGAGCGCGACATGCTCTACGGCCCGACCAACGAGGAGATGATCACCGAGATCTTCCGCGCCTACGTGCGCTCCTACAAGGATCTGCCGCTCAACCTCTATCACATCCAGCTCAAGTTCCGGGACGAGGTGCGGCCGCGGTTCGGGCTGATGCGCGGCCGCGAATTCCTGATGAAGGACGCCTATTCGTTCGACATCGACCAGGCCGGAGCGCGGCACTCCTACAACAAGATGTTCGTCGCTTATCTGCGCACCTTCGCGCGGCTCGGCCTCAAGTCGATCCCGATGGTCGCCGACACCGGCCCGATCGGCGGCAACCTCAGCCACGAGTTCATCATCCTGGCCTCGACCGGCGAGTCCGAGGTGTTCTGCCACAAGGACTATCTCGACTTCCCGGTGCCGGACGCGAACGTGAACTTCGACGACCGCGCGTCGCTGCAAGGCATCGTCGACAAGTGGACCTCGCTCTATGCCGCGACGTCGGAGAAGCACGATCCGGCGGCGTTCGGAAATATCCCCGCCGACAAGCAGGTGTCGGCGCGCGGCATCGAGGTCGGCCACATCTTCTATTTCGGCACCAAATATTCCGAGCCGATGAAGGCCGTGGTCGCCGGGCCTGACGGCGCCGACCATCCGGTCCACATGGGCTCCTACGGCATCGGCCCGACGCGGCTGGTCGCGGCGCTGATCGAGGCGAACCACGACGAGGCCGGCATCAAGTGGCCGGAGGCGGTGGCGCCGTTCAAGGTCGCGATCCTCAATCTCAAGCAGGGCGACGCCGCGACCGACGGCGCGTCCGAGAGCCTCTATCGCGAGCTGACCGCCAAGGGCGTCGACGTGCTCTACGACGACACCGACGAGCGGCCGGGCGCGAAATTCGCCACCGCCGACCTGATCGGCGTGCCGTGGCAGGTGCTGATCGGCCCGAAGGGCCTCGCGGCCGGCACGCTCGAGGTGAAGAAGCGCGCCGACGGCAGCCGGGAGAACCTGAGCCCCGCGGCCACCGTCGATCTGCTGACGCGCTAATTCCGCGCTTCCGGCGGCGTGAACTCGCGCACCAGCGGCCACCAGATCTTCTGCTCGCCTTCGACGAAGGCCTGGTCTGCTCCGGCGTGAAATTCCGGATCGGCACGCCGAGATCGGCATAGCGCTGTCTTGACCGCGGGCGAGTCGAGCGCCTGCCGCAAGCCCTCCGGCCAGGCGGCGCTGGATCGGCTGCGGCGTCTCCGCCGGCGCAGCCAGCGTCATGAATCCGATGGCGCTCGATCTCCAACCGTCGGCACGTTGGGAAATTCAGGCTCGGGCTGCGGCGCCATCTGGCCGATCAGCTTGAGGTCGCCGGATTGCAGCGGGCCGCGCAGCCCGAACACCGCCTTCGATCGTGCCGTGCACGCGGCCGCCCATGATGTCGGCGACCGCCGCCATGGTGCCACCCTGGTTGTAGGGCACGACGGTGATCGGCACGTTGGTCTTCTTTTCGATCACCAGGCCGGCGAAGTGCGGCAGCGTGCCCGCGCCGTTGGTGCCGATCGCGATCTGCCCGGCTTCGATTTCGCCAGCGCGACGAATTCTGCCCAGTTCGAGACGCCGAGCTTCGGCGACACCGCGATGAACATGAACGCCGCTGCCGACGATCGTGCCGAGCTGCACGAAGTCGCGATTGACGTCGATCGGCAGCTTGTCCTTCTGCGCCGGCAGGATGGTGAACAGCGACGACGGACCGCCAAGCAGCGTGTAGCCGTCGGGCGGCGCATTGGCGACGGCTTGACCGGCGATCAGCCCGCCGGCACCGGGCCGCGTCTCGATCAGGACCTGTTGGCCCCATCGGCTCGCCAGTTGCTCGCCGATCGCGCGGGCCGCGATGTCGAGCGCGCTGCCGGCCGGCACCGGCAGCACGATCCTGATCGGCTTGTTCGGGTAGTTGTCCTGCGCCAGGGCAGGCGCGGCGATCGACGCCGCAGCAATCAAGGCGGCAAACAGAATGCGATGCACGGTCGTCCTCCTCTTGATTTCGCGGGCGCCAGCGATGGTTGTGTCCGCCGGGCATGCTCGCAAGGCTACTGAAGGGGTCTATCCGAGGAAAGGGGGTCTGGATCCGGCTCGCCTGCAAGGGAAAGCTGTGCGCTTTTCGGCCATCGGCGCGACCCAAGCTGGCTTGAATCCGCCAGAATCGGATGAAATCGCTACACATAAGGGGAAGAATGAGCGAGCCTGTCGGGACCCGTCCCTTCGCGCCGTACGAATGGATGCTGTCGTTGCGCTACTTGCGAGCGCGGCGGCAGGAGGGATTCATTTCGATCATCGCCGCCTTCTCGTTCCTCGGCATCATGCTCGGCGTCGCGACGCTCATCATCGTGATGGCGGTGATGAACGGCTTCCGCAAGGAGCTGCTCGGCAAGATCCTCGGCCTCAACGGCCACATCCTGGTGCAGCCGCTGGAATCGCCGCTCACCGACTACGAGGCGGTGGCGGAGCGCATTTCCAAGGTCGAGGGCATCCGCATCGCGGTGCCGATCGTCGAAGGCCAGGCGCTGGCGTCGTCGCCGTTCAACGCCGCGGGCGTGCTGGTTCGCGGCATCCGCGGCGCCGACCTCGCTCAGATCCCTTCGATCGCGCAGAACATCAAGCAGGGCACGCTCGACGGCTTCGACCAGGGGCAGGGCGTGGTGATCGGGCGGCGGCTCGCCGACCAGTTGACGCTGCGCGCCGGCGACTCCGTGACCATGGTCGCGCCGCGCGGCGCGGTGACGCCGATGGGCACCACGCCGCGCATCAAGCCCTACAAGATCGCGGCGGTGTTCGAGATCGGCATGTCGGAATACGACGCCGCCTTCGTCTTCATGCCGCTGACCGAAGCGCAGGCCTATTTCAACCGCTCCAACGACGTCACCGCGATCGAGGTCTACACCGAGAATCCGGACCAGATCGTGCGCTTCCGGCAACTCGTCACCGACGCGGCGAAGCGGCCGATCTTCATGGTCGACTGGCGCCAGCGCAACGCCACGTTCTTCAGCGCGCTCCAGGTCGAGCGCAACGTGATGTTCCTGATCCTCACGCTGATCATCCTGGTGGCGGCGTTCAACATCGCCTCGAGCCTGATCATGCTGGTCAAGGACAAGGGCCGCGACATCGGCATCCTGCGCACCATGGGCGCGACGCAGGGCGCGATCATGCGGGTGTTCCTCATCACCGGCGCGGCGATCGGCGTGGTCGGCGCCATCACGGGCTTCGTGGTGGGGCTGCTGGTGTGCCTGAACATCGAGTCGATCCGGCAGTTCATGTCGTGGCTCACCAACACCGAGCTGTTCTCGCCCGAGCTTTATTTCCTGTCCAAGCTGCCGGCCGATCTCGACGCCGGCGAGACCACGGCCGTGGTGCTGATGGCGCTGGCGCTGTCGCTGCTCGCTACGCTCTATCCGTCCTGGCGCGCGGCGCGGCTCGATCCGGTCGAAGCGCTGCGGTACGAGTGATCCGATGGCGGAGCAGGACAATCCGGTCGTTTTCCTGCACGCCATCGAGCGGCGCTATCACCAGGGCGATGCCGTGCTGGAGGTGCTCAAGGACGCCGAGCTCGCGGTGTGGCCGGGCCAGTCGGTCGCGCTGGTCGCGCCGTCGGGGGCGGGCAAGTCGACGCTGCTGCACATCGCCGGCCTGCTCGAGCACGCCGACGCCGGCGAGGTCTATTTCGACGGCACGGCCACCTCGACGCTGAGCGACGCCGAGCGCACCCGCATCCGCCGCACGGCGCGTCGGCTTCGTCTATCAGGCGCACTACCTGCTGCCGGAATTCTCGGCGCTCGAAAACGTGATGATGCCGCAGATGATCCGCGGCCTCGGCCGCGGCGAGGCGAAGCGGCGGGCGACCGAACTGCTGTGCTATCTCGGCCTCAAGGACCGGCTGACGCACCGGCCGGCGCAGCTCTCCGGCGGCGAGCAGCAGCGCGTCGCGATCGCGCGCGCGGTGGCGAACGCGCCGCGCCTGCTGCTGGCCGACGAGCCGACCGGCAATCTCGATCCGCGCACCTCGGATCACGTGTTCGATGCGCTGTCGCAATTGACCCGCGCGTCCGGGCTCACCGTCGTGCTCGCCACGCACAACATGGAGCTGGCCGCGCGGATGGATCGCCGCGTCGCGATCCGCGACGGCCTGGTGGTCGAACTGCCGTAGCCGCGCTGAAGCGGCTTACAGCGCTTCATGCAGACCGCGACGAGACGCGTGGAGCCCGCAGGGCAGGAGATGCGCCACTCCGCGCCGGCCTGACCGGCGGTGACGGTGGCGGTCGCTACCGGACCCGTTCCGACGCAGATCGCCGATGCCGCAACTTCGCCGGCGGCGCACGAGTTGTTGCAGCCGGCGATGCAGCCTTCGGTCTGAATGACCCGCGCGTTGTTCGGCCCTGCCGCGCCGGCGGGGCCCTGGGCTCCCGCGGGTCCTTGCGGACCGGCTGAACCAGCAGGACCGGCAGGGCCTGCCACACCGGCGGACCAGCGGCGCCAACCGGTCCAGCAGGGCCGGTCGCGCCGGCGGGGCCGGGCGGACCGGCGACGCCGCGCTCGCCTTGCGGTCCGGCTCGCGTCCCGCTGCGCCGGCCGGGCCTTGCTTGCCCTCGAAGCAGCCCGCCAGAGTGAAGGCGATCACGCCCGCCAGAATCGCGCTGGTCATCCGCATGTGGTGTCTCCCCGTTCTCGTTTGGGCGCGTTGATGCGCGCCGTTGTTTGCTTCGCCCAGTCTGGGCGGGCGGCCCTCCAAGTCAATGCGCCAAAACGCTGTTCCCATGCGTCAAAATGGAAATTCGGTCGTCCTCGTCAGAAGGCGCTTGACGTAGAACAAACAAAGAACTATGTTCTTTGTTCGTTCAGGGAGGAGATCATGTTTCGCGCCGTTGTCGAGGAAGCCGCCGCACTCACCTCACTCGCTCTTTTTGTCGGAATGATCGCGGTTTGGGTGCAGGTCTTCGCGGCCTGTGAGTGTCGTGGCTGCGTAAACGAGTGTGCGTTTGTAGCGTCTGCGTTCCAGTCCCCATGCGTTTCGTCCCCAGGTACCCGCCGGTACCGCCGTTCGTCATACCCGTCTGCCTCGGGTATTCGCGTCTTTCCCCATCCCCGATCAAGACGCGGATGGCATCGGAATTCGGGCTTGCCCGGGCTCCCTTGCCATGACGGCGGAACCGTCGTCGCAAAGCTCTGGAAACATCGCAGGAACTGCTCGCATCGCTCCGTTCGCGGAGGCAGGATCGATCTCACTCGGCGCGAGTGAGAGAATCGCGTAAGGCATCGCCGAGCAATCCAACCCCGAGGCTCCTGCGTGGCGACCGATCCCGGCTTCGTGCATCTGCACGTGCATTCCGCCTATTCGCTGCTGGAAGGCGCGCTGACCATCGGCAAGCTCGCCGAGCTGGCCAAGGCCGACAAGCAGCCCGCGCTGGCGCTGACCGACACCGACAACATGTTCGGCGCGCTGGAATTCTCCGAAAAGATGGCGTCGTCCGGCATCCAGCCGATCGTCGGCTGCGCGCTGGCGGTCGATTTCGCCGACGAGACGCGCGACCCGCGGCTCAACGGCCGCGTGCGGATCCTGCCGCGCATCGTGCTGATCGCCGCCCGCGAGGCCGGCTACCGCAGCCTGATGCAGCTCTGTTCGCGCGCCTTCCTCGAAACGCCGCCCAACGAGAAGCCGCATCTGCAGGCTCGCCTGGCTCGAAGGACGACGAGCGACGGCCTGATCGCGCTCACCGGCGGCCCGGCCGGCCCGATCGATACCGCGATCGCCGCGGGACAGGCCGAGCTTGCCGCGGCGCGCTGCGCGACGCTGTCGCGCATCTACGGCGACCGGCTCTATGTCGAATTGCAGCGGCACGGCACCGCGGCCGAGCGCGCCGTCGAGCCGGCGCTGGTCGGGCTCGCCTACGCCGGACGGCATTCCGCTGGTCGCCACCAACGAGCCGTTCTTCGCCAGGCGCGAGGACTACGAGGCGCACGACGCGCTGATCTGCATCGCCGAAGGCCGGGTGGTCGCCGAGACCGACCGCCGCCAGCTCACCGCCGAGCACTATTTCAAGAGCCGCGCCGAGATGGCGGCGCTGTTCGCCGATCTGCCGGAGGCGCTCGCGTCGACGGTGGAGATCGCCGAGCGCTGCGCGTTCCGGCCGCGCACCCACGATCCGATCCTGCCGCGCTTCTCGGTCGGCGACCGCACCGTCGACGAGGCGGCGGAGCTTCGCATGCGCGCCGAGGCGGGGCTCGACCGCCGCGTCGAGACGCACGGGCTCGCGCCCGGCCGCACCATCGAGGAGTACCGCGAGCGGCTCGCCTTCGAGCTCAAGGTCATCGAGGGGATGAAATATCCCGGCTACTTCCTGATCGTGTCGGACTTCATCCAATGGGCGAAGGAGCAGGGCATTCCGGTCGGGCCGGGCCGCGGCTCCGGCGCCGGCTCGCTGGTCTCCTATGCGCTCACCATCACCGACCTCGATCCGCTGCGCTTCGGCCTGCTGTTCGAGCGCTTCCTCAATCCCGAGCGCGTGTCGATGCCGGACTTCGACATCGACTTCTGCCAGGACCGCCGCGACGAGGTGATCCGACTACGTCAAGGAGCCGCTACGGCCGCGACCAGGTCGCGCAGATCATCACCTTCGGCACGCTGCAGGCGCGCGGCGTGCTGCGCGACGTCGGCCGCGTGCTGGAAATGCCCTACGGCCACGTCGACAAGCTGTGCAAGCTGGTGCCGCAGAACCCGGCGGCGCCGGTCACGCTCGCCAAGGCGATCGAAGGCGAGCCGCGCCTGCAGGCCGAGCGCGACAGCGATCCGCGCGTCAAGCGCGCGTTCGACATCTCGCTCAAGCTCGAAGGCCTCTACCGCCACGCCTCGACGCACGCCGCCGGCATCGTGATCGGCGACCGGCCGCTCGCCGAGCTGGTGCCGATGTACCGCGATCCGAAGTCCGACATGCCGGTCACCCAGTTCAGCATGAAATGGGTGGAGGCGGCGGGGCTGGTGAAGTTCGACTTCCTCGGCCTCAAGACGCTCACGGTGCTGGACACCGCGGTGAAGCTGCTCAAGCAGCGCGACATCGAGCTCGATCTTTCCGCGATCCCGCTCGACGACAAGAAAACCTACGACCAGCTTTCGCGGGCCGAAGCGGTCGGCATCTTCCAACTGGAAAGTCAGGGCATGCGGCGCGCGCTGCTCGACATGCGGCCGGACCGTTTCGAGGACATCATCGCGCTGGTCGCGCTCTACCGGCCCGGCCCGATGGCGAACATCCCGACCTATTGCGTGCGCAAGCACGGCCTGGAGAAGCCGGAATACATCCATCCCAAGCTCGAGCCGATCCTGCGCGAGACGTTCGGCGTCATCGTCTACCAGGAGCAGGTGATGCAGGCGGCGCAGATCCTCGCCGGCTACACGCTCGGCCAGGCCGACCTGCTGCGCCGCGCCATGGGCAAGAAGATCCGCAAGGAGATGCAGGAGCAGCGCAAGCACTTCGTGCAAGGGCGCGACCGAGCGCGGCATCGACCGCACGCAGGCCGACGCGATCTTCGACCTGCTGGAGCGCTTCGCCGAATACGGCTTCAACAAGAGCCACGCCGCGGCCTACGCGCTGGTCGCCTATCAGACCGCCTACATGAAGGCGAATTATCCGGTCGAGTTCCTCGCCGCCTCGATGACGCTCGACATGGGCAACACCGACAAGCTCGCGGAGTTTCGCGCCGAGGCGGAGCGGCTTGGCATCAAGGTCGAGCCGCCCTGCGTCAACCGCTCCGGCGTCGCGTTCGACGTCGACGGCAACACCATCCATTACGCGCTGGCCGCGCTCAAAGGCGTCGGCGCGCAGGCGGTGCAGTCGATCGTCGAGGCGCGGGGCAGCAAGCCGTTCGCCGATCTCTCCGACTTCGCGCGCCGCATCAATCCGCGCGCCGTCAACAAGCGCGTGCTGGAAAGCCTCGCCGCCTCCGGCGCGTTCGACCAGCTGGAGCCCAACCGCGCGCGCGCCTTCGCGGCGATCGATACGCTGCTGGCGGCCGCGCAACGCAGCCACGAGGCGGTGTCGGTCGGCCAGAACGAACTGTTCGGCGGCGCGGCCGGCGGCGAGAAGATCATGCTGCCGGCGGCCGAGCCCTGGCTGCCCGCCGACCGGCTGCGGCGCGAATACGACGCGATCGGCTTCTTCCTGTCCGGCCATCCGCTCGACGACTACGCCGCGCTGCTCAAGGGCATGAAGGTGCAGTCCTGGGCGGAGTTCTCGCGCGCGGTGAAGTCGGGCGTCAGCGCCGGCCGCGTCGCCGCAACCGTGGTGTCGCGCGTCGAGCGGCGCACCAAGACCGGCAACAAGATGGGCATCATCGGCCTGTCCGATCCGTCCGGCCATTACGAGGCGGTGCTGTTCGCCGAAGGCCTGCAGCAGTACCGCGACCTGCTGGAGCCCGGCTCGCCGGTGCTGCTCGGGCTCACCGCGGAGGCGCAGGGCGACGAAATCCGCGCGCGCATCCAGTCCGCCGAGCCGCTCGATCCGGCCGCCGCCCGGCTGCAGAAGGGGCTCAAGGTGTTCCTGCGCGATCCGGCGCCGATCGAGCCGGTGGCGAAGCGCCTCGAAGGCAAGGGCGACGGCGAGATCAGCATGGTGCTGCTGCTCGACGGCGGCAACGAGGTCGAGGTCAAGCTGCCGGGCCGCTTCAAGATCTCGCCGCAGATCGCCGGCGCCATCAAGGCGGTGCCCGGCGTGGTCGAAGTCCAGATGATGTGAGTGCAGCCCTGCGCCGACGGACGGTTGACCGCGGCCGCGGCCGGGCCGATATTGGGGCAGGTTTCCGACAACGGAGTGCTCCATGGCCAACAAGCTGCGCCACATCGCCATCTCGGTCCGCGATCCGGAGAAGGCCGCCAAGTTCTTCGAAGAGGCGTTCGGCATGACGCGCGCCGGCAACGCGCAGCGCGGCGTCTACATGACCGACGGCATCTTCAACGTCGCGCTGCTCAACTTCGGCGACGAGAAGATCGACGGGTTCGAGGACCGGCCGGGCGTGCAGGGCCTGATCCACTTCGGCATGTGGGTCGACAGCGTCGACGAGGTCGACAAGAAAATCCGCGCCGCCGGCGGCCGGCACGTCACCGGCCGCAAGGAAACCGGCCCGAACGTCTATTACGAGGTGAAGTACGCGACCCCCGAAGGCTTCATCTTCGACGTCACCGAGAGCGGCTGGAAGGGCGCGGTGAAGGACGTGGTGCCGGCCAAGTCGGCCAAGGACGCGGCCTGAGCGCACGACTGACGTTCGGCATGTCGCATCAGAAGAGCAACGCGCGCGTCGTCGTGGTCGGCGCGGGGCCGGTCGGCATGGTGTGCGCGCTGGCGCTCAACCGGCGCGGCATTCCGGTCACCGTGTTCGAGGTGGAGCCGGCGCCGGTCAAGGACCAGCGCGCCGCGACGATCCATCCGCCGAGCGCTCGAAATGCTCGACGAGCTCGGCGTGTTCGAGAAAATCCTGCCGCTCGGGCTCAAGTCCAACACCTATCGCTTCCACGACCGGCCGACCGGCTCGGTGGTCGCCGAGTTCGATCTCGATCTGCTGAACGACGAAATCCGATTTCCGTTCGTGCTGCAGTACGAGCAATACAAGCTGACCGCGTCGATCGCCGCCGAATACGCCAACGCCGGCGATTTCGACGTGCGCTTCTCGCACAACGTCACCGGACTGACGCAGACCGCGGACGGCGTCGACGTCGAGGTCACGTCGCCGGCCGGCATCGAGCGGATGCGCGCCGACTACGTGATCGGCTGCGACGGCGGCCGCAGCACGGTGCGCAAGCTCGCCGACATCGAGTTCGAGGGATTCACCTATCCGGAGAAGTTCATCAAGATCGCGACCACCTTCAAGTTCGAGACGGTCAATCCCAATCTCTGCTTCCGCAATTATTTTTCCGACCCGCGCGAGTGGTGCAACCTGTTCAAGGTGCGCGGCGAAAGCCCGGGCGGGCTGTGGCGCGCGATCTTTCCGATCCCCGACGACGAGGACGAGACCACGGCGCTGTCGCCGGAGCGGATCGAGGCGCGGCTGCAGAAATTCTTTCCCGAAGAGCGGCCGCTACGACGTCGAATACGTCAACCTCTACGGCGTGCACCAGCGCGTCGCCGCGACCTTCCGCAAGGGCCGCATCCTGCTCGCCGGCGACTCGCGCGCACGTCAACAACCCGATCGGCGGCATGGGCATGAACGGCGGCATGCACGACGGCATCAATCTCGCCGACAAGCTCGCCAAGGTGATCCACGGCGAGGCCGGCGAGGAGCTGCTCGATCTCTACAGCCGGCAGCGCCGCCACGCCGCGGTGAAATACGTCCAGGCCCAGACCATCGCCAACAAGCGGCTGATGGAAGAGCGCGACCCGGCCGTGCGCCAGGCCAATTTCGACGAGCTGCGCCGCACCGCCGACAACACGGAAACCGCGCGGGCCTACATGCGCCGCGCCGCGCTGTTCGACAGCCTGCGCGACGCCGCCGCGGTGACCTGACAAGCCACTTGCGCGGCCCGCAGCCGCGGGACCACATCCTGCAAGCCGTGACCCTGATCTCCGAGATCGTCGAACAGGCCCGTCTCGCGCCCGCGCGCTGGCCGAGTTCGGGGAGGGCTTGTTCAATCCCGACGATCCGGCTTGGCATCACCGGCCTGTCGCGCGCCGGCAAGACGGTGTTCATCACCGCGCTGGTGCACGGCCTGATGCGGGGCGGGCGCTTTCCGGTGTTCGAGCCGCTGGCGAGCGGCCGCATCGCCGGCGCGCGGCTCGCGCCGCAGCCGCACGACGCGGTGCCGCGCTTCGACTACGAGAACCATGTCCGCGCGCTGGTCGAGGAGCGCCGCTGGCCGGAATCGACGCGCCAGATCAGCGAGCTTCGGCTGCTGATCGACTACCAGTCCGAGAACGGCGCGATGCGCACGCTGACGCTCGACATCGTCGACTATCCCGGCGAATGGCTGCTCGACCTGCCGCTGCTCGGCAAGAGCTACGAGCAATGGTCGGCGGAAAGCCTCGCGCAGGCGCGTCACGGGGCGCGGGCCGGGCTCGGCGGGAGCCTGGCTCGCGCATCTCGCGGCGATCGATCCGCTGGCGCCGGCCGACGAAAGCGTCGCGATCGAGGCGGCGCGGCTGTTCACCGCCTATCTGCAAGCCTGCCGCGACGAGCGCTACGCCATGAGCCTGCTGCCGCCCGGCCGCTTCCTGATGCCCGGCGATCTCGCCGGCTCGCCGGCGCTGACGTTCGCGCCGCTCGAGATTCCGGAAGGCGCCGAGCCGCCGCACGGCTCGCTGGCGGCGATGATGCGGCGGCGTTACGATTCCTACCGCGAGGTGGTGGTGCAGCCGTTCTTCCGCGAGCACTTCGCGCGACTGGATCGGCAGATCGTGCTGGTCGATGCGCTCGCTGCGCTCAACGCCGGACCGGACGCGGTGCGCGACCTGCAAGGCGCGCTGGTTTCGATCCTGGATTGCTTCCGGATCGGCCGCAGCGGCGTGTTCAGCGCGCTGTTTCGCCCGCGCGCCAGCAAGATCCTGTTCGCGGCGACCAAGGCCGATCACCTGCATCACTCCGCGCACGACCGGCTTGAAGCGATCCTGTCGGAGATGGTCGCGAGCGCGATCGCGCAGGCCGGCTTCGAAGGCGCCGAGGTCGACGTCATCGCGCTCGCCGCGGTGCGGGCGACCCGCGAAGGCCACGCGCGCGGCGAGGGCGGCACGTTGCCGTCGATCATCGGCCTGCCGGCGCAAGGCGAAACGGCGGGCGGCGAGGCATTCGACGGCGAGAGCGAGATCGCGATGTTTCCCGGCGATCTTCCGGCCAACGCGGCGCGCTGTTCGAGCCGGGCTCGCACGTCTTTCGCGGTCTCGCCGGCGGTTGCGGCAAGGACACCGACTTCCGCTTCGTGCGCTTCCGCCCGCCGCAGCTGGAGCAGGTCGCGGACGGGCATGCCGGCCTTGCCCCACATTCGCCTCGACCGCGCGATGCAATTCCTGTTCGGAGATCGAATGCAATGACCGAGTCGTTCCGCAGGCCGGCCGCGTTTCGCGTCGACGATCCTCGCGTCGTCATCGCCGAGCCGCAGCTTGTCATTTCGGAAACCGAGCAGGCGCTGGTGGCGCTCGACAGCCAGGTCACCGACGCGATCTCCAATCGCTCGCGGCGCTGGCGGTGGGGCACGCTGTTCTGGTCGGCGGCGTCGGGCCTCGTGCTGCTCGCGCTCGGCATCGCGGTCACCAATTTCGTCGAGGAACTGTTCGCGCGCACGCCGGGGCTCGGCGCCATCGGCCTCGGCCTTGCGGCGATCGCAGGTATCGCGTTGCTCGCGCTCGTCGGCCGCGAGGTGATCGGACTGGTCCGGCTCGGCACCATCGAGACGCTGCGCCACCGCGCATTGAAGGCGATCGAGACCGACGACCGCGACGAAGGCCGCGCCGTCGTCACCGATCTGCTGGCGCTGACGCGGCGCATGCCGCAGCTGGCCCGCGCGCGCCATCGGCTCGAAACGCATCTCTCCGACATCATCGACGGCCGCGACCGGGTGCGGCTGGCGGAGCGCGAGCTGATGGAGCCGCTCGACGCCGAGGCACGACGGCTGGTGCTGGCCGCGGCAAAGCGCGTCTCGGTCGTCACTGCGGTGAGCCCGCGCGCCGCGGTCGACATGCTGTTCGTGCTGATCAACGCGCTGACGCTGATCCGCAAGCTCGCGGTGCTCTATGGCGGGCGGCCGGGCACGATCGGCGTGCTGAAGCTGTTCCGGCAGGTGATCTCGCACCTGGCCATGACCGGCGGCGTCGCGGTCACCGACAGCGTGATCCAGCAGATCATCGGCCACGGGGTCGCGGCGCGGCTGTCGGCACGGCTGGGCGAGGGCATGCTCAACGGCATCCTGACCGCGCGGCTCGGCATCCTGGCGATCGACGTGACCCGGCCGCTGCCGTTCGCCGAGCTGCCGCGGCCGGCCCTGAACGACCTGGTCGGCATCCTGATCCGCCCCGAAGGCCGGGAAGCCGAGGGTTTACGGCCTTCGGAGCCCGGCAAGCCGGAAAAATAGGCCAAAACCGCCGTTTTTCTTGCGTCGGCACCGCCCCGCCGCTATATGCACGCCATCTCACACGCGGACCTTGGCCTTTGGCCGTCCGGTGGCGCCTCTCAACCGGGAGGAGCTCACGGGCCCGCGGCGGACCAACCGGAGAATGACAATGGCGCTGCCCGACTACAGCATGCGCCAGCTTTTGGAAGCTGGCGTTCACTTTGGCCATCAGGCCCACCGCTGGAACCCGAAGATGGGTGAATACATCTTCGGCACCCGCAACAACATCCACATCATCGACCTCGCGCAGAGCGTGCCGATGCTGCACAAGGCGCTCGAGGCCGTGAGCGACACGGTCGCCAAGGGCGGACGCATCCTGTTCGTCGGCACCAAGCGCCAGGCGCAGGACGCGATCGCCGAAGCCGCCAAGAAGTGCGCGCAGTACTACGTCAACTCGCGCTGGCTCGGCGGCACGCTGACCAACTGGAAGACCATTTCCGGTTCGATCTCGCGGCTGCGCAAGCTCGAGGAGCTGCTCGCCTCCAACGAGGCCGGCGGCTACACCAAGAAAGAGCGCCTCGACCTGCAGCGCGAGCGCGACAAGCTCGACCGCTCGCTCGGCGGCATCAAGGACATGGGCGGGCTGCCCGACCTCTTGTTCGTGATCGACACCAACAAGGAAGACATCGCGATCAAGGAAGCGCGGCGGCTCAACATTCCGGTCGCTGCCGTGGTCGACACCAACTGCGATCCGGACGGCATCACCTTCGTGGTGCCGGGCAATGACGACGCCAGCCGCGCCGTCACGCTGTACTGCGATCTGATCGCGAGGGCGGCGATCGACGGCATTTCGCGCGCCCAGGGCGGCGCTGGCATCGACCTCGGCGCCGCGGAACGGCCGGTGGTCGAGGATCTGCCGAAGCCCGCGGAGAAGAGCCTCGGCTTCGAGCCGCTGCCCGGCCCGCGCGGCGTCGCCGACGATCTCAAGAAGCTGCCCGGCGTCTCGCCGGCGATCGAGAAGCAGCTCCAGGATCTCGGCATCTTCCATTACTCGCAGATCGCCGAGTTCAGCCCCGAAGCCGCGCACAACGTCGGCGAAGAGGTCGGGCTGCCCGGCCGCGTCGACGGCTGGATCGCCAAGGCCAAGGAACTGACGGCCGAGTAAGCTGCGCGCGGGAGAACTCCCGCGCCGCTTCTTGCCGCTGCAATGGATTTGATGATGGCAAACGTAACTCCTCAAATGGTCAAGGACCTGCGCGAACAAACCGGCGCGGGCATGATGGACTGCAAGGGCGCGCTCGGCGAAACCGGCGGCGACATGCAGGCCGCGATCGACTTGCTGCGCAAGAAGGGCCTCGCCAAGGCCGCCAAGAAGGCCAGCCGCGTCGCCGCCGAGGGCCTGATCGGCGTGTCGGTCAAGGGCACCAAGGGCGTCGTGGTCGAGGTCAATTCGGAAACCGACTTCGTCGCGCGCAACGATCTGTTCCAGGGCCTGGTCAAGATGATCGCCAACGTCGCGCTCGACGTCGGCACCGACGTCGAGAAGATCAAGGCGGCCAAGGCCGGCTCGCTGACGATCGCGGAATCGCTGTCCGAGACGATCGCCAAGATCGGCGAGAACATGACGCTGCGCCGCGCCGGCGAGCTTTCGGTCGGCAAGGGCGCGATCGGCAGCTACGTGCACAGTTCCGTCTCCGAAGGTCTCGGCAAGATCGGCGTGCTGGTCGCGCTGGAGTCGACCGGCAAGGCGGACGAGCTCGCCGCGCTCGGCCGCCTGGTGGCGATGCACATCGCGGCGTCGAACCCGCAGGCGATCGACGCCGCCGGCTTGTCGCCCGAGATCGTGCAGCGCGAGAAGGACGTGCTGGCCGACAAGTTCAAGCAGCAGGGCAAGCCCGCCAACGTGATCGAGAAGATCGTCGAGTCGGGGCTCAAGACCTACTACAAGGAAGTCACGCTGCTCGAGCAGCCCTACGTCCACGACGACAAGAAGAGCGTGAGCCAGGCGCTGAAGGAAGCCGAAGGCAAGGTCGGCGGGCCGATCAAGATCGACGGGCTTCGTGCGCTTTGTGCTCGGCGAAGGCATCGAGAAGCAGGAAAGCGATTTCGCCGCCGAGGTCGCGGCCGCCGCCGGACAGAGCTGACGGAGGCGCCGGTCCGCGCACGGGAGGAAAAGGATGGCCAAGGCCGAGAAGAGCCGTTCCGCCTACCGCCGCGTGATCGTCAAGGTATCCGGTGAAGCGCTCGCCGGTCCCGGCGGCTCCGGCATTCATCAGCCGACCATCGATCGCATCGCCAAGGATCTTGTCGCCGCACGCAAGCTCGGCGTCACGCTCGGCGTGGTGGTCGGCGGCGGCAACATTCTTCGCGGCGTGCAGGTCACGGGCAAGGGCCTGTCGCGCCCGACCGCCGACGCCATGGGCATGCTGGCGACCGTGATGAACGCGCTGGTGCTCGAGGCGGCGATCGAGCGGCTCGGCGTCGCGGCGCGCACCATGTCGGCGCTGGCCATGCCGCAGGTCTGCGAGGTCTACGAGCGGCAGCGCGCGCTGCGCCATCTCGACGAAAACCGCGTCGTGGTGTTCGCCGGCGGCACCGGAAATCCGTTCTTCACCACCGACACGACGGCCGTGCTGCGCGCCGCCGAAATGGGCTGCGATGCCGTGCTCAAGGCCACCGATGTCGACGGCGTCTACAGCGCCGACCCGAAGAAGGACCCGAAGGCGAAGCGCTACGACACGCTGACCCACCAGGAGGCGCTCGATCGCGACCTCAAGGTGATGGATGCCACCGCATTCGCGCTTGCCCGCGAAAACCGTACGCCTATCATCGTGTTCTCGATCAAGCCGCCGGGCGCGATCGAGGCGGTGCTGCGCGGCAAGGCGCGCGCGACCGTTGTGCGTGCCGGATAGCTCGGGCCGCGCGCCAAAACGGATGTGAAGAAGCGGCCTGCTCCGGCCGCAAGGAGGGGTCCATGGCATCCGACACTTACGACATCAACGACCTCAAGCGCCGCATGCAGTCCGCGGTCGGCGTGCTCAAGCAGGAGCTGGGCGGCGCTGCGCACCGGCCGCGCTTCGGCGCATCTGCTCGATCCGATCCATGTCGATGCCTACGGTCAGAGCATGGCGCTCAACCAGCTCGCCACCGTCAGCGTGCCGCAGCCGCGCATGCTCAGCGTGCAGGTCTGGGACCGCTCGATGGTGCAGGCGGTCGAGAAGGCGATCCTGGCCGCCAACCTCGGGCTGACGCCGTCGTCGGAAGGGCAGGTCATCCACCTGCGCATTCCCGAACTGAACGAGGAGCGCCGCAAGGAACTGGTCAAGATCGGCCACAAGTACGCCGAGACCGCGCGCATCGCGGTCCGCAACGTGCGGCGCGACGGCATGGATGTGCTCAAGAAAATGGAGAAGGATCACAAGATCAGCCAGGACGAGCACAAGCGCTTCGACACCGACGTGCAGAAGGCGACCGACCAGGCGATCGCCGACATCAATCAGATGCTGGCCGCCAAGGAAAAGGAAATCATGACGGTATAGCGATGTCGCAGGCCAACGCCCCGCTGCACCGATCCGACCGAGCCCGTTCGACGTGCCGCGTCACGTCGCCATCATCATGGATGGCAACGGCCGCTGGGCGGCGGCGCGCGGGCTGCCGCGCTCGGAGGGGCATCGCCGCGGCGTCGAGGCGTTGCGCAAGACGGTGCGCGCGGCCGGCGAAATCGGCATCTCCTATCTGACGATTTTTTCCTTCAGCTCGGAGAACTGGTCGCGGCCGGCCGCCGAGATCCGCGATCTGATGGGCCTGCTGCGCCGCTTCATCCGCAACGATCTCGCGGAGCTTCACCAGAACCGCGTGCGCGTGCGCGTGATCGGCGAGCGCGACGATCTCGATCCCGACATCCGGCGCCTGCTGGAGGAGGCCGAGCAGCTCACGCGCGACAACGACCAGCTCACGCTCGTGGTCGCGTTCAACTATGGCGCGCGCCAGGAGATCGCGCGCGCCGCGCGGCGCATCGCGAACGAGGTCGCAGCCGGCCGGGTGCAGCCGGCGGAGGTCACCGCGGAACTGCTCGGCCAGCATCTCGACACCGCCGACATGCCCGATCCGGACCTGCTGATCCGCACCAGCGGCGAGCAGCGGCTGTCCAACTTCCTGCTCTGGCAGGCGGCCTACAGCGAACTGGTGTTCGTGCCGATCTATTGGCCCGAGTTCGACCGCGCCGCGCTGGAAAGCGCGATCGCCGAGTACCGCCGGCGCGAGCGCCGGTTCGGCGGTCTCGCTGCGCGGACGGGATCGTGATCGTGACGGGCATGGATCCGGCCAAACCTTCCCGCGCTCCACTGTTGGCCGGCCGCAGCAATCTTGCGATCCGCATCGTGTCTTCGCTGGTGCTGGCGCCGCTGGCGATCGGCGCCGCCTACTTCGGCGGTATCGTATTCATCGCGTTCTGGATGGTCGCCGCAATCTGCGTGCTCTGGGAATGGGACACGCTGGTCTGCGCGCATGACAAGCGGCCGGTGCTGACCATCGGCTCGGTCGCGATCGCCGGCGCGGCGCTGCTGCTGATGCTGGGGCGAACGCTGACGCCGATCGCGCTCGTCGTGCTCGGCATGCTCGGCGTCGTCACGCTGGCTTCGAAGACGCAGCGCGTCTGGTGCGTCGGCGGCGTGCTCTATGCCGGCGCGCTGCTGATCGCGCCGGTGCTGCTGCGGCGCGACGCGTCGCTCGGCTTTGCCGCGCTGGTGTTTCTGTTCGTGGTGGTGTGGCTCACCGACATCGTGGCCTATTTCTGCGGCCGCGCGTTCGGCGGCCCGAAGCTGATGCCGCGCGTCAGCCCGAACAAGACCTGGTCCGGCGCGATCGGCGGCACGTTGGGCGGCATCGTCGGCGGCGTTGCGGTCGCGTCGTATGCCGGCATCGGCAATCTCTGCGGCTGTCGGCATCCTGGCGCTGCTGCTCTCGGTCGCTTCGCAGGCCGGCGATTTGCTGAATCGGCGATCAAGCGGCGGTTTGACGCCAAGGACGCGAGCGGTCTCATTCCCGGCCACGGCGGCGTGATGGACCGGGTGGACGGCTTCGTGATCGCGGCGATCGTCGCGGCGATCGATCGGAATTGCCCGCGGCGGGCTCGAGATCCCGGCGCAGGGCCTGTTGGTGTGGTGAACGATGATGGATGTGCGTAGCGTCACGCTGCTCGGTGCGACCGGATCGATCGGCTCCAGCACCATCGATCTCATCAAGCGCAACCGCGGCCGCTATCGGGTCGAAGCGGTCAGCGCGCATCGCAACGCCGCGGCGCTGGCGAAGCTCGCCCGCGAGCTCAACGCGCGCTTCGCGGTGGTCTCCGATCCGGCCGCCTTCAAGGAGCTCAAGGATGCGCTGGCCGGCTCGGGCATCGAGGCCGGGGCGGGCGAGACGGCGCTGATCGAAGCCGCCGAGCGGCCGGCGGAATGGGTGCTGGCGGCGATCGTCGGCTCGGCCGGGCTCAAGTCCGCGCTCGCCGCCGCCAAGCGCGGCGCGACCGTCGCGCTCGCCAACAAGGAATGCCTGGTCTGCGCCGGCGATCTGTTCATGCGGACGGCGGCGAAGGCGGGCGCACGCAGTGCTGCCGGTCGATTCCGAGCACAACGCCATCTATCAGGCGCTCAAGGCCGGCCGCCGCGAGGACGTCAGCCGCATCATGCTGACGGCGTCCGGCGGTCCGTTCCGCACCTGGACGCTCGAGAAGATGCGCGCGGCGACCCGCGAGCAGGCGCTGCAAGCATCCGAACTGGTCGATGGGCGCCAAGATCACCATCGATTCAGCGACCATGATGAACAAGGGGCTCGAGCTGATCGAGGCGCATCATCTGTTCGAGGTCGGACCGGACAAGCTCGACGTGCTGGTGCATCCGCAGTCGATCGTGCACGGGCTGGTGGAATACAGCGACGGCTCGGTGGTGGCGCAGCTCGGCTCGCACGACATGCGCATCCCGATCGCCTACTGCCTCGCCTGGCCGGAGCGCATCGAGGGGCCGGCGGCGCGCCTCGACCTCGCCCAACTGGCGACCTTGAGCTTTGAGAAGCCCGACCCGATCCGCTTTCCGGCGCTGGCGATCACCCGGCGCGCGCTGGAGATCGGCGGCGCGGCGCCGACCATCCTCAACGCCGCCAACGAGGTCGCGGTCGACGCGTTCCTGCACGACCGGCTCGGATTTACCGGCATCGTCGACCTGGTGGCGGCCACTCTGGACGCGGCCGAGCGCCGCGGAGCCGTCAAGGAACCGCAAAATATCGAAGAAGCGATCGGCGTTGACCTTATGGCAAGGTCGCTGGCGCAAGACCGTTTGCGTGAAATCGCCGCAAAGGCATCATAGAAAGGCCGGCAAGCGGGCCTTTGATCCGGGGCGGTCGGGGTGGGGACGAAATACGATGAATTTCAATATCTTGGATAGCCTTGGTGCGCTCGGCGGAGGCGTCACCGGCTATCTCATTCCGTTCCTGTTCGTCCTCACCATCGTGGTTTTCTTCCACGAACTCGGCCATTTCCTGGTCGCGCGCTGGTGCGGCGTCCGGGTCATGGTGTTTTCGGTCGGTTTCGGCCCGGAACTGCTGGGATTCACCGACCGGCACGGAACCCGCTGGAAGCTCGCGGCCATCCCGCTCGGCGGCTACGTCAAGTTCTTCGGGGATGAGAACGCCGCCAGCGTGCCGGATCCCTCGGCCGTCGCCGGCATGACCGCGGAAGAGCGCAAGCAGAGCTTTTTCCACAAGCCGGTCGCGCAGCGCGCCGCCGTCGTGGCGGCGGGACCGATCGCGAATTTCATCCTGGCGATCGTGATCTTCGCCGCCGTGTTCACGATCTACGGCAAGCAGTCCTCGACCGCCCGCGTCGACGCCGTGCAGGCCGGCTCCGCCGCCGCCGAGGCCGGCTTCCAGCCCGGCGACGTGGTGCTCTCGATCGACGGAAAGCGGGTCAGCAGCTTCTCCGACATGCAGCGCATCGTCGGCGCCAACGCCGGCCGCACGCTTGAGTTCAAGATCGATCGCGGCGGCACGCCGGTCACGTTGCGCGCCACGCCCGCGCTCAAGCAGGGCAAGGACGGCTTCGGCAACAAGTATTGCCAGGCCATCCTCGGCGTGAGCCGCTCGATGACGCCGGCCGACGTGAAGACCGAAAGCGTCAATCCGTTCACCGCGGTCGCGCTCGGCGCGGCGGAGACCTGGTTCATCATCGACCGGACGTTCTCCTACCTGACCGGGATTTTCGCCGGCCGCGAATGCGCCGATCAGCTCGGCGGGCCGATCCGGATCGCCCAGATTTCGGGGCAGGTCGCCAGCATCAGCTTTGCCGCCCTGATGCACCTGACCGCCATGCTTTCGGTGTCGATCGGGCTGCTGAACCTGTTCCCGGTGCCGCTGCTCGATGGCGGTCACCTTCTGTTCTACGGGATCGAGGCGGTCCGCGGCCGGCCGCTGTCCGAACGCGCCCAGGAGATCGGCTTCCGCATCGGGCTCGCCCTGGTGTTGATGTTGATGATTTTTGCAACCTTCAACGACATCATCCACCTCGCCACGTCCTGAGGGGCCAAAGTCCATGAATTTTCTGCGGTTAACGCCCGTTTTGAGCGGTCAGGTTGTGTTGCGGTGCCCCAAAAAGCCTGTACAAACAGGTGGGGAAGGACACCCGCGATAACGCCGTTTCGACGTAAAAAAGGGTACATAAGGGCGCGTTGCGCATGATGTTGTGGTTGCGGCTGTTCAGGGGACTAGGTCTGGTCGGCCTGGTCCTCAGCGGATGTGCTTTCGGTGTTGCGATCTCTGCCGTCGCGACGGCTGACTCTGCCTGGGCGCAGGGCTCTGAGCAGATCGTCGTGCAGGGCAACCGCCGCGTCGAAGCCGAAACCATCCGCTCCTATTTCCGCAGCCCCAGCGGCCGCCTGGACAACGCGGCGATCGACGAAGCGCTCAAGGCGCTCTACGGCACCGGCCTGTTCCAGGACGTGCGCATCACGCCGTCCGGCGGCCGGCTGGTCGTGACGGTGGTCGAGAACCCGGTCATCAATCGCGTCGCCTTCGAAGGCAACAAGAAGCTCAAGGACGATCAGCTCCCGCTCGAGGTGCAGTCCAAGCCGCGCGGCACGCTGTCGCGGCCGGCGGTGCAGGCCGACGTGCAGCGCATCGTCGAGATCTATCGGCGCAACGGCCGCTTCGACGTCACCGTCAATCCAAAGATCATCGAGCTGCCGAACAACCGCGTCGATCTGGTGTTCGAGATCAACGAAGGCGACAAGACCGGCGTCCGCAAGATCGTCTTCATCGGCAACAACTCGTACTCCGACACGCGTCTGAAGGACGAGATCAAGACGTCCGAGACCATTCCGTTCATCGGGTTCCTGCAGACCGCCGACATCTACGATCCCGACCGCATCGAAGCCGACCGCGATCTGCTGCGCCGCTTCTATCTCAAGAAGGGCTACGCCGACGTGCGCATCGTCTCCGCCGTCGCGGTCTACGATCCCGCGCAGAAGGGCTTCACCGTCACCTTCACCATCGATGAAGGCCAGCGCTATCGCTACGGCAAGGTCGAGATCATCTCGAACGTTCCCGCCGTCGATGCCAACTCGCTTTACGGGCGGCTGCGCGCAACGCCCGGCGGCGTCTACAACGCCGAGGCGACCGAAAAGTCGGTCGAGAATCTCGCGATCGAGGTGGCGCGGCGCGGCTATCCGTTCGCCGTGGTGCGGCCGCGTGGCGACCGCGACGTCGAGAACGCCAGGATCAACATCGCCTTCGTGATCGACGACGGCCCGCGCGTCTACATCGAGCGCATCAACATCCGCGGCAACACGCGAACCCGCGACTACGTCATCCGGCGCGAGTTCGATATCGCCGAGGGCGATGCCTACAACCGCGCGCTGATCGACCGCGCCGAGCGGCGGCTGAAGAACCTGAACTACTTCAAGATCGTCAAGATCACCAACGAACCGGGATCGGCGTCCGACCGCATCGTGATCAACGTCGACGTCGAAGAGCAGGCGACCGGCGAGTTCTCGATCACCGGCGGCTATTCGACCGCGGACGGCTTTCTCGCCGAAGTCAGCGTCGCCGAACGCAACCTGCTGGGCCACGGCCAGTACGCCAAGGCATCGGTGCAATACGGCCAGCGCGCCCGCGGCTTCGAGCTCTCCTATGCCGAGCCTTATTTCCTCGGCAACCGCATCCTGGTCGGCGTCGACGTGTTCGCCAGGCAGACCTTGGCGTCGAGCTACTATTCCTACGACAACAAGACGATCGGCGCGGGAACGCGGCCGGCTTCCTGCTGACCGAAGAAATGTCGTTCCTGGCGCGCTACAACATCTATCAGCAGGAAATTTCGCTGCCGTTCTATCTCAACGATTGTATCTATTCGCCCAACGCCACTCGTCAACGGCGGAACCGGCGTGAACCCGAGCCGCACGGGTCGATCCGGCTACCGTTCGCCCTACACGGCGGCTGCTACGCCAACGGCGAATCCGGCCTTGCGGTGCGCAAGGAACTGGCCGCCGGCGCCGTCCTGGTGTCCATGCTCGGCTATACCGCCGTCTACAGCACGCTCGACAACAACCGAACCCCGACCAGCGGCATCTTCCTCGAGTTCAAGCAGGACTTCGCCGGCGTCGGCGGCGACGTGAACTTCATCCGCTCGACCGGCAGCATGCGCAGCTACTACGAAGTGTTCGCCGATGTGGTGGCGGTCGTGAACCTGCAGGGCGGCCACATCGCCAGTTGGGGCGGCAAGGACCTGCGCATGCTCGACCACTTCCAGATGGGACCGAACCTGGTGCGCGGCTTCGCGCCGGCCGGCATCGGCCCGCGCGACCTGTCGTCGCCGTCGCAGGATGCGCTCGGCGGCTCGATGTACTGGGGCGCCAGCGTCGAAGCGCAGTCTCCGATCCCGTACCTGCCCCGGGACGTCGGCCTGAAGGTCGCGGTGTTCGCCGACGCCGGTTCGCTTTGGGACTACAAGGGACCGACCATTCTGGACCGTAACCGGCGAAACGGTTTCGGGCTGCTATCGGCGCCACCTGCCCGATCGATCAGGGCATGCAGGTGCGCGCCTCGGTCGGCGCCGGCCTGATCTGGAATTCGCCGTTCGGTCCGCTGCGGTTCGACTACGCGTTCCCGCTCATGAAGCAGGACCAGGACCGGATCCAGCGGTTCCGGTTCGGCGGCGGCACCAAGTTCTAGTCTCATCGCTGACACGGCGTTGGTGGCATGACCGAGCCGATGTTCTTCAAGCGCAGCGGCGGCGGACTGACCGTGGGCGAGATCGTCGCGCTGACGGGCGCCGTGGCCGCCCGGGGCGTTCGTGCTCGACCGCCGCATCACCGATGTCGCGCCGCTCGACCGCGCCGGGCCGGACGATCTGATCTTTTTCGACAAGGTGAAATTCGCCGCCGACCTGGTCGTCGACGCAGGCCGAGGTCTGCCTGACCAGCGAGCGGCTGTCGGCTCACGTGCCGCCCCACATCATGGTGCTGCATTGCGCCGAGCCCTATCGCGCCTTCGTCGCCGTCACCCGCTCGCTGTTTCCGGATTCGATGCGGCCATCGTCGCTGTTCGAGGCGACCGGCATCGCGACCGGCGCGCACGTGCATCCGTCGGCGCGACTGGAGAACGGCGTGACGATCGATCCCGGCGCGGTGATCGGTCCGCGCGCCGAGATCGGCGCCGGAACCGTGATCGCCGCGGGAGCCACGATCGGGCCGGATCGTGCGGATCGGCCGCGACTGCACGATCGGCGCCGGCGCCGCGCTCACGCACGCGCTGATCGGCGATCGCGTCATCATCCATTCCGGCGCCCGCATCGGCCAGGACGGCTACGGTTTCATGCCCGGTGCGCAAGGGCCACGAGAAGATTCCCGCAGGTCGGACGCGTCATCATCCAGGACGATGTCGAGATCGGCACCAACACGACGATCGATCGCGGCAGCATCCGCGACACCGTGATCGGCGAGGGCAGCAAGATCGACAATCTGGTCCAGATCGGCCATAACGTGACGATCGGACGGCATTGCATTCTGGCGGGGCAGGTCGGGATTTCCGGCAGCGTCACCATCGGGGACTACGCCGTGCTGGGCGGCAAGGTCGGGATCGCCGATCACGTCACCATCGGCGAGGGCGCAAGCGTCACGGCGGGGAGCGGCGTCATGCATGACATCGGGGCTGGCGAGCGCTGGGGCGGCTATCCGGCGACGACGGCGCGCGAATGGATGAAGGGCGTCGCGCTGCTGCGCCGCCTGTTGCGGCAGGAACAGCCCAAAGGCCGGGACGAGGACAAGGAATGACCGGCGAGACGCTCGACGCCATCGGCATCAAGGAAATCCTCGCGATGCTTCCGCATCGCTATCCGTTCCTGCTGGTCGACCGCATCACCGATATCCGCGGCGACGAGCACGGCATCGGCATCAAGAATGTGACCATCAACGAGCCGCACTTCATGGGCCATTTTCCCGAACAACCCGGTGATGCCGGGCGTGCTTGTGCTCGAAGGCATGGCGCAGACCGGCGGCATCCTCGCCATCAAGTCGCCTCGGCCAGACCAAGCCGAAGCTCGTCTACTTCCTCACCATCGACAAGGCGAAATTCCGCAAGCCGGTGATGCCGGGCGACGTGCTCGAATATCACATGACGCGGCTCTCGCGGCGGCGGAACATGTGGTGGTATCGCGGCGAAGCCAAGGTTGCCGGCAGACCTCGTCGCCGAGGCCGAGCTCGGCGCCATGATCGCCGAGGCCTGAGCGTGCCGCGCATCGATCCCACAGCGCGCGTGGCCGACGGTGCGCGGCTTGCCGACGACGTCGAGATCGGCCCGTACTGCATCGTCGGTCCGCACGTCGAATTGAAGTCGGGCGTGCGGCTGCAATCCCACGTCTCGATCGCCGGCGACACCGTGATCGGCGAGCGCGCCACGGTCTATCCGTTCGTTTCGCTCGGCACCGCGCCGCAATCGACCGGCTACCGCGGCGAGCCGACCAGGCTTGTGATCGGCAACGACTGCCAGTTCCGCGAAGGCGTGACGGTCAGCATCGGAACGGTGAAGGGCGGCGGCATCACCACCGTCGGCGATCGCTGCTTCATGATGGCGAACTCTCACATCGCGCCACGACTGCATCGTCGGCAACGACGTGACGTTCGCCAACAACGTGGCGCTCGGCGGCCACGTCATGATCGGCGACCACGTGTTTCTCGGCGGGCAGTCGGCGGTGCATCAGTTCAACCGGGTCGGCGAGGGCGCCATGATCGGCGGCGTCACCGGCGTGACCACGGACGTCATTCCGTTCGGCTTCGCAATGGGTCCGATCCCGGCGTATCTCGCCGGCTTGAACGTCGTCGGACTGAAGCGGCGCGGTTACTCGCGCGCCGACATGCATCGCATCCGCAGCGCCTACCGGCTGCTGTTCCACGGTCCGGGCACATTCGCCGAGCGCGCCAAGGCTGCTGAGACCGAATTTGCCGGCGATCCGGTGGTCGGAAAGATCCTGGATTTCATCCGCGCCAAGCGGCCGCGTCCGTTGATGATGGCGGCGGTGGAAAAGGCCGGCGCAAGCGACGAGATATGAGCGCCAACGCCCCGACCGCGGTTCGAACGCCGGCCCGCTGGCGGTGGTCTGCGGCGGCGGAAGCTTGCCGATCGAGGTTGCGCGCGCGGCGCAGCGCCAGGGCCGCCGCGTCGTGCTGCTCGCCCTGCGCGGCTCGGCCGATCCGCAGGCCGTGGCGCGCATTTCCGCACCATTGGGTTGGGCTCGGCCAGTTCGGCCATGCCTGCCGCCGCGCCAAAGCGGAAGGCTGCCGCGACGTCGTGATGATCGGCAGCCTGGTGCGTCCTCACATTCGGGACCTGCGGTTCGATTTCTTCACCCTGCGGATGCTGCCGCGGGTCGTCCGGGCGTTCCAGAGCGGCGACGACCATCTGCTGTCGAGCATCGCCAAGATGTTCGAGGAGCAGGGTTTCCGCGTGCTCGGCGCGCATGAGGTGGCGCCCGAAATCCTGATGCCGCAGGGCCCGCTGGGCGGCCGCCAGCCGAGCGCAGTCGACCGCGCCGACATCGAGCGCGGATTGGCGTTGCTTCGCGCGACCGGCCCGTTCGACGTCGGTCAGGCGGTCGTGATTTCCGACAATCGCGTGCTGGCGATCGAGGCGGCGGATGGCACCGACCTGATGCTGGAGCGGCTGGCGGAGCTGCGCAACATGGGGCGCGTCCGGGCCCGGCAAGGCGGCGGCGTGCTGGTGAAGGCGCCGAAGCCGGCGCAGGACCGCCGCATCGACCTGCCTTCGATCGGACCGCGCACCGTGGAAGGCGTGGCCCGGGCGGGCCTTGCCGGCATCGCCGTCGTCGCCGGCAGCACCATCGTGGCCGAGCCGGATCGCATCGCCGCACGTCGCCGACAAAGCCGGCGTTTTCGTCATCGGCGTGCCGCCCGACGGACCGGACTCATGACCACCGCCACGCCCGGCGTCACCAAGATCTTCCTGGTCGCGGTCGAGGAATCCGGCGACCAGCTCGGCGCCGCGCTGATGCGCGCGCTGCGCCAGCGGCTGGGGCAGGGTGTTCAATTTTCCGGCGTCGGCGGGCGCCGCATGGCGGCCGAAGGCCTCGTCAGCCTGCATTCGACTGACGATTTCTCGATCATGGGCATTTCGCCAAATCCCACGCCGCGCACCGGCCATGATCCGGTATCTGCGCCAAACGTTGCGTGCGCTGCGCGAGCAGCGCCCACACGCGCTCGTCGTCATCGACAGTCCCGGCTATTCGATGCGGGTCGCGAAATATGCCCGGCGCGCCAATCCCGCGTTCAAGATCATCGACTATGTTTCGCCGTCCGTCTGGGCCTGGCGGCCTTCGCGCGCCAACTCGATGCGGCACTACATCGATCATGTCCTGGCGCTGCTGCCGTTCGAGCCCGAGGTCCATCGCCGGCTCGGCGGTCCGCCCTGCAGCTATGTCGGTCATCCCATCGTCGAACAGATCGCGCAATTCCGTCCCAGCGCAGACGAGGCGCGCCGGCGCGAGGCCGCGCCGCCCGTCATCGTGGTGCTGCCGGGCAGCCGCAGCGGCGAGATCGCGCAGATGGCCGCAACGTTCGGCGAGACGATCGGGCGTGTCCGCGACCGGATCGGTCCGATCGAGGTGGTGGTGCCGACCGCGCCGCATCACCTGGATCGCATCGCGGCGGCGACTGCATCCTGGCCGGTGCGGCCCCGCATCGTCACCGAGCAGGCCGACAAGCAGGCGGCATTCCGCATCGCGCGCGCGGCGCTCGCCAAGTCCGGAACCGTCACGCTGGAGCTGGCGCTCGCCGGCGTGCCGATGGTCGTGGCCTACAAGGTGTCGGCGATCGACGCCATGGTGTTCCGCCGCTTTGTCACGGTGCCCTCGGTCGTGCTGGCCAATCTGGTGCTCGGGGAGAACGTGGTGCCGGAGCTGCTGCAGGAAAATTGTACGCCGGAGCAGCTCACCGAAGCGCTCGTCGCAGTGCTCGGGGACACCGCGGAACGCCGCGCGCCAGGTCGAGGCGTTCGCGCAGGCTCGACGGCATCATGCAGATCGGCGCCGCGGCGCCCGCATCGCGCGCGGCCGACATCGTGCTGGACGCAGATACGCGCCGGAAATGAAACGGGGCGCCTAAGGCGCCCCGTTCGCAAGCAATATCCGGCGACTACTTCCGCCGCGAGATCGGCACGTAGTCGCGCCGCGGCTCGCCCGTGTAGAGCTGGCGCGGACGGCCGATGCGCTGGCCCGGATCCTCGATCATCTCTTTCCACTGCGCGATCCAGCCGACCGCGCGCGCGAGCGCGAACAGCACGGTGAACATCGTGGTCGGGAAGCCCATCGCCTTGAGCGTGATGCCCGAATAGAAGTCGACGTTGGGATAGAGCTTCTTCTCGATGAAGTACTCGTCGCTGAGCGCGACCTTTTCCAGCTCGATCGCGACCTGCAGGAGCGGGTCGTCGCGATGGCCAATCTCGCTGAGCACCTCGTGCGCCGTCTTCTGCATGATCTTGGCGCGCGGATCGTAGTTCTTGTACACGCGGTGGCCGAAGCCCATCAGGCGGAAGCCCGACGTTCTTGTCCTTCGCGCGCTTGACGAACTCCGGCACACGCTCAGCCGTGCCGATTTCGCCGAGCATCTGTAGCGCCGCTTCGTTGGCGCCGCCGTGCGCGGGCCCCCACAGCGCGGCGATGCCGGCCGCGACGCAGGCGAACGGGTTGGCGCCGGTCGAGCCGGCGAGCCGTACCGTCGAGGTCGACGCGTTCTGCTCGTGGTCGGCGTGCAGGATGAAGATGCGGTCCATGGCGCGCGCCAGCACCGGATTGGGCTTGTAGTCCTCGGCCGGCACCGCAAAGCACATGCGCAGGAAGTTGGTCGCGTAGTCGAGATCGTTCCGCGGATAGACGAACGGCTGACCGATCGAATATTTGTAGGCCATCGCGGCGAGCGTCGGCATTTTCGCGATCATGCGGATCGAGGCGATCATGCGCTGCTGCGGATCCGAGATGTCGGTCGAGTCGTGATAGAACGCGGAGAGCGCGCCGACCGACCCGGTCATCACCGCCATCGGGTGGGCGTCGCGGCGGAAGCCCTGGAAGAAGCGGCTCATCTGCTCGTGAACCATGGTGTGGCGGTTCACCCGGTAGTCGAAGTCCGCTTTCTGGGTCGGGGTCGGCAGTTCGCCGTAGAGCAGCAGGTAGCAGGTCTCGAGGAAGTCGCCGTGCTCGGCGAGCTGCTCGATCGGCACGCCGCGATAGAGCAGCACGCCCTCGTCGCCGTCGATGTAGGTGATCTTGGACTCGCAGGCCGCCGTCGAGGTGAAGCCCGGATCGAAGGTGAACATCCCGGTCTCGGCGTAGAACTTGCCGATGTCGAGCACGTCGGGACCGATGGAACCGGGATAGATCGGGAAGGACCAGTTCTTGTCGCCGACCGTGATCTTGCCGGTCTTGATGTTGGCGCCGGACTTGTCGTTCATGCTCACACCCTCAGACAGCGGAAAAACGCCCTGATTTTGCGTAGCCCATCCATGTGTGCACTGCAAGATACGGCAGGCGCCGGGCGTGCTTGCCAAAGCAGCAATGCCGGCTTTTGCCGGGCTTAGGCCTGGTCCCGCAACCGGGCGAGGCTCTCGTCTTTGCCCAAGACTGCCAGCACGTCGAAAATGGGCGGCGAGGTTGTGCGCCCGGTCAGTGCCGCCCGCAACGGCTGGGCGACGGCGCCGAGCTTGAGGCCCTTGGCCTCCGCGAACGAGCGGACATCGGCCTCGGTCGAAGCGGCGCTCCAGGCGGTATTGGCCTCGA
>CAWIRP010000022.1:0-238220 GCA_963838595.1 uncultured Alphaproteobacteria bacterium
GGTCATCGCGCACCGCAACAAGGACAAGGACGGTTACGTCGCGCTGCAGCTCGGCTCCGGCACCCGCAAGGTGAAGAACGTGAGCAAGGCCGAGCGTGGCCGCTTCGCCGTCGCCAAGGTCGAGCCCAAGCGCAAGATGGTCGAGTTCCGCGTCGACGAAAAGGAGCTCATTCCGGTCGGCGCCGAGATCACCGCGGACCATTTCGTGGTCGGCCAGTTCGTCGACGTCACCGGCACCTCGACCGGTAAGGGCTTCGCCGGCGGCATGAAGCGCTGGAACTTCGGCGGGCTGCGCGCCTCGCACGGCGTGTCGGTCTCGCATCGCTCGATCGGTTCGACCGGCGGCCGTCAGGACCCCGGCAAGACGTTCAAGAACAAGAAGATGCCCGGCCAGATGGGCGTCGAGCGCGTGACCACGCTCAACCTCAAGGTCGTGCAGACCGACGTCGAGCGCGGCCTGATTTTGGTCGAAGGCGCGGTGCCGGGCGTCAGGGGCGGCTGGATCACCATGCGCGACGCCGTGAAGAAGGCGCTGCCGAAGGATGCTCCGAAGCCGGGCAAGTTCAAGGCTCCGGCGGCGGCCGACAAGCCTGCAGCCGAAGCACCTGCCGCGGAAGCGGCACCCGCCAACGAGGGTGCGTGATATGGAAATCAAGGTCACCAGCCTCGACGGCAAGTCGGCCGGCTCCGTGCAGCTCTCGGACGAGATTTTCGGTCTCGAGCCGCGCGCCGATCTCATTCAGCGTTGCGTGCGCTGGCAGCTCGCCAAGCGCCGCGCCGGCACCCATGCGGTCAAGAATCGCGCGGACATCTGGCGCACCGGCAAGAAGATGTATGCGCAGAAGGGCACCGGCCAGGCCCGTCACGGCTCGGCCCGCGTCAACCTGTTCCGCGGCGGCGGCCGTTCGTTCGGACCGGTGGTGCGTTCGCATGAGCACGGCCTGCCGAAGAAGGTTCGCGCGCTCGCGCTCAAGCACGCCCTGTCGTCGAAGGCGAAGGATGGCGGCCTGATCGTGATCGAAGCTGCGACGATGAAGGATCCGAAGACCAAGGCGCTGGCCGCGCATTTCGAGAAGCTCGGCTTCAACAACGCGCTGATCATCGACGGCGCGGAGGTCGATGTCGGCTTCCGCAATGCTGCGCGCAACATCCCGAACATCGACGTGCTGCCGGTTCAGGGCATCAACGTCTATGACATCCTGCGCCGCGGCAAGCTGGTGCTGACCAAGGCCGCGGTCGATGCGTTGGAGGCGCGCTTCAAATGAGCACCACCGATCCGCGCCATTACGACGTCCTGGTCGCCCCGATCATCACCGAGAAGGCGACGACAGCGTCCGAGCACAACAAGGTCGTCTTCAAGGTCGCGCGCAACGCCACCAAGCCGCAGATCAAGGAGGCGGTGGAGAAGCTGTTCGACGTCAAGGTGAAGAGCGTCAACACGCTCATCCGCAAGGGCAAGTTCAAGGTCTTCAAGGGCATGATGGGCGAGCAGCAAGCGACCAAGCGCGCCATCGTCACGCTCGAGGAGGGTCACCGCATCGATGTGACAACGGGTCTGTAAGGGTCGTCGCATGGCACTCAAGACATTCAAACCGACCACGCCGAGCCAGCGTCAGCTCGTCATCGTCGACCGCTCCGGCCTCTACAGCGGCAAGCCCGTCAAGTCGCTTGTCGAAGGCCAGAATTCGAGCGGCGGCCGCAACAACCTCGGACGCATCACCACGCGCTTCCGCGGCGGCGGTCACAAGCAGGCTTATCGCAAGGTCGACTTCAAGCGCGCCAAGACGGAAGCGGCGAAGGTCGAGCGCATCGAATACGATCCGAACCGCACCGCTTTCATCGCGCTGATCAAGTATTCGGACGGCGAGCTGTCGTACATCCTGGCGCCGCAGCGCATATCGGTTGGCGACACGATCGTTGCCGGCAAGTCCGTCGACATCAAGCCGGGCAACGCGATGCCGCTCGGCGGCATGCCGGTTGGCACGATCGTGCACAACATCGAGCTCAAGATCGGCAAGGGCGGCCAGCTCGCGCGCTCCGCCGGGACCTACGCGCAGATCGTCGGCCGCGACCAGGACTACGTCATCCTGCGCCTGTCCTCGGCCGAGCAGCGGCTGGTGCATGGCCGCTGCAGGGCAACGGTCGGCGCGGTGTCGAACCCCGACAACATGAACATCTCGATCGGCAAGGCGGGTCGCAAGCGCTGGATGGGCCGCATGCCGCACAACCGCGGCGTCTCGATGAATCCGGTCGATCATCCGCTCGGCGGCGGCGAAGGCCGCACCTCCGGCGGTCGCCATCCGGTGACCCCGTGGGGCTTCCCCACCAAGGGCAAGAAGACCCGCAAGAACAAGTCGACCACCAAGTTCATCATGTTGAGCCGTCACAAGCGGAAGAAGCAGAGCTAAGGATCACGCATCATGGCGCGTTCGGTTTGGAAAGGCCCGTTCATCGACGGCTTTCTGCTCAAGAAGGCAGAGAAGGCGCGTTCGTCGGGCAGGCACGAGATGATCAAGATCTGGAGCCGGCGCTCGACCATCCTGCCGCAGTTCGTCGGCATCACGTTCGGCGTTTACAACGGCCAGAAGCACATCCCGGTCCTGGTGACCGAGGAGATGGTCGGTCACAAGTTCGGCGAGTTCTCGCCGACCCGCACGTTCTACGGCCACAGCTCCGATCGCAAGGCGAAGCGGTCTGACTCGCCGGCACCGGCCGCGGGCTAAGGCGCTAAGAGGACAGGATCATGGGTAAGGCGAAGCGCGAAAGAACGCTCCCGGAGAACGAAGCCAAGGCGGTGGCCCGCATGCTGCGGGTTTCGCCGCAGAAGCTCAATCTCGTGGCGCAGCTCATCCGCGGCAAGAAAGTCGATATCGCTCTGGCGGATCTGCAGTTCTCCAGCAAGCGCATCGCCAGGGACGTGAAGAAGTGCCTGGAATCGGCGATCGCCAACGCCGAAAACAACCATGACCTCGATGTCGACGATCTCGTCGTCGCCGAGGCGCATGTCGGCAAGGCGCTGGTGATGAAGCGTTTCAGCCCGCGCGGCCGTGGCCGCATGGGAAGGATCATGAAGCCGTTCGCGAACCTGACGATCATCGTTCGTCAGGTCGAGGCTGCGGCTTAAGGAGACGGCAATGGGTCAAAAGGTCAACCCAATCGGTCTGCGGCTCGGCATCAACCGCACCTGGGATTCGCGCTGGTACTCCGGCAAGAACGAGTACGGCTCGCTGCTGCACGAAGACATCAAGATCCGCGAAGTCTTGATGAAGGAGCTCAAGCAGGCGGCGGTGTCGAAGATCGTGATCGAGCGTCCGCACAAGAAGTGCCGCGTGACGATCCATTCGGCGCGTCCCGGCGTCGTGATCGGCAAGAAGGGCGCCGACATCGAGAAGCTGCGCAAGCTGGTTGCCAAGCTGACCGACAGCGACGTGGTCATCAACATCGTCGAAATCCGCAAACCCGAGCTCGATGCCCAGCTGGTGTCGGAGTCGATCAGCCAGCAGCTCGAGCGCCGCGTCGCGTTCCGCCGCGCCATGAAGCGCGCCGTGCAGTCGGCGATGCGTCTCGGCGCCGGCGGCATCCGCATCAACTGCTCGGGCCGTCTCGGCGGCGCCGAAATCGCGCGCATGGAGTGGTACCGCGAAGGCCGCGTGCCGCTGCACACGCTGCGCGCCGACGTCGACTACGGCGTCTCCACCGCTTTCACCACCTACGGCACCTGCGGCGTCAAGGTCTGGATCTTCAAGGGCGAGATCATGGAGCACAACTCCATGGCGCAGGATAAGCGTCTCGCCGAGGCCGAGGCCGGTCGTCCGCGCCGCGAAACGGCGTAAGGCGAGGGTAACAAAGGTCATTCGTCATGTTGCAACCGTCACGCACCAAGTTCCGCAAGGCGCACAAGGGCCGCATCCACGGCATCGCCACCAGCGGCATCGATCTGGCGTTCGGCCAGTTCGGGCTCAAGGCGATGGAGCCGGATCGCGTCACCGCGCGCCAGATCGAAGCGGCTCGCCGCGCTCTCACGCGCCACATGAAGCGCGCCGGGCAGGTGTGGATCCGCGTCTATCCGGACGTTCCGGTTTCCAAGAAGCCGCTCGAAGTCCGCATGGGCTCCGGCAAGGGCTCGGTCGAATTGTGGGTGACGCGGGTCAAGCCGGGCCGCATCCTGTTCGAGGTCGACGGCATCCCGATCGAGCTTGCCAAGGAGGCGCTCACGCTCGCCGCCGCCAAGCTGCCGATCAAGACCCGTTTCGTCTCGCGTATCCCAGGGTGATCCGATGAAAACATCAGACGCGCGGGCCATGACCGTCGATCAGATCGACGATGAGGTTCTCAAGCTCAAGAAGGAACAGTTCAACCTGCGCTTCCAGCGCGCCACCGGGCAGTTGGAGAACACCTCGCGGGTGCGGATTCGTGCGCCGTGACGTGGCGCGGTTGATGACGATTGCCCGTCAGAAGCGCGCGGGCGAGCCGATGCCGGAAGCCAAGGCGGCGCCCGAGCGCGCGAAGCCGAAGCGTTCGTCGCGGCCGAAGCCGCCGGCGAAACCGCAGCGGAAGGCGAAGTCCAAGTCGAAAACGAAATCCAAGGCCAAGGGTTAAGAGGTCGAGATGCCGAAGCGTACGCTCCAGGGCGAAGTGGTCAGCGACAAGCAGGACAAGACCGTTGTCGTGCGTGTCGAACGTCGCTTCACGCATCCCGTCATGAAGAAGACCGTCCGTCGCTCGAACAAGTTTCACGCGCACGACGAGAAGAACGAATTCAAGGTCGGCGACCTGGTCCAGATCGAGGAGCACAAGCCGATCTCGAAGCTCAAGCGCTGGCTGGTGATCTCCGGCGAGAAGCGGGCCAGGACCGAGGCTCCGATCGAGTCGAAGTCCGAGAAGAAGCCAACCAAAACGAAGAAGGCGCGCTAAGGCGCAGCCGAACGGAATACGAGGCGTCCCATGATTCAGATGCAAACCAACCTTGATGTGGCGGACAATTCCGGCGCGCGCCGTGTCATGTGCATCAAGGTGCTGGGCGGCTCGAAGCGCAAGTACGCGACGATCGGCGACGTCATCGTCGTTTCGGTCAAGGAGGCGATCCCGCGCGGCCGCGTCAAGAAGGGCGAGGTGATGAAGGCCGTCGTCGTGCGCGTCCGCAAGGACATTCACCGTCCCGACGGCTCGGTGATCCGCTTCGACCGCAACGCCGCCGTGCTGATCAATCCGCAGATGGAGCCGGTCGGCACGCGCATCTTCGGCCCGGTGCCGAGGGAGCTGCGCGCCAAGAACCACATGAAGATCATTTCGCTCGCGCCGGAGGTGCTGTGATGGCAGCGAAGATCAGGAAGGGCGACAAGGTCATCGTGCTCACCGGCCGCGACAAGGGTCGCTCCGGCGAGGTGATCGAGGTGCGTCCGGCCGCCGGCCGCGCGCTGGTGCGCGGCATCAACATGGTCAAGCGGCACCAGAAGCAGACGGCTCAGCAGGAGGGCGGCATCATCTCCAAGGAGTCGACCATCCACCTGTCCAACCTGGCGCTGGCCGACCCGAAGGACGGCAAGCCCACGCGGATCGGATTCAAATTCGTCGGCGAAGGCGATGACCGCCGCAGGGTGCGTGTCGCCAAGCGTTCCGGAGTCGAGATCGATGGCTGATAAGCAGGACAAGGGCGCCAAGCCCGAAAAGCAGGCCAGGGCCGACCAGTCGCCTGAGGCGTTGGCGCGCGCCGAGAAGGCTCGCGAGGCCAAGGAAAAGGCTGCGGCCGCGAAGGCTGCTGCGTCCGCGGAGAAAAAGCCGCGGGAGCCGGAAGAGCGCGTCACGCCGCGGCTGCGCACGCAGTTCGACAGCGACGTGCGCAAGAAACTCGTCGAGCAGTTCGGCTACAAGAACAAGATGCAGGTTCCGACCCTGCAGAAGATCGTGCTCAACATGGGCATCGGCGAAGCCGTGAACGACCGCAAGAAGGTCGAGCAGGCCGCCGAGGCGATGGCGGCGATCGCCGGCCAGAAGCCGGTCATCACCAAGTCGCGCAAGTCGATTGCGACCTACAAGCTGCGCGACGGCCAGGCGATCGGCTGCAAGGTCACGCTCCGCAAGACGCGGATGTACGAATTCCTCGACCGGCTGGTGAACATCGCGCTGCCTCGCGTGCGCGATTTCCGCGGCCTCAATCCGAAGAGCTTCGATGGCCGCGGCAATTACTCGCTCGGCATCAAGGAACACATCATTTTCCCCGAGATCGACTACGACAAGGCGCAAGAGGTCTGGGGCATGGACATCACGGTCTGCACGAGCGCGAAAACCGATGACGAGGCGCGCGCGTTGCTGGCCGCATTCAACTTCCCGTTCCGGCAGTGAGGATCGATCCGTAAGGGCGAGCCCTCAAACGCGGAAAGCCAGGAGATACGAATGGCGAAGAAGAGTTCGATTGAGAAGAACAATCGTCGTCGCAAGATGACGAAGCAGGCGCGCGGCCGTCGCGACCGCCTCAAGGCGATCATCATGGACAAGACCAAGCCGGTGGAAGAGCGCTTTGCCGCGAGCCTGAAGCTTGCCGAGATGCCGCGCAACTCGTCGGCGACGCGCATCCGCAATCGCTGCGAGCTGACCGGCCGGCCGCGTGCGTTCTATCGCAAGCACAAGCTCAGCCGTATCGCGCTGCGCGAGCTCGGCTCCAAGGGCCTGATCCCGGGCCTTGTGAAGTCGAGCTGGTGAGGGGGATCGCATGTCCATCAACGATCCGCTCAGCGATCTGATCGCGCGCATCAACAACGCGCAGATGCGCAAGAAGCCCAAGATCACCACGCCGGGCTCGCGCCTGCGCGTCAGCGTGCTCGATGTGCTCAAGAACGAGGGCTACATCCGCGGCTACGCCACCGTCGAGCACAAGGACGGGCGCAGCGAGCTGGAGATCGAGCTGAAGTATTCCGAAGGCCAGCCGGTGATCCGCGAGATGTCGCGGGTCTCCAAGCCGGGCCGCCGCGTCTACGTCGCGGTGCGCAACCTGCCGCGCATCAACAACGGCCTGGGCGTCGCGATCCTGTCGACGCCGAAGGGCGTGATGGCCGACCACGACGCGCGCGACGCCAATGTCGGCGGCGAAGTGCTTTGCACGGTGTTCTAAGGGCACGAGAGAAACAGTCGAGAAAAACCATGTCTCGTATCGGCAAAAAACCGGTTCCGGTCCCCACGGGCGTCACGGCGAACGTCGAGGGCCAGACCGTCAAGGTCAAGGGCCCGAAGGGCGCGCTGCAGCTCGTGCTGCATGGCGATGTCGAGGCCAAGATGGACAAGGGCGCGATTCAGATCGATCCGCGCAACGAGACCAAGCGCGCCCGCTCGCAGTGGGGCACCGCGCGCACGCTGGTCAACAATCTGATGGTCGGCGTCACCAAGGGCTTCGAGGAGAACCTGGAGATCACCGGCGTCGGCTATCGCGCCGCGGTGCAGGGCAAGAACCTGCAGCTTCAGCTCGGCTACAGCCATGACGTCGTCTATCCGATCCCGGAGGGCATCACGATCGCCGCTGCGAAGCCGACCGAGATCAAGATCAGCGGCTCGGACAAGCAGAAGGTCGGCCAGGTCGCCGCGGAGATCCGCGGCTTCCGTCCGCCGGAGCCCTATAAGGGCAAGGGCGTGAAGTACGCCGGCGAATACATCTTCCGCAAGGAAGGCAAGAAGAAGTAACGGAGCGCGCTATGGCGACGGTCAAGGTCAGAACAGCACGGCGCAAGGGCGTCACGCGGCGCAAGGTCAAGCAGGCGGCGGCCGGCCGCGCGCGGCTGACTGTGTTTCGCTCGTCGAAGCACATCTACGCGCAGGTGATCGACGACGTGAAGGGTTCGACGGTCGCCGCTGCGTCGTCGATCGAGAAGGACATGCGCGGCAACCTCAAGACCGGCGCCAACATCGACGCCGCCAAGGCGGTCGGCAAGCTGGTGGCCGAGCGCGCCAAGCAGAAGGGCGTCACCGACGTGGTGTTCGACCGCGGCAGCTACCTCTATCACGGCCGCATCAAGGCGCTGGGCGATGCCGCCCGCGAGGGCGGACTGAAGTTCTGAACGGATTTTGAAGGGCGACAGCCCGGCAGAGAGAGAAGATCGCTATGGCACGTGAACCGAGACGCGAACGGGAAGAGAGCGAGTTTATCGACAAGCTCGTCCACATCAACCGCGTCGCCAAGGTGGTGAAGGGCGGCCGCCGGTTCGGCTTTGCCGCGCTGGTGATCGTCGGCGATCAGAAGGGCCGGGTCGGGTTCGGCCACGGCAAGGCGCGCGAAGTGCCGGAAGCCATCCGCAAGGCGACCGACGCGGCGCGGCGCAACGTGACGCGCGTTCCGCTGCGCGAGGGCCGCACGCTGCATCATGACGTGCGCGGCCGTCACGGCGCCGGCAAGGTGTTCCTGCGCGCGGCGCCTCCCGGCACCGGCATCATCGCCGGCGGTCCGATGCGCGCCGTGTTCGAGTCGCTCGGCATGCAGGACGTGGTGGCGAAGTCGATCGGCTCGTCCAACCCGTACAACATGGTCCGCGCCACCTTCGACGCGCTGAAGAACGTCGATTCGCCGCGCTCGGTCGCGGCGCGCCGCAACATCAAGGTTTCGGCCCTGCAGTCGCGCCGCCGCGAAGGCGCAGACGCCGAGGCCACGGAGTAATCGCGATGGCAAGTGGCAAGACGATCAAGGTTCAGCAGACCGGCAGCGCGATGCGGCGTGAGCACACACAGCGCGAGACGCTGATCGGTCTCGGGCTCAACAAGATCGGCCGTACCCGCGACCTGCCGGATACGCCGATGACCCGCGGCATGCTCAACAAGGTCAAGCACCTGATCCGCGTGGTCGAGGGCAAGTAAGGACAAGGCCATGAAGCTCAACCAAATCGCTCCGAAGGCTGGCTCGACCAAGAAGCGCATGCGCATCGGCCGCGGCATCGGCTCGGGCATGGGCAAGACCGGCGGCCGCGGCGGCAAGGGCCAGACCGCGCGCTCCGGCGTGCGCATCAAGGGCTTCGAAGGCGGCCAGATGCCGCTGCATCGCCGGTTGCCGAAGCGCGGCTTCCGCAACACCAAGTTCCAGCTCCGCCTCAACGAGGTCAATCTCGGTGTGGTGCAGGCGGCAATCGACGCCAAGCTGCTCGATGCCGGCGCGGTCGTTGACGCGGCTGCCCTGATCAAGGCCGGCGTGATGCGCCGCGCCAAGGACGGCGTGCGGCTGCTCGGCGGCGGCGAACTCAAGTCCAAGGTCGAATTCGCGGTCTATGGCGCCTCGAAGTCGGCCCAGGCCGCGGTCGAGAAGGCCGGCGGCTCGGTCAAGATTTTGGCACCGAAGGCGGAAGAGGGCGAAAAGGCCGCCTGATCCCTATATCTGAGCGGGCGCGGGCGGTAACGGGAGCTCTCAATGGTTTCTGCAGCGGAACAACTGGCGGCCAATCTCAACTTCTCCGCGCTGGCCAAGGCCGAGGAGCTCAAGAAGCGAATCTGGTTCACGCTCGGCGCGCTGCTGGTCTACCGCTTCGGCACCTACATCCCGCTGCCCGGCATCGATCCCACCGCCTGGGATCAGATCTTCAAGTCGCAGGCCGGCGGCATCCTCGGCATGTTCAATATGTTCGCCGGCGGCGGCATTCATCGCATGGCGATCTTCGCCCTGAACATCATGCCGTACATTTCGGCCTCGATCATCATTCAGTTGATGACGACTGTTTCGCCGACGCTTGAGCAACTTAAGAAAGAGGGCGAGCAGGGCCGCAAGGTCATCAACCAGTACACCCGCTATCTCACTGTGCTGCTCGCGGTGTTCCAGGCCTACGGGATTTCGCTGGGGCTGGAAGGCGCCGGCAACGTGGTGAGCGAGCCCGGCTATTTCTTCCGCATCGCCACGGTCATCACGCTCACCGGCGGCACCATGTTCCTGATGTGGCTCGGCGAGCAGATCACCGCGCGCGGCATCGGCAACGGCATCTCGCTCATCATCATGGCCGGCATCGTCGCCGAACTGCCTTCGGCGATTGCCGGCATGCTCGAGCTCGGCCGCCAGGGCGCGCTGTCCACCGGGCTGATCCTGATCGTCATCGTGATGGCGGTCGTGGTGATCGCCTTCATCGTGTTCATGGAGCGGGCGCAGCGGCGGCTGCTGATCCAGTATCCCAAACGCCAGGTCGGCAACCGGATGTTCGAGGGCCAGTCCTCGCATCTGCCGCTCAAGCTCAACACCTCGGGCGTGATCCCGCCGATCTTCGCGTCGTCGCTGCTGCTGCTGCCGACCACGGTCGCGAACTTCAACGCCGGGCAGGGGCCGGAGTGGTTCGTCACCCTGACCACGCAGCTCGGCCACGGCCGCCCGCTGTTCCTGATCCTCTACATCGCGATGATCATCTTCTTCGCGTTCTTCTACACCGCGATCGTGTTCAACCCGACCGAGACCGCGGACAACCTCAAGAAGCATGGCGGCTTCATCCCCGGCATCCGTCCGGGCGAGCGCACGGCGGAATACATCGACTATGTGCTGACCCGCATCACGGTGGTCGGCGCCGCGTATCTCTCGGTGGTCTGCCTGATCCCCGAGTTGCTGATCTCATACGCGGCGGTGCCGTTCTATTTCGGCGGCACGTCGCTGCTGATCGTCGTCAGCGTGACCATGGATACGGTGGCGCAGATTCAGGGCTACCTGCTTGCGCATCAGTACGAGGGCTTGATCAAGCGTTCCAAGCTTCGGGGGAAGCGTAGATGAGGGTTGTGCTGCTTGGTCCGCCGGGGGCCGGCAAGGGCACGCAGGCGAAGGCGCTGGTCGACCGTTACGGCATCGTGCAGCTCTCGACCGGCGACATGTTGCGGGCGGCGGTGGCCGCCGGCACGCCTATCGGCGTCAAGGCGCGGGATATCATGGCGCGCGGCGAACTGGTGCCGGACGACGTCGTGGTCGGCATCGTGTCCGATCGCGTCGACCAGCACGACGCCAGACGCGGCTTCATTCTCGACGGCTTTCCGCGCACCGTGCCGCAGGCTGAAGCGCTCGAGAAAATGCTCAAGAGCAAGGGCCTCAAGCTCGACGGCGTCATCGAGATCAAGGTCGACGAGGACATCCTGATCCGCCGCATCGAGACCCGAGTGTTCGAGATGCGGAACATGGGCATGCCGCTCCGCCCGGACGACACGCCGGAGGTGCTCAAGCAGCGTCTGGCCGCCTACCGGGCCCAGACCGCGCCGCTGGTGGCCCATTACAAGGCCAAGGGCTCGCTGCGGACCGTGGACGGCATGGCCTCCATCGAGGAAGTGACTGGTGCGATTGGTCGCGCCCTGGCCGATGCGGCCGCGTTTGGCGCCCCCAAGAGCGGGTCAAAGCCCAAAAAGGCTGCCGCCAAGGCAAAGCCCAAGAAAACCGCGCCCAAGGCCCCGAAATCGCCCGCAAAACGGGCCGCCAAGGCCAAAACCAAGGGCCGCGCCAAGGCCGCTTCCGCAGCCCGGCCGAAAGCCCGGAAAGGGGCTGCCGGACGCCCAAAATCCCGCACAAAGGCGCGATCGCGGAGGTTGACGAAGTGACCGGGAATCCCCTAATAACCTGCACATTCTGTCGGACAGAGTATGAACGATGCCAGCCCCGAAGGGACGGGGATTGGCGTCGCGTTATCGCTTGCAGGGTCCTTGCAAGCCATTGGGACAACGCCGCTGCGGCCTTGCGCCGGCGGGAACAGGAGTAAGGTCGTGGCCCGCATCGCTGGCGTGAATCTTCCGACCAACAAGCGCGTCGTCATCGCGCTCCAGTACATCCACGGCATTGGGCAGAAGAATGCCAAGGAGATCGTGGAAAAAGTCCGCATCGCACCGGAGCGGCGCGTGTCGCAGCTCACCGATCAAGAGGTGCTGCAGATCCGCGAAATGATCGACCAGGACTACGTGGTTGAGGGCGATCTGCGTCGCGACACCGCCATGAACATCAAGCGGCTGATGGACCTCGGCTGCTATCGCGGGCTGCGTCATCGCAAGGGCCTTCCGGTCCGCGGTCAGCGCACCCACACCAACGCCCGCACCCGCAAGGGTCCGGCCAAGGCGATTGCCGGCAAGAAGAAGGCCACCGCGTAGGCCTGAAACGAATTGGATTTTGCCCGGCGCGCAAGGCCCGGGCTGCGAAAGGATCTTGAATGGGTAAGGAAGCTACCGCCAGCGCGCGCGTCCGCCGCCGCGAACGCAAGAACATCGCCTCCGGCGTGGCGCACGTGAACGCATCGTTCAACAACACGATGATCACGATCACCGACGCACAAGGCAACACGATTGCCTGGTCGTCGGCCGGCACAATGGGTTTCAAGGGCTCGCGCAAGTCGACGCCCTATGCGGCGCAGGTTGCTGCCGAAGATGCCGCGAAGAAAGCCTCCGAGCACGGCATGCGCACTCTCGAAGTCGAGGTCGCGGGTCCGGGCTCGGGCCGCGAGTTGGCGCTGCGCGCGCTGCAGGCGGCCGGCTTCACCGTGACTTCGATCAGGGACGTAACGCCGATCCCTCACAACGGCTGCAGGCCGAGAAAGCGACGGCGCGTATGACCGACCTATCTTACAGCCGTCCGACGGGTTCGTCGGACGCCGCGGACCTGTCTCACAAGCCGGAATGGGACGCTCCGAAGTCCGCGCCACTCAACGCGATGGGTGCAAACGTGATCCAGAAGAATTGGCAGGAACTGATCAGGCCCAACAAGCTCCAGGTTTCGCTGGGGCATGATGGCAAGCGCTCGGCGACGTTGATTGCCGAGCCGCTCGAGCGCGGCTTCGGTGTGACGCTGGGCAACGCGCTGCGGCGCGTGCTGCTCTCCTCGCTCCAGGGCGCGGCGGTGCAGTCGGTGCACATCGATGGTGTGCTGCACGAATTCTCCTCGATCGCCGGCGTGCGCGAGGACGTCACCGACATCGTGCTCAACATCAAGGACATCGCCATCAAGATGCAGGGCGATGGTCCCAAGCGCATGGTGGTCAAGAAGTCCGGTCCGGGCGCCGTTACCGCCGGCGACATCTCGACGGTCGGCGACATCGTGGTGCTCAACCCGGATCTCGTGCTGTGCACCCTCGACGAGGGCGCCGAGATCCGCATGGAGTTCACGGTCAACACCGGCAAGGGCTACGTGCCGTCGGAGCGCAACCGCCCCGAGGATGCGCCGATCGGGCTCATCCCGGTCGACAGCCTGTATTCGCCGGTGCGCAAGGTTTCCTACAAGGTCGAGAACACCCGCGAGGGCCAGATCCTCGACTACGACAAGCTGACCTTGCAGATCGAGACCAACGGCGCGGTGAGCCCCGAGGATTCGTCGGCTTATGCCGCGCGCATCCTGCAGGACCAGCTCAACGTGTTCGTCAACTTCGAGGAGCCGAAGAAGGAGCAGGCCGAGGTCACGATCCCGGACCTCGCCTTCAACCCGGCGTTCCTCAAGAAGGTCGACGAGCTCGAGCTGTCGGTCCGTTCGGCCAACTGTCTCAAGAACGACAACATCGTCTACATCGGCGACCTGGTGCAGAAGACCGAGGCGGAAATGCTCCGCACTCCGAACTTCGGCCGCAAGTCGCTCAACGAGATCAAGGAAGTGCTGGCCCAGATGGGCCTGCATCTCGGCATGGAAGTGCCGGGCTGGCCGCCGGAGAATATCGAAGAGCTGGCGAAGCGCTTCGAGGATCACTACTGAGTTTGAGTTCCCGTCGTGGCCGGCCGTAGCCGTTCGACGAACGGCGTTCTAAAACACCTATGGTCCGGCCATGACTTTTTGGGCGAACGCAGGAAGCCCACCTGAGCACAGCGTCCGACCAACCGTCGCGACACAGAGAAATGAAGGACGAGTTCGATGCGTCACGGCAAGGTTCACCGCAAGCTCAATAAGAAGCCCGAGCACCGCAAGGCCATGTTCGCCAATATGTGCGCGGCGCTGATCAAGCACGAGCAGATCACCACCACCCTTCCGAAGGCGAAGGAGCTGCGGCCGGTGGTCGAGAAGCTGGTGACGCTCGGCAAGCGCGGTGACCTGCACGCACGCCGCCAGGCGATCTCGCAGATCCGCGACGTCGCCATGGTCAAGAAGTTGTTCGACGTGCTGGGCCCCCGCTACAAGGAACGCAAGGGCGGCTACTGCCGCATTCTCAAGGCCGGCTTCCGCTACGGCGACAATGCGCCGGTCGCGGTGATCGAGTTCGTCGATCGCGACGAGAGCGCCAAGGGCCTCGATTCCGGTCCGGTGCAGGAGAGGAAGGCCGACGAGGAAGCTTCCGCCGCGGCGTAAGGGTTTCTCTGGAATGGCACGACAATTCCTAAAGGCGGCTGCGGCCGCCTTTTTGCTGATCGGTGCGATGCCGGGCGCGATGGGTCAGGGCAATCCGGAGCGTGAGCGCGATCTGCTGATGGCGGCCGAGCGCGGCGAGATCGTTGCCGTGCGCGAACTGGTGCGGGAGGGCGCGCGCATCAACTGGCGCGATCACCGCGGCCGCACTCCGTTACTCGCCGCCACGCAGCGCAACCGGCTCGACGTCGCGCGCTTCCTCATCCAGGAGGGCGCCGACGTCAACGCCAAGGACCTGATCCAGGACACGCCGTTCCTCTACGCCGGCGCCGAGGGGCGCACCGAAATCCTCAAGCTGATCCTGGGCGCCGGCCCGAACCTCAAGGACACCAACCGGTTCGGCGGCACGGCGCTCATTCCCGCCGCGCACCGCGGCCACGTCGAGGCGGTGAAGCTTCTGCTCGCCACCGCGATCGACAAGGATCACGTCAACAATCTCGGCTGGACCGCGCTGATGGAGGCGGTGGTGCTTGGCGACGGCGGGGCGGCGCACACCGAGATCGTGCGGCTGCTGGTGGCGGCCGGCGCCAATATCAGCATTCCCGATCGCGATCGCATCACGCCGCTCGAGCACGCCAAGCGGCGGGGCTATGCGGAAATGGTGAAAATCCTCGCTGGGGCGGCGCGCTAATCTTGGAGCGGTCATCCGGCTCCGCTAAGCTTGGAACGACTCGAAACTGATCCAAGTGGAGGAATTCATGTCCCGGTGGGTGCTTGCCTGCACGACGGCGGTCTATGTTTGCATCGGTGGCAATGCGGGTGCGCAGTCCCAGCTTGAGCGCGGCGGCTACCTGGTCAACGGCATCCTGACTTGCGGCAATTGCCACACCCCGCGCGGTCCCGGCGGCGTGTTCGACATGGCCAAGCAACTCGCTGGCGGACCGCAGACCTGGGACACCCCGCAGTACAAGGTGAAGGGCTCCAACATCACGCCGGACAAGGAAACCGGTATCGGCGACTGGACCAGCGCGCAGATCAAGAATGCGATCCAGAACGGCGTGCGTCCCAATGGCACGCCGTTGTCGCCGCAGATGCCGTTCGGCTTCTACAAAATCTTCACGGCTGCTGACATCGACGCGGTTGTCGCCTACGTCAAATCGGTGCCGGCGACGCGCAATGCGGTCGAGCCGCCGGTCTACAAGGCGCCGATGCACGTTGAGATACCGCCCGGCGCCGAGAAGCCGTTCACCGATGCCGACATGGCCGATCCGGTGAAGCGCGGCTTTTATCTCGTCACCATCGGGCATTGCATGGAGTGCCACACGAAATCGTCGACCGGTCAGACCGACTTCAAGAATTCGCTCGGCAAGGGCGGCGAGGAGTTCAAGGGCCCGTGGGGCGTCGCGGTCGCGCGCAACATCACGTCGCACAAGGAAAAGGGCATCGGCGCTTGGACCGACGCCGAGATCAAGACCGCGATCACGCAGGGCAAGCGCCGCGACGGCACGCCGCTCAAGCCGCCGATGGGCTATCCGCTGTACGCCACGATGACCGACGCCGACCTCAGCGCCATCGTCGCGTATCTGCGCACCGTGCCGCCGAAGGAGTGAGCTACTTCCGCTTCTTCTGCTCGCGGCCGATCTGGTCGTAGAGATTGACCGGCGCGAAGTCGTCGGTGAGCAGTTCGGCCTTGTCCAGCGACGGCTGCGTGATCCGCTTCGCCATCAGGCTTGGCAGCGGATAGCGGAAGCCGTGCTTCTGCTGCAGCGACGCGGCGCGCTCCTTGAGCACGTCGTCGGCCGGCGCGGCTTGCGCGGTGGCGACCGTGATCACTTCGCCTTCGCCGGTCGGATAGAGGTGCACGGCGGGGAACACCTCGTTGAGCGTCTTGATGGTCGAGACGTAGAGCTTGGTGCCGTCGTGCACGTTGAACGCCACCGCGCCGCCAGGCGCCAGCCGCTGCTTGATCAGCGTGTAGAACTCTTTCGTCAGCAGGTGGAACGGCACATAGCCGCCGTGGAACGCATCGACCAGGATCAGGTCGTAAAGCTGCTTGTTGCGGTTGAGGAAGACGCGGCCGTCGGCGGAGAGGTATTTCACCTTCGGCGTCTCCAAGATGCCGAAATAGCGCTTCGCCGCGTTGATCACGCCGGCGTCGATTTCCACGGTGTCGATCGCGATGTCCGGCATGGCGCGGCCGAGATAGGTCGAGATCGAGCCGCCGCCGAGCCCGATCATCAGGATTTTCGCGGGCGTCTCCGGATAGGCGAGCGCCACCGGCATGAAGCGCGTGTAGTGCACCGGCAGGTCGTCCGGATCGCGCAGGTTGGTGACCGACTCCGTGTAGTCCCAGCCCTTGAGCTGGAACGACATGGTCAGCTCGTGCCGCCGCTTGGTGATGAAGATGTCGTTGAACTCGGTCTCGATGCGAGCGACCTGTCCGTCCGGGCGCTTGAGCAGCGCGGCGCGGGCTTGCTCGTCGACCAGCGCCTGTGCGCGCGCGTCGGCGCAGGCGAGCAGCATCGTCAGCGCGAAGGCGGCGGCAGCCGCGGGGCGGCGGATGAGCCAGGGCAGCGCGATCAGCACCAGCGCCGACGCCACGCCGATCCCGCCCAGCGTCAATGTGAGCGTGCGTGAGCCCATCGACGGCAGCAGGAAGAACGTGGTGCCCAGCGTGCCGGCGATGCTGCCGATGGTCGAGATGCCGTAAACCGCACCCGACACCGTTCCCGATTGTGCCGCCGAGCGCAGCATCAGCCGGATCGCGAATGGCGAGTACATGCCGAAGAACGTCACCGGAAAGAACAGGATCGCCATCGAGGCGAGCAGGCTGCCCGCCTTGATGTCGTCGATGCCGGCCAGCACCCATTCCAGCATCGGCTGCGCGAAGCTCGGCAGCACCAGCATGTAGAGCGAGCCGATCAGCACCGTGACGCCGAGCAACGTGACCGACGGAGTCCGGTCGGCCAGCCAGCCGCCGATGAAGTAGCCGACCGTGAGCGCGCCCAGCACGGTCGAGATCAGCGACGCCCAGGTGTAGATGCCGCTGCCGAAATAGGGATTGAGATAGCGCGAGCCCAGCATCTCGAAGCTCATCACGATGGCGCCGGTGACGAAGGCGATCAGGTAGATCACCGGGGCCGGCAGGCTTGCTTCGGAGGCTTTCGAGGGCACGCTGGAGGCTCCTGGGGCACAACGCTGGGAAAATCGGCCCCAACGGCCGTATCCGATTTGTAACAAGCACTTAGCAGAGGGGTAAAGGGCGCGTCCCGGCCTTCTATTGGGCGCTTCTTCAGCCTATATCTCAACACCGCCGATCCGGGGATTTGTCATGTCTGATTGGACTTTTGCCGCCCGCCGCGTCCTGTTGTCCGCCCTGGCGGGTGTGCTGTTTGCCTTGCCGGCCTCGGCGCAGCGCGTGCCGCCCAGTTCGACCAACGAACTGCGGCTGTCCTATGCGCCGATCGTCAAGCGCGTGGCGCCCGCGGTGGTGACGGTGCAGGCCGCCAAGACGGTCGAGAACCGCAATCCGCTGATGGAAGACCCGTTCTTCCGGCGCTTCTTCGGGCCGAATTTTGGCGGCCCGCGCGGGCCTCAGCAGCAGCGCTCGCTCGGCTCGGGCGTCATCATCGACGCATCGGGGCTGGTGGTGACCAACAACCACGTCATCGACGGCGCCGATCAGGTGAAGATCCTGCTCGACGACAAGCGCGAGTTCGACGTCGAGGTGGTGCTCAAGGATCCGCGCACCGATCTGGCCGTGATGCGCGTCAAGGAGAGCCGCGAGAAGTTTCCGTTCCTCGACTTCGGCAATTCCGACGAGCTGCAGGTCGGCGACCTGGTGCTGGCGGTCGGCAATCCGTTCGGCGTCGGTCAGACCGTGACGCACGGCATCGTCTCGGCGCTGGCGCGCACCCAGGTCGGCATCACCGACTATCAGTTCTTCATCCAGACCGACGCCGCGATCAATCCCGGCAACTCCGGCGGTGCGCTGGTCGACATGACCGGCAAGGTGGTCGGCATCAACACCGCGATCTTCTCGCGCTCCGGCGGCTCGCAGGGCGTCGGCTTCGCCATTCCGGCCAACATGGTGCAGGTGGTGGTGGCCTCGGCGAGAAGCGGCGGCACCGCGGTGAAGCGGCCGTGGCTCGGCGCCAAGCTGCAGGCGGTGACGCCGGACCTCGCCGAGCGGTTCGATCTCAAGCGCCCGGCGGGCGCGGTCGTGACCAATGTGGCCGCGGCAAGCCCCGCCGCGCGCGCGGGCATCAAGACCGGCGACGTGATCGTGGCGGTCGACGGCCAACTGGTCGACGATCCCAACGGTTTCGACTACCGCTTCGCGACGCGCCCGCTTGGGGGCCACGCTCAGCTTGGCGTGATGCGCAGCGGCAAGGAAACCAAGGTCGCGGTCGCACTCGAGACCGCGCCGGAAGGACCGCGCGACGAAGTGACGATCCGCGGCCGCTCGCCGTTCGTCGGCGCCAAGGTCGCCAACCTGTCGCCGTCGCTCGCCGACGAACTGCGGCTCGACATGTCGGTTGAAGGCGTCGCGATCGTTGAGATTGAGGACGGCTCGCCGGCGCAAAGCGTCGGGCTGCAGCGCGGCGACGTGATCGTCACCGTGAACAACGACAAGGTCGAAAAGACCCGCGATCTGGACAAGGTCGCCAAGGCCGGCGCCCGGGTCTGGCGCGTCACCATCCAGCGCGGCGGGCGGCAAATTTCGGCGGTGTTCGGCGGCTAGGCGGATCGTTCGAGAGGCTGGGTGCTAGGTTGAGCCGCTTGCGGTCGCGCTCCGCAGGCCCCAATTTGCAGACCAATGGCAAAGCGCACAGGCCACCGGCCCCAACCTGTTCGCCGCGTCCGGGCTCGACGCCGATGCGCCGCGTCCGCTCGCCGACAAGCTGCGCCCGCAGACGCTGGCCGAGGTGGTCGGGCAGGACCATCTGCTCGGGCCCGACGGCGCGCTGGCCCGCATGCTGGCGACGCGCTCGCTCGGCTCGCTGGTGTTCTGGGGGCCGCCCGGCACCGGCAAGACCACGGTGGCGCGGCTCCTGGCCAAGGAAACCGACCTGCAGTTCGAGCAGATTTCCGCGGTGTTCTCCGGCGTCGCCGATCTCAAGAAGGTGTTCGACGCCGCCCGCGCGCGGCGCGAGACCGGCAAGGGCACGCTGCTGTTCGTCGACGAGGTGCATCGCTTCAATCGCGCGCAGCAGGACAGCTTCCTGCCGGTGATGGAGGACGGCACCATCGTGCTGGTCGGCGCCACCACCGAGAATCCGTCGTTCGAGCTCAACGCGGCGCTTGCTGTCGCGCGCGCGCGTGCTGGTGTTCAAGTCGCTCGACGCCGAGGCGGTCGAGAAGCTGCTGGCCCGCGCCGAAGCGATCGAGGGCAAGCGGCTGCCGCTCGATGCCGATGCGCGCGCGGCGGTGGCGCGCATGGCCGACGGCGACGGCCGCGCGGCGCTGACGCTGGTGGAGGAGGTCTGGCGCGCGGCGCGGCCCGGCGAGACCTTCGATTTGGCCGGCTTGCAGAACGTGGTGCAGCGGCGCGCGCCGATCTACGACAAGAGCGCCGGACGGCCACTACAACCTGATCTCGGCGCTGCACAAGTCGGTGCGCGGCTCCGATCCGGACGCGGCGCTCTACTATCTCTGCCGCATGTTCGATGCCGGCGAGGACCCGCTCTACATCGCGCGGCGCGTCGTGCGCATGGCGGTCGAGGACATCGGGCTCGCCGATCCGCAGGCGCTGACGATCTGCAACGCCGCCAAGGATGCCTACGATTTCCTCGGAAGCCCCGAGGGCGAATTGGCGATCGCGCAGGCGGTGCTCTATGTCGCGACCGCGCCCAAATCGAACGCCGCCTATGTGGCGTACGGCCAGGCGATGCAGGCGGCGAAGCAGGGCGGCTCGCTGCTGCCGCCCAAGCACATCCTCAACGCGCCGACCAACCTGATGAAATCGGAGGGCTATGGCCGCGGCTACGCCTACGACCACGATCAGGAGGAGTCGTTCTCCGGCCAGGATTACTTCCCGGAGGGCATGGGGCGGCGGCAGTTCTACGACCCGCCGGAGCGCGGGTTCGAGCGAGAGATCAGGAAGCGCCTCGAGTACTGGGCGAAGCTGCGAAAGGAAAGACGTGGTGAATGATGCGGGCGTGGTTGTTTGGTGCGGCCGTTGCGGTTGCGGCGTGTTCTCCGGCGTCTGCGGCGGAGCCCTGGGTCGGGCGCTGGGCGCGTTAATCAATCGGCATGCGGTTTCGGCGGCAACACGCCGTCCACCGCGGCCCTCGTCGTTAACGATACCTCGCTGAATTGGTATTCGGGCCACTGCCGAATTGGGAAAATGTACAAGCTGGGGCAGACGGCCTACATCCAGGCCCGCTGCTCGGACTTCGAACGATGTTCCGGTCACGCTCGATCCAAAAGGGGATCGCATGCGCGTCACCTGGAACCGTGGCAAGGCCGAGGACTTGCAGCGATGCAAGTAGGGCGGCCGCAAGGAGATTGCGATGGCTGCTCGCTGGTTGGCTTTGGGTTTGAGCGTTCTGCTCGCCTCCGCCGCTCATGGACAGGACGCGAAGGACGAGCCTGCGGCGAAGCCCGCAGCGGAAAAACCGGTCGCCGAAAGTCTCACGGCTGAGAAGCCGGTCAAGCCTGCATCGAAGAAGACCGACAAAAAGACCGACAAGAAGGCCGAGAAAAAAGCCGAGGAAGCCGAAAAACCGAAGCCCGCCGCCGACGAGCCGAAGACCACGACGGTCGATAAGCTCCCGGGCTCGCTCAAAACTCTCCACGTCTGCGCCATGCCGAAGGCGACGGTCGAGATCGACACCGAGCGCTACGCCAAGGCGATGGTATTCTTCATTTCCTGCACCGCGGCCCGCGGCGGCCTGACGCCGAGCGCGGTCTATGTGGCGCGCGACGCCAAGGGCACCGGCGCCAAGCTGGTGACGTTCGAGGCGCTGGCGCCCGACGGCAGCGCCGTCAAAGCTCGAGATGCTCTATTCGGTGACGCCGGCCCGCGAGGCCTTCACCAAGGAAGGCGATCAGCAGCCGCACGCGCACGTCCGGGACGAAACGCCGTGGCTGGTCGGCGCCTGGGCGCCTGACGACCGGCCGGGCGTCTGCGCGATCTCAGCGACATGGCGGCTGCAGGGTGATAAGGCTGAGCTCTACCTGTGGGAAGAGGCCAAGGAATGCCCCAAGGGCGAGCTGCCAAAGTACGAGGCCAAGGCCGACAAGAAGCCGCCCCCGCTGGTCGGGCGGTAAGCCCGCCTGCGCCGCCGGCGGCAAGGCCGGCGGTGGCGTGCAGACCGTCACCGTGACCGGCGACGAGGACGGCATGCGGCTCGACCGCTTCTTCGAGGCGCGGTTTCCGGGGCTGTCGTACTCCCACATCCAGCGCATCATCCGCAAAGGCGAGGTGCGCGTGAACGGCAAGCGCGCGCAGCCCAAGGACCGCCTGCAATCCGGCCAGGCGATCCGCATTCCGCCGCTCAAGCTCGACGCGCCGAAGCCCGGCCCCGATGCGCCGCAGGACCAGAAGGACCGCGCGTTCCTCAAGTCGATCACGCTCTACGAGGACGACGACGTGATGGTGCTCAACAAGCCGATGGGGCTCGCGGTGCAGGGCGGCTCCGGCACCTTCAAGCACGTCGACGGCATGCTGGATGCGATGCGCGACCGCTCGGGGCAGAAGCCGCGTCTGGTGCACCGGCTCGACAAGGACACCTCGGGCTGCCTGCTGGTCGCCAAGACGCGGTTTGCCGCCTCGGCGCTCGCCAAGAATTTCCGCTCGCGCTCGGCGCGCAAGATCTATTGGGCGCTGGTGGTCGGCGCGCCGCGTCCCAAGCAGGGCCGCATCTCGACGTTCCTCGCCAAGGAGGAGCGCGAGGAGGACAGCATCATGGTGATCGCCAAGCACGGCGACGAGGGCGCCAGCCACGCCGTGACCTACTACGCGCTGGTCGAGACCGCCGGCCAGAAGCTGAGCTGGCTGTCGCTCAAGCCGGTCACCGGGCGCACCCATCAATTGCGCGCCCACATGGACCACATCGGCCATCCGATCGTCGGCGACCCGAAATACTTCAACAAGGAAAACTGGGAACTGCCCGGAGGAGTGCAGAAGAAGCTGCACCTGCAGGCCCGGAGGATCGCTATTCCGCATCCGCGCGGCGGCACCATCGACGCCACCGCGCCGCTGCCGCCGCACATGCAGCAATCGTGGAACCTGCTCGGCTTCGACGCCAAACGCTATGATCCGATTGTGGAATCCCCGGAGGAGGACTGAGGCATGATCCGGAAAAGTGGACGCCGGTTTTCCGAAAAGATCATGCCCAGGGAATAGGGCTGGCGCGGTGTTGGCTTCCTATGTGGAGGACATGCCGATGACGTCCAAAGTCTTCCTGGCGATTGTTCTTGCGGGTTTCTGGACCTTCCAGCCTGCTCTGGCGCAGCAGCGCTCCTACGACATCATGGTCGAGGAGGGCGGCAGGCCGCTGAAACGGCCCCCGAAGTCGGTCGTGCCGGACAGCGGAGAGGCGAAGAAAGCTCCGAAGCAGCGGGCCTATCCGCGCGGCTCCAGCTACATTCCGCCGGCCAACTTGCCGCGCACCGAGGCGATCGTTACGCCGCAGGCGCCGGGCGTCTACAAGCCGCCGCCGATCAACACCTTCAGCGACCGGGTGCGAAACTGCATCCATTCGTTCCCGCTCAACGCCGGGATCGGCAACAATCCGACCGATCGGAGCTCCTACGTTCGCCAGTGCGCGAATTAGCGCATGATCCCGAAAAGTGGGCACCGGTTTTCGGAAAAGATCATGCGCAAACAAAAAGATGAACGCCGGGTCTGATTCAACGCAGTTGAATCAGACCCGGCGCGTTTACCGCAGGCTGGCGTTGATCTTGTCCAGCGCCGCGGAGCCGGGACAGAGCTGATCGGCCTCCAGCGCATTGAGCGGCGTGTCCACCGTGTCGAGGTGGGCGTGCAGGTCCTCGGACTCCGGATCGACGTAGAGCAGTCCCGTCACCACCTGGCCCTTGGCGGTGTGCTTCTGCAGGAAGCCCATCGCCGCGAGGCGGTCGTGCACGTCGTAGTCGGCGTCGAGCTTGCGCAGCGCGAGCTTGGTGCCGTCGTGCTGCTCGACCACCTGCACCGAGCCCGGCGCGTAGTCGACCTTGATCGGCGCGCGCTCGGTGATGACGTCGAGCCGGTTCACCGCCTCGTTGTGCTCGCGCACGTAGTCGAAGCTCTTGGTCGAGCCGGTGTGGTTGTTGAAGGCGACGCACGGGCTGATCACGTCGATGAAGGCCGCGCCCTTGTGCCGGATCGCGGCCTCGATCAGCGGCACAAGCTGCGTCTTGTCGCCGGAGAACGAGCGCGCGACGAAGCTCGCGCCGAGCTGCAGCGCCATCGCCGCCAGATCGATCGAGTTGTCGGAGTTGACCACGCCGCGCTTGCTCTTGGAGCCGCGGTCGGCGGTGGCCGAGAACTGGCCCTTGGTGAGGCCGTACACGCCGTTGTTCTCGACGATGTAGGTCATGTTGACGCCGCGCCGCATCGAATGCGCGAACTGGCCGAAGCCGATCGAGGCGCTGTCGCCGTCGCCCGACACGCCGAGATAGATCAGGTCGCGGTTGGCGAGGTTGGCGCCGGTCAGCACCGACGGCATGCGGCCGTGCACGGTGTTGAAGCCGTGCGAGTTGCCGAGGAAATAGTCCGGCGTCTTCGACGAGCAGCCGATGCCGGAAATCTTCGCCACCCGGTGCGGCTCGATCGAGAGCTCGAAACAGGCTTCGATGATCGCGGCGGTGATGGAGTCGTGGCCGCAGCCCGCGCACAGCGTCGAGACCTTGCCCTCGTAGTCGCGGTGCGTGTAGCCGAGCTCGTTCTTCGGCAGGCCGGGATGATGGAATTTCGGCTTGGCGATGTAGGTCATGACACGACCTTCCGGAGCGGAGTGACTTTGAGCTGGTCTTGATGGTCGCCGATCGTCTTGGCGATGAAGCGCGCGGTGATCGGCGTGCCGTCGTAGTGCAGGATCGGAACGAGCCGTACCGGATCGATGTCGTTCTCGTTGACGATCATGGAGCGCAGCTGCGCGTCGCGGTTCTGCTCGACCACGTACACGAAATCATGGTCGGCGATGAAGCTCGCCACGCTGGAATGGAACGGGAAGGCGCGCACCCGCAGCCGGTCGAGGTGATGGCCGCGCGCTTCCAGCATGCCGATCGCCTCGTCCATCGCCGGCGCGGTCGAGCCGAAATAGATCACGCCGTACTTGGTCGGCTTGGCGGCGTTGGCCTGCAGCGGCCGCGGCACCAGGTCCTTGGCGGTTTCGAACTTGCGCAGCAGGCGCTGCATGTTGTCGACGTAGGCCGGACCTTCCTCGGTGTAGCGCGCGTAGCGGTCGCGCGACGTGCCGCGGGTGAAGAACGAGCCCTTGGTCGGGTGCGTGCCCGGATAGGTGCGGAACGGGATGCCGTCGCCGTCGACGTCGAGATAGCGGCCGAATTCCTTGCCGGCATCGAGCATCTCGGCGGTCATCACCTTGCCGCGGTCGTAGGCCTTGGACTTCGTCCCACTTCAGCGGGCGGCAGAGCCGATGGTTCATGCCGATGTCGAGGTCGAGCATCAGGAAGATCGTGGTCTGCAGCCGCTCGGCGAGGTCGAAGCACTGCGCCGCCATTTCGAAGGCCTCGGCCGGATCCTCCGGGAACAGCAGCACGTGCTTGGTGTCGCCGTGCGAGGCGTAGGCGCAGGAGATCAGGTCGCATTGCTGGGTGCGGGTCGGCATGCCGGTCGAGGGGCCGGCGCGCTGCACGTTGAAGATCACCGCCGGGATTTCGGCGAAGTAGGACAGGCCGATGAACTCGGTCATCAGCGAGACGCCGGGACCGGACGTGGTGGTGAAGGCGCGGGCGCCGTTCCAGCCGGCGCCGACCACGATGCCGATCGAGGCCAGCTCGTCCTCGCCCTGGACGATGGCGTATTTCGCCTTCTTGGTTTCCGGATCGTGGCGCAGCCGCTTGCAATGGCTGGTGAAGGCGTCGGCGAGCGACGACGACGGGGTGATCGGATACCAGGCGCAGACCGTGGCGCCGCCATAGACGGCGCCGAGCGCGGCCGCGCTGTTGCCTTCGATGAAGATGCGGTCGCCGACCTTGTCGGTCTTCTGCACGCGAAGGCCGATCGGGCACTTCAGGTTCTGCAGCGCCCAGTCGCGGCCGAGATGCAGCGCGTGGACGTTGGACGAGAGCAGCTTTTCCTTGGCCTTGTACTGCTCGCCGATCAGTTGCTCGATCGCCTTGACGTCCATGTCGAGCAGCGCCGACAGCGCGCCGAGATAGATGATGTTCTTGAAGAGCTGGCGCTGGCGCGGATCGGTGTAGGTCGAGTTGGTGATCGCGGTGAGCGGCACGCCGATCACCGTGATGTCCTCGCGGAATTTCGAGGCCGGCATCGGCTTGGTGCAGTCGTAGAGCAGATAGCCGCCGGGCTCGATCGAGGCGACGTCCTTGTCCCAGGTCTGCGGGTTCATCGCGACCATCATGTCGACGCCGCCGCGGGCGCCGAGATGGCCGTCCTCGGTGACGCGCACCTCGTACCAGGTCGGCAGGCCCTGGATGTTGGACGGGAAGATGTTGCGCGGCGAGACCGGCACGCCCATGCGCAGAATGGATCGCGCGAACATCTCGTTCGCGCTCGCCGATCCGGAGCCGTTGACGTTGGCGAACCGGATGACGAAGTCGTTTACGCTGCTGATCGGGCTTGCTGGCATGGCGTGTTCGCGTGGGTCATGTCGATGAGATATTTCTGCATGTCCCACGCACCGGTGGGGCAGCGCTCGGCGCACAGGCCGCAGTGCAGGCAGACGTCCTCGTCCTTGACCATGACGTTGCCGGTCTTGAGGCCGTCGGCGACATAGAGGTCTTGCGTGACATTGGGCGAGGGCGCCTTCAGGCGCGTGCGCAGGTCGGCTTCCTCGCCGTTGGCGGTGAAGGTGATGCAGTCCATCGGGCAGATGTCGACGCAGGCGTCGCATTCGATGCAGAGCGACGAGGCGAAGACGGTCTGCACGTCGCAGTTCAGGCAGCGCTGCGCCTCGGCGAAGGCAAGCTGCGGATCGAAGCCGAGCTCGACCTCGGCCCTGATGTCCTTGAGCGCGATCACCTTGTCGCGCAGCGGCACCCGGAAGCGCTTGTCGCCCGAGATGTCGTTGTCGTAGCTCCACTCGTGGATGCCCATCTTCTGGCTGCTGACCTGGACGTCGGGCAGCGGCCGCTCGTTGATGTCCTCGCCGGACAGCATCTTGTGGATCGACAGCGCGGCGTCGTGGCCGTGCGCCACCGCCCAGATGATGTTCTTCGGGCCGAACGCGCTGTCGCCGCCGAAGAACACCTTGGGATTGGTCGAGGCCATGGTCGTGGTATCGACCTTGGGCATGTCCCACTTGTCGAACTCGATGCCGATGTCGCGCTCGATCCAGGGGAACGCGTTCTCCTGGCCGACCGCCACCAGCACGTCGTCGCATTCGAAGTGCTGATCCGGCTCGCCGGTCGGAACCAGGTTGCGGCGGCCCTTGGCGTCGTACTCGGCCTTCACCTTCTCGAACACGACGCCGGTCAGCTTGCCGTTGTCGTGGGTGAATTCCTTCGGCACCAGGAAATTCAGGATCGGGATGTCCTCGTGCAGGGCGTCTTCCTTTTCCCAGGGCGACGCCTTCATCTCCTCGAAGCCGGAGCGCACGATCACCTTGACGTCCTCGCCGCCGAGCCGGCGCGAGGAGCGGCAGCAGTCCATCGCGGTGTTGCCGCCGCCGAGCACGATGACGCGCTTGCCGATCTTGGTGGTGTGGCCGAACGACACCGAGGACAGCCAGTCGATGCCGATGTGGATGTTCTTCGCCGCTTCCTTGCGGCCGGGAATGTCGAGCTCGCGGCCGCGCGGCGCGCCGGAGCCGACGAACACCGCGTCGTAGCCGTCGGCGAGCAGGGCCTTCAGGCTGTCGATGCGTTTGCCGCCGACGAACTTGATGCCCATGTCGAGGATGTAGCCGGTCTCCTCGTCGATCACGGCGTCCGGCAGGCGGAATTTCGGAATTTGCGAGCGCATCATGCCGCCGGACTGCGGGTCCTGGTCGAACACCGTGCAGTCGTAGCCGAGCGGCGCGAGATCGCGCGCCACGGTGAGCGAGGCGGGGCCGCCGCCGACCAGCGCGATGCGCTTGCCGTTTTGCGCGTTCTTCGTCATCGGCTTCGGCATCCGGCCGCTGACGTCGTCCTTGTAGTCGGCGGTGACGCGCTTGAGCCGGCAGATCGCGACCGGATCCTTATCCTTCGACGCGGCCGCGCCGGCAGGCCGGCTCGCACGGACGGTCGCAGGTGCGTCCGAGAATTCCCGGAAACACGTTCGACTTCCAATTGATCATGTAGGCGTCGCTGTAGCGACCTTCGGCGATCAATCGGATGTATTCGGGGACCGGCGTGTGCGCCGGGCAGGCCCATTGGCAGTCGACGACTTTGTGGAAGTAGTCCGGTGCCGCAATATCGGTCGGTTTCATTTACTCCTGATCTACGTGCATCCCCTCGGAACTCTGTCGAGTGGCGGTCACGTAGCCTTTGCGATTTCATCCCCGCGGTCCGGCTTATTCGGCGCCGATTCCGAGGAGGATGTTAGTTTAGACGACTTCCGAATTCCACCCGCGCAGCGCTCATGGCGGCGTCCTGTGAATGTGCGTCGGCCTCGGAAAACCTGTGATATTGCAAAGCGGCGCGAGGAAGGCGCTGACGGGCAAAGTACGCCCAATACGTGCTCGAAACGGTTATTCTCGCGCACGTTTGAGTGATTGCCCGCGACTGGATTGTTGCATCGCACAATAACCATCATGCGCGACATTTTCACCGAGGTTTTCGAGAGCGAGCCGGTCGACCCGATGGAGTCGGCGCGGCGCGGCGCGCGGCCGAAACTGCGCGCACGGTTTTACCAGCGCGCCGAGGCCGGCGAGGCGGGCGAGGGCGGCGTCCCGATCCTGCTCGACGGCAAGCCGGTGCGCACGCCGGCGAAGGCGGCGCTGGCGGCGCCGTCGCGCGAACTGGCGCAGGCGCTCGCCGCCGAATGGGACGCGCAGCGCGACGTGATCGATCCGGCGCGCATGCCGCTGACGCGGCTCGCCAACGCGATCATCGACGGCGTCGCGAAAAAGCCGGAGCCGGTCGCCGCCGAGATCGAGAAATATCTCGGCTCCGATCTGCTGTTCTATCGCGCCGACGAGCCGGAGGGACTGGTCGCCGCGCAGGCGCAGCACTGGGACCCGATCCTGCAATGGGCGCGCGAAACGTTCGGCGCGCACTTTGTGCTGGCGCAAGGCATCACGTTCGTCGCAGCAGCCCGCGGAGGCGATCGCCGCCGCGGCGAAGGCGATCCCGAAGCATCCTTGGCGGCTCGGCGCGGTGAATTCCGCGACCGCGCTGACCGGCTCGGCGCTGCTCGCGCTGGCGCTCGCGCACGGCCGGCTCGACGTCGACGCGGCATGGGCCGCGGCGCATGTCGACGAGGACTGGAACATGGCGAAGTGGGGCCGCGACGAGCAGGCGCTCGAGCGCCGCGCCTACCGTTTGCCGAGATGCAGGCGGCGGCACAGGTGCTGTCGATGACCAAGGAGAATTCCTGATGAACGCTTCAGCCAAGCCGCCGCGCTTTCCGCAGCTCACCATGGAGCAGTTGAATCCCGAGCAGCGCGCTGATGGCCGAGGAGATCATGAAATTCTCCCGCGTCGGCATCGGCGGGCCGTACAACATCCTGCTGCGCAGCCCCGTGCTGCTGCGGCGCATGCTGGACCTGTGGTACTACCTGCGCTGGAACACCTCGCTGCCGCTCCACCTCAACGAGTTCGCCATCCTGATCGTCGGCCGTCGCTGGCGCTCGCAGATCGAGTGGTATCGCCCACGTGCCGATCGCGCTCAAGGCTGGCCTGTCGCAGAGCGTCATCGACCAGCTCAAGCAGAAGAAGCGCCCCGAGGGCATGAAGGACGACGAGGCGATCGTCTATGACTTCTGCACCGAGCTCGCCGCCAACCACGCGGTTTCCGACGAGACCTTCGCCCGCGCCAAGCGCATCCTCGGCGAGCAGCAGGTGGTCGATCTGGTGGCGGTCAGCGGAACGTATGTCACGGCCGCGATGCTGCTTTCGGTGGCCGAGGCCATGCCGCCGGACGGCGGCGAGCTGCCGTTCAAGCCGGGCGAGCCGTAGGCGCGCTCCACCTCTCCGCCTGCGAAGACCCGCATGACGTGGATGAGGGTCGAGCAGCGGAGCCCGCGTCGCCGCCGCAGGGCCCGCCGCCGTGGTATGCCTTTTGCTCGGGATTGGCTGAGATTCCCCGGGGCTGAGGCGCATGAAAGACATCCTCGACAGGCTCGAACAGCGGCGCGCGCAGGCCCGCCTCGGCGGCGGCCAGGCGCGCATCGAGGCGCAGCACAAGCGCGGCAAGCTGACCGCGCGCGAGCGCGTCGAGCTGCTGCTCGACAAGGGCTCGTTCGAGGAGTTCGACATGTTCGTCGAGCACCGCTCCAGCGACTTCGGCATGGAGAAGACCGAAAATCCCCGGCGACGGCGTCGTCACCGGCTGGGGCACCGTCAACGGCCGCACCGTCTATCTGTTCTCCAAGGACTTCACCGTGTTCGGCGGCTCGCTGTCGGAGACGCACGCCCAGAAGATCATCAAGGTGCAGGACATGGCGATGAAGGCGCGCGCGCCGATCATCGGCCTGTTCGACGCCGGCGGCGCGCGCATCCAGGAGGGCGTCGCCTCGCTCGGCGGCTACGGCGAGGTGTTCAAGCGCAACGTGCTGGCCTCCGGCGTCATCCCGCAGATCAGCGTCATCATGGGCCCGTGCGCGGGCGGCGACGTCTATTCGCCGGCCATGACCGACTTCATCTTCATGGTGAAGGACACCAGCTACATGTTCGTCACCGGCCCCGACGTGGTGAAGACCGTCACCAACGAGGTGGTCACCGCGGAGGAGCTCGGCGGCGCGTCGGTCCACGCCACCAAATCCTCGATCGCCGACGGCGCCTACGAGAACGACGTCGAGTGCCTGCTGCAGATGCGCCGGCTGATCGACTTCCTGCCGTCCAGCAACGCGAGCGGCGTGCCGGAATGGCCGTCGCACGACGACATCGAGCGCGAGGACAAGTCGCTCGACACGCTGATCCCCGACAATCCGAACAAGCCCTACGACATCAAGGAGCTGATCCTGAAGGTGGTCGACGAGGGCGACTTCTTCGAGATCGCGCACGGCGTTCGCCAAGAACATCGTCACCGGCTTCGGCCGCATCGCCGGCCGCACCGTCGGCTTCGTCGCCAACCAGCCGATGGTGCTGGCCGGCGTGCTCGACAGCGACGCCTCGCGCAAGGCCGCGCGCTTCGTGCGCTTCTGCGACGCCTTCGAGATCCCGATCGTCACCTTCGTCGACGTGCCGGGCTTCCTGCCGGGCACCGCGCAGGAGCAGGGCGGCCTGATCAAGCACGGCGCCAAGCTGCTGTTCGCCTATTCGCAGGCCACCGTGCCGCTGGTCACCGTCATCACCCGCAAGGCGTTCGGCGGCGCCTATGACGTGATGGCGTCGAAGCACGTCGGCGGCGACGTCAACTACGCCTGGCCGACCGCGCAGATCGCGGTGATGGGCGCCAAGGGCGCGGTCGAGATCATCTTCCGCGCCGACATCGGCGACAAGGACAAGATCGCCGCGCGCACCAAGGAATACGAGGACCGCTTCCTGTCGCCGTTCGTCGCCGCCGAGCGCGGCTACATCGACGACGTGATCATGCCGCACTCGACGCGCAAGCGCATCGCGCGGGCGCTGGCGATGCTGCGGGGCAAGAAGGTGGAGATGCCGGCGCGGAAGCACGACAATTTGCCGGTGTGATTTTCAGTTTGGGCTCAAGATGTCCACTCGAGAAGTTGTAATAGATATCGAAACGACGGGCGTTGATCCACGACAAGGACACCGGCTGATCGAAATTAGCTGTGTGGAATTGATCGATGGCAAGTCACCGCGCTGCAGCTTCTCAACCTTGTCGCGGAAGCGTTACTAAGCAGAACTCGCGTCACGAATCTTGTCCCGCTAACTTCGCTCAAAAAGCTTTCAAATTTGAACATCGCTGAAACACGGGTGTTAGATATTTCGGCTCTTTCGTCGCTTCCCAATCTATCGCGGCCGAATTTTTATCGTACGCGGATCGTCGATCTATCACCTCTTTCTGATCTTGCAAATCTAACCCAGCTAGATATTCGAAAATCTAAGGTGTCTGATTTGGCGCCTCTTGCGAAGGCGTCAGCCTGCTGCATGCATCCAATGCAAATCCAGCGCGCAACGGAATTCTATTTTCTTCAGAGCTCATATCCGATCGAATTCTAGCGGCGATGGCGCGACTGCGAAATCCGCAGAGAACGCGCGAAGTGATTTTGGATCTACGCGAACAGCGCGGCTATCCTCCAATTTCTGTAGACAGTGCATTTGACGAAACAAGAAATGATCCATTACCGCGGTTTTTTGAGCAGAGACCTGCAAGCTTTTCGTTTGTAATTAGGGATGGAAGGATTGAGGCGGAACCGCAACAAGCAACTCGTCGGACGCCGCTTTAGCTAAAGACATCTATGAACAGGTTGAGAACAAGGTTGGTGAAGCCCTGTCTCGCTTCAGTCAGTCAAATGCGCCAAAGAGAATTTGTGATTTATTGGAACGGCTATCAGAGGCGCTGGGTAAGACATTCAGTGACCTCAAGCCTGGTCTTTTGTTGATGCGATTTCGGTCGCTGGAGGCAGATGTGTCGTCATACGACACCGCCGCTGGTAAGGAAGAGCTATTTCCGGACGCCGTGTCGATGCTTAAGGGCCTCACATCGAGCATTGAAGATTTGATGGCATGCTTCCCTAAATTGGCGGAGATCGAAGCAGCAAGAAACGGATGTTGGAGCAGCTCGCGATCACATGGCCGGAATTAGATTGGCGGCTTCTAATTCGGAAGTGGTTGCGGAGTTGGCTGTGCTTGCTCTTGAAGCAGGAGTTCCCGAACTAGCCCGTACCACTGAAATCATCGAACATCACGTTGATGACGTGGTCGTGGCGCAAGCAGTTAAAAAGCGGGCCTCCGTAGTCGCGCAGATGTTGCTTGACTACAGAAACTTTGCTGCACGAGCCGTTCGTAAGATCGCGACTGACGTTGGCGAAGCTGGTACAAAGAGTTGGGAGGAAGCATTAAAGGCAGTACCGAAAGGTGTCGGAAAAGGCGTCGAAAAAGCCACTACGGATCTAGTCGTTGGTGGAATAGCAATTCTAGTGGCTTCACTGGCGGGATGGCTTAGTGCTTTAGCTGTTCTCGTCGCGAGCTTCCGTCCCTTGGCAGACAAGGCCAGGGAAATTCAGAAAGGTGCGGGTGAAGTGTCGGCGACGCCGCCAGAATCGCGGTGATGCGATCCGCGCATGTGGTGGCGACGGCGTGCATGTGCCAGCGCAATTAAGGTATTTCCGACCCGGTGCGGACCAGTGTATCTGGTTATTCTAAGGCGTCACGCCAGTTCACCATCTCAATCCGAGGAGAAACTGTATATGCCAGTATTCCGTGCCGGCCTCGTTATTTTGTCCGCCTTAGCTCTCGCCATCATCGGGTCAGCCATCATGTCAGACGATTCAGAAGCTCAAAGCCAGAAGCCCGTCACCACAGGCTCGGGCCTGCAATACATCGACACCAAGCCCGGCACCGGCGCGACGCCGCGCAAGAACCAGACCGTGGTCGTGCACTACACCGGCTGGCTCTACACGAACGGCCAGAAGGGCAAGAAATTCGATAGTTCGGTCGACCGCAATGAGCCGTTCAAGTTCCCGGTCGGCGCGGGCCGCGTGATCGCGGGCTGGGACGAGGGCGTCGGCTCGATGAAGGTCGGCGGCAAGCGCACCCTGATCATCCCGCCGAACCTCGGCTACGGCGCGCAGGGCGCGGGCGGCGCCATCCCGCCGAACGCGACGCTGATCTTCGATGTCGAATTGATCGACGTGGAATTCGCCGAGGCCGTTCAGGCGGCGGCGCTTACTCTCCGCGCTTGCTCCCTCCGCAATCGTGCGCGACGCCTTGTTGAGATTGTCGATCGCGAAGCCGGCGGCGGCCTTGTAGCCCGCCATGAATTCGGTGCGCTCCTTCGGCGGGATCACGTCGTCGATGTTGTCGAATGTGCCGCCGCAGCGTTCGTCGACCATGTTGAGCAGTCCGAACGGACCAGCGCCGCGATTGCGCAGGACGACCTGCGAGATCGGGCCGCACAGCTTCTTGTCGTAGGCGGCGAGCGCGGCAGGCGTCACGCCGTGCTCGACCATGCAGGCGCCCAGCACGCGCGCATCGACGACGGCCTGGCTGCCGCCGTTCGAGCCGGTCGGATACATCGGATGCGCGGCGTCGCCGAGCAGCGCCACCGGGCCGTCCTGCCAGGTGGGGATCGGGTCGCGGTCGATCATCGGGTTCTCGAAGGCGCTGTCCGCCTGCCGGAGCAGGGCGGGCACGTCGAGCCAGTCCCAGATCCAGGTCTCGAAATGGTGGACGAACTCGGTGGTCGGCACCTGCCGGAACCAGCCGCTCTGCTTCCAGCCCTCGGCGTTGTCCGTCGTGACCTCGGCGATCCAGTTGATCATCGAGAGGCCGGTGCGCGGGTCGGGCTGCGAGATCGGATAGAACACCATGCGGTGCCGGTGCGTGCCGAGGCCCGACGAACGACGCGCCGGAGCGGATCGGCTTCCCCCATGTGGTGCCGCGCCACATGATCGCGCCGCCCCAGTGGATCGGCGGCTGGGCCGGGTGCATCTGCGCGCGCACCGCCGAGTGGATGCCGTCGGCGCCGATCAGCAGCGCGCCGCTCGATCTCGGAAGCCGAGCCGTCGGCATGCGCGATCAGCGCGATGACGCCGTCGTTGGGATTCTTGCGGTAGCCGGTCACGCGGCTGCCGAGCCGGACCGCGTCCGGCCCGATCCGCTCCACGACCTTGTCGTAAAGCATCATGTGGAGCTGGCCGCGGTGCACCGCGTATTGCGGCCAGTTGTAGCCGGCGAGTAATCCGCGCGGCTCGGAATAGATGTCGTTGCCGTTCAGCCCGACCAGCGCCCATTCCTTGGCGGGCAGGCCGATCCGGTCGAGATCGGCTTGCGTGATGCCGAGGTCATAGAGCTCGCGCACGGCATTGGGCTGCAGATTGATGCCGACGCCGAGCGGGCGCATCTCGCGCACCGCCTCGAACACGATGCAGGGAACGCCGATCTGGTGAAGCGTCAGTGCGGTTGCCAGACCGCCGATGCCGCCGCCGGCGATAATGACAAGGTTGTTCGTCACGCGCTCGATCCTATCAGCGGTCCGAACCATTATGCTTTGACCGGCGCACGGAGCAAGCCGGGTGGCATCGGCGGAAGCCTATTCCAGCTTCTGCGGAAACGAGCGCTCGACCTCGACGCTCCGCAAATATTTGAGCCGCCCGTTCTCCAGCACATAGAAGTGCCGGCCGATGATGCCTTTCTCGTCGCGCTGGCCGGAGAGGACGATGAGCCGGCTGTTGAGCCGCCCCTCGATCGCTTCGAACTCGTCGGTGACGTCGCCCCAGCCGGACATGTGATGCGCCACGATCACCCGGCCGGTCTGCGCGTCCATCAGGCCGGTGCCGGCGCAGGCTGTGCCGCATGGCCACGTCAGGCGGATGTAGCGGCCGGCGATCGTCGGCTTGTCGTCGTCGCCGAGCGATTCCTTGACGCGCAGCCGCAGGTTTTCGCCGAGGCCGCGCGGCACCTTCATTCTGGCGATGCGCCCGGTGTAGGGCTTGCCTGACGCCGGATAGTCGGCGAAGCGCGGGAAGTTCACCTTGATCGGCGGGCGGCCCTGGCAGGCAAGCTTCCATTCGCCTTCGAGCGGCCCGCCGTAGATGCGGATCGCGTTTTCGATTTCCGCGGCGTCGAGCCTGCGCCACGCGAACTTCGCCTTCAGCTCCTTTTCGCTTTCGATCGAGCCCCAGTTCGGCCCGGATGTGCCCGGGATTTCGGTGAAGGTGAGGATGCGCGCGGCGCCGTTCACTTGACCAGTTTCTTGGCCCCGCCACGCATGGACGTAATAGGCCACGCGCCCACGGCCGGTGTTCTCGTAATAGCCACCTTCGCCGTAGCCATCGACCGTGAACACGCGCTTGTCGGGGCCCTCGAGCCGGACCAGTTCAACCTCGCATTTCGGGGCTTCGGCGAGCGCAGGCTGTGCAGCAGCGATCAACAGCGCAGCGAACAGCGCGCGCAGCCGCATGACCTGCGACCTCAGTGCTTGCGCGCGGTCCAGATTCCCGAGCAGCGGTTCTTGTCGGAATAGCCGCTCCAGCGGCCGCGCCCGTCGGTGCGCGTCAGACGGCCAGTGCCGGACGCGAACTTGCCGGGGACCGACACGGAAGCGGTCACGCTGCCGTTGGGTGACACCCGCCCCTTGAACTTCACGAGGTTGGCGTGGCTGACGATGCCGTTGGTGATCTGGACATTGAAATCGTAGCTGCGGTCGCATTCCGGGCCGCGCTGTGTGATGAAGTTGAGGCTCCAACTGCCGTCGTAGACCGTGGCGGCGAAGGCGCTGGCGGCAGGAAGTGTGGCAAGGACGAAAGCGGCAAAGGCAGCCCGCATAAGATGTTTGGTCATGATGTCGTCGTTCCGGTGAGAGGCGCCTTTCCCGCCGGAACTCTAGCCGACGCCACGCGGAAAAAATACTTATCCCCGGTCTTGAATCCGCCCCCATATTGGTCGCGTCCCGTTCGACCGAGGGCGCCATCTAGAGGCGTCTTGATGGCGGAGCGGGATGCGGCGTCCGCGGCTGGTCCTCGCGAGATCGGCTCCGGGAGGCCCGGGTCACCGTCCGTCCCTACTACGAGGGGCTGCCCTTGAGTGGGCTGGTGGGGACCGGAGGAAGGGCGGCGAAAGCCGGCCGATCCTGAGGTGGAAGGCCCACCCATCCGGTCCTGAAAGTTACGGTCCCGAGGAACCAAAAATCGCCGCGATGGAGCGCCGGAGGGCGTGCGCGTCTCGCCAGACGCGCGCCGCACTCCCAAGGTGCGGAAACGATGGTGCGCCACCCGGCGCTCCGTCCCCTCGGCAGAGGGGAGCGAAAAGGGAAGGGCAAGCCCGGCGCCCTCGCAAAAATCCGGGCAGGCGGAGCGTTGGCTAAGGAGGATGAAGTTGAAGCTACGCGGCTTTGCTGCCCTGCTTGAACATGGTCTCGACGCGTTTCTTGAGCTCCTGCGGCGACACGTCTTCCTTGTGCGTGGCGATCTCCCAGTGATTGCCGGAAGGATCCTTCACGCCGGCGGTGCGGTCGCCGAAGAACTCGTTTGTCGGGTCCTTCATCTTGGTGCCGCCGGCCGCGAGCGCCTGGCGGTAGCTGGCGTCGACGTCAGGCACGTAAAGATAGAGCATGGTCGGCATCGGCTTATGCTCGTCGGTTCCCTCCGACAGCATGACGCGGAAGTTGCCGATTTTGACTTCGGAGTGCAGGATCGTGCCGTCCGGCCGCTTCAGCGGGTCGAACACCACCTCGGCGCCGAACGCCTTCTTGAGAAATTCGATCGTCTTGTCGGCGCCGCGCACGACAAGATAGGGCGTAACGCTGTGGTAGCCTTCGGGGATCGGTTTGACGGCCATGGCCGGCTCCTTCGATTGTGGAATGCCCAAAGGAACAACGGCCGGGCGGGGCGATCGTTGCCTGTTTCGCCCGGTTTTTGCGCAACACAGTCACCGTCGCCGCCACAATCGCGTCGCACGGCCGTGTTCTCCCGGACCCCGGAAAGGGTTACACTGAATTGACCAATTGAAGGCCCGCGATGGCATATGGCATTCCGCGCCGCGCGTTGGGCGTGAACGACAACGAGCAGACGCTGATCAACTGGCGCCGCGGCCTCTATCGCGTGTGGGTGGTCATGTCGATCGCATGGATGATGGGCTGGACCATCTTCCTGATCATGCACGGCCTGCAGGGCGGCATTCAGACCACCGGCGACCTGCTCGAGATTCCCGTCCTGCTGTTCGGTCCGCCGGTTGCGCTGCTGCTGTTCGGTTTCGCGGCCGGATGGGCGATGCGCGGCTTCAAGGTCGACGGCGCCGGCCCCGGCAAGTCGCCGGGCTGATCCTCTGTCGGTCTTGGCGTGCTAGTCTTCCATCCGGGGGCAAGCCGGCGATTACGCCGCGCCTTCAGGGAGGACATCATGAACCGCTCGCATTTGAGCGCCGCGCTTTTTGTCTGCTGCGTGCTCGTTGCGCTGCCCTCGCTCGCTCATGCTCAGGCGAAATCGCCATGGCCCGCGGGCGACGAGATCGGCATGGCGAACACGCTCGGCAGCGCCACCTGGAAACGCTGCGCACCGCATCTGGTCAATCCGAAAGCCAAGGCCTACGAGCTGTCCTACGTCCGCTCCAACACCATGCCGCAGTCGCCGTTCGGAACGCCGCTGCGCGACAAGTACCGGCCGACGGTCGGCATCCCCGGTACGCGTGCACGCCTTCAACGGCGAGGAGACGGTCAGCGGCGATCCCGGCGCGCAGGGCACGCAGATGGATGCGCTCGGACATTTTGCCGTGCTGCCGCAGGCTTGGGACGGCAAGAGCGAATTTCCATCATCCGGTGCGACCTATTACGGCGGCTACACGCAGCAGCAGGTGAAGCCGCGGCCGGATTCGCCGCTGCAGAAGCTCGGCATCGAGAAGGTGCCGCCGATCGTCACCACCGCGGTGCTGCTCGACGCCAAGACTTATCTCGGCAAGGGCAAGGCGATGGAGGCGGGCGCGCTGGTCACCGCCAAGGACATCGAGGCCATGCTGAAGGCCCAGGGGCTGGGCAAACGCGGGCTACAGGCCGGTGACGTGCTCTACATCTACACCGGGTGGGGCGATCACTGGAAAGATCCCGACACCGAGAAGTTCTACTACACCAAGGGGCCGGGGCTTGCGTACGACGCCGCCAAGCTGATCGAGCAGAAAAAGATCGTGCTCGTCGCGCTCGACAATCCGTTCACCGATCCGGTGCCGGACGGCATGCTGCAAGGCAAGGCCGCGCCAGCGGCCGGGGTGCCGGACGGCTTGCCGTTCGCAATCCATCATCACAATCTGACGGTTGCCGGCATTCACAACATTCAGAACGCCAATCTCGGCGCCATGGCGAAGGACAAGGTCTGGCTGGCCTGCACCATGATCCTGCCGTTGCGCACGCAGGGCGCGTCAGGCTCGCCGGTGCGGCCGGTGGCGATCGGCGCGCCGGGAACGAGGTAGCGTGCGCGAGGCAGCCGCGCGGCGCGGCGGCCGTTGACGCAACTCAGCGCCAGCCGCCGCCGCCGTTCACATAGACGGTGTCCGCCGTCATGAACCCGCAGGCGTCGGAGCACATGAACAGCACCAGTTCGCCGATCTCCTCCGGCTCGCCGAAGCGCTTCATCGGAATGTCGTTGAGGAACTGCTGATAGAGCTCCGGCGAGGTGGCGGCGGCGTCCTGGAACGGCGTCTTCACCGGCCCGGGTGAGATCGACAGCGCGCGGATGCCCTGGCCGGCGAACTCGCGGGCCACGCCCATGGTCATGGTCACCACCGCGCCCTTCGCCGCCGCGTAGTGGATCGACGAGCCCGGCCCGCCGCGCCGGTGCGCCATGCTGCCGACGTTGACGATCACGCCGAACTTGTTGCCGGCCATGTGCGGCAGCACCGCCTGCATGCCGTAGAGCGTGCCTTTGACGTTGAGGTCGAAGGTCTTCTCGATCAGCGCGTCGTCGATCTCGAGGAACTTGGCGCGGCGGATCGCGGCGCCCGCCGAGTTGAACAGGAAGTGCACGGTGCCGAACGCGTCGATCGCGCGCTTGACCATGTCCTCGACGTCGCGGCGCTTGGTGACGTCGACCTTCAGCGCCAGCGCCTGGCTGCCCTTGGCGTTGACCTCGCCGGCGGTCTCGCGCGCGCCCGCCTCGTTGAGGTCGGCGCAGACCACGTTGGCGCCTTCGCGGGCGAAGATGCGCGCGGTGGCGCGGCCGATGCCGCTCGCGGCGCCGGTGATGATGATGGTCTTGCCGTGAAAATAGTCCGGCGTCTTCGGCATGCTGTTCCTCCCGCGGCTGGTTGCGGGCAGGGTAGCGCATTGCGGGGCGCATCTCCTATCGCGCGGTCTGGCCAAGCCGTATCCCCGCCCGTCGCCTTGCGTGTAGGATTGAGGCCTTCATCCGGGAGGAAATCATGCTCAAGAAACTCAGCCTAGTTGCCGTTCTGGCCGGGATCGCGTTCGCCGTTCCGGCTGCCGCCCAGCAGGCGCCGGTCTCGCCGGCGCCCGTGCAGCGCACCCCGATCGGCAAGACCGAGGTGCCGGGCTCGAACTACGAGGTCATCACCGCGATGGTGACGATCCAGCCGGGCTTCAAGGCCGGCCGTCACAACCACCCGGGCACCGTGCAGGCCCAGGTGCTGGAAGGCGAGTTCATGATCCAGTTCGACGGCAAGCCGGAGCAGATTTTCAAGGCGGGGCAGTCGCTCGAGGTGCCGAACCAGGCGATCCACAACGAAGGCGCGGTCGGCTCGGTGCCGGCCAAGCTGATCGCCGTCTATGTGGTCGAGAAGGGCAAGCCGCTGGTCAACCCGATCAAGTAGCGGCCGCTCAGGCCGGCGACTTCCAGGGATCGGTCGAGGTCGGAGCGGTCGGGACGTCGTCGGTCTCGACCGGGCCGGGCGACTGCGGCGCCATCGTCACCGGCTCGGGGTGCACGGCCTCCGGCTGCAGCGGCTCGGACGCCACCTCCGCCGGCCGATCGTCGATCTTTTGCTCGACCTTGGGCTCCGGCTTCCAGCCGGCCGCGAAGCCGATCTCGGTGAGCTGATAGGTGTAGCGGTCGCGCAGGTGCTGCTTGATCCACTTGCTCGCGATCGCGAAGTTCAGCCCGCGCTGAAAGTCGGCGTCGCGCACGTCAAAGAAGTTGTTGCGCCGCAACGTTCCGCCCGCGATCACCCGATAGCGCATGAAAATGCCAAGGATCTGGCGGCCGACGTCTTCATCCGACATTCGGGGTGGCATGTGCGGTCCGTTGCTTGGAGTGAGCGTGCACAACAGCTACGCCAAAGCTGCGCGACGCGTAAGGTCCGCAAAAAAATTTCCTGTGTGTTGTTTTGCGCGTCACACGCCGGAAAAAATTATGTGCGTGCGACTCATTCGTGTCATCGCCGAGAGGGAAACTGCTGGCTCGGCAACCGCTTGCCTCCTTCACGTCGCGCGCACGGGGCAGCGCGTCGCGCTGTGACTTGCGCGATGGAATTTCCCGATCGGAACTTATCCCCGTTCTTCGCGTTTTGCGCCGCGTTGCGTGCCGCGTTGCATGCGCCGCGCACGTCGCCCGACGGCCTTTCCGGGCCCCGATACCGGTGACACAATGGCGGAACGGAACAAACAAAGACTGCAAGGGAGGCTACGATGAAGAAACGGCTGGCATTTGCGGCATTGGCCGCCTTGATCGCAGCGCTGCCAACGGGCGCGGCCGCCTATCCGACCAAGCCGATCACCATGATCCTCGGCTTTGCGCCCGGCGGCCCGAGCGACGTGATGGCCCGCGTCCTCTCCAAGAAGATGGAGGAATACCTCAAGCAGCCGATCGTCATCGAGAACCGGTCGGGCGCCGGCGGCACCATCGCGGGCGGCATCGTCGCCCGCGCCGCGCCCGACGGCCACACCATCATGCTGGCGACCGGCAGCATCCTCGCGATCAATGTGACGCTCTATCCGAACGCCCCGTATGACAGCGTGAAGGACTACGCGCCGATCAGCATGCTCGGCGTGCAGACCAACGTGCTCTACACGCACCCGTCGGTTCCCGCGAACAACATCAAGGAGTTCATCGCCTACGCCAAGGCCAACCCCGGCAAGCTGTCGTTCGGCTCGGGCGGCGTCGGCACGCCGGCCCATCTGGCCGGCGAACTGCTGCGCATCAAGGCCGGCATCGACTACACCCACGTCCCGTTCAAGGGCACCGGTCCGACCCTGCAGAGCGTGATCGGCAACCACGTGCCGACCGCGTTCAACCCGCCGTCGCCGCTGATGCCGCATCTGCAGGCCAAGACCATCAAGGCGATCGCCATCACCACGCTGGAGCGCACGCCGGTGCTGCCGCGACGTGCCGACCATTGCGGAAACCTATCCCGGCTTCGACGCCGCGACCTGGCACGCGATGGTGGCGCCGGCCGGCACGCCCAAGGAGGCCGTCGCCGCGCTGAACAAGGCGATCGTCGGCGCGCTGGACGATCCGGCGGTGCGCAAGGTGCTGACCGATTCCGGCGTGGACGTGAAAAGCAGCACGCCGGAATGGCTCGGCGACTACATCAAGTCCGAAATCCCGAAATGGGCCGAGGTCATCAAGGCCTCCGGCGCAAAGGCGGAATGACATGACCAAGCCGGTCGAGTATCGCGACGCGTCGCCCGAGGTGCGCGCCGTGTTCGACGACATCAAGAAGACCCGCCAGGTCGAGGACGTGAACAATTTCTGGAAGTATCTGGCGAACGACCCCGTGACGCTCCGGCGCACCTGGGAGTCGGTCAAGGAGGTCATGGCGCCCGGCGCGCTCGACGTCCGCACCAAGGAGATGGTGTATCTCGCGATCAGCGTCAGCAACGGCTGCGAATACTGCACCGCCAGTCACGGCGCGGCGGCGCGCAAGGCCGGCATGACGGATGCGATGTTCGGCGAGCTGATGGCGGTGGTCGGCATGGCGAACGAGACCAACCGGCTCGCCAACGGCTATCGCGTGCCGGTCGATGCCGCGTTCAACGACCTGAGCGCGGGCTATTTCATCCACTCCGCCAGCGGCTTGCGGAAGTCGCCCTTGGTCACGACGGTGTGGATGCGCTTCATCTTGCCGTGGTCGAACACGTAGAAGTGCCAGCCGAGCGGGCCTTTCTCGTCGATCTGGCCGGCGAACACGATCAGCCGGCTGCCGCGCCGGAATTCGATTTCCCGGAACGCGTCGTGGCGCTCCTTCCAGCCGGAGTTGGAGAACGTGCCGGGGATGATCTTGCCGGTCAGCGTGTCGAGGAAATCGGCCGAGATGCAGGCCGACGCCGCAGGTCAGCGGCACCACGGCATAGTGGCCCGGCGAAACTGGTGCCGCCGTCGGCGATGGCCTGGTAGTAGGTCGAGGCGCTGCGCTGATCCTCGGTTTCAAGCACCAGCTTGGCGCTCTTGCCTTGGTGGATTTCCTTGACCGGATAGTCTTCAAACCGCGGCACGCGCTTGCGGCCCTGCGCGTCCGCATCGAGGCAGAGCAGGGCGAACAGGCAGATGCCGGCGCAAATCAGGCGGACGAGCGTCAATTGTTCAGTTCCTCGTGGTCGACCGACAGCCAGGTGATGCACGTGTCGCTGCCGCTGCTGCCGGGATAGACGTCGGCGATGGTGAATTTGATCCAGAGCGCCCGGCTGGTCGGGATTCTGAACCGCTGCGGCTCGCGCGTGTCTTGCAGCGTGATCATCGTTTTGTAGCCGCCTTCGGCCTCGATGTAGGCGCGCTTCACGCGCCCGTTGCCGCTGGAACGTATCGTCCGTGCGGGCGTAGCCGTTGGTGATCGAGATGGTCCGGAAGCGCGGCCTCGGCTGCATGTGAATGGTGACGGATTGGCCGATGCCCGGCCCGGCGGCGCCTTCGCACCAGGCGCCGTCCTCTCCAACGATCAGATGGTTGGGGCCGTAGGTCCGCTCGCCCTGCGGAGGGAGCACCGAGCTCACGCAAGTCCGCGTCTTGCCGAACTGGTGCTCTTGAGTGTGGCAGGTTTCGGCGGCAACCGCCGTGCGGGCGAGACCGGCGGCGACAACAACCATGACGGCCAATCGAGCGTGCATGGGTGGCCTTTCACGAAAGTACAAGCCGGAAGATTGCCATACTTCCTGTTGTTCTGGCAGGTGTGCCGAGGGCGCGGCCCGCGCGCTCGCGAATTTGATATAGGCTCCTGCCGAAATTGGGGCCTGTGCGGCCGGGGAGATATCGAAGATGCCAGCCAGGCGCCGCGCTCTTCTTATTGCCCTGATTGCGGGAGCGGTCGCTGCGGCGGCGCCCGGCGTCCGCTCAGCAATATCCCAAGAAGCAGGTCATCAGGATCATCGTCCCGCAGGCGGTCGGCAGCGCGACCGACACGGTGGGGCGGCTGCTGGCACAGCACATCGGCGCCGAGATCGACCAGCAGATCATCGTCGACAACCGTCCGGGCGCCGGCGGGCTGCTCGGCTCGGAGCTTGCCGCCAAGTCGCCGCCCGACGGCTACACGCTGCTGCTCGCCAACATTTCCACGCACGGCGTCAATCCCGGCCTCTATGCAAAGCTGCCGTACGATCCGGTCAAGGACTTCGCGCCGATCGGGCTGGCCGGCGCGACGTCGAACATCGTGATCGTCAACGCCGAGCTTCCGGTCAAGACGCTGAAGGAGCTGATCGAACTCGCCAAGGCGAAGCCCGGCACGCTGCGCTATGCAACGCCGGGGCAGGGCAGCTCGCAGCACCTGGCGGTGGAGTTGCTTCGCACCATGGCTGGCGGCCTCGACGTCACGCACTTGCCATATCGCGGCAGCGGCCCGGGCGTGACCGCGGTGATGAGCGGCGAAGCGTCATTCATGATGCCGGCAACGCCTTCGGCCCTGCCGGGGGTCAAGAGCGGCAAGGCGCGGGCGATCGCGGTGACCAGCCTGAAGCGCCATCCGGATTTTCCGGATGTGCCGGCCGCGGCCGATACGTATCCGGGTTTTGAGGTGGTGTCGTGGTACGGCTTGTCCGCGCCGGCCGCCACGCCAAAGCCGGTGATCGATGTGCTCGCCGCGGCGCTGCGCAAGGCGCTGGCCAATCCGGATGCCGTCAAGGCTCTGCTGGCTGCCGGCATGGAACCGGCGCCCAGCACGCCCGACGAATTCGGCGCTTTCATCAAGGCCGAGATCGAGAAGTGGACCAAGGTCACGCGCCAAGCCAACATCACAATGAACTAGGACGATTGCCATGAATCCATTCGGCCGGCTTGCGCTGCACACCTGGACCCTCGACACCACACCGCTCGACGTCGCGATCAAGGCGGCGCGCGACGGCGGCTTCGATGCGGTCGAGCTGCGCCGCACCGATTTCAAGCGCTGCTACGAGAAGGGCCTGTCGAACGACGCCGTGCTCGACATGGTGCGCGCCGCCAACATCCCGGTCTGCACGCTGGGCTGCGAATACGGCTGGATCTTTGCAACCGGCGACGAGAGCAAGCGGTTGTTCGACGACCTTGAGGTCACCTGCGACAACGCGGTGGCGCTCGACTGTCCGCTGATCATGTGCGCGCCCGGGCAGAACGTTGGGCCGGTCAGCGACGCCATCGAAAACATGAAGCGCGGCGCCGACATCTGCGGCAAGCGCGGCCTCAAGCTGGCGATCGAGTTCAATTCGCAGCACGCCGTGCTCAACAGCATCGCGGCGCTGCGCGAAATCCTGAATGGCGCCGGCGCGCAAGAACGCGGGGATGCTGCTCGACGCTTATCACATGGAGCGAAGCGGAGCGGGCGGCCGCGGCTTCGAAGGCGTGGCGCCCGACGAGATTGCGGCATTCCAGTACAGCGATGCGCCACCCGCGCCGGTCGCGGACGGCGTGAAGCGGCCGACCGACCGTCTGCCGCCAGGCAAGGGCATCGTGCGCTGGCTCGAGGTGTTCAAGCTGCTCAAGGAAAAGAATTTCGACGGCTATCTGAGCTACGAAGCGCCCAATCCGGCGCAGTGGGAGCGTCCGCCCGTCGAGGTTTGCCGCGAAGGCGTTGCCGCCACGCGCGCGCTGATCGCCAAAGCGCTGAACTAGCTGAGGGGCTCAGACGCAAACAGCCCCGGCTGCGAAGCCGGGGCTGTTCGTACGAGCGATACGCGGATCGTTACCGCGCCGTGCCGCCTTGACCGGTGGTCGAAGCCGGCGGGTTCGGCGGGCTCGAGGGCGGCGACAGCGTGGTCGGGCCCGGAGGCGGCGCGGTCATCTGTGTGCTGGCCTGATCGGTGGTCGGCGAACGGCCGAACACGAAGACCAGCAGCAGCGCCAGCACGATGCCGCCGGCGATCCAGCCCCACATGGTGTTGGAGCTATCGAGCTCGCCGAGACGCTGGCGATGCAGATCGTCCTGCAGCGGCGGTCGTTCAGGCGAGGATCGGTATAACGGGGATCAGACATTTGGCGCTCCCATGTTGTCCCTCCTGACAGAGACAATTCCGCCTTAGGTCGAAGGTTCCAGCCGCGGAAATGCGTGGAACTTTTTGCGATTTGCGATTTCCGGCGCCGGACTGGCCTTCGAATTTCGGCTAGACACGCGCGTTCATGCCGCCGCGCTCCCCGCAAAATTCACTGACCGACCTCGCCGTATTCTCCGCGCCCGGTGTGTTCCTGGTGCTGTGGTCGTCGGGATTCATCGGCAGCAAGCTCGGCATGCCCTACGCCGAGCCGATGACGTTTCTGACCATCCGCATGGCTGCGGTGGTCGTGCTGCTCGGCGCGATCGTGCTGATCACCAGACCGAAATGGCCGGATCGCGCCGAATTGTGGCACAGCGCGATGGTCGGGCTTCTGGTGCATGGCTGCTATCTCGGCGGCGTCTTCGTCGCGATCGCGGAAAAGATGCCGGCCGGGCTCGTCGCGCTGATCGTCGCCTGCAGCCGGTGCTGACCTCGACGCTTGGCCAACCGTCTGCTCGGCGAGCGGGTCACGCCGCGGCAATGGCTCGGTCTCGCGCTCGGCATCGTCGGCGTCTACTTCGTGGTCCATGCCCGAACCGAAGGCGAGGGAACGCTGCTCGCCTGGATCGCCGTCACCGTCGCGCTGCTCGGCATCACCGCCGGCACGCTCTATCAGAAGCGCTTCGGCGGCGCGATCGAATGGCGCACCGGCTTTCTGGTGCAATACGCCGCCTCGGGCGCCGTGTTCGCGCTCGCCGCGCTGATGTTCGAGACGCGCGAGGTGCAATGGACGCGCGCCGTTCATCTTCGCGGTTGCGTATCTCGTGTTCGTGCTGTCGTTCGGCGCGATCTGGCTGTTCTATTTCCTGATCCGGCGCACCGCGACGTCGCGCGTCGTGAGCCTGCTCTACCTGATGCCGCCGCTCACCGCCCTGATGTCCTGGGCGCTGTTCGACGAGCGGCTGGCGCCGCTCGCGCTGGTCGGCATGGCGATCTGCGTCATTGGCGTCGCACTGGTGAACTGGCGGACCGCGCAGCCCTGAGCTAGCCTTTGCCTCTCAAGCGGGAGGCGCCGATGCATTGCGGGGGCCGTCACGTTGCGCGGATAGGGCTCGCCGCCGTTTTGATGGCAGCCGCTGCCGGTCCGGTCCGCGCCCAGTCCGTCGAGGAATTCTATCGCGGCCGCTCGCTGCCGCTGATCATCGGCTTTTCGGTCGGCAGCGCCTACGACCTCTACGCGCGGCATCTCGCGCGCTTCATGGGCCGCTACATCCCCGGCAATCCGACCATCGTGCCGCAGAACATGCCGGGCGCCGGCAGCCAGCGCGCCGCGCAGTACATCTATTCCGTCGCGCCGAAGGACGGCAGCGTGTTCGGCACCATGTCGCGCAGCATGCCGATCGAGCCGCTGCTCGGCGACGCCAAGTTCGACGGCCGCGCGTTCACCTGGATCGGCAACATCGCCAACAACAACAGCCTGTGCGCGATGTGGCACACGGTCGGCATCAAGACCTGGCAGGACGTCATCACCAAGCCCTACGTGCTGGGCGCGCAGGGGCCGGGCTCCGATCTCGACCTGTTCGGCGACGCTCCTGAAGAACGTGTTCGGCGCCAAGATCAAGATGGTCACCGGCTATCAGGGCGGCAACGACGTCAACCTGGCGATGGAGCGGCGCGAGATCGACGGCCGCTGCGGCTGGTCGTGGGACAGCATCCGCAGCACGCGGCCGGACTGGATCCGCGACAAGAAGATCGACCTGCTGCTGGTGTTCGCGCTGGAGAAATCGCCGGAAATCCCGGCCGAGGTGCCGCTCGCGCTCGACAAGGCGCCGAGCGAGGAGATGCGGCAGATTCTGCGCGTCCATCTCGCGGGTCAGGCGTTCGGCCGGCCGTTCGCCGCGCCGCCCGGCATTCCGGCCGACCGCAAGGCCGCGCTGCGGGCGGCCTTCGATGCGACCATGAAAGACCCGGAGTTCGTCTCGGAGGCGAAGAAGGCCGGCCTGGAGGTGAGCCCGATCACCGGCGCCGAGATCGATCGCTTGCTCGCTGGAATTTATGCGCTGCCGCCGGACCTGATCGAGAAGGCCAAGCAGGTGATGAAGAACTGAAGCTGAACGTAGACTGGAGGACGTGATGAAGGCACTCATCGTCGCCGCAGGCTTAACGCTTTTGCCGATGCTTGGGCACGCGGCGGAGATCAAAATTCTGAGCGTCTTTCCGCTCAAGACGTCGATGGAGGAGCTTGGCCCTCCGTTCGAGCGCGCGACCGGTCACAAGCTTGTCGTCGACTATGACGGCTCCAGCCAGTTGAAGCGCAGGCTCGAAGCCGGCGAAGCATTCGACATCGCGCTTATCTATCCGGAACTGATCGACGCGCTGGTGAAGCAGGGCAAGCTTGCCGAAGGCACCAGTACCGCCATCGCCCGCGTGCTCATCGCGGTCGCGGTGAAGAAGGGCGCGCCAAAGCCCGATATCGCCACGGTCGATGCGTTCAAGCGCACGCTGCTGAACGCTAAATCGATCTCGCACTCGGCCGACGGCGGCAGCGGCATCTATTTCAAGAGTCTGATCGAGCGGCTTGGTATCGCCGCTGACGTGAAGTCGAAACTGCGTCCGATGGAAGGCGGCCATACGGTGGTCGGTCCTGTGGTGCGGGGCGAGGCCGAGCTTGCGGTCATCACCACACCATTCATCGCGATGGAGCCGGGCGCCGATCTGGTCGGGCCGCTGCCGGATGAGTTGCAGCATGTGATTGTGTACACGGCGGCGATCGGCAGCGCGTCGAAGCAGTCAGACGCTACGAAAGCGCTGATCAGGCATCTCACCACGCCGGAGGCCGCGAAGCTGCTTAAGTCGAAAGGGCTCGACCCGCCGGTGCGCTGACGGCTGCTGCACACCAGCGCGCTCGCGTTCCAGGTCTTCAAGTATGTGGGCGTGGCGTATCTCCTCTATATGGCCTGGAGCACGCTGCGCGAGCGCGGCGCCATGCGGGTGGAGAAGGAGCCGGACGCGCGCTCGGCGCCTTCAGATCGCGGTGACCGGCGTCCTCATCAACATCCTCAATCCCAAGCTGTCGATCTTCTTCCTGGCGTTCCTGCCGCAGTTCATCGACGCCGGCGAGCCGCATCCGCTGTCGGTCATGCTGATGCTCAGCGCTGTGTTCATGTTGATGACGTTCGTGGTGTTCGTCGGTTACGGCCTGTTCGCCGCTTCGGTCCGCGACCACGTGATCTCGCGGCCTAAAGTGTTGGCGTGGATGCGGCGGATTTTCGCCGGCGCGTTCGCCGCGCTCGGCGCCAGGCTGGCGCTGACCGACCGCTAGCCCTTCTTCGGCATCACCAGTTGCGTCTGCGTCACCAGCGCGGCGAGCTTGCCGTCGCCGCGGGTGACGCGGGTCTGCCAGACCGTGGTGGTGCGGCCGCGATGCAGCGGCGTGCATTCGGCGTGCGCGGTGTCGCCGACCGGAATGCCGGCGAAGAAATTGGTCTTGCTCTCGATCGTGGTGGTGATCTGGCCCGGCCCGAGGTTGGCGACCGCGGCGGTGCCGCCGAGGTTGTCGGCGAGCGCCATCAGCGCGCCGCCGTGCAGCACGCCGTTGCGGTTGCTGAGCTGCTCGGTGACGACCATCTCGGCGGTGACGCGCTCCGGCGACACATGGGTGATCTTCATGCCCATGAAATCGGCGAACGGCGGCTGCAGGTCGGCGCGCCAGGGCCCGGACGGTTTGTCGTTCATGACGCTTCGATTGCCCAATCTAGCCGTGGCGCGCAAGCCATCCGGCGGCGAGCTTGAGGTCTTCCTCGGTCAGGCCGTGACCGGCCTCCAGCATCTCGAAGGTCGCGTCGGCGCCGGCCTCGCCGAGCAGCGCGGCGAGCAGCCCGGCCTGCTGCGGCGGGATCAGCTCGTCGTGCCGGCCGGTCAGCATCAGGATCGGCAGATTGGCGAGGTCGGGCAGCGGCCGCGGATCGAACGGCAGCATGGCGCGCATCAGGATCGCGCCGGAGAACGCCTGCGGCTCGGCGAGGAGCAGCGACCAGGCGATGTTGGCGCCGTTGGAATAGCCGAGCGCGACCGGTGCGCCGATGCCGTAGGCTTCGCGGGCGCGCTTGAGGAATTCGGCAAGCTCGGCGGTGCGGCGCTTGAGGTCGTCGATGTCCCACTGGCCTTCGCCGCTTCTGCGGAAGAAGCGCGGCATGCCGTGCTCCAGCACCTTGCCGCGCGGCGACAGGATGCCGGCGCCGGGCGCGATCCGCGCCGCGAGCGGCAGCAGGTCGTTCTCGTCGCCGCCGGTGCCGTGCAGCAGCAGCAGCGTCGGCTTGCCCGGCGCGGTGGCCGGGATGAAGCGGTGGATGAAGCCGAGGTCTGTGCTCATTCTGAAAATCGAAAGGGCGCGGCATGAGCCGCGCCCTCGATATTACGCCGCTGGCTGAGCGAAGCTAGCGCGGCTGCGGCACGATCCGGATGTAGGGCTTCGGCGACTTCCAGCCCTGCGGGAACTGCTTCTTGGCGTCGTCGTCGGTCACCGAGCCGGCGATGATGACGTCATCGCCGCTCTTCCAGTTCACCGGCGTCGCCACCTTGTGCTTGGCGCTGAGCTGCAGCGAGTTCGATGACGCGCAGCACCTCGTCGAAGTTGCGGCCGACGGTCATCGGATAGACCAGCACCAGCTTGATCTTCTTGTCCGGGCCGATGACGAACACGTTGCGCACCGTCTGGTTGTCGGCGGCGGTGCGCTTCGCCGGATCGCCGGACACCGCGGCGGGCAGCATGCCGTAGAGCTTCGACACGTTGAAATCGGTGTCGCCGATCATCGGGTAGTTGGGCTCGAAGCCCTGCGTCTCCTTGATGTCGGCGGCCCAGCCGGCGTGCCGGTCGACCGGATCGACCGACAGGCCGATGATCTTGACGCCGCGCTTGTCGAACTCCGGCTTGATCTTCGCCATGTAGCCGAGCTCGGTGGTGCAGACCGGGGTGAAGTCCTTCGGGTGCGAGAACAGGACCGCCCACTTGTCGCCGATCCAGTCGTGGAAGCGGATCTTGCCTTCGGTGGTCTCGGCCTCGAAATCGGGCGCGGTGTCGTTGATGGAAAGAGCCATGCGAACCTCCAGAAAGCTCACCGGCCGTGCCGGCGGAAAAATTGGGGTTGAGGTGTGCGAGGTGATTAGACACCCAGCACCGGAGCCGGGGCAACCGGCGTCGGCCGCAATATAAGCACCACCGATGTCGCCCGTAAGACACTGATATTCCAAAGATATGGTCGGAAAGGGAAGGACTTCGCCGCGATGCGGGGCGCGGTAGCATGAGCCTTGCATCGCTGCTACAGAAATGGACCCCGCGACCACGTCGGTAGTGCAGGCATGTTCAAGCGAATTCTGATCGCCAACCGCGGCGAGATCGCCTGCCGGATCATCAAGACCGCGCGGCGGATGGGCATCGAGACGGTTGCCGTCTATTCCGAGGCCGACCGCGACGCGCTGCATGTCGAGATGGCGGACCACGCGGTGGCGATCGGGCCGCCGGCGGCCGCCGAGAGCTATCTGGTCATCGACAAGATCGTCGAGGCGGCCCGCAGCACCAAGGCCGAGGCGGTGCATCCCGGCTACGGCTTCCTGTCCGAGCGCGAGGCGTTCCCCAAGGCGCTGGAGAAGGCCGGCATCGTCTTCATCGGGCCGAACCCCAACGCGATCGCCGCGATGGGCGACAAGATCGAGTCCAAGAAGGCCGCCGCGAGCGCCAAGGTTTCGACCGTTCCCGGCCATCTCGGCGAGATCGCCGACGAAAACCAGGCGATCAAGATCGCCGACGAGATCGGCTACCCGGTGATGATCAAGGCCTCCGCCGGCGGCGGCGGCAAGGGCATGCGCATCGCGCACTCCCAGTCCGAGGTCGCGGAGGGCTTCGCGCGCTCCAAGTCCGAGGCGAAGTCCTCGTTCGGCGACGACCGGATGTTCATCGAGAAGTTCATCGTCAATCCGCGCCACGTCGAGATCCAGGTGCTCGGCGACAAGCACGGCAACGTGATCTATCTCGGCGAGCGCGAATGCTCGATCCAGCGCCGCAATCAGAAGGTGGTCGAGGAGGCGCCGTCGCCGCTGCTCGACGAGGCGACCCGCAAGGCGATGGGCGAGCAGGCGGTCGCGCTCGCCAAGGCGGTCGGCTACGACAGCGCCGGCACGGTGGAGTTCGTCGCCGGGCAGGACCGCAGCTTCTATTTCCTCGAGATGAACACGCGGCTTCAGGTCGAGCATCCGGTCACCGAGCTGATCACCGGCATCGACCTGGTCGAGCAGATGATCCGCGTCGCGGCCGGCGAGAAGCTCGCGCTCAAGCAGAGCGACGTGAAGCTCAACGGCTGGGCGGTCGAGAGCCGGCTCTATGCCGAGGACCCGTACCGCAACTTCCTGCCGTCGACCGGCCGGCTGACCAAATACCGCCCGCCGGCGGAGACCTCGATCGACGGCGTCACGGTGCGCAACGACACCGGCGTCACCGAGGGCGGCGAAATCTCGATCTACTACGATCCGATGATGGCGAAGCTCGTCACCCACGCGCCGACCCGCGCGCAGGCGATCGCGGCGCAGTCGAACGCGCTCGACGCCTTCGTGGTCGACGGCATCCGCCACAACATTCCGTTCCTCGCCGCGCTGATGGCGCATCCGCGCTGGCAGGCCGGCAAGCTGTCGACCGGCTTCATCGCCGAGGAGTTTCCCGACGGCTTTCACGGCGTCGCCGCGTCGGGCGACGCTGCGCAGACGCTGGCTGCGGTGGCGGCCGCGATCGATCACGTGCTGGGCGAGCGCAAGCGCCGCATCTCCGGCCAGATGACCGGCCGCGCGGTGACCCGCGAGCGCCGCCGCGTGGTGAAGCTCGGCGACAGCGAACTGACGCTCGACATCGGCCGCGAGACCGGCGGCATCGCCGTGCACTTCGTCGATGCCAAGGGCAACGCCGGTGCGGCGCGCGTGCTGATCTCCGAATGGAAGCCGGGCGATCCGGTGTGGTCGGGCTCGGTCGATGGGCGCACCGTCGCGGTGCAGGTGCGCGCGATCCCGAACGGCTTCCTGCTGGCCACCACGGCATCGAGGCCAAGGCCTACGTCTACACCGACACCGAGGCGCAGGCGGCGCGGCTGATGCCGGTCAAGAAGCCGCCCGACACCGGCAAGCTGCTGCTCTGCCCGATGCCGGGGCTGGTGATGTCGATCGCGGTCGCCGAGGGCCAGGAGGTCAAGGTCGGCGAGACGCTCGCCGTGGTCGAGGCGATGAAGATGGAGAACGTGCTGCGCGCCGAGCGCGACGGCGTGGTGAAGACGATCAGCGCCAAGCCGGGCGACAGCCTGGCGGTCGATGCGGTGATCATGGAGTTCGCCTGATCGTCATGGCACGATGCGCGGCATGAACCCGCTCGCGCTGCTGTTCTCCTGCTCCGGCCGTCTGACGCCGCGGCCGTTCGCCATCGCGATCGTCGCCGTCTATCTCGTGAGCTTCTTCTCGCAGGTGTTGCTTCGGCGCCGGTCACCGGACGCGTCGGCCTGTGGCCGTTCACGCTGCTGCAGGCGGCGCTGGTCTGGGCCTGGCTCGTGCTGCATGTGAAGCGGCTGCGCGATGCCGGTCGACCGCCCGGCGTCGCGTTCGGCATCGCCTGCCTCTACATGCTGGCGCTGGCTCTGCTGCTGCTTGTCATGATCATGATCACCGCGACCGAGGCGAGCAGCGAGGTGGCGCGGACCGGGCAGGGCCTGATCCGCTTCTTCCTCGTGATCTACCTGTTCGCCGCCTTGTTCGGCAGCTCCGAATTCGGCGTGCTGCTCTATTGGCTGATGGGTTTGGTGGCGCTGCTGCTGCTCCCGCTCGCGATCGCGCTCTGCTTCTCGATCTGGACCGGCACGCGGCCGAGCGCGCCGCCATCGCCGTGATGCTGCACTTCGCCTACGGCTCGAACATGAGCCGCAAGCTGATGCGCCGCCACGCGCCCGGTGCGCGAGCCGGTCGGCGTGGCGAGGCTCACCGGCTATCGCTTCGTCATCACCGCGCGATGGCTATGCGTCGGTCGAGCCGTCCGCCGGCGCAGACGGTTCACGGCGTGCTCTGGCGGCTGACCGCGCGCGACCGCGTCACGCTCGACGCCTGGGAGAACGTCGCGGCCGGGCTCTATCGTCCCGCGATGCTGCCGGTGCAGACCGAGGGGCGGCGCCGGCCGGCGCTGGTCTACGTCGCGCGGCCGAGCCGGCGGGCCGGGCCAAGCCCGGTTACATGGAGGTGGTGATCGCGGCGGCGCGGGAATGGGAGGTGCCCGATCCCTATATCCAGTCGCTGCAACGCTGGCTGCCGCCGCGCGCGAAGGGAAATCCGTCAGTCTTCAAAGGGCCTTCGCACAAGATCGGAGAATTCGGATGAGCGATCTCATCCGCCACATCATCGCCCGCGGCCGCGTGCAGGGCGTCGGCTATCGCGCCTTCGTCGCCGACGAGGCGATGAACCGCGGCATCGCGGGCTGGGTGCGCAACCGCCGCGACGGCACGGTCGAGGCGGTGTTCTCCGGCCCGGCCGAAGTCGTTCAAGGCATGATCGAAGCCTGCCGCAAGGGGCCGTGGGGCGCGCGGGTCGACGGCATCGAGGAGCGTGAGGGAACCGAGGACGAACTGGCGCAGCGCCGTCCCGGCGAAGAGTTCTCGGTCCTGCCGACGATCTGACGTCAGCCAGACCCGGTAGACGGAGTCCAGCAGCCGATTGGCCTCGCCGGCCGAAGGGCCGGACACGACGAAGAACACGATCTGCTGCTCGGGCACGCAGCGGATCTGAGGCGGTGTATTCGCCGCGGGTTCCGATCATCGACTGCGAGCCGGGGTCGAGCGGCTTGAAGCCGTTGCGGCGCAGGCTCTCGTCCGCGTGGCCGAGGCAGAGGTTCTGCACTTCGCCGGTGATCCGCCACTTGGTGGCGACGGCGGGACCGGATTGCGCGATGGCCGTCCCGCAGAGAACGGTGCCGTACAGCAGCAGCGCAGGTGCAAGTCGTTTGGTCATGGCAATACCAACGCGTTGGCCGGCGAATTGTGCCACGCGGGCCGCCCTCGGAGCAGGACGTCCGGACGTTTCGGTTACCGGCGGCTTACCCGGACACCGCTATTTGGCCGGACCGAACAGCGCCTCGAACTCGCGCCGCAGCGCCACGTCGACGTCCGCCATGCGTGGCGGTGATGCCGAGATCGTGCGAGGCTGGTCACGCCGTAGCGCCGCTCCGACACGCCGCACGGCACGATGCCGGCGAAGTGCGTCAGGTCCGGCTCGACGTTGATCGCGATGCCGTGCAGCGTGATCCAGCGCCGCACCCGGATGCCGATCGCCGCGATCTTGTCCTCGAAGCCGTCACCCTTGTCCGGCCGGCGCACCCAGACGCCGATGCGGTCCTCGCGCCGCTCGCCGCGCACGTTGAACGAGGCCAGCGTGCGGATGATCCATTCCTCCAGCGTCGCCACGTAGGCGCGCACGTCGGGCTTGCGGCGGTTGAGGTCGAGCATGGCGTAGACCACGCGCTGGCCGGGACCGTGATAGGTGAACTGCCCGCCGCGGCCGACGTGATGCACCGGAAAGCGCGCGTCGATCAGCTCTTCGCGGCCTGGCGCTGGTGCCGGCGGTGTAGAGCGGCGGATGCTCCAGCAGCCAGACCAGTTCGGGCGCTTGTCCGGCGGCGATCGCCTCGACGCGCTCGTCCATCGCCGCGAGCGCGGCCTGGTAATCGACCGGCGCATCGCTGACGCGCCACTCGGCAGGCGGCAGGCCTTGCGGCAGCGGAAGGGTTGCCTGCGCCTGCCGTCCGCTCACGATCATTTCCAGTTCTCGAACAGCACGCCGGCCATCTTGTCGGCCTGTCCGCGCGAGGGGCCGGACACGATGAAGATCGCGAGTCCGTTGCTGGTGATGCAGCGGATCGCGGCGGTGTAGTTGTCGAGGCTGCCGTAGCGCGATTGCTGGGTGCGCTCCAGCTTGCCGAAGCCGCTTCTGTCGGATCACGTCCTCGGCCTTTTGCAGGCATTCGTCCTGGGAGACGGTGACCTTCTGCCAGCGGGTGGCGACCGCCGGCCCGGCAGCCGCCTGTGCCGTCAGGCCGAACACCGCAAAACCCAATGCTCCCGCCAGCCATCGCCGTCCCATGCGCATCTCCGTACTGACCTGATCCGGCTCGCGATTATCGCGCGTTAACCACTCATTCACCATGCCGTGGTGACCTTGAGCTCCGGTCGGTCACCTCGCGCAAGGATTCGAATGCCCACCTTCGACACCGTCTCGCTGGATATCACCGTCGTGCTCGGCACCACCGCCATGCCGGTCCATCAGGTGCTCCGGCTCGGCCGCGGCGCCATCATCGAGCTCGACGCCTCCGAGGACGACGAGGTCCAGATCCTGGCCAACAACCTTCCGGTGGCCAAGGGCACCGTGGTGGTCCAGGGCAACCGCATCGCGGTCGAGGTCCGGGAGCTGCTGCCGCGGGCCCCGACGTCAGGACCTGGATGTCCCATGCTCTGGCGCAGCGGAAACAAGCTCGCCGGAAAGCAGCGCCACGTCAGGCGTTTGGCGTGCTGGGGGCCGCTTTGAGCGGCCAGCCGCTACCCTTTACCCGCGGGGGCCGATTTGTTACATCGCCCGCGCCTCGAACGTCCGGCGATTTCGGCCGGCGTCCATCCCAAATGCGGCCATGGCGGAATTGGTAGACGCACTAGCTTGAGGTGCTAGCGGGGCAACCCGTGGAGGTTCGAGTCCTCTTGGCCGCACCAATCTTCAATCGATCGACGACGCCAGCGCAGCGTCAGCATGCCGGCTTGAGTCTCGGCCCGCATCGCCCAGGGATCGGCCTGCGCCGCTCCGCCGGCATCTCGGTGACCTTCATCGGCGGCGCGTCGCTGTGCGACGGCTTGAAGCCGGGCGTCAGCGGGCGGCTGACCTGCTGCGGGTTCGGCTGCGGCTCCGGCGCGGGGTCCGCGTTGAGCGGCACCGAGCGGACGGCTTCCAGGATCGGAACCGGCATGGTCCGGGCGGGCGGCGACGGTTGCGCCGGGGCTCGGGCTCGGCGGGCGGCGCTGCCGGAACCGGGCTCGCGTTGGCGACCGCGGCCTCAGGCGGAATTTCGACGGGCTCCGGCGCAGGCGATTGCTGCGGCACGCCCGGGTCACGGCGCGGGTTTCGGTCACAGGCTCCGGGCGCACGACGACGGGCTGCGGCTGACGGCGCCGTCGGCGCGGCGGCCTGGGCTGGCGGCGGGGGTGCGCGCCGGGTAGGGCACCGGCCAGGTCGTGATCTCTCGCTGACGGCTGGATCTGCGGCTGTGGCTGCGTGGCGGCTGCTTCGGCACAACGGTTGTCGTGACGTGTCGCGGTGCAGCTGCCGTCGCAGGCTGACGCGGCGCGCTTGCGACCAGCGGCGCGCTCGCCGGCGCCACCTGGACGATCTTGTAGCCGCGGCGCTTGAGCTCGCGCAGCAGGTGAGGGAGCGCCAGCGCGGTCGCCGGCTGGATGTCGTGCAGCAGCAGGATGCCCTTGCCCCGGGCGTCGAGCCGCGCGATCGAGCGGCTGACCACCTCGCTCGCGGTGATGTGCTTCCAGTCGTCGGCGACGACGTCCGCGCTCCAGGTCACCATGCCGCGCGAGCGCAGATACTTCTCGACCGTCGTCGGCGCGCAGCAGGCCCGGGATGCGGAAGAACGGCGCGACCGCGTCGGCGATTGCGCAGCGCGTTGCGGGTCGAGGCGAAGCCCTGATCGATTTCCGCCTGCACCGCGCGCAAGCGGCATCTTCTCGAACGCCAGCGGATGGTTCTCGCTGTGGGTGCCGATCACGTGGCCTTCGGCGTGGATGCGGCGCAGCAGGTCGGGATAGCCGCGCGCCATGCGGCCGACGATGAAGTAGTTCGCCTTCACGCATTCGTGGGCGAGGGTCTCGAGCACCCGGTTGGTGTAGGGCGGCATCGGACCGTCGTCGAAGGTCAGCACGACCTCCTTGTCGTTGAGCGGCAGCGTCTCCTGGTATTGCACGGTGCCGATCAGCGGATATTCGCGCGGATCGATCTTGAGCACGCGGCTGGTGCCCATCGCGCCGGGATTGCCGGGGCAGTCGGCGGCATTCGCCGCGGCGATCGCGCCGAGCAATCCGAACCCCAATCCGATGGCGGCTGACAGGCGCACGCTGATGTCCCCGAGACCCAAGAAGCGCTATAGGTTCGACGCTATACGTTCCCCGGCTCAGGCTTAGTCCCAATCCACATGCGGCGGCCGAAATTCGGCATTCATCTTTAACGCGCCGGACCGCTGTTAACCGCGCCCGTTAACGCGCTCTCGCAATTGCCACGACAACGGCGCGGGCGTACAAGCCGAAAACTCCTTCTCGCGGCGGCTCGACCGGCATGCTCGACCAAAAGGACATGACCACGCCGCCCCAAAGCGCGGAGCCGCGCGATCCGCGACGACGAAGGCGCGCTTCGCTCCGACTACGTCGAGCAGGTCAGCGAGGCGATCGAGCGCAACGACGCGGCGGCGCTGCGCGCGCTCGCCGGCGACCTGCACGAGTCCGACACCGGCGACCTGATCGAGGCGCTCGATCCCGAGCTGCGCCCGCGCTTCGTCGAACTGCTGGGCCGCGAGTTCGACTTCACCGCGCTCACCGAGGTCGATGACGCGGTCCGCGAGGAAATCCTCGAGGAGTTGCCGCCGAAGACCGTCGCCGAGGGCGTCCGCGATCTCGATTCCGACGATGCCGCCTACATTCTCGAAGACCTGCCGAAGGAGGAGCAGGCCGAGATCCTGGAGCAGTTGCCGCGGCTCGAGCGCGTCGCGCTCGAGCGCATCCTGGACTACCCGGAAGGCTCCGCCGGCCGCCGCATGCAGACCGAGTTCATCGCGGTGCCGCCGTCATGGACGGTCGGCGAGGCGATCGACTACATGCGCGAGACCGTCGACCTGCCGGACCGCTTCTACGAGCTTTATGTGATCGACGACGCGTCGAAGCTGCTCGGCGCGGTGGCGCTCGATCTCCTGCTGCGCAACAAGCGGCCGAGGCCGCTCTCCGAACTGATGGATCCCGAGCGCCGGCGGGTGCGCGCCACCGAGGACCAGGAGGAGGTGGCGCGCATGTTCGAGCGCTACAACCTCGTCGCGGCGCCGGTGGTGGACGACGGCGACAAGCTGGTCGGCGTTCTGACCTTCGACGACATCGTCGACGTCATCGAGGAAGAGGCGGAAGAGGACATCAAGGCGCTGGGCGGCGTCGGCCGCTCGGAAGAGCTGTCGGACTCGGTCTGGACCATCGTCAAGGGCCGCTTTCCCTGGCTGCTCGCCAATCTCGTCACCGCGTTCCTCGCGTCCTGGGTGATCCGGCCAGTTCGAGGGCTCGATCGAGAAGATGGTCGCGCTCGCGGTGCTGATGCCGATCGTCGCCAGCATGGGCGGCAACGCCGGCACGCAATCCATGACCGTCGCGGTGCGCGCGCATCGCCACCCGCGACCTCGGCGACGCCAACGCGCGCGCGCGTGGTGCGCCGCGAGCTGCTGGTCGGGCATTCTCAACGGGCTCGGCTTTGCCGTGATCATGGGCGCCGTCGCCGCGGCCTGGTTCGAGCATCGCCGATCTCGGCCTGGTGATCGGGCTTGCCATGATCTGCGTGCTGGCCGCCGCGGCGCTCGGCGGCATCGCCATCCCGCTGCTGCTGGCCCGGCTCGGGGTCGACCCGGCGATCGCGTCCGGGCCCTTCGTCACCACGGTCACCGACGTGATCGGCTTTTTCGCCTTTCTCGGCATCGCCACGCTCTGGTTCGGCCTGAAATGATGACGGGCCGTTAACCGCCCGGTTCTAGGTTGAGTCCTGGGATTTTTGGGTCGGCCGGACGGGCGTTTAGTCATGAGTTTTGCTGCCTTGTCGCTGCCGGCGCCGCGCCGCCGGGTGGTCACGCCACGGCTGATCGCGACGCTTGCGCTGTTCGTCATCAGCACCACCCTGTTCTGCGCCATCGTCAGCTACGTCCTGGTCCGTCAGGCCGACGACCGCCAGGCCGTTGAGCGCCGCGGCGCGCTGCTCGGCGCGGTGCAGGACATCCGCGCCTCCGGCGCCGACTTCGCGAGGCTCGATGCCGGACTGATCCGCGGCCTGGAGCGCACCGCCGGCCTCAAGGACCTGCGCTTCGAGACCGAGCCGGCCGGCGGCGGCCGCGAAATCCAGTCGGTGGTCGATGCGCAGGGCCGCATCGTCGGCTGGTTCAGTTGGGAGCCGGACCGCTCCATGGCCGCCGCGCTGAAGCAGCTTCAGCCGCTGCTGGCGCTGACCGGGCTTTGCCTGATCGGCTTTGCCGGCCTCGCGCTTTGGCAGGTCCGCCGCGCGGTGCGCGATCTCGGCCACAGCGAGAAGCGCGCCTGGACGCTGGCGCACGAGGACATGCTCACGCGGCTGCCCAACCACCGCAAGATGATCGAGCTGATCGATGCGGCGCTGGCCGAGCGCGCGCGCGGACGAGACCGTCACGCTCGCCTTCATCGACCTCGACGGCATGAACGACATCAACGACGCGATCGGCCAGCACGCCGGCGACCAGTTCCTGGTGGCCTTCGCGCAGCGGCTGCGCGACGTGCTGCCGGACGAGCGCGATCGGCGGCCGGTTCGACGGCGACGAGTTCGCCGTCGTGATGGTCGATGCCGGACGCGGCGCTCGGCCGAAGCCGCGATCGAGGCCGCGACGTCGTCGCTGGCGCGTGCCGTTCTGGATCAACGAGCAGGCCGTGCAGGTCGGCGTCACCGTCGGCCTCGCCCACGCGCCGCTGCACGGCGTGACCCGCGACGAACTCACCCGCCGCGCCGACCTGGCGCTGCGCGCCGCCAAGCGCAAGCGCCGCGGCGGCATGACCGTGTTCGATCCGGCGATGGACGTCGAGTTCAACGAGCGCCGCTTCATCGAGCGCGAGCTCAAGCGCGCGCTCGCCGACAACGCGATCGACGTGCACTACCAGCCGATCATCACCGCCGACGGCAACCGCATCGTCGGCGCCGAGGCGCTGGCGCGCTGGAACCATCCGGTGCGCGGCGCCATCCCGCCGTCGTCGTTCATCCCGGTCGCCGAACAGTCCGGCCTGATGGGCCGGCTCGGCGAATTGGTGCTGCGCCGCGCGCTGTCCGACGCCAAGCGCTGGCCGGATCTGTCGATCGCGGTCAATCTGTCGCCGGTGCAGGTGCGCGATCCGGCGCTGGTCGATCTGGTCACCGACGGTGCTCGACGACACCGGCATCGAGCCGTCGCGCGTGATGCTCGAAGTCACCGAAGGCGTGCTGATCGACGATCCCGACGAGGCGCAAGGTCGCGGCTCGATGCGCTGCGCGCGCTCGGCGTGCGGCTCGCGCTCGACGACTTCGGCACCGGCTATTCCAGCCTCGCCTATCTGCAGCGGTTCCGGTTCGACAAGCTCAAGATCGACAAGGCGTTCGTGGCCCCGCTCGGCCGCGACGGCAGCAGCCAGGCGATGATCCAGGCGATCGTGACGCTCGGCCGCGCGCTGGGCCTGACGCTGCGTCGCCGAGGGCGTCGAAACCGAGGAGCAGCGCGTGATCCTGCGGCTCGCCGGCTGCGACGAGATGCAGGGCTATCTGTTCGCCGTTCCCGGCCCGCGCGAGGCGCTGGACCGGCTGATCGCCGACAATCGCGCCGCTGCCGCCGTCGCCGGCGCAAGCTGACAGCCCTGCCGCTCCGCGCGTCCATAATGGCCGAAACAACGGTTCAGTCCCGGGAGCGCCCATGATCGCCAATGCCTGGCAGGGCCTGGATTTCGGCCTTGGCGACGACGTCGACATGCTGCGCGACACCGCGCAAGAACTTCGCGCAGGACAAGATCGCGCCGCGCGCCGACGAGATCGACCGCACCAACACCTTCCCGCGCGATCTGTGGCCGCAGCTCGGCGCGCTCGGCCTGCTCGGCATCACCGTCGAGGAGAAATGGGGCGGCGCCGGCATGGGCTATCTCGCCCATTGCGTGGCGATGGAGGAAATCTCCCGCGCCTCGGCCTCGGTCGGCCTGTCCTACGGCGCGCACTCCAACCTCTGCGTCAACCAGATCCGCCGCAACGGCAACGACGCGCAGCGCGAGAAATACCTGCCCAAGCTGATTTCCGGCGAGCACGTCGGCGCGCTGGCGATGTCGGAAACCGGCGCCGGCTCCGACGTCGTTTCGATGCGCACCCGCGCCGACAAGAAGGGCGACCGCTACGTCCTCAACGGCTCGAAGTTCTGGATCACCAACGGGCCGATCGCCGAGACCATCGTGGTCTATGCCAAGACCGATCCGAACGCCGGGCGCGCGCGGCATCACCGCGTTCCTGATCGAGAAGGGCATGAAGGGCTTCTCCACCGCGCAGAAGCTCGACAAGCTCGGCATGCGCGGCTCCGACACCGGCGAGCTGATTTTCCAGGATTGCGAGGTGCCGGCGGAGAACGTGCTCGGCACGGTCGGCGGCGGCGTCAACGTGCTGATGTCCGGGCTCGACTACGAGCGCGTGGTGCTGGCGGCCGGGCCGCTCGGCATCATGCAGGCCTGCCTCGATCGTGGTGCTGCCCTACGTCCACGACCGCAAGCAGTTCGGCCAGCCGATCGGCACCTTCCAGATCATGCAGGCCAAGATCGCCGACATGTACGTCGCGATGAACGCGGCCAAGGCCTACGTCTATTCCGTGGCGCGGGCCTGCGACGAGGGCAAGACCACCCGCGAGGACGCCGCCGGCGCGATCCTCTATGCCGCCGAGCGGGCGACCTGGGCGGCGCTGGAGGCGATCCAGTGCCTCGGCGGCAACGGCTACATCAACGACTTTCCGACCGGCCGGCTGCTGCGCGACGCCAAGCTCTACGAGATCGGGGCGGGGACCAGCGAAATCCGCCGCATGCTGATCGGCCGCGAGATTTTCGAGAAGACGTCCTGAGTCATTGACCGAATCGCTCATTGGCTTATCGGCCAATGACCGAGTCAGCTCATTGGCTCATCATTCAATGCATTAGTCGGGCATTGAGGCGGAGCCGCTGAACGTCTCGGCCTCCGCTGTGGCTCAGAGACCTTTCGTTAACCTTTCGTTAACCAAATCAGTCCACGCCTCGGCCTCTGGATGAGGGGAGAGCCACCATGATGCGGGTGCGACTGAAGGCCGACGGGCGTCTCGTCGAAATCACCTCCGAAGGGCAGGAGCGCGTGCTGCCGCCGCCGGTCGCGACCGAGCCGACGCTCGCGGCCCGGCGCGCCGCTCCGACCGGAGCCAGCGCGCCGGACGCCGCCTATGCCCGCCGCATCCGCTCGCAGACCCGGCTGACGCAGGCCGAGTTCGCGGCGCGGATCGGCGTGCCGATCGAGACGGTGCGCAACTGGGAGCAGGGCAAGCGCTCGCCGCGCGGCCCGGCCCGCGCGCTGCTCAAGCTGCTCGACCAGGCGCCGGACGTGGCGTTTTCGGTGCTGGGCACGACACAGCCGCCGCGCTGATTGCTGTCGCGCCGGGTTGGCACGCTCCAGGCGATGCGGCATGTTCACTGCCGCATCGAGGAGGCGTGCCATTCAATCCGTCGAAGCCAACGGCGCCCGCATTCCGATCGTCGGGCTCGGCACCTGGGACCTGCGCGGCAAGACCTGCGCGCGCATGGTCGAGGCGGCGCTCAAGCTCGGCTATCGCCACATCGACACCGCGGCGATGTACGGCAACGAGGAGGCGGTGGGCGAGGGGCTGCGCGCCTCCGGCCTGCAAGCGCGACGAGGTCTTCGTCACCACCAAGGTCTGGCAGAGCGACCTCGCGCCGCGCGATTTCGAGCGCTCGACCAGGGACAGCCTGGCCAAGCTCAAGCTGCCGTTCGTCGATCTGCTGCTGATCCACTGGCCCAACCCCAGCATTCCGCTCGCCGGCACCATCGGCGCGCTGTGCAAGATGAAGCGCGAAGGGCTCGCGCGCCACGTCGGCGTGTCGAACTTCACCGCCGGCGCTGATCGAGGAGGCGGTGAAGCTCTCGACCGAGCCGCTGGTCTGCAATCAGATCGAGTGCCATCCCTATCTCGATGCCGTCGAAGGCGATCGCGGCGAGCCGCAAGCGCGGCATGGCGGTGGTGGCCTACAGCCCGATCGCGCGCGGCCGCGTCAAGGGCGACGCCGTGCTCACGCGGATCGGCAAGGCGCACGGCAAGACCGCGGCGCAGGTCTGCCTGCGCTTCCTGGTGCAGCAGGACATCGTGGTGATCCCGCGCACCAGCGATCCGGGCCGGCTCAAGGAGAATTTCGAGCTGTTCGATTTCAAGCTGTCGGCCGCCGAGATGAAGGAGATCGCGGCGCTCGGAAGCCCCAAAGGCCGCATCGTGCAGTGGTCGGGATCGCCTGATTGGGATTGAGCGGCGGCATGCCTGTGAGCTCCGATTCCGCGCTCGTGCTGTTCTCGGGCGGGCAGGATTCCACCGTCTGCCTGGTCTGGGCACTGGAGCGGTTCTCTCGCGTCGAGACCGTCGGCTTCCACTACGGCCAGCGCCATTCCGTCGAGATGGAGGTGCGCCCGCGCGTCCGCGAGAGAACTCGCGGCGCTGCGCCGCGAATGGGGGCAGCGGCTCGGCGACGACCACGTGGTGCCGCTCGACGCGCTTGGCCTCGATCTCGGAAACCGCGCTGACCCGCGACACGGCGATCGAAATTGCCGCCGGCGGGCTGCCGAACACGTTCGTGCCGGGGCGCAACCTGATCTTCCTCGCTTTCGCGGGCGCGCTGGCCTACCGGCGCGGCGCCAAGCACCTCGTGGCCGGCATGTGCGAGACCGATTTCTCCGGCTATCCCGACTGCCGCAACGACACCATTCAGGCCATGGCGCGCGCGCTCAACTTGGGCATGGAGCGCGATTTTGTTGTGCATACGCCGCTGATGTGGGTCGATAAGGCCGCCACATTCCGCATGGCTGAAGAGATCGGCGGGCAGCCCCTGCTTGATTTGATCATTGAGGAAACTCATACCTGTTACCTCGGCGATCGCAGCCGCCGCCACGCTTGGGGGTATGGCTGCGGCGATTGCCCGGCGTGCCGCCTGCGCGCCGAAGGTTTTGCGAAATTCAGCAGTTCAGAATGAGACCTTGATGTATTCCGACGTCGAGCGCGAAGCGCGCAAGCTCGCCGAAGGCGTGATCTTCCTGACCGGCTTTGCGCTGACCATTCCCGCCGCCAACTGGCTGATCGGCAACGCCGGGACCGTCTGCGCGTCGCCGAGCGGCCCGTGCCTCATTCCCGTCGCGCCGGGCATCATGGCTCCCTCCGGCGTCCTGATGATCGGATTGGCGCTGGTGCTGCGCGATCTGGTGCAGCGGCGCCTCGGTGTCGGTCTATTCGATCGCCGCGATCTTTATCGGCGCCGCGATTTCGGCTTGGCTCGCGCCCGCCGTCGCTGGTGCTGGCCTCGGCCACCGCGTTCCTGCTCTCGGAAATGGCCGACCTTGCCGTCTACACGCCGCTGGCGCGCCGCCGCCTGGTGCTTGCCGTGGTGGCGTCCGGCTTCATCGGCCTTGTGATCGACTCCCTGATCTTCCTGTGGCTCGCGTTCGGCTCGCTGCAGTTCCTGCCCGGGCAGATCATCGGCAAGAGCTGGATGGTGCTGCTGTCGATTCCGTTGATCGTCTATCTGCGCCGCCGCGATGAGAGGCTCGGGCTTTCCCCGGCCTGAGGACGCATGTTTTTCGCGCTCTCCAAGATCCTCGCCTTCTTCGCGGTCCCTTCAAATCTGTTGTTCCTGATCGCCGCCGTGGGCGTCGTGCTGATGTTCACCCGCTTCGCCCGCGCCGGACGACTGGCTCGCGGTGCTCGGCGTCGTGCTGATCGGCATCGCCGGCCTTTCGCCGCTCGGCAATGCGCTGATCCTGCCGCTCGAAGCAGCGTTTCCCGGCGTGGGACGCCTCGCGCGGCGCGCCCGACGGCATCGTGGTGCTGGGCGGCGCGATCGGCCCGGCGATGTCGGATGCGCGCGGCGAGCCTTCGCTCAACGAATCCGCCGAGCGCATGACCGTCGTCGCCGACCTCGCGCGGCGCTATCCCAACGCGCGCATCCTGTTCAGCGGCGGCGACGGCAGCCTGATGGGCGACAGCAGCCCCGAGACGAAGTATGCGCTGCCGCTGTTCGAGAGCTTCGGCATTCCGGCGAAGCGCATCGAGCTGGAAGGCAAGTCGCGCAACACCGCCGAGAACGCGACCTTCAGCAAGGCGATGGCCGATCCGAAGCCCGGCGAGCGCTGGCTGCTCGTGACCTCGGCACATCACATGCCGCGCTCGATGGGCTGCTTCCGCCGCGCCGGCTTTGCGGTCGAGGCCTATCCGGTCGACTGGCGCACGCGCGGCGCGGCCGATCTCACCACGCCGTTCGGCGGGCTCGCCGCCGGGCTTGCGCGCACCGACGTCGCGGCCCGCGAATGGGTTGGGCTTCTGGCCTATTGGCTGACCGGCCGGATCTCGGAACTGCTGCCCGGCCCGAAATGAGTCGTGCCGCGCCGCGCAACATGTCGCGGCGTGTTGTCCGCTTGTCGTTACCACCGTGAGGCGTATGTTGCGCGCGTCCGGACGATTCGACTCCGAGTTGCGTGCTCGGACGGACAGGAGGCGCCGGGGCGCCGAATGGGGAATCGTCCGATGTCGCTCGATATTCTTTCGCGTGTCGAGTCGGTTGAACTTTCCGATCTGGAATTCGAGGCCGAGCTCGACAGGCCGTGGGCCGAGAACGTCGTCACCGCGGCGGCTGCGGTCTTGACCGTGGCGCTGGTGTCGTCGGTCGCGGTGCTGATGTATCTCGCCTGACGCAGGTCATCCCGCTTAGGCTCATCAGCCGATCAGGGCGCGACGCGAATCCGAGGCGAACTGCCTTCGCCACAGGATGATCGCGACCGCGATGCTGGTCGCGATCAGCAGCCACGGGCTGATGAACCATCCCAGATAGCCGAGCGCGAAGAAGAACGCGCGCTGGCCGCGATTGAAATGCCGCCCGGCGACCTCGCACAGCCGGGCGAGGCGCGAGGCGTGCGCTTTGCTCTCCGCGGCGTCCTTCTGTTCGGCGGGCGGCGTCGCGCCGACCATGATGGCCATGTAGTTGTAGAGCCGGTACGACCACGCGAACTTGAAGAACGCGTAGACGAAGATCACGGCGAGCCCGATCGACTTCGCCTCCCATTGCACCGCCGTGGACTTCGTCGCCGAACGGCAGCGCCGCCATCACGTCGAGGATTTCCGGCGTGGAGCGCAGCAGGGTGAGCGCGCCGCCGACCGCGATCAGCGAGGTCGACGCGAAGAACGCGGTGCCGTTCTGCAGCGCGGCCACGATCTGCGCGTCGACCATGCGCATCTCGCGGCCCAGCAGCTCCGTCATCCAGAGCTCGCGGTAGCGGTCCATCTCCGAGTTGAGGCCGCGCTTGCGCCGCTCGGTCCAGACCAGCGTGGCGGTGTAGGCGCCCCAGGCGAACAGGAAGAAGGCGAGCGCCCCCAGATCGAGCAGTGAGAACAGCGGCATGGCGGCACCTCGTTTTGAGGCGAACGTAAAATCCAAGCGATTTCAGATCTGTTACGGACGGCATGGAACCGAAGCTCTACGACTAAAGTTGTATGCGCAGGCCCATGGCGGATTTTGCGGCCTGGACCCGCCAAGCCGCAACGGCCTGTCAGGGCAGGATGCTCACGGAGGTGTCCCATGTCGATGCATACCGAACATCATCACGACTATTTCGCAGCGAGCTTCGACGGCTCGTCTGGCCGGCGGTGCTGGTGGTGGCGGCGATGTTCGCCATCGCGGCGTTCGCGTGGATGACCACCTAGTCAAAAGCTGAGTTCGTTAGAAGCAGGTTTGGAGGCGCGGCCTTCTGACCGCGCCGTGAGCTTGACTGTTGAGACAACGGCGCGGCCTTCAGGGCCGCGCCGTTGCGTTTGGGGCACCGCTTCTGCCACGATCCGCGCCATTCCGGAGCGTCCCATGCCGCAGAACATCACCGTCAGCGCAAGTCGATGGTCGAGCAGGCCGAGCGCGAGATCGAGACGCTGGCCGTCGAGGACGCCATCAAGCTGCACGGCCGCGACGACGTCGTGCTGGTCGATATCCGCGATCCCCGCGAGCTGCAGCGCGACGGCAAGGTGCCGGGCGCGTTCCATTGCACCCGCGGCATGCTGGAGTTCTGGATCGATCCGCAGAGCCCGTATCACAAGCCGAAATTCGCCGAGGACAAGAAGTACGTGTTCTTCTGCGCCGGCGGCATGCGCTCGGCGCTCGCCGCGCAGACCGCGCACCGCATGGGATTGAAGCCGGTCGCACACATCCAGGGCGGCTTCGGCGCCTGGAAGAAGGCGGGCGGCCCGGTGGAAGAGGGCGAGGCCGAAGCCGAAGGGCTGAGCTGAGACGCTCTACTCGGGCTGAATGCCGGCTTCGGCCGTCACCTTGCCCCACTTCGCGACCTCGGCCTTGATGTAGTCGGCGAAGCGCTGCGACGTGCCGCCCTGGATGTCGATGCCGGCCGCAAAAAGCTTGGCGCGCACATCCTCGGCGGCGAGCGCCTTGTTGATTTCGGCGTTGAGCCTCGCGACGACGTCCTTGGGCGTGCCGGCCGGCGCCAGGATGCCGCCCCAGGTGTTGGCGTCGTAGCCGGCGAGGCCGGACTCCGCGATGGTCGGCAGATTCGGCTGGGACTTCGAACGGCTGATGGTCGTCACCGCAAGCCCGCGGACGCCACCCGATTGCACATGCGGCTGGATCGCCGTGATGGTGTCAAAGATCATCGCGGTGCGCCCGCCGAGCAGGTCGGGATGCGCCGCGGTGCTGCCGCGGTAAGGCACGTGCAGCATCGTTTTGATGCCGGCCATGCTCTTGAACAGTTCGGCCGCCATGTGCAGCGAGCTGCCCTTTCCGCTCGTGGCGAACGAGGCCTTGTCCGGGTTGGCCTTGATCCAGGCAATCAGCTCCTGGACGTTCGTCGCCGGAACGGCAGGGTGCACGGCAAGCAGCAAGGGCACGACGTGGGTGAAGACGACCGGCTCGAAATCCGTCACCGGGTCATAGGGCAGTTGCTTGAAGATGAACTTGTTGGTCGCGTGGCTCGAAGCGACGATCACGAGGTTGTAGCCGTCGGGCGGACTCTTGGCGACAAAATCGGTTCCGAGATTGTTCGAAGCGCCCGGCTTGTTCTCGACGACCACCGACTGGCCCATGGACACGGTCATCTTGTCGGCGACGAGCCGCGCGATGGTGTCGATGGCGCCGCCCGGGGTGGCCGGCACGACGATCTTGATCGACCGCGTGGGATAGGACTGCGCACTCGCGCTGCCGGTGACCGCCGAAAGCACGACTGCGGCCGCAATGGCCGCAATGCCATGGGCTCTGCGCATGACGCCCTCCCTGTCTTGTTGTTCGACATTCCCCGTATGACTGGGGATTGGCATGAACGCTAACATTCGGCCGGGATACACGGAAGCCTGCAGGGCGATTGATCGATCCCATCAGCGGAATTCGCTTGCGTCCACCGGCCCTTCGTCTTGAAGCTTGGGCCGGTCGCAAGAATGGGAGGGCGTCTTGGCGCTCACGCTGATCATCGGCAACAAGAACTATTCGTCGTGGTCGTTCCGGCCGTGGATCGCCATGAAGACGGCCGGCATTCGCGTTCGACGAAGTGCGTGATCTCGCTCGAGCGCCGGACTTCAAGGCGCGCGTCTTGCCGCATTCCGGCACCGGCAAGGTGCCGGTGCTGATCGACGGCGCAGTGCAAGCGTCTGGGAGTCGCTCGCGATCCTGGAATATCTCGCGGAGAAATTTCCCGACCGGAAGCTCTGGCCGGACGATCCGGCGGCGCGCGCGCACGCCCGCACCGTCGCCTCCGAGATGCACGCCGGCTTCGTGCCGCTGCGCCGCCACTGCCCGATGAACATGTGGCGTCCGGTCATGCAAGCGCGACCTGCCCGACGACGTCGCCGGCAACGTCAAGCGCATCGACGCGCTCTGGACCGACTGCCGGGCCCGGTTCGGCGCCGGCGGGCCGTTCCTGTTCGGCGCGTTCGGCGCGGCGGACGCCATGTACGCGCCGGTGGTGTCCCGCTTCCACACCTACGGGATCGAGGTCGGGAGCCGCCGCGAGGCCTATATGGCCGCGGTCATGGCGCTTCCGGCCTGGGCGGAATGGCGGGCGGCGGCGCTCCAGGAGCCCTGGGTTCTGCCGCAGGACGAGCCGGACTGGCCGACCGTCCTGAAGGCCTGATTTCCGGGCATTTCCCGAACGCGCCTTCGCGGCATTTAGCCGTCCAAATTTTAATGTCGCGGAGCTCTTGCCAAGGTGGGGGTAATCCCATCTTGTTGCCCCGAAATTGGACCCCAGCGGGATCGCCCGCCGCCGCCTTGGCGGATGGAGCAGGATCGGTTCCGGGGTTCAACAGGGACGGAATTCCGCCGGAGAGGACACCATGCGAATTGCTGCCGCTTTGCTTGCCACTCGTCACTGCTTGCCTTTGCGCCGGCCCTGCCGGCTGCCGCGCAGGAAGCGCCGGCCGGCGTGAAGGGCCTGTTCCTGCTCACCGATTATCCCGCCGTCACGGTGCGGCCGGGCACCACCTCGACCGTCAATCTGCGCCTGCAGAACTACGCGCTGCCGCCGGAGCGGCTTTCGCTCGCGGTGTCGGGCGTGCCGTCGGGCTGGACCGCGACGCTGCTCGGCGGCGGCCAGCCGGTCGCGGCCGCGATGCCGGCCACCAACCAGAGCGTCTCGCTGCAGCTTCGCCTCGACGTTCCGGCCAGCGCCGCGATGGGCACGCAGACCCTGACCGTCACCGCCAAGGGCGGCTCGACCGAGGTGAGCCTGCCGGTCGCCGTGACGCTCGCCAAGGAACTGCCGGCCAAGCTCACGCTGGAGCCGCAGCTTCCGTCGCTGCGCGGCAATGCGCGGTCGAGCTTCGAGTATCAGCTCAACGTCAAGAACGACAGCGGCCGCAACCTGGTGGTCGGCTTCTCGGCGGCGGGCCCGCCGAACTTCGAGACCTCCTTCACCGAGCAGTACGGCAGCCAGGAGATCAACTCGATGCCGGTCGAGGCCGGCCAGTCCAAGACCGTCAAGCTCAAGGTGCGCCCGCCGAGCACGATCGGCGCCGGCACCTATCCGGTCACGGTGAAGGCCACCGCGGAGGACGCCACGCGCCGACACCAAGGTCGCGCTCGAGATCGCCGGCCAGCCGCGGCTCTCGCTCGCCGGCCGCGACGGCCTGGTGTCGAGCCGCGCCGAGGCCGGCAAGGAAACCTCGATCCCGATCCTGATCACCAACACCGGCACCGCGCCGGCCGACGAGGTCGAGCTCACCAGCACCGCGCCGACCGGCTGGAAGATCGTGTTCGAGCCGAAGACGATCGACCGCATCCCGCCGGGCCAGAACAAGGAGGTGCAGGCGCTGGTGACGCCGCCCGAGAAGGCGGTGGCCGGCGACTACGCGCCGACGCTCAACGTCGCCTCGCGCGGCGAAACCGCGTCGCAGCAGTTCCGCGTCGCGGTTTCGACCTCGACCATGTGGGGCATCGTCGGCGCCGGCATCATCGCCATCGCGCTTCTGATCATGGTCGGGGCGGTCGCGAGGTTCGGCCGGCGATGAGCGATACCGTCATCGAGGCGTCGGGCCTGACCAAGCGCTACGGCGCGGCCACGGCGGTCGACGGCGTCTCGTTCACGATCCAGCGGGGCGAGATCTTCGGCCTGCTGGGTCCCGAACGGCGCCGGCAAGACCACGACCATCCTGATGATGCTCGGCCTGACCGAAGTGACGGGCGGCACGGTTCGCGTGATGGGCTACGATCCGGTGCGCGAGCCGCTCGCAGGTCAAGCGGCTGGTCGGCTATCTGCCGGACACGGTCGGCTTCTACGATCACATGACGGCGGCCGACAATCTTCGCTACACCGCCGGCCTGATCGGCATTCCGGTCGCCGAGCGCGACACGCGCATCGCCTCCGCGCTCGACCGCGTCGGGCTCGGCGACGTCGCGCAACAAGCGCGTCGGCACCTTCTCCCGCGGCATGCGGCAGCGGCTCGGGCTTGCCGAAATCCTGATGAAGGAGGCGTCGATCGCGATCCTCGACGAGCCGACCTCCGGCCTCGATCCGCATGCCACCGCGGAACTGCTCGACATGATCCGCTCGCTCAAGCGCGACGGCGTGGCGGTGCTGGTGTCGTCGCATCTGCTCGAGCGCGTGCAGAGCATCTGCGACCGCGTCGCGCTGTTCCATGCCGGGCGCATCGCGCTGCTCGGCACCGTGCCGGAGCTGGCGCGCCAGGTGCTGGGCGGCGGCTACACCGTCGAGGTCGAGGCGGACGGCGGCAGGGGCTCGCCGACAAGCTCGCCGCGGTGCCGGGCGTGCGCTCGGTCGAGCAGCCCGGCCCGGGCCGCTTCCGGCTGCTGGCCGAGGGCGACATGCGCCCGCAGGCCGCCGCCGCGGTGGTCAACGCCGGCGGGCAGCTCCGCCATCTGTCGGTCGAGGAGCCGTCGCTCGACGCCATCTACAACCGCTACTTCCAGAACTCAGGGCACCCAACATGCGGCGTGAAGGCTCTCCCTGGCGCGGCTTGAGCGTGGTGTTCTTCCGCGAGCTGTTCGACCACCTGACCAGCGCGCGCATGCTGGTGCTGCAGCTTGCTGGTCATCCTGTTCGGCGGCGTGGTGGTCTATTTCGCCGCCGAGCAGATCCGCAACACCACGGCGGAGGACCCGTTCCTGTTCCTGCGGCTGTTTGCGCCGCCGGGGCAGACGCTGCTGTCGTTCGTCACGGTGCTGAGCATCCTGGTCCCGCTGATCGCGATCGGGCTCGGCTTCGACTCGGTCAACGGCGAATACAACCGCCGCACCATGTCGCGCATCCTGGCGCAGCCGATCTATCGCGACGCGCTGCTGTTCGGGAAATTCCTCGCCGGGCTCGCCACCATCTCGATCTGCCTGATCACGCTGTGGCTGATGGTGCATCGGCTTCGGCCTGCTGCGGCTCGGCATCCCGCCGAGCACCGAGGAGCTGGCCCGCTGCCTGATGTTCCTGCTGGTCAGCATCGCCTATGCCGGCGTGTGGCTGGCGCTCGCCATGCTGTTCTCGATCCTGTTCCGCTCGACCGCGACCGCGGCGCTGGTCTCGCTCGGCGTCTGGCTGTTCCTCGCCCTGCTGTGGCCGGCGCTGGCGCAACTGGTCGGCGAGGTGATCTCGCCGTCCGACATCCGCTTTGCGCAGCTCGGCCTGCCGACGCCGGACACGGTGGCCTGGCAGCAGGGCCTGTCGCGGCTCTCGCCCGGCACGCTCTACGGCGAGGCGGTGCTGGCGATGCTCAGCCCCGAGGCGCAGTCGCTGACCAACCTGCTGGCGCAGTTCCAGGGCCGCATCATGGGCGCGCCGCTGCCGCTCGGGCAGAGCATCCTCAGCGCCTGGCCGCAGATGGTCGAGCCTGATCGCCGGCACGATCCTGCTCTACGTGGTGGGCTACGTCGCCTTCCAGCGCCAGGAGGTGCGGGCCTGAGCCGCATGGTCTCTGATGCTCCGACGATCAGGACTTCGTCCGCCAAGTCGCTTGCAGGCAAAATAACTATTTTGCGACGGCAAACCAATATCGCGGCGGCTGCGTTAGCAGGGCGATGGCTCCTGCAATTCTTCGTCCGAACCGCAATGTCTGGCGCATCGAGCGCGCCGCCCGCGCGGCGGTGCTGATCGACGGCGCGGCGTTCTTTCGACGCGGTGCGCGCAGGCCTTCCTCAACGCACGGCACAGCATCTTCGTGCTCGGCTGGGACATCGACAGCCGGACCCGGCTGGTCGGCGAAAGCAACCAGGCCGACGACGGGTTGCCGGCGACGCTCGCCGAATTCCTCACCGAGCTGGTGCGCCGCCGCCCGGAGCTGAGGATCAATCTGCTGCTGTGGGACTATTCGCTGCTCTACGCCAACGAGCGCGAGCTGTTTCCGCGGCTGTCGCTGCAATGGCGCACGCCCGAGCAGATCACGCCTTTGCCTCGACAACATCGTGCCGTTCGGCTGCTCGCAGCACCAGAAGATCATCGTGGTCGACAACGCGGTGGCGTTCTCCGGCGGGCTCGATCTCACCATCCGGCGCTGGGACACCACCGACCATGCCGCCGGACAACCCGGACCGCGTCGATCCGTCCGGCGCAGCCGTTCAAGCCGTTCCACGACGTGCAGATGATGGTGGACGGCGACGCGGCGCGCGCGCTCGCCGAGATCGCCTGCGAGCGCTGGGCGACGGCGGCCGGCTGCCAGACGCCGGCGCCGTCGACCGCAAGGCGATCCCTGGCCGGCAGAACGTCGACGCCCGATTTCACCGACGTCGACATCGGCATCGCCCGCACCCAGCCGTGCTATCGACGGTCGCGCAGGAGGTGCGCGAGGCGGAAGCGCTGTTCCTCGACTCGATCGACGCCGCCGAGCGCATCGATCTACATCGAGAACCAGTTCGTGACCTCGCGAACCGATCGCGCGGCGGCTGGCCAAGCGGCTGCGCGAGCGCAAGCAGCTCGAGGTGCTGATCGTCGCGCCGCACCGGCACGAGTCCTGGGTCGAAGTCGAAGACCATGCGCAACGGCCGCATCCGCTTCTGGCGCACGGTGCGCAAGGCGCGGCGGCGACCGCGTGCGCCTGATGTATCCGCACGTCGACGACGGCAACGACGGCACCGCCACCATGATCCATTCCAAGGTCATGGTGATCGACGACCGGTTCCTGCGCATCGGCTCGGCCAACATGAACAACCGCTCGATGGGCGCCGACAGCGAATGCGATCTCGCGATCGAGGCACGCAACACGACCGAGCGCCGCGCCATCGTCGACATCCGCAACCGGCTGATCGGCGAGCATTGCGGCGTCTCGGCCGCGGAGGTCGCGCGCGCGCTGAAGCGCAGCGCAACTCGCTGGTCGCGGTGGCCGACACGCTCGCGGCCAACGGCCATCGGCTGCGGCCGATCGACGACGGCGAGCCGGACGATGGCGAGCTCGCCGGCTACGATCGAGGAGTTGGCCGATCCGAAGCAGCCGTTCCGGTTCTCCGGCCTGCTGGCGCAGCCTTGGTCGGCACATCAAGGCGGCCGGCGGGCGGCGACGGCATGGAAGATCGCGGTGGTCGTCGCTGCTGCTCGGCGTGCTGACGCTGCCTGGCACGTCACGCCGCTCGCCGACTGGGCCGATCCGGACAGCGTGCGCGACTGGCTTCGCACCATGGCGCGCAGCAGCCTGGGCGGCAGCGCTGGTGGTCGGCGCGTTCGTGGCCGGCGGGCTGGTGGCGTTTCCGGTGGTGATCCTGATCGCGGCGACCGCGGCGGCGTTCGGGCCGTGGTTCGGCTTCGCTCTATGCGACGCTCGGCGTGCTGGCGAGCGCGCTCGCGACCTATGCGCTCGGCGCGCAATTCGGCCAGGGCGCGCTGCGCCAGGCTGCTGGGCCGCGGCTCGACCGCATCCGCGCCAGGATCGAGCGCCAGGGCGTGCTCGCGGTCGCCGCGATCCGCGTCGTGCCGGTGGCGCCGTTCACCGTCGTCAACCTGGCGGCGGGCGCCAGCGCGATCAAGCTGGTCGACTACGTGGCCGGCACCTTGCTCGGCATGCTGCCGGGGCTGATCGTGATGTCGGCGCTCGGCCACCGGATCGTCGCGATCGTCAGCAATCCGTCGCTGACCGAGGTGGCCGTGCTCGCGCTTGCGGTGATCGGTCTGGATCGCGGTGTCGTTCGGCGTGCAGGCGCTGGTGTCGCGACTCTGGAGCAGGGCGTCTTGAGCGGCACCGTCCGCCTGATGACCTGGAACATCCACGGCGCGGTCGGCCGCAATCCGCGCTTCGATCTCGCGCGCGTGGTCGAGCTGATCCGGCGCCACGCGCCCGACATCGTCGCGCTGCAGGAGATCGACTTCCGCCGCGCCATCGCGCAGCGGCGGCAATCCGTTCGACATCCTGCAGCAGGCGCTCGGCAGCCACGGCGTCGGCGCCAAGACGATCACGCACGGCCGACGGCGAGTACGGCCAGGCGCTGTTCAGCCGCTGGCCGATGCAGTCGAGCGAGGTCCGCGACATCTCGTATCCCGAGCGCGAGCCGCGCCGCGCCATCCGCAGCGAGATCGAGACGCCCGGCGGGGCCGCTGCGCGTCATCGCCACGCATCTCGGGCTGAGCTTCGGCGAGCGGCGCAGCCAGGCCGCCGCGCTGCTCGATCTGATCGGCGACTCGCCGGCGACCACGGTCGTGCTCGGCGATTTCAACGACTGGCTTCTGGGCCGGCTCGGTGCGCAAGGTGCTGGCGCGCGCGCTGCCCGGCCGCACCCGGCATCGCACCTTTCCGTCGATCTGTCCGCTGCTGCACCTCGACCGCATCTATTGCCGGCCGCGCGAGGCGCTGCTGCGCGGCTTCGACCGATCCGGCGGCGCGGGCGATTTCCGATCATCTGCCGGTGATCGCCGACGTGCGGGTCAGGTCCAGCCGGAAACGACAGAGACCGGCCCCGGAGTGCTCCTGCGGACCGGTCCCTCTCACGCTACGCTATGCGGGATCGTCAGACCTCGATGATCGTGACGATCCTCAGCGTGCCCGGCTCGACGATGACGATCTGATCGCCGTGCACGAAGTACATGAAGCCGCGCCACGCCGGATGGATCTCGACCAGCGTCGCAGGCACCGCGACGACGCGGACGCGTGCGCGGCACCACCGTGCCGACGTTGACCGAGAAGTTGACGTTGGTCACCCGCGGCGCGTTGGCCGTGAGCACCGAGGTGCGGATCTTCGTCTTCTGCTCGGTGGTCAGCGCGAGGCTGCCGCCGCCTTGGTGTCGGTCGCGGCACCCGAGCGCTGCGCGTCGGCGCGGCTTGGTGTCGGCCTTCATGCCCGGCTTGTCATCGGCCTTCTCCGCAGCGGCTGGCTGCCGGACGGGTGGCCTGGCCCGTGGTCGACCTGTCGGACTTGGCGTCCGGCTTGGCCTTCATGTCGGACTTGGTGTCCGCGCCCGAGCGTGCTTCACGTCGGTCGCCGGACGCGCGGCCGGCCGGCGTCGCCTGGCCGGTGGTCTCGGACTTCGGCGCCTTGGTGTCGTCGGCGGCTCGGTCAGGCGAAGCCTTACCGGCCGGCGGCGCGATCTTCTCGGCCGGCGCCTTCTGGATCGCGGCAGGCGGCGGGCCGCGCCCTTTGCGTCCCGGCCGGCGCTTCCTGCCGCTGCGCGAGCGCAGGGCCCGCGATCAGCGCAGCGACGGCCACGGTCGCCAATAGCGATTTCTTCATCAGCGTTCTCCTCCGTAAATCCCCTCGCGAGGGTCAACGGAGACGTACGGGTCCGCGTGCGGTTCCGAACGTTTCCGAATCTTCATTTTTGTTCCACCCTGAAGGGCCGTTCATTCGCGCACGTGCGCTGCGTATAGTGCATCGCAAGGGGGAATTGCCTTGCCGATCGAATCCAGCATCGACCCGGGCTCCGAGGAGTTCCGCGCCAACGCCGCGCGCATGCGCGCGCTCGCCGACGAGCTTGCGAAGCGCCGCGCCGAGGCCGCCGAAGGCGGCCCGCCGCGCGCGCGCGAGCGTCACGTCTCGCGCGGCAAGCTGCTGCCGCGCCAGCGCGTGATGCAGTTGCTCGATCCGGGCACGCCGTTTCTCGAACTGTCGCCGCTCGCCGCCAACGGCATGTACGACGACGCGATCCACGGCGCCGGCCTGATCACCGGCATCGGCCGCGTCGAAGGCCGCGAATGCGTGATCGTCTGCAACGACTCGACCATCAAGGGCGGCACCTACTATCCGATGACGGTGAAGAAGCACCTGCGCGCGCAGGAGATCGCGCGCGAGAACCGGCTGCCCTGCATCTACCTGGTCGATTCCGGCGGCGCCAACCTGCCGCACCAGACCGAGGTGTTTCCCGACCGCGAGCACTTCGGCCGCATCTTCTACAACCAGGCCACCATGTCGGCCGCCGGCATCGCGCAGATCGCGGTGGTGATGGGCTCCTGCACCGCGGGCGGCGCCTACGTGCCGGCGATGGCGGACGAGACCATCATCGTCAAAGGGCAGGGCACCATCTTCCTCGGCGGCCCGCCGCTGGTGAAGGCGGCGACCGGCGAGGTGGTGTCGGCGGAGGATCTCGGCGGCGCCGACGTCCACACCCGCAAGTCCGGCGTCGCCGACCACATGGCGGCGGACGACACGCACGCGCTGTCGCTGGCGCGGCGCATCGTGGCGAACCTCAACACCAAGAAGACCGTCGACATCCCGCTGATCCCGTCGCGCGAGCCGAAATACGCCGCGGCCGAGCTCGACGGCATCGTGCCGGGCGACACCCGCAAGCAATACGACGTGCGCGAACTGATCGCGCGGCTGGTCGACGCCTCCGAGTTCGACGAGTTCAAGGCGCTCTACGGCTCGACGCTGGTCACCGGCTTCGCGCATCTCGCCGGCATCCCGGTCGGCATCCTCGCCAACAACGGCATCCTGTTCTCGGAGAGCGCGCTGAAGGGCGCGCATTTCATCGAGCTGTGCTGCCAGCGCCGCATTCCGCTGCTGTTCCTGCAGAACATCTCCGGCTTCATGGTCGGCCGCGACTACGAGGCCGGCGGCATCGCCAAGGACGGCGCCAAGATGGTGATGGCGGTGGCGAACGCGCAGGTGCCGAAGATCACGCTGATCGTCGGCGGCTCGTTCGGCGCCGGCAACTACGGCATGTGCGGCCGCGCCTACGGCCCGCGCTTCCTGTTCACCTGGCCGAACGCGCGCATCTCGGTGATGGGCGGCGAGCAGGCGGCCTCGGTGCTCGCCACGGTGCGGCGCGACAACATCGAAGGCGAGGGCAAGCAATGGAGCGCGCAGGACGAGGAGGCGTTCAAGGCGCCGATCCGCGCGCAATACGAGGAGGAGGGCAATCCCTACTACGCCACCGCGCGGCTGTGGGACGACGGCATCATCACGCCGCAGGAGACGCGCCGCGTGCTGTCGCTGGCGTTCTCGGTGGCGCTCAATGCGCCGGTGCGGCGGAGCAGGTTTGGGGTGTTTAGGATGTAGTTGGTAGGCAGGCGATGATAAGCACCCGCCGCACATTCCTCTCCGGCTGCGCCGCCGTCGCTGCGTCATCCTCCGCGCACGCCTATCAGCTCTGCCCGGCGCCGGGCATGATGCCCAAATCATGTTCCGCGATGATCGACCTGCAGCGCTACTACGCGCAGGAAACCTTCGCGCGGCAGATGAATTCGGAGTGGTGCTGGGCGGCCTGCGTGTCGATGATCTGCAAGTTCCACGGCTTCAACCTGTCGCAGCCGCGCATCGTGCAGCAGATGCACGGCGGGCTGATCAACAAGCCGGGCGACGACAAGCTTCTGACCGAGGCGCTCAACCGCACCTGGGACGACGACGACGGCAAGCTGCTGCGCACCAGCGCGATCGTGTTCAGCCCGATCCTCGACAAGTTCGACGTCGACAACCGCCGGGTGCTCGACGACCTGAAGAACGATTTCCCGCTGCTGTGCGGCGCACGCAAGCACGCCACCGTGGTGGCGCGCGCCGACTATTACGACGGTCCCGACGGGCGGCCGCTGGTGTTCCAGGTTCACGTGATCGATCCGTATCCGGGCGCGGCGAAGCCGCCGCTCTACGCGCGGGTTTTGGACCACGACGAGACGGTGCCGGTGACGATCGGCGGCGAGCTGCGCTATCTCGCGAGCATTCGCGTGCAGAAGGGGTGAGCGTCCTCTCTGCCGTCATTCCGGGCGCCGCGCAGCGGCGAACCCGGAATCCAACCACCACCGGGAGTATGATTTCGGTCGCGCTTACGCGCGTCCCGGAATGACGAAAGTTGCACTATCCCCGCCTTTGTTCATTTTCGCCCACTGAAATCATTGGCGAATAAAAAATCTATCCCCGGTCTGGAATCCGCCCCCATATTGATCGCGCTTTGCTCGATCGAGGGCGCTGTCATGAGGCGATCTGATGGTGGAGCAAGGTGCGGCGCCTGCGGTTGGTCCTCGCAAGATCAACTCCGGGAGGCCCGGGTCACCGTCCGTCCCGACTATGCGGGGCTGCCCTTCAATGGGCTGGTGGGTGACGGAGGAAGGACGGCGAAAGCCGCCCGATCCCGAGGTGGAAGGCCCACCCATCCGTCGCTGAAAGTTACGGTCCCGAGGAACCAAAAATCGCCGCGGTGGAGCGCCGGCAGGCGGACGTCCTCCGCAAAGGAGCGTGGTCGCCGCAAGGCGAAATCTAAGGAACGCCTCCCGGCGCTCCGCCTCCCTCATTTGAAAGAGGGAGGAGACGACAAGGAAGGCGGCGCGGCGCCTCAAGTCCGCGGGCGATGACGCATGTCTTGCGTGCTCACTTTGCGCATCGCGTGCGGACTGCGCTCGACACGCGATGCGAACCGCTGTTTGAAATTTGAATCCGACATAGCGCCACAAAAACTCAACGCGCCCGGAATGTCTCCGGACGCGTTGACGCGATCGAATCTTTTCGCCGCGCTTAGCGCCAGAACAGCGCCAGCAGAATGATGATCGGCAGCGGAATGCCGATCAGCCAAAGCAGTGCGCCTTTGCCCCAGGTCATGGTTCATCTCCAAAGTTTGTCGCTTCGTTGCGGGCATAACGGCTTGATTACTGAAGAGTTCCATCGAAATGGGTTGCGAAGCCTCAACCATAACGATGGCCGATGGTTTGACGGGGGTTCCGGGGTTGTGTACACAGCGCGGCGCAACCAAGGTTTTGCCTGCTGCCTTGCTACGCCTCCCCGGTTTTGGGCTGCGCCTACAAGACACCTCCCAAAACTCGGATGGCTGCCCGGTCCGCGATGAACGCGACACCGGTGAACTTAGCAAGGAGACTAAAATGGCTACTGGTACCGTGAAGTTTTTCAACACCCAAAAGGGCTTCGGATTCATCCAGCCGGACGACGGCTCGAAGGATGTGTTCGTGCACATCAGCGCCGTGCAGAAAGCCGGCATGGACTCGCTCAACGAGGGTCAGAAGGTCAGCTTCGACGTGTTGACCGAGCGCGGCAAGCCCGCTGCCGGCAACATCAGGTCCGCCTGATCAGCTCGCATTGAGTTGACGAAACGCCCGGCAACGCCGGGCGTTTTGCATTTCACGGCGGAACAACGTCACGCACCTGTCGGTTATCTCCATGCAAGGAAGGAGGTACCGATGGTCGATACGATGAAGATCCGCGAGCACATGGAGGTGCTGGCCGCTGACGGCCAGCACGTCGGCACGGTCGATCACATGGAAGGATCGGACCAGATCAAGCTAACCAAGAACGATCCGGCGGCGAACGGCAAACATCACCTGGTGCCGGCCGCATGGGTCGATCATGTCGATACGCACGTTCATCTCAACAAGAATGCCAATGACGTGAAGAAGCTCTGGAAGGCTGCGTAATAACCTTCCTCTCGCGGTAACGAAACAGGCCGGGCTGCGCGCCCGGCCTGTTCGCATCGATCGCGCAACCTAGTCGACCGCCTTGTAGAGCCGCTCGTCGTAGAGCGCGCCGGTCATGCTCACCAGCTTGTCGCGGAACGCCTTGGTTTCCTTCGCACCGACATGGGCGTCGAACGCCTTGCGGTCCTTCCAGCACTCCACCACGGTGAAGTGGTTGGGCCGGTTGGTCTGCACGAGCACGTCGAAGCGGATATTGCCGGCGTGCTTGCGGCTGTCTTCGGCGAGTTGCTTGACGGCCGCGGTGCCGTTCTCGCGCTGCGGCGGAATGACGTCGACGTGGGTGACCGCGCAGACGCTGGCCTTGCCGCTCTGCGCCGCCGCGAACGACAGCGCGGTGTGCTGGCGGGTGTCGTTCGGCGCCGCGACATGCGCCTTGATCTTCTCGTTCATGTCCTTGCTGTGCGCGGCGGCGACGTGGTTCTCGAAAGCCTTCTGGTCTTTCCACGAACCGACCACGACGAACCAGGCCGGGCGGTGAATGCCTTTGACCAGCTCGAGGCTGACGTTGCCGTCATCCTTCTTGCCGGCCGTCACATAGCTCTTCAGCAGCGCGGTGGCCTGCCGGGTGTCCTTCGGCGAGGCTTCGACATAGGTCACGGTGTAGAACGTCGCCTGCGCCTGCGCAGCCGAAGCGCCAAGCGCGGTCATTGCCAATCCCAGAACGAATCCAAACATACGCATAACGATCCTCCCCAGTTTGTTGTCATGTTGTCAGTCCATCGAAACCACTACGTTGCCGAAAGCCTTGCCCTGTTCGACGGCCTCGTGCGCGGCGACGATGTCCTTGAGCGGCAGCGTGAGCGCCACGTTGTTGAGCAGCGACTTGTTCTCCAGCATGCGGTTGATGCCGGACACCGCAGCGTCGCGCTCGGCCTGCGTCAGTTCGTAGACGAAGATGTAGCGGATGGTGATGAGGTTCTGCAGGAAAAACTGCGACGGGATGGTCGCTTCGGCGCTGGCGTTGCCATAGACCACGATGGTGCTGCGCGGGTGCAGGATCGACGGCATCAGCTTGGCGTTGCCGGAAAAGTCCATCTCGATCACCGCGTCGACGCCGGCCTTGTTGGTGATCGCCATCACCCGCTCGCCGACGTTCTCGCGCTTGTAGTCGATGGTGTGGTCGGCGCCGGCCGCGCGCGCGATCTTCGCCTTGGCGTCCGAGCTCACGGTCGTGATGACGGTCGCGCCGCGCGCCTTGGCGAACTGGATGGCGTAATGCCCGACGCCGCCGGCGCCGCCGGAAACCAGCACGGTCTTCGCCGGGCCTGCGACCTCGACCGCGTGATAGGCCGTCATGGCCGGGATGCCGAGGCAGGCGCCGGCCTCGTAGCTGACGTGATCGGGCAGCTTCACCGCGAGCGCCGGCGGGCAGCACGATGTAGTCGGCGCAGGTGCCGAACGGGCGCTTCCATTGACCGTTCCAGGTCCAGACCCGCTCGCCCACGCGCGACTTGGGCACGCCGTCGCCCACCGCTTCGATGTCGCCGGCGCCGTCGCTGTGCGGGATCACGCGGGGAAATGCGATTTTGCGGGTGCGGCCTTCGCGGGATTTGACGTCGGACGGGTTCACGCCGGAGGCCTTGAGCCGGACCAGCACTTCGCCCGGGCCGGGCTTGGGCGTATCGATCTCGCCGAGGCTCAGGACATCCCGCGCGGAACCGTTTTTCTCGTAGTACGCTGCACGCATCGCGTTTCTCCCTTGACCGCGGGCATTCTGTCCATGGATCGACATCGCGGCAATGGCATTCCGCTACGACGAGGAGGCAGGTCATGACCACCGAGCGATTCAAGACGGCGCTGATCGTGGGCGCGGGCTCGGGCCTGAGCGCGGCGCTGGCCCGCGCGCTTGCGACCGAAGGGATCAAGGTGGCGCTTGCGGCGCGCAGCACCGCCGACCTCGCCGATCTCGCGAAGGAGACCGGTGCGCAGCTCTTCACTTGCGATGCGTCGAAGCGCGGCGACGTCGAGAAGCTGTTCGCCGATCTCGACACGGGCTTCGGCGAGCCGGAGATCGTCATCTACAACCCGAGCTATCGCACGCGTGGCGCGTTCCTCGAGCTCGATCCGGCCGAGGTCGAAAAGGCGCTGATCGTCACCGCCTACGGCGGCTTTCTGGTCGGCCAGCAGGCCGCGCGGCGCATGCTGCCGAAGCGCCGCGGCGTCATCCTGTTCACCGGCGCCTCGGCCAGCGTGAAGGGCTACGCGCAGTCGGCGCCGTTCGCGATGGGAAAGTTCGCGCTGCGCGGGTTGGCGCAGAGCATGTCGCGCGAGCTGCACCCGCAGGGCATCCATGTGGCGCACGTGGTCATCGACGGCGGCATCAAGAGCGAGCGCCGCCCCGAGCCCGCGGACAATCCTGCCAGCATGCTCGATCCCGGCGCCATCGCAGCGAGCTACCTGCACCTGATCCATCAGCCGCACAGCGCGTGGTCGGCGGAACTGGAACTGCGCCCCTGGGTCGAGAGGTTCTGAAAGCCGCACCAATTGGCCCGGGCTTCTTTTTGCGGACTGGTTGCGATGTAATGGACCAAGAAACGGGGAGGAGATGGCGATGAGATGGGCGAGGACCTGCGCGGCCGTTGTTGCGACGTTGGTTTTGACCGGCGGCGCCTTCGCGGATCCTGCCGCGCTCAAGGAACTGGCGCCGACCGGCAAATTGAGGGTCGGCATCGCCGTTGCGCCGAGCCCCGGCGCAGGCAACGTGGCGGTCGACGCGAGCGGCGAGCCGCGCGGCGTCGGCGGCGACCTCGGCCGGGAACTCACGAAGAAGCTGGGCGTTCCGGTGCAATGGGTGCCGTACCCCAACTCCGGCGCCTTGACGGATGCTCTTGCCAGCGGTGCCTGCGACGTGGCGTTCCTGCCGGTCGATGCGGAACGCCGCAAGAAGGTCGATTTCGGGCCGCCGCACATCGTGCTGCAGAGCACGTTCCTGGTGCCGGCCGGTTCCGCGATCCAGAAGTCTTGCCGACGCCGACAAGCCGGGGCTGCGCGTGGTCGGCGTCGAGAACACCGCGACGACGCGCGCCGCTCAGGCGTTTCTGAAGAACGTCACCATGAGCAACGTGAAGGACGCCGCGCAGCTAGAGGGATTGTTCAAGGCGGGGCAGGCCGACGCCATCGCGCTGTCGCGGGAGTCGCTGGTCCAGCTTGCGGCCAAGTTCCCGGGATCGCGGGTGCTGCCCGGCGCCTATCTCAGTTCTTTCGTGGCGGTCGCGGTTCCCAAAGGCAAACCGGCAGCGCTGACCTACGTCAGCGCATTCGCCGAGGAAGCCAAAGCGTCGGGCGCGGTGCGCCGCTCGCTCGACAGTGTCGGAATGCAGGAACTCGGTGGTCGCTCCGCCGGGACCGCTGCCCTGACGTCAGGCCGCCTTCTTCAATTGTGCGTCGGCGACAAGCCATTCGTGGCGCTCGCCGCATTGCGGGCATCGCGCCAGGACGCGCTTGTCGCGGATGCGGAGCAGGGTGTCGAGTTCGCTTTCGATCCCGACGTCGATGACTTTGCCGGTGTTCGGGCAGTGAAAGTGCAGTCGTTCCATAGCGGCCTCCCGTTGGTGGCAGCCGATCGAGGAACAAATCTGACCACCCAACCCGGCGTAGCCATGGCCATTGCGTGATTTCGCCGCCCGGACGGCCACAATTGATCACCTTGGCGTGAACCGCGCTGGATGATCGAACGGAACCGGCGGCGTGGCGCTTTAAGCCATTGAATTAGAAAGCAGCTTTTTGCGCTCCAGTTTGCGCATTTTTCCCCCTCCAGGCTGTTGATAAGTGCTAAGGTTTTGCTGAACGGACATTCATTGGGGATGGGTGGTGCCGTCATGCGGGGTGAACGACAAAGTGTTGTTGACGGGAGGCGTGCGGTGTTGAGAACACACAAGTATTCGATCGGCCAGAACGTCCGCTATACGGCGGGACCGTTCAGCCGGTTCGGCGCAAGCGGATCGTTCAAGATCGTCAAGTTGCTGCCGCCGGAAGGCGACGAGCAGCAGTACCGGATCAAGAGCGCGGGCGAGGCTTTCGAGCGCGTCGCGAAAGAAAGCCAGTTGGATCGCGACCGCTAACGCTCGCAGTCCGGCCGAAACGAAAACGGGCCCGCATTGCGGGCCCGTTGTCGTTCTAGCTGGTGACCTTGTGTGACAGGGTGGTCCAGGCTTCTCGCGCGCGCTGGCGCACCACGCGCCAGTTCTCGTCGACCACGTCCCAGTTCACCATCGGCCGTTGCTCTGCCGAGGGTGCTTGTGTTGGCCGATGGCCCGGTGTCCAGGTGTCGTGGAAGAACGCGGCGCCGACCGTCAGCAAGGCTCCCAAAACCATTCCAAAAAGCATACGCATCGGCTGCTCCTCAAAGTCGCGCGGCATGCAAACGCCGCAGTCGACGGTTTGTTCCAGTGCTCCCGGTTTCTGGCCGTATTATGATACGGGCACGCTATACGGCCATGGGCGCGGTCTTCGGCGCGCCAAAACGGGAGAGGACCATGCCGATCTACATCACTCAGGGCCGTTACACGCGGGAAGCCATCAAGGGCATGATCGTGCGGCCCGAGGACCGGGCCGACGCGGTGTCCCGCCTGCTGTCCAAGGCCGGCGCGCGCATGATCAGCCTCTATTTCACGTTCGGCGAATACGATTTCCTGCTGATCGCGGAAGCCCAGAGCGAGACGCAGATCGCGGCGGCGCTGCTGACGGCCGCGAGCGGCGGCGGCGTCACCGGACTGCGCACCACGCTGGCGATGACCACGATCGAGGCCAAAGGGCGCGTTCGCGGCGGCCAGCGATCTGGTGCGGTCGTATCAGGGGCCGGGCGGAACCTGAGGACGCTGCGCTCTTGGTCGCAGGGGGAGGGACTTGCGCCCCTCCTGCGCGTGCTTTAGCCGCGTTCGGGGAATAATGGGCAGGCCCGCGGCGTTGGTCCGCGATGATCCGGGATTGTTGGGAGGAAAGAATGCATTTCTCGTCGCGCGTCATTGCGCTGGCTTTGGTGGCCACGGCTCCGCTTTTCGCGACGCCCGTGGCGGCGCAGGACTATCCGTCGCGTCCGGTGAAGATCATCGTGCCGTTCGGCGCCGGCGGTCCGGCCGACGTGTTCGCCCGTCAACTCGCGCAGCACCTGTCGGAGTCGCTGAAGCAGTCGTTCGTGGTCGAGAACCGGCCCGGCGCGGGCTCGATCATCGGCACCGACGCGGTCGCGAAGTCTCCGGCCGACGGCTACACGCTGCTGCTGATGTCCAACACCCACACCACCAACGAGTTGCTGACGCCCAACAAGCCGTTCCAGTTGATGCGCGACTTCGTGCCGGTCGCGGCGATCAACTATTCCGACCTGGTGATGGTCGTTCACCCGTCGGTGCCGGCGAAGGACCTGAAGGAGTTCATCGCGCTGGCGAAGAAGGATCCCGGCAAGCTCAACTACGGCTCGTCCGGTATCGCCACGCCGTATCACATGGCCGGCGAACTGTTCAAAGCCATGAGCGGCACCGACATCGTGCACATTCCGCACAAGGCGTCGGGCGAAATGCGCAGCGCCGTGATCGGCGGCCACGTGCAGATGGCGTTCGACGCGGTCACCACCATGACGGAGAACGTGAAGGCCGGTCAGGTCCGTGCGCTCGCGACCTCCTCGCCGCAGCGCTCTTCGGTGCTGCCGGATGTGCCGACCGTCGCCGAAGCCGGCGTGCCCGGCTACGACGCCACCATCTGGCTCGGCGTCATGGCTCCGACCGGCACGCCGAAGGCCGTCGTCGACAAGCTCAACGCCGAGATCAACAAGACGATCGCCAAGCCGGACGTAAAGGCTGCCTGGGACAAGCAGGGCGCCGTGGCGTTAACCATGACACCAGCGCAATTCGATGCCTATTTGCGCAAGGACATCGAGAAATGGGCCGCGGTCGTGAAGGCGGCGAACCTCGCGAAGTAGCGCCGTTGCTGCATTTGAACGCGAGGGCCGCGGGTTCCATCCGCGGCCTTCGGCGTTTTGAATGGTCGCATTTCGAGCCCCGCCTTGTGCTATAGCCTCCGCGGGTTCGGGTCATTCGGTCATGTCAGGTTTCGATCAGTGGCTGTCGGGCAGTCTCGGTTCCGTCGGTGGCGCCTCTGCGCTGCCGGTGTGGGCTGCTGGCGCGGTGGCGGCCTTGCTGTTCTTCGCCGGCGTGCTGGCGTTCCCACGCGCCGCGCGGCCCGGCCGCGCCGGCCTGCCGTGGCGCGTTGCGCTGCTGGTGGTCGGCGCCGGGCTGATGTGGGTGGTCGTGGACAGTCTCGGCGGGCGCGATCGCTCCGCTGCGCGCCACGTCGTTGACGCCCGCGCCGTCGAGCTGACGTTGCGCGCCATCGCTCCGGGTTCGCCGCTCGCCTGCCTCGACACGGTGGCGAACGAGACGATCGAGGCAGGCTGCGAGAAGTCGCTGTTCGCCAATCCCGAGACGGTGGCCGCGGCCGTGGCCTATGTCGATGCGCGGCTGATGCTGCTGGCCGACAGCCTTGAGGTCGCCGCACGCGACCGCAGCTATGAGCCTTCGATCGAGCGTTTGCGCCGCTCTATCGAGGCGGACCGCTTCGGCGTGGTCGCGCATGTGCTGGCGGGCCGCGGCTGTACGGCGGAAAATTGCACGGCGCTCAAGCTGTTCCGCGATCCGCGGCACGTCGCGACCAATCTGCGCGAGCGCAGCTTCGACGCGAACGTCATCGTGCATGCGGCGGCGTGGAACGTACCCGCGCCAACGCCGGCGGCGGCGCCCGTGGCAGCCGCGCCAACCGCTCCCGCGCTGGCCTCGGTGCCCGGCGCGACCACGGGTGTCGCGATCCCGCCGTCCGGCAAGTACGATTTTCCGTCCTCGGCCTCGATCCCGGCGATCAGCATCATGAACGCCGAGCCGCCGCTGCCGGCTGGCGAAACCAATGCCGCCGGTTCAGCAGAACGCTGCGCCCCGGCGCCGGCGGCCAAACCCGCGCCGCGCCGCCAGACGGCCCGCGAAACGCCTGCCGCGCAGCAGCAACCGCCGCAGGGCGCGCCGCCTGCGCCGGTCCCGCTGCCGCCGCCCGGCACGATCGCCAATCCGCGCTAAGCGCCTTGCCTGACAAGCTGCGCGGCGGTGCTGTAATGCGCCGCCATGTTTTCCTCCGTCCTGATCGCCAATCGCGGCGAGATCGCGTGCCGGGTCGCGCGCACCGCCTCGCGGCTCGGCTTGCGCACCATCGCGGTCTATTCGGAGGCCGACGCGAACGCGCTGCACGTCCGGCTGTGCGACGAGGCGCATCCGATCGGCCCGGCGCCGGCGCAGGACAGCTATCTTGTCGATCGAAAAGCTGATCGAGGTCGCGCGGCGCACGCGCGCCGACTGCATCCATCCGGGCTACGGCTTTCTGTCGGAGAATGCCGACTTCGCCGAGGCCTGCGCGCAAGGCCGGCATCGTCTTCGTCGGGCCGCCGCCCGCGGCGATGCGCGCGATGGGACTCAAGGATCGCGCCAAGGCGCTGATGGAGAAGGCCGGCGTTGCCGGTGGTGCCCGGCTATCACGGCGACCGGCAGGAGCCGGCATTCCTCAAGCAGAAGGCCTACGAGATCGGCTATCCGGTGCTGATCAAGGCGACCGCCGGCGGCGGCGGCAAGGGCATGCGCAAGGTCGACAAGCATGCCGAGTTCGAGGCCGCGCTCGAAGCCGCGCAGCGCGAGGCGGCGAGCGCCTTCGGCGAGGCGCGGGTGCTGCTCGAGAAATATGTGACCTCGCCGCGGCACATCGAGTTCCAGGTCTTCGCCGACGCGCACGGCAACGCGATCCATCTCAACGAGCGCGATTGCTCGCTGCAGCGGCGGCATCAGAAGGTGATCGAGGAGGCGCCGGCGCCGGGCATGACGCCGGAGCTGCGCGCGGCGATGGGCGCGGCGGCGGTCAAAGCGGCGAAGGCCGTCGGCTACACCGGCGCCGGCACGGTCGAGTTCATCGCCGACGGCGCCGGCAAGCTGCGGGCCGACGGCTTCTGGTTCATGGAAATGAACACGCGGCTTCAGGTCGAGCATCCGGTGACCGAAGCGATCACCGGGCTCGATCTGGTCGAATGGCAGTTTCGCGTCGCCGCCGGCGAGACGCTGCCGCTGACGCAGGAGCAGGTGCCGCTCAAGGGCCATGCGATCGAGGCGCGACTTTATGCCGAAGATCCCGAGCGCGGCTTCCTGCCGTCGACCGGACGTCTGGTCGCGCTGCAACTGCCGGCGGGCGAGGGCATTCGTGTCGACACCGGCGTCGAAACCGGAAGCGAGATCACGGCGTATTACGATCCGATGATCGCCAAGCTGATCGCGCATCGCGCCGACGCGCGAGCAGGCGCTGGAGCGGCTTGCGAGCGCGCTCGAGCGCACGATCGTCGCCGGGCCGCGCTCGAACGTCGCGTTCCTCGCTGCGCTGTGCCGCGCCAAGGAGTTCCGTGCTGGTGCGGTCGACACCGGCTTCATCGAGCGCAACGCGGCCGCGCTCGGTCTCGTGTCGCAAGGCATCGACCGCGCCGCGGCGGCGGCCGGCGCGGCCCGGCTGCTCGAACAGGATCGCGAGCGGATCGAGCGCAACCTCGATCGCGCCCCGGACGTGCCGGCTTCGCCCTGGGACGCATCGGATGGATTCCAGCTTTCCGGCCGCCGCGCGCTTTCGGTTTCGGTGCTGGCCGACGGCGAACGGATTCAGGCCGAGGTCGCGTTCGGTTCCAGCTCCCCGAGCGTGGCTGTGGACGGCGTGGCCGCCGCCCTTGATGCGGTCACGTTTGACGGCCCAGATGGCGTCTATGTGCTGCGCAACGGCCGGCAGACCGTGGTGCGGCGCGCGCCGGCGGGCGTCGGACCGGCTCGACGGCGCGGCCGGCGACGGCCTGATCAAGGCGCCGATGCACGGCAAGGTGCTGGCGCTGCTGGTCGCGGAAGGGGACAGCGTTGTGAAAGGTCAGCGTCTTGCCATCATCGAGGCTATGAAGATGGAGCATGCGCTCACCGCGCCGCACGCCGGAACCGTGACCGGAGTTTCGGTCGCGGCCGGAGGGCAGGTCGCCGAGGGCGCGAAGGTCATGACAATCGAGCCTGCAAGCGAAGCAAACTGACATGCCGCTCCATCTCATCAAGCTCAGCGTCGGCACCGACTCGATCGAGGACCTCGAGGACTGGATCAAGCTCAAGCTGAGCGAGCAGAAGAAGCGCGGCGTCAAGAAACCGGAGCGCTTCCACACCACCCGCATGGTGCCCAAGCGCGCCGAGGAAATTCTCGACGGCGGCTCGATCTATTGGGTGATCCGCGGCGAAATCCTGTGCCGCGAGCGCATCCTCGACATCCGCCCGTTCGTCGACAAGGACGGCGTCGGCCGCTGCCGGCTGGTGCTCGATCCCAAGTGCGTGCCGGTGCGGCCGCGGCCCTATCGCGCGTTCCAGGGCTGGCGCTATCTCGATGCCAAGGATGCGCCGCCCGATCTTCAGCCGCGTCGCGCGCGGCGCCTCCAACATGCCCGAGCCGCTGCGCCGCGAATTGCGCGAACTCGGCTTGCTCTAAACCTTGATGTTGTCGATCAGCCGCGTGCGGCCGAGCTTGGCCGCCACCAGCAGCCGCACCGGACCGTCCTTGAGCGCGGCGATCGGCGCCAGCGTGCGGGCGTCGCGCGCTTCGAGATAATCGACCGTGAAGCCGGCGCGCTCGATCTTTTCGCGGCCGTCGGCGAGCGCGGCGCCGATCGGCTGACCGGCCTTGATGCGCGAGGCGCAGTCCTTGAGCACGCGGTGCAGCGTCGGTGCGACGGCGCGTTCGCTCTCGCGAGAGATAGGCGTTGCGCGACGACATCGCGAGGCCGTCCTTCTCGCGCACGGTCGGCACGCCGACGATCTTCACCGGCATGTCAAGATCGCGCGCCATCGTGGTGACGACCTTGAGCTGCTGAAAATCCTTCTCGCCGAACATCGCGAAATGCGGCGTGACCTGGAGCAGGAGCTTCGCGACCACCGTCGCGACGCCACCGAAGAAGTGCGGCCGGAACGCATCCTCGAGTCCGGCCTTGGCGGGACCTTCAGGCTCGATGCGCGTGGCGAAGCCCGTCCGGATACATTTCGCGCACGCTCGGCGCCCAGATCAGATCGACCTTGAGTCCCGCGAGCGCCGCAAGGTCGGTCTTCAGCGTTCGCGGATAGCTCGCGAAGTCCTCATGCGGCGCGAACTGCGCCGGATTGACGAAGATCGACACCACCACGCGCCTGGCCTTGCGGTGCGCCAACCGCACCAACGCGAGGTGACCGGCGTGCAGCGCGCCCATGGTCGGAACCAGGGCGATCGTGTCGCCGGCCTTGCGGAAGCGGCCGATCGCCTGCCGCAGGCTCGAAACCGTGCGAATTACCGACGGTTTTGGCATGGTTGCTGCTTTTGACATGGTTCGGATTAATCGTAAATCGCGTGAATTTTCGCGGCGATCTTGATTCAAAGCGGTGAGAGTTGAACACTAGGCGTCGTGAGGGGCCGTAATGTCGGTTGAGAGTGCGGGGCGGCCGCGGTCCGCCTACGTCGTCGTGCTTGGCAATGAAAAAGGTGGGTCGGGTAAATCCACCGTCGCCATGCACGTCGCGGTGGCGCTGATGAAGGCTGGCCAGCGCGTCGCCACCATCGACCTCAACTCCCGGCAGAAAAGCTTCACGCACTACATCGAAAATCGCCGCGCCTGGGCGAAGCATGCGCAGCTCGATCTCGAACTTCCCACGCACTATTGCATCGCGCGCGCCGACGGCCTCAAGGTCGTCGACAACGAGGTGGCCGAGTTCAGCGCCTTTGCGCAGGCGGTCGAGTCGCTCGAGCACACCCACGATTTCGTGGTCGTCGATACGCCCGGACACGACAGCTACCTGATGCGGCTCGCCCATTCGATGGCCGATACGTTGATCACGCCGCTCAACGACAGCTTCGTCGATTTCGACGTGCTCGGCACGGTGGATCCCGCAACCTTTGCGGTTACCGGCACCAGCCACTTCGCCGAAATGGTTCGCGAAGCGCGCCGGCAGCGCCGTATCGTCGACCACGCCACCACGGACTGGATCGTGGTGCGCAACCGCCTTTCGATGCTGGGCTCGCGCAACAAGCGGCTGGTCGGCGAGGGCCTGCAGGAGCTGTCGCTGCGGCTCGGCTTCCGCGCGGTCGACGGCTTCGCCGAACGCGTGATCTTCCGCGAATTCTTTCCGCGCGGGCTGACCGCGCTCGATGATCTGACCGAAACCACGCTCGGCACCAAGCCAAGCCTGTCGCACGTTACCGCCCGGCAGGAAGTCGAAACTCTGATGACCGCCCTGAAGCTGCCGTTTGACGAACGCGGCCTCAAGCGCGCGGCTGCGCGCGCCGAATGGTTCGCCACGGCCGATCAGCCGCTCGAAGTGCACGATATTCTGGCGGGCTGAAGCTGTTGCCGCGGTGTCGCGGCCCATTGCGCTCGGCCCGCGAAGTGTCACTTTATAGGGCATGGCGAAAGACCCAACTCCCGCGCCGACCCGTCGCGGCGATCAGCCGGCGAAGGTTTCGCCGCGCACCGAGATCGACGCGTTCCTGAAGCAGGTGCGCACCCTCGGGCCAGCCGTCGCGGCGGGCCAGCGCGGCCGGCTGATCTTCGCGCTCGACGCCACCATGAGCCGGCAGCCGCTCTGGGACACGGCGTGCAAGCTGCAGGCCGACATGTTCCGCGAAACGGCGGCGATCGGCGGGCTCGACGTGCAACTGGTCTATTTCCGCGGTCTGGCCGAATGCCGCGCCTCGCGCTGGGTGTCCGACGCGACGCCAGCTCGCCTCGCTGATGGAGAAGATCGACTGCCGCGGCGGCCACACCCAGATCGGCAAGGTGCTTGCCCACGCCAGGCACGAGACCGAACAGCGCAAGGTGCAGGCGCTGGTGCTGGTCGGCGACGCGATGGAAGAGCCGATCGACGATCTCTGCGCCGCTGCCGGCGCGCTCGGCCTGCTCGGCGTGCCGGCGTTCGTGTTCCAGGAAGGCCATGACCCGGTTGCCGAGCAGGCCTTCCGCGAGATCGCGCGACTGTCGAAGGGCGCCTACAGCCGCTTCGATCTCGGCGCGGCGCATCAGCTCGCCGAATTGCTGCGCGCCGTGGCAGCCTATGCCGCGGGCGGCATGAAGGCGCTCGCCAATCTGAGAGCCAATGCCACCGCCGTGAAGCTTCTGGAGCAGTTGCGATAGCCATGCCGACCCTGGTCTTCGGCATTCTGGTTCTGGTGCTGGCGCTGTGGGCGCTCAACGCCTACAGCAAGGCCGATCCCAAAATGCTGGCCAAGCTGCTGCCGTCTGCCGGCGGCATCGGGGCGCTGGCGCTTGCGGGTTTCTTGGGCTTTCGCGGGCACATGGAGACGGCGATCCCGCTGGGCCTGTTCGGTCTGGGCTTGCTCGGCTGGGGGCCGTTCGCCGCGACCGGAATGTTCCAGCGCACCCAGAAGACGCCGGGGCAGATGTCTCGCGTGCGCTCGGCGTTCGTGGAGATGGAGCTCGACCACGACACCGGCGCGATGACGCGGCCGCATCCTCGCCGGCCCGCACGAGGGCAAGTCGCTCGATGCGCTCGACGTGCCGACGCTGCTTGGCCTGCTGCCGCAGATCGATGAGGAGAGCCGCGCGCTACTGGCCGCTTATCTTGACCGCCGGGAGCCCGGCTGGCGTGAGCACGCGCAAGGTGGTTCGTCGGCGGGCAACGGGGCGACGCGCAGCGGAAAAATGACGGAGGAGGAGGCCTATCAGATCCTTGGCGTGAAAATGGGCGCGAGCGCCGAAGAGATCGGCCGGGCCCACCGGACGCTGATGAAGAAACTGCATCCCGACCAGGGGGGGTCGACGTACCTCGCGGCCCAGATCAATGAGGCCAAGGAGGTTCTTCTTCGCCGCCATCGCTGAACTCCGCACGCAACGCTGCCTGCGGCCCGCTGTGACTCTGGCGACGCTTCCCGGTGTCTGATCTTGTTCTTGCGCCCGAGCGTCGGGCGAAATCAGATCTTCAGCGCCATGCAGACGATGTCGCTGCGCTTGAGCTGCTTGCAGGCCGCTTCCGCCTGGTCGCGGTCGAAGCCGGCGAAACGCGCGCGGTAGTAGGTCTTCTCGCCCTTGGTGGTGCGCTCGGTGTAGGGGTCGGCCTTCTTGAGCAGCGCCGGCCGCCTTGGTCTGTGCGGCGGAGAGGCGCTCCTTGGCTTCGGCTTCCGCTTCGAAGGCGCCGATCTGGATCGCCCAGCCGCTGCGCGCGACCGGCGCGGATTTGGTCTCGGCAGCCGATGCGGTCGGGACGATCGCCTTACCGGCGGCGGCCGCGGCGGCGGGCAGCACGCCGAGGATGCCGGGGCGCGGAGCGGGCGGGGCGGCGGCAGGCGCTGCGACTGGAGCGGCGGCAACCTGCGGCCTGGCAGGCGCCGGTTGCGGCGCGACCGGCTCAGGCACGCGACCGGCGCAAGCGAGGCGGTCTGCACCGGCGCTGGCTTCGCAGCCACGGGTTCGGCCGCGAGCGGCGGCGCGGCTTGGCGGCGGGCGCGTTCTTCGGCGGCGCGAGCTTCACCACCAGCGGTCTTCACCGGGACCGGCTTGATCGGCTCGGTCGAGCCGAGGCTCAGGGCGTGACCGGACGGCCTGGCGGCGGCCGGCGGAGCGGGCGGCACCGCCGCGGGCAGGATCGGCACCGAGACAGCGGCCGCAAGCTTCGGCGCCGCGCGGGTTTCTTCCGGAACCGGAGCGGGAGCCGGCGCGGCCGTGGCAATCCTCGTCGTGCCGGTCGTCGACGCCAGCATGACGTGGCCTTCGATCAGCGTGCGCATGCGCGCGTCGCGCTGGCCGCCGGACGAGCCGCCGAGCACCACCGCCACGATGTGACGGTCGTTGCGGCGCACCGACGAAACCAGGTTGAAGCCGGAGGCGCGGGTGTAGCCGGTCTTGATGCCGTCGACGCCCTGCACGCGGCCGAGCAGCTTGTTGTGGTTGCGCATCGCGTGGCCGCGGTAGCTGAAGCTCGCCAGCGAGAAATAGCGGTAGTAGCGCGGGAAGCGCTCCTGGATCGCCAGGCCGAGCATGGCCTGCTCGCGCGCCGTGGTGACCTGCTCGTCGTCGGGCAGGCCGGAGGCGTTGCGATAGATCGTCTTGTTCATGCCGAGCGCGCGCGCCTTGCGCGTCATCTGCTTGGCGAAGCTGTCTTCGTCTGCCGCCCAGCGCTTCGGCGATGACCACGGCGGCGTCGTTGGCCGACTTGGTGACCAGCGCCTTGATGGCGTCCTCGACCTCGAGCGTCTGGCCCGGCCGCACGCCGAGCTTGGTCGGCGCCTGCGAGGCGGCCTCCGCGGACACCGGCATCGGCGTGTTGAGCTTGATCTTGCCGGCCTCGAGCTGCTCGAACAGCATGTAGAGCGTCATGATCTTGGTCAGCGACGCCGGATGCCGCAGGCTGTCGGCATTCGCTTCGTGCAGCGTCTTGCCGGTCTTGGCGTCGACCACGAACGCCGCGTAGCGCGAGCTTGCGGTGATCTGCTCGTACGCCTTCGGCTTGTAGACCTTGGCGTGGTGGTACTTCTTGACGTAGCGCTTGCGGCGGGAGCGGGCGTCGGCGGGATCGGTGGTGATCGCCAGCGTCGCCATGACGGCGATCAGACCCAAAGCGCCCCAGCGAAGCCCCCGAGAGGCCTTGGACGGCACGCGATACCATGCTCGTACCCCGTTCTACGCCTGGGAGCGGCCTGCCGCGTCCCAATCCCCTGAGTGGCTGCCTCGCACCGCCGCAAAAATGGCCGGCGAACCGTGGCCGCCACGGCACAGCGGTCGAACTTATGGCGACGGGGTTGCCAAAAAGTTAAAACAAATCAACGGCAAATGCCCCAAATTGGGCGATAACGAGTTCCAACTATTGCAATGCAAAATAGGCCTTGCCTTTTTTGTGCAGTGCAATATATTGCCTGTCATGCGGGCGGTTGAGCTGCGCAAGGTTCAGGCAAACACAGAGTTCCGCCGCGAGCGGCCGGACGGAAGGAAAGCGCAAGATGATCAAGAATTTCGATGACATGCAGAAGCTCAGCAAGGACAACGTCGATGCGACCATGAAGTCGTTCGGCGCGCTGTCGAAGGCCACGCAGACGATCGCCACCGAGGTGGCGGACTACTCCAAGAAGTCGTTCGAGGACGGCACCAAGGTGCTGGAGAAGCTGTTCGGCGCCAAGTCGCTGGACAAGGCGATCGAGATCCAGACCGACTACGCCAAGACGGCCTACGAGGGCTTCGTCGCCCAGGCGACCAAGATCGGCGAGCTCTATGCCGATCTCGCCAAGGAGACCTACAAGCCGTACGAAGGCTTCGTGGCCAAGGCGACTCCGGCCAAGTAAGTCGCCGGCAAGTTGTAGGCGTAGCGTTTGTTGCGTTTGTAGCGTTGCGTTTGAAAGACAAAGCCCGGCCGGTCGGCCGGGCTTTTTGTTGCCTGCGTTCGTCTTCGATCCGGATTCAAATTTCAAACAGCCAGTCCATCGCGCGTCGAGCGTAGTCCGCGCGCGATGCGCAAACAGCCAACGCTCCGCCCGCCGGTTGTTTAGAGACGTTCGGCGCCCGTCTTTCCCTTTTTCCGTTTCCCCGATGAGGGGATGGAGCGCCGGGAGGCGCCAGGGAGCTTGCGAGGCTCCCTTCCGGACCTTGCGAGGTCCGGCTTTGCGCGCCGAGCTTCCGGGACCCAAGTGTACCTTGAGGGGGTGGGGGTCCCGGGGCGCGCGGGCCCTTGCGAGAGGCCCTGCGCCTCCCGGGGCTCCATCGCGGCATCCAATATGAGGGACGCCGCACCCCGCTCCGTCATCCAGCATCGCGATCGACGACGCCCTCGATTGAACGAGGCGCGATCAATATGGGGCCGGATTCAAGACCGGGGATAAGTTTTTTTCTGGCCGGAAACCGCTCAGTACCGCCACTGCGAGCGGACGCCGGCGACGACCGCGTTGCGCCTGGCGTCGCCGCTCGGATGCCAGATGAACTGAAGGTCCGGCTGCACCGTCCAGCCCGGCACGATCTGCGCGACGTAGGTGAGTTCGAGATTGGTCTCGTGGTCGCGGATCGGGACCAGCGTCCCGGTGAACGCGATGGTGTCGAGATCGAACGCCCGGACGCTGTTGGAAAACCGGGCGTGGATGACGCTGGCGCCGAACCAGTCCTTCGGCCGGTTCGGAATGAAGCCGGCGAACACGATGCCGCCGTCGATATAGGCGCTGATCAGGTTGCGGTCGGACGGGCTGAGCGACATGCGGCTGTAGACCGAGATGCCGCTCAGCGCGTCGCCGCCCAGCGGGCCGGTAGAGCTGCTGATCGATGATCGCATAGACGCCGTAGTTGCCCCGGAGTTGACGAGGCAGGCCGGAACTGGCGGCGATCGGCGAGCAGCAGGCCCTCGTAAGCGAAGCGCATGTCGTCGAACGAGCCGAAGTGCCGCCAGCCGCCGAGCTTCAGCGTGGTGGCGAGGCCGGTATCCTTGGCGCCGGTGTTGCGCTGAAACTGCGCCTCGCCGATGACAAACGGCGGATCGCTGACCCGGAAGTTGAGGCCGTGACGGTTGCGAAGCTGCTCGTCGCCGGGGACGCCGGGCCGGCCGGATCGCCGTTGAACACGGCCATCAGCAGCCGTACACGTCCGGAAGCCGGCTCGACCTTGAGGCGAACGCCGGGTGTCGACAGCGGGTAGGCCGGGCCGCCGCTCGGCAGATTGACGGCGAAGATGGTCGGCCAGTCGCTTTGCAGGAAGCTGGTGCTGATCGCGGCTGATGAAGAACTCGGCGTCGGCGGCGAGCTGGCCGACCCGGATGCTGGCCTTGCCGTCGGCGAACTTCTGCTCGAGCCAGATTTCCGAAAGCCGCGTGGCCGGCACCGCTTCGATCGCGGCGATGGTGTTGATCGCCGCCGACGTAGTCGCGGCGGATGCGGCCGGTGTTGTGGATCTGGAAGACGTTGGCGAAACCCGTCAGGCCGTGCCAGCCCGGCCAGCTTGCCGAAATCGACGGTCAGGATGCCCTGCAGCTTGCCCTGGTCGATGGTGCCGGTGCGCAGTCCGCCGCGCAGGTTGGACAGGACGTCGTTGGTGTACTCCAGGCCAAAGACCACGCCGCGATCGCGCGAGCCGTTTGCGGACGCCGGTCGGATCGCCGTTGTGGGGCAGGCTGGTCGCAATCGACGGGTCAGGGATGCCGTTGTGGGTGGAGCTCCACCATTCCTGCGCGGACGCGGCCGATACCGCGAACAACGACGCGATGACCGCGGCGCAAATCTGCGCGCCGATACGCCTGCAGCCCCTACAGCACCCGGTTCATACGCCTCAGCACACGATTGGAGTGCACTCAGCATGCGAAAAGTTTGTGACGCCCGGACGAGGCCGCTGTAAGAGACCGTGCCACCGTCGAACATCAGATTGCGATCAATATGGACGAGCGGGCTATCAAGCGAAATGGCTTTTCACCAACGAAAAAGCCCGGCCGTGAGGCCGGGCTTTGATCTTGGTGGGTGCTGGCCGCTATTCCGCGAGGCGCAGCTTGGTCAGGCTGGTGCCGATCGACGTTGAACGCGGTCACGGTCTGGCCGGTCGGTGATCTCGAAGTAGTACTCCGGCTTCGAGGCGCAGTCCTTCATGACCTTGGAGTAGCCCGAGTTCACCAGCACGGTGTAGATCGTGATGCCGGCCGCCTTGACGTTGGCGCAGAGCAGGGCCTGGCGATTGTCGATCGGCTCCTGGTTCTGCCACCAGCGGTTCTCGGTGTTCAGGCCGTCCGAGAACAGGATGATGGCCTGCTGCATGTCGGCGGTCTTGGCCGGCGGGCTGAGCGGCACGCCCGGGGTGAGCGCCATCCAGGCCCAGTGCAGACCGATCGGCTGGTTGGTCATGCCGTCGGGCTGCAGCTCGTCGACCTTGTTCTTCAGCGCGGTCCAGTCGTAGGTCAGCCCCATCATCTTGGCCGGGCAGTCGTTGGCCTGCTCAGCAGGATACAGCGTCGACGGCGTGCTGGGGGTCGGCGTCGTGTTCTTGATGTCGTAGTCCCCTGGCGACCTGTCGCGGTCGGTGATGCAGCCGTTCCACGTGTTGTGGTTGTCCGGCACCCAGGTGGTCGACGTCGTGCACTTCTTCTTCGACTTGCCGCTCTTGCCGTCTTCTTGGTGGTGCAGGTGGTCGTGCTCTTGTCGTCACCGTTGTCGTCGTCCCAGTCGTCCCAGTCGATCCAGTTCGCGTTGTAGTAGGTGGCGGCATCGACGCGGACGTACTTGGCGAACGGGACGATCGCGACCCGGACGTCGCCGTTGGTGGTGGCGGCGGTCTGCAAGGTGGTGAGCAGTTCCTTGGTCGCGGTCTTGAGCGCCGGCATCTTGCCGTCCGACGCCATCGAGCCGGTGACGTCGAGCGCGAGCGCGACCTGCATCTTGGTGGTGCCCCAGCGCGCGATGGAGTCGACGGCGACCTTGAGCTTGCTGGAAGCCCATCAGTCTGCATGAAGTCGGTCTTGACGTCGGCGCGTGGCCTTGACGGTGACCTTGCGAGCCGTCGGTCGTCGTATAGGCGATGTTGAGCATCGAGGCCGGTCGCTTCGGGGCGGGTGAACAGCGCCTTGAAGTAGTCGTTGCCCTTGGTCTGGATCTGCGCATGCCGTCAGCTTGCGGCGCTTCCTTCGACAGCATCAGCGCGGTGGCGTCGGCGGCGGCCTGCATCGCGGCCCGCACCGAGTTGGCGTGGCTGTAGTCGACCGCGGCGCCGACGAAGCCGATCATCGGCACCGTGGCGAGCGCGAAGGTGACGGTGACGTTGGCGCCGTTCGCGCTGCGGAATTCGCGCAGCCGCGCGCGCAGACCGTTCGATCAACTTGCAGTGCGATTTCGTGTCCATGGCAGTCCTGCCAGTCGTTGGAATGAATGCTGGGCCAAGTCGTAAATGACACGTGTGAAAACAGCGTAAAGTCGAACGCAGAAACTCAGGTAAATTCTATTGACCGAGGTGATTTCGGCAATAATGCGTCGAGGCATGGTCAATATTCGTTTCAGCGAAAACTGAAAATCCAAGATGATGCTGTTAGCGAATTGGCAACCCTGCGCGTCCGCGCCGCAGGCGGCAGCTCACGGGTCAGGCGCGCCTTGCCGACGGTCTTCTTGAACAGCGCGATCATCGCCTCTGCGATGCCCTGCGTCGGGCTCACTTCGAAGAACAGGCCGGGCGAGGCGCACTTCTCCATGTTCTTGCCGATCTCGCTCTGGAACGGCGCGATCCAGGTCTTGTACCAGGCGTTGGTCGGCAGCGGCAGGTAGGTGGTGTAGAGCACCGCGATCTTGACGCCGTTCTTCTTCATCGTCGCGCATTGCGCGATGTCCATCGGCTCCTGGCAGCGCGTGCCGCCGGTCACCGGCTTGGCGCAGCCGTTCGGCTTGACCATGTCGGCGACGCCGTCGGTGACGAGGAACAGGACCTTCTGCGGATCGGCCGCGGTCTTGCCGGTGCCGCCCGCGCCCATCGCGCTGCCGAGCACCTTGAAGGCCTGGTCGGAATCCGTGCACTGGTCGTTGTTGTAGCCCTGGTAGGGGATCGTCATCAGGTCGATCTTGTTGGCGTCGGACTTCACGGTGGACAGGTTGGCCGTCAGCTTGGCGACCTGGGTGGCGCCGAGCGCGGTGCAGCTCGTGCCGAAGGTGTAGATCGCGGCGCGGAACTGGCTCGGCACCGTGGCGGTGTCGGCCGCCGTGTCCATCAGCTTCTGGGTCGCCGTGGCGCACCACGTCGATGCGCATCTGCACGCCGAGCTTCTTGGCGAGGCCGTAGTAGTCGTTGGGTGCGGCGTTCACCTCGTGGCAGGCGAAGCCGCACTTGTCCGGCGTGTTGGCGACCATCTTGTCGATGTCCTTGGTGGTGGCGCCGAGGCCCATCGACGGCGTGTTGTCGAGCAGCAGATAGAAATCGATGTAGGTCGGCGTCGCGGCGGCGGCGGTCGAGTCGCCGGCGATGTTGAGGGTCTTGATGTCGATCAGGCCCATGAACGCGGCGGGCGTGGTGGCCGTATAGTCGACCACGACGACGCGGCCGTTCTTTTTGTTTTCGGTGACCTTGACGTCGACGCTCTTGACCGTGACGCGCTTGATGTTGAGCGCCTGCGCGTCGAAGAACTTCTTGGCCGCTTTTTCCGCTTCGTTCGCGGTCATCGACATCGCGGAACTGGCGACGGCGGAGAGGGCCGCGGCGTCGGCGACCGCGTTGAGGTGGGAGCGCGCGTTGTTGGCGAAGCTGTAGTCGACCGCGGCGCCGATCGCGAGGGTGATCGGCACCAGCGACAGCGCGAACATGGTCGCGAGGCTGCCGGATTGCGCGCGGCGAAAGCGCGCCAGCGTGGCGGCGGCTCGCTCAACGCGGGAAGTCGACTGGTCAGAAACGCGCATGCAACAATTCCGGAAGCTGACGCTGGCCGCCCAGGCCGAGTGGATAGACGGCCAGCTCTGAAAACGGCGTAAAATCAGCCGGGCGCGCGTGCAATTGACGGGATCGCGGGGAACAAATCCGGCGTCGTCGTGAACGATGCCTCAACAATCGCGCAAAATTGTCAGCGCGCCGATTAGGGAATGATGAACCATAGCGGCCCGTGAGGCGCGCCGCCGCTATTTGGCGATGCGCAGGTTGGCGAGGTTCTGCGCGATCGAGCCGAACACGCTGGTCAGCTCGATGGCCTGATCGACGTCGTAATACATGCTCGGCTTGGTCGCGCAGTTCTTCAGCAGCGTGCCGTTGCCGTCGATCACGCGCACCGTATAGAGCTTGATGTTCGGCGGCCTTGATGTTGTCGCAGACCTTCTTGGTGCGCGCGTCGATCGACGACGAGCTCGAGGTCCAGCGGTTCTGCGTGTTCTCGCCGTCGGTCAGGATGATGATGACCTTGTCGAGGTCGGGCGCGGGGGCCGGCGCGTTGAACGGCGCGACCGGCGACAGCAGCTGGAAGCCCCAGGCGAGCCCGATCGTGACGTTGGTGTTGCCGGTCGGCGTCATCGCGTCGATCTTGGCGTTGAGCGCGGTCCAGTCGTGCGACAGCGGCATCATCGCAGGTCGGGCAGTTGGCGGCCTGATGGGCGCGGAACATGGTCGCCGGGCTGCCGGCGACCGGCGCGGTGTTGTTGACGTCGTTGTTCTGGTCGCGGTCGTTGACGCAGCCGTTCCACTGGCTGTGCGGCTGCCGGCGTCCAGATCTTGCCGTTCGACTCGCAGGTGCTCTTCTTGCGTGTAGCTGCTGCTGCTGCAGGTGCCGTTGGCGGCCTCCCAGTCGGTCCAGTCGATCCAGGACGCGTTGACGTTGCTCGGTGCCGACGTTGACGTCGACCGCGAACGGCACGATCGAGACCAGCACGTCGCCGGGCTGCTTCGCCGCGTTCTGCAGCGTGGTGAGCAGGTTGTGCGCGGCGATCTTGAGGTTCGTCATCTTGCCGCTCGACGCCATCGAGCCGGTGTTGTCGAGCACCAGCGCGATGTTGAGCTTCTTGATGCCCCACAGCACCTCGGCGGAGGCGGAGAAGCCGAGCTGGGTCTGCCCGAGCAGCTTGGTGAACACCGGATCGATGCTGCCGCTGCCGGTCATCTTGAGGATGAAGCTGCCCTCCTGCGGCGCGCTCAGCTGGCTGGGTGACCTGAACGTTGTGCGCTTCGGGCCGGGTGAAAGTTCGCCTTGAAATAGTCGTTGGCCTTCTGCTCGAGGTCGGCCGGCGACAGCCCTGCGCTTCCTTGGAGAGCATCAGCGCGGTGGCATCGAGCGCCGTCTGCATCGCGGTGCGCACCGAGGCGGCGCGGCTGAAGTCGATCGCGGCGCCGACGAAGCCCATGATGGGGATCGCGGCCAGCGCCAGCATCGGCGCGACGCCGCCGTCGCGGTTCTTCCACAAGCGTTTGAGCAGCACCGAGTTCCCCCTGGGTCCAGGTTCCGTAAGGCGCGAGTTCGAATCGTGTTTTAGTCGTGTTGGCCGCATCATCGGCGGCAGGCTTTGAGATTGAGTGAGCGCGAATGCCCCAATTTTGGGCGGTTTTGCCGACGAATTGTCTGGAATTGCGCCAGCGCCGTTTCTTCCTATCTGATGGGCAAGGGGCAATTTGATCGGCCTGGAGACTGTGAAAGGGCCAAACGAACGATCTGGCAGCGTGCCGTGGCGGCCATTATTATGAGCGGCGAGAATTCCAGTTTCGAATCGAACGAAACTTGTCCCTCGATGCGCGTGCCAGGCTCCAGTTCACCCTTTAGGCCGACGTCCGGCGCCGAAACCGGCGCGGCGGCCGGCGTGCATGCGGCGATCGGATGGGCGACGACGACGCCGCAAGGGCGGCGAGCGGGGCACGCCGCCGGGCACCGCGGTCATCACCAAGACCAAGCCGCAGACCAAGCGGCCGAGCCTCTACCGGGTGCTGATCCTCAACGACGACTACACCCCGATGGAGTTCGTGGTTCACGTGCTGGAGCGCTTCTTCAACAAGGATCGCGAAGCCGCGACGCGCATCATGCTTCATGTGCACAACCACGGCATCGGCGAATGCGGCGTCTATACCTACGAAGTGGCGGAGACCAAGGTGACGCAGGTCATGGACTTCGCCCGCAAACACCAGCATCCTTTGCAGTGCGTGATGGAGAAGAAATAGCCGGTTCGGGGAGCAGCGTCCAATACAAGTGGAATGGAACATCGAATGCCGACCTTTTCGCGCAATCTTGAGCAATCGCTGCACCGGGCGCTGGCGCTCGCCAACGAGCGCCATCACGAATACGCGACGCTCGAGCATCTGCTGCTCGCGCTGATCGACGACCAGGACGCCGCCGCGGTGATGCGGGCCTGCAACGTCGATCTCGACAAGCTCAAGCGCAACCTCGGCTCCTATCTGGAATCCGAGCTGGACAACCTGGTCACCGACGGCGGCGACGACAGCAAGCCGACCGCGGGCTTCCAGCGCGTCATCCAGCGCGCCGTGATCCACGTGCAGTCGTCCGGCCGCGAGGAGGTGACCGGCGCCAACGTGCTGGTCGCGATCTTCGCCGAGCGCGAGAGCCACGCCGCCTACTTCCTGCAAGAGCAGGACATGACGCGTTACGACGCGGTCAACTACATCAGCCACGGCATCGCCAAGCGGGCCGGCATGTCGGAATCGCGGCCGGTGCGCGGCAGCGACGACGAGGGCGACGCGAAGGGCGGCAACGGCGACGAGCCGAAGAAAAAGGGCGATGCGCTGGAGGCTTACTGCGTCAACCTCAACAAGAAGGCGAAGGAAGGCAAGATCGATCCGCTGATCGGCCGCGAGAGCGAGATCAGCCGCTGCATCCAGGTGCTGTGCCGCCGCCAGAAGAACAATCCGCTGTTCGTCGGCGACGCCGGCGTCGGCAAGACCGCGATCGCCGAAGGCCTGGCGCGCCGCATCATCCACGGCGAGGTGCCGGACGTGCTCAAGAACGCGACCGTGTTCGCGCTCGACATGGGCACGCTGCTCGCCGGCACGCGCTATCGCGGCGACTTCGAGGAGCGCCTCAAGCAGGTCATCAAGGAGATCGAGGCCTATCCGGGCGCGATCATGTTCATCGACGAGATCCACACCGTGATCGGCGCCGGCGCGACCTCCGGCGGCGCGATGGACGCCTCGAACCTGCTCAAGCCGGCGCTCGCCGGCGGCAACGTCCGCTGCATCGGCTCGACCACCTACAAGGAATACCGGCAGTATTTCGAGAAGGACCGCGCGCTGGTGCGCCGCTTCCAGAAGATCGACGTCAACGAGCCGAACATCCCGGACGCGATCGAGATCATGAAGGGCCTCAAGCCGTACTTCGAGTCCTATCACAAGCTCAAGTACACCAACGAGGCGGTGAAGGCGGCGGTGGAGCTCTCGGCGCGCTACATCCACGACCGCAAGCTGCCCGACAAGGCGATCGACGTGATCGACGAGTCCGGCGCGGCGCAGATGCTGCTGCCCGAGAGCAAGCGCAAGAAGACGATCGGCATCAAGGAGATCGAGACGACGATCGCCACGATGGCGCGCATTCCGCCAAAGACCGTGTCGAAGGACGACGCCGAGGTGCTCCAGCACCTCGAGCAGACGCTCAAGACGACGGTGTACGGCCAGGACAAGGCGATCGAGGCGCTGTCGTCCTCGATCAAGCTCGCCCGCGCCGGCCTGCGCGAGCCGGAGAAGCCGATCGGCTGCTACCTGTTCTCGGGCCCGACCGGCGTCGGCAAGACCGAGGTGGCCAAGCAGCTCGCCAAGAGCCTGGCGGTCGAGCTGATCCGCTTCGACATGTCGGAGTATATGGAGCGCCACACCGTATCGCGGCTGATCGGCGCGCCTCCCGGCTATGTCGGCTTCGACCAGGGCGGCCTGCTGACCGACGGCGTCGACCAGCATCCGCATTGCGTGCTGCTGCTCGACGAGATCGAGAAGGCGCATCCGGACCTGTTCAACGTGCTGTTGCAGATCATGGACCACGGCAAGCTGACCGACCACAACGGCAAGCAGGTCGACTTCCGCAACGTGATCCTGATCATGACCACCAACGCGGGCGCGTCCGACATGGCCAAGGCCGCCTTCGGCTTCACGCGCACCAAGCGCGAGGGCGACGACATGGAGGCGATCAACCGGCTGTTCGCGCCGGAGTTCCGCAACCGTCTCGACTCCGTCATCACCTTCGCGCACCTGTCGCCGGAGATCATCAAGCAGGTGGTCGGGAAGTTCGTGCTGCAGCTCGAGGCGCAGCTCGCCGACCGCAACGTCACCATCGAGCTGTCGGAGGAGGCGTCGCGCTGGCTGATCGCCAACGGCTACGACGAGCTGATGGGCGCGCGTCCGATGGCGCGGGTGATCCAGGAGCACATCAAGAAGGGCCTCGCCGACGAGGTGCTGTTCGGCAAGCTCAAGGGCGGCGGCCATGTGCGCGTCGTGGTCGTCAAGGACGACGCCGGCAGGGACAAGCTCGGCTTCGAATATCTCGAAGGCCCGGTCACGCCGAAGCCGGAGAAGATCCCGGCCGCGGCCAAGCCCGCAAGCCTCGCGCGCGCAAGCCGAAGCCGCCGAACGGCGGCGACCGCGGCCCGCCGCGCGGCGGTTCGGTGCCGAAGGTGCCGCTGGTCAAGGTTTGATCGAACGAACGTCAGCAAGGCCGGGCTCAGCGCCCGGCCTTCGCATTTTGCGCGCCGCTCATGCCGCCGCTGCGGCTTGCGCGTGCCGCGTCGCTGTGTGACGAAAAGGCATGTCCACGCCGCCGGAACCAGCGCCGCTCATTGCCTCCGGCGGCTTTCTGCTCGGCGTCCGCACCGCGTTCACCTCGGTGTTCGGCTTCGTCATCTCCTTCACCTACATCGGCTTCGGCGCGCTGTGCCACGACTACGGCCTGTCGATGGGCTGGGCGATGCTGTCGACCGCGCTGCAATGGGCGGGGCCGGCGCAGGTGATCCTGGTGACCGGGCTCGGTCCCGGCACGGCGCTGTTCGAGACCGCGGTCGCGGTCAGCCTGTCCAGCGTGCGGCTGTTCCCGATCGTCGTCGCACTGATCCCGGTGGTGCGGCAGGAGACCACGCGGCTGTGGCAGTTGCTGATCCCGGTGCATTTCATGGCGATCAGCGTGTGGATCGAATCGATGCGCGCAGCGCCACGGCTGGCGCGCGACCAGCGCATTCCGTTCTGCAACGGCGTCGGCCTGACGCTGCTGAGCATCGGCGTGGTGTTCACCGCGGTCGGCTACACCATCCAGGCGCTGCTGCCGGCGGTGTTCGCGGCGGGCGCCATGTTCATGACGCCGATCTCGTTCCTGGTTTCGGCGGCGCGCAACGCGCGGCTGCTGCTCGACAAGCTGGCGCTTGGCGCTCGGCATCACGATCGGGCCGGCGCTGGCCTTCAGCAAGGTCGATTTCGACCTGCTGTGGACCGGCATCATCGCCGGCACGCTGGCCTACGGCGCGCACCGCGTGCAGCGCAGCTGGAAGGCCGCGTCATGAGCTTCGCGATGGAGCCCTATCTCGCGCTGCTGCTGATCGGCTTCCTGCCGAGCGAGGTGTGGCGCTGGCTCGGCATCATGCTCGGCCGCGGTCTCGACGAGAACTCCGAGATCATCCTGTGGGTGAGGGCGGTCGCGACCGCGCTGGTCGCCGCCGTGGTGGCGCGCATCATGCTGTTCCCGCCGGGCGCGCTCGCGGCCGTGCCGGTCGAGGTGCGGCTCGCCGCGCTGGGCCTGGGCTTCCTGGCGTTCCTGCTGATCCGCCGCTCGGCCTTCGCCGGCGTCATCGTCGGCGAGGCGGTGCTGATCGCCGGCGCGGCGGCGTTCGCGCCCTAGCTTGCATCTCGCGCAGTCCTGTGGGACAGCTTGACCCGATGTCCGAGACGCCTGCCGATCCTTCGCCTGTCGCCGCGCGCGCGGCTCTCCTCAACGGCTTCGTCGCGGCGTGGCGATCGGTGTTCGCCTATGTGCTGATCGGCAACTACATCGGCATCGGCGCGCTGGCCTACGAGTTCGGCTTCAGCCTGCCGTGGATGGTCCTCTCCACCTGCTGATCTGGGCGGCGCCGGCGCAGGTCATCCTGATCTCGACACTGACCACCGCGACATTGCTGGAAGTCGCGATCGCGGTAGGACTGTCCAGCGCGCGGTTCCTGCCGATGGTCGCGGCGCTGGTGCCGGTGCTCAAGGACCAGCACACGCGGCAACTTCGATCTTCTTCCGCCGACGCACCTCACCGCCATCAGCGTCTGGGTCGAGGGCATGCGGCTCGCGCCGCAGATGCCGCGCGGCGAGCGCATCCCGTTCTACAACGGCCTCGGCCTGGGCCTGCTGTCCGCCGCGGTGGTCGGCAGCGTGATCGGCTACTCGCTGGCGGCGCGGCTGCCGCCGCTGCTGGCGACGACGCTGCTGTTCTTCACGCCGATGGCGATCCTGATGTCGTCGGCGCGCAACAACGAGACGCTGATCGACCGGCTGGCGTTCGGGCTCGGCCTGGTGATCGGCCCGCTGCTCGCGGCGCAGAAGGTCAAGCTCGACCTGATGTGGACCGGCGTGATCGCCGGCTCCATCGCCTATGCGGTGCACCGGCTGCGCGAGGCGATGCGATGACGCTCGCCGAGATCGGACCCTATCTGGCGCTCATCCTGGTCGGCTTCCTGCCGAACGAGGTGTGGCGCGTGCTCGGTCTCGTGCTGGTGCGCGGCCTGAGCGAGGATTTCCAGATCATCGTCTGGGTGCGGGCGGTGGCGACCGCGATCCTGGCCGGCGTCATGGCGCAGCTCATCATGACGACCAGCGGCGCGCTCGCCGCCATCCCGCTGTTCGTGCGCATCGGGGCAGCGGCGCTGGGCTTTGCCGCGTTCCTGCTGGCGCGCCGCTCGGTGTTCGTCGGCGTGCTGGTCGGCGAACTGGTGTTTCTCGCCGGCGCCTGGTGGTACGGGCCTTAGACCTCAGGTCTTCAGCGCCGCCGCCAGCTTGAGGGCCTGGTCCGAGAGCACCTCGGGCTTTTCCTTTTCGCTCGCCGGCGGCTTCATCGGCACGCCGGCCTTGCGCGGGATGACGTGGACGTGGAGGTGAAACACCACCTGGCCGCCGGCGCCCTCGTTGAACTGCTGGACGGTGACGCCGTCGGCGCCGAACACCTGCATGGCGGCCTTGGCGATCTTCTGCGCGGCCGTGGCCACCGCGGCGAGATCGTCCGGCGCGACGTCGAGCAGGTTGCGCGCCGGCGCCTTCGGCAGCACCAGCGTGTGGCCGGGCGCGCGCGGCATGATGTCGAGGAAGGCGAGCACCTTGTCGTCCTCGTAAACCTTGTGACAGGGCAATTCGCCGCGCAAAATCTTGGCGAAAATGTTTGCGGGTCGTAGCTCGGCATCGGCGCTCTCCAGGACTCAAACCACAGGACTCAATCCTGTTCCTGCTCGATCAAATCCTTGCGGAACGGCGCCGCCGCCGCAAGCTCCTCGCCGGCCGCTTCCACATAGGCGCGCTCGCGGGCGAGGTAGTCGGCGATCGCCCGCCGCAGGCTGGGATTGGCGATGTAATGGGCGGAATGGGTGGTCACCGGCAGGTAGCCGCGGGCGAGCTTGTGCTCGCCCTGGGCGCCGGCCTCGACGCGGGCCAGCTTCCTCGCGATGGCGAACTCGATGGCCTGGTAGTAGCAGATCTCGAAATGCAGGAACGGGATGGTGCTCGACCGCGCCCCAGTGGCGGCCGTAGAGCGTGTCCGAGCCGATGAAATTGATGGCGCCGGCGATCCAGCGCCCGGCGCGCTTCGCCATGATCAGGACGACGCGGTCGGCCATGCTCTGGCCGATCAGCGAATAGAACTCGCGGGTGAGGTAGGGCCGGCCCCATTTGCGCGAGCCGGTCTCCATGTAGAACTCGAAGAACGCGTCCCAGGCCTCCTCGGTCAGGTCGCTGCCGGTCAGCCAGTGCACGCTGATGCCGTTCTCCAGCGCGTCGCGGCGCTCGCGCTTGATGGTCTTGCGCTTGCGCGACGACAGCGCCTCGAGGAACGCGTCGAACGTGGCGTAGCCGGCGTTCTCCCAGTGGAACTGCTGGTCGGTGCGCCGCAGGAAGCCCTGCCTGGCGAGGTAGGCGCACTCGGCTCCGGCATGAAGGTGACGTGGACGGACGACGCCTCGTGCCGCCGGCACAGTTCGACCAGGCCCGCCGACAGCGCGGCTCGCGCCGCGTCGGCGTCGGGCCCGGGCCGCACCAGCAGGCGGCGGCCGGTCGCCGGCGTGAACGGCACCGACACCTGGAGCTTGGGGTAGTAGTCGCCGCCGGCGCGCTCGTAGGCCTCGGCCCAGCCGCGGTCGAACACGTACTCGCCGCGCGAATGCGATTTCAGATAGCAGGGCACCGCGCCGAGGAGCGTGCCGTCCGGGCGTTCCGCGAGCAGATGCTGCGGCTGCCAGCCGGTCCGCGCGGTGGCCGAGGCGGACGCCTCCAGCGCGTGTAGAAATTCGTGTGAAATGAATGGGTTATAGGCTTGATCTTGAGACATTGCGTTTCGGTCTGCTTCGAGGCTGCCGGATTGGCGCAGGCATCCCAGGCCTCGGCCGCCACCTGGTCGATGGCCGGGATGACGCGCAGACGCAGTTCAGGGTGGCTCATTTCGCCTACCGTACCGGGCAGACCACCGAGTCATAGCCCGACAGCATTCCATCGGTGGTAAATCCGGTCTCAATGCGGCAACCCGGCGCGATCGGTGCGCAGCCGAGAGGCGTGCAGGCAATCGGCGTCTGGCTGCGAGGCGCATCCTTGGGCGCGCGTTTGCGCCACTGCGCGGAGGCATCCTCGAATGGCGCCGAGCCGAGCAGGACCGCGCCGGCAATGAAGAACGATGCAACGCGCATGGATCACCCCTTACAGGCTCAGCTTGGCAGAACGCACGCCACGCCGAAACCCTGGCGAGGCGGCGATCCTGTGGAGGCCTCAGCGGCGGTACGGGCAGACCACCTCGTCGAAGCCGGACGGATCCCAGGTGAACGGGATGCGCCCGGTCTGGATCCGGCAGCCGCGCGGGATCGGATTGCAGCCGAGACTGCGTGCAGGCGATCTGCTGCGCCGCTGCCGTAGGCCTGATAGCCGCGGGCGCGCTTCTTGCGCTTGGCGGCGGAGATGTCCTGATCGGTGTGGATTTGCGCGGTGACGGCCTGGGTCTGCTGCGCGGCGCTTGCAGGGGCAGCCGCAGCGCCAACGAGGGCGACGGCGGCGGCAAGAATGACGAACGGTCTCATGGGTTGCTCCATGGCGGGTCGACGACTCAACGCGCATGCGTGACGGCGGGTTGCGTTAAATCGCGTTCATTCAGGGCCGCAAGCCCTCGAAAATGATCTGGTCGGCGTGCTGCGCGGCGCGCGCGCCGGTCCTCCGGCGTGCGCACCGTCCAGGTCAGCAGCGGCAGGCCCAGCACATTGCGCGCGAAGCTCGGCACCGGCGAGGGCAGGTCCGGCACCCGATAGGCCAGGAACTGCAGCCGCGCCGACCAGCGCCTGCAGCACGAATGCGCTCCGGCTCCGGTCGTGAAATTGCGCTCGCGCGTGCGGTCCGGCCGCCATCGCGACCAGGCCGCGGAGCAGGTCCGGCGCGAAGTCGCGCATCGCCGCGATCTGGCCGGGATCGAACGACATCACCGCGACCGGGCCCTTGTAGTCCTCGAGCACCTGCGCCGCCCGGCGCGGCAGGCGGACGTCGCCGTCGAACCGGCTCTTGAGCTCGATCACCAGCGTCGCACGGCCCGCCACCAGCGCGCAGAGTTCGCCGAGCGTCAGCATGCGGTCGTCGGTGGCCTTGAACGCGACGCGCTTGAGCTCGGCCGCGGGCATCGCATCGAGCCGGCCCTCGCCGTCGGTGAGGCGGCCCAGCACATCGTCGTGATGCACCATCGCCTCGCCGTCGGCGCTGATCTGCAGATCGCATTCGATGCGCGTAGTTGCCGGCGATCGCGGCCTCGAAGGCGGACGGCGTGTTCTCGATCACGCCGTTCGCGGCGTCATGCAGGCCCGCGGTGGGCGATCGGTCGCGCGGTCAGCCAGTCGGGCATGGCTCTTCTGCAGCCGCGGTCCTTCGGGTCAGTTCGACCTCGAACGCGCCCTCGACCTCGACCGCGGCGTCGAGCGGCAGCGCCGAGACGCCGACGGTGGTGCGGGCGTGGCGGCCCTTGTCGCCGAACGCGGTGACCATCAGGTCGGACGCGCCGTTCATCACCTTGGGGCCGTCGGCGAAGCCCGGCGCCGAATTGATGAAGCCGCCGAGCCGCACCACGCGCGCCACCTTGTCGAGATCGCCGAGCGCGCTCTTGAGCTGCGCCAGCAGATTGATGGCGCAGGCCTGCGCCGCCTTGGCGCCGTCCTCGATCGAGACGCCGCCGCCGAGCTGGCCCTTGGCGACGAGCTTGCCGTCGGCGTCGAGGCAGAGCTGGCCGGAGACGATCAGCAGCTTGCCGGTGCGCACGAACGGCACGTAGTTGGCGACCGGCGCGGCCGGGGTCGGCAGCTTGATCCCGAGGTCCGCGAGCTTCTTTTCAACCGTTCCGGCCATGTTGTTCTCCTGCGCGCATGCGCCAGCGCGGCACAACGCCCATGAAAATGCCGCCTTTCTCTTCGCTGATCGGGCGCGCGCTGGCAAGAAGCTGGCGCCGTCGCAACCGGCGTTGCGGCGGCCGACATGGCACGCCTATTCTGCGAGCACCGGGGCGAAACCGGGAGATTCGCGATGAAATTGGCAGTTGCGCCCGCCTTTCTGGCAATTGTGACAGGTTTGGCGGCAGCGCCGCCGCTCCCGGCCGCGGCGCAGGGCAGCGCGGTCGCGCTCGCCTCGCACCGCGCGGTCTACGATCTCAAGCTCGCCCAATCGCGCGGCAAGCGGCCGATGAGCGCGGTCAGCGGCCGCATCCTCTACGATTTCTCCGGCAGCCCCTGCGAAGGCTACGCGCTGCAGTTCCGCCAGGTGTCCCAGCTCGACAGCGGCGAGGGCAAGGTTTCGCTGAGCGACCTGCGCGCCACCACCTGGGAGGAGGGCGCCGCGCAAGCGGCTGCGCTTCCATTCGCAGAATTTCCTCGACGACCGTCTGCGCGACGCGGTCGACGGCCAGGCCGAGCGGCTGAAAAGCGGGATCGGCGTCAAGCTGACCAAGCCGGCCGACAAGTCGCTGGATTACGCCGGCACGTGGTGTTTCCGACCGAGCACGTGCGCCGCATCATCGCCGCGGCGCGCGAAGGCAAGACGGTCTACGAAGCGGTCGTCTATGACGGCTCGGAGAGCGGCGAGAAGCTCTACGACACGCTGGCCGTCATCGGCAAAGCGATCGCGCCGCAGGAGCGGACGCCGACCGACGCGGCGGCCAAGAAGCCGCGCTTTCGCGCTGACGCGCTGGCCGGTCACCATCAGCTATTTCGACAAGAGCAAGCAGGGCGGCGAGCAGACGCCGATCTACTGCCATCACCTTCGAGCTCTACGAGAACGGCGTGTCGCGCGCGCTGCTGCTCGACTACGGCGATTTCGTCGTCAGCGGCGAGATGACCCAGCTCGAGATGAAGGACACCAAGCCCTGTCCGTGACCGGCGGCTCACTCCTCCTCGCGGTCGAACTCCAGTCCCTTGACCATCGCCTCGTGGCCGAACTTGCCGCGCACGCGGTCGATCGCGCGCTCGGCCGCGGCGCGGCGCGTCGCGCCGGTGTCGATCAGGTCGGCGGGATCGGCGTCCTCGGCATCGGCCAGCGCGCTGACGCCGACGCCGAGCAGGCGATAGCGCGTGCCGTTGATCTCGCGCGCCAGCAGCTCGCGGCTCGCCGCGAAAATCTTGCCGGCGAGCTGGGTCGGGCTTTCCAGCGAGCGCGCCCGGGTCAGGATGCGGAAGTCGGCGGTCTTGAGCTTCAGCGTCACGGTCGAGCCCGCGAGCTGCTTTTCCTTGAGCCGGTCGGAGACCTCCTCGGCCGCGGCCCACAGCCGCTTTTCCAGCGGCCGGAACGAGGCGATGTCGCGCTCGAAGGTGTTTTCCGCCGACACGCTCTTGCGCTCGCGCACCGGATCGACGTCGCGGTCGTCGATGCCGCGGGAGAGCCGCGCCAGCCGCTGGCCCTCGGCGCCGTAGCGGCGCATCAGGTCGCGCTCGTCGGCGCGCTGCAGGTCGGCGATCAGGCGGAAGCCGTCCTTGGCGAGCCGCTGCGCCGCGACCTTGCCGACGCCGTAGATGAACGACACCGGCTTGTCGGCGAGGAAGCCGGCCGCCTCGGCCTGGCCGAGCACGGCGAAGCCGCGCGGCTTGTCGAGGTCGGAGGCGATCTTGGCGAGGAACTTGTTGGCAGGACGAGCCCGATCGACACGGTGATGCCGAGCTCGCGCTCGACCTTGGCGGCAAAGCGCGCCAGCGCCTTGGCGGCGCTCATGCCGTGCAGCCGCTGCGTGCCGGAGAGGTCCATGAACGCCTCGTCGATCGAGATCGGCTCGACCTGCGGCGTCAGCTCCAGCATCAGCGCGCGCACCTGCGCGGCTGACGCCGGCGTATTTGTCCATGTTGGGCCGGACGATGGTGGCGTGCGGGCAGAGCCGCCGCGCCTCGAACATCGGCATCGCCGAGCGCACGCCGAAGGTGCGCGCGATGTAGCAGGCGGTGGTGACGACGCCGCGCTTGCCGCCGCCGACGATCAGCGGCTTGTCGGCGAGCGTCGGATCGTCGCGCTTCTCGATCGGTGGCGTAGAACGCGTCGCAGTCGACGTGGCGATGGTCAGCGTGTCGAGCTCGGCGATGGCGCAGGACGCGCGGCGAGAAGCAGGCCGGGCAGCGCGCGGCCTGCGCCGACGTCCGTGAGGCAGTCGCGGCAGAACGCCGGGCATCAGGGCACGTCCCGCTCCCAGGCCCGCCGAGCGCCTGCCGGGCGCGCGTCGACCTCGACCGGATCGATGCCCTGCGTGCTTGGCGAAGGCGACCAGCAGCTGTCTCGCTCGGAGACGACGTGGTCGAGCACGCCGGCGAGGAAATGCGGCTCGCCCGCGGCGTCGCGGATCGATTCCGGGCCGATGCCGGTCAGCGCGAGGAAGCCGCCGAGCCGCTCGGGCTCCGCGGCGAGGAAGGACAGCGCCGCGATGGCGAGCGCTTCGGCGGCCTCGCGCTTGCCGCCGTTGTCGCGCGAGCCTTGCCGCGCCTGCTTTGCCGGACGTTTCATGCCGGTGCCGTTTAGCGCCGTCCGATCAGCTTAGCAAGGCGGCGGACGGCCTGCGGGGCGGCCTGGGGACAGTCCGTGGATAGCTTGGGCGGCAACGGTCCGGCACAATCGCGTGAGCAGGCGAAAATATCGCGCAAGTTGTGGCGGTTAGCCGGAATTCTGTCGACCCGGAATTCACTCGCATTGTTTGCCTTTCCGTAATACTTCCCACCTACGTTGTTAACGAAATCGCGCCCGAGCGCGCCGCGGTCCCGCCGCGGGCGCCGCAGCCGTTCGGCTGCAGGGGCGGCGGGAGCGGGCAATGGCCAAGACCGTCCTGATCGTGGAGGACAACGAGCTCAACATGAAGCTCTTCCACGATCTGTTGGAGGCGCACGGCTACAACACCGTCGGCACCCGCAACGGCATCGAGGCGCTCGATCTCGCCCGCAAGCACAAGCCCGACCTGGTGCTGATGGACATCCAGCTTCCCGAGGTGTCCGGCCTCGAAGTCACCAAATGGCTGAAGGACGATCCGACGCTCGAAGTCGATCCCGGTGGTCGCCGTCACCGCGTTCGCGATGAAGGGCGACGAGGAGCGCATCCGCGAGGGCGGCTGCGAGGCCTATCTGTCGAAGCCGATCTCGGTCGGCAAGTTCATCGAGACCATCCGTCATTTTCTGGGGAATGCCTGAGGAGTAGTCGTGACTGCCCGCGTTCTCGTCGTCGACGACGTTCCGGCCAACGTGAAGCTGCTGGAAGCGCGGCTCTCCGCCGAGTATTTCGACGTCTCGACCGCGATGAGCGGCGCCGAGGCGCTGGCGATCTGCGACAAGGCGGAGTGCGACATCGTCCTGCTCGACGTGATGATGCCGGACATGGACGGCTTCGAGGTCTGCCGCCGCCTCAAGAGCAACCCGGCGACCCACCACATCCCGGTGGTGATGGTGACCGCGCTCGACCATCCGTCCGACCGGGTGCGCGGGCTCGATGCCGGCGCCGACGATTTCCTGACCAAGCCGGTGTCCGACGTCGCGCTGATCGCGCGCGTGCGCTCGCTGTCGCGGCTCAAGATGATGACCGACGAGCTGCGCATGCGCGCGCTGACCTCGAGGGAGATCGGCATCCAGGACGCCGAGAACGAGGCGATCGCCGACGCCGGCCGGCGCGGCCGCGTGCTGATCGTCGACGACCGCGCGTCGTCGGCCGAGCGGATCGCCGCGATGCTCGGCGGCGAGCACACCGTCGACATCGAAACCAATCCGAGCGACGCGCTGTTCCACGCCGCCGAGGGCAACTACGACCTGCTGATCGTCTCGCTCGCGCTGGAGAACTACGACGCGCTGCGGCTGTGCAGCCAGGTCCGCTCGCTGGAGCGCACCCGCAACGTGCCGATCCTCGCGATCTCCGACGGCGACGACAACGCGCGCATGCTGCGCGGCCTCGAGATCGGCGTCAACGACTACCTGATGCGGCCGATCGACAAGAACGAGCTGCTGGCGCGCGCGCGCACCCAGATCCGCAAGAAGCGCTACACCGAGCGGCTGCGCGACAACGTCCAGCAGTCGATCGAGATGGCGATCACCGACGCGCTGACCGGCCTCTACAACCGCCGCTACATGGAGAGCCATCTCGTCCGCGCTGGTCGAGCAGGCGGCCTCGCGCGGCAAGCCGCTGACCGCGCTGGTGCTCGACATCGACTACTTCAAGTCGATCAACGACACCCACGGCCACGACGCCGGCGACGACGTGCTGCGCGAGTTCGCGATCCGCGTGCGGAAGTCGATCCGCGGCATCGATCTCGCCTGCCGCTACGGCGGCGAGGAGTTCGTCATCATCATGCCGGAGACCGACATGGCGGTGGCCACCATCGTCGCCGAGCGGCTGCGCCGGCGCATCGCGTCCGAGGCGTTCCCGATCAGCCAGGGCGCCGGCGCGATCGAGGTGACGATCTCGATCGGCATCGCCACGCTCGACACCGCCGACGACAACGCGGCAACGATCCTCAAGCGCGCCGACCAGGCGCTCTATCGCGCCAAGCGCGACGGCCGCAACCGCGTGGTCGCCGACGCGGCGTAGGCTCACTCGGCGCTGCTGAGAGACTGCCAAAAAATCCGCATGTGGTGGAACGCGCGGGGCACGTTGCGAATTTTCTCTATGCAACGTCACTGCCGAAAGGAATGACGTGGCAGGCGACGAGGAAGCCAGCAATGGCAAAATCGTCGTAACGGCCTCACTCGGCATGAAAACCGAGTGGGGCCCTTAACTGCGGAGGAAAGCTCAACGCAAAACGACAAAAATCAGGACCAGGATCTCATTCACAAAATCAAGGAGCGGGCCTTCCGGATTTGGGTGGAAGAGGGCCAACCCTCCGGGCGCCATCGGCAGCACTGGGAGCAGGCGAAGGCAGAAGTCGTCGGCTTCACAGCCGACGAGAGACAGAAGTAGTCGCGCCGCGGTCGCGAGAGTAAGGGCGGATTTCAAAGCTCGTCTAAATTCTTCGTCATCAAACTGAACGTCCTCAGCACGGTTGAAGCTGCCGCATCCGCAGTTCGCTTGAACGCCAGCGCACCGACAGCAGAGTTTTTCTCGACATCGCCGCGAGCGACGATGCTGCGCGCCGTCCACAGTTTTTCTCGGCGCGCTCGAGAATTGCAGGATGTTGCTCCGGTAGTTGCGCACATCGAACACGATTCCTCGCAAACCCGCATGGCTCGTTGGTTAATCGCGCCGCCGTAAACCATAACGCTTTAGGTTGACGCGCGAACATCAGAGTAAATGGCGTTTAAGAAATTGCATTCGCGCCTCGCTCCGATAGTTTGAAATCCATCAAGGAGGGGGCGGCCACGACTATCCAAAGTGCGGAACCGGCGAGCCAGCCGGAGTCGAGGCAACCAACTCCCGCTACAACCCTACGGTCGCTCAGGTCCGCCGCATCTCCTGAGTCTGTAGGGTTCGGCCGCGCCGGGAGTGATGCGAGTGGCCTCCTCATGACATCGCTCCCGGCCGGCCACCTTTTTCTCAAAAAAGAAAACAGGTGAGCCGGCATCGCGCGCAAGCACGACACAGCACAAATGCAAAAGGGCGCCGCAAGGGCGCCCTTTGTGTTTCCGCGATGCGCGGAACGATTACTTGATCTTGGTTTCGCGGAACTCGACGTGCTTCTTCGCGATCGGGTCGTACTTCTTCATGACCAGCTTGTCGGTCATGGTGCGCGAGTTCTTCTTGGTCACGTAGTAGAAGCCGGTGTCGGCGCTGGACAGCAGCTTGATCTTGGTGGTGACGGCCTTGGCCATGGCAAACCTCAGGTTTTGGGCGTGTTGGCGGGCAAACTAGTCGGGCGGCCCGAAAGTCAAGGAAACCGCAAAGAAAAGCCCCGGCGGGGTGCGCCGGGGCGGGAAGTTCAACAGGAAGAGGTAAATCGTGAGGTGACTATGCCGGACCGGCTCGGCTCGGCGCTGTGACCGGCATCACAAAACGGTCGATTGGCTGGTTACCCCGAACAAGGGGCCTTACAGCAGCTCCTGCATCCGCCTGCCGCGGATCATCCGGTGATACGGCACCGGCAGGTCGTGGCTGAAGCCCGCCGCGATCTGCTCCTGGAGGTTTCCAGCACGATTTCGGTGATCGCCATCAGTTCAAGGCTTTTGGCCTCGTCGAGCGGCACCCAGACCAGTTCCACCAGCTCGGCGTCGGGGCCGACCACGCCATCGATCTGGTGCGCGATCGCGCTGGCGTCGGCGGTGAAGAAGCGGGTGTCGTAGCGCCGCGCGCGGCGCGGCGGCGTGATGGCGCGGGCGATGAAATGGATGCCGGAGAGGTCGGGATGCACCTTGTGCTCGGCGAACGCCGCCCACGGGCTGTCCAGCGCGCCGGCCGGCACCTTCGGCGCCTCGTCGCGCCTGGTGCCGAGCAGCAGGCCGGTTTCCTCGAATGTCTCGCGGATCGCGGTCAGCGCCAGCGCGCGCGCCTTGGCCGCGGTCGGCCGCTTCACGGCGCTCATCAGCTTCGCCTCGGCGCGCGGATCGAGCGGGGCGCCGACCGTCATCAGCCGGTCGCGCGGATCGACCGCGCCGCCGGGAAACACGAACCGGCCCGGCAGGAAGACATGGCCGTGGTGGCGGCGGCCCATCAGCACCTTCGGTTGTGGCCCGCTGCGGTCGAGCAGGATCAGCGTCGCGGCGTCGCGCGGCGTGACGTTGGGATGGCCGCTCGGCGCCTCGCGGGCGAAGCGTTCGGAGAGATCGGTCATCGGCCGCGCCTGCCGCGTTTGTGCCGCTCGTCGCGCTGCGGCTTGTTGCGGAACGAGCGCTGCGGCCGCTCGGAGCGAAGCCGTGCGGTGCGGCCCGGCGCGTCGCCCGAACGGCGGCCTTCCGACAGCAGTTCGAAGCGCAGCGCGCCGGCGACCGGCGCGGCCTCGACCAGCTTCACCGTCACCCGGTCGCCGAGCCGGTAGGTTTCGCCGCTGCGGCTGCCGACCATGGCGTGCATCGCTTCCTCGTAGCGGAAATACTCGTCGCCGATCGTGCGCGCCGGAACGAAGCCGTCGGCGCCGGTGCCGTCGAGCTTGACGAACAGGCCGGCGCGCGTCACGCCGGAAATCCGGCCCTCGAACGTGGCGCCGACCCGGTCGGCGAGGTGGTGCGCGATCAGCCGGTCGTTGGTTTCGCGCTCGGCCTTCATGGCGCGGCGCTCGGCGGCGGAAATCTGCGCCGCGATCTCGCCCAGCGCGCCGCGGTCCTGGTCGGCCGGCACGCCGTCGGCGCCGAGATTCTGCGCGCGGATCAGCGCGCGATGCACGATCAGGTCGGCGTAGCGGCGGATCGGCGAGGTGAAGTGCGCGTAGCGGCGCAGGTTGAGGCCGAAGTGGCCGTAGTTCTCGGCGGAGTATTCGGCCTGCGACTGCGTGCGCAGCACGATCTCGTTGACCAGCGTCTCGACGTCGCCGCCTTTGACCTTGGCGAGGATGTGGTTGAACTGCTCGCCGCGCAGCACGCCGCCCTTGGGCAGCGAGATGTGCAGCGTCTCGAGGAAGGTGCGCAGCGCCTCGACCTTCTCCAGCGACGGCTCGTCGTGCACGCGATAGATCAGCGGCAGCCTGGCGCGCTCCGCGGTCTCGGCGGCGGCGACGTTGGCGAGGATCATGAACTCCTCGATCAGCCGGTGCGCGTCGAGCCGCTCCGGCGTGATGACGCGATCGACCGTGCCGTCCGGCTTGAGCAGGATCTTGCGCTCGGGCAGATCGAGGTCGAGCGGATGGCGCGCCTGCCGGGCGCGCTTGAGCGCCTCGTAGGCGTCGTAGAGCGGCTTGAGCACCGGATCGAGCAGGGCGCTCTGTCGTGTCGTCGGTGCGGCCGTCGACGGCGGCCTGCGCCTGCGCGTAGTGCAGCTTGGCCGCCGAGCTCATCAGCACGCGATGGAACGTGTGCGAGCGCTTGCGGCCGTCGGCGCCGACGATCATGCGCACCGCGAGCGCGGCGCGGTCTTCGCTCGGCCGCAGCGAGCACAGGTCGTTGGAGATGCGCTCCGGCAGCATCGGCACCACGCGGTCCGGGAAATAGACCGAGTTGCCGCGCTTGAGCGCCTCGCGGTCGAGCGCGGAGCCGGCCTGCACGTAATGGGCGACGTCGGCGATGGCGACCGTGATGATGTGGCCGCCCGGATTGCCCTTGTCCGGATCGGGCGCGGCGTGCACCGCGTCGTCGTGGTCCTTGGCGTCGGCCGGATCGATGGTGACGAGCGGCAGCTTGCGCCAGTCCTCGCGGCCGGCGCCAGCGTCGCGGGCTTGGCCGCCTCCGCCTCGGCGATGACGGCGTGCGGAAAGACATTCGGGATTTCGTGGGCGTGGATCGCGATGATGCTGACCGCGCGCTCGCTCTTGAGCGAGCCGAGCTTCTCCTCGACCCGCGCCGACGGCAGGCCGAAGCGGCCCTGGCGCTGCACGCTGACCGCGATCAGGTCGCCGTCCTGCGCGTCCTTGCTCTGGCCGGGCGCGATGGAGAGCTCCTTGCCGAGCTGCTTCTTGTCGACCGGCACCAGCCGGCCGCCGCCGCCCGGCAGCGAGCGATAGATGCCGAGCACGCGCTCCTTGGCGTGGTCGATGACCTTGATGACGCGGCCGCTGTAGCGGACGTCCTCGTCGTCGATTTCCTCGACGCGCAGCAGCGCGCGGTCGCCGACGCCGGCGGTTTCGCCGGGCCGCGCGCGGCGCGCCAGGATGCGGATTTTCGGCGCCGGTCCGTGCTCCTCGTCCCATTCGGTCGGCGTCGCGATCAATTCGCCGTCGCTGTCGCGCGCGGCGATGTCGGCCAGCGTCACCGAGGGCAGCGTGCCGGGATGATGCAGCTTGCCGCCGCGGCTTGCGACGCGGCCGTCGCCGGACAATTCGCGCAGCACCTGCTTGAGCTGGGCGCGGCGGTCGTTCTTGAGATTGAAGGCACGCGCGATCTCGCGCACGCCGACCTTGCCCGGCTGTTCGCCGATGAAGGCGAGGATTTCGTCCTTCGAGGGGAAGGGGGCCGGCGTCTTGCTGGAGTGTTTAGCCAATGAAATACCTGCGAGCGCGCAACAGCGCGCTTCGCTCACAATTTAAGGTTTAAGTCGCGGCTTTGCCAGCCGATCACTCGGCGGCTTCGACCTTCGACTTGCGCGACGCCTTGGGCTTGGCGGCTGCCGCGGCGGCGCGCTTCTTGGGCCTTCGCCGGCGCTTTGGGCGGGAGCGGCCTTGGTCGCCGCTGCCTTGCGCGCCGGGCGCTTGCGCCGCGACGTCGAACCGCCGCCGGTGCGCTCGGCGCGCGCGTCGAGCAGCACGATCGCCTCGTCGAGCGTGATCGTCTCCGGCGTCTTGTCGCTCGGCAGCGTGGCGTTGACGCCGTTGTTGGTCACGTAAGGCCCGTAGCGGCCGTTCTTGACGGTGACCGGGCCGCCCTTCTGCGGATGCTCGCCCAGCAGCTTGCCGGGATCGGCGCCGAACCGGCGGCCCTTGCCCGGGTTGGCGCGCTTCTCGGCGATCAGCGTGATCGCGCGGTTGAGCCCGACGGAGGTGACGTCCTCGCCGGCGTCGAGGTTGGCGTAGGTCTTGCCGTGCTTCACGTAGGAGCCGAACCGGCCGATGCCGGCGATGATCGGTTCGCCGTCCTCGGGGCTCTTGCCGATCTCGCGCGGCAGCGAGAGCAGCTTGATGGCCTGTTCGAGCGTGACTTCGTCCTGCGAAACGCCCTTGGGCAGGCTGGCGCGCTTGGGCTTCACGGCCTCGCCGTCGGCGTCCTTGGTCGGCTCGCCGAGCTGGAGGTAGCTGCCGAACCGTCCGCCGCGCACGGTGACTTCGAGGCCGGTGTCCGGGTCCTCGCCGAGCTTGCGCATGCCGCCGCCCTGGCCGTCGGCGCCGACGGTGAGCTGGCGGGTGAACTTGCATTCCGGATAGTTGGAGCAGCCGACGAAGCCGCCGAACCGGCCGAGCTTCAGCCCGATCCGGCCGTTCGCGCAGTTCGGGCACTTGCGCGGATCGGTGCCGTCCTTGCTCGGCGGAAACAGGTGCGGCGACAGCATCTCGTCGAGCGCGTCGATCACCTGCGTGATGCGCAGCTCCTTGATGTCGCTGACGGCGCCGATGAAGCCGGTCCAGAAATCGCGCAGCAGATCGCGCCAAGGCATCTCGTTGTTGGAGACCTTGTCGAGCTGCTCTTCGAGCGAGGCGGTGAAATCGTATTCGACGTAGCGGGCGAAGAAGTTCTCCAGGAACGCGGTGAGCACGCGCCCCTTGTCCTCGGGAACCAGCCGCTTCTTGTCGATGCGGACGTAGCCGCGGTCCTTGAGCACCTGCAGGATCGAGGCGTAGGTCGAGGGCCGGCCGATGCCGAGCTCTTCCATGCGCTTGACCAGCGAGGCTTCGGAATAGCGCGGCGGCGGCTCGGTGAAATGCTGGGTGGCCTGGATCTCGCGCTTCTTCAGCGCGTCGCCGGTCGCCATCTCGGGCAGGCGGTTGGCATCCTCGTCGTCCGACTTGTCGTCCTGGTCCTCGGTGTAGAGCGTGAGGAAGCCGTCGAACTTCACCACCGTGCCGTTGGCGCGCAGGTCGATCGTGCGGCCGCCTGCCTTGGCGGTGATGTCGACCGTGGTGCGCTCGAGCTCGGCGGATTCCATCTGGCTGGCGATGGTGCGCTTCCAGATCAGCTCGTAGAGCTTGGCCTGCTCCGGCTCGACGAAGCTTTTGACCTCGGAGGGCCGGCAGGCGAGGTCGGTCGGGCGGATCGCCTCGTGGGCCTCCTGCGCGTTCTTCGCCTTGGTCTGGTACTTGCGCGGCGAGGGCGGCACGTATTCGCGGCCGTAGTCGGTCTCGATGACGCGGCGCGCGCCGGTGATCGCTTCCTCGGCGATGTCGACGCCGTCGGTTCGCATATAGGTGATCAGGCCGACGGTCTCGCCGCCGATGTCGATGCCTTCATAGAGCCGCTGCGCGATCCGCATGGTGTGCGCGGGCGCGAGGCCGAGCTTGCGGCTCGCCTCCTGCTGCAGCGTCGAGGTCATGAACGGCGCGTAGGGGTGGCGCTTGGCGGGCTTCGCCTCGACGTTGGTGACGGAGAAGGCGGCGCTCTCCAGCGCCTGCTTGAAGTCCTCGGCCTTCTGCCCCGAGCCGATGTCGAGCCGCTGGATCTTCTCGCCGTCGGCGCCGACCAGCCGCGCTTCGAAGTTCTCGTTCCGCGGCGTCGCAAGCTGCGCGACGATCGACCAGTATTCCCTGGCGACGAACTTCTCGATCTCGAGCTCGCGGTCGCTGACCAGGCGCAGCGCGACCGACTGCACGCGGCCGGCCGAGCGCGCGCCCGGCAGCTTGCGCCACAGCACCGGGGAGAGCGTGAAGCCGACCAGATAGTCGAGCGCGCGGCGCGCCAGATAGGCGTCGACCAGCGCGCCGTCGATCTGGCGCGGATGCTTCATCGCCTCCGCCACCGACTGCTTGGTGATGGCGTTGAACACGACGCGCTCGATCGTCTGCTTCTTCAGCGCGTTCTTCTGCTTGAGCACTTCGAGGACGTGCCAGGAGATCGCCTCGCCCTCGCGGTCCGGGTCGGTGGCGAGGATCAGCGTGTCGGCGTCCTTGACGGCCCGGGCGATGTCGTTGAGGCGCTTCTGGGACTTGTCGTCGACCTCCCAAAGCATGTGGAAGTCGTTGTCGGGATCGACCGAGCCATCCTTGGCAGGCAGGTCGCGGACATGGCCGAACGAGGCCAGGACCTCGTAGCCCGAGCCAAGATACTTGTTGATCGTCTTCGCCTTGGCAGGCAACTCGACTACGACAACTTTCATTATATCCAATGGGTTAGAGGAGTAAGCCGATCCAATTTGTCACGGAATCGGCGCTTTTGATCGAGCGGAACATGGGTAACACATGCTTGCCTGTCAAATTGCTAAGGCACGCATGTGACGGAAAAGCGCCCAAAATCAAGGGAATTCGCGAATACAACTTAAGAGAGTAATTTGATTTAATGCTCTCCAATGGATATGTCTGCGGACGCAAGGTTTCGGGGTGGCGGCACCCGAAAGGAATGCGATGGCGGACGAACGAGAAATCGGCGACCGGGAGGCGGCCGCCGCCTATGTCGCGGAACTCAGCCGCGATCTCGCCCTGATCGCCCGGCGGCATGACTTGGACGCGCTCGGCTTCATCCTCGAAATGGCGCGGCTCGAAGCCGAGAACACGACACGGCACATGAATGGCCGGGACTGAGCCCTACTTCCGCTTGATCCCCATCTTGTCGAGCAGCGCCGCGCTGGCGTGGCCGTCCGGCAGCATGCCGAGCTTGACCTGTTCGGCGCGGATGAAGTCGCGCTGCTCGAAGGTGATCGGCCCGTTGAACAGCTTCACGTCGTAGCCGAGCTCGGCGAGCCGCTTCTGCAGCGCGATGCGGTCGTCGCGCGGCAGCGTGGTGTTTTCCTTCGGCCAGGGCGTCTTGAACGGCGCGCCGCCGCGCATGCGGTCGGCGAGATGGCCGATCGAGATCGCGTAGGCGTCCGAATTGTTGTACTCGCGCAGCACGTGATAGTTCTCGGTGATGATGAAGGCGGGGCCCGGCACGCCGGTCGGGAAGAACAGGATGCCGTCGCCGCTTGACGGATAGGCTTTGCCGTCGGCGCGCTTGACGCCGAGCTTCGATCCACTCGTCGAACGGGGCGCGGCTTTTGCGGTGGTCGAAGCCCTGCGGGATCAGCACCTCGAAGCCCCAGGGCAGGCCGTACTTCCAGCCTTCCTTGCTGAGATAGTTGCCGGTCGAGCCGATCACGTCCGGCACGTTGCCCCAGATGTCGCGCTTGCCGTCGCCGGAGAAGTCGATGGCGTAGTCCATGAAGTTCTTCGGCATGAACTGGGTCTGGCCCATGGCGCCGGCCCAGGAGCTGACGAACTGGTCGCGCGGCATGCGCTCGTCCTGCAGGATTTTCAGCGCGAGCAGCAGTTCGTCGCGGAAGTAGTTGTCGCGGTACTTGGCGTAGGCGAGCGACGCCAGCGAGCGGATCGGGTCCCATTTGTCCTTCATCGCGCCGTAGGACGTCTCCATTCCCCAGATCGCCAGGATGATCCAGCGCTCGACCTTGAAGCGCTTCTCCACGGCGTCGAACAGGCCGCGCCATTCGGCCTCCTTGCGAAGCCCCGCCGCGGCGCGCTGCGGCGAGGCGAGCGAGGCGACATAGGCGCCCATCGGCTTGGCCTGTTCGGGCTGCCGCGTGGTCAGGCCGATCACGCGCGGATCGGGCGTGACGCCGGCGAAGGCGAGGTTGAAGGTCTGCCGCGTGATGCCCTTGGCCTGCGCGTCCTTCCAGAGCTCGGCGACGAATTTCTGGAACGCGGGATCGGGGGCGGCGGACGCGGCTGCTGTTGCTGCGCCTGCGCCGCAGCCGTGAAAACCAGCATCAGAACGAGCGCGCGGAGAATCATCCGCGCAGCTTACATCAGCGACACCAGCGAGCCGCCGTGGCGCTCCAGCCGGCCGGCGATCTCGAGTTCCAGCAGCACGGTGCGCACCACCGCAGGCGACAGGCCGGACAGCCGCACCAGGTCGTCGATCGAAACGGGCGTCGGGCCGAGCAGCGCGACGATGCGTTCGCGGTCGGAGCTTGCCGGTTCGGAGAGGGGCGGCGGGGCGCCATCCGGCTCCTCCGCGGGCAATCGACCGGTCTCGCCAAGGATCGGGCGCAGCACCGCGAGCACGTCCTCGGCTTCGGTCACCAGCGTCGCGCCCTGCTTGAGCAGGCCGTTGGTGCCTTCGGCGCGCGGATCGAGCGGCGAGCCCGGCACCGCGAACACCTCGCGGCCCTGTTCGAGCGCCATGCGCGCGGTGATCAGCGAACCGGAGCGCCGCGCCGCCTCGACGATGACGACGCCGAGCGACAGACCGGAGATCAGCCGGTTGCGGCGCGGGAAGTCCTGGGCGCGCGGCTCCCAGCCCATCGGCATTTCGCTGACGGCGGCGCCGTCTTCGAGGATCTGACCGAGCAGGTCGACATGCTCCGGCGGATAGATGTGGTCGTGCCCGCCGGCCAGCACCGCGATCGTGCCGCTCGAAAGGCTCGCCCGATGCGCCGCGGCGTCGATGCCGCGGGCGAGACCCGACACGACGACGAAGCCCGCGTCGCCGAGGTCGCGCGCGATGCGGTCGGCGAACTTGGCGCCGGCGGCGGAGGCATTGCGCGAGCCCACCACCGCGATCATCGGCTGCGCCAGCGCGGCGATCTTGCCGCGCACGGCGATCAGCGGCGGCGCGTCGTCGATCATGCGCAGCCGCGCCGGATAGTCCGGCTCGCCCAGCGCCACCAGCGAGACGCCGAGCCGCGCCGCCGCGGCAATCTCGCGCTCGGCCTCGTCGCGGCTGCAGATCCGCGCAGGCTTGGCGCGCCGCCGCGCCGCGCCATGTCCGGCAGCGCCTCGATCGCGGCGCGCGCGCCGCCGAAATGATTGAGCAGGGTGCGGAAGGTGCGCGGGCCGACGTTTTCGCTGCGGATGAGGCGCAGCCAGTCGAGCCGCTGCTCGTCGGTCAGACGAACGCCCGCTGTGAACTCGTTCGCCACGCCGCCCCCACCAGGCGCAAGCATGGCGCGGTTCGGCGGCCGATGACAACCGCGTGATAGGTCAGCCGCGAGTTCCCGAGGTAAGCAATTGTTAACCATGTTTACCTACCCCTGATCGCAGATTTCTGATCCTTGGGATCGCCGCATGTTTCCCAAAACCTTCAACGCCAAAGTCGCCGAGCGAATGGCGATTTGGGGCTTCATGCTGGGGTTCCTGGCGCTCCTCTACGCCGCGACCGCAGTCATCGAATCCTGGCAGATGACGGAGCTGGCCGGAGAGCGGCAGTCCGCGCGACCGCCGCGGCCATGACGCACGTCAAATGCGTCCGGCGACAAAGCCGCAGGCCGAAGCCCTGGTCGGCGCGATCGAGGCGATCAACGCCAAGCAGGCGGAGCTCTCGGCCAATCACCGGCAGAACAAGATTCTGCTCATCCTGCTGACGCTGTTCATCGTCGGCCAGATCGTCGTGATGGAATACCGGCTGCTGATCCGGCCGATCGTGCGGATGGCGGCGCTGCTGCAGAGCGGCAAGCAGACGCCGAAGACGCTGGCGCAATACGCGCGCCGCCGCGACGAGATCGGCGCGTTCGCGCACGCGCTCACCGCGCACTTCGCGCTGGTGCGCAAGGAGCAGGAGGCCGCGACCGCCGAGCAGGCCAAGCTGTCCGGGCGGCTGGAGAGCCAGGAGCAGTTCCGGCGCGAGAGCGTGTCGTTCCAGGGCCGCATCGGCGACATCGTCCGCAGCCTGGAAGGGCATGCCACCCGCATGTCGGCTGCGTCGGAGAACCTTTCGACCATCTCGTCGGAGGCCGATGTGCGCGCCGGCGCTTCCGCGCAATCGACGCAGCGCGTCTCGGCGCACATCGACGTGGTGGCAACTTCGATCGAGGACATCGCGGCAACGCTCGCCTCGGCGGCGGCGGACGCGCAGCGCACCTCGACGGTCGCGGCGGCCGCGCGCGACGCGGCCGAAGCCGCCAAGGGCGACGCCAAGGCGCTGACCGACGCGGCGCGCACCATCGAGCAGGTTATCGCGCTGATCGAGGACGTCGCCGATCAGACCAATCTGCTGGCGCTCAACGCCACGATCGAGGCGGCGCGCGCCGGCGAGGCGGGGCGCGGCTTCGGCGTCGTCGCCCACGAGGTGAAGCAACTCGCGACCCGTACCTCGCGTGCCACCGAAGACGTCCGCGGCGGCTTGCAGGGCATCACCGCGGCGACGGCGCGGATCGCGGAGCGGGTCGCCAAGCTGGTCGAATCGATCGAGCAGGTTGCCGCGGTCACCGCCGGCATCTCGCAATCGATGCGCCAGCAGGACACCAATTCGCAGGCCATCACCTCGACCAGCGCGCGCACCGCCGACGACGTCCGCGAGGTCGCGAACACCGTGCAGGACGTCGCCGCCATGATCGGCGAGGCCAAGGTCGCCGCCGACGTCGTGACCAAGGTGTCGACCGATCTCGGTCAGCAGGCGGCCGATCTGCGCGCCGCGGTCGAGCGCTTCATCGAGACAACGGAAAGGATCGCCGCATGAGCATGGCCACTCGACCCGGCGCTGACGATCAGCCGCGCAGCTACGCCATCCGCCAGTACCGGATGACGGCGAAGGTGCTGCACTGGATCACGGCGGTGCTGGTGTTCTGCATGTTCGCCTCGGGCGTGATCGCCAAGCAGCTCGGCGGCGGGCCGGTCGCGGACATGCTGATGAGCCTGCACAAGCTCACCGGCGCGTTGACGCTCGCTATCATCGTGATGCGGCTCATCTACCGGGCGACGCGCTCGATGCCGGAATGGCGGATTGCAGGCGCACCGCCGTCCGGTGCTGCATTGGACGCTTTACGGCGTTGCAGCGCTGGTGCCGCTGCTGGGCTGGGCCGGCATTTCGGATTTCGGCGCGCGCGAGATTTTCCCGGGCTATTCGCTGCCGCCGATCTGGCCGGAGGGCGCGGGCTACGACGCGCTGCTGCTGCAGTGGCACGCCTATTTCGCGTTCGCGCTGCTGGCGCTGGTCGCGCTGCACATCGGCGTCGCGATCCAGGATTACATGACCGATCGCCGCCTCGACGAGAATTGATCGCCTTCCTGGGAGCATGATCTTTTCCGAAAACCGCTACACACTTTTCGGGATCATGCTCTACCGCGCGGCTTCGGACTTCTGCCCGATCTTCGTCTCGGTGCCGTTCATCAGGCGCGCGATGTTGGCGCGGTGCATGATCCACAGCAGGACCGTCAGCGCGAGAAAGAGCAGCGCGACCGCGACGTCGCGCGTCCACCACAACAGGAACGCCGGGGTGAGGGCGCTGGCGACCAGCCCGGCGAGCGACGAATAGCGCAACGCCGCGGCGACCAGCGCCCAGACCGCGGCGAACACCACGACGGCAGGCCAGGCGACGCCGAGCAGCACGCCGATGTAGGTCGCGACGCCCTTGCCGCCCTTGAAGCCGAGCCAGACCGGAAAGACGTGGCCCAGCACCGCGCCGAGCGCGGCCGCGAGCGACGCTTCATGCCCCCACAGCCACGCTGCGATCAGCACGGCGACGGTGCCCTTGAGCATGTCGCCGAGCAGCGTCGCCGCGGCGAGGCCCTTGCGGCCGGTGCGCAGCACGTTGGTGGCGCCGATGTTGCCGGAGCCGATGGCGCGGATGTCGCCGGTGCCGGCAAGCCGGGTCACGATCAGCCCGAACGGGATCGAGCCGAGCAGATAGCCGAGGATCAGCGCGACGGCCGTGCTCATGCAGCAAGCTTAGCCCATGCGAGTGCGGCTGTTACACGTATTCGTAGACGGTGCGCCCGGCGACGATGGTGCGCACCGCGCGGCCCTGCATGCGCGCCTCGTCGAATGGCGTGTTGCGGCACTTCGACTTGAGCTCGTCGCGGTCGAGCATCCAGGGCACGTCGGGGTCGATCACGATCACGTCGGCCGGCGCGCCCGGCCGCAGCGTTCCGCCGGGCAGGCCGAGCAGCTCGGCCGGCCGGGTCGACATCGCCTTGAGCAGCGTCATGAGCTTGAGCTCGCCGCTGTGAACGAGCCGCAGGCCGGCCGGCAGCATGGTTTCGATGCCGATCGCGCCGACCGCTGCTTCGGCGAACGGCAGGCGCTTGACTTCGACGTCCTGCGGATTGTGGTCGGACATCACCACGTCGATCAGGCCTTCCTCGACCGCGGCGACCAGCGCCTGGCGGTCGTCCTCGGCGCGCAGCGGCGGCGACAGCTTGAAGAAGGTGCGGTACTGGCCGATGTCGATCTCGTTGAGCGCGAGATGGTTGATCGACGCGGAGGCCGTGACCGGCAGACCGGCGTCCTTGGCGCGGCGCAGCACGTCGAGCGATTCCACGCAGGTGATCGAGGCGGCGTGATAGCGGCCGCCGGTCAGCGCGACGAGCCGCATGTCGCGCTCCAGCATGATGGTTTCGGCCGCCTTCGGCGACGCCGATCAGGCCGAGCCGCGCGGCGAACTCGCCCTCGTTCATCACGCCTTCGCCGACCAGGTCGGGATCTTCGGTGTGGTGCACGATCAGCACGTCGAAATCGTCGGCATAGATCAGGGCGCGGCGCATCACCTGCGCGTTGGTGACGCTGCGCGTGCCGTCGGTGAAGGCGACCGCGCCGGCGGCCTTGAGCAGGCCGATCTCGGTCATCTCCTGGCCCTTGAGGCCCTTGGTCAGCGCCGCCATCGGCTGCACGTGGACGATGCCGGTGTCGCGCGCGCGGCGCTGGATGAAGTCGACGATGGTCGGATCGTCGATCGTCGGCTCGGTGTCGGGCTGGCAGACGATGGTGGTGACGCCGCCGGCCGCGGCTGCCTGGCTCGCCGAGGCGATGCTTTCGCGGCCTTCGGCGCCGGGCTCGCCGATGAAGGCGCGCATGTCGATCAGGCCGGGCGCGACGATGTTGCCGCGGCAATCGATGATCTCGGTGCCTTCGGGCACGCCGGCCGCGCCGATGCCGCGCTTGGCGTCGCGGATCACGCCGTCGGCGATCAGCAGGTCGCCGGGGAAGTCGAGGTCGCGCGACGGATCGACGATCCGCGCGTTGGCGAGCAGGATCGGGCGGCGGTCGCGGCGGTCGACGAGCATCGGGCTATGCGTTCGGCAGGTTGCGCGACAGGGCTTCCAGCACCGCCATGCGCACGGCGACGCCCATCTCGACCTGCTCGCGGATCAGCGACTGCGCGCCGTCGGCGACGATGCGAGTCGATCTCGACGCCGCGGTTCATCGGGCCGGGATGCATCACCAGCGCGTCGGGCTTGGCGTAGGCGAGCTTCTTCTGATCGAGGCCGTAGTAGGCGAAATATTCCTGCGTCGACGGCACGAACGAGCCGTTCATGCGCTCGCGCTGCAGGCGCAGCATCATCACGATGTCGGCGCCGGCAAGCCCTTCGCGCATGTCGCGCGCGACCTCGACGCCGAACCGCTCGATGCCCGGCGGCAGCAGCGTCGAGGGCGCAATCACGCGCACGCGCGCGCCGAGCGTGTTGAGCAGGATGATGTTCGAGCGCGCGACGCGCGAATGCAGGATGTCGCCGCAGATCGCGACGGTGAGCCCCTCGATCGGGCCCTTGTTGCGGCGGATGGTGAGCGCGTCGAGCAGCGCCTGCGTCGGATGCTCGTGCTGGCCGTCGCCGGCGTTGATCACCGAGCAGTCGACCTTCTGCGACAGCAGCTCCACCGCGCCGGAGGCGTGATGGCGCATCACGATCAGGTCGGGATGCATGGCGTTGAGCGTCACCGCGGTGTCGATCAGGGTTTCGCCCTTGCGGATCGAGGACGACGACACCGACATGTTCATGACGTCGGCGCCGAGCCGCTTGCCGGCGAGCTCGAACGACGCCTGGGTGCGCGTCGAGGCCTCGAAGAACATGTTGATCAGCGTGCGGCCGCGCAGCGAGGCGGTCTTCTTTTCGATCTGCCGGTTGAGCTCGACGAAGGTATCGGCGAGATCGAGCAGCCCGACGATGTCGGCATGAGAAAGGCCCGCTATCCCCAGCAAATGACGTTGGCTGAGGACGAAAGACGATTTCGGGGCCATGTTCATTAAAGCGGCATCCTATAGGCGCAGGGGCCCACCCCGGCAAGCTCTGCCAGGCCCAATACACAGCGCGATTCGCGCTCACAGCCGCGTTATCGCGGCCGATATCCGGAACTCGGCCTTGGACGAGGCGTTGTCGTTTTGACCTCGCGGCCAGCAAGGCGCGTGGACGGGCAGCTTTGGCCCGCGGAACCAAATGAGGAGAACGATATGATCAACTTTGCGAAACCTTTGGCCGTGCTTGGCTTGGCGGGCGCCATGGCGTTGGCGGTTGCTACGCCGTCCGAGGCTCGCAGCGGGCGTAACGCGGCGGCGATTGGCGCCGGCGTTGCCGGCTTCGCGGTCGGTACGGCTGTCGGCGCGGCGGCGGCCAGCGCCAACAGCGGCTATTACTACGGTCGAGCCGGCCTACGGCTATTACAGCGAGCCGGCGTACGTTGACAGCTACGCCTATGCGCCGCGCCGCAGACTACTACGGCGGCGATCCGAGCGGATACTATGCTCCGAACTACGCGCTATCCGCGCTCGTACTGCCGTCACGAACGGTCCGGCGCGTGAGGATCAGCTAACCGGTAGCGGCGCTGGCTTCATCGACTAAGCTCAGACGTTGGATTGATGAGATGAAAGGGCCGGCCTCGCGCCGGCCTTTTCATTTGCCGATCCGGGACAGCCGGTCGAGCGCGCCCTGCAGGATGAACACCGCGGCGTGCTGGTCGATCACCGCGGCGCGCTTGGCGCGGCTCACGTCGGCCTCGATCAACTCGCGTTCGACGGCCGCGGTCGAAAGCCGCTCGTCCCACAGCGCGATCGGCAGTTCGGTGAGCTTCGAGAGATTGCGTGCGAAGGCGCGCGTCGATTGCGCGCGCGGGCCTTCGCTGCCGTCCATGTTGATCGGCAGGCCGAGCACAAATCCGGCCGCATTGCGCTCGCTCGCCAGCGCGATCAGGCGCGCGGCGTCGGCTGTGAAATTCTTGCGTGCGACGGTTTCGACGGCGGTGGCGAGCCGCCGGTCGGGATCGGAGGTGGCGACGCCGATCGTCTTGGTGCCGAGATCGAGGCCGAGCAATGCGCCGCGCGGCGGCAGGTGAGCGGCGGCCTCGACAAGCGGCAGGATCAGCGCCAGTCATCAAGCCTTCACGAAGCGAACGCGCGTGCCCCAAGGATCGGCGGTCTCGACGCCGCCGGATATCGCGTTCACGTCGGCGTTCGCAGCCTTGAGCCGTGCAGCGACCGTGTCGAGCGCGCCGCTGTCGGCGGCTTCCATGGAGAACCAGGCAAGGCCCGCGCGGTCAGGATCGCGCGTGCCCGCGCCGTCGCTGTGCCAGACATTGGCTCCGACGTGATGGTGATAGCCGCCGGACGACATGAAGGTCGCGCCGCCGCGCCGCCGCGTCAGGTCGAGACCGACCGCGCCGCGATAGAACTGCTCGGCCTGCTCGACGTTGCCGACGCGCAGATGGATATGGCCGATGCGCAGTCCCTCGGGCGCGGCGGGGTAGGCGGCGCTGGCCGGATCGACCTCGCGGACGATCGCCTCGACGTCGAGTTGCTTGGTCTGCATCACGACCATGCCGTCCTGGATCTGCCACTGCTCCTTCGGCCGGTCGTTGTAGACCTCGATGCCGTTGCCTTCGGGATCGTCGAGATAGAACGCTTCGCTGACGCCGTGATCCGACGCGCCGGAGATCGGCACGCGGTTCTTCGCGATGTGCAGGATCCAGCGCGCATGATCCTGCCGCGTCGGCATCAGGAATGCGGTGTGGTAGAGGCCGGCAGTGCGAGCGTCGTCGGGCTTGGCATCGGGACGATGCTCGATCTCGAGCAGCGTCACGCCGCTGACGCCGAGCTTCGCCACCTTCGGCGTGCGCTCCAGCACGGCGAGTCCAAGCAGATTCTGATAGTAGCCGGCGAGCAGGTCGAGATCGCGGGCGATCAGGCCGACCGCGCCGATGTGCAGCGGCGTGCGGCTGGCGAAAGTCGGGGTGGCGGAGGGGTTCGGTGCGTCCATGCCCCTATATTGGCGTGAGCGAGCGCAATTCAACAGCCTCATTCCGGGGCGGAGCGACCCTTCGCAGCTTCCGAATACCCTCCCGAGGCTCGTGGGCGCATAATCGCTCCAGTCGGAATCCCTGCCGGGAGCGAACCATGTGGCCCGACCGCCGTCTTTTGGATCTGTTCAAGATCGAGCACCCGATCGTGCTCGCCCCGATGGCCGGCGCGATGGATGCCGATCTGGTGATCGAGGTGTGCGAGGCCGGCGGGCTCGGCTCGCTGCCGGTCGCGATGCTGAGCGAGCCGCAGATGCGCGATCAGGTCGCCAAGATCCGAAGCCGCACCAAAAAGCCGCTCAACCTCAATTTCTTCTGTCACAAGCCGCCCGTGCTCAACAACGCGCGCGAGGCGCGCTGGCGCGACCGGCTCAAGCCCTACTACGAGGAACTCGGCATCGATCCGGCCGCGCCGGTGCCGTCGAGCAACCGGACGCCGTTCGACGCGGCGCTCTGCGCGGCGGTTGAAGAGCTCAAGCCCGAGGTCGTGAGCTTCCACTTCGGTCTGCCGGACGCGGCGCTGCTCAAGCGCGTCAAGAAGGCCGGCTGCGTCGTGGTCAGCTCCGCCACCACGGCGGAAGAGGCGCGCTGGCTCGAGGAAAACGGCGTCGATGCGGTGATCGCGCAGGGCAGCGAGGCCGGTGGCCATCGCGGCATGTTTCTGACCGAAGATGTCGGCACGCAGGTCGGCACGTTCGCGCTGGTGCCGCAGGTGGTCGATGCGGTGAAGGTGCCGGTGATCGCTGCCGGCGCCATCACCGACGCGCGCGGCATCGCGGCGGCGCTCGCGCTCGGCGCGGCCGGCGTGCAGGTCGGCACCGCCTACCTGTTCTGTCCGGAATCGAAGATTTCGGCGCCGCACCGCGCCGCGCTGAAAGCGTCGCGCAGCGACAGCACGGCGCTGACCAACGTGATGACCGGGCGTCCGGCGCGCGGCATCGTCAATCGCGTGATGCGCGAGATCGGGTCGATCAACGATATCGCGCCGGAGTTCCCGCTCGCCGCCGGCGCGCTGGCGCCGCTGCGCGCCAAGGCGGAGGCGCAGGGTTCGGGCGACTTCTCGCCGCTATGGTCGGGGCAGGCGGCGTCGCTCGGCCGCGAGATGCCGGCGCGGGAACTGACGCGCACGCTGGTCAGCGGAAGCTCAGGCGCTGCTTGCGACGAATGGCCGGGTAGCGGCGCTTGCGTCATCCGGATCAGCGCATCGGTTTGAGCTGAACGACCTGCCAGCCAAGTTTCTTGATCTCGCTCGAAGCGAGCGGCGTCACAGAACCGGTCGTTGCGAACACCGCGGCACCGTTCGGGTTGCGGCTGCGAAGCTCGGAGTTCGCGGTGAGGAAGGTCCGCTTCGGCATGGCGGTCCAGGCGAGGTCGTCCAGCGGGAAGAGCGCGACCGCTTTGCCGTCGCGCGTGACGTTGATCACGTGTCCGGCCACCGGCGCGAAAGCGACAAAGCCGCCGAGCTCGGCGCTTCGCGCAGCGATAAGTTGGGCCCTGCGCGCGTGGAAATAAGCCACGCCGTACGAATTGGCATCGGCTGCGCGTTCGACGAAGGCAGCGGTGTTCTGAGCCTTGAGTTGCGCCAGCGCGCGGCTCATCACGAGCAAGAAGGCTGGCGTGTAGTTCTGATTTTCCACGAGGCGATTTATCGTCGCTTCGGGGACGCTAAGCGAGATCAGCGTGCCACGCACTTCTGCGATCACCTGCGCCGCCGTTTTGTCGCGCAAGGTGTCTTTGACCGCCTCCATACTGCCGGCGGCTGAAATGCCCATCCCGATGCCCCCGGTGACGGCGGCAAGGCCGCGCCTTGACCGTGAGCGTGCCGCCGGCCATCACGCGCGACATTTCCTGCAGCCTGTTCTGCAGGGGTGCAAAATCCGTGTAGGGATCGACGCTCAGTTGAGCGGCCAGTTGGCGCTGTGCATCGCTCACGCCGAGCAGGCTGTTGGCGATGTTGTCACGGCTGGCTTTCTGGTTGTTGATCGCGGCGCCGGCGCGGTCGAACATGTTGTGAATGCCGCTCGCCGATCGATTAATGGCTTCTGCGGGATTGGTGATAAAGCTCACCCCGAATTTCACCGGCGCGATCGCGGCATTGCCGAACGATTTGATCCACGCCTCCGATTTCGACATTTTTTCGAGCGCCGCGGTTGCCTCGATTTCCCGCAGCCGGAGCTTGGTGAACTCGACGCCATCGAAATCATATTTTCCGTAGCGCGTATCGACGTGGAAGATGCGCATGATCCCGTCGCTGCGCGCGCTCGGCCCGACCGTGTAGTTCGGGCTCTTCATCGCGGCGCCGAGATACCTTTCAGCGGGCGCGGGTTTGGGCACTTCAAGGGCGGCACCTTGCGCGGCGACCGGCTGCACGGCAGTCAAGCTACCGATCAGTCCGAGGCCTAAAGCTGCAAGCGCAGCGCCAATTCGATAAGGTGTCATGTAAAGTCCCCCGCGCCCCCGCGTGCCGCGATTAAATAGAATTTTCGTGCGCATTGCCATCGACTTCCGCTTCACCCGAGGCCTGTTGGCCGCAATTGCAGCAGGCACGGAGTTCCGCGGGTGGCACTTCAGGGCGTTCGACGGTGGCGGGCCTTCCCGTGCGTCTCACTGCGGCAGTTGCCCCGGGATTCCGGCCTCTGCTATAGCGGCAGAAGCTGGCCTCGGGCCGGCTCAAGGAATTCCGATGTCCGTCGACGCCGCCACCGTCCGCCGCATCGCGCATCTGGCCCGCATCGCGGTCGCCGATGACGAGGTCGAGCACCTGCGCGGCGAGATCAACGCGATCCTGGCGTTCGTCGAGCAATTGTCCGAGGTCAATGTCGACGGCGTCGAGCCGATGACCTCGGTCACGCCGATGGCGATGAAAAAGCGCCACGACGTCGTGACCGACGGCGGCGACGCCGACGCGGTGCTGCGCAACGCGCCGGCGCGCGAGGGCAACTACTACGTCGTGCCCAAAGTGGTAGAATAAGCCATGTGCATGGCCTGCGAAGAGATGGACATCTACTACCGCTACCTCGACGCGATCGAGGAGGCGAAGCGGCGCGCGCAGCCGTGGCAGTGCGAGGTGACCGTTTTCCCGCAGGATGATGACGCGAAGCCGGCGCCCGCCGCCGCCGCCCAAGGCAGCGGCGGCTTCGCCGTTCAAGTGCGACGAGCCGGAATGACCGAGCTGACCGCGCTCACCATCGCGGCCGCCCGCGATGGGCTGAAGCAGAAGAAATTCTCCGCCGCCGAGCTCGCCGAGGCCCATCTCGTGGCGATGGAGCGCGCGCGCGCGCTCAACGCCTATGTGCTGGAGACGCCGGAGCGCGCCCACGCGATGGCGAAGGCGAGCGACGCCCGCATCCACAAGGGCGAGGCGCATCCGCTCGAAGGCATTCCGCTCGCGGTCAAGGACATGTTCTGCACCGAGGGCGTGCGCACGACCGCGGGCTCGAAGATCCTCGAAAGTTTCGTGCCGACCTACGAGTCGACCGTGACGTCGCACCTGTGGCGCGACGGCGCGGTGATGCTCGGCAAGGTCAACAACGACGAGTTCGCCATGGGCTCGTCGAACGAGACCTCGGCGCTCGGTCCGGTGATCAATCCGTGGCGGCGCAAGGGCTCGAACACGCCGCTGGTGCCCGGCGGCTCGTCCGGCGGCTCGGCGTCGGCGGTCGCGGCGCATCTGGCGCTCGGCGCGACCGGCACCGACACCGGCGGCTCGATCCGCCAGCCGGCGGCGTTCGCCGGCATCGTCGGCGTGAAGCCGACCTACGGGCGCTGCTCGCGCTGGGGCATCGTGGCGTTCGCGTCCTCGCTCGATCAGGCCGGGCCGTTCGCGCGCACGGTGCGCGACAGCGCGATCCTGCTGCGCTCGATGGCCGGTCACGATGCGAAGGACACCACCAGCGTCGACATTCCGGTGCCGGATTACGAGAAGGCGGTCGGCCGCTCGATCAAGGGCATGAAGATCGGCATCCCGAAGGAATACCGCGTCGACGGCATGTCCGACGAGATCGAGAAAATCTGGGAGCAGGGCAAGGAGTGGCTGACCAAGGCCGGCGCCGAGATCGTCGAGGTGTCGCTGCCGCACACCAAATACGCGCTGCCGGCCTATTACATCGTGGCGCCCGCCGAGGCGTCGTCCAATCTCGCGCGCTACGACGGCGTGCGCTACGGCCTGCGCGTCGGCGGCAGCCGCGACGTGATCGGCATGTATGAGCGCACCCGCGCCGAAGGCTTCGGCAAGGAGGTTCGCCGCCGCATCATGATCGGCACCTACGTGCTCTCCGCCGGCTATTACGACGCCTACTACGTGCGCGCGCAGAAGGTCCGCACCCTGATCAAGCGCGACTTCGACGAATGCTTCGCCAACGGCGTGCACGCCATGCTGACGCCGGCGACGCCGTCGGCGGCGTTCGGCATCGGCGAGAAGGGCGGGGCCGACCCGATCGAGATGTATCTCAACGACGTGTTCACGGTGACGGTGAACATGGCGGGACTGCCGGGCATCGCGGTGCCGGCCGGGCTCGACGCCCAGGGCCTGCCGCTCGCGCTGCAACTGATCGGCAAGCCGTTCGACGAGGAGACGCTGTTCGCGCTCGGTCAGGTGATCGAGGATGCGGCGGGGCACTTCAAGCCGCAGCACTGGTGGTAGCTGTCAGCGCGTCCGCGACATGATCAGCTTAGCCCGGGTCGAGCCCGTGCTTTTTCTTCACCGGCGTGGTCGCGGCCGCCGACAGGAACGCGGCAAGCGCCTTGCCGCCGTCGGGATTCGTGGCCGTCAGCGGAATGGCGCCGGTGAACACCGTGACGTTCTGAATTTCGGCGGGTAGCTCGCCGAGATACTCGATGCCCTTGATGTGGACGAGCTCGCTGACCTGCTGGAAGCCGAGCTCTGCGTCGCCGCGCGCCACCACGCTGCCGACATACTCGCCGGATTTGACGGTCGCGGTCTTCGCCTTGACGGCATCCGCGATCCCCATCTTCTCGAACAGGCGCATGAGATAGACGCCGCTTGCGCCGGCCGAGAAGGCAACCGATTTCGCCGCCAGCACCGCCTTCTTCACCGCTTCGGCCGAGCTGATGTCGGGCTTCGGCGCGCCGGCGCGCACCGCGACGCCGACGCCGGATTTCGCGATCGCGACACGGCTGCCTGGCACGACCTTGTTCAGCCGAACCAGTTCATCGACGCCTTCCTGGCCCATGATGGCGAGATCGAAGCTCTCGCCTTCGGCCACGCGCTTGGCCATCGGGCCGGTTGCGCCAAAGGTCGCCACGACCTTGTGCCCGGTGGTTTTCTCGAACTGCGGGACGAGTTCGGCCCACACCTCCCGGAGCGCGCCGGAGGCGAGCACTTTGATTTCGGCAGCCTCTGCGGCGCCCGCCATCAGCAACGCGAACGCCGCGGAGAGGATCCAACGCGCTTTCATCGAGTGTCTCCGTTCGTGCCGCGATCGTCCTAGCCTGGCTCCAGGCCGTGCTTCTTGATCGTCGGCATATGCGCCGGATCAGTCAGAAATTTCACCGCAGCGCCTTGGCTGCATCCGGCTCTTTCGCGGCGGCATGAATGCCGCCCGAGAACTGGCTGATGTGCTGGATGTCGGCGGGCAGGGGGCCGATGTAGTCGATGCCCTTCTCATGGACGCAGTTCGCTGACCTGCTGGAAGCCGAGCTCGACTTCGCCGCTGCGCGATGATGGTCGCCGACCGGCTGCCAGGCTGCGTCTGCTTCGACCTTGGCCTTGAGTCTCGTCGCCGATGCCCATCTTCTGCGAACATGCTCTGCAGATAGACGCCGCTCGGCCCGCTGCGAGTAACCGACCGACTTCGCCGCCAGGAGGGACTTCTTCGACTGCGTCGCCGGAGCTGAGGTCGGGCTTCGGCGAGCCGAGCTTTCACGGCGACACCGACGCCCGACTTCACGAGGTCGATTTTGCTGCCGGCAACGATCTTGTCGCTCGAGTTTTCCGAAAGCATCCGCCGACATGATGATGAGGTCGTAGATCTCGCCAGCCGGTCACGCGTTTCACCGACGTCGTTGGTGCCGGCCCAGGTCGTTTTCACCGTGTGACCGGTCGCCTTTTCGAACTGCGGCGCGAGTTCAAGATAAGCCTGCCTGATGGCGTTGGACGCGAGGACGTTGATTTCGGCGGCCTGAGCCGCGCCGGTTCCGAGCATGATACTTATCACTCCAACAAGAATTGCTGCCTTCATGGGCCGCCCCGTTTCGTTCAGATCAGCTGGTTTCGAGGCCGTGCTTGCGCATCACGGCGGCGGCGGCCGGCGTGGTGAGGAATTGCTGGAGCGCTTTGGCGCCCGCCGCATTCGCCGCGCCCGACTGGATGCCGCTCGAAAATATGGTGACGCGCTGAATGTCGGCCGGCAGCGGTCCGACGTAGTCGATGCCCGGGATGTGCACCAGCTCGCTGACCTGCTGGAAGCCGATCTCGCAGTCGCCGGCCGCCACGATGGTGCCGATGGTTCCGCCGGAGGGGACGCTGCGGAATTTGGCTTTGACCTCGGCGGCGATCCCCATGCGCTCGATCAGGTTGCCCATGTAGACCCCGCTGGGCCCCGAGGTGTAGCCGACCGACTTGGCGGCGAGCAGCGTGCGCTTGAGCGCATCGGCGGAGCCGATGTCGGGCTTCGGCGCGCCCGCCTTCACCGCGACGCCGATACCGGACTTGGCGAGATCGGCGCGGCTGCCCGGCCGCGATCTTGCCTTGCTTGATGAGCTCTTCGAGTTCGCTGCTGGAGATGATGACGAGGTCGTGGACTTCGCCGTGCCGCCGCCATGCGCTTCATGATGTCCACCGTGCCCGACCAGGTGGTCGTGACCTTCTGGCCGGTGTCGCGCTCGAACTGCGGCAGCAATTCGTTGTAGGCCTCGCGGGTGGCGATCGAGGACAGGACTTTGATTTCGGCGGCCATCTGAACTTTACCTTCGGATTTCATTTCGCGTCGGCGCACCCTAGCGCCGGGACCGATGTCGCGATAGGTAAGGCTTCAATGAGCGCGACCGCGAAATCCAAGACTCATCAAGGGCGCTACCGGCGACTGGGAGGTCGTGATCGGCATGGAAGTCCATGCCCAGGTCACCTCCAACGCCAAGCTGTTCTCCGGCGCCTCGACCGAATTCGGCGGCGAGCCGAACTCGCATGTCTCGCTGGTCGACGCGGCGATGCCCGGCATGCTCCCGGTGATCAACGAGGAGTGCGTGCGCCAGGCGATCCGCACCGGGCTCGGCCTCAAGGCCCAGATCAATCTGAAATCGGTGTTCGACCGGAAGAACTATTTCTATCCCGACCTGCCGCAGGGCTATCAGATCAGCCAGTACAAGTCGCCGGTGGTGGGCGAGGGCGCGGTCGTGGTCGATCTGCCGGACGGCGACAGCTTCACCGTCGGCATCGAGCGGCTGCACCTCGAGCAGGACGCCGGCAAGTCCATCCACGACCAGCATCCGACGCTGTCCTACGTCGATCTCAACCGCTCCGGCGTCGCGCTGATGGAGATCGTGTCGAAGCCGGATATCCGCTCGGCCGAGCAGGCGCAGGCGTTCCTGACCAAGCTGCGCTCCATCCTGCGCTATCTCGGCACCTGCGACGGCGACATGGAGAAGGGCAGCCTGCGCGCCGACGTCAACGTCTCGGTGCGCAAGCCCGGCGGGCCGCTCGGCACGCGCTGCGAGATCAAGAACATGAACTCGATCCGCTTCATCGGCGAGGCGATCGGACACGAGGCGCGCCGCCAGATCGACATCATCGAAGAGGGTGGCTCGATCGACCAGGAGACGCGGCTGTTCGATCCGAACAAGGGCGAGACCCGCCCGATGCGATCGAAGGAAGAGGCGCACGACTATCGCTACTTCCCCGACCCCGACCTGCTGCCGCTCGAATTCGATCAGGCGTATGTCGACGCGCTCAAGGAGCATCTGCCGGAACTGCCGGACGACAAGAAGGCGCGGTTTCGCAAGGACTATGCGCTGTCGCCCTACGACGCCGACGTGCTGGTCGCCGAGCGCGCCAGCGCGGAATATTTCGAGACGGTGGCAAAGGGGCGCGATGCCAAGATCGCCGCGAACTGGGTGATCAACGAATTGTTCGGCCGCCTCAACAAGGAGGGCAAGGACATCGCCGCCTCGCCGGTCGATGCAGCGCAGCTCGGCGCCGTGCTCGACCTGATGGGCGAGGGCGTCATCTCCGGCAAGATCGCCAAGGACCTGTTCGAGATCGTCTGGGCCGAGGGCGGCGATCCGCGCCGGATCGTCGAGCAGCGCGGCATGAAACAGGTCACCGACCTCGGCGCGATCGAGAAGGTGCTCGACGACATCATCGCCAAGAACCCGGACAAGGTCGCGGACGTGAAAACCAAGCCGCAGGCGATCGGCTGGTTCGTCGGACAGGCCATGAAGGCGTCGGGCGGCAAGGCCAATCCGCAGGCCGTGAACGATCTGCTGAAGAAAAAACTCGGGCTGTAACGCGCGACGTATGCGCCGCCGTCGCGTCGGAGTTCGCCGCGGCACGTCCCCGAAAATTTTCCGCCGACCGCGCGTGCCGGAGCGTCGTCCGGTGGTCGTCACGCGCGCGTGGGAGACTCGCGAACGCGAATCACCGATGCCCGATTCGCTCGTTTTTGATCGATTCCGTTCCGGTGACCGCGTTTGCAAGCATGCCTGTGCAAAAAATTTTCAACGGCGGTGGATATGACACAGCGCATGGCGTTTCGGCGCTGCGGGCCCTGTGCGAAATTGTTTTTTTGCACGCACGCACGCCAGCATGCGCGCTCTGCGATCGCGTAAAAAGCTAGGAAATATATGGGTTTGCGGCGACAGCGATTTTTTGCGCAGTGCAATCGCGATGCGCGCGCGCGCTGACGAGTTGGTTCGGCGATGAAGAAACCGAACGCGCGTGCAGCGGCTCGAAATCCAGCGCGCGTACACGCTCTGTTAAGAGGGTCAGTGTTTTTTCCGTGTTGCTAGTGTAATCGGAATGTAGTGCACGTCGATTCGCGACTGCACTGTTCCGACATCGCCATTCAGATGGCTAGGAGGGCAGCATGGCTAAGAAGAGAAAGAAAGCGGCGGCGAAGAAGGCTCGCAAGAAGAAGTAGAGCCTTGTGGTCTCCGACCTCGCGTCGGGGACTGCACGTCATCCGGACCGGTGAGCGTTCGTCACGAACCTCCCGGTCCGAAGACGACAGAGGGCGTCGGAGGGACAAAAGTCTCGCCGACGCCCTCGGTGTTTTTGCGGCGCGCGGCAGGCGATCAGTTGGTGCGCGTCCAGATTTCGTGGTCGCAGAAGGGACCGAGGCAGCCCTGGATCTTGAGCTGGTTGGCGTCGAGCAGTTCGATGTTGCCGCTGTAGGTCTTGCCGTCGTCGGCGTTGTAGATCGTGCCGGTCCATCGGTTGGCGCCCGCCGGCTGCATTCCAAAAATCCTGATGCCAAGCATCGGGCGGCTGCGCCGGGCCGGATCGGGGTTCATCTTGTCCGTCACTGGCTTGCCGGTTTCCCTGTCGATCGGCTGCGATAGCCAGACGATCGTGCCGCACAGCGAGCCGCCGCAATCGGCGATCCGGACCTTGGCGTCGCGGTCCTTGGTCAGCCAAAGCCCGAACGCGTCGCGCGCGTTGGACGGCACCGCCGACCAGACGAGAGCTGTGGCTGCCAGGATCGCAATGGCGAATGTTCGCGTGTTCATCGGCGCTGGTTGAGCGGGTCCGGTGATTGAGTGGGCGGTGGTTGAGCGGGCTGCCGTCGGCCTCAGTTCAGCATGCGGCGCCCCAAACGCAAATATCGAAGGCGCCGATTGGGTTCAGAGCGCCACGGTTATCGCCGCGCCAACGCGCAGGGTTAGCGAACGGTCATCGGTTTCGGAAAGTCGCGCTGCACCGCGATTCGCGTTCTTAACGGCTCCTTACGTGATTGACCTCGGTGGCAACATTCACTCCGCGTTCATTGAGACAATTAAAGGGCCATTCAAATGTTCCCTTGATGATCGCGCTGCTCGGCCGGGGACGGCTTGAGGGCAAAGCGCGACGTCCGGGGAAATTGGGGCGCGCGCGACAGGGGAGAGCGATCATGATGCAGTTCGACGGCAGCCTGCCGGCTGCGAATGCGAATACGAATGAACCGGCTTCCGCCGAAGAGATGTTCCTGTTGGGCATGCTCTATTCGAGCGGCCGCGAAATTCCGGCAAATCTCGTCACCGCGCACAAGTGGTTCAATCTTGCCGCGATGAAGGGCTACGCCGAGGCGATCCGGCTGCGCCGGGAAATCGCCGCGGAAATGCTGGATGCCGAAATCGGCCAGGCGCAACGCGCGGCGCGTGATTGGCTCAAGGCGCATCCCGACGCGATGACTGACGACGCGCCGGCGTTCCGCGCCGCGGCCTAGCTCGACCGGGCTGCCGCGCCGTCGTTTGTGGCCTTGCCTTGTCAAGGCCACAGGCGTCGGGCATACCGCCTCGCGTCGGAGAGGTGGCCGAGTGGCTGAAGGCAACGGTTTGCTAAATCGTCATACGGTTTACCCCGTATCGTGGGTTCGAATCCCACCCTCTCCGCCAAGCGTCTTGTCGCTGCGTTTGCAGGCTGACGCGCGGCCTTTGAATTGATTGCACGCCGTTCGGGAAGACGTGAGCGGGCGTTTCGCTTGAAACGCCGCGCGATGCGCAAGCCCATTTCCGATTTGCGCAGAATCGCGGCGGCGCTGATTGCAACTGTATGCAAGAGCAGCACGTCGTTTTGGATTTTGCTCGCTCGTTAGACGTTGCCCAAACGCCACGCTGCCGAACTCTGTGGCCGCAGCGGTTGGATCAAAATGAGACAGCGCAACCTGCCGGCGTTGGAGACTACAACCGCAGGGCGGCGCGCATTGCGGTTGTTAGTCACGAATCGCTCGATATTCCGGGCCTTTGTCTAGCGATCCTGCCCGCTACGGAAGTTGTTCACAGGCTGCGTGTTTTCCCGGCCACACCCCTCGAAAATCCAGGTTTTAGGCTGTGGGAAGAGGGTCATGTTCATTGCCTGCCGGGTTCCATGGGCTAGTCTGACCTCGCGACAGAAGGGGGCGTCTCCTTGGTCGCTCTGTCCGGGTTCCACTCTAGCGGAATTCGGACGGTACGGGGAGATTAGGGGACTGCGCCGGGTGCGAACCACCCACGGAGACCAAACCCTCCCAAGTCAGTTCAACAGGAGGAACAAAAATGAAGATGGTGAAGAGTCTTCTCCTCGGCTCTGCAGCGGGTCTCGTTGCGGTAGTTGGGGCTCAGGCCGCCGATCTTCCCGTTAAGGCCAAGCCGGTCGAATACGTGAAGGTCTGCAGTCTCTACGGCGCCGGCTACTACTACATGCCCGGCACCGATATCTGCATCAAGCTCGGTGGCTACGTCCGCTACCAGTTCACCGTGAACCCGGGTTCCAGCATCACTGCTGGTCCGTTCAGCGGCGCCGGCGGTCTGAACAACCGTGCGACCTCGTTCGAGACCGCGCACCGCACTCGTGCGCTGATCACGGTCGACACCCGCCAGCAGACCGCCTACGGCACGCTGCGCACCTACATCCTGCTCGGCTACTCGCAGGACTCGACGGCTCCGGAAAGCACGTCGCCGGCGGTCTACATGACCCGCGGCTTCCTGCAGATCGCGGGCTTCACGTTCGGCAAGGCGACGTCGTTCTTCGACATCGTCCCGGGCGCGAGCTTCGCCTACAACGCCGGCATGTTCTTCCACCCGGACACGGGTGACGCCGGCAAGATGCTGGCGGCGTATACCGCGCAGTTCGGCAACGGCGTGTCGGGCACCATCGCGCTCGAGCAGGCCCGCGTCCGCGGCATCTCCCGCGTTGGCGCGGTGACGACCAGCGCCGTATGCGCTCGGTCGGTCTCGCTCCGCACCGCACCAACCGTTCAACAGCACAGACGGCGGCTTGGCCGGGCGTGTCGGAGTATCCTGACCTGGTCGGCAACATCCGCATCGATCAGTCCTGGGGCACCTGGCTGGTCGGCGCTGCCGCCCACGTCAACCGTGGCCAGTACTTCGGCGGCACGGCGGATGCAACGCTGCGGTACGCAGAACTCCGGCGGACCGGACTCCAAGATCGGCTGGGCGGCTCACCACCGGCTTCATCCTGAACCTGCCGATGATCGCTCCTGGCGATCGCCTGTCGGCCGGTGTCGTCTACTCGGAAGGTGCAATCGGCTACGCGGCGGTCACTCCGTCGGGTGGCGCGACCAACATCGCTTACAACCGGGTCGACGGCAGTCGGCTTCAGCTTCTGGCGCTTCCAAGACGGCATCTATGAAGCGTCGGTCTCGGCGCGGCCGGCTGCGCTGCGGCGCTCTCGGCGGTTGCGGCCAGATCCAGCTGACCACGGCCTGGAGCGCCTCGCTGGCGTTCGAGCATCTGTGGACCCCGGCTCTGCGGACGTCCTGGTACGGTTCGTACATCGACGTGTCGCACAACGCAGCCGGCAACTTCCTGATCTGCAACTCGCTCGGCACCAGACGGCGCGGCGGCGTATACCAGGCCGGCATCCCGGCTGTGACGGGCTGCGACACCGACTGGAGCTCGCTGGAACGTCGGCTCCCGCACGCAGTGGGAGCCGGTCAAGGGTCTCGTCATGGGTATCGACGTGATCTACAACAAGCAGAACACGTCGAGCCCGAACTTCTCCGGCCTGGCGGTCGGCCCCGGCACTGGTCTCCCGACCGCGGCGCTGCCGCCGAACTGCGTGGCTGGCGGGTCCGGGCCGGGGCTCCCGTGCCGTGCTACCGGAACGTCAAGGACATGGACGCGGTCACCACCACGTTCCGCATCCAGCGCGACTTCCTGCCCTGATCGGGTGAGCCTCTAGGCTTCAAGCAATCTGACCCCCGGCGGATCAAACCGCCGGGGGTTTTGCTTTTCGGCGACGAGCCCGCTGTTCAGCGCCCAGGCCTGTCGCAACCGGCGACGAAACCCGCGATCTGCTGGATCACGTCCAGTTCGGCCAGCAGCGGCGCGTGGCCCTGGTCGGGCACCACCATTGTCTCCATTTCGGCTCGCCGGGCCCGCATCGCCGCCACGGTTTCCTCCGACAAGAGATCGGAGTTGGCGCCGCGGATCACCATCAGCGGAATCGAGCGCAGCGCGTCGAACTCCTTCCAGAGCGAGGGCAGCGGCCGCTCGATGTCGATGTCCTGAAGCGTCCTGGCGAGCTGCACGTCATAGGTGGGCGTGAGGCGGCCGTCGCCGTCTTGCCAGGTGCGGCGGGCGGACGCGAGCCAGGCCGCGCCGTCGAGCTTGGGGAACTGCGCGTCGAACAGACGGCGCAGGATTTCGGCGCCTTCCTCGAAATCCCTCGGAGGCGGCAGCTTGCCGACGTAGCTCTTGATTCGTAGCAAGCCCTTGGGCTCGATCACCGGTCCGATGTCGTTCAGCACGACGCCCGCCAGGAGCGCCGGGCGGACCGTGGCGAGCAGCATGGACAGGATGCCGCCGCGCGAGGTGCCGACCACCACCGCACGGCCGATATCGAGCGCAGTCGTCACCGCGAGCACGTCGCCCAATTCGACCGCCAGACTGTAGTTGTCAGGATTGCGGTCGTAGTCGGAACGGCCGCGGCCGCGATAGTCGAGGGCGATCACGCGCCGGTTGGGGTTCGCGTCGATCAGCCCGTCCGCCAGCTCGTCGAAATCGGCTGTGGTGCGGGCGAGGCCGGGCAGGCAGATCACGGGCAGCACGCCGGTGCCGCGCGGACCATGGCAGCGGACATGCAGTTTCAATCCGTCGGGCGCGGTGATGAACACGCTTTCAGAGGCTTTGTCCCCGGCACCCATCGTCTCACCCGGATTGCGCATGATTTCGAAGAGCGAGCTTACCGGGCCGCCACTGCGGCGTCAGGTGGATGCATCGGAGGAGGAGGAAGGAGTTTAGTTCGTTGCGCCGCGCCGCAGGTCGGCTTCGATCAGCAGCCTTGAGCCGCCGCCGAACCGGACGCGATAGACCTGCGCGTTTTCCATGACGCGCTGCACGTAGTTGCGGGTCTCGGAGAAGGGGATGCGCTCCACCCAGTCGATCGGGTCGACCTTGGGATCGCGCGGATCGCCGTAGCGGGTGATCCAGTCGCGCACCCGGCCGCGGCCGGCGTTGTAGGCGGCGAACGACATGATGTAGGAGCCGCGATAGTCCTTGATGAGGTCGCCGAGCTCCGCCGCGCCCATCTGCAGATTGTAGACGTTGTCGTTGAGCAGGCGCTTCTGGTCGTAGGTCACGTTGAACTTCTTGGCGAGATACTTGCCGGCCGCCGGCGTCACCTGCATGAAGCCCATCGCGTTGGCGCTCGAGACCGTCTTCGGATTGAACCAGCTCTCCTGGCGGGCGATCGAATAGACCAGGGCGGGCTCCACCTCGGGGCCGATCGCGGTGTAGCTCGGCAGGCCGACGGTCGGAAACGCGGCGTGGTCGAGCGGATGGCCGCGGGCGAGCGCCAGCTTGCCGACCAGCAGCATGCCGCGCGGATCCTGGTATTTGTCGGCAAGCTCACCCAGCATGACGAGCGTCGGGATGTCGTTCGACTTGTCGCCCAGGTCGGCCATCGCCGCGTTGAGCAGGTCGCGGGCGTCGGCGGCGTAGAGCAGTTCGGCGGCGCGCACCACGTCGGACTTGGCCAGCGCGCTGCGCTCGGCGGCGGAGAGGGCAGGGGGCGAGTTGAGGGCAATTTCGCCCAGCCCGGCCTTGGCGCGGGCGATCTGGCCGTAATAGGCGGTCGGGAAGCGCGCCGCTGCCTGGTAGTGCGTGCGGGCCTCCTGGGGCTTCTTCAGGGCCTCCGCGGCGCGGCCCTGCCAGTAGAGGCCTCGCGCCAGCGAAATCGGGTTCTCGGCGCCCTCGGTGACCTTCTTGAAGTGCGCGGCGGCGGTCGTCGGGTCGTTCAGATAGCGCAGCGCCACCCAGCCCGCGGTGAACTGGTGGTCGGCGCGGTAATTGTCGCGGGTCGGCGGCGTGGCGTCGCGGGCCACGATGTAGGCCTTCTTCGGATCGTCCTCGTCGAGCAGCTTGCGCACCAGCAGGCGGCGCTCGATCCACCATTCGTCGAGATCGTGGCTGTCGTCGAGCTGCGGGATGGTGGCCATCAGCGCCGCCGCTTCGACGGCCTTGTCGGCGCGGCGCAGCATCTGGATCTTGGCGAACTTGTAGCCGATGTCGTTGTGCGCGGAGGCCGGCACGGCCTCGACCAGCTTCTTGTCGCCGCCCTTGCCGAGCATGGCGACGCGCGCCTTGGCGATCGCGGGCTCGTGGCCGCCGAGCCGGGTGGCGGCGCGCAGGCCGGCTTCGGTGTCGTCCTTCTCGTACAGCCGGCGGTCCATCCGCGCCTTGTGGTCGGCGCGGGTGAGGAACTCGCCGAACTGCTCCTGCACCTTCAGCTCGACTTCCTGGCGATGGAATCGTTGCGCCAGACCTCGCGCACCAGCGCTTCGGCGCCCTTGCGGTCGCCTTGCGCGAGCAGCGCGCGGGCGAGCGCGAGCTTGCCCTTGGCGCTGAGCGGCTTGTTGCTGCCGAAGTAGGCGCGGATGGTGGCCGCGTCATGCCGGTCCTGGAACAGGATGGCCTCGGCCTTGCGGCGCAGCGTCGTGATGCTCGGCCAGTTCGGGTTGGCGTTGATGAAAGCCATGTAGCGGGAGAAATCCGCGCCGCCGTCGTCGTTGCGCAGGATCGCCCATTCGACCAGCTTCTTCGCCACCGGATCGGTGATCGCGTTCTTCGTCTCGTTCGCCTCGGTGCGGCGGCGGCTGCGCAAGTGGTCGAGCGCGCGCTTCATCAGCGCGACGTCGACCGCCGAGGTGGAGACCGTCGACGGGAACGAAGGCGTGGGAGGCACTGCCGGCGGGGCTTCGGGTGCAGCGGGGATCGCGGCTGCGGAGGCCGTCGCAGCAGCAGGGCGCGCGGCAGGCAGCGGCGTCGAGGAGGCGGCAGCGGCAGGCTTGGCCGGTTCCTTCTTGGCGGGCTCTTTCTTCGCCGCCTTCTTGTCGGCCTTTGACTTGGCCGCGGATTTCTTGTCGGTCTTGGCTTGTCGGCTTGGGTTTGTCCGTTTTCTTCTCAGCCTTGGCAGGCTTGTCGGTCTTCTTCGCCGCGGGCTTGTCGGCGGGCTTGCCGCGACCGGTGTCGCTTGGCCGACGGCCTGCTGCGGAAGCGCCAACGCGAACAGGCCCGCGACCGCGAGCGAGCCCAGCGACTTCGGCCAGTTCCACGATGCCACGCGGCGCTCCCCGATCAGGCGGCTCGAATCGAGCTTCGAAGCCAATACCTATTCCGTTGATAAGATTGATGAAAGCTAAAATCACCACAAATGGGGCCACAGTTCGGCATCAAGCCGGGAAATGCCACCGATTGGAAATAACCATAACGCGGGCCGGGAACGCGCGCCGCGCTTCTCTGCTATTCTGGTGCACAAGCAACCGCTTATCGTCAGTTCAAAACGCCGGGGAACACGCCATGACCGCCAAGACGAGATTTCGGGGATCGTTCACCGCCCTCGTCACGCCGTTCAAGAACGGTTCCGTGGACGAAAAGGCGTTCCGCGACCTGGTGGACTGGCAGATCGCCGAGGGCACCAACGGCCTGGTTCCGGTCGGCACCACCGGCGAGAGCCCGACGCTGTCCCACAAGGAGCACGAGGAGGTGGTCGAGTGGTGCGTCGACCAGGCCAAGGGCCGCGTGCCGGTGATCGCGGGCGCCGGCTCCAACTCGACCGCGGAGGCGGTCAGCCTCTCCAAGCACGCCGAGAAGGTCGGCGCCGACGCCGTGCTGGTCGTGACGCCGTACTACAACAAGCCGACCCAGGAAGGGCTCTACCAGCACTTCAAGGCGATCAACGACGCGATCGGCATTCCGATCATCATGTACAACATTCCCGGCCGCTCGATCGTCGACATCAACGTCGACACCATGAAGCGGCTCTACGAGCTCAAGAACATCGCCGGCGTGAAGGACGCGACCGCCAACATGGCGCGCGTCTCGCAGCAGCGCGACGCGATGGGCGAGGACTTCAACCAGCTTTCCGGCGAGGACATCACCGCGCTCGGCTTCAACGCGCACGGCGGCCACGGCTGCATCTCGGTGACGTCGAACGTCGCGCCGCGGCTGTGCTCGGAATTCCAGGCGGCGTGCCTGAAGGGCGACTACGCGACCGCGCTCAAGCTGCAGGACAAGCTCGCGCCGCTGCACATCAACCTGTTCGTCGAAACCAGCCCGGCGCCGATCAAGTACGCCATGTCGCTGATCGGCAAGTGCAACAACACGCTGCGGCTGCCGATGGTGCCGGCCACCGAGAAGGCGCAGGCCGCGGTGCGCAGCGCCATGGTGCACGCGGGCTGATCAACTAGTTCCGCGCGTACGGTTTTTCCGCGTTCCGGCCAAACCGGCCGGGACGCACGCTCGAACGATTGCCGGACATGGCCACCAAGCCCGACCCGCGATTCAAGATCATCGCCGACAATCGCAAGGCGCGTTTCCACTATGCGATCGGCGAGGTGTTCGAGGCCGGCGTCGCGCTGACCGGCAGCGAGGTGAAATCGCTGCGCACCGGCAAGGCCAACATCGGGGAATCCTACGCCTCGACCCGCGACGGCGAGCTGTGGCTGCTCAACTCCAACATCTCGGAATACAAGCAGGCCGGCCGCTTCAATCACGAGCCGAAGCGGCCGCGCAAGCTGTTGCTGCACAAGCGCCAGATCAACAAGCTGATCGGCGCGGTCGAGCGCGAGGGCATGACGGTGGTGCCGCTCAAGCTCTATTTCAACGACAAGGGCCGCGCCAAGATCGAGATCGCGCTCGCCAAGGGCAAGAAGCTGCACGACAAGCGCGAGACCGAGAAGAAGCGCGACTGGCAGCGCGAGAAGGGCCGGCTGATGCGGCAGAAGGGGTAGACTATGGCGGAACGCATCATCGGAATGCTGATCTTCCCGCGGCTCACGCAGCTCGACATGACCGGGCCGTACGAGGTGCTGGCGCGGTTGCCGAACACCAAGGTGCATCTGGTCGCGCACACGCTCGCGCCGGTGAAGACCGACCGCGGCATGATGATCGTGCCGACCGTCACCTACGCCGATTGCCCGCAACTCGACGTCATCATGGTGCCCGGCGGTCCCGGCCAGCAGGATCTGATGGAAGACGCCGTGGTGCTGGAATTCCTGCAGCGCCAGGCGCGCGGCGCGAAATACGTCACCTCGGTCTGCACCGGCTCGCTGGTGCTGGGCGCGGCGGGCCTGCTCAAGGGCAAGCGCGCCACCAGCCATTGGGCGGCGATCGATCATCTCGGCTTGCTCGGCGCGACACCGGTGAGCGAGCGCGTGGTGGTCGACGGCAATGTGGTGACCGGCGCGGGCGTCGCGTCCGGCATCGACTTCGCGCTGCAGCTCGCCGCGATCCTCGAAGGCGAGAAGGTCGCCCGCGAGATCCAGCTTCAGATCGAATACGATCCGGCGCCGCCGTTCGACGGCGGCTCGCCGAAGACCGCCGCGCCGGAAACGCTGCAGACGTTGCGCGCGCGCGGCGCCGCGCTGAACGAGCAGCGCCGCGAGGTGGCGAGCCGCGCCGGGCAGAAGCTCGGCCTGAAATAGGACGCCTGACCATGCCGCTTCCCACCAAGCTCGACCATTGCGTGATCCACGTCTCGGACTGGGAGCGCTCCAACGCGTTCTATCGCGACGTGCTGGGCGCCGAGCTGGTGAAGCGCGAGGCGGGCTGGGCCTACCGGTTCGGCGACAAGCAGCTCAACGTGCACGGCGTCGGCGTGCGGCCGGCCGAGGTGGCGCGGCTGCCGGTGCAGCCCGGCAACAGCGATCTGTGCTTCGAATGGATGGGGCCGATCGAAGACGCCATCGCGCATCTCAAGCGCACAACGTCGCGGTCGAGGCCGGGCCGATGCAGCGCTTCGGCGCCAAGGGCAACGGCACCAGCGTCTATTTCCGCGATCCGGACGGCTCGCTGATGGAATTCATGTCCTACGAGCGCTGAGGTGCGTAATGCGTTTGCTCTCGCGTCATCGTCGCTGCTCGTCATCGCATGACCCGGCACGGCATCCGCCGAGGTGGTGTGGACGCTGGGCAAGGAGAAGGGCAGGGCCTATCCTGCTACGGCATGCACGACGAGTGCGAGGTCGATTACGAGTTCTGGGCGCGCTGCCGCGCCGACAAGGACGATCGACGTCGGCATGGGCGCGAAAGCCACGTCGGCAAGGGCAAGGGCGAGAAGGTCGAACTGACGCTCGCCAGCGCGGGACAGACCGCCAAGGTCGTCGGCGTCTCGCGCGTCAGCGTCAATACCGAAATGACGGGCGGCATCGAACTGCAAGCGCAAGGTGAAGCGCGACGACAAGCTGTTCGCCGTGCTGGCGACCGGCCAGCCGATCACCGTCACCGGCCCGATCAAATCGATGAAGTGGGACGTGAAGGGTCTGAAGCCCAAGGTCGAGGCCTTCCTCAAGTCGTGCCAGTAGAATCGCCATGACCGAGCGCCCGCACGATCCGAAGATTCTTCCCGACAATCTGCCGGTGCCGCAGGACGATGGCGCCGCGCGCCATCTGCACGGCGCGCGGCTGCCCGACATCGTGCTCGCCGGCGACCGACGGCCACGGCGGTCAATCTGTCGCGCGCTGACGGGCCGCACCGTCGTCTACGTCTATCCGCGCACCGGCCGGCCGGGCCAGGCGATGCCGACCGGCTGGGACGGCATCCCCGGCGCGCGCGGCTGCACGCCGCAGTCGTGCTCGTTCCGCGATCACTTCGCCGAGCTGAAGGCGCTCGGCGTGAAGCAGCTCTACGGGCTCTCGACCCAGGACACTCGCCTATCAGCGCGAGGCGGTGGAGCGGCTGCACCTGCCGTTCCCGATCCTGTCGGACGCATCGCTGCTGCTCACCCGCGCGCATGAACCTGCCGACCTTCAGCGTCGACGGCATGACGCTGCTCAAGCGCATGGCCTGGGTGATCGACGACGGCACGATCACCAAGCTGTTCTATCCGGTGTTTCCGCCGGACCAGAGCGCGGCGCAGGTGATCGTGGCTGGCTATCGAAGTCACGCGTCCAGATAAGCGCGCACGCTCGCAAACACCGAGCGGAACATCTCCGGCGTCAGCACGCCGGTGTTCGTGTTGTAGCGCGAGCAGTGATAGCTGCTGAACAGCGCGAGCGGCCCGATCTGCGCCCGGCCGCCGTGGCTGAACGCGGCCTCCTTGAGCTTGCTGCCGAGCGAGCGCACCGTCGTCTCGTGCGAGATGCGGCCGAGCGTGACGATCGCGCGCAGCTTCGGCATCTCCGCGATGGTGGGCTTCAGGAAATCGCGGCAGGTGTTGATCTCCGCCGGCGTCGGCTTGTTCTCCGGCGGCACGCAGCGCACGCCGTTGGTGATGCGGGCGTCGATCAGTTCGAGGCTGTCGTCCGGCCGCGCCTGGAATTCGCCGCGCGCGAAGCCGTATTCCTTCAGCGTCGCGTAGAGCAGGTCGCCGGCGTAGTCGCCGGTGAACGGGCGTCCGGTGCGGTTGGCGCCGCGCAGCCCCGGCGCCAGGCCGACAATCAGCAGCCGCGCGTCGAGCGGCCCGAACGAGGGCACCGGCGCGTTGAACCAGGCCGGCTCCTTGGCGCGCCATTCCTGCCGGAACGCGACCAGGCGCGGGCAGCGCGGACAGTCGCGCCCCGGCTTGCCGGATGACAGCGGAACGGAATTTCGTTTGGCCGAAGCGGGCACCAGATCCTCTTGGAGTTCCTCAATAAGACTAGCCGAGTGCATGGAGCGGCAGCGTTTTTCGCGCTAGGCTTTCCCCTGAATTCGAGCCGGGACGACGCAAAACATCCGGCCAGCGTCGAAGACGCGCGTAACCGCGCTAATGGGAGGACGTCATGGGCATTCAGCGCCATCGCTGGCCGCTTGCGGCCGCCGTCGCGATCAGCGCGTGCATCCTTGGCAGCACGGCGCAGGCGCAGCAACAGCCGCGCGCGGTGCCGACCTTCACCGTCGATCCGTCGTGGCCGAAGGTGCCGGACAAGTACAAGCTCGGCGACATTTCCAGCATCGCCATCGACGCGCAGGACAACGCCTACGTCCTGCATCGCCCGCGCACGCTCAAGGCCGAGGACGCCGCGAAGGCCGCGCCGCCGGTCGTGGTGTTCGACGCGAACGGCAATTTCATCAAGGCGTGGGGCGGATCGGGCGCGGGCTACGAATGGATCGAGCGCGAGCACGGCATCCACATCGACCACAAGGGCTTTGCGTGGATCGGCGGCAATCAATGCCCGACCTCGGGCACGGCGGGCCTCAAGCCGGTCGCCGACGATCAACTGCTCAAGTTCACGCTCGACGGCAAGTTCGTGCTGCAGATCGGCAAGAGCAACCAGAGCAAGGGCGACGCCGACACCGCCAACGTGCATCGCGCGGCGGACGCCTGGGTGCTGCCGCGCACCAACGAGGTGTTCGTCGCCGACGGCTACGGCAATCACCGCGTCATCGTGTTCGACGCCGACACCGGCGCGTTCAAGCGGACCTGGGGCGCGTTCGGCAAGCCGCCCGGCGGCAAGGACAATTGCGCGATCGCGCGGCTGACGGAGTACGCGCCGGGCGACGGCCTGCCGGACTTCAACGTCGCGCATTCGATCCGCGTGTCGAACGACGGCACGGTCTATCTCGCCGACCGCGAGAACCGGCGCGTGCAGCATGTTCACCAGCGACGGCAAGTTACGTGAAGCAGCTCCGCCGGACCGCGGCGCCGTTCGCCGCCAATCTCGCGTTCTCGCCCGATCCGGAGCAGCAGTTCCTCTATGTCGGCGGCGGCAAGGCGATCACCATCGTCGATCGCAAGACGCTCGACGTGGTGGGCGAGGTCGCGGTGCGAGAAGCAGCTCGGCGGCGGCCACCACATCGCGACCGATTCCAAGGGCAATCTGTACATTGCCGCGACCGCCAACGGCATGCAGCGGCTGCTGTTCAAGGGGCCATAACCGTCATTGCGGGCCGCCTGACCAGAGGACTAATCTATCCTCAATTCGACGAGCAGCCGTCGTACGGCTGCCGGGAAACAATGGGAGCGACGACCATGCGAACTGTTCAGCTTCGATACGGTATTGCGGCCGCGTTTGCCGCTTGGATCGCCTTGGCGGCATTGCCCGCCGGCGCGCAGCAGGCGCCCGCCGCGGCGGTCGCGATCGACAACGATGACATCGGCGGCGTGGTGCGCGGCCCGAAGGGGCCGGAGGCCGGCGTCTGGGTGATCGCGGAAACGCGCGACCTGCCGGTGCGCTTCATCAGGATCGTCGTCACCGACGATCAGGGCCGCTACGTGATCCCGGACCTGCCGAAAGCCAATTACGACATCTGGGTGCGTGGCTACGGCCTCGTCGACTCGCCGAAGGTGAAGAGCGAGCCCGGCAAGCAGCTCAATCTGACGGCGGTGGTCGCGCCCAGCGAGAAGGACGCCGCGCACTACTACCCGGCGATCTACTGGTACTCGATGATGAAAATCCCGGATGCCGAGGCGTTCGGTCCCAAGGGCGACATGCCGCCCAACATCAAGTTGACCGACTATCTCAACCTGATGAAGAACAACGGCTGCGTCGGCTGCCATCAGCTCGGCCATCTCGCGACCCGCACGATCCCGAAATTCCACCTCGACGCGACCAAGACGCACGAGGAGGCCTGGGTGCGCCGCATCCAGTCCGGCCAGGCCGGCGAGAACATGGTCACCCAGGCCGCCGGTCAACTCGGCGGCGCGCCGTTCAAGTATCTCGCCGACTGGACCGAGCGCGTGGCGAAGGGCGAGTTGCCCTTTGCGAAGCCGGAGCGGCCGCAAGGCGTCGAGCGCAACATCGTGGTCACGCTGCGCGACTGGCACAACGACAAGCAGTATCTGCACGACCTGATCGCCAGCGACCGGCGCTATCCGACCGTCAACGCCTACGGGCCGCTGTACGGGCAGTGCGAGCACGCCTGCGACGACATGCCGATCCTCGATCCGGTGAAGAACGTGGCGACCAACTTCGTGTTGCCGACCACGCCCGACATGCCGCTGGCGCTCGGGCCCGGCAACGCCGGCTCGGTCAAGATCCTCGGGCCCTCGGCCTATTGGGGCGAAGAGAACATCTGGAACAGCCGGGCCAACAACCACAACTCGATGTTCGACCGGAAGGGCCGCCTGTGGCTCGCCGCGACCGGCCACAAGCCGGACAATCCGGACTTCTGCAAGAAGGGCTCGGATCACCCGTCAGCGAAGGAGTTTCCGCTCAACAGCACCAACCGCCGGGTGACGATGTACGATCCCAAGACCGGCAAGTACACCGCCTACCAGACCTGCTTCGGCTCGCACCATCTGCAGTTCGGCTACGACGCGAACGAGACGATCTGGGCGAGCACCGGCGGCGGCGGCGGCAACGTCGGCTGGATCAACACCAAGATGCTCGACGAGACCGGCGACATCGTGAAGTCGCAGGGCTGGACCGCGCTGGTGCTCGACACCAACGGCAACGGCAGCGCGACGAGTACACCGAGCCGGGCAAGCCGCAGGAAGAAGGCAAGGACATGCGGCTCGGCCCGACCTTCTATGCGGTGATGCCGAGCCCGACCGACGGCTCGGTCTGGGGCACGCTGCGCGGCAACCCGGGCGCCATCGTGCGCGTCGATCCGGGCAAGAACCCGCACCGTGCGCTCTCCGAAATCTACAATGTCCCGCTGCCGGGCTTCGGCCCGCGCGGCGGCGACATCGACAAGCAGGGCCGCGTCTGGGTGTCGCTCGCGAGCGGCCACATGGGCGTGTTCGACCGCCGGCTGTGCAAGGGTCCGCTCAACGGCCCGAAGGCGACCGGCAACCACTGCCCGGAGGGCTGGGCGTTCCACCAGTATCCCGGACCGGGCTTCAAGGGCCTCGGCGAGAACAGCGCGGAGTCGAGCTACTACTCGTGGGTCGACCAGCACAACACGTTCGGTCTCGGCGACGACATCCCGATGTCGACCGCCAACCTGATGGACGGCCTCGTCGCCCTCAAGGACGGCAAGATGGTCTCGATCCGCGTGCCGTATCCGCTCGGCTTCTACGCCAAGGGCTTCGACGGCCGCATCGACGATCCGAACGCCGGCTGGAAGGGCCGCGGCCTGTGGGCGGCCAACGGCGATCGCACGCCGTGGCTGATCGAAGGCGGCAAGGGCACCAAGCCGCTGGCGGCGCACTTCCAACTGCGGCCCGATCCGCTGGCGAAGTAAGCAGGCATTACGAAAGCAGCAGGGGCCGGAATTTCCCGGCCCCTGCGTTTTCAGCGTGCATATCAACGGCCGGAATGGCCGGGTGGGCAGGTGCCCTGCTCTAATCCTCGAAGTCGTCGCCGCCGGCGCGTTGCGGCACCGGGCCGCGCTGCAGGAATTGCGGCGTGTGCTGGCGCTCGGGACGCGGCTCGCGGGGCTCGCGCGGCGCGCGCTCGGACGGATCGCGGCCGATCTTGGATTGCAGTTCGGCGATGTCGAGGAAGACGTCGGCCTGGCGGCGCAGCTCGTCGGCGACCATCGGCGGCTGCGTCGAGATCGTCGAGATCACGGTGACGCGGACGCCGCGGCGCTGCACGGCCTCGACCAGCGAGCGGAAGTCGCCGTCGCCGGAGAACAGCACCATGTGGTCGATGTTGGCGGCGAGCTCCATGGCATCGACCGCGAGCTCGATGTCCATGTTGCCCTTGACCTTGCGGCGGCCGGTCTGGTCGACGAACTCTTTGGTCGCCTTGGTGACCACCGTGTAGCCGTTGTAGTCGAGCCAATCGATCAGCGGGCGGATCGAGGAGTACTCCTGATCCTCGATCACGGCGGTGTAGTAGAACGCGCGCAGCAGGTTGCCGCGCGACTGGAACTCGCGCAGCAGGCGCTTGTAGTCGATGTCGAAGCCCAGCGACTTGGCGGTGGCGTAGAGATTGGCGCCGTCGATGAACAGCGCGGTCTTTTCAGATTGTGCCGACATGATTCCCACTCAACCTTCTCTCGTGATCGCGAATAACCTTGGGCCGAATTGACCTTGGGCCGATGCCTTGTTGGCCGGCCGCGAGGACTAAAAGCCTCAAGGCTCGGCCTGATCGTCGAATTCGGGACCGAAAGCGATGCAGTCCGAAAAAGGGCAAGCGCCGCCCGGCCAACCGACGTTTAAAAAAGATAAATCCTAATCACCCATCATTGTTCCGGCCCTGCCTAACAAGGCGCCAAAGCGCCGCCAAGCCCTCATTTTTGCGGCTTGCGCTTTGTTCCGTCTGGGGTTACTTAAACCGCCAAATCAGGACAACGTACCGTTGCAGGAGCGCCGAGCCCATGGCCCGTGTCACCGTCGAAGATTGCATCGATAAGGTCGATAACCGTTTCGATCTCGTGCTGCTGGCGAGCCATCGCGCCCGCATGATCTCGTCCGGCGGGCCGATCACGATCGATCGCGACAACGACAAGAACCCGGTGGTGGCGCTGCGCGAGATCGCCGACCAGACGGTGTCTCCGGAGGACCTGAAAGAGGATCTGATCCACTCGCTGCAGAAGTACGTCGAGGTCGACGAGCCGGAGGCGGACAACGTGCCGCTGATCGCGGGCTCGGGCGGCTCGGTCGATGCCGACGACACCGATGTGTCGGTCGAGCACATGAGCGAGGAAGAGCTGCTCAAGGGTCTTGAGGGCCTGGCGCCTCCGGAAGAACAGCCGGAACCCGACGAGGAGTAACGGCATCGCCGCGAAGAACAGGCACCTCGGAGGCGTGAGGTGCCGCGAGGTTGAGGGACGGCCCGGTTTTCCGGGCCGTATCCATTTCGTGAACCATTTTCGGCCGCCGCCTTGTAGCAGCGACGAATCGCCGTGATATCTTGGGCTTATGGCCCGTTCGAAGTCCGACCTGCCGCGCATGCAAAACCCGGCCAGGAACCGCGCGCCGCTCAAGCGCGGGTTTAATCTGGTCACTCAAGCCATTGGCCGCACGGAGAAATCGGACTCGCCTGCGCCGATGATGCGGCAGTACGAACTGATCGAGCGGGTCCGCCGCTACAATCCCAACACCGACGAAGCGCTGCTCAACCGCGCCTACGTCTACGCCATGAAGGCGCACGGCGAGCAGAAGCGCGCGTCCGGCGACCCGTATTTCTCGCATCCGCTCGAAGTCGCGGCGATTTTGACCGACCTCAAGCTCGACGACGCCACCATCGCGGCGGCGCTGCTGCACGACACGATCGAGGACACGCCGACCACACGTGCCGAGATCGACCAGATTTTCGGGCCTGATATCGGCCACTTGGTCGAAGGCCTTACCAAACTGAAGAAGCTCGATCTGGTTTCGCGCGAAGCCAAGCAGGCAGAGAACCTCCGCAAAGCTTCTTCTCGCCATTGCCGACGATGTTCGCGTTCTTCTGATCAAGCTCGCGGACCGTCTCCACAACATGCGCACCCTCTATCACATGCCGCCGGAGGGCCGCCGCCGCATCGCCGAGGAAACGCTCGACATCTACGCGCCGCTGGCCGGCCGCATGGGCATGCACGGCGTGCGCGAGGAGTTCGAGGACCTGGCGTTCCGCGAGCTCAATCCCGAGGCGCATCAGGTCGTCAGCGGCCGGCTCAACGCGCTGGCCGAACGCAGCCGGGATCTGATCGGCGAGATCGAACATCAGCTCACGCGCAAGCTCGCGGAATCCGGCATCGCGGCCGAGGTCGACGGGCGGCGCAAGCGCGCCTATTCGATCTGGCGCAAGATGGAGCGCAAGTCGGTCGGCTTCGAGCAGCTCTCCGACATTTTCGGCTTCCGCGTCATCGTCAAGACGCTGCCGGAGTGCTACCGCGCGCTCGGCATCGTGCACACCACCTGGCCGGTGGTGCCGGGCCGCTTCAAGGACTACATCTCGACGCCGAAGCAGAACGACTACCGCTCGATCCACACCACGGTGATCGGCCCCGGCAAGCAGCGCGTCGAGCTGCAGTTCCGCACCGAGGAGATGCACGAGATCGCCGAATACGGCATCGCGGCGCACGCGCTCTACAAGGACGGCGCCGGGTCGCCCACCGAGATGCTGTCGCGGGAATCGAACGCCTACGGATGGCTGCGCCGCACCATCGAATTGCTCGCGGAAGGGTCGAACCCGGAAGAATTCCTCGAGCACACCAAGCTCGAGCTGTTCCACGACCAGGTGTTCTGCTTCACCCCCAAGGGCAAGCTGATCGCGTTGCCGCGCCGCGCCACGCCGATCGACTTCGCCTACGCGGTCCACACCGACGTCGGCAATCGTGCGGTCGGCTGCAAGATCAACGGCAAGATTTCGCCGCTTGCTTCCGAACTCGTCAACGGCGACGAGGTCGAAATCCTCACGTCGAAATCGCAGACCGCGCCGCCGGCGGCGTGGGAATCCATCGTGCTGACCGGCAAGGCGCGGCTTGCGATCCGCCGCGCCACCCGCAGCGCCGTGCGCGTGCAATACGCCGCGCTGGGCCGCCAGATCGTCGAGCGGCTCTGCCAGCGCGCCAAGCGCGAGTATTCGGACGACAAGCTGCGCGGCGCGCTGCACCGGCTCGCGCGCGCCTCGATCGACGAGGTTTTCGCCGCCGTCGGCCGCGGCGAGATGCGGCCGTCGGACGTCGCTCGCGCCATGTACCCCGACTACAAGGAAGAGCGGATCGCCGCGGTGCCGCCGCCGAAGTCGGAATCCGGATGGTTCGGCCTGAAAATGGGCAAGGCGCTGATGTTCAAGGTGCCGTCCGCCACGCCGGCGGAGAGCAACGACGCCTCGATCCCGATCCGCGGCATCAACTCCGACCTGCCGGTGCGTTTCGCGCCGGAGGGCGGCGCGGTGCCGGGCGACCGCATCGTCGGCATCGTGACGCCGGGCGAGGGGATCACGATCTATCCGATCCAGTCGCCGACGCTGAAGGATTTCGAGGATACCCCCGAGCGCTGGCTCGACGTGCGCTGGGACATGGACGAGCGCACGCCGCAGCGTTTTCCCGCCCGGATCGCCGTGCAGTCGGTCAACGAGCCGGGCACGCTCGCGCAGATCGCGCAGGTGATCGCCGAGCACGATGGCAACATCGACAACATCCGCATGACGCGGCGCTCGCCGGACTTCACCGATTGCGTGATCGATCTCGAGGTCTACGACCTCAAGCATCTCAACGCCATCATCGCGCAGCTGCGGGCCAAGAAGGTCGTTGCGGCCGCGGAACGGGTCAACAACTAGGCGGCGAACACCAGACAGGACGAAGACGTGCCGGCGCTTCCTCATCTGCGGCTAGGGGTCAACATCGACCACGTTGCGACCATCCGCAACGCCCGTGGCGGGCGGCATCCCGATCCGGTCCGCGCCGCCAAGCTGGCGATTGCGGCCGGCGCCGATGGCGTCACCGCGCATCTGCGGGAAGACCGCCGCCACATCAGCGACGACGACATCGCCCGGCTCAAGGCGGAGATCGCCAAGCCGCTCAATCTCGAAATGGCGGCGACCGCGGAAATGGTGGCGATCGCGTTGCGGACGCGGCCGCACGCAGCTTGCCTCGTGCCGGAGCGCCGCGCCGAGCGCACCACGGAAGGCGGGCTGGACGTGGTCGGCGGCCGTCACGAGCTCAAGCCGCGGATCGCGGACATGCGCGCAGCCAACATCCGGGTGTCGCTGTTCATCGCGGCCGATCCCGCGCAGATCAAGGAGGCGGCCGCGCTCGGCGCGCCGGTGATCGAGATCCACACCGGGGCCTGGTGTCACGCGCTCGCCGACGGCGACAAGCCGCGCGCCGACGCCGAATGGCGGCGCATCCGCGACGGCGCTGCGCTGGCCAGGAGCCTCGGGCTCGAAGTCCACGCCGGTCACGGCCTCGACTACGCCAGCGCGGAGACCATTGCCGCTTTGCCGGAGATCGTCGAGCTCAACATCGGGCATTTTCTGGTCGGTGAGGCGGTGTTCGTCGGGCTCGACGAGGCCATCAAGACCATGCGCGGCGCGATGGATCGCGGCCGCGCCAAGGCGCGCAGTGCGGCATGATCCTCGGCATCGGCTCCGACATCACCGACGTACGGCGCGTCGCCAAGGTGATCGATCGTCACGGCGACCGGTTTCTCGATCGCATCTTCACGGCGACCGAGCGCGCGCGCGCCGATCGCCGGAAAAACCGCGTCGAAACCTACGCCAAGCGCTTCGCCGCCAAGGAGGCCTGCGCCAAGGCGCTCGGCACCGGCATACGCGCCGGGGTGTGGTGGCGCGACATGGGGGTCGTCAATCGCCCAAGCGGGCAGCCGACCATGCAACTGACGGGCGGCGCGCTGCGCCGGCTGCAGTCCCTGACGCCGCCCGGCCACGAGGCGCGGATCGATCTGACGATCTCCGACGAAGGGCCGATGGCGATCGCCTACGTCATCATTTCGGCCGTGCCCTCGACGCAGGCCGGGCATTCCGGCGGAACGGCCGCATTGAGCGTAACCCACGGAAATATCAGGATGAATTGTCGATCTGCGTGGTTCCGGCGATTGATTGCGCGGTGCCGCACCAGCGGCTACAACGGCGCGGGGCTGCATTTCCCAGGGACAAGAGGTCGATGAGCGTGGCCAGCGGCACAAAGCGCAAGGAAGGCGGCATTGGTGAATTCATCCGCCTGCTGATTCACGCCGGCCTGATCGCCCTCGTCATCCGCACCTTCCTGTTTCAGCCCTTCAACATTCCGTCCGGCTCGATGAAGGCGACGCTGCTGGTCGGCGACTATCTGTTCGTCTCGAAGTTCTCCTACGGCTACAGCCTACTATTCGCTGCCGCTTTCGCCGCCGCTGTTCTCCGGCCGCATCATGGGCTCGACGCCCGAGCGCGGCGACGTCGTGGTGTTCCGCCTGCCCAAGGACGACTCCACCGACTACATCAAGCGCGTGATCGGTTTGCCGAACGACCGCATCCAGATGATCCAGGGCGTGCTGCACATCAACGGCACGCCGGTGAAGCGCGAGCGGGTCGAGGATTTCGTCGACATCGACGAGGCCGGCCGTGCGACGACAAGTGCGCCAGTGGCGCGAGACGCTGCCGAACGGCGTCAGCTACAGGACGCTGGAACTGCCCTACAATCTGCAGTCGGACAACACCGACGTCTTCAACGTGCCGACCGACAACTATTTCATGATGGGCGACAACCGGCACAACTCGACCGACAGCCGCTTCCCGCAGGTCGGCTTCGTGCCGTTCCAGAATCTGATCGGCCGGGCGCAGATCATCTTCTTCTCGGTGGCCGAGGGTGAACGCGCCTGGGAAGTCTGGCGCTGGCCCTGGACGGTGCGCTGGAGCCGGCTGTTTTCGATCGTGCGATGAGGCGCGCCGCGCAAACGCAACGCCACACCTTCATCGACGCAACGTTCCGACGCGAACGTTGAGGCGCCGCCGCGAGCCGCCAAGCCCGCCGCAAAACCGGTCAAGCGAAGCAAGTCCGTCCGCAAGCGCGCCGCGGCCGCGAGCGCGCTCGAGCAGACCATCGGCTATCGCTTCAAGGACGGCGAGCTGCTGGTCCGGGCGCTGACGCATCTCTCGGCGCTGGCCGGCGGCAGCCGCGCCGGCAGCTATCAGCGGCTCGAGTTCCTCGGCGACCATGTGCTCGGCCTGATCATTTCGGAAATGCTGTTCCGCGCCTTTCCGAAGGGCGACGAAGGCGAACTGTCGCGCCGGCTCGCCGATCTGGTGCGGCGCGAAACCTGCGCCGACGTGGCGCGTTCGATCAATCTCGGCGAAGCGGTGCGGCTCGGCGACGTCGGAATCCAATTCGGGCGGGCGTTCGCGCACCGCGATCCTGGCCGACGTCTGCGAGGCGCTGGTCGGGCGCGGTGTTTCTCGACGGCGGCTATGCCGCCGCGACCGAGCTGGTCGAGCAATTGTGGGGCGAGCGGATGCGCGCGCCGACCCGGCCGCTGCGCGATCCCGAAGACCATGCTGCAGGAATGGGCGCAGGCGCGCGGCCTGCCGACGCCGGCCTATCGCGAGGTCGAGCGGCTGGGCCCGCATCACAGTCCGGAGTTCCGCATCGCGGTGACCTTGCCGGAGCGCGAGCCGGCCGAGGGCCGCGGCCGCTCCAAGCGCGTCGCCGAGCAGGCCGCCGCCGCCGCCATGCTTGCGCGCGAGGGCGTGCGGGTGGATCGCGTCGATGGTTGATCCGAAAGCAGCGGGCGAAACGCGCTGCGGCTTCATCGCGTTGATCGGCGCGCCCAACGCCGGCAAATCGACGCTGACCAACGCACTGACCGGCAGCAAGGTCGCGATCGTCACGCCGAAGGTGCAGACCACGCGCGCGCTGGTGCGCGGCATCGCGCTCGCCGGCAACGCCCAGCTCATCTTCGTCGACACGCCGGGCATCTTCGCGCCGAAGCGGCGGCTCGACCGCGCCATGGTGACGACCGCCTGGAGCGGGGCGCACGATGCCGACCTCGTCGCGGTGCTGATCGATGCCAGCGCCGGTTTCGATGACGAGGCGGAAGCGATCTTCGGCAAGCTCGACGAGATCAGGCAGCCCAAGGTGCTGGTGCTCAACAAGGTCGACATCGCGGACAAGCCGCGGCTGCTCGACCTTACGCAGCGCGCCAACGCGCACGGCAAGTTTGCCGCGACATTCATGATCTCGGCGCTCAACGGCGACGGCGTTGCGGATTTGCGCGATTGGCTCGCGGCCCATGCGCCGGAAGGACCGTGGCACTATCCCGAGGACGAGGTGTCGGACGCGCCGGTGCGGCAACTCGCGGCCGAGATCACCCGCGAGAAGCTGTTCCTCAAGCTGCACCAGGAACTGCCGTACCAGTCGACGGTCGAGACCGAGACCTGGACCGAGCGCAAGGACGGCTCGGTGCGCATCGAGCAGACGATCTACGTGGAGCGCGAAAGCCAGCGCAAGATCGTGCTCGGCAAGGAAGGCCGTTCGATCCGCGCGATCGGCGCGGCGTCGCGCAAGGAGCTTGCCGAAATCCTGGAGAAGCCGGTGCACCTGTTCCTGTTCGTGAAGGTGCGCGAACGCTGGGGCGACGATCCGGAGCGCTACCGGGCGATGGGGCTGGAGTATCCCAAGGAGTAGGGCGGTGGCGGCGAGGCTGTTGCTGTGTGTGCTCCTCTTCGCCGTCGCTCACACGGCGCTTGTGCAGGCCGCTCGGGCGCAGACTTCGCATCCAATCGACATTGCCGAATTGAACGTCGGGGACGCGCCGGCCACGCTTGCGATCGGCGATCCGCTGGCTGTGTTTGCCTTTGTCCTCCGCAACGTGCCGGAGCGTGCGCAGGTTCTTCCGACGGAGAACTACTACTACTTCCGTTTCGTCCACAACGGCGCGCCCTACACCGGCAACATCCGGCTCGCCGCCGCAGACCGCGACAGCGGCAAGGTGCATTTCGCCTACGGCCGCGCGCCGACCGACCGGCGGCCGTCTCCGAGAGTGAGGCATCTCGTTCTCGATGCATCGCATGGCGCCGTGCTGACCAGGCTTTCGCGCGCTGGAGTATCGCCTGGAATTTCAGGGCAGGGCGGTCACGTTCGTGCTCAACGATCTGGGTGCGGTGAGGCCGCCCGAAGGACTGCTTGCGGCCGACGAAACGTTTCTCGGCGCGATCTTCGACGAATCGGCGGTGCGGTTTTTCCTGGTGTTCAATTCGCGGCTGAAGATATTCCACTATCTGCTCGACGAAACGGTGCCGCCGGCGGACGAATGGGCTGCCGCGGGTGACGGCAATCCTGATCGGCAAACGCACCGGCTTTGCGTTCTATCGGGACGGCGAGCGCAAGGTGCTGATCGGCGTCAACGAGCGCAGCTCGCGGCTCAACACGATGTTCGACGGGCCGTTCGATCAGTTGCCGGAGAACTCCATCGAGGGCGACGCGCTGCGCGACGCGATCGTCGCCGCCGATCCCGCCGTCAAAGGCAAGATCGACCGGCTGGGCCACTATCTCGATGGCTCCGGCCGCTATCTGATCCATCCGTATCTGCTCTATCGCGCGCCCGGCGATCTGACGGTGTTCCACCGCTGCATGACCTCGAAATCCGTCCCCGACGCACAAAAGCCGCGCTGCTTCGTCATCAGCGACGAGCAATCCCGCAAGCGAAAACCGCGTGCCGTTGGCCCTGCAGAGGCGTTGAGGACTCGCTTCGCCAGGACTAGAAGCAATTCATGGAATGGACCGACGAAGGCATCGTGCTGGGCACCCGGCGCCACGGCGAGGCGAACGCCATCCTCGAGGTGATGACGCGCGAGCACGGCCGCCATCTCGGCCTGGTGCGCGGCGGCTCGGCCTCGCGGCTGCGGCCGGTGCTGCAGCCCGGCAACGTGGTGCGCGCGGTCTGGCGCGCGCGGCTCGACGAGCATCTCGGGCACTACACCGTCGAGCCGCTGCAGCTGCACGCCGCGTCGCTGCTGGCGGCCTCGCATGTGGTCTATGGCGTGACGCATCTGGCCGCGCTGTGCCGGCTGTTGCCGGAGCGCGATCCGCATCCGGAGGTGCATGAGTGGCTTTCGGCCGTGCTCGCGCAGCTCGACGATCCGCTCGCGGCGGGCGCCGAGGTGGTGCGCTTCGAGTTGCGGATGCTGGCGGAGCTCGGCTTCGGTCTCGATCTGTCGTCCTGCGCCGCGACCGGCGACGAGGACGATCTCGGCTACGTGTCGCCGAAGTCCGGCCGCGCGGTGTCGCGCGGCGCCGGCGAGCCGTGGCACGACCGGCTGTTGCGGCTGCCGTCGTTCGTGATGGAGCGGCCCGAACCGGCGCGCCATCGCGCGGCCGACCTCGCCGACGGCTTTGCGCTCACCGGCTTTTTCCTGGCGCGCCACGTGCTGGAGCCGCGCGGGCTCAGCTTCGCCGATGCGCGCGAAGGCTTCGTCGCCGCGGTGCTCGGCCGCCGCGGCCGTCAGCCGTCAGGTCGAAGCAGCGCGGCTCTAGCGGCGCGCGTTGTAGCACCAGGTGCGTGCCGCACGGGAGCGTCATGCACTTGCGCTCGTACTGGCCGCCTTGCGGGGCCGACGACGCGGTCTGGCGTGTACGGGGTGTATTGCTTGGTGGCGCGGCGGTCGGTGGCGTGCGAATCCGGCACGCCGGCCAGGAGCAAGCCGACAGCCGCGAAAACCGCCATAAGGACGCTTTTCACGGTACTCACTCCAAGGTCCAGTTTTGCCTCCTGGACCTCACGGGTTACCGCATTAACCATGAAAGTGCCGCATCGGCGCTGCCGATGCAAGCAGCACAAACGGCGGCTCTGCCGTTAGCAGAACCGCCGTTAAATCAATTAGCTTAGGCTAGAAGATCAATAATAGCGCCAGCGGCGGTAGCACCGGTACGGCCGATAGTAGCGGCGGCCCGGCGTCCACCAGCAGACCCGGCGGCTGCTGTAGTAGCGATGGCGGCAGACGTAGGCGCACGTTCTCCAGCGCGCTCATGTCTTCGAGCGCCATCTCGATCGCGGCGGCGCTGCCGACGCCCATCGCGTCCGCGCGGCTCGGCAGCAGCGTCGCGGCCGAGACGATGGCCGTGGCGGCGGCCAGCGAGAGTAGGGTTCGATTCATCGAGCTCTCCTTGGTTGTTGTAGCCTAGCCGACCCCTGATGGTTTTTCGTACAGCCAATCCAACATTCGGACATGGCTGTTGTTCCAGAGATTTAAGTCGAACGCACCTGAATTCCCGGTGGTTACAGCGTTCATCCCTTGTTCATGCCGGCATTGCGGGCTAACCGGGCAGGCATGGGCAAGCGTCTGATTCCTCCCGAACCGTCCGACGTCCAGGAAATCGCGCTCCGCGAGGCGCTCGAGGAGCGCTATCTCGCCTACGCGCTCTCGACCATCATGCACCGCGCGCTGCCGGACGCGCGCGACGGCCTCAAGCCGGTGCATCGCCGCGTGCTGTTTGCGATGCGGCAATTGCGGCTCGATCCCGGCGCCGCGTTCAAGAAGAGCGCCCGCGTCGTCGGCGACGTCATCGGCAAATTCCATCCGCACGGCGACCAGTCGGTCTACGACGCGCTGGTGCGGCTCGCGCAGGATTTCGCGCAGCGCTATCCGCTGATCGACGGGCAGGGCAACTTCGGCAACATCGACGGCGATAACCCGGCCGCCATGCGCTACACGGAGTCGCGCCTGACCGAGGTGGCGCGGCTTCTGATCGACGGCATCGACGAGGACGCGGTCGATTTCCGCCCGACCTACGACGGCAGCGAAAGCGAGCCGGTGGTGCTGCCGGGCGCGTTCCCGAACCTGCTCGCCAACGGCTCGCAGGGCATCGCCGTCGGCATGGCGACCGCGATCCCGCCGCACAACGCCGCACGAGCTCTGCGACGCGGCGCTGTTCCTGATCGACAATCCCAACGCGCGCTCGCGGACGCTGGTGAAGAACTACGTGCCGGGCCCGGATTTCCCGACCGGCGGCGTGATCGTCGATCCGCGCGAGGCGATCGAGGAAGCCTACGTCACCGGCCGCGGCTCGTTCCGCGTGCGCGCGCGCTGGAACAAGGAAGAAACCGGCCGCGGCACCTACCAGATCGTCGTCACCGAGATTCCGTGGCTGGTCCAGAAGACACGGCTGATCGAGCGGATGGCGGAGCTGTTCAACGAAAAGAAGCTGCCGCTGATCGCAGGACTTCCGCGACGAGTCCACCGAAGACGTTCGCGTCGTCATCGAGCCGCGCGCCCGCACGGTCGATGCCGAACTGCTGATGGAATCGCTGTTCAAGCTGACCGAGCTTGAGAGCCGCATTTCGCTGAACATGAACGTGCTGGTCAAAGGCAAGGTGCCCAAGGTGCTGGGCCTTGCCGAGGTGCTGCGCGAATGGCTCGACCATCGCCGCGAGGTGCTGGTGCGGCGCTCCAAGCACCGGCTCGCCGAGATCGAGCACCGGCTGGAAGTGCTGGGCGGCTTCCTGGTCGCGTATCTCAACCTCGACAAGGTCATCAAGATCATCCGCAACGAGGACGAGCCCAAGCCCGTCCTGATCAAGACGTTCAAGCTCTCCGACGTGCAGGCCGACGCCATCCTCAACATGCGGCTGCGCAACTTGCGCAAGCTCGAAGAGATGGAGATCAAGCGCGAGAACAAGGATCTGCGCGAGGAGAAGGCCGGCGTCGAGAAGCTGATCCGCTCCGAGAAGGAGCAGTGGAAGACGGTCGCCGGCCAGATCAAGGAGGTGCGCGACGCCTTCAGCAAGAAGACGCCGCTCGGCAAGCGCCGCACCGACTTCGCCGAAGCGCCGCAGCACGACGAAGCGGCGATCGAAGAGGCGATGGTGGTGCGCGAGCCGATCACCGTCGTGGTTTCCGAGAAGGGCTGGATCCGCGCGCTGCGCGGTCACCAGACCGATCTGTCCGGCGTGGCGTTCAAGTCCGACGACGGGCCGAAGTTCGCGTTTCCCGGCCGAGACCACGTCGAAGGTGCTGCTGTTCGCCACCAACGGCCGCTTCTACACCATCGATGCGTCGAAGCTGCCCGGCGGGCGCGGCCACGGCGAGCCGGTGCGGCTCTACACCGACATCGAGCAGGACGGCGACCTTGTCGCGGCGATGCGCTACGTCGGCGGCCGCAAGTTCCTGGTCGGCAGCGCGAGCGGCCGCGGCTTCGTCGTCAACGAGGACGACTGCCTCGCCAACACCCGCAAGGGCAAGCAGGTGCTCAACGTCAAGGCGCCGGACAAGGCGGCCGCGGTCGCTCCGGTCGAGGGCGAACTGGCGGCCGCGGTCGGCGAGAACCGCAAGCTCGTCATCTTCCCGCTCGACCAGGTGCCGGAGATGGCGCGCGGGCGCGGCGTGCGCCTGCAGCGTCACAAGGACGGCGGGCTGTCCGACGTGACGACCTTCAAGGCCGAGGAAGGGCTGCGCTGGATCGGCGAGGGCGGCCGCACCTCGAATCTTGTCGATCAAGGAGCTTGCCGCCTGGCGCGGCAACCGCGGCGACGCCGGCCGGGTGCGGCCGGACCGCTTCCTCGCCAACCTGAAGTTCGGCCGGCCGCCGGAGAACGGCAAAGGCTCGGACGGCAAGTAGCGCGTTACCGCGCGCATCGGCCGCCAATTTCCAAAAAATCGTCGTCACTTCAATGACTTTGAGCCTATGCGTGCAGCTCGGGCTGCAATTGCAAGTTATTCGCAACTAGCCTATATTGGTTGCCGAGCACAACGTCCGGGATTCCGCAAAATGCATTTTCTCGACCGCCTTTCGCCGCTACCTGATTGCAGCAGCACTGGCCGTTGTCGCGACGGCGCTCTCATTCGATCTCGCCGGCGCGCAGGGCGCCGCCCGCAAGCCGTTCCGCGTCGTCACGACCTTCACCGTCATCCAGGACATCGCGCAGAACGTCGCCGGCTCGGCGGCGGTGGTGGAATCGATCACCAAGCCGGGCGCCGAGATCCACGACTACCAGCCGACGCCGCTCGACATCGTGCGCGCGCAGGCGGCCGATCTGGTGCTGTGGAACGGCTTCAATCTCGAGCGCTGGTTCGAAAAGTTCTTCGAGAACGTCAAGAACGTGCCGAGCGTGGTGGTGTCGGAAGGCATCGAGCCGATGGGCATCACCGAGGGGCCCTACAACGGCAGGCCCAATCCGCACGCCTGGATGTCGCCGAACAACGCGCTGATCTACATCGAGAACATCCGCAAGGCGCTGGTGAAGCACGATCCGGCCAACGCCGAGGCCTACAACAAGAACGCCGCGGCCTATGCCGCGCAAATCCGCGCGATCGACGAGCCGCTGCGCAAGCGGCTGGCGAGCATCCCGGAGCAGCAGCGCTGGCTGGTGTCGAGCGAAGGCGCGTTCAGCTATCTGATCCGCGACTACAAGATGCGCGAAGCCTATCTGTGGCCGATCAACGCCGACGAGCAGGGCACGCCGCAGCAGGTGCGCAAGGTCATCGATCTGGTCCGCAAGAACAAGATTCCGGTGGTGTTCAGCGAAAGCACGATCTCGGACCGCGCCGCCAAGCAGGTCGCGCGCGAAAGCGGCGCGCGTTATGGCGGCGTGCTCTACGTCGACTCGCTCAGCGCCGCGAACGGTCCGGTGCCGACCTATCTCGATCTGCTGAAGGTCACGGTCGAGACCATCGCCAAGGGCTTCGGAAAATGAAGCTGACGCCGCAGCCAGCACCGGCGGACACGGGCGGATTTCGACGCCCGGCGCAAGCATCTCGGTGCGCGGGCTGACGGTGACCTACAACAACGGCTTCACCGCAGTTCAGAACGCGTCGTTCGAGCTCGAGCCCGGCACGATCTGCGCGCTGGTCGGCATCAACGGCAGCGGCAAGTCGACGATCTTCAAGGCGATCATGGGCTTCGTCCGCCCGGCCGCCGGCGAGATCCGGCTCTGCGGGCAGCCGGTCGCCGAGGCCATCAAACGCAACATCGTCGCCTATGTGCCGCAGAGCGAGGACATCGACTGGAATTTCCCGGTGCTGGTCGAGGACGTGGTGATGATGGGCCGCTACGGCCACATGAATTTCCTGCGCATGCCCTCGCGCGCCGACCACTACAAGGTCGACCAGGCGCTGGAGCGGGTCGGCATGTCCGACTTCCGCCACCGGCAGATCGGCGAGCTCAGCGGCGGCCAGAAGAAGCGCGTGTTTCTGGCGCGCTCGCTGGCGCAGGAGGGCCGCATCATCCTGCTCGACGAGCCGTTCACCGGCGTGGATGTGAAGACCGAGACGGCCATCATCTCGCTGCTGCGCGAGCTGCGCGCCTCGGGCCATCTGATGCTGATCTCGACCCACAATCTCGGCAGCGTGCCGGATTTCTGCGATCAGGTCGTGCTGATCAACCGCACCGTGCTGGCGGCGGGACCGACCGCGCAGGTGTTCACCCAGGCCAATCTGGAGCGCGCGTTCGGCGGCGTGCTGCGCCATTTCAATCTCGGCGGCGACGCGCTGCACAGCGACGAGGATCCGCGGCGTCTGACCGTCCTCACCGACGACGAGCGGCCGCTGGTGATCTACGGCGACGGCAAAGGCGAGGGCGCGGTCCGAGCCGAAGCCCAAATCGCCGAAGGGCTCGTCATGATCGAAGAGCTGCTGGTCCCGTTCAGCTACGACCTACATGGCGAAGGCCATGTGGGTCAGCGCGCTGGTCGGCGGCGTCTGCGCGTTCCTGTCCGCCTATCTGATGCTGAAGGGCTGGTCGCTGATGGGCGACGCGCTCGCCCATTCGATCGTGCCGGGCGTCGCCGGCGCCTACATCCTCGGATTTCCGTTTGCGGTCGGCGCGTTCTTCGCCGGCATCCTGGCGTCGGTCGGCATGACCTTCGTCAAGCAGCACTCGCGGCTGCGCGAGGACGCGGTGATCGGGCTGGTCTTCACGTCGCTGTTCGCGCTCGGGTCTGCTGATGGCGTCGATCTGGCCGACGTCGGTCAGCGTGCAGACCATCGTGCTCGGCAACATCCTCGCCATCTCCGACGAGGACGTGATCCAGGTCGCGATCATCGCGGCGGTGTCGCTGGCCGTGCTGGCGCTGAAGTGGAAGGACCTGATGGTCACGTTCTTCGACGAAAGCCACGCCCGCAGCGTGGGGCTCAACACCGGTGCGCTGAAAATCCTGTTCTTCACGCTGCTCAGCGCCTGCACCGTGGCCGCGCTGCAGACCGTCGGCGCCTGCCTCGTCATCGCCATGGTGGTCACGCCCGGCGCCACGGCCTATCTGCTGACCGACCGGTTCGGCCGGCTGATCGTGATCAGCGTGGCGCTGGGCGCGGGCACCAGCTTCGTCGGCGCCTATATCAGCTACTTCGTCGACGGCGCGACCGGTGGAGTGATCGTGACGCTGCAGACGCTGCTGTTCCTTGCCGCGTTTTTCTTCGCGCCGAAGTACGGGCGGATCGCCGCCCGCCGCAGCCGGCTCGCCACGGCGGAGGCTTCGCCGTGACCACGCTCCTCGACTGGATCGCGCTGCCGCTCAGCTATCCGTTCATGCAGCGCGCGCTGATCGTGTCGGTGATGGTCGGCGCGGTGTGCGCGGTGCTGTCGTGCTATCTCGTGCTCAAGGGCTGGTCGCTGATGGGCGACGCGATCTCGCATGCGGTGCTGCCCGGCATCGTGATCGCCCATGTGCTGGCGTTGCCGCTGGCGGTCGGCGCGTTCGCCGCAGGACTGTCGTGCGCCTTGCTGACCGGCTATCTGAAGGAGAACAGCCGCGTGAAGGAGGACACGGTGATGGGCATCGTGTTCTCCGGCATGTTCGGCTTCGGGCTGGTGATCTTCACCAAGGTCGATACCGACCAGCACTTGCTCCATATCCTGTTCGGCAACGTGCTGGGCGTGACCGTTCGCGATCTGGTCGAGACGGCGCTCATCGCCGGCGTGACGCTGTCGATCGTGCTGCTGCGGCGCAAGGACCTGCTGCTGTACTGCTTCGATCCCAACCATGCGCGCGCGATCGGCCTGCCGGTCGGCGTGCTGCACTACAGCCTGCTGATCCTGCTGTCGCTGACCATCGTCGGGTCGCTCAAGGCGGTCGGCATCATCCTGGTGGTCGCGATGCTGGTGGCGCCGGGCGCGATCGCCTATCTGCTGACCGACAGCTTCGGACGCATGCTCTGGATCGCGACCGGCGTTGCGATCGCTTCCAGCGCGCTCGGCACGATCGTCAGCTTCCACATCGACGGCGCCACCGGCGCCTGCATCGTGCTGATTCAGGCGTGCGTGTTCGTGCTGGCGTTCCTGTTTGCGCCCAAGCGCGGCATCGTCTGGGATTGGCGCCGCCGCGCCACGGAACAGCCGCGTGCAGCCGGCGCAGTAATCCGAGCGGATCAACTCTCGACGCGCACCCAGGCGTCGGGCGTCAGCCGCTCCTGCGGCAGGTAGCGGCTCTTGTAGTCCATCTTGCGCGAGCCGTTCACCCAGTAGCCCAGATAGACATAGGCCAGGCCCATGCGCTTGGCGCGCTCGATGTGGTCCAGGATCATGAAGGTGCCGAGCGAGCGGTCGCTCTGCGTCCGGATCGAAGAACGAATAGACCATCGACAGGCCGTCGTTGAGCACGTCGGTGAGCGCGACCGCCATCAGCGGGCCGGCGCCGCGGCCGTTGATCGTGCTGTCGGGGCCGCGCAGGCGGTATTCCACCAGCCGCGTCTTGACGTGGCTGTCCTCCACCATCATGGCGTAGTCGAGCACCGTCATGTCGGCCATGCCGCCGTCGCGGTGGCGGCTGTCGAGATAGCCGCGGAACACGGCGTATTGCTCGGAGGTCGGCACCAGCGCGCGCATCTCGCCGACCATGTCGGCGTTGCGCTCGGCGACGCGGCGCATGCTGCGGGTCGGGCGGAATTCGTCGGCGATGACGCGCACCGAGACGCAGGCGCGGCAGGCCTCGCAGGCCGGCCGGTAGGCGATCGACTGGCTGCGGCGGAAGCCGCCGTGGGTGAGCAGGTTGTTGAGCCCCGGCGCGCGGTCGCCGACCAGGTGCGTGAACACCTTGCGCTCCTCCTTGCCCGGCAGATAGGGGCACGGCGAGGGCGCGGTCAGGTAGAACTGCGGCGTGTCGCGCGAATGCTGGGTCACGGAACGCTTTCGGCCGTTAGACGAGAACCGGCGCAACGCGCGCCGAGTCTCACCGGCAATGTTGCCTCGAAAGTCGCGTTTGTGAAAGGCCTAAAGCGCGGTCAGGCAGGGCGGCGGACCGACGCCCGCAAGGCGCTGGCGCGCTGCTCGTTGTTGATTACGACCGTTCCAACCAGGATGTCGTGCAGGCAGCGCCGGCGCTCGTTGATCAGGCAGACCACGAGAATCAGCGGCGTGAACACCGACACGGTGATCCAGAACACGATGGCGTGCACCGCGCCGAGCACGAAGTAGGCCGGCGAGCCGTACCAGGTGCGCATTTCGATATCCATGGCGCGCATGCCGATGGTGGCGGAGTGCCGGCTGCCCAGCGTTGTGCCGTAGTAGATCAGCGCCCACAGCACCATCGCCGGCGTGAGCAGGGCGTAGAACACGAAGCCGAGCCCGAACGTCACCACGCCGACGACGAAGATGAACATCGACAGGAACAGCACCGGCAAGGCCAGGATGATCAGGTCGATGACGAAGGCGAGCAGCCGGCGCGCCAGCACGCCCTCGAACAATTCGGGGTTGACCGCCGGGTCATAGGCGTGCGGCTTGACCTCGACCGACAATCCGATCCGTTTGGGTTCGCTCTGCGCCATGGCCTGCATCATCCCTGAGTCGCATCGAAATGGATAATATATTCGGCGATTGCAAGGAGCCATGCGGCCGCGCCTAGTCAAAAAGTTTACGCCGGCCGCGGTGTCGCGGCCGGCGCTAGATATTTCAGGCGGCACGATCAGTTAGGCTGGATACCGGCCTGCTTGACGATCTTTTCCCACTTGGTCAGTTCGGACTGGATGTAGTCGCCGAATTGCTTGCCGTTGAGCGGCTCGATGATGGCGCCCATCTCGGTCAGGCGCTTGCGGACGTCCGGCATCGCCAGCGTGTCCGCCAGGGCCTTTTCGAGCTTGGCGGTGATCGCGGGCGGCGTGCCGGCCGGGCGCCACCAGGCCGAACCAGTAGGATGCTTCGAGCGGATAGCCGGCCTCCTTCATGGTCGGCAGGTCGGGCAGGATTTCCAGCCGCTTGTCGGCCGCGAGCGCCAGCGCGTTCAGCTTGCCGGTCTTCACGTTCTGCAGGCTGATCACCGGGCTGACGAACATCGACTTCACGTGACCGGCGAGGAGGTCGATCAGCGCCGGCGCGCCGCCTTTGTAGGGTATGTGCTGCAGCTTCACGTCGCCCGCTGCCGCCAGCATCTCGCCGGCGAGGTGGCTGGCGCTGCCCGGGCCGACCGAGGCGTAGGTGATGCCGCCCGGATCCTTCTTGGCGAGTTCCACCACGCTCTTTCACGTCCTTGGCGGCAACGGCTCGGATGGGTCGCGAACACCAGCGGCGTGTAGCCGACGAAGCCGATCGGCGCGAAATCCTTGATGCTGTCGTAGGGGATGTTCTTGAACACCCACGGATTGAGCGCGTGGTTGTCGTTGAGCATCATCACCGTGTAGCCGTCGGGATCGGCCTTCGCGACCGCCTGCCGTCGCCAGCGTGCCGCCGGCGCCGGGCCGCGCTTCGATGATGAACTGCTGGCCGAGCAGGCCGCTCAGCTTCTCGCCGACGATGCGCGACACCGTGTCGAGCAGCCCGCCGACCGGGAACGCGATGATGATTTTCACCGGCCGGGTCGGATAGTTGTCCTGGGCCTGCGCCTGGGCCGGCCGATACAGACCGACCAGCGCCAGCGCGGCCAGTGCGGGAGCGAATACTCGTCTCATTGCCTTCCTCCTGTCGCCGCGCGTTTGGCGCGGCATTTCGTTCGGCCAAGTTACACGACCTTCGCGGTCTTGAGCTTGGCGATTTCGTCGCGGTCGAGCCCGAGCTCGCCCAGAATTTGTTCGCTGTGCTCGCCCAGAACCGGAGGCGGGCGCATCGGACCGGGCCGCTCGCGGTCGATGAACACGGGCGGGTTGACGCCCCAGACCTCGCCCTCCTTGGGGTGCTGCACTTGGTAGAACGTTCCGAGATGGCGCACCTGCTCGTCGTCGATCACCTCGTCGACGTTGTGGACCGGCGCGTAGGGCACATCCTGCGCTTCCAGCCGCTGCGCCCATTCGGCGCGCGGGCGCGTCGCGAAGGTCTTGCCGAGCTCGCTGCGCAACGTCGTGTAGTTCTCGATGCGCTTTTCGCGGCTGTCGAAGCGCGGGTCGGTCGCAAGGTCGGGCCGCTCCAGCGCCGTCGAGCAGACCTTCCCAGAACTTCACCTGCGACGACAGATGGATCGCGATCAGCCGCCCGTCCTGCAACGGAACGCATAGGACTGCGATGCGCTCACCCGGGTCAGCGGGCCGACGCTGGTGCCGTATCGCTTGTGGTTGATGAAGGCGTCCGGCGCGAAGGCGATCGTCGCCTCCAGCATGCTGGTTTCGATGCGGCGGCCCTTGCCGGTGCGCTCGCGCTCGTGCAGCGCGCCAAGAATGCCGTAGGCGGCATAGAACCCGGTGATGTTGTCGGACAGCGTCGGTCCGCCGACTTGCGGCGACTGCGGATCGACGAACTGGCTCAGCACGCCGCTGAGCGATTGCGCCACCGCGTCGTAGGAAGGCCGGTTGGCATAGGGGCCGTCGCGGCCGAAGCCGGTGATCGAGGCGTGGATCAGCCTCGGATTGGCCTTGGCGAGCACCTCGTCGGAAAAGCCCAGCCGGTCGAGCACGCCGTGGCGGAAATTGTCGATCAGCACGTCGGCCTGCTTGATCAGGTCGAGCAGGATTTCCTTGCCGCGCGGCGAGCGCAGGTCGAGCGTGAGGCTGCGCTTGTTGCGGTTGTAGGCGATGAAATGCCCGCTGTAGAGGCCGCCGCGGAAATAGCGGAACGGGTCGCCGCCTTCGGGGTTCTCGACCTTGATGATCGACGCGCCGAGGTCGGCCAGCAGCATGCCGGCCAGCGGGCCGGTGATCATGGTGGTCAATTCGATGACCCGTACGCCGTCGAGCACGCCGCCCATCACGCCGCCTCGGTGCCGAACGACGATCGGAATTCGCGTGAACTTGTGTGGTCTTTGTGCTTAGCGATCTTCACCCGCGGCCTCCGCGCGCCTATTTTCGAAATGATTTCACAGCGGGCTTGAGGATGGAAGCGGCGAGATGATCCGGTCGTCATGAGCGTTACGCTCGCCCACATCGAGGCGGCGCGCCGCGTCATCGCCGGGCACGTGCTGCCCACGCCGATGCTGCCCGCGCCCAAGCTGTCGGCGCTGACCGGCGCCGAGGTCTACGTCAAATACGAGAACCTCCAGGTCACCAATTCGTTCAAGGAGCGCGGCGCACGCTGCAAGCTCGCGTCGCTGAGCGCGGAGGAGCGCAAGCGCGGCGTGATCACCATGTCGGCCGGCAATCACGCGCAGGCGGTGGCCTATCATGCCGCGAGCCTGGGGATTCCGGCGAGCGTGGTGATGCCGGTGACGACGCCGTTCGTGAAGGTCGCGGCGACCAAGGCCTACGGCGCGGAGGTGGTGCTGTACGGCGAAAGCGTCTCGGAGTCGCAGTCGCGCGCCGAGAGCATGGCGCAGCAGCGCAATCTGACCTGGGTGCATCCCTACGACGACGAGCATGTCATCGCCGGGCAGGGCACCATCGCGCTGGAAATGCTGGAGGAGGTGGCCGACCTCGACATGCTGGTGATCCCGATTGGCGGCGGCGGGCTGATCTCCGGCATGGCCGTCGCGGCGAAGGCGATCAATCCCAAGATCGAGATCGTCGGCGCGGAATCCGCGCTCTATCCGTCGTTCTGGAATGCGCTCAGGGGCGAAGATCTTCCGCTCGGCGGCTCGACGCTGGCCGAGGGCATCGCGGTCAAGAATGTCGGCAAGCTGACGCTGCCGATCGTGCGCGATCTCGTGTCCGACATCGTGCTGGTCGACGAGCAGCACATCGAGCGCGCGGTGAATGCTTACCTGACGTTGCAGAAGACCATGGCGGAGGGCGCGGGCGCCGCCGGTCTTGCCGCGATGCTGGCGCAGCCGGCGCGTTTCGCCGGCAAGAAGGTCGGGCTGGTGCTGTGCGGCGGCAATATCGATCCGCGCATTCTTGCGTCGATCATGGTGCGGGAGCTCGAACGCGACCACCGCATCGTTTCGTTCCGGCTGACCATCCCGGACCGGCCGGGTGTGCTCGGGCAGATCGCGACCGCGCTCGGCGAACTCGGCGCCAATATCCTCGAGGTCGACCACAAGCGACTGTTCCTCGACGTGCCGGCCAAGGGCGCGCGGCTCGACGTCACGGTCGAGACGCGTGACGCTGCGCATGCCGAGGAGATCATGCTTGCGCTGGCGGCGCAGGGCTTTGCACCCGCGCGCATCGATACCGGCGCCGCGATGGATTAGTTCGACGCCAGCGGTCTGGGCCGCGGCAGCGGCACCGGGCCATTGGTGCTGTTGACGGATTGCTGAGGCCGGCGAGGCGGCAGCGGCACGGCGGCGGCAATCTGCTCGCTGACAGCCACGTCCGGCTCCGGCGCCAATCGTTGCATCGTGCGCGGCGGTCCCGGGATCGGCACCGCAGCCCAGACTTCTGCCGAATTGGACGAATATCGAATGGTTGGTGCAGGAGCGGCGGGTGGCGGCGACGTCCCGGTCGTTTCAGGTTCGGGCGCGGGAGTGGCGACGGCTGGAGTGATCGCCGTCGGCTCGAAGCTGATGGTCGGGGGCAAGACGTACGAGCGGACGAACCACGCCGCCGCACCAACGAGCGCGACGACCGGCAGCAGCACCGCGACGATCGAAACCAGAAGCCGCTTGCGCGGCCGTTCGGCGCCAGTCATCGCATCGACGTCGTAACTCATATCCGGCCCCAACGGATGGCAAAGCTTAGCGCCTTGGCCGGCGCGGCCGCCAAGACGGAGTTCATCCCGGACTTGAGCTTTTCCGCCATGCGCGGGGCGAAGTAGGTCAGCACTCCGTCGGCGCCGGCGCGCTTGAAGGCGGTGAGGCTTTCGACCATCGCCTTGTCGCCGTCGATCCAGCCGTTCTGCGCCGCGGCCATGATCATCGCGTACTCGCCGGACACCTGATAGGCGAAGGTCGGCATGCCGAACGCGTCCTTGATGCGCGTCAGGATGTCGAGATAGGGCAGGCCGGGCTTGACCATGATCATGTCGGCGCCTTCCGCGATGTCGAGCTCGGCCTCGCGCAGCGCCTCGTCGGAATTTGCCGAAATCCATCTGGTAGGTGCGCTTGTCGCCGGTGAGCGTCGCCGACGAGCCGACCGCGTCGCGGAACGGGCCGTAGAACGCGGACGCGTACTTCGCCGTGTAGGACATGATCTGCACGTCGAGGAAATTCGCCTTGTCGAGCGCGCTTCGGATCGCGCCGACGCGGCCGTCCATCATGTCGGACGGCGCGATGATGTCGCAGCCGGCCTCGGCCTGCACCAGCGCCTGCTTGACCAGCACGGCGACGGTCTCGTCGTTGAGGATGACGCCGTCGCGCATCAGGCCGTCGTGGCCGTGGCTGGTGTAGGGATCGAGCGCGACGTCGCAGAGCACGCCGATCTCCGGCACCGCCTTCTTGATGGCGCGGATCGACTGGCAGACCAGATTGTCCGGATTGAGCGCCTCGCTGCCGTCCTCGTCGCGCAGGCCGGGATCGGTGTAGGGAAAGATCGCGATGCAGGGGATGGTGAGCTTCGCCGCCCGTTCGGCGGCGCGCACGATGTCGTCGACGGAGAGCCGCTCGACGCCGGGCATCGAGGCGACCGGCGCGCGGCGGCCTTCGCTGACGAACAGCGGCCAGATCAGGTCGTCGGTCGAGAGCACGCTTTCGCGCACCATGCGCCGCGCCCATTCGCTGCGGCGGTTGCGGCGCGGCCGGGTGGCGAGATCGAGCGCGGGCGCGGCTTTGCCCGGCGCTTCAACCGGGGTGAACCGGACGCGGCTTTCGATCGGACGGCCGTATTTGATCGCCATGGCGGGCTCCCAAAGAGTGACCTTTTTAACCCGCCGGGGCCGGGAGCCGCCAGCGCAGCTGCCGGTTGACGCCGGAATGGGCGTTTTCTATCGGTCGAAGCCATGGATTTCGAACTCACCGAGGACCAGCGCGCGTTCCAGGCCACCGCGCGGAACCTTTGCCCGCGGCGAGATGATGCCCAAGGCCAGGGAATGGGACGAGAACGAAACCTTTCCGGTCGAGACCCTGCGCCAGGCCGCGGCGCTCGGCTTCGGCGGCATCTATGTGAAGGATGACGTCGGCGGCGCGGCGCTGACCCGGCTCGACGCCACCATCATCTTCGAGGAGTTGGCGCAGGGCTGCACCTCGACCGCCGCCTACATCTCGATCCACAACATGTCGGCCTGGATGATCGACGCGTTCGGCGGCGACGCGCAGCGCAAGAAATTCCTGCCCAAGCTCTGCTCGATGGAGCATTTCGCGAGCTATTGCCTGACCGAGCCGGATTCCGGCAGCGACGCCGCGAGCCTCAAGACCACGCGCGAAGCGCGACGGCGACCACTACGTGCTCAACGGCAGCAAGGCGTTCATCTCCGGCGGCGGCGTTTCCGACATCTACGTCTGCATGGTCCGCACCGGCGCGGCGGGACCCAAGGGCATTTCCTGCATCGTGGTCGAGAAGGGCACGCCCGGCCTGTCGTTCGGCGCACAGGAGAAGAAGCTCGGCTGGAAGTCGCAGCCGACCGCGATGGTGATGTTCGAGAACTGCCGCGTGCCGGCCGGCAATCTGATCGGCAAGGAAGGCGAGGGCTTCAAGATCGCGATGGCGGGGCTCGACGGCGGACGGCTCAACATCGCGGCCTGCTCGATCGGCGGCGCGCAGTTCTGTCTCGACCGCACCATCGAATACATGCGCGAGAGAAAGCAGTTCGGCTCGAAGCTCTCCGACTTCCAGGCGCTGCGCTTTCGCGTCGCCGACTACGCGACCGAGCTCGAAGCCGCGCGGCTGATGGTGCGCCGTGCCGCGGTCGCGGTCGGCAACCACGAGCCGGGCGGCACACGGCTTGCCGCGATGGCGAAACGGCTCGCCACGGACTCCGGCTTCGAGGTGGTCAACGGCTGCCTGCAATTGCACGGCGGCTACGGCTATCTGCGCGACCATCCGATCGAGCGGGTGCTGCGCGACGTGCGGGTCCACCAGATCCTCGAAGGCACCAACGAGGTCATGCGGCTGATCGTCAGCCGCGACCTGTTGGGCAATTGAAATGGCCGGGACAGTCCGGCGCGTCGGCATCCTTGAAATGGCCGGGCCGGACCCGTTGCGTCTTTCGTTGTGGGACGTGTTCAAGCAGCGGCTGAAAGAACTCGGCTGGATTGAAGGCGAAAACATCAGCCTTGATTTTCGCTGGGCCGACGGACACGAAGCGCGGCTCAAAGCCGGGGCTGCTCAACTGACCGGCAGCAATGTCGACGTTCTTGTGACGACCGGCACGCCGGCTGCCGATCTGGCGAGCCGCGCGACATCGACACTGCCGATCGTCATGGCAACCGGAACGGCTCCGGCGAATGCTCCGCCGAACGTGGCCGGCGTCATCGACTTGCCGGCCGGCTTGAGCGGGAAGCGATTTGCGTTGCTGCACGAAGCCTTGCCGGGCGCGGCGTGCCTTGCTGTCTTGCTCGACAAGGCCAATTCGAGTTCGCCACGCGCGATTGAAGAGACCCGCCGGGCGGCAAGCTCGGCCGGGGTCGTACTCAGCGAGCATTGGATCGAGGGTCCCGATCAATTCGACGAGGCGTTTATCGCGATGAAAGGCGACGGAGCCGGCGGCGTCGTACTCGGGCCCGGCGCCATGTTTTTCGCCCGGCGTGCCGAGCTTGCCGCATTGGCGGCGCGGCATCGCTTGCCGACGATGTCGGTGCGGAAGGAATACGTCGAAGCCGGTGCCCTGATGTCCTACGGCTCGCCGATCCGCGACAACTACCGGCGGGCCGCCGCACAAGTGGACAAGATTCTGCGCGGCGCCAAGCCGGCCGATCTGCCGGCGGAAGCGCCAACGGAATACGAACTCGTGATCAACCGGAAAGTGGCACGCGGCGCTCGGTCTTTGCAATTCCTGACGCGCTGCTGCAGCCAGCGCCATCGTCATCAACTAGGCGGCGTCGCGTTCTTGGCCATTGGGCGGCCGGGGCGGCACAGCCACTGTTTCGCCGCGCGGCCCGCGCCAGCGCTTCATCAGCATGCCGACCACGCTGATCGGCGGCGCGGTGATGTCGCCGGCCACGAGCTGGGCGCCGCCCTTGCGGCGCACCAGATTGAGCTTGCGGTCGTGGAAGGCCTCGAGCTCGGCGCGGTGCCCGACGCTGATGATCGCGATCTCGGGCAGTTCCTTGCCGATCATCTCCATCAGCTTGCCTTGGCTTTCGGTGTCGAGCGCGGAGGTCGCTTCGTCCATCACGACGATGTCGGGCTTGTCCAGCAGCAGCCGGGCGAAGGCGAGGCGCTGCTTTTCGCCGCCGGACAGCACCTGGTCCCAGGCGACGTCCTCTTCGTCGAGGCGTTCGATCACGTGTTCGAGGCCGACCGTCTTCAAAGCCTTTTTCAGCTCGGCATCGTCGATGCTGTCGGCGGCCTGCGGATAGGTCGCGGAGCGGCGCAGCGTGCCGAGCGGAATGTAGGGCCGCTGCGGCATCATGAAGAGCTTGGCGCCCGGCTTGAGCGCGATCTCGCCTTCGCCCCACGGCCACAGGCCGGCGATGGCGCGCACCAGCGTGCTCTTGCCCGAGCCGGAATCGCCGGCGAGCAACAGCTTCTCGCCGAGCTGCAGCACCACGTCGGCGTCGTCGATCACCACGGTGCCGTCGGTCAGTTCGACCGACACGTCCTTGAGCCGGATCGCGGCGCCTTCGGCGATCTCGCTGCGCTTGATGGCGGTGAGGTCGGACTGGTCGAGATGGTCGAGCGACACGATGAGATTGGCGACGCGGCGCGCCGACGCGGTGAATTCGGCCATCCGCGGATAGTTGTCGACGATCCAGTTGAAGGCGTATTGCACCTGGATGAACGCCGCGGTCGCCTGCATGACCTGACCGAGCGTCATGGTGCCGGCGAGGTACTTCGGCGCGCAGAGTATGATCGGGATCACCGATGCGACGATGTAGTTGCCGTGCGAGACGAACATCGTGCGCATGTACTGGCCCGCGAGCTTGCCGTAGGCCTGAACCACGTTCGACAGCAGCTTGGCGAGACCGGCGCGCTCCTCCTCTCTCGCCGCCGAGGATGGCGATGCTCTCGCCGTTCTCTCGCAGCCGGGTCAGCGCATAGCGGAACTCCGCTTCGGACTGGTTCTTGCGTTCAGCCGTCGGCACGAAGCTGCGGGCGATGAACAGCATGCCGGATGTGATGACGATGCAGTACACCACCACGGAAATGACCAGGTAACCCGGGATGTTGAGCTTGCCACCATTCCAGTCGACCTCCAGGCTGCCGCCGACGAACCACAGCACGCCGATGAAGGTCGCCGAGGTCAGAAACGCGGTGAGAATTCCGGCGGCGAGATCGACCGGCGCTTCGGTCGCGATCCGCATGTCCTCGGTGAGGCGGTGCTCCGGGTTCTTGTGCTCGCCGGCGACCAGATTGAGCTGGTAGTAGCGCCCATCGTTGAGCCAGCGGTCGCCGACGTGCTCGGTCATCCAGGCGCGCCAGCGGCGCTGGATGCGCATGCGCGCCCACACCACCATGATCGCGACCGCGATGCTGAAGATGGCAAGCGGAATGAAAAGCCACGCCTGGTAGACGACGGCGGCGCCGTCCTTCTTCTCCAGCGCGTCGAAGATTTCGCGATTCCAGACGTTGATCCGGTAGCTCGCGATCAAGCTGGAGGACGATGAGCACGACGAGTGCCGTGGTCATCAGCCAGGCGACGCGGCGCTGATCGCCGGTCCAGAATCCTCGTGCCACTCGCGCAAAGCGCCGTACCAGGGCCTTTTGCACCTTCCGGTCGGGCTTTGTCTCGGCCATGGCCATCCTTGATGTTTGGAGCGCATGACAACGCGGTGGGGCCGGGTTGGTTCATTCGCGCGCGCGGATGCATAGCTCTGCCGGGATGGCTGATCCGGAAATCCTGTTTGAGCGGCGCGGCGCCGCCGGTCTCGTCACCCTGAACCGGCCCAAGGCGCTCAATGCCGTGACGCTCGGCATGGTGCGGGCGTTCACCGCGCAGCTCACGAAATGGGCGGATGATCCCGCGGTGACGCGGATCGTGCTTTCCGCTGCCGGCGACCGTGCGTTCTCGGCGGGCGGCGACATCCGCGAGCTGTACGATCTCGGACGCGCCGGCCGTTACGATGAGATGCTGCCGTTCTGGCGCGAGGAGTACACCCTCAACGCGTTCATCAAGCGCTATCGCAAGCCGTTTGTTTCACTGATCGACGGCATCGTCATGGGCGGCGGGGTCGGCCTCTCGGTGCACGGCTCGCATCGCGTCGCCGGCGACCGGTATCTGTTCGCGATGCCTGAGGTCAGCATCGGCTTTTTCCCCGATGTCGGCGCGACCTGGTTTCTGCCGCGGATGCCGGGCGAGCTCGGCGCCTATTGCGCGCTGACCGGCGAACGGCTTCGCGCGGACGATGGCGTCGCTTGCGTCGCTCGCAACGCATCGCGTGGCGTCGTCGCGCTTTGCCGAATTGCGGGACGCGCTGTGCGGCGCCACGTCTGTCGATGCGCTGCTGGCAGCATTCGCGGAACCGCCCGAAGAAGCACCAGTGGCGTCGCGACGGCCGGCGATCGATCGGCTGTTTGTTGGCGACCGGGTCGAAGACATCGTCGGCGCGCTCGAACGCGAGGCGCAGTCAGGCGGCGCGGATGCGGAATTCGCGAGCGCAACCGCCGCCACCATCCGGACCAAATCGCCGACCAGTCTGAAGCTCGCGCTGGCGCAGGTTCGCGCCGGCAAGTCCCTGGCATTCGACGCGTGCATGCAGACCGAATTCCGCATAGTGTCGCGCATCATTCATGGCGAGGATTTCTACGAAGGCGTGCGCGCGGTGATCGTCGACAAGGACAACGCGCCAAGCTGGCGGCCCGCGGCGCTCGACGCGGTGACGCAAGCCGAGATCGAACGTCATTTCGCTCCGCTCGGTGCGGGCGAGCCCGCCGAACTGGTGTTGCGATGAGCGAACCTTACGCCAGCGATCCGGCACGCACGCTCGAGCCGGTTCAGGCCGACGGGACCGAGGAGGTCCGCGAGGGCCGTTGGACATCTCGGCTGGTGCTGTTCCTTCGCGTGATGGCCGGGCTTTCGATGGTGAAGGGCCTCTATCACTGGGCGGTGGTCGTCGGCATGACCGGTCTCGACGGCGGCTTCGAGGCGCAGCCGCTGCCGTGGCAGACCGCCACGGTGTTCTTTGCGGTGATCGATCTGGTGGCCGCCGTCGGATTGTGGCTGGCCGCCGCTTGGGGCGCCGTCGTCTGGCTCACCGCCTGCGTGTCGATGGCCGCGGTGGAGGTGATCTTCCCCCAGGTCTATGGCGGCCGCATGAGCGTGGTGATTTTCGAGGCGGTGCTGCTGTTCGGCTATCTGTTCCTCGCGATACAATCGGCGCGCGAGCATCCGCAGTAGAGTCGTCGGTGAGGGGGCGTAATGAGACGTCGTGAACGTGTTGGGCTTGGTCGCCGTCGATCGCATGGACGGCGGGCGTATTGCGCCGCGCCGGCCGCGGCGCAGGACTGGCCGAGCAAGACGGTTCGCGTCATCGTGCCGTTCTCGCCGGGCAGCGCAGTCGACCTGGTCGGCCGCGCGGTGTTCGAGCAGGTTTCGAAGCAGGTCGGCCAGAACATCATCATCGAAAACCGCGGCGGCGGCGGCGGCGCGCCCGCCATCATGTCGGTCAAGTCCGCCGACCCGGACGGGCACACCATCCTGGTCCATTCCAACTCGCTCATCACCACGCCGGCGATCCAGGCGATGACCTGGGATCCGCCGAAGGATTTCGCTGGCATCACGCCGCTCGGCAACGTGCCTCTGGTGCTGGTGGTTGCGCCGGACAAGAACATCAAGACGCTCAAGGCACTGGTCGATCTCGCCAAGGCCAAGCCGGGCACGCTGAACTATGCGGCCGCCGGCATCGGCTCGCCGCCCCATCTGACGATGGAGCGCTTCCGCATCGCCGCAGGCTTCACCGGGCAGCTCGTGCCGTTCAAGGGTGCGCCGGAAGCGCTGACCGAAATCATGGCCGGGCGCGTGGATACGTATTTCAGTCCGCTGACGCCGGCCTTGCCGCTGATCCAGGCCGGCAAGCTGGTGCCGCTGGCGGTGAGCAGCACCAAGCGCGCGTCGGCGCTCCCCGATGTGCCGACCACGCTCGAAGCGGGCTTTCCGAACTCCGATTTCGAATTCTGGATCGGCTCGATGGTCGCCAAGCAGACGCCGCGTCCGATCGTTGCGAAGATGCACGCCGAGATCGTGAAGGCTCTGGAAGCTCCAGTCACCAAGGAGCGGTTTTCCAAGATGGGCGTCGATTTCCTGATTCAGTCGACCACCGACTTCGATGCCCGCATCGCCAGGGAAACGCCGATCGCGGTCGATCTCGCCAAGGCCGCCGGCGTCTCGATAGAGAAGTAGCGCGAACGCGCACACGAAGAAGGGGAGGAGCGCATGGCGCGGATCGGCTTCATCGGGCTCGGCAACATGGGCCTGCCGATGGCGCAAAATCTCATCAAGGCCGGACATGCCGTGACCGGCCTCGATATGAGCAAGGCGCAGGTGGACAAGCTCGTCGCGGCGGGCGGCAAGGCCGCCGGCAGCGTCAAGGAAGCCGCCTCCGGCGCCGACGTCGTGATCACCATGCTGCCGGCCGGCGCGCAGGTGCGCGAGGTCTATCTCGGCAACGACGGCGTGATCGCGACCGCGAGCCAGAGCACGCTGCTGATCGATTCTTCGACGATCGACGTCGAGACCGCGCGCGCGGTTTCCAGCGCGGCACAGGGCAAGGGCCTCGCGATGCTCGATGCGCCGGTGTCGGGCGGCGTCGGCGGCGCGCAGGCGGGGACGCTGACCTTCATGGTCGGCGGCCCCGACGCCGCGTTCGATCGCGCCAAGCCGATTCTGGAAAAGATGGGCAAGACCATCGTTCACGCCGGCGGGGCCGGCAACGGCCAGGCGGCCAAGATCTGCAACAACATGATCCTCGGCGTGTCGATGATCGCGGTGTCGGAAGCCTTCGTGCTGGCCGAGAAGCTCGGTCTCGATGCGCAGAAGCTGTTCGACATCTCGTCGAAGTCGTCCGGCCAGTGCTGGTCGATGACGTCGTATTGCCCGGTGCCGGGACCGGTGCCGACTTCGCCCGCCAACCGCGACTACCAGGCCGGCTTCACCGCCGCGATGATGCTGAAGGACCTGAAGCTCGCGCAGGACGCCGCCAAGGCGGCCGGGGCCGCGACGCCGCTCGGCGCCGATGCTGCCAAAATCTACGGCCAGTACGTCGAGAGCGGCGAGGGCGGCCGCGATTTCTCCGGCATCATCCGTTACGTCCGTAAAACGTAGGCGATGGAACCATCCTCCCGGATGGCGCGTTAAAGAGCCTGAATTTTATTAGTCATTGAGGAGGGCCCCTTGGCTCTAGCCGCATCCATTGCTGCCGCCGTCAGCCGGCCGCAAGGTCCCTTGCGAGAAATGCCCGTTGCGCGGCAAGGAGGTGCTGCGGGACTTCACCGCCAAGGAGCTGCCGTTCGTCGCGGAATTCAAGTCCGGCGAGCTCAACGTGCAGGCCGGCACCAGCATTCTGCTGCAAGGCACCAACAGCGCGCATCTCTACACCGTGCTGTCGGGCTGGGCGTTCCGCTACAAGACGCTGGCGGACGGCCGCCGCCAAATTCTCAATTATGCACTGCCTGCCGACCTGCTCGGATTGCAGGGCTCGGTGTCCGACGAGATGCAGCATTCGGTCGAGGCGCTCACCGACATGATCCTGTGCGTGTTCCCGCGCGAGAAGCTGTGGGACTTGTACTCCGGCTATCCGGCGCTGGCGTTCGACGTGACGTGGCTCGCGGCGCGCGAGGAGCAGATGCTCGACGAGAACCTGCTGAACGTCGGCCGCCGCACCGCGCTCGAGCGCGCGGCCTATCTGCTGCTGCACCTGTTCGCACGTGCCGAGGAGGTCGGTCTGACCAAGGGCAACACCATCGCATTTCCGTTCACGCAGCAGCACGTCGCCGACACGCTCGGCATGTCGCTGGTCCACACCAACAAGACGCTGAAGCGGCTTGCGGCGACCAAGGCGGTCCGCTGGAAGGACAAGATGTTCGAAGTGCTGGATCGCGATGCGCTGGCGAAGCTCGCCGGCTACGAGCAACCGATGCAGCGGGCGCGCCGGCCGTTCATCTGAGCGCTGTTCGCGGCCTGTCGCGGGGGCAGGGCGCGGCAATCATTTCATTTCGGCACAGGCCGACAAGCCACACGGTGAATTCGCGGTAAAGACAATCGGTCGAGTTCTAAAATACGCCGGATTTACTATCGCGAATAAACCTAATCTTTATTCTACAATTTAAGCCGATCTTCAAACGCCACTCGTATGGTCACGCCATCGACGGGGAAAACAGGGCCCCGTACGAAACGAAAAAACACGGGAAGGCGTCATCATGAAGACCGTTGCCAAGACGGTCGAGCCCGCCGAACGTCAGGCGAAGTTCGATCACATCCGGCCGCTGTATCTCGATGCCTTGACGCTGGTTGAGCGGCTGCATCGGCGCTTGCTGGACGTCATCAAGGACGAGTTCGATCGCCGCGGCCGCTCCGACATCAATTCGGTGCAGGCGCTGCTGCTCTACAACATCGGCGACAAGGAGCTCACCGCGGGCGAGCTGCGCACGCGCGGCTACTACCTCGGCTCCAACGTCTCCTACAATCTGAAGAAGCTCGTCGAGATGGGCTTCCTCGATCACCAGCGCTCGCGCGTCGACCGCCGTTCGGTGCGCATCCGTCTGACGGACGCGGGCCGCGAGATTCGCGACATCGTCGAGGGTCTCTACCAGAAGCACGTGCGCACGGTGGAGCAGGTCGGCGGCATCAACGCCGACGAGTTCGCGACCCTGAACAAGTCGCTGCACCGGCTCGAGCGGTTCTGGACCGACCAGATCCTCTATCGGCTCTAAGCCGCATACGCCCAAAGCGAGTTTCGCGGCTTCCTCCGAACCACCACCTCCGCCGCGACAAAGCCCCCGGTCCTCACCAGCCGGGGGCTTGCTTTTTGTCCATGGTCTTTGCGCTCATGTCACAAAATCGCCCACCGCCGCCCCTACCCGATGTCACAGGGCGGTGATTTGGCCGATTTCGGTCTTGTCGGCCGCGGCGTGTTGGCCTTTCTTAGGCCGATACCGGCACGGGAGTTCGGGGACTTGATGACCAAACGGCCTGATTTCGGTCATGCCAACAAACCATGGGCGTCAGCCGGCGCGCCTTCGTGACGGGCGCGGCAGCGGCGGGCGGCGCGCTGGGCGCCTCGGCGGCGTTCGGCCAGGCCCAGGACGCGCTGCTGCAGTCCCTGATCGACCAGACCCAGCGCGGCGATTTCGGCCAGGGCTTCGATTCCGCCTCGCGCACCATCGCCATGCCGAAGGCGTCGCTGCCGACGCTGTCGCCCGCGACCGCGCGAGCACACCAGCCAGGCGATCGCGCACTACGAAGGCATCGTTTCGCGCGGCGGCTGGCCGGAGGTGCCGAAGATCGACCGGCTGCGGCTCGGCGCGCGCAATCCGAGCGTCGTCGCGCTGCGCCAGCGTCTGACGCTCGCCGGCGATCTCGATCCGAACGCCGGCGTGTCCGACGTCTACGATTCCTACGTCGACGCCGCGGTGCGCCGCTTCCAGGCGCGCCACGGGCTCGCGGTCGACGGCAACATTCGCGAGCAGACGCTCAAGGCGCTCAACGTGCCGGCGCAGGTGCGGCTCGCGCAGCTTGCGCACCAACGCGGTGCGGCTGCGCAGCATGAGCGGCAATCTCGGCGCTCGCTTCGTGGTCTGCAACATTCCGGCCGCGCACATCGAGGCGATCGAAGGCGGCGTCGCGGTGTCGCGCCACACCGCCGTGGTCGGCAAGCCGGACCGCGCCGTCGCCCGACATCAACAGCCGGATCGTCGAGATCAATTTCAATCCGTACTGGACCGTGCCGGTTTCGATCGTGCGCCGCGATCTCATTCCGAAGATGCAGGCGGAGCCGGATTATCTGGAAAAGAACCTCATCCGCATCTTCGACAAGCGCGGCAACGAGCTCACGCCGTCGCAGATCAACTGGTACTCGGAAGAGGCGGTGAACTATCGCTTCAAGCAGGATCCGGGCGACCTCAATTCGATGGGCTCGATCCGCATCAACTTCCCGAGCACGCACGGCGTCTACATGCACGACACGCCGTCGAAGAACCTGTTCGGCGAGGACTTCCGCTTCCATTCGTCCGGCTGCGTGCGCGTGCAGAACGTGCGCGAGCTGGTCAACTGGCTGCTGGTGGAGACGCCGGGCTGGTCGCGCCAGGAGATCGATCAGGTGATCAAGAGCGGCGAGCGCAAGGACGCCAAGATCGGCCGTCCGGTGCCGCTCTACTGGGTCTATGTCACGGCCTGGGCGACGCCGGACGGCGTCGTGCAGTTCCGCGACGACATCTACAACCGCGACGGGCTCGGCCCGACGGCGGCCTCGCGCGGCTAGCGCCGTATTTCGCGAGCCCCCGCGCGGACTGGCATTGCCACCGGGCGCGCGCTACCATTCCAGCATGATGCTCACCGCACTGTTCGCGCGGCGCTCGTCGTTTGGCCGCGGTCGCCGGCGCACGCCCAGTCCGCGGCCGATTTCCCGACCGCGCCGGTGCGGCTGTTCGTGCCGTTCGCGGCCGGCGGCCCGACCGACGTGGTGGCGCGCATCCTCGCCGAGCAATTGTCGGCGCGCTGGGGCGGCAAGACCGTGCTGATCGAGAACCGGCCGGGCGCCGGCACCATCGTCGCGACGGCCGCGGTGGCCAAGGCGCCGGCCGACGGCCACACCATGCTGGTCGCGACCAATTCGCTGCTGATCAACCCGGCGATCAACCACTCGCTGCCCTACGACACGCTGAAGGATTTTGCCTCGGTCAGCATGCTGGCGACGCAGCCGGTCGCGCTGGTCGCGAACAAGTCGTTCGCGCCGAACACCGTGCAGGAGGTGGTGGCCGAGGCGAAGAAATCGGCCGCGCCGCTCAACTACACCTCGCCGGGGCCGCGCGGCGTCGGGCATCTCGCCGGCGAGATGCTCAAGCAGCGCGCCGGCATCGAGATGGTGCACATCAACTACAACGGCAGCGCGCCGGCGCTCACCGACGTGGTCGCCGGCCGCGTGCCGCTGATGTTCGACATCTGGCATTCGGCCAAGCGCTACGTCGATGCCGGCCAGCTCAAGCTGATCGCCGGCGCGAGCGCCGAGCGCTTCGCCGACGCGCCGAACGTCGCGACCATGGCGGAAACCTATCCCGGGCTTCCAGGTGATGGCGTTCAACGCATTGGTGACGCCCGCCGGCGTGCCGCAGCCGGTCCTGGAGAAGCTTTCGGCCGACATCCGCGCCGTGGTGAGCTCGGAGGCGTTCCGCGAGAAGACCAAGCATCTCGGCATCAACGCCTACGGCAACACGCCGGCCGAGCTGTCGGCCTGGATGCGGACCGAGATCGCGCGCTGGCAAGAGGTCGCCAAGGCCGCGAACCTCAAGGCCGACTGACCGGCATGACCGTTCCCGGCGCGATCGATTGCGACGTCCATCCGACCGTGCCGGACAACAAGGCGCTGCTGCCGTATCTCGAAACGTTCTGGCGCGACTCCGTCGTCGAGCGCGGCCTCACGTCGCTGGAAATCGATCAGCTATCCGCTGAAATCGCCGCTCACGTCGCGCCCCGAATGGCGCGGCAAGGACGGCTTCGCCGCGACCGACGCCGGCCAGCTCGGGACGCAGGTGTTCGACCGCTGGAAGGCAGGCACCGCGATCCTGAACTGCCTCTACGGCGTGCAGCTCCTGTTCAGCGAGGACATGGCGGCGGCGTTCTGCCGCGCCGTCAACGACTGGATCGCCAAGGAGTGGCTCGACCGCGATCCGCGGCTGCGCGCCTCGATCGTCATTCCGATGCAGAACGTCGAATACGCGGTCGACGAGATCGAGCGCTGCGCCAAGGACAAGCGCTTCGTCCAGGTGCTGGTGCTGGCGATGCAGGAGCTGCCGCTCGGCCGCCGCCATTTCTGGCCGATCTATGCGGCCTGCGAACGCCACGGCCTGCCGCTCGGCATCCATGCGGGCTCGGCCTACCGCAATCCGGTCACGTCGCTCGGCTGGCCGACCTGGTACATCGAGGACTACGCCGAGCCAGTCGCAGGGCTTCCAGTCGCAGGTCGCGAGCCTGATCGCCGAAGGCGTGTTCGCCAAGCACCCGGCGCTCAAGGTGGTGCTGATCGAATCCGGCGTGACCTGGCTGCCCGGCTTCCTGTGGCGGTTCGGCAAGTTCTGGCGGGGACTGCGCACCGAGGTGCCGTGGGTCGACCGTGCGCCGTGGGAGATCGTGCGCGATCATTTCCGCCTGACGATCCAGCCGTTCGATGCGCCCGACGACCCGCATGAGGTCGAACGCGCCATCGAGCACCTGCGCTCCGACGATATCCTGCTCTACGCGTCGGACTTTCCGCATTGGCAGTTCGATGGCGACGCGGTGATGCCGGCCGGGATTTCGCCGGCCTTGCAGCGCAAGATCGCGATCGACAATCCGCTCGCGACCTACGTCCGGCTCAGGGAAGCCGCGCGATAATTCATGGCAGATACGTCGCACTGCTGCGCGCGGTAAACGTCGGGGGCACCGGCAAGCTGCCGATGACCGAATTGAAGGTCATGTGCGAGGATGCCGGGTTCGCCAACGTGCAAACCTATATCGCCAGCGGCAACGTTGTGTTTGAAAGCAAAGCTTCGCCGGCAAAGGTGAAGGCTACGCTTGAAGCGCGCCTTCTCGCCTATGCCGGCAAGCCCGTCGGCGTCGCGGTACGCACGGCGTCCGAGATGGCGGCGGTGCTGAAGGCCAATCCGTTTTCACGGCTGCTGGCGAACTACACTGTCGCGATCTTCCTCGACAAACCGCCGCCGCCTGACGCCTTGGATCATGCAGCCGGCGTCAAAGACGAAAAAATGCGTCTCGGACGGCGCGAGATTTTTGTGCACTACGGCAGCGGCCAAGGGACGTCCAGGCTGCGCATCCCGGCCGCAAAGACCGGCACCGCGCGCAATATGAACACGATTGCGAAACTCGCGGAGATGGCGTCAAAGCTGTGACTTAACTTTTTCATCAAACACAGTCTCGTCTGTTTGGTTCCTGTGTCGGAAATCGAACACTGCGCCAGACGAGCGGATAGGCGAACGACAGGAACCCCGCTCCATTCAAAGCCGTTGTAACGCCACAACGGACCGCGAATGCATGTCTCTCACTGCTCCCATCGTTGCACTTGTCATTGCGCTGGGCGCGCTCGTGGTCATGACCACGTTCGGCGTCGCGCGGATCGAGGCCGCGCATCCGCCGGCCGGGCAATTCGTCGAGGTCGAAGGCGTGCGCCTGCACGTCGCCGAGATCGGTCTTGCGCGCGGCGCGCCCGGCGCCGAGCCCGCCGTCGTTCTGATCCACGGTGCGAGCGGAAACATGGAAGACATGCGGCTCGCGCTTGGCGAGAGGCTGGCGGCATCGCATCGTGTGATCCTGATCGACCGCCCCGGCCACGGATGGAGTTCGCGGCCGGCGGATGACTCCTATGCCTCGCCGGCACGCCAGGCGGAGCTCGTCGCGAAGGCGCTTGAGCAACTCGGCGTCAGGCGCGCGATCCTGGTCGGACATTCCTGGGGTGGGGCGCTTGCGACAGCCTACGCGCTTGCGTTTCCCGACCGCACCGCGGGTCTCGTCCTGCTCTCCGCCGTGACCCATCCTTGGCCCGCCGACCCCGGCTGGTACAACAATCTTGTGTCGTTGCCCGGCATCGGCCCGCTGTTCCTGCGCACGCTTGTTTATCCGCTGAGTTTTTTCCTGGCCGACCGCGTCTCGCGCAGCGTGTTCGAGCCGCAGGCGGGTGCCTGACGACTACCTGCGCCGGGCGGCCATCCCGCTGGTGCTCCGGCCGAAGACATTCTTCGCCAACGCGCGTGACCTTGCGCTGCTCAGGAGTTTCATCGTCGCGCAGGTGCCGCGCTACGCCGGTCTGCGCTCGCCGACGATCATCATGACCGGCGACTGCGACACCATGGTTTCGCCGGACATCAATGCGCGCGCTCTCGCGGCCGCGTTGCCGCGCGCGAAGCTGGTTTTTCTCAAAGGCGTCGGACACATGCCGCACCATGCCGCGCCGGACACCGTGGCTGCAGCGGTCGATGAACTGGCGCCGATGATGTGATCTGCGACTCTACGCGGACTGCTTCCGCTTGTGGCCCTTGGCCTTGAGTTGGGCCTCGACGTTGGCGGCCATCACACCAACATCTTGAACGGCTTTCTTGAGTTCGGCGGGTGTGCAGCCCCAATACTCGCACCACTCTCGGAGCTCGTCGGGATCGTGGATGTTGACCCGGTCGAGGTCGGGCTTGCCCGCCTGGTCATCAGTCGGCGTCGACGCTCCAGCGCCGACAAACGAAGGGGTGTCGCTTGCGGGAAACGTCTCCTTGAGCGCTTCGTCAATTCGGCGCTCGCGGCGTTCTACGGCTTCCTGGTCTTGCTCTTTCATCAGGAGAGAACATCGCCGCCTCGGCATTGGTTCCATTGTTGGCACCTGGCGGACATTGCGCCGAACACCGGAAGTGTCTGCTTTTGCCCCAAGCGGACGTCATCGGCCTTCCAAAATGTCGAACTGACCCGTTACCATGCCTCGCACTTGAGCCTAGAGGTTGGCACCTAGTCCAGAGGTTGGCATGAGGCGGCGGGAATTGCTTTGCTTGCTGGGCGGCGTGATCGCCGTTTTTCTCATCGCAGCAACGCCAAGCTGGGCGGCCGACGTGTCCGTTACGGATGGCGACACCCTGATCCTCAATGGTGTGACATACAGGCTTGACGGCATCGAAGCTCCGCAGACCGACCAGACATGCCTCAACGACAAAGGTGCCGCCTGGACATGTGGCATCGAGGCACGTGACCGTTTGAGGGACTACGTTCTCAAACGCGAGGTGCGTTGCACCGACCGGGGCGCGGATAGCGCTCATCGCAAGAGACGTGTCGGCGAATGTTGGGTTGCGGGCGAAACCACGAGCGTGAATCAATGGATGGTGCAGGAAGGCTGGGCGCTGAATCTCGATAGGTCTGCGAAGGGCCGTTTCAAAGCCGAAAGAGACAAAGCCAGTGCCAATGCAATGGGACTGTGGAAGGGCTGCTTTGTATCACCGGAATCGTTACGGCGGTTCACGATCAGCACAGCAAGCCTGCTCGGTGCTGCTTGCCCCAAAACGAATAACTGGCGAGTTCGGGAAACGCTGTTTCCGGAGCAGCCCGTCATGCCGTCCGGATGCACGATCAAGGGAAGGATGGTTCTGCGCTCACAGCTAACCGGCTATCTCGGCATCTATCACTTGCCCAGTTGCCGCAGCTACGAGCGTACAAAACAATCAAACCGGTGGTTCTGTTCGGAAGAGGAGGCCCAAGCCGAGGGCTTCCGCAAGTCGTTCACGTGCTGAAGTGGCGCTCTTGCTATAACGAAGGCGTGGTCCGTGAGCAGTTCCCGACCGCTCTCTCAACAGCTCTTGGCCGCTGGAGCCCTTGCATTCCGGTGATATACTGCGTTCCGCGTCGGCCGAATCCAGCCTCAGGGAGGACGCGCGATGAACATCGAAGTCAGGGCCCCGCAGCGCGAGCAGAAAAGCAAGCTGCAGATCGTCGACTGCGACTTCCATCCCAAGATCACCCACGACCAGATGCGGCCGTTCCTGAGCAATCAGTGGTGGTCGTATCTGCAGACCTTCGGCAACCGCTCGCGCCACGGCTACGCCAAGGGCTACGCCTATCCGAAGATGACGCCGCAGGCGGCGCGCCGCGACGCCTGGCCGCCGAACGGCGGCTTGCCGGCGAGCGACCTCGATTTCGTCCGCGCAGCAGCATCTCGATTTCTACGGCATCGAGACCGCGATCATGAATCCGCTGTCGCCGACCGGGCAGGGCGACCAGAACGTCGAGCTTTCGATCGCGCTGGCTTCGGCCGCCAATGACGCGCAGCTCGCGCACTGGAGCGATCCGGATCCGCGACTGAAGTCGTCCGTCGTGGTGCCTTACGAGGACGGCGTTGCCTCCGCGAAGGAAGTCCGCAAGCGCGCCGGCGACAAGCGCTTCGCGCAGGTGTTCATGCTCAGCCGCACCGGCGAGGCGGCGGGCCGCAAGCGCTACTGGCCGATCTACGAGGCCGCGGTCGAGGCCGGACTGCCGGTCGGCATCCACGCCTTCGGCTACAGCGGCTGGCCGATGACCAGCTCGGGCTACCCGTCGTTCTACATCGAGGAGATGACCGAGCACGCCACCGCGGCGCAGGTGATGGTCACGAGCTTCATCATGGAGGGCGTGTTCGAGCGCTATCCGGAGCTGAAGGTCGTGCTGATCGAATGCGGCTTCGGCTGGCTGCCGTCGCTCGGCTGGCGGCTCGACAAGCACTGGAAGCGGCTCAAGGACGAGGTGCCGCACCTCAAGAAGGCGCCGTCGGAATACATCCGCGAGCATTTCTGGGTGACCACCCAGCCGATGGAAGAGACCGAGAACCCGGATCACCTGATCGAGGTGATGAACTGGATCGGCATGGACCGCATCATGTTCTCCAGCGACTACCCGCACTGGGACTTCGACGATCCGTTCGTGTCGCTGCCGCCGAGCCTGACCGACGCGCAGCGGCGCATGATCTATGCCGCGAACGCCCGCGGCCTCTACCGGCTCTGATGGCGAAGAAGCACGTCGTCGCCGCGGTGAACGAAATCCCGCCGGGCGGCCGCAAGCTCGTCTCGGCCGACGGCCGCGCCATCGTGGTGTTCAATCTCGGCGGCGAATTCTTCGCGCTGAGCAACCGCTGCCCGCATCGCGGCGGCAGCCTGTGCCACGGCAATCTGACCGGGCTTGGTGCTGTCCGACGAGCCCGGCGAGTACCAATACATCCGGCGCGGCGAGATCATCCGCTGTCCGTGGCATTCCTGGGAGTTCGATATCCGCACCGGCAAGTCGTGGTGCGATCCGGAGAAGGTGAAGGCGCGCCGGTTCGGCGTCTCGGTGGAGAAGGGCGCCAAGCTGATCGAGGGGCCCTACGTCGCCGAGACGTTCCGGGTCAGCGTCGAGAACGATTACGTGGTGGTCGAAGCCTGAAGCCCGCGGTGAGCGACAATGCCGGACGACAAGAACCGCGACGTCTATTTCGAGTTCACCGTGGTCGGCGCGGCGGTGCGGGTCAGCGCGATCGACAGCGTGACCGGGATCGAGGTCGTGACCATGGGGCCGGCGAGCGCCTCGCAGGCCGATCTGCAGCAGCTCGCGCTGGCAAAACTGAAGGCCCGGCTGGCTCGCGACGAGCGCCGGTAAATCCCCGAAAACGCTAGATATTGCGCCCTGTGGTCAAAGCCCCGCCAGCATTGGCGGGTCGCGGCCGTTTATGCTAGGCCAAGCCATTCCTGGAGACGCCGATGTCAGTGACCGAATCCTCCGCGAAAGCCAGCGCGGATACCACCTTCACAGCCTCATTGGCCGAGGCCGATCCCGAGATCGCCGACGTGGTCCGCCGCGAGCTCGGCCGTCAGCGCGACGAGATCGAGCTGATCGCGTCGGAGAACATCGTCAGCCGCGCCGTGCTCGAGGCGCAGGGCTCGGTGCTGACCAACAAGTACGCGGAGGGGCTTCCGGGCAAGCGCTATTACGGCGGCTGCCAGTACGTCGACGTCGCCGAGAACCTGGCGCTCGACCGGGTCAAGAAGCTGTTCGGCGCGGGCTTCGCCAACGTGCAGCCGCATTCCGGCGCGCAGGCCAACGCCGCGGCGTTCATGGCGCTGATGCAGCCCGGCGACACCTTCATGGGGCTCAACCTCGCGGCGGGCGGGCATCTCACCCACGGCTCGCCGGTCAACATGTCGGGCAAGTGGTTCAAGGTGGTGCCGTACGGCGTGACCCGCGAGGATCACCGAATAGACATGGAACGAGGTCCGGAAACTCGCGGAGGAACATCGGCCGAAGGTCATCGTCGCGGGTGGTTCGGCCTATCCGCGCATCATCGATTTCCGCGCGTTCCGCGAGATCGCCGACAGCGTCGGCGCCAAGCTATTGGTGGATATGGCGCATTTCGCCGGCCTGGTGGCGGGCGGGGTGCATCCGAGCCCGGTTGCCGCATGCACATGTCGTCACCTCCACCACGCACAAAACTCTGCGCGGCCCCCGCGGCGGCTTCGTCCTGACCAACGACGAGGAACTGGCCAAGAAGATCAATTCGGCCGTGTTCCCCGGCATGCAGGGCGGACCGCTGATGCACGTGATCGCCGCCAAGGCGGTGGCGTTCGGCGAGGCGCTGCGGCCGTCGTTCAAGCTTTACGCGAAGAATGTCGCGGAGAACGCGAAGGCTCTGGCCGAAGTCCTTAAGGCCAAAGGATTAGACATCGTTTCCGGCGGCACCGACACGCACCTGATGCTGGTCGATCTGCGGCCCAAGCGGCTGACCGGCAAGGTCGCCGACGCGGCGCTCGGCCGCGCCCACATCACCGTCAACAAGAACGGCATTCCTTACGATCCGGAGAAGCCGACCATCACGTCCGGCATCCGGGTCGGCACGCCGGCCGGCACGTCGCGCGGCTTCGGCATCGCCGAGTTCCGTCATGTCGGCGAACTGATTGCCGAGGTGCTGGATGCGCTGTCGCACAAGAATGCCGAGGAGGATGCGGCGGTCGAGGCGGCGGTGCGCGAGAAGGTGAAGCGGCTGGTTGCCCGGTTCCCGATTTACCCGGATTGACCGGCTTCAAGGGGCACACATGCGCTGTCCGAGCTGCGGCTCGCTCGACACCCAGGTGAAGGACTCGCGGCCGACCGAGGATTCGGCCGCGATCCGCCGCCGCCGCGTGTGCCTGACCTGCAATTTCCGCTTCACCACCTTCGAGCGCGTGCAGTTGCGCGAGCTTATCGTCATCAAGCGCAACGGCCGTCGCGTGCCGTTCGACCGCGACAAGCTGATGCGTTCGCTGTCGATCGCGCTGCGCAAGCGCCCGGTCGAGCCGGAGCGGGTCGAGGAGATGGTGTCGAAGATCGTCCGTGAGCTGGAAAGCCTGGGCGAGAGCGAAGTGTCCTCGGAAGCCGTCGGTGAGACGGTGATGGAGCATCTGCGCAACCTCGATGACGTGGCCTACGTCCGGTTTGCCTCGGTCTATCGCAATTTCCGCGAGCCCAAGGATTTCGAGAACGCGCTCGCGGAACTGACCGGCGACGACGAGCCGAAGCCCGCCGCAGCGGCGCGAAAATGAACGCCGAGACGCCGGACGCTGCCCCGCAGGCTGCGGCTGCGCCCGTCGTCGATCCCGCAGCGGATGAGCGCTTCATGACGCTGGCCTTGGCGCTCGGCCGCCGCGGTCTGGGCAACACCTGGCCCAATCCTGCAGTCGGCGCCGTGGTGGTGAAGGACGGTGTCATCCTGGGCCGCGGCTGGACCCAGCCTGGTGGCCGCCCGCACGCCGAAACCGAGGCACTCAAGCAGGCGGGCCGGGCGGCGCGCGGCGCCACGCTCTACGTCACGCTCGAACCCTGTTCGCACCACGGCAAGACGCCGCCGTGCACCGATGCGATCGTCCGCGCCGGCATTCATCGCGTTGTCTCCGCGATGGACGATCCCAATCCGGAGGTCGCGGGTCAGGGCCTCGAAAAATTGCGCGAGCGCAAAATTGCCGTCGAATCCGGACTGGGCGGCGAAACCGCGCGACGCGCTCATATCGGCCACGTCACGCGAATGACCAAGGGCCGGCCCCATATCATGCTCAAGCTCGCGCTGTCGGCCGACGGCAAGATCGGTGCTGCGGGGCGCAAGCCCGTCGCGATTACCGGCCCCGAAGCGCGCGAGCGCGTGTTCCAGATGCGTGCCATGAGTGACGCCATTCTGGTCGGCATGGGCACGGTCCTGTCCGACGATCCGGCGCTGACCTGCCGTTTGCCGGGAATGATGGAGCGCTCGCCGGTCCGCGTCCTGCTTGACGCGCGTTTGCGTGTGCCGATCTCGACCGGCGTTGTAGGCACCGCGCACGATGCGCCGACCTGGATATTCGGCGGCGCCAAGGCGTCGGCGATGGGTGAGGAGGTGCTGCGTGCCAAGGGTGTCGAGGTGTTCCGCGTCGAAGATCAGGATGGCCGCCTCGATCTAGCGGCGGTCCTGAAAGTATTGGCCGAGCGAGGCATTACCCGGTTGATGGTGGAGGGCGGCTCGACGGTCGCGGCATCGTTCGTGAAGGCGGATCTGGTGGACGAGGCGGCGCTGTTCCGTGCGCCCAAGGAAATCGGCGCCGATGGCATCGATGCGCTCGACAGAATGCCGCTGACGGCGCTGACATCGCGGCTTAAGCACTTGTCGACCGAGCAAATGGGCGCCGACACGCTCGAACTCTACGAGCGGGCTTGAGCCGTGTTCACTGGCATCGTCACCGACGTGGGCGAAGTGTTGGATGTACGCCAACAGGCCGAGGGGCTGCGCCGGCTCAAGATCGCATGCTCTTACGACCCGGCTTCGATCGCGATCGGCGCGTCGATCGCATGTTCCGGCGTGTGCCTGACCGCGGTGGAAACCGGCCAACACGGCAACCGCAATTGGTTCGCGGTCGATGCAGCGGCGGAGACGCTTCGCCTGACCACTGTGGGACGCTGGAAGCAGGGCACGCAGGCTCAATCTTGAGCGCTCGCTCAAGGTCGGCGACGAACTCGGTGGCCATATCGTGGCCGGGCATGCCGACGGCATTGCGGAACTCACAGAGCGCGAGGATCTGCCGGACATGGCGCGGCTGACTTTCAAAGCGCCTGCGCCTTTGATGCGTTTCGTGGCGCAAAAGGGTTCGGTCGCCATTGACGGCGTGTCGCTCACTGTCAACGAGGTGACGCGGGACACGTTTTCCGTGCTGATCATCCCGCACACTCTCAAAGTCACCACGATCGGTGCGCTCAAACCCGGCGACGCGGTGAACATCGAAATCGACCTGATGGCGCGCTATGCGGCGCGCCTCATGGAGACGAAGTAACGCCCCTTGTTACTCAGCGATGCGCTTGCTACTCACGCGGCCTGACAGAGAGGGACCATGGCCGCACCAAAAAGAAAAGCTAGCAAACCGGCGAAGCCTGCGGGCGCGCGTATTCTTGTCGTGGAAGCACGCTTCTACGACGCCATTTCCGATGCGTTGCTGGCCGGCGCATCGAAGGCGCTCGATGAAGCGCATGCGAGCTGGGACAGCATCGTGGTGCCGGGTGCGCTCGAGATCGTGCCGGCGATCGCCATCGCGGTCGAAGCCGCGGCGAAGCAGAAGAAGCCCTACGACGGCGCTGTCGCACTGGGCTGCGTGATCCAGGGCCAGACCTTCCATTTCGATATCGTGGCAATGCAATCGGCAAGGCGCTGCTCGACTATTCGGTGACGCACCAGTTTCCCGTCGGTAACGGTATCCTCACCGTGGATAACGAGGAGCAGGCCTGGGCGCGGGCGCGTCTGACCGAAGGCGACAAGGGCGGCGACGCGGTGCGCGCCGCGCTCGCGCTGGTCGAGCTCAAACGCCAGCGCGCCAAGCGATAGCGGCATGGTCAAGCCCGCGCCATCGAGTCAGGACCGCCGCGCCAACAAGCGCGGCGCGGCACGGCTCGCGGCGGTGCAGGCGCTCTACCAGATGGATCTTGCGGCGACACCGCTGCACGAAATCCTGGCCGAATTCGAAAGCCATTGGATCGGCCGCGAGGTCGAGGGCGAACAGTATCTGCCGGCAGAGGCGGCATTCTTCCGTGAGATTGTCGGCGGCGTGGTGGCCGAGCAGCGCAAGCTCGATCCGATGATCGACGACGCCCTGGCGCGGGGCTGGCCGCTCAAGCGCATCGAGACGGTGCTGCGCGCCATCCTGCGCGCCGGCGCCTACGAGCTCGACAAGCGCGGTGACATTCCGGCCCGCGTCATCGTTTCGGAATATGTCGATGTCGCGCACGCCTTCGTCGAGAAGGACGAGATGGGCCTGATCAATGCCGTGCTCGACCAGATCGCGCGGCAACTGCGCGCGTCCGAGTTCGACCGGGCGTCGAGGTAGGCGCCGTGGCGAGGAAGCCGAAACGCGCAATCGAACGAAGACCGGCTGATCGCCCGCCATTTCAAACCGATCGCCCGCCACCCCGGTGCGCTGGGGCTCATCGACGACGCGGCGACGATGTCGCCGCCGCCCGGTCACGATCTCGTCGTCACGACCGATGCGATCGTCGCCGGCGTCCACTTTTTCGCGGACGATCCTGCGGATGCAATTGCGCGCAAGGCGCTGCGCGTCAATCTCTCCGATCTCGCCGCCAAGGGTGCAAGACCGGCAGGCTTTGTGCTCACCCTGGCCATGCCGAAAACGATCAATGAGGCTTGGCTCAGGACGTTTTCGCGCGGACTTGGCGCGGATGCAAAGCGCTACGGCTGTCCGCTGCTTGGCGGCGACACGGTTCACACGCCAGGACCGCTGACGCTTTCGATCACGGCGTTCGGCGTGCTGCCGGCCGGTACGATGGTGCGCCGCGACGGCGCGCAGGTCGGCGATCACGTCATGGTCTCGGGCACGATCGGCGATGCCGCGCTGGGGCTGCAATTGCGCCGCGACAGCAAGCTGGCGCGGCAATGGAAATTGTCGGCGCAGGAGCGATCCCACCTCGCGCGGCGCTATCTGGTGCCGGAGCCGCGAAATGCGCTGGCGCCCGCAGTCCGCAAATACGCCACCGGCGCGATGGATGTATCGGATGGCCTTGCCGGCGATCTCGCCAAGCTGTGCCGGGCGTCCGGCGTGGCGGCTGTGGTCGATGTCGCGCGCGTGCCGTTGTCTCCGGGCGCGCGGAAGGCTTCAGAGAACGGCCGGAAGTGGCTTACGACGGCGTTGTCCGGCGGCGACGACTACGAGATCGTCTGTACCGTGCGGCCAGCCAAGCTTGCCGCGTTCCAGTCCGCGGCACGCGCGCTGGGCGTGGCTGTGACCGACATTGGGCGCATCGTCCGGGGCTCAGGGGCGAGTTTCCATCTGCCCAACGGCAAGCCGTTGACCTTCGCCCGCGCTTCATTCAGCCATTTTTGATCGCCCCAGCCGCGCTATAGTGGGGCTGTAAGAGTCAGGGGAAGGGAATGCACGACATTGCGTCCAGGGTTGCCGCCATTTCGGGACACAAGAGAAGCCCGAATTTTCTGAAAAACCAGCGCTGGTATCCGACGGTCTACGATCTGCGCCGAGGCGCGCAAAGCCGGCTGCCGCATTTCGCCTTCGAATATGGCGACGGCGGCGCGGGCGACGACACCGGGATCAAGCACAACTGGTCGGCGCTCGATGCGATCGAGATGATGCCGCGCTACGGCGCGACTCCGGAGCTGCCGCCGGTCAAGGTCAAGCTGTTCGGCCGCGAGTACACCGCTCCGTTGGGTGTCGCGCCGATGGGCAGCCCGATCGTCGTCTGGCCCGGCGCCGACAAGCTGTTCGCGAAGGCGGCGCAGCACGCGGGCGTGCCTTACACGCTCGGTTGTGCGGGCGGCGCGACGATCGAGGAGATCGCGAAGATTGCGCCGGACGTGTTCTGGTTCCAGCTCTATCGTTTCGCCAAGAACGATCACGCCATCGGCTTCGAGCTGGTGAAGCGCGCCGAGAACGCCGGCGCACACGCCCTGATGCTCACCATGGACGTGCCGGTGCGCACCATTCGCGCGCGCGAGGTGAAGGTCGGCGTCGGCGGCGGCGGCAAGTTCAAGGCCGACTGGCGCATGATGATGGGCATGGTGAAGTGCCCGAGCTGGGCCGTCGCCATGCTGCAGAACGGTCAGCCGCGCTTCGCCAACATCCAGCCTTACGCGGGCCCGAACGCCAGCCTCAACGACACCATCACGTTCGCGCGCAAGGAGATGGGCGGCGCGTTCTCGTGGGAAGAGGTCGCGCGCTATCGCGACAAGTGGAAGAAGCCGCTCATCGTGAAGGGCATCCTGCATCCGGCCGATGCCGAGAAGGCCGTCTCGATCGGTGTCGACGGCATTCTGGTGTCGAACCACGGCGGCCGTCAGATCGAGGCGCTGCCGGCGCCGATCGATTGTATGCCCGGTGTGGTCAAGGCGGTCGGCGACCGCGCCACCGTGCTGTTCGATTCCGGCGTGCGCAGCGGCACCGACGTCGCGCGTGCCTTGACGCTCGGCGCCAAGGCAGCGCTCGCCGGCAAGACCTTCCTGTGGAGCGTCGGCGCGCTGGGCTCGGAAGGTCCAGGCCACGCCATCGATCTCCTCATCGACGAATTGCAGTCGGCGCTGGGGCAGGTGGGCGCGCGTTCGCCGGACGAGGCGAGGAACGTCATGGTCCGGCATCCGGGCGCATACGACTTCGGCCGAAATAGCTGATCTGCGCCGCCGGCAGTGGCGCGCGGCGGAGCGCCCCGATAGAACGGGGCGCCTGCCGGGAACCCTTCATGTCGGCGCTTGCCGAAACGCACACCGCTTTGATCGACGATCGTCTCGCCAAGCGCAACGCCATCGTGCTGGCGGTCGCGCAGGCGCTGGCGGGCGGCAACAACACGGTGATCGTCGCGACGGCCGGAATCATCGGCCTGGTTCTGGCGCCCGACAAAAGTCTCGCCACGCTGCCGATCTCGGTGATGATGTTCGGCCTGTGGTTCAGCACCGTGCCGATGGGACTGCTGGCGCGCACCTACGGCCGCCGCGCTGCGCTGCAAGTCGGAACGATCGGTCGGCGCAATCTCCGGACTCATCTGCTGCGCGGCGGTGCTGCAAGGATCGTTTCCGCTGTTGCTCGTCGGGACGTTCGGCTGCGGCTTCTATGCTGCCGGCCACATGTCGTATCGGTTTGCGTCAACCGACACGGCGAGCGACGGCTACAAGCCGATCGCGATCTCCTACGTTCTGGCCGGCGGTGTTGCGGCCGGTGTGATCGGCCCAACGATCGTGATCTTCACCAAGGATCTGTGGCAGCCCTACCTGTTCGCCGCGACATTCGTGGCACAGGCCATCCTCGCGGTGCTCGCGGGCTTCACGCTGATGCAGCTCAAGTTGCCGCCGCCGATGTCGCGTGAGCAGATCGATCGCGGCCGGCCGCTCGGCGAGATCGTCTGGAATCCGAAGTTCATCGTCGCCGTGTTCGTCGGCGTATCGAGCTATACGTTGATGAACCTGGTGATGACCTCGGCGCCGCTCGCCATGGTCGGCTGCGGCCATTCGGTGACGGATGCGACGCTTGGCATCCAGTGGCACGTGCTCGGCATGTACGCGCCGAGCTTCTTCACCGGCAGTCTGATCGTGCGCTACGGCGTCAATCGCATCGTGGCGCTGGGACTTGCGATGCTGCTGGTTTCCGCCCTGGTCGGAATTGCTGGATTGACCGTGGCGCATTTCTGGATCTCGCTCACGTTGCTGGGCGTCGGCTGGAACTTCGCCTTCATCGGCGCGACCACCATCGTCGCGCGCAGTCACCGGCCCGGAGGAGCGGACCAAGGTCCAGTCGTTCAACGACTTCCTGATTTTCGGCTCGATGGCGATTGGCTCGCTCGCCTCGGGCATGATCTTGGCGACCTATGGCTGGGTCGCGGTCAACGTTTTGATGTTCCCGCCGATCTTCGCCGCGGCGGCGCTGCTGATCTGGCTGATGATGCGCGAACGGACACCGGCGGCGGTCTAACCGGCGTCGCAGCCTTTCAGCTTGCCCTTGAGTAGATGCTCTCCCTTGGGCGCGCGGACCTTGAGCACGTAGCTGCCGCGATAGCGATCCATGTCGCCATCGGCACTCTTGGCCTCTTCGGCGATGATCGCGAGGAACACCGAAACGTCGCCCACCGCGTCCGGCGCAATGCCGATCCTCAGCTCCTTGCCGAAACTCCAGTGCCCCGAGATGTGGTCCGGGCCGATGTTGAACTCGGTCGCGTCGAACTTGCCACGGACCGCCTTGAGCTTGATCGTGCCTCCGATGAGCTGGATTGACCCGCCGTCGCCGCTGCCGAGGTTCCCCAAAAGCTCGAAGCTCAGATTGCGGTCCTTGGCGTCGCAGGTCAGGGCCGCGGTCGCCCAGCCCGGCGCAGTGCCCAGGAACAGCAGGGCAGGATCGCAGCCAGCATTCGTCGGGGCCGTTGGCTCATGTGTCGCTCCGGGAACCGCGGCAATCTTCCGCGTCCTCGGATGCGCCGCAAGGCCATTTCCCACAGTCCGAAGGGCTCATCGGGACGGGGAAACCCACGCCAAACAGGCCTATTTGCGTTGCACGGGACGCCGGTTTTTGGCTATATCCGCGCCACTTTCGGTCGAAGCGGCGCTTGCCGGATTCGACGTCATCAGCCGGACAGGGGCGTTCCACCGGCACTCATTCATCGAGGGACTTATGTCAGCTTTGGGACTGATCATCGCTTGCGGCTTGCTGGCGATCGTTTACGGCATTTGGGCGATCTGGTCTGTGATGCAGGCCGACGCCGGCAACGCCAGGATGCAGGAGATCGCCGCCGCGGTGCGCGAGGGCGCGCAGGCCTATCTCAAGCGTCAGTACGCCACCATCGGCATCGTCGGCGTGGTGATCTTTTTTATCGTCGGCTGGCTGCTGCGGCTGGCTGGTCGCAATCGGCTTCCTGATCGGCGCGGTGCTCTCGGGCGCGGCCGGCTTCATCGGCATGAACGTCTCGGTGCAGGCCAACGTGCGCACCGCGCAGGCCGCCATCAGCTCGCTGGCCGGCGGACTTGAGCTTGCCTTCAAGGCCGGCGCCATCACCGGCATGTTCGTCGCCGGCCTCGCGCTGCTGGGGGTGGCCGGCTACTACGGCATCCTCACCGGCCCGATGGGCTTTGCGCCGAATTCGCGCACGGTGATCGACGCGCTGGTCGCGCTCGGCTTCGGCGCCTCGCTGATCTCGATCTTCGCCCGTCTCGGCGGCGGCATCTTCACCAAGGGTGCCGACGTCGGCGGCGATCTGGTCGGCAAGGTCGAGGCCGGCATTCCGGAGGACGATCCGCGCAACCCGGCGACCATCGCCGACAACGTCGGCGACAACGTCGGCGATTGCGCCGGCATGGCCGCCGACCTGTTCGAGACCTATGCGGTGACGACCGTCGCCACCATGGTGCTCGCGGCGATCTTCTTCGCCGGCACGCCCAACCTCAACACCATGATGCTGCTGCCGCTCGCCATCGGCGGCGTCTGCATCATCACCTCGATCATCGGCACGTTCTTCGTCAAGCTCGGCGCCAGCCAGTCGATCATGGGCGCGCTCTACAAGGGCCTGATCGCCACCGGCGTTCTCTCGCTGATCGGTATTGCGGGAGTGATCCATTGGCTGGTCGGATTCGGCGCGCCACTCGCAGGCGGGCGGCGCGGCCTTTACGACCACGACGCTGTTTTATTGCGGCATCGTCGGCCTCGCGGTCACCGGGCTGATCATCTGGATCACCGAGTACTACACCGGAACCGACTATCGCCCGGTGCAGTCGATCGCGGCCGCTTCGGTCACCGGTCACGGCACCAACGTCATCCAGGGCCTGGCGATCTCGATGGAGGCAACGGCGTTGCCAGCGATCGTCATCATCGCCGGCATCCTGGTGACCTACAATCTCGCGGGGCTGTTCGGCATCGCCATCGCGGTGACGACCATGCTCGCGCTCGCCGGCATGGTGGTCGCGCTCGACGCCTTCGGTCCGGTGACCGACAACGCCGGCGGCATTGCCGAAATGGCGGGACTGCCCAAGGAGGTGCGCAAGTCGACCGACGCGCTCGACGCGGTCGGCAACACCACCAAGGCGGTCACCAAGGGCTACGCCATCGGTTCGGCGGGCCTCGGCGCGCTGGTGCTGTTCGCGGCCTATAACCAGGACCTCGATTTCTTCACCCGCAACGCGGCGCAGCATCCTTACTTCCAGGGCGTGCGCGCCGATTTCTCGCTGAACAATCCGTACGTCATCGTCGGCCTGCTGTTCGGCGGCCTGCTGCCGTATCTGTTCGGCGCGATGGGCATGACCGCGGTCGGCCGCGCGGCGGGCGCGATCGTCGAAGAAGTGCGCCGTCAGTTCCGCGAGAAGCCCGGCATCATGAAGGGCACGGACAAGCCGGACTACGGCCGCGCCGTGGACCTGCTGACCAAGGCTGCGATCAAGGAAATGATCATCCCGTCGCTGCTGCCGGTGCTGTCGCCGATTGTCGTCTACTACGTCATCTACTTCGTGGCGGGCGGCGGCGTTGCCGGCAAGTCGGCCGGCTTCTCCGCGGTCGGCGCGATGCTGCTCGGCGTGATCGTGACGGGATTGTTCGTCGCCATCTCGATGACGTCAGGCGGCGGCGCCTGGGACAACGCCAAGAAATACATCGAGGACGGCCACTACGGCGGCAAGGGCTCCGACGCTCACAAGGCGGCGGTCACCGGCGACACGGTCGGCGATCCCTACAAGGACACCGCCGGTCCGGCAGTGAACCCGATGATCAAGATCACCAACATCGTGGCGCTGCTGCTGCTCGCGGTACTGGCGCACTAGCTTCGCCGAAAACCAGGCGGCCGGCTTCCGGAAGGAAGCCGGCCGTCTTTATTTTGTGCGGCTTAGAACCGCAGCACGGAGCCGAACAGGAATCCGAGATAGGACAGTTCTTGTCCGCTGGTCGGCGTGGTGCGGCTGACGAAGTCGAACACCTTGCCGTCCTTGAGGCCGTAATTGGCGAGCCGCTCGACGCGCCGGTTCTTGTCGAAATAGACCGCAATCACGCGCTGGTCGGTGACGTTCTGCTGCATGAAGTAGGCGGGCTGCACGCCGCGCTGGGAGATGTAATAGAACACCTCGCCGCTGACGGTGGCGACGGTGGAGGGCGTGCCGAGCACGATCAGCACCTGCTCCTGGCTCGCCCCCATCGGAACCTGTTCGAGCGCTCCTTCGGGGAGCACATAGCCGCGCTGATAGACTTGGCTGGTGCTCACGCCGCTGCAGCCGCCAAGCGCCAAAGCGAGCGCGAAGGCGGCCGCCAGCGTGGTGCCGCGGCGGCGTATGCGTTCGACAGCTATACGAAGCGGTCTCGTCATTTTTGCTTGCATTCGAGCGCTTGGCCGGCGTACCCGATGGCTAATCCCCGCAACGTCGGCCCCGACCGCCGCTGCCCGACCGGCAAACCCGATGTTATCATCCCCATTTCGCGGCTTTTCGCCGGACCCGACCATTGAGGGGGTCTATGGCATGATCGTGGCGCAAGCGCGATCCCCCGCATTCTATCGCGATTATCGGGTGCCCGACACGGTTAGCGGCCGGTTTGACATGATCGTCCTGCATCTCGTGTTGGTGCTGCGGCGGCTCCGTCAGCTCCAGCCCCAGGGCAATATGCCCGCGCTTGGTCAACAAATCTTTGACCGGTTCTGCCGGGACATGGACGACAACTTCCGGGAAATGGGGGTCGGGGATTTGGCGGTGCCCAAGGAGATGAAGCGGGTGGCCGAAGCGTTCTATGGCCGGGCCAGTATCTATGAGGCAGCGTTGGCCGCTGATGACCGGACTGCGTTGGAAGCGGCCGTCGCGCGCAACGTGTTCGGAGTGGAGGATGTGCCGCCTGGCGCCCGCCGTCTCGCCGCCTACATGCATGAGGCGGCACGACGGCTTGATGCGCAGAATCCTTCCGGCGGCAAAGTCGAGTTTCCGGACCCTGCCGGCGTGCCCGAAGCCGTCGTGGAGCAACACCCATGAGCGCACGCGAGCCGCGCGATACCAAGCCGGATCGGAAGAAATCCGAGCGGATGCGGCTGGCTGCGGACGCCGGGCAGCCCTGGAGCTTTCCGGTGCCGCTGGCGGAAATTCCGTCCACGGGGCGGCACATCGAGCTGACAGCCGACGCCGCCACGTGCCAGGCCGTTGCCAAGGCGGTGGGCGTCGTGGCTGTGCCGCGCCTTCAAGCCGTATTCGATCTTGCTCCGCTGGCAGGCGATGGCGTGAAGGTATCCGGTTCGGTGTCGGCGACCGTCGAGCAGAACTGCGTCGTCACGCTTGAGCCGCTGCGCAACGAGATAGAGGAACCCGTCGACCTGATCCTGGTTGAGCCCGGCGCCATGCCGCCTCCGCGCGCGGCGTTGGACATCGACGTCGCCGAGGAGAAAGACGCGCCCGACGTCCTGCACGACCGTGCCGTCGATCTCGGCGCGATTGCCACCGAGTTCCTGCTGCTGGGGATCGATCCCTATCCCCGCAAGGCCGACGCGGCGTTTGAGGCGCCCAGGGAAGCCGACGACCCGGCGGCTCACCCGTTCGCCATCCTGGCCGCCTTGAAGAAGGATTCCGGGGACAAACCGCGCTGAGGCGGCTTTCCGGGAGCCAAACCTCGAAAAACGCGCGGGATTTGCCCCTTTTGTGTGCCCGCGGCGGCGGTTATTGTCGCCGCTCACCCCCGGTCACTTGCGAGGACCGAAGTCCGGCGGCAACGCCCCCGCTTCTCAAGGTCGATTCATGCCTCAAAAGGTCCGCATCGCGCTCGACGCCATGGGCGGCGATCATGGGCCGTCGGTGGTGGTGCCGGGGGCCCAGATCGCGCTCGATCGTCATGCCGACAGCGAGTTCATCCTGTTTGGCGACCGCGCCAAGGTCGAGCCGCTGTTGAGCAGCCACCCCCGCCTGGCCGGGTCCCGGCTGGTTCACACCGACGTTGCGGTCCGGATGGACGACAAGCCGAGCCAGGCGCTGCGCAACGGCCGCTGGAAGTCCTCGATGTGGCTCGCCATCGACGCAGTGAAAAAGGGCGAAGCCGACATAGCCGTTTCCGCCGGCAACACCGGCGCGCTGATGGCGATGGCGAAGTTTCATCTCAAGACCATGCCGGGCGTCGACCGCCCTGCCATCGCCGCCATCTGGCCGACCATCCGCGGCCGCTCCATCGTGCTCGATCTCGGCGCCAGCATTGGAGCCGATGCCGAGCAACTGGTGCAGCTTGCGGTGATGGGCAGTGCGATGGCGCGCGCGCTGTTCGGGCTGGAGAAGCCGAAGGTCGGCTGCTCAACATCGGTGTCGAGGAGGTCAAAGGCCTCGAGCCGATCCGTGAGGCCGCGAAGACGTTGCGCGAGGAGGCGTTTTCCAATCTCGACTATTTCGGTTTTGTCGAAGGCGACGATATCGGCAAGGGTACGGTCGATGTGGTGGTGACGGAGGGCTTCACCGGCAATATCGCGCTGAAGACCGCGGAGGGCACCGCGCGGCAGTTTGCGGGCTACCTCAGGGGCGCGATGAACCACTCCCTGCTGTCGAAGATTGGTTTTCTCCTGGCGAGAGGGGCGTTTGGAATACTGCGCGAGAAGATGGATCCGCGGCAGGCCAACGGCGGCGTCTTTCTCGGCCTCAATGGCGTTGTGATCAAAAGCCACGGCGGCACCGACCCGGAGGGCTTCGCAGCCGCCATCGATATGGGCTACAGCATGGTGCGTCACGAACTGCTGGGAAAAATCGGTCAGATGTTGCACAGCCACGCGCAAGCGAAACCAGGAGCAAAAGCCCTTGGAGGGGCGGCATCGTGAGCGTGTTGCGTTCTGTTGTGCTGGGGTGCGGCAGCTATCTGCCGTCGCGAGTTGTCACCAACCACGAACTGGCCAAGGCGGTTGAAACATCCGACGAATGGATCGTTCAACGCACGGGCATCCATGAGCGGCGGCTGGCGGCGACCGGCGAGTTGACCTCCGACATGGCGGTGGAAGCGGCGAAGGCCGCGCTCGCCGCGGCCAAGGTCGATGCATCGTCGATCGACCTGATCGTGCTGGCGACATCGACGCCGGACCAGACTTTTCCCGCAAGTGCCGTGACCGTGCAGGCCGCGCTCGGCATCACGCATGGCGCTGCGTTCGATCTGCAAGCGGTGTGCTCCGGCTTTGTCTTCGGGCTCTCGACCGCCGACAGCATGCTGCGGACGCGTTCGTTCAAGCGCGCATTGGTGATCGGGTCCGAGACGTTCTCGCGCATCCTGGATTGGAACGACCGCACCACCTGCGTGCTGTTCGGAGATGGCGCCGGAGCAGTGGTGCTGGATGCGCAGGAACAGCCTGGAAATCGCGAAGATCGCGGTATTCTGACCGACGCACCTTCGCTCCGATGGCCGCCACAAGGCGAAGCTCTATGTCGACGGCGGCCCGTCCTCGACGCAGACCGTCGGGCACCTGCGCATGGAAGGCAAAGAGGTTTTCCGCCATGCGGTTTCGATGATCACCGACGTGGTGGTCGATGCGTTCAAGGCCACCGGCTACTCAGCCGCCGACATCGACTGGTTCGTCCCGCATCAGGCCAATCGGCGCATCATCGATGCATCGGCGCACAAGCTCGGCATTGCGCCCGAAAAGATCGTCGCCACGGTCGATCGGCACGGAAACACGTCGGCGGCGTCGATCCCGCTCGCGTTGTCGGACGCGGTCGCCGACCGCCGCATCAAGCGCGGCGACCTGGTGCTGCTCGAAGCAATGGGCGGCGGTTTTACCTGGGGCGCCGTCCTGATCCGCTGGTGAGACAGTGTCAAAAAGCCGCTGTTCCTGACGGATTTTGAGCTCAAAAAAGCCAAGGATGACGGTAGTTGCCCCCGTTGACATCAGGGCTGAAGCTAATATCGTTGTAAATTCAGCGGGATAATGGTCGCCGGAACCGGGGCAGGCGATGTCGGGCAAAACCATCACACGAGCGGACCTCTGCGAGGCGGTCTACCAAAAGGTAGGGCTGTCGCGCACGGAGTCGGCTGCGCTCGTTGAATTGGTGCTCCAGGAAGTCACTGACTGCCTCGAGCGCGGTGAAACCGTGAAGCTTTCCTCGTTCGGTTCGTTCGTTGTGCGCAAGAAGGGTCAGCGTATCGGCCGCAATCCGAAGACCGGCAAAGAAGTGCCGATTTCCCCGCGCCGCGTCATGGTGTTCAAGCCATCGGCGATCCTGAAGCAGCGCATCAACGGCATCGCCGTTGAGGACGAAAAAGAATAGTCGTCGCGTTCCGCGTCCGCGTCCCGCGTTTCATAAGCCCTGACTGGAGAGAACGGCCTTGGACAAGGCTCCCGACGCTTTTCGCACCATCAGTGAAGTGGCCGGCGATCTCGATATTCCGCAGCACGTGCTGCGGTTTTGGGAAAGCCGGTTCCCGCAAATCCGGCCGATGAAACGGGCCGGCGGGCGGCGCTACTATCGTCCCGACGACGTCGACCTGCTGCGCGGCATCCGGCATCTGTTGTACGGGCAGGGCTACACGATCCGCGGCGTGCAGCGAATTCTGCGCGAGCAGGGACCGAAGTTCGTCCAGGCGGTCTGGCAGCCCGGCGCCGCGCAGCCGGTGTCGGGTCCTTCGGACGAGGGAGCCGAGCCCGATCAACTCGCGCCGGACGAGGCGGCACGGACCTTGTTCGGCTTGCTCAAATCGCCTGAGCGCGAGCACGCTGCGCAAGCCGCTGCCGGCGAGCCAAAACCGTCAATGCCGCCAGCCGAACCTGTGCTCACGCGGGAAGACGCGCGGCGGCTGCAGGCCGCGCTGCACGAGCTCAGCGAATGCCGCCGTCTGATCGACGAAGCCCTGCGCGACGAGGCTGCGTAGAAGTCCGGCTGTCTTCTGAATGACCCTCGGTCGCGCAATGATATCGGCTGCTCCTCGAAGTCGCCCAGCACAAGTGACACGATTTCTATCGTCAAGCCGAGATCAGTCGGCCATGTCCTCGTCGCGACATTCGAAAGATCGATCGGCACCCGATTTTGGTTGACGCGTCCCGGTGCTTAGGCGTTTTGGCACGATTTCGTGGCGCGCTGGTCGATCGCTTATTAGAATGCAATACAGAGGTTTAATGCCACTTTGAGGCAAGCTGGGGGGTCGATGGACAATCTCAATTCCCAGCAGCTGATGGACGTGGTCGGCCACATCTACGAGACGGCCGCCGACCCGCAGCATTGGCAGGAGTTCGTCACGCTCCTGGAGCGCGTCTATCCGCACAGCCGCGTCACCCTGTTCGGGCATGACAAGGCGCGGCCGGCGAGACGCTGAGGGTGTCGGAGAACTACGACCCCGCAGACGTGCAGGCCTACGTCGAGCACCACGTCAAGACGAGCCCGTACCTCGCGCGGTGCAGCCAGGTTCCGGTCGGTGCCGCCAGCCATCCGAAACTGATCATCAGCGACGACGAGCTGAAGAAGACCGAGCACTACAACGAATATGTGCGGCCGCGCCGCCTCGGCCACTACGCGACCGGCATGGTCCTCGATCGCGACGCCGGACCGCATCGTGGCGCTGTCCATCGCCGATCATCGCAACGACGCCGATCGCCGCGCCCGCCAGATTCAAGCTGATGGGAATGCTCGGCGCCGCATCTGATGCGGGCGTTCCGGCTGCACCGCGCCTTCGCGGCGCAGAAGGCGACCGGCGAGGCGACGCAGGCGGCGCTCGACCGCTGGGCGCATGCGGCGCTCGTGCTCAACGCCGAGGGCCGCATCGTCTCGATCAATCACGCCGCCGAATTGCTGTTGCAACGCTCCGACGGCCTGCGGCTCGGCCGCGACGGCAGAGCTGCGCTGCGTCGACGAGGCGCGAACGCGCGCGCTCGACGTCGCGATTCGCAAATGCGCGGCGATCGCGACGGCGATGAACACGACTCCGCGCGGCTCCGACCTCGATGGCGTCGTGCTGCCGCGGCCGTCGGGAGCGGCGTCGCTGCGCGCCATGATGTGGCCGCTGCCGTTCCTCGGCGACACGACGGCGTCGGAGTTTGGTCCGCGCGCCGTGCTGCTGGTGATCTTCGATCCCGATCAGGTGCAGCGCACGCCGGTCGGCTGGCTCGCTCAGCAGTACGGCCTGACGCCGTCCGAGCAGCGCCTGACCGAGGCGATCATCAACGGCGTGCCGCTCAGCGAGGCCGCCGAGCAGCTCGGCATCCGCCACTCCACGGCGCGCACGCGGTTGAAGATCATCCAGACCAAGACCGATTGCCACCGGCAGGTCGATCTGGTGCGTCTTGCCTTGTCCTTGCCGACCGTGTGGCAGGAGGACGCGCTACTTCAGGGGTCGCGGGTGAGACCGCGCGGCCCGAAGGCGAGCAACCAGCACGACGCTCACGACCAGCGCACCGGCGATGACCGAGAACATCGCCAGCGCGCCGGCGCTCTTGAGCAGCGGCAGCAGGGCGAGCGGGACCAGCGCGGAGGCGACGCGATTCATCGCCCAGGTGGTGGAACTGACCGACGGCGCGAATCCGGGTCGGAAAGGCCTCCGCCGCGTAGACGTTAAGTCCCACGATGTAGATCGCGCCGATCAGCTGGAAGGCGACGCCGGCCGCCATCAGCGGAAGCGGCGTCGCGCTCGCCGCAAACGCTAGACCCAACAGCGCCATCGATCCGCCGCACAGCGTCAACGCGATCCGGCGCTCGAAGCGATCGATCAGCAGCGAGCCCAGGAGCACGCCGATCGACGGGCCGAACATGGCGACGCCGACGTAGAGCAGCGAGTCGCTGACGCGAAATCCCTTTTCGATCAGGACGGCGCCGCTGAGCAGCGGAAATCCGATGGTCGCCCACGGACTCAGGAATTCCAGCACGCCGAACAGGACGGCGCGCCGGCGCATCTGACGTCCGGCCGACGACCAGAAACGTTCGCTTTCGTCCTTGTCCGATGCAGAGGACGTGGCGGCTTGTGTGTCATCGACGCTTAAGCTCGGCGCTGGTCCGGCAGGTTCAAGCCCGGCCGAGCGTTCGAAGCGCCGGCAGGCGGCTTCCGCCTCTGCATGGCGGCCGATCGCGGCGAGCCATCGCGGCGATTCCGGCAGGCTCAAGCAGCAGCACGCCGACCGCCGCGGAGCCGATCGCGCCGAGCACGAGCGCCCAGCGCCAGCCTTCAAATCCGAGCGGCTGCAACGGCGTGAGCCAGCGGATCAGGAAGATCACGGCCGGCGCGCCGAGAAATCCGATCGCGGCGCCGATCATGATCAGCGTGCCGCGCCGCTTCGGCGGCAGCACATCGGAGAGATAGGCCGCCATCAAGCGGCGGATAGGAACCGAGCGCGATGCCGGACAGCACGCGATAGAAGGTCAGCCAGCCGATGTCCGTGCTGGTCGCCGCGAGCAGCGACGTCACGGTCAGCACCAGCAGCGAGATCGCCGAGCGCCAGCCGCCGGCCGCTGCGGTCGGCGAGCCAGCCGAGCAGCGGCGCTCCGATCGCGCCTCCGATGAACACCGAGGCCAGCAGCAGCGACAGTTGCGACGGCGTGACCTGATGCGGCGGGGCCGAGAAGACCGCCGACAGCGCATTGCTCAACCCCGCTTCGACCACGTCGAACAGCAGCCCGAAGCGCGCAGACGACCAGGATCGCCCAGTGCAGCGGCGTCACCGGCAGCCGGTCCAGCCGCGCGGCGATTTGGAGGCGTCGCATCGCGCGACGGCACCATCTTCCCTCCGGCACAGGCCGCAAACAGCTTGGCGCTTCAGGCGAGCCCGACGGCCCGCGGCTGCCGAAACACGCGCCCCAGTACCATTTGGCACTTATCCGCTCAGCCTCCTCTTCGGTAGCCAAGATCGGGGCAGCGTTCGATCCGGATTCGACCCGGCTGCATGCCTCGAGGAAGGAGGCGAGGTATGGGCGCAGCGCATCGGTCGATTGGGTCAGCCGCACCGGGCGATTGCAGGCGGCCCGCGCGTTCATCGAGAACAATCTCGCATGGAGTGACTCACCCCGGCCAACACGGCGCAGGCGCTCGGCATCTCGGTGCGGCAGCTTCACCTGCTGTTCGAGCCGACCGGCACGACCTTTTCCCGCTATGTGCTGGCGCGGCGGCTGGAGCGGGCGCGGCACGCGCTGGCCGAGCGACCGGCGCCGCAAGATCATCGAGGTCGCGCTTCTCCTGCGGCATCGACAGCTCGACGGTGTTCTATCGCGGCTTTCGCGACGCCTACGGCATGAAGCCGACCGACTACCGGCGCGTCGCTGCGGTCGAGCCCAAGGACAGCGCGAACCTGACCGACTGATGCGTGCAAACGTCAGGAATCAACTGCTGTCGGATCGGAGAGAATCGGATCATGTCGGTCCATCAGCGCCGGACGTTCGCCGACCGACCTCGCGCGGCGCCAGCAGGCAGCATGCGATTTCATCGAGAAAAATCTGCAGCGCGACAATCTGACGCCGGCGGTCGTTGCGCGCGCGCTCGGCATCTCGGTTCGGCAATTGCATCTGCTGTTCGCGCCGACGGGCCAGAGCTTCAGCCGCTACGTGCTGTCGCGCCGGCTCGAAGCCGCGCGGCTGCAACTGCGACGATCCGAATCGCGCGGTGATCGATATCGCACTCGCCTGCGGCATCAAAAGCTCGAGCGTCTTCTACCGCGGCGTTCCGCGCCGCCTTCGGCATGAACCCGAGCGACTACCGGGAATCAGCTCGTGACGGCCGACGGCTCGCTCACCGGAATCAAAATCGGCGCTGACCGCGAGCGTCATCACGTCGCGGTCGCGGCGTTGTTGTAGTTGCCGCCCCAGGTCGGCAGGTAGGCGATCTCGGCGGTGTAGCGCTTCCGGTATTCCGACCGCAGGCTGACACCGCGAACTGGCGGCCTTCGTTGAAGACGCCGTCGTACGACCAGCCGCGCATGTCGTAGCCGTAGGTGACCGACGGCGTGACGTTGGTGTCGGCGAAGAACATCGACATAGCTCAGCGCGCCGCGGACGCGCGCGCCATAAGCGGTCCGGCTGACGAAGCCGTCGTTGGAGCAGGACAGGCCTGGGCGCGACGGTCGAGCATACGCCGTTGAACGGCACGCTGCCGAACACGTCCGAGCGGCCGTAGCGCCGCACGTTGACGTCGGGAAGATCGTGCACGTACTTCAAGCCGACTTCGCCGCCGAGCGTCAGTGTCTTCGCGCCGAGGATGCCGCCGAACGTCTGGCTGCCGCCGAGCAGAATGTCGGTGGTGGCAAGCGATCGTAGGCGCGATAAGATGCCGCCGAGCGGAACGGCGCTGTATTCGGCGCGAACAAGCGTCGCCGCCGTGTTGGAGATCGCGGCGTTGGTGAGGTCGGTGCCGTTGAGCTGCAGCGGCTGATTGGGCCGGTGCACGACTTCCGCGAACAGCGTCATGTCGGGCTGGCGGGTGATCAGTGTTGAACGCGAACATGCGGATGCGCTCGGGATACTTGCACGAAGTATTTCGGATTGAGGCCGTCGGGATCGCCGACGATGAACGGAGTTCCGCGGCGCGCGCGACTTGATCACGCCGATGATGCCGGTCGCGGCTGTGATACTGCGCGAAGTAGGCGCCGAACTGGGTGCGCGATCGATTCCATTTTGTAGGTGACGCCGACGCCGAACTGGCCGTCGTTCGAGACGGATCGCGGATCCGGCGCGCGCTTCGCGTAGTTGCCCGTGGCGATCGAGTTGCGGTCGTTGAGCCCTGCGCCGAACATGACCTTGTCGCAGCGGTCGGCGATGTAGTCGACACGAGGAAAAGAACGTGCCGCAGCCGAGCGGCTCGGTGCGCTGGAACGCGAACTGATAGAACGCCTCGACGTTGATGGTGCTGGTGAGACCGAGACGCGCGAACACGGCGGGAAACGGAATGCCGATCTCTTCCGGCAGCGCGCCCGGCCGCCGCGCGGCCGGCTTGTTGATCGGATTGAGCGCGCACAAGCCGCCGGCGATGGTCGCCGGCACGCCCCAGGGCAGCAACTGATTGCCGACCTTCGCGAACAGCGGCAGGCCGCCGACTGCGACGGTGCCGTAGACGTTGGCGTCGAGCAGCGCCGACGCCGCTGAAGCGCCCATAGGGGCTGTTGCTGGTTTCACCGAGCGGCGCCGGGCGTGTAGTTGTTCGGGATGTTGCCCCACGGCCGGGCCGTCGGTCAGGGTGAAGTCGCGCCACGCCGATCGCGCGCACATGCGCGCCGAACGCGCCGTATTTCACCTCGAGATCGACCAGCGCCTTGACGACGCGTGGAGACCGGGTCGCCGCGGCGGTAGTTGAGGTTGCCGTCGTCCTGGTTGCGGCCCGACGGGCGCCGTACCCGGGCACACCGAGCCGCGGGGCCATTGCGCCGGGATGAGGGCGGGATCGGCGACGCGCGTGCGGATCGACGGTTCCGGCGCTGACCACGCCGCCGACCGTGACCTCGGCATCACCGACCAGGAACTTGCTTGCCTGCGCCGGGCGACCGCCCCAGGAGGCAGGCCAGCAGCACCAGTCGGCTCATTGCCGGCCACTGCGCGCCCATCAGTCCCCCAGGCGCCGACTGTATCAAGGGGGTTTAACGGTCGACACAATCCGCCGAACAATCGCTTCGTGAATATAGGCCTGAGAATCCGTCTTGGGCGACAATTTAACCATTTGGGTCCTCAACCGACGGTAAATTTCTTTGTTCAGTTTGCGCCCAGCGGGACGCGCCAGGCCGCCAGAATTTCGCAAAATTCACTGGTGGCGCTGGGGAATACCTCGGGGGAGGGTACTCAAACGGATCGCGGGTAACATGGTGTCGCCAACCGGTGACATAGCGGGATGCGCGCGGTGCGGTGGACCCGGCGCTTTGTTTGCGCCGACATTTTGCGCGCCGGCCGTGACGCGCTTACGGTCGTCACCTGCGTCGCGCTGGTGCTCGCGCCCACGGCTTCCTACGCGCAGCAGGTCACGTAGATCGCGCCCGGCACGATCAACATCGTTCCGGACGGCCGCACGCAGACCCAGGTCAACAGCAGCGGCACCGACGGCGAACGTCACCACCAGCACGGTGAGCGGGCCGAACGCATTCAACTCGTTCTCGCATTTCCAGCAGGGCAGCGGCACCACGGTCAATCTGCAGGTGCCGACCGGCGCCAGCAATCTGATCAATCTGGTGCGCGACAGCCCCGTCGTCGTGAACGGCATTCTCAACGCCTACAAGGACGGCCGCATCGGCGGCAATGTCTATTTCGCCGATCCGCACGGCTTTATGGTCGGCCGTTCCGGCGTGATCAACACCGGTTCGCTGCACGTCGTCACGCCGACGCGGCAGTTCATGGACGGAATGATCAGCCCGACCGGCCAGATCAATCCCGCCGCTGTCCAGCAGTTGCAGAGCGGCATCGTGCCGATCTCGCCGGACGGCATCATTTCGATTCGCGGCCGCATCAATGCCGCAGGAGGGCGTGCGCCTGATTGGCCACAACGTCTCGGTCGGCAGCGTTCGCAATGCCGAGGACATCGCGCGGATAAATCATGCCGCTCGCTTCGCCTCGACGGTCAACAGCAAGGGCATGCGGGTCGGCTCTGGAATCCAGGTCCGCAACGGCTCGATCCAGATCGTCGCTGCCAACGACGCAAGCATCAACACGCGCGTCTACGGCAAACAGCCGCCGCAGCCGTGACGCCGGCAACATCTCGGTGACGGCCGGCCGCGATGCCAAGATCGGGCCGCGCGCCGTGATCACCGCCGACGCCGTGCAAGCGGCAACGCCGGCAACGTGACGGTGCGCACCGCGCGCAACATCGACGTCGCGGCGACCGCGCGGCTGTCGGCGAAGAGCGCGCTCGGCAACGGCGGCAACGTCATCCTGTTCGCCGGCGAGAAGCTCACGGTGAAGTCGGGCGCGAGCTTCGATGTCAGTTCGACGGAGAAGGACGCCGGTCTCGTCGAGTTCAGCGCGCGCAGGGCGTTCGATCTCGGCGACCGCAACCTCAATCTGCGCGCGCCCAAGGGCATCGGCGGCACGCTGCTGCTCGACCCCGACTTCCTTGTCATCGGAGGTTTCAGCGGCGGTGCGAACGAGGGTCTGAACGCCGATCCGTCGAACATCGGCGTCACCATGCTGAACAGCCAGGTGAATACGGCCATTGGTCTTGCGTATGTCGCCGGCGCCAGCAAGATCATTTTCGAGGCCGGTAATTCGATCACGATTGCCGCCAATGGCGTACTCGACACCCGCCAGTTCGTCGACGGCTTCTCGTCGCGCAACGCGCTCGACATCGAAATCAAGGCTCCGAACTATCAACGTGATGTCCGGCGCGCAGATTTTCGCGCAGGCCATCTCGAATACGACGGGTGTTGGCGCGACCACTTACACCAGCGGCAACGTTACGCTGACGGCTATCAAGACCCACGTCTCTCCGTCGGGTCTCGCCACGCGAACACGTTCATCATCGTCGACGGCCAGATCACCGGCGGCAACATTACGATCGGCGCCACCTCGACGGCGCATCGAGCTTCACGAGCACCGCGATTGCCGACATGGCGCTTGTCGGCCAGTCGCTTGCGGCACGTTGCTGGGACTGAACGGCGGCTTGTTGCGGCCGACGCTTCCGCGACGGTGCAGATCAAGAGCAACGCCAGGATCACCGGCAGCGGCAACGTCGATATCACCGCGAAGGCCACGCAGGACGCTCAAACCCCGGTTATTGCGGCTTGCAGGCGGGTCGCCGCCGATCGCAGCCGCGGTGGTGGTTGGTGTCAATGGAAGAGGGGCGGTGACCAACACCGTTGAGAGCGTGCCCAGTATCACCGCCGAGGACGCATCGAGACCGAGCGGCAGACTCCGCGACGGTGGATGTTCGGACATCCCTGGCGGCGGCGCGACGGCGTAATTCACGGGTGTCGTCGCGTATCTGAAGGCCGACGTCGACACGCGCGCGATCGTCGAAACCGGCGCCGTTCCGAGCAGCGGCTCCTTGCGGTCCCCGCCGGCAGCGCCGCCGGTGTCGCGTCATCGCGAACGAACTCTACACTACTTCTCCGCCGGCGCGACCGGTATGACGCTGGATAACCTCGTGACTTAGGGAGGTGCCGGTGCCTCGGTCGCCGTCAGCGAGATCATACTCGGCGACCGCGGACGGCTGGGCGCCAACCTGGGTCTTCGGCCAGTCGCATTGCGGGCGACGTGAAGGTCGGAGCCACGACCTACACCGCCAAGAATGCGGCCAGCTCGTCGATGACAGTCGGACACCCGGGATACGTGGGCACTCGAACGGTCGCCGCGGCTATCCAATGCGCCACGGTGCCGCTTCGCCGTTGATGACGTTTTTGATGACGCCGCTGTTTGCGGTCGACTTCGGTCTCAAGGCCGCCGGAGCGCTCGCCCTCAACAACACTACGATGTCGTCAACGGCCTCGGTCGCGGCGAGCCCGAGCAGGACGCCCCGAGCGTCGACGCGACGGCAATGTCGTGTTCGTCAGCAACCTTATCGACGATGCAATCCGCAACAACGCAAGCGCCAGCGCCATCTCCAGCGATCCGCTTACCGGCGCCTCATATGCCCTCGCGGTTGCGGTCGCCTACGGCAAGTACGTCCACAATTCGAACGCCTATGTCGGGCAGAGCGTGATTATCAATGCCGCGAAAATCGGCGTGGCGGCGAACACGCTGCTGCCGAACACCAACACCTGGCTGCAATGGGACAGCCTGGGCGGGACGCTCAGTCATCTCAATGGGAATTTCGGCATCGTCGGAAATATCGTGACCAGCTATTCGAACGCGACCGCCGACGGCGGGGCCACGCTCGGCCTGGCCGGTTCGGTGTCCTATTTCGGCGTCACAGAACAACACGACCGCGTGGGTCGCGACGGGCGCCAACCTGACCGCGACCTCCACGGGCACCGGCTCATGGAGCGCGTCGACCGGCCACAATCTCAGAGCTTCGGTCGTCGCTGAGCGTCCAGGCCTTCGCCGGACCAACGGCCGATCGACATCGCCGGCAATTTGGGTTCCTCGTCTGCTCAATGGTACCGGCGGCGGCGGCTCGGCTGCCGGCGGTTCGCTCAATTTCGTCAATACTCAGCAGCAACACGATCGCCGGCGTCGCCGGTGGCGCGTTCCTGACCTCGACCGACATCGCCGGTCAATGCGGTCACCACCGACTACTTCGTCGGCGTTGCGCCGAGCTCGGGCTGGCTGCGGTGCGCTTGCGCTCAGCGGTATCGCATCGGTGGCGCTGATCGACAACAAGACTCATGCGTCGATCAGCCATGCGGCGATCGTGCGATGCGGCAAGCGTCGACGTCAACGCCACGCAGAACGTCTCGCTGCTTTCGATCGCCGGCGCGATCAGCCTTGGCGCGAGTTCGGCAGTCGGTCTTGCGGTGGCCTATCTCGGTGCAAGCGCGGATACCGCGGCATATATCGGAGACAATCGTACAGACCTCTCCCACGGGCCGTTCTCGGCCATCGACGTGGGCGCGACGCTCTCCGGTGGATCGATCCTGACGGACGCGCTCGTTGTGCAGGCCCTGACGGCCGGCCGCCTGACGGCGGCGTCGGTCGCCGTCGCCGATGTCCGAGCCGACCGGCGCCGCGAGTCTTTGCCGGCAAGGCCAAGGCGTTGAAGGCGGCGTTCGACGGGGGCGGAGCCGCGGGCGGCGCAACGGCGGTGGCGGAGCAGGCAGTCAGCAACGCCTCGAGCACGACGCACAGCTTCAGCATCGACATCGCCGGCAGCTCGTCGGTTTCCGTTCTGGATCTCGACACCAGCGCCTACATCGACAGCGCCTCCGTCAATCGCAAGACGGCGTCCGCCACGGGCGCAACCGCCAACGTCTCGGCGCTCAACAACGTCATGGTCGATAACGGATCGGGTTCAGCAGCGATCAATCTGCTGAGCCTCTCGGCGGCGAGTGCCGCCGTGGCCGGCGCCATTGCGAGTCGGCCTGTCGGACAACAACGCTCACGGGGCTCCTATACGTCAACAACACCACAATCAACAACTACAGAGAGGTCGCGGTTCAGGCTCTCGAGCGGCGGCCAGCAGACGGCCATCGCCATCGGCCTTGCCGTCTCGACCGGTTCGAACGGCGGCGCGGGCTCGGCGTCGGCGTCGATCGGCATCATCACCGACAGCACGGTCAGCTACATATCGAATTCGACCCTGGTCGGCGTGACCGGCACGAACGGCCGCGGGATCGTCGTTGACGCCTATCAGACCACGCAGGATCGGATCGGCGGCGGATCGCTTACGTCGAGCGGCGGTCAGGCCGGCGTTGGCGTTGCACTGACCTATGCGTCGATCTGGATCCGACCGGCGGCAAGGCCGTTGACGCACATCTTCGCGAGCCCGATCAGTCAATTCGACACGCATTACGGTGCTCGCCAGCGCCGCGAACAAGATTTCCGCGGGCGCCGCAACCGGCGGTGTCGGGTCCAACGGCGGTGCCGGGGCCATTGTCGTCAACATCATCAACCCGACGATCACCGCCTATATCGACTTCAACGCCACCACCCAGATCAGCCTGGCGAGCGGCGTCACGGTGACGGCCGAAAGCGCGAGCATTGCCAGCCTCGACACCGTCCTTCGGCAATATCGTCAAGGAATTCGAACAACAACAATGCGGCTGAGGATGTCTCGGGCATCGACTTCAACGGCACGGATTATCGGACCGATCCTGTGACGGGTGCCGTGTTCGCCGGTCTTCCCGCCGGCTCCGCCATCTACGCGGGCGCAGGCCTCGTCCAGGCCGGCAAGAACAATGTCGGCTTCTCGCTGCTCTACAACACGATCGCGCAGACCCATCTGACGTATATCGCGCATGTGCAATTGACGGTGACCAGCGGCGGCGACGTCCTCATCGCGGCCGGCGAGCTCTTCGGAGATTCTGGGCCTGTAGCGTCGGCTTCGGCTTGGCCACGGGCACGTTTGCCGGTGTCGGCAGCGTGGTCGTCAACACGATCAACAACACCGTGACCGCGCGGCTCGGCAGCGGCACGTCAAACACCACCAATTCGACGATCACCGCCGACGATGTCATTCTGACAGCGAACGACAACGCCAAGATCAAGGGCTCGGCGGCAGTGGGCGGAGGTTCGACCCAGGGCGCGGCGGTCGGTCTGTGCGCTCGTCTATAACGGCATCAACAACGCTGTGACCGCCGAAGTGACGAAGAGCAAGATCGTCGCAACCGGCGACGTGAGGGTCGATGCGCAGTCGGCCGGTGCGATTGCGACCACCGCCACTGGCATCGCGGCGTCGCAAGGTATCGGCTTGGCCGGTTCGGTCGCGACCAGCATTCTGGCACCGACGTTGTAGCCAGGATTATCGACGGCACCGACGTGTTCTCCGACGACAACGTCGCCGTTCTAGCGCGCAACACCAGCACCGCCAGCGTGTTCGGCGGCGCAGTGGCTTTGTCGTTCGGCGCGAGCGGCGGCGGGGGCTCGCTGGTCACCAGCGAGATCACCGGCAACACCGAGGCCTATATCAGCGGCGCGACCACCAAGGTCGATGCGCGCGGCACCAACGCCAATATGTCGGTCAACAACGGCACAATGGTGAATCCGTTCAGTCTCGGCCCCGCTGCGCCGACCGACGACCGCTCCGGATATGAGCGAGAACGAGAAGCTGTTCGCGGGCCTCTCGGTCAACGCCAGCTCGCATCAGGCGGTCGTCACCATCGTCGCCAGCGTCGCCGCGAGCGTCCGGCGTTTCGGTCATGATCAACCCGATCATCAACGTGATGTCGGGCGCGACCAGTGCCTATATCGACAGCGCGCAGCATCGACACGCGGCTGACGAGACGGATACCACCTTCACGCCGCATATCGACGTCGCCGCCAGCAGCATTTCGTACTCCGACACGTTCGGCCTCGGCATCGTGGCGCCGACCGGCACCAGGCGGGCGGCGGCGCGACGATCATCAGCACGACGATGATTGCGCGAACCGTTCGCCTATATCACGAATGCCAAGGTCGGCGGCACCGTCAACGTTGTCGGGCGCCCCGACGGTCAGTTCGGTCACGGTTCGCGCCAATGCCGGAGCAGCACGCGTCGTCGATCGCGGTCGGCTTCAACAGCGGTTCGGTCGGCGCTCAACGTCTTCAATGCCAACACGCTAGCCTATGTCGACGGCGGCTCGCTGACCGCCTCGTCGCTGTCGGTCAAGGCCAAGAACGCACGGCGTGATCGCCACCGCCAACGGCTCCGGCGCCTACGGCTCGGGATGTGGCGGTCGGCGCGGCTTTCGTGGTCCAGGTCAGCTCGAACAGACGTTCGCTTATGTCGGCGATGAATTGCACTACCAGGGCGGCAGCCAGCGCCGCACACGACGGCGCTTCAATTGACCGGCGCGCTCAAGGTCGAGGCGGAGACGAAAAACGATTTCAAGGCGTTTTCGATCGGCGGCGCGATCTCGACCGGCGGCGCCGCGGTCGCCGGCATGGCGAACATCGAGATCGCCAACAACGTCACGATCGCCGGTATTTACGACACCACCGTGCAGGCGCCGGGCGGCGGCAACGCCGGCGCGGTCACCGTCAATGCAACGGAAAGTCTACATCTGCGAGATCGCGGGCGCGCTGTCGGGCAGCGGCTGCGGTAGGCGTCGGCGCCGCCGCCAACGTGCTGGTGTTCAAGAGCCAGACCACCGCGGAGACCCGCAACAGCAACCTGAACTCGTCAGCGGGTGCGATCAACGTCAACGCCCAGAGCATCAAGGAAGTGCAGTCCACTGCCGTGACGGCGGGCACCGGCAGCTCGGTGGGCGTCGCCGCGGCGGTCGGCGTGCTCATCCTGATCGGCACCAACACGGCGACGCCGAGACCCGGCGACCAGACGGGACAGTTCAAGGCGGCACGGCACGACCGCCGCCAATGCCGGGACCAATTCCAGCCAGGGCAGCGGCGCGGTTGCGAGCAATACGCGGCACTCCGAGGCGCCAACGCCACCTCGACCTATGACGTCAGCACCGTCCTGACCGGCGGCAATGACGGCGTCACGGCGCAGATCTCCGGCGGGGCGGTCATCGGCATCCGTCAACGTCAGCGCCACCAGCGCCAATGCCGCGCAGCAGTTCCTGCTCGGCGCCGGTTTCGGCAAGAATGTCGGCGTCGGCGCGGCTATCGGCTACACCACCGTCAACAGCAGCGTTCTGGCCAAAATCGACGCCAACGTCTCGGGCCAACACGGTCAGCGTCGACGGTATCGTGAAGGATGCCACCACCGGGCGGCAAGACCGTGGACACCGACAACGGCCGGCGGCGGCGGTCTGTATTTCGGCGCCCAGGCGTCCGTGGCGGTCGGCAATGTCAGCAATACCGTGACGGCGCAGCTCGGCGGCATCGGGGACGGGAACGGGCGGCAATCGGCGTCCAGGTGAGCGCGCGCGACAGCCTCGACCCAAACGGCACCGGCGGCGCTCGGGCGGCGGCGGCGGTCGGCGTTCAGTGGCGACCGCCGACAAGCCAGCGAAGTCAATGCCCGGTCCTCGCCGGATCCGATAACGCCAGCGTCACGTCGCTGATGATCAGCGCATCCGACAGCGGCCGGCAATTCGGCGTGGCGACGGCGGTCGCCGGCGGCGTCGTCGCCGGCACCGGCGCGGCCGCGACCGCGAAGGAAGACTCCACGGTTCTGGCGGAGATCGGCAGCAGTGCCACGATCACCACGACCGGCCTCGGCACCCTGGTGAGCGCTTCGGCGACTCCGGAATTGCTCGGCGACTTGCTGGGCGTCGCCGTCGGCGGCTGGCATTGGTGCGTCGGTGGCGATTTCGGAAGCGACGCTCAACGTCACCTCCCGCGTCGGCAACAGCACCACTATTCACCGGGGGCCTGACGTTTCCGCCGCGGCTATGGCGCCGACAGTCGGCAACGGCATCTATGCCCGGCGATCGCGGGCGGCGGCGGATCACTGATCGGCGTCCAGGGCAGCTACGCCGAGACCAGGGAAAACTCGACGGTCAGTGCCTATGGCGGGACGGGGATTACCCTGCCGGCGGCGACTTCACATCGCCGCCCAGAACGACAGCAACCAGTATGCGACGGCGACGGGTATCGCGGCCGGCTATTTGCGGCGGGCGCGACCATCAGCAAGGTCACATCCAACGCCACCACGGAGGCCTATCTCGGGGCGGGCGATACCACGACCGCAAACCATATCGGGGTCCTGCAGATCACCGCGGTCGGCACCGACAGCCTTGCTGTCCAGCGCGACGGCCGGCTCGGGCGGCACCATCGCCGGCGCGGCGGTCGCACTGATCAACAACACCGCTCGACGAGCGCGAACCTCTACGGCAACGCGACGTCCAACACGCTTTACCTCGGCTCGGCATCCAGGCCCAGCACCAGACCAACTATGTCGGCAATGGCGACGCCTTCCAGGCGTCCTTTGCCGGCGCCAGCGGCGGCATCGCGACCAACAAGTCACCTCGACCACGACGGCCGGCGTCGGAACCAACCTGATCATCCATTCCGCCGGCGGCGACATGCTCGTGATCTCCAACGACATCGTCAATCAGGTCGGCGGAGCGCGGGCAGGGTCGGGCGGCGTGGCCGCGGGCGCCGCGACGGTGAGCGACGCCCACGTCACCCAGAGGGCGACCACGAATATCGGCAGCGGCACGATCCTCAGCCTGAACGACGATCCCTTGACCTCAACCGCCAAGGTCAACATCGAGGCCTACAACTCGCTGCGCACCGTCGACAGTGTAAGCCTGACCGCGGGCGGCCTGTTTGCCGGCGGCGGCGCCCGGTCCAACATGACGCGAACGCCTACGTCACGGTCAACATCGACGCGACCGAGATCTTCAGCGCCGGCAATCTCTTCATCGGCACCGCGTCCTCGCTGATCGCGTACAACTACGCCAACGCGAACCTTTACGGCGCCATCACCGGCGCCGGCGCCAGCACCAATACCTCGCTGACCGCGAACCAGGCCATCAACGTCAGCGGCGATACGCGGACTCGCTGGCCTGGGGCCTGCTCAATCTCACCGCCGGCCAGGCCGGCGACGGCAGCAAGTACAGCCAGGTGAGCGCCAACGCGACCACCGTGGTCTACAATCAGGCCGTGATCCCGATTACCGCCGTGTACAGCGGCACGGCGACGGCGCGCAGCTATACCGACCTGACTATCGCCGGCGGCGCGCAGGTGCTTGGCGTGAACAACGTCTCGCTCGCGGCGACCAAAGGCGCCGTTTCGGGCACGGCAGGGGCACCAATTACAATCCATACCTGTCGCTGTTCAGCACCGAGAACCACGACAACCACAGCGACGCACCAGGGCCGCGCCAACATCTCGCAGAACGGCGTCGTGGTGGCCGGCATCTACAATCAGGAGATCGTGATCTGCGGTCGGCGCGGTTGCGGCGCGACGGGCGAGCGCGTACGACGACTAGCCCGTACGCGCTGACCTTCGGAGATCGCGAGTCTCGGCGAACTTCAGTGCGGTCGTCAGGTACAACAAGCAGACCATCCAGTATGCGGTCGTCAACGGCTTCAATCCCTATCAGCACGTCTCGCAGATCGCGACGTTGAGCGGGTTGTCGACGGCGGATGTGCAGAGCGGTGCTGGGTGCCAATCCCGACGATCCGGTCGACCGCCAGCGATCCGACCGGCGATATCCAGCGCCAGGTCAACACGCTGATCCAGCAGGCGCCGTTCGCGGCCAACGTCGCCGGCGCGTCGATCGCGCTCGGCGATATCCTGGTCTCGGGCGGCAACGTCTCGATCCTGGCCGATACGATGAGGGGAGCGGCACGCGGCCGGGGCCGCGCAAGGCCGCGCTCATCTGCCGTCGTCCGCGACTCCGTCTCGATCAACATCGAGAACCAGGGCCTGAACTTCATGTCGGTGTCGAGGATGACGGTGACCGGCGTCAGCGGTGGCCACAATGTCTTTACGGGTGCGGCGACCGACACCACGTCCCCCGGCATCACATTCCAGCAGGATCTGACTGGCTCGACGCCGGTCGTCACGGTAAACGCCAGCTATAACCGCAAGGACCCGAACACCGGCCTCGGCGTCGATCTGAACGGGATCCCGCTGACCAAAACCCCCGACATCTACTTCAACGGTGAGGTCACCAACCTCAACGGCCTGCTCAACATCTCCAACGCGCTCGGCAACGTGGTCGCGTCGAAGACCTACAACGCGGCGACGATCCAGGTGCAGGTCCCGAACGGCACCTTCACGTTCAATGGCGGGATCGGCAGCATCTACAACACCAACGGCGTCGTGTCGTCGCAGTGGGCGGGCGTCCAGTTCAGGCCCACTGACACGCTGACCGCCGTCATGACGGCGGCGACGTGGCTCGGAACGTACGGAATACGTTCCCGGCGAGGTCTATATTGCCGGCAACGGCCAACCGTATACCCATTATTGCTGCAACGGCGGCAGCGGCAGCGCGGCTGCTGTACCGAACAGCGTTTTCACCGCGCGCATGCTCAACCTGTTTTATGACGGCGTTTCGCTTTACTCGGCGATCTTCCTGCCGTCAGGCGAGGGCATTCCTGGAAACCTCGCTCAAATCGGAGCCTGGCCATCCTTTCGGCCATGGCGACCAGGCCGAGCAGCACACCTATGACGGTCAGACCGTGTATGGTGACAACGGAAGCCCGTTCCATTGTTCGGGCTGCAACGACTTCTTCCAGGTCATCAACATCCAGTCCGCGGCGGTTCCACCAGTTAACGCTGCGACGACCCTCACGGCGGCGGCGCCGATCATTCCCGGCAAAGCCATCATCCTGTCGGCGTCGGTGCTCAACGTCAACGGAACCATCCAGAGCGGACAGAGCAGCAATTACTCGGTCAGTCTCGGCAGAACGTCAGCAACGATCAATACGCTCCGCAACGATGCGCCGGTCTGTCGCTCGCCCAGGCCCAGAGCAATGCGGCAGCACGGCAATTATCTCGATCTGACCCGAATTTGAACACAGTGAACGGCGGCGACGTGCAGGTCGGCGCGCGTTACAACGTGCTGACCGACCAGATCGTGCTGAACAGCGTGGTGCAGGGCACCGGTGGTTATGTCTACCTGAACGGCCGGATCATCAGCACGTCCACGAGCGGCACGTCGCAGGGCAACATCGTCGTCAATGGCGGCGCCGGCACGATCACCGTCAACAACACGACCGGAACGACGCTGGTCACCAACACGATCAACACCGGCGTCAGCGCCGCGAGCGTGATCCAGATCGTCGACCAGCTCAAGCAGCAGACGACCTGGTACGTCTACAATGCGGCGGCGCCGGGCGGACAGCAGGTCAGCACCTACCGGACCGCAGGCGTCAATGCGAGCGGTTACAATTCGGGGATGCTGGTCGGCGTCGAGCGGAACCTCGGGCGTGGTCTACCAGCCGCTGGCCAACCAATATTATCAATGGGTCGACACCGCGACGCTGACGCGTCCCGTCACCAGCACTGCCGCCGACTATGGCTGGACCTTCAGCGGCGTCTCGGCCAACTCGCCGACCTATCCCTACACACAGACCACGAGCCTCGTCTCGAACGTGCAGCAGGTCGTCAATGGCGTTGCTACCGGACAGTTGCAGACCGCCAACTTCCAGGAAGTCGTCACGGCGACCGGCGGTTACCACTCAAACAACTTCAACACCAGCAGTGGTGCAGTGCTGCGGCAGTATCAAACAGTACAATTGGTACCAGCAGATCTACGACAGCCTGACCCTGACGCTGACGAACACGGTCAAGGCCTCCTACGACATCGGCATTCACTTCAACGGCGGCGGTTCCAGCTCGGTGGCGGTAACGTCCGAACGCCAGCATCGTCATCAACGGACCGATCAACAATCTGCAGGGCGCAACGACCGTCACCGCGACGGGCGCCAATTCGTCCATTACGGTCGGCGCGACCGCCAACAATCCGCTGATTTCCGGCACCAACGTCACGCTGACCGCGCCTGGCGGCATCGGCTCGCTCGCCGGGACGAAGACGCCGGTGCCGGTCCAGGTCTATGGCGGCAGGCTGAACGCAACATCGGTCGACCGTGACATCGCCATTGCCGCGCTGGGATCGCTGGTCGATCGATCAGGTGAGGGTCAACTTCGACGACCCCGGGCGCGGCCGCAGGGCAACATATTCCTGTCGGCGACGGGCGACATCAATTCGGGGTCGCCCTACAACGTCGCCAACCCGGTCGTGGTCGGCAAGTCGATCGAGATCAATTCGACCGGCGGCGCGATCGGCGCGGTTTCAGGCGTCAGCAACGGCGCGACCGTCCTTACCAACGTCAACCCGCTGGTGGTCCAGGCCACCGGAACGACCCTGGTCAACGGCAGCGTCGACGGCGGGGTTCTCGACAGCACGTCCTCGACCGGCACCTATATCGTGCAATCGACCGGCGATCTCAGGCTCGGCAGCGGTTTCCTCCGGAGGCGCGGTCTTCCTGGCGGCCGCCGCGTCCGATGGGCACACCGCCAATATCCTCAACGGCCTGTCGGCCGGCGGATTGACCGCCGAGCAGAGCGCGCATCTGCAGAGTGTCTGGACGGACCTCAACCTGGTGAGCGGCTCTGCTGCGGCCTCCGTCACCGCCTACGAGTCGATGATCAAGGCGGCCTACAACGACTATTGGCAGCTGCGCAATCTGGCCTTCGCCGACGGCAACACCTACGCGCTCACGTCGCTGGGCACCACCGTGCTCAGGCGCCAGGTCGCGGCCAAGCTCGGCATCGATCCCGCTGATGTCACGACCACCAGATGGATCGACCGAGGCGACGACGCGCTTCGAGAGGGCCGAGTATCTGCTCGGCATCAAGACGGAGGCCCAGCTCACGAATGTCGCTCACGACGCTGTTCGGCGCCAACCTTGCGGCTCGAATGCAAGCCTGCAGGCGGCGCCGGATCTGACCGTGTCGCTGCTCGGCCTACAATCCCGAATTTCAGCTATTCGCTGTCGACCAGTTCGACGCTTTACGCCAACGATCACATCGGGTTCGCAGTGGACGCAGGACCAGCTCAAATACACCGTGAGCGCCGCGGCCAATCCGGCCACCGCTGTGGCGCCGGCGCCGATCGGCGAACTCACGCCCGCGAACGTCAGCGGCCGGCAGGTCATGCTCTATGCGCCGAACGGCTCGGTCGGCAACCTGGCGCAGGCCCGTGAACTTCTCCTTCACCAGCAGCACGGGTTCCTCGACGTTGTCGGACGTGCAGAAGGCCCTGCTGGCCTCGGCCGGTCCGGCGCAATTGACGGTGACGCCGACGACCAACCCGGCTACCGGTGTCATCACGTATAATGTGAGCGTGTCGCAGCAGAGCTACGTCGTTCTGAATCCGCTCGACGCCGTTGCCGCCAAGGTGCAGAGCGACGTCTATCTGGCCAGCAAGTCCGACCTGAAGCTGGGTGGTATCGCCAACGCAACGTTCGGGCCGATCACGGCGGCGCGGACCAACGGCGTGCAGACAATCGGGCGCCGGCGGCAACGTCAGCCTTTCGGCCGTCGGCAACATTTTCGCGGGCGTCTCCAATCAGGTGGTGATCTCCGGCAACATCAGGGATCTCACCCTGATCTCGGAAACCGGCACCATCGGCCAGGCGCCGGCGGCCGGAACCGATCCGGCCGAACAATCCGAACGCCCTGTAGCTGGCGCTCTCGGCGCGACGTCGACCCGCTCGACCAGGTCGTGGCGGCGCAGGGCGGCATCTATCTGAAACAGACCACCGGCGATCTGGTCCTCGGCAACGTCACCTCGGGGCCGGGTCCAGTCCGATCCAGTTCGCTGCGACCGGCAGCATCTATGCCGAGGCGCAGTTTACCGACCGGACCGCCGTGCATATTGCGGGCGCGTCGCTCGACCTGCGCGCCGGCGGCAAGGTCGGCTTCAACGGCACCACGGACCAGCCGCTCCAGGTCAAGGTCACCGGTGCGATCACCGGCGGTCCACGGGCGCCATGACGATCTTGGCCCCGCCAGCGACCTCAACGTCGGCCGCACCGGCGCGCACGGCACCCTGGTCTCCGGCGGCTCGATGACACTCGCGGACGCGTTGGCGATCAATGCCGATGTGACAGCGACAGGCGCATTCAACTGCTCGCCAACGGAGCGGTGACGTTCGCGGCCGGCACCAGCACCGATCCGATCATCGCCAAGAGCACCAAGGGTCCGGTCACGCTCGCCTCGGCCTCGCTCGCCATGGGCGCCTACACCGCCATCGACGCCGCGGGCGTGATCACCGTGGCGACGACGGGGGATGCGACCATCGGGCCAGCTTCACTCGTCGGCATCCTACGCGGCGGCCGGCAATGCTGCGTCGATCGTGGTTTCGGCCGGCGGCGTGACCGCGGGCGCGATCCTGAGCAACGCCGATGGCCAGACCAACTTGGTGACCACGGGCGCCAATGCGCGGGTGTCGCTCGACGGCCAACAACATCGGCACGTCGTCGCAGCGCGTGTCGGTGAGTTCGCTGTTCCTGGCCGCGACCGCGACCACCGGCAGCATCTACCTGGCAGCCATGCCGGGCATGGGCGCGACGCTCTTGTCCGCGGTCAAGGGCACCGTCGATGTGACCGGCGCCGGCAGCTACACACTCGACAACGTCCTTGCCAGCACCGACGCAGGTGCGACGGGCCACTTCATTGCGCAGACCACCGGCCCCGGCACGCTCGCTGTCGGCGCCGCGACCGGCCGCGGCACCGTGCGGCTGCTGGGCGCGGACAACGTGAGCTTCGGCACCCTCACCAGCCTTGCCCTCGCGGGCGATCCCGGCGACGTGCTGGTGACGGCGACCGGAGGTTCGATCCAGGGCGGCTCGATCGCATCGGTGGGGCTTGCTCGCCTGACCGCGTTGACTGCGGGTGCGGGAATCACCGGCACGGGCAGCATCGTCGCGCCGGAGCTGATTGAACTGAAGGCTGGCGGACAGATCAACTGGGCGACGCTCAACGGCAAGATCGTCACCGTCGAGTTCGACGGGCGGCGGCGCCACCGTCGGCAACGCGACCAGTCAGGGCACGCTGACGCTGCTCGCCAAGCAGGACGCCAGCTTCACGCAACTCACCACCATCGGCCTCGCCGGCGATCCCAGCGACGTGATCGTTACGACAGCCGAAGGCGCGATCCTGGGTGGTTCGATCACGACCTATCGCCAGGCCCTCATGACGGCCGGCGCGAGCCTGCCGCTCAATTCGCCGTTCGCGGCCAATGCGAGAATTGTCAGCACCGGGATCATCACGTCGCCGGCGCTGATTGCTCTCAGCGCCCGCGGACAGATCGATTGGGAAACACTCAACGCCGCAACCACCATCGACGTGACCTCCACGGATGGCGGAGCGAGGGTCGGTACAGCGACCACCGGCGGCTCGATCACGATACGCGGCAAGCAGGACGTTGCGTTCGATCAACTGACCAACACCGGCATCCCCGGCGATCGGGGCGATGTGACCCTCACGTCCGACAATGGCGCGATCCTCGGTGGCTCGATCACCTCCAACGGAGCCGTCTCGCTGATCGCCGCGGGCGCGATCACTGCAACCGGCACTGCCGGCAGCGGCGGCACTCTGAACTGGTCCGTGCTCAGCGCCGGAGCGACCATGTTCCTGCGCTCCACCGGCGATGCCATCACCATCGACGATGCGACCAGCGGCGGCACCATGACGTTGTGGGCCAAGAACAACGTAACGTTCAGGCAGCTGACCACGACCGGCGCCGGCAATGACCCCGGTAATATCATTCTGCGCTCCGACGAGGGGGAGATCATTGCGCTTGGTGCAGGCCTGGTGAATGTGAATGCCAGCGGCTCGGTGAAGATGGATGCCGCTACGAGGATCACCGGCGGCGAAATCAGGGCGATCGGCTCGGTCGAGATGACCGCCGCCGGCCCGATCAACTGGAACGCCGTTACTGCCGGCACCTCGGTCGACGTGACCTCGTCTCAAGATGTCATCGGCATCCCGACGATCACGAGCGGCGGGATGCAGACGCTGTGGGCGGAGCGGAACGTCATATTCAATCAACTGACCGCAACAGGTGGCGGTGCCGATATCACGTCGAACACCGGTGCGATCGTGGGCGGCGCGGTCAACCTCGGCGGCGCGACGCGGATGGCAGCGGCGACGACGATCTCCGGTACCGCCGCCGCTTCGACTGCCGGCCCGATGACGATGATTGCCGATGGCATGATAACCTGGAATTCGGTGAACGCCGCCGGTGGCAAGCTGAATATCACCTCGACCGGCGCGACGATGAACATTCCGAGTCTGGCCAGCGGCGGCACGATGACGCTCGACGTGATGCAGGACATGACGATTACCCAGATCACGGCCACGGGGATGACGGGTGATGCGGGCGACGTCAACGTGACGTCGCGGACTGGCCGGATCACGGGTGACACGATCGCGGCGAATGGTGACGTCACGCTCAATGCTCCGATTTCAATCACCGGCGTGTCAGCTACGGGTTCGACCGGTGCCGTGTCGATGGTCACAAACGGTGTGATCGACTGGGCGACGCTCAACGCCGGTCAATCGATCTTTCTGCGATCGAATGTCGACGCCATCAACGTGACTACGGCAAGGAGCGGCGGCTCGCAGACCTGGCAAGCAGCCGAGAATGTGACCTTCAACGAGATCAACACCAATGGTGTTCCGAACGGCGACGTGGGCAACGTGAGCCTTACGTCGGGCAGGGCGATCGTCGGCGACATGATCCTGGCGAATGGGGGCGTCACGCTCAATGCTCCGATTTCAATCACCGGCGTGTCGGCTACGGGCAGGACCGGCGCCATGTCGATGATCACAAACGGTGTGATCGACTGGGCGACGCTCAACGCCGGTCAATCGATCCTGCTGCGATCGAATGCTGACGCCATCAAGGTGACTACGGCAAGGAGCGGCGGCTCGCAGGCCTGGCAAGCAGCCGAGAATGTGACCTTCAACGAGATCAACACCGATGGTGTTCCGAACGGCGACGTGGGCAACGTGAGCCTCACGTCGGGCAGGGCGATCGTCGGAGGCACGATCCTGGCAAACGGCGGCGTGGCGCTCGACGCGCCGCTGTCGATCACCGGCGTGTCGGCCACGGGCAGGACCGGTGCCATGTCGATGGTCACAAACGGTGTGATCGGCTGGGCGACGCTCAACGCTTCTCAATCGATCCTGCTGCAATCGAATGTCGACGCCATCAACGTGACTACGGCGACGAGCGGCGGCTCGCAGACCTGGCAAGTGGCGCAGAACGTGACATTCAACCAGATGGACGCCGGCGGCTTCATCAACGTCACCGCCGATCTGGGTAACGTCGAAGGCCTGTCGATCGTTGCCAGCGGCGACAGCAACATCGTCGCGGCCGCTCACATACGCGTTTCGAACGCTCAAGCTGACGGATTGTCTTTGAGTGCGGGCCAATCCGTGAACGTAACCTCTGCCGGCGTGGCAA
>CAWIRP010000023.1:0-57104 GCA_963838595.1 uncultured Alphaproteobacteria bacterium
GCTAAACATTCTACGGCTCGCGCGTCGGCTGCGCCGACGTCTCCTTCGAGCTCTGGCCGGGCGAAGTGCTGGCGGTGGTCGGCGAATCCGGCTCGGGCAAGACGACGCTGCTCAACTGCCTCTCGACCCGGCTGATGCCGACCTCGGGCTCGGTCTCAGTACCGCATGCGCGACGGCGACTGGCGCAACCTCTACGACCTGAGCGAGGCCGAGCGCCGCTTCCTGATGCGCACCGACTGGGGCTTCGTCCACCAGAACCCGGCCGACGGCCTGCGCATGACGGTCTCGGCCGGCGCCAATGTCGGCGAGCGGCTGATGGCGGTCGGCGACCGCCACTACGGCAACATCCGCGCGACCGCGATCGACTGGCTCGGCCGCGTCGAGATCGCCGAGGACCGCATCGACGACGAGCCGCGCGCCTTCTCCGGCGGCATGCGCCAGCGCCTGCAGATCGCGCGCAACCTCGTCACCGGCCCGCGGCTCGTCTTCATGGACGAGCCGACCGGCGGCCTCGACGTCTCGGTGCAGGCGCGGCTGCTCGACCTGCTGCGCGGCCTCGTCGCCGACCTCGGGCTCGCGGCGGTCGTCGTCACGCACGATCTCGCCGTGGCGCGGCTGCTGTCGCACCGCATGATGGTGATGAAGGACGGCATGTCATCGAGACCGGGCCTCACCGACCGCGTGCTCGACGATCCGCGCGAGCCCTACACGCAGCTTCTCGTCTCCTCGATCCTGCAGGTGTGACCGATGACCGCACGCCGCTCGTCGTTTCCGACGTCGCCAAGAGCTTCACCATGCACCTGCGCGACGGCATCCGCCTGCCGGTCGTCGCCGGCGTGTCGCTTCGCGGTCGATGCAGGCGAATGCGTCGTGCTCGGCGGCCCGTCGGGCGCCGGCAAGAGCTCGATCCTGAAGATGGTCTACGGCAATTACGCCGTCGATGCCGGCGCAGATCATCGTCGATGCATCACGGCCAGCTGGTCGATCTCGCCACGCGCATCGCCGCGCACCGTGCTCGCGCTGCGGCGCGACACCATCGGCTATGTCAGCCAGTTCCTGCGCACCGTGCCGCGCGTCACGGCGCTCGATGTCGTCGCCGAGCCGCTGGTCGCGCGCGGCGTCGATCGCGACGAGGCGCGCGGCGACGGCGCGCGAGCTGCTGGCGCGGCTCAACCTGCCGGAGCGGCTCTGGTCGCTGCCGCCGGCGACCTTCTCCGGCGGCGAGCAGCAGCGGGTCAACATCGCCCGCGGCTTCATCACCGACGCATCCGGTGCTGCTGCTCGACGAGCCGACCGCCTCGCTCGATGCCGACGAACCGCGCCGTGGTGGTCGAGCATGATCGCCGAGAAGAAGCGGCCAGGCATCGCGCTGCTCGGCATCTTCCACGACGAGGACGTGCGCGACGCGGTCGCCGACCGCATCATCGACGTCACCGCCTTCGCCGCCAGGAAGGCCGCCGCATGAGCAGAAGCTGTCCGAAACGCCGCTCGTCCACCCGACGGCGCGAGGTCGACGATCTCGACGCTCGGCCGCTACACCGAGGTCGGCGACGCGCTGCCGCGTCAGCCACTCGACGCTCGGCGACTATTCCTACTGTGTCGAGGACTGCGCAGATCGCCGTACGCGACGATCGGCAAGTTCTCCAACATCGCGGCCACGTGCGCATCTACGCCACCAACCACCCGATGTGGCGGCCGTCGCTGCATCATTTCACCTACCGCTCGCCTCGGTACTATTGGGACGACGCCGAGCACGACGCGGACTTCTTCGACTGGCGGCGCGGCGAACGCGCGTCACCATCGGCCACGACACCTGGATCGGCCACGGCGCGATCGATCATGCCGGGCGTCACCGTCGGCAACGGCGCGATCGTCGGCTCGGGCGCGGTGGTGACCAAGGATGTCGCCGCCTTACGCGATCGTCGGCGGCGTGCCGGCGCAAGCCGATCCGCGAGCGCTTCGACCGACGACGATCGCCGAGCGCTACGCAGGCGCTCGCCTGGTGGGACTGGGACCACGCGCAAGCTGCGCGCGGCGCTCGACGATTTCCGCGCGCTCGACGGCCGAGGCGTTTCTCGAAAAGTACGAGTAGCGGCCTGACGCGTCTGTTGCCATGGCCCGACTGATCGAGCGCTGCCACGAAGCGTGCCATCGTGCCTGACAGTCGTTCCCACTGTCACGAACGCGTCACTGAACCGTTCATGCGCGCTTCGCGTAGCCGACGCATACGTCATGAGTCCCGCCGATGAACGGGGATGCCGCATGCTGAAGATCTGCAGCGTGACGCGCCGCTTCGGCAAGCAACGTGCTGTCGACGGCGTCGACGCTCGAAATCCCCGCAAGGCCAGATGGTCGGCATCATCGGCCGCTCCGGCGCCGGCAAGTCGACGCTGCTGCGCATGATCAACCGGCTGATCGACGCCAGCGACGGCAGCGATCCAGTTCGACGGCACGCGAGGTCTCCGCGCTGCGCGGCGCAGGCGCTGCGCGACTGGCAGCGCGACTGCGCCATGATCTTCCAGCAGTTCAACCTGGTGCCGCGCCTCGACGTCCTGACCAACGTGCTGCTCGGCCGGCTCAACCACCGCATCACCGTGCTCAGCCTGCTCAGCATCTTCTCGCGCGAGGAGCGCGCTGATGGCGATCAAGGCGCTGGAGCGGCTCGACATCGCCGCAGACCGCGCTGCCAGGGGCGCGGCACGCTGTCGGGCGGCCAGCAGCAGCGCGTCGCCATCGCCCGCGCGCTGATGCAGGAGCCCAAGGTCATCCTCGCCGACGAGCCGATCGCCTCGCTCGATCCGCTCAACGCCAAGGTCGTCATGGACTCGCTGCAGCGACATCAACGCGCGAGCAGGGCATCACCGTCATCACCAACCTCCACACGCTCGATACGGCGCGCACCTATTGCGAGCGCATCATCGGCATGGCGGCGGGCAAGGTCGTGTTCGACGGCACGCCGGAGGAGCTGACCACCGAGGCCGTCGCGCGAGGTCTACGGCGCCGACGGCGATGGCTCGGAGCATTCTCGGAGGCGATGACCTCGACCAGCATCAGACGTCGCCGAAGCCGCAAGAAGAAGCACCAGCCTGCCGGACCGCTCGAGCCCGCCTTGCGCCGGGCTACTGACCGCCGGATCGTCCGCCCGCGTCAGCCGGCATTGCGCCAGATCACGCAACGCCGGCAGCGACGCCGGCGTCACAACAGGAGAGACATCATGTTCAGGAACAGCACTTCTCGGCGCCGTTTCGCTCGCCGCGCTCGCGATCGGCGCAGCCCAGGCCGAAGACCTCAAGGAATTCCGCATCGGCCTGATCGGCGGCGAGAACGAAGCCGACCGCCTGCGCAACTTCCAGTGCCTGGTCGACCAGCTGCCGGCCGTGCTCGGCGTCGAGAAAGTGTCGCTGTTCCCGGCCGCCGACTATGACGGCATCATCCAGGGCCTGCTCGGCGGCACGCTCGACTATGCCGAGCTCGGCGCCTCGGGCTACGCCAAGATCTACCTGCGAGAACCCGGACGCGGTCGAGCCGATCCTGACCACCGTCCAGACCGACGGCTCGACCGGCTACTACTCGATCATGGTCGCCCGCAAGGATTCGGGCATCACGACGCTCGCCGACCTCAAGGGCAAGAAGCTCGGCTTCGCCGATCCGGACTTCGACCTCGGGCTACCTCGTCCCGGTGACCGCGCTGCCGAAGGATCTCGGCGGCATGCCGGTCAAGGAATATCTTCGCCGAGACCGGCTTCGGCGGCGGCCATGAGAACCTCGTTCTCGAAGTGCTCGAAGGGCACCTTCGACGTCGGCACCACCTTCGGTTCGGGCGTCGGCGAGTTCAAGGACGGCTACACCTCCGGCAACCTGCGCAAGATGGTCGACAAGGGCATGCTCGACATGGACGACCTCGTCGAGGTCTGGAAGTCGCCGCTGATCCCGAACGGCCCGATCGTCGTGCGCACCTCGCTCGACGCCGACATGAAGGACGAAGTTCAAGCAGTTCATGATCGACCTGCCGAAGACCGACACGGCCTGCTTCTCGGCCATCCAGGGCGGCGACTTCACCGGCTTCACCGAGGTGACGCCGGAATTCTACCAGCCGATCATCGACGCCCGCAAAGCGCAGATCGGCGTCGTAAGCCATCAGGCAGCAGGAACGCGTCGGCGGCAAGCTCCGCGGCGCCGTTTCTGCCTTGCCGGGCAACATGCCGCATGAGCACGTCACCCGACTTCGCGCATCAGCGTCGCCGAACCGGCCGCGCCGTCGAGCGCCACTGGCGCGAGCTGGCGAACCGCCGCCGGCTCTACACGGCTCGGCGGGCTGCTGTTCATGATCCTGGCGATGTCGCGGCTCGCTGTGGTTCGCCAATGAGAGCAACGCCGGCAAGTTCTTCGACCGCCTGCCGCATCTTCTTCGACTTCATCGACCAGCTCGTGCCGCGCGACGGCTGGGAAGTCTGGCGCGCGATGTTCGACCTGCCCTCGCCCTATGACGACGGCAGCCTGAAATACAACTATCCGGAAGGCCGGATGTACCTGACGGAGACGCTCTACGTGCCCGAATACTTCTACAAGATGCTCGAGACCATCAACATCGCGCTCGTCTCGACGCTGATCGGCTTCGCCTTCGGCTTCGTGCTCTGCTTCCTCGCCGCCTCCAACATGGTCGACGCAGCGCTGGCTGCGCTTCTTCGTGCGCCGCTTCATGGAAATCCTGCGCGCCTTTCCCGAGATCGTGATCGCCGGCTTCTTCCTCGCCATCCTGTCGCTCGGCGCCGATGCCGGCGATCATCGCGGTCTCGATCCACACCATCGGCGCGCTCGGCAAGATGTTCTTCGAAGTGGTCGAGAATGCCGACATGCGGCCCGACGAAGGCCTGCGCGCGGCCGGCGCCAACTGGATCGAGCGGGTCTGGTTCGCGCATCGTGCCGCAGGTCATGCCGAACTTCCTGAGCTACGCGCTGCTGCGGCTCGAGATCAACGTGCGCGCCTCGACCATCATCGGCGCGGTCGGCGGCGGCGGCATCGGCGAGGTGCTCCGCCTGTCGATCAGCCAGACGCATGAGGCCAAGACCTGGCCATCATCCTCCTGCTGCTGCTGACGATCATCGCCGTCGACCAGTTTTCCGCCTGGCTGCGCCGCAAGCTGGTCGGCGAGCAGGCCTTCGCCTTCGGCCGGGGCGACTGAGCGATGACCGCGCTCACCGCCGCCGAGATCGACGCCATCGCCGCGCGCCATCCGGCGGTGTTTGCCGGCTCGCTGCGCAAGCGGCTCACGGCCTGGCTGGTCGGCGCCGGCATCCTCGCCTATCTCGTCTTCGCCTGGTGGTTCTTCGCCATCGGCAGCGTGCTCGCCAACGGCAATTGGGGCATCGCCGGCGTCTATCTCGCCGACTGGGTCTCCTACGAGGTCCGCCCCAACGTGGAGTTCGAGGGCGACGGCCCTGAAGATCGTCTATCCGCGCGTCGGCTCGACCGCCAGGGATCCCAATCCGGACTGGATCGAGGAAAGAGCCGTCGCCCGACGATCCGGCGCTCAGCGCGGCGCGTCGTGGCGACATTCGGCGGGCGCGACACGGTCGACATCGTCGCCGGGCCTGGTCACCGTGACGCGCGGCGGCGAAACGCTGGTCGCCGAGATCCGGCCCGGACGAAAGCGTGACGCCGCAGAGGACCGCTGCCGTCCTGGGCCGAGCAGAAGAACCCCGGCCAAGCGCATCGTCGCCTCATTTCGGCTTCTCCGGCCGCGCCGAGATCGAAGACGACGAGGTCAAGATCCGGCATCGCTTCTGGGGCTGGGAGAATTTCGTCTTCGACACCAATTCGCCGTTCTGGGGCAAGTCCGCCGGCGAGGTTCTTTCGCTCGATCGCTGTCCGGCGAGCGGATCGAGCCGGAAAGGTCCAACTGGCGCTTGCCTGGGACAACATCCTCAACAATGCCGAATGGCAGCATGGCGACGTCTGGACCAAGCTGCTGCAGACCATCGTCATGGCCTTCGTCGGCACGCGTGCTGGCGAGCCTGCTCGCCTTCCCGCTGGCCTTCGTCGCGGCGCGCAACATCACCCGCAACCGCCCGGTCAACCAGTTCATCAAGCGGTTCTTCGATTTCCTGCGCTCGGTCGACATGCTGATCTGGGCGCTGTTCTTCACCCGCGCCTTCGGGCCGGGCCCGCTCGCCGGCATCTCGGCGATCTTCTTCACCGACACCGGCACGCTTCGGAAAGCTCTATTCCGAGGCGCTGGAAAACATCGACGACAAGCAGCGCGAGGGCATCCGCTCGGTCGGCGCGGCGCCGGCGCTGGTGCAGCGCTACGGCGTCGTGCCGCAGGTGCTGCCGGTGTTCCTCAGCCAGTCGCTCTATTTCTGGGAATCGAACACGCGCTCGGCGACGATCATCGGCGCGGTCGGCGCCGGCGGCATCGGCCTGAAGCTGTGGGAGGCCATGCGCACCAATTCCGACTGGGAGAACGTCGCCTATATGGTGCTGCTGATCCTCATCGTGGTGTTCGTCTTCGACAACATTTCGAACGCCTTGCGCCGGCGGCTGATCAAGTCCGCAACCCGGCCGGTAATTCTTCGGTCCACGGGCCATCCCGGCTGATTCACAGTAGATCCTGTGGAACGCAAGGCCGGCAAAAGTAACGGTCTCAACAGACTGTTTCGCACTGACTCCAAACGTGTCTTTGCTGCCACGGAACCGCCAGACGCTTGCCGCATTTGCTGCCTCAATTCCACACGTTTAACCATTCCGTTACATTCGTTAACGGAGTGGGAGTTCTACGAATGATCAAAGCTCGCGAACGCGGCTGGCGCCGCGGCGCTGGCGGCTGGCCTGTTGCTTGCCGCAGCGAGGACTGCCTCGGCGCAATGCGGCAGCGCCTCATGGTACGCGCTGCTACTCCAAGACCGCCTCCGGGCGAACGCATGAACCCGGCCGCGATGACGGCGGCACACCGCACGCTGCCCTTCGGCACCAAGCTCAAGGTCACCAACCAGCGCAACGGCAAGACGGTCGTCGTGCGCATCAACGACCGCGGGCCGTTCATCAGGGGCCGGGTGATCGATCTGTCGAAGGCCGCGGCTGTCCAGCTCGGCTTCATCCGCTCCGGTCACACCAAGATCTGCATGATCAAGACCTGATCAGGCGGACTTCAGCCGGTTCGCCGCCGTCGCGGCCATCGCCTCGGCGAGGCTCATGCCCCATTGCGCGCGGCAATAGGCGCGGAAATCGAAGCAGGGCAGGCCGGGACAGATCTCGAATTCGATGAGGTGGACCGTGTCGTCCGCCTCCACCCGGAGATCCATCGTGAAGACATCGCCGAGCTTCAGCCCGCCGCATCAGCCGCGCGGCGATGCGCCGGATTGCCGCTCGCGGCCGCCGGCTGGCTGTCGGCCACCGCGACGAGCTGCGGCTCGGCATAGCGGCCCTCGGCAATGGCGCCGGGCGCCGGTGTCGCCGTAGAGCGCCAGGCTGTCCTCCATGGTCTGGAAGTCGCCGCCGGAATCGACGAAGACGATGCCCAGCGCTTCCGGTCCCGCGCTCGGGTTCGACGGCGAGGAAGCTCGCCCGGACATTGCGGCCCGGCGACGTAGGGCTGGACGATCGCCTCGTCGCGATAGGCGGCAAAGATGCGGCGGCTGAGCGCCAGCGCCTGCTGCAAGGTTGCGGCAGTGCGAATCCGGCCAGATGCCGACCTTCGAGCCGAGCCGGTTCGGCTTGACGAAATAGCCGGCTTGCCGAAGCCGGCGGCGCGGCCAGGAATTCGCCGTCGCGGGCGAGCCCGGCCTCTGGCGATCGGCAGGCCGAAGCGCCGACAGCACCGCGCCGGAGCGGAACTTGTCCTGGCAGAGCGCAAAGAGCGGAATCGTCCGCGCCGATCGTGCTCAAGCCCGTTCAGCCGCGCCAGTGCCGGCGCCACGCCGCCGCGGTAATAGGCGATGCCGTCGGTCAGCGTCCAGACCAGCGTGGTTGCCCGGGTCGCGGCCGGCAAGGGCGGCCGGCGCATCGTCGAGCTGCACCGGCACGAAGTCCAAGCCGCGGCGCGCGCAGGCCGTCCTCGATCGCAGCGAATTCCGGCGCGATATCGGTCGATTGCGCCAGATAGGACGAAATCTCCAGCGCATGGCTCTGGCGTGAAGCCGTCGGCGCGCAGCCGCTCGAGGCAGGCGGCCTCCGGCTCGTAGACGAGGAGCAGTGTCGGCCTGCTGCTGGCATGCGGCATGCTCAGAGCGCGACGCGCGGCTCGAAGCGGCCGTTGACGCGAATGTCCAGCAGGAATGTCTTGCCGGCATCGGGCTCGCGCTTGCGCTTCTCCTCGTCGAAGCCGGACCAGGCCGACGTCACGGCGAGGCGGTCGGCCCGCGGCCCGACGAAGGCCGGGCAGGTCGACTGGCTGGCCGGCACCTTGATCGTGCGCAGGATGGTGCCGTCGGGCGCGTAGGCATTGACGCTCGCCGCACCCCAGCAGGCGTTCCACAGCACGCCGTCGCGGTCCATCACCGAACCGTCCAGCTCGCCCTTCCTGCCGCGGTGGTCGACGAAGATCTTCGGCTCGCCGACGGGCAGCCCGGTCGCCGGATCGCAGGCGACGCGCATCAGCAGGCCCATTTCCAGGCCGGTGTAGTAGGCGACGGTTCCGTCTTCGGAGAAGCAGATCGAGTTCGGGATGGTGAGCGCCGGGATAGAGCTTGCGCAGCTCGCCCTTGAAGAACCAGTAGATCGCGCCCGCCTGCCGCTCCGCCTTCTTGCCCATCGTGCCGATCCAGAAGGCGCCGCAGGGATGCACGCGCGAATCGTTGGAGCGGGTGGCCGGATTGTCCGCCTCGATCGCCGTGTGCAGGCTGCAGCGCGCCGGTCCTGACGTCGCGCACATGAAGGCCGGTCTCGGTCACCAGCAGCTGCCGGTCGGCATCGATGACCGCGATCGCGCTCGCCATTTCCGGCAGGTCGTGGACGATCGTCTTGCCGTCCGGATATTTCTTCTCCAGCAGCTTCTTGCCGCGGATGTCGAGCCAGAACAGCTTTTCCGATTGCGGGTCGTAGCTCGGCCCCTCGCCGAGCTGGCAGACGGTGTCGGAAAACACGCTGACAGCGACGTCGCTCATCTGGCTTGTCCCTCCAAAGACGGCATCCCAGGCAGCTGACGGCCGCCACTGCCCGTTGCCGGACGGTCTCGACGTCCATGCCCGGGGCAAACAGGCTCGAGCCGAGGCCGAAGGTTCTGACGCCGACCTTTGCATAGTCGGCAAAGTCCTTTTCCGAGACGCCGCCGACTGCGCCGATTATGGCATCGGCCGGCAGGACGGCCCTGATCGCCGCGATGCCCTTCGGTCCGAGCACGCTTGCCGGGAAGAATTTCAGCGCCGACGCGCCGCAGGCGATCGCCATGAAGGCTTCGGTCGCGGTGAAGACGCCGGGCATGGTGACCATGCCGAAATGCTCGGCGCGCTGCATCACCGCGGGATCGATGTTGGGGCTGACCAGCAATCGGCCGCCGGCCTTGTCGAGCTCGTCGACTTGCGACGGCTTCAGCACCGTGCCGGCGCCGACCAGTGCGGCAGCCGGCAGCGACTTCGGCCAGCAGCTCGATCGAGCGGAACGGGTCGGGCGAGTTCAGCGGCACTTCGATCGCCTCGATGCCGGCCTCGAAGACGGCCGAGCCGACGGCCAGCGCCTCGTCGGGGCGCAGGCCGCGCAGGATGGCGACCAGATTGCGGCGGAGCGGCGGAAAGGGAGCGGCTCATCCGCGCCGCCCTTGTCGGTCCAGCCGCAGCCGCTTGGCCGCCTCGAACAGGCCTGATCGCGACCGCCTCGTCGGCGTCGGCCGAGATCACGGTGCAGCCGGCGAGCTCGAGCGCCGCCCGGTAGAGCAGGCCGAGCGGGCCCGAGGCGACCAGGATGATGCGGTCGTCGGGAGGCGCGAGCGTGCGCCGCGCCGAGGCGATCTCGGCGCCGATCAGCAGGCCCGAAAGCCGGGCCGACGCGTCGGCGGCTTTCAGATCCTGCAGCAAGGTCGCGGCGCGGATGCGGAACAGGCGGAGCCGATATCGCCGCCGCTTGCCAGCGCCTCGGCGCAGGCGGCCCTGAACGCCGCGCTGTCCGGCGTCGCCGCGGCGGGATTTTCGCCCAGCGAATGGCGCAGGATCGACTGCTTCGACAGGATCGAGAACAGCTCGCCGGTGAGGTAGGTGGAGAAGCCGGCGATGACGCCGTCCCGCGCCTCGACCCATTTGGAATGCGTGCCGGGCATGCAGACGAGATGGCTCGCCGGCGAGAAACAGCGGAAAGATGCCGGCAAGCTGCGTCTCCTCGCCGCGCATCACGTCGGGCGCATCGGCCCGGCGCTGCGCCAGGCCCGGCAGGATGCGGACCTCGCGGCCCTGACCGGGCACCGAAACCGACCCCGCCAGAATGTCGTCCAGCCGCGCCGGCACCGCCACATAGGGCGCTTCGATCCAGCCCTGGCGTGCGCCGGCCATGCCGCAGATGATGACGCGGAAGGTCGGACGGCGCGCCCGCCGCCGCGAGATGGCTTTCGAGAACGGCGGCGAAACCGGTCGTGGCGGCGGTCAGCATGCCCTCGCCGCTGCGGCGCTCGGCAAGCACCGTGCCGGCGGCGTCGAGCAGCCAGAGCCGGAAGCTCGACGTGCCCCAGTCGACGGCGGCGAAGGCCGGCGCTCACAGATAGCCTCCGTCGACGATCAGCGTCTGCGCCGTCAGCATGCGCGAGGCATCCGAGGCGAGGAACAGGCAGGGGCCGACCATGTCGTCGGGCTGCATCGGCTCGCGGATGCACTGCCTGGCCGACATGCGCGGCCAGCCGTTCCTCGGTCACCCAGAGCGCGCGTTGCCGCTCGGTGATGACCCAGCCCGGCGCGATCGGCGTTCACCCTGATCCCGTCGCGGCCCGAGCTCGCCGGCCAGCCCCTTGGTCAGCCCGACGATGCCCGCCCTTGGCGGCGGTGTAGGACGGCATGTCGGGGTGATTGATGAGAAAGGAGGTCGAGGTGAAATTGATGATCGAGCCGCGGCCCGCCTGCTTCATGCCCGGCGCCACCGCCTGCGCGGTGAAGAAATGCGGCCTGCAGATTGATCGCCTGGTTGTTGTCCCAGTAGTCGACGTCGACTTCCTCGATCGAATGGCGCTGGTCGAAGGCGGCGTTGTTGATCAGCACGGTGACGGGGCCATGCGCTTCGGCCGCCTGGCGGACGGCGGCGCGCAGCGCCTCGATGTCGCGCAGATCGGCCTCGAGATAGAGCGGACGCAGGCCGGTCGATGCCTCGACGTCGTCGACCAGAGCGAGGCTCGGCGCCACGGCGATGTCGATGAAGGCGACCCTTGCGCCCTGGCGCGCGAAGCCTTCGGTCAAGCGCGGCGCCGATGCCGCGTGCCGCCGCCGGTGATGAGCACCGAGGCTCCTTCGAGGTCGGGAAATCGCGCCGTCGGCATCATGTCTCGTCTCCTCCCGCGCGGGTTCGGCCGGCAGGGCGGAATGTATCGGGGATGGACGCGCGAAGGGCAAGAGGCGGCGACGGCAAATGCACCGTCGGAGCCTTGCTCGCCGATAGTCGAACGGCGGTTCAGATCGGCCTTGGCGCGAAGCGCGCCGCGGAAGGCGTCGCGCAGATAGCCGAGCGTGGCGTCGGCGTTGACCGGCCTGCCGAACAGATAGCCCTGGCCGCCGGCGCAGCCGAACTGCACGAGCCGGTCGGCCTGCGCCTCCTGCTCGATGCCTTCGGCAACGACATCCATGCCGAGGCCCTCGCACATGGCGAGGATGGCGCGGATGATGTGTTCGGAGGGCCGGTCTTCGAGGATCGACGCCACGAAGGCGCGGTCGATCTTGAGCTTGTCGAAATGGAACTCGCGCAGCCGGCCGAGCGACGACTGGCCGGTGCCGAAATCGTCGAGCGAGACGCGGATGCCGCAGCGCCTGAGGTCGTCGACGATCTTTTCGGCCGAGGCCGGATCGGTCATCAGGCCGGTCTCGGTGATCTCGATCTCCAGCCGGCGCGGGTCGAAGCCGGTGCGATCGAGGATCGCCAGGATGTGCAGGCCGGTGTTCTGGTCGACGAGCTGCGACGGCGACAGGTTGAAGGACAGGAACAGCTCCTTCGGCCAGTTGCGCGCGGCTTCGGTCGCCTTGCGCAGGATGAGCTGCGACAGCGGGCCGATGATGCCGCGCTCCTCGGCGATCGGAATGAAGACCGAGGGCGAGACGACGCCGAGGTCGCGGTCGGTCCAGCGCGCCAGCGTCTCGAAGCCGATGGTGCGGCGCGTCTTGAGGTCGACGATCGGCTGGAAATGCGGCTCGACCTCGCCGGCCGAAACGGCGCGCCGCAGCGCCTGCTCGATGCGCGTGACGCGCTTGGCCGCCTCTTCCATCTCGCGGGTGTAGACGACGACGCGGCCGCGGCCGGAGCGCTTGGCGTGGTAGAGCGCGGTTTCGGCCTTGTGGACGAGGATCTCGGTGGTCTCGTCGCCGGAATGGAACAGCGAGCAGCCGACCGAGGCCGAGAGCCGCGCCGTGCGCTCGCCGACATCGTAGGGCGCCGACAGGATCTCGATCAGCATGCGGGCCTTTTCGGCCGCGGCTTCCTCGCTGAACACCAGCGGGTAGAGGAAGGCGAATTCGTCGGCGCCGATGCGGGTCACCGTCGACTGGCCGTCCATGGCGGCGCGCAGCCGCAGCGCCACCTGGACCAGGATGTCGTCGCCGGCCTTGTGGCCGAACAGATCGTTGATCGGCTTGAAGCCGTCGAGATCGAGGATGCCGACGGTAAACGGCGCCGGATCGTCGGCGCGATCGCTGATCAGGCGGTCGACCTTGTCGTAGAACCGACGATGGTTGCCGAGCCCGGTCAGCGGATCGGTGAACACAAGATCGGAATTTTCGCCGCCGGCGTGGCTCGATGCAAACGACGTTTGCATGGTTTCCCTGTCCTAACGTTCTTCTTTCGGGCCAAACTGCCATCAAACCCTTTAGGAAAGGTATCGCTGCGTGCCGGGAAGGCCCGGAATCGAGTATTCGCGCTGGTTACGCTGGGTAATAGTGCGGCGCATCTCGCCGAAGTCGCGACAGCCGTCAGCTTCGACGAAGCACGCGGAAGAGTTGAAGCGGGCTTTTCTCGCCTTGCGGCACCGGCTGAAGCCAAGCCGGGACTTCGCCGCGCATCAGCATTGCCAGCAACCCATGCGGCGCGCGCTCCGCGAAGACGCGGCTCTCGTCGTTGCCGGGGCAAAGCGCGACCAGCGTCACGTCGTGCCGGTCGACGACCTCGCCGGCGAGGGCCGCGGAGCCGGTGAAGGCGTCGAGTGCTGCAAGGTTGCCTTCGACGTTGCGGTGGTAGGGACCGGCGAGCACGCGGTGCGGCGTGTAGCGCAGCACCGGCGCCCCGAGATTGGAGACGATGAGCACGGTGGTCGCCGGCATGGCAGCGAGCGCGGCGAAGTCGGCGGCGTCCTGGCACGGATCCGGCAGGATCGCGGCTTCCGCCGCGGCGGCAGGAGCCTTGGCGGACAGCGCGCCCGCCACGGCCCCGGCGGCGGCGCTCCAGACGACGTTGAACGACAGCAGCCAGGCGGCAAGCATTTTCAGCGTCGTCGCGGCCGGAACGGCGCCGGAGGCGCGCAGCCGCCAGCCGGCGACGAAGGCGCTGAGCGGAATGACGGCGAGCGGGATCGAGAACATCGATCCCCTGACCTGCCAGACGCTGACCAGGAAGGCGGCGCCGAGGAAGGCCGCGACGAGCGCGGTGCCGCGGCCGAGCCCGGAGCGGCGGACCGCCGCGGCGATCGAGAGAAGCCCGAGCAGCGGCGTGGCGTAGTGTCCGGCGGCCATCGCCGGATGCAGCGACAGCACCTTCCACAGCGGCTGGGCTTCGGTGACGGCATCCAGCCACCAGGCCTTGATGCGCGGATCCAAGGCCGGCATAGGGGTCGCCGAGGCATTGCGGAAAGAAGCCAACGACGACGACGGCCAGCACTGCGGCAAGGCCCGCCGAGCGCCAGCGCGCGCGGCGCAAAACCATGCTGCAGGCGCGCGTTGGCAGCGATCGCCGCCAGGCCAAGGCCGGACAGCGCGGCGACCGAGAATTGCGGCAGCGGAGTAGGCGTCGCATTGCGCCTCGAACCAGGAAGCGTAGCGGAACGGTGGCGCAGAAGGCACGCGCGGCCAGGCCGCCGAAAGCCAGCCCGAAGCCGATGGCGCTCGCGCCTGGTCGACGCCGGATCGAACAGGAACCAAAGCGCGACGACCGCGCCGCCGCCGCGACATAGGGCACCGTTTCCATGCCGACGGCCAGCAGCAGCGCCGCGCAGGCGCCCGCGGCAGCGCCGGATCGTGCGCTGTCCCGGAGCGAGGCGTCGAGCAGGAAGGAGACCATCGCCAGGGTCAGCACGAGCTGCAGATTGTGATGGTCGAGCGCCCCGGGCGCGAAGATGCCGGTGTAGTGCAGGGCCGTCGCGCCGATGAGCAAGGCCGGGAACATGGCGGCGTCGCCGGCGAAGCGGCGCGAAGCCCGGACCAGGAAGAAGAGCGCTGCCCAGAACAGCATCGCCGGCCAGAGCACCAGCGCGATCGTCTCGCCCCACGCCATGCTGCCGGTCGACGGCGGAGCCGATCAGGATGAGGGCGGCGATCGGCGCGTCGACCAGGCGCGACCAGTGCATGACGAAGCCGCCGTCCGGCCCGATGCCGGTATTGATGAAGGTCGAACCAGCCCTGGCCGGCGATCAGGTCGCGGATCTCGACCAGCCGAAGCAGGCTGTCATTGTCGCCGGCGGCGTTGGAGAGCGTGGCAAAGCCGTTGGCCGCGTGGAGCGCGACGAAGGCCAGCGTGGCGAGAAACGCCGCGACGGCGTCGCCCGGCCGCGGATGCGATCGAAGAGTCGCGGTGGCGGACATGGTCATTTCGGGTCGGCGGCCTGTCGGCTTTTCGGCACATTGCCGGACGACCTAAACCTAGCCTTAACGGCTTCAATAAATAGTAAAGCGCTGTGCCGGGCGCGACCCGGCAGCGTCGACAGTCCGGAGTACTTCGATGCCCCACGGCGTAAAGGCCGACCTCGCCGTCGCGGTTCTCATCCCCTGCTACAACGAGGAACAGACGATCGGCGACGTGGTGCAGCGCTTTCGCGAGACGCTGCCGTCGGCCTCGATCTATGTCTACGACAACAATTCGAGCGACCTGACGGCGCTGAAGGCCCGCGCTGCCGGCGCAATCGTCGTGCGCGAGCCGCGCCAGGGCAAGGGCAACGTGGTGCGGCGCATGTTCGCCGACATCGACGCCGACGTCTATCTGATGGCCGACGGCGACGGCACCTATGCGCCGGAGGACGCGCCGCAGCTCATCAACACGCTGCTGACCGAGCGCATCCGACATGGCGGTCGGGCACGCGGCGCGGCGTCACCGACGACGCCGGCCGGGCCGGCCACGCCTTCGGCAACCGCATCTTCAACAGCCTCTACAAGCGGCTGTTCGGCCGCGACTTCACCGACATCTTTTCCGGCTACCGCGCCTTCACGCGGCGCTTCGTCAAGAGCTTCCCGGCGGTCTCCGGCGGCTTCGAGATCGAGACCGAGATGTCGGTGCACGCCTCGCAGCTGAAGCTGCCGGTGAGCGAGATCGCGCTCGACTATGGCCGCCGGCCCGAGGGTTCGTCGTCGAAGCTGTCGACCTGCAAGGACGGCGCGAAGATCCTGTGGATGTTCGCCATGCTGCTGAAGGAGACGCAGCCGCTGCGCTTCTTCGGCGCCTTCGCGGCGATCTTTGCTGCGCGCCAGCCTGATCTGATGACGCCGGTGCTGATCGAGTTCTTCGAGACCGGGCTGGTGCCGCGCATGCCGACCTGGGTGCTGTCGGTCGGCCTGCTGCTTGTTGTCGATGCTGATGATGGTGACCGGGCTGATGCTCGATTCGGTGTCGCGCGGCCGCGCCGAGCAGAAGCGCATCTTCTATCTCAGCATGCCTGCCGACCGCAGCGGCAACGCGCGAGGCCGAGCCCGCTGCCGCTGCCCAGAGCCAAGCGCGGGACGCCGCCGCACGCGGCATGAGCCGGCTCTCGCGCTTCGTCCTCGCCGGCGGCATCGGCTTCGTCGCCGACGCGGCGATGCTCGCGCTGCTGATGGCCGTGACACCGCTCGGTCCCTTCCTGGCGCGCATTCTCTCGATCGGCTTTGCGCCTGACGGTCACCTGGCTGCTCAACCGGCACCTGACCTTCGGCCCGTCGAGCCGCGGCATGGCCGTCGAAGGCGCCCGCTATGGCGGCGTCGGCGTCGTCACCAGCATCGTCAACTACCTCGTTTATTCGGCGCTGCTGCTGGCGCTGCCGGGCCTGCCGCCGCTGGCCGCGCTCGCCGTCGCCTCGCTCGTCGCGATGGCGCTTTCCTATCTCGGCTATTCGCGGCTGGTGTTCGACCGCTGAGGCCTCTGCGCAGCGGCGGCAATCGCTCGAGCCGGCGGATTGGCAGAAGGCGACGGAGTTGCCTATATCGCTGCCAGCCCATCGGCCGCGCCGCTTCCGGAGACCTCCCATGCCGCTCAAGATCGCCGTCCAGATGGACCACGTCTCGACCGTCTCGATCGCCGGCGACACGACGCTTTGCGCTGTCGCTGGAGGCGCAGCGGCGCGGCCACACGCTCTTCCACTACACGCCCGACCGGCTGTCGATGCGCGGCGGCAAGGTCTTCGCGCGCGTCGAGGAGATGACAGTCCGCGACGAGAAGGGCAACCATTTCTCGCTCGGCGAGCCGGTCCGCACCGACCTCTCGGAGATGGACGTGATCCTGCTGCGCCAGGATCCGCCCTTCGACATGAACTACATCACCACCACGCACATCCTCGAGCGCATCCATCCCAAGACGCTGGTGGTCAACGACCCGGCCTGGGTGCGCAACAGCCCGGAAAAGATCTTCGTCACCGAGTTCCCCGACCTGATGCCGGAGACGCTGATCACCAAGGATCGCGCGCGAGGTCGCCGCCTTCCGCAAGGAGTATCGGCGACATCATCGTCAAGCCGCTCTACGGCAATGGCGGCGCCGGCATCTTCCATCTGCACGAGGCCGACCGCAACCTCGCCTCGCTGCTCGAAATGTTCGGCCAGATGTTCCGCGAGGCCTTCATCGTGCAGCGCTACCTGAAGGACGTGCGCAAGGGCGACAAGCGCATCATCCTGATCGACGGCGAGCCGGTCGGCGCCATCAACCGGGTGCCGGCCGAGCACGATTCGCGCTCCAACATGCATGTCGGCGGCCGCCCGGAGAAGACCGAGCTGACGCGAGCGCGAGCGCGAGATCTGCGCCCGCATCGGCCCGTCGCTGAAGGAGCGCGGCTTCATCCTCGTCGGCATCGACGTGATCGGCGACTACATGACCGAGATCAACGTGACCTCGCCGACCGGCATCCGCGAGGTGAAGCGCTTCGGCGGCGCCGACATCGCGGCGCTGTTCTGGGACGCGGTCGAGGCGAAGCGGGGGTGAGGCCCTGAGGGCCCGCCACGGTGTTTCCGCTGTAGGAGACCATCAGATGGCGAACTCTAGCTCGCCGCTATCAGACCAATCTCTGACAACACCTTAGTTGCGCTGTAGATCGAGTGAATACCGTACCGATTCCTGCGTCCCGTCGAAAACCTCGAGTCCCGACGAATTGATTGTCCCCGCGATTGACTTCACATCCCCGGTGAGCTTCACAACGTCCCCATCTCTAAAGTAAGGCGTAGCGGCAAGCAGCGGAACGTTTTCGTCAGATTTCCCTCCACAGAGTATATTTCACTCTGCGAACAGGTGCCCGTAACAGTAATCGGAATCCAATAGGCAACGTCCGCCGATTGAAAAAAACAACGTGGGTCTTGCGACGTTAGCTCCAGCGTCTAGGAACACATCCAAGTTTGCCCTTCCTCTGGCACCACCACCAACATACGACCCGGAATAGCGAACTCTGTCGGTTTCAATCGCGATGTGCTGCTGAGGGAGAGCCGACGCAAGCCCAGCGAGCCGCGCTCCAGCTAACTGCAGATACGCTCTAAAAAAGGCGTCGAGCTTGTCGATGCTGCGGCCACTTTCCGACTTAACGCCAAATACGGAAACCTCACTTGCCGGCATGTTCTGCGGAAAATGTTTAGCGAACTGGCTCAGAAGTTCATTTCCATCTGCACTTCCGTCTATACTTTGTGATAGACCATCCTTAAAGTTCGAATATACGATGATCCTTGTGTAATATTTATCGCTAGCAAATCTATCTTTGTCGAGCGCGATCGCCTCAAATACGTTTCGCAGAGTTGACGCGCCAGCGAAACGCTTCCCTTCTGACGCGATCGAATTCAGCGCACCCTTCAACGAGGTCTCGAAACTATCAATGTTGTCCTTCTGCTGATCCTCGACATCAAAGGTAAGCAACTTGTCGACGAGCGTCCTATTCGCAGCCTGCTGCTCCATCTCGTCAGGGGTTAATATGGGGTTGCATTGCTGAAATACCTGTCTAGTCGACATGTCGCTTGGGTTAACTGCGAAGATTGTCAACGGTTCGCGGGCACCAAGTGAGAGCTTATTTAAGATCGCGAGGCCCCAATCAACGTCTTGTGGAGACACGCTTGATATGTCCACGTACACAAACGTCTGGCGGATTGATGTCGGCGGAAATTTTGCACAAATCTCTTGAATTGTATCCGTCCGGAGGATTGCGGTCTCGGACGCTTGAGTAGCTCCAACAAGTTGCGTATCGAGCAGTCCATGGACCAAAAGAATGCACGCCAAATGCCTCATCATCGCCCGTTTCCCTATTCAAACTTTTCGATCTGCTTCAAGAGGCCATTCGCGCGGCGGAAATACTCCGGCGCTCGCGACCAGCGGTCGCATTATTTTCTTGGTGCCTGTTGTAGGTAGCCTTGATCTGACCAATCTTCGCCATGGTTGGTTTGCGAGCCCGATCAACGACGGCATTCTCATTCAAGAGTCGCCTATATACCTCCCTTATCTCCGGAATCTTCTCCGCGCACCACCAGGCATAAACTGTACCAAGAGCCCAGATGCTCAGGTTTAGCCCTGCGGTCTGAATTCATTTCGTGTAGACCTTTGACACCGACGATGCACCAAAGACGTCGTCATCACCCGCTCCCGATACGCCTAGCTGAGAGGCCAGAAGGTCGTAGCGCAGCCACAAAACCAAACCCAGTACCATGATCAGGCTTGCGGTAATGATGAACAACGCAATCTTCCTGTCAACGAAGCGACTATATTCCACCGAAGGATGACGTATCTCTGCAATCTGTTTTATGTACGTCCCGTGAATGTGACTTGCCGTCGCGAACACGACCGCTGTCAGCAATGCACATATAAAGGCCAGCACCGGAACAAACGTGTAAGCAAACGTTGCATAGTTTACGTAGAACTCACCAAGGCCAAAGCCAATTAGCGGAATAATGTATATCACTGGCGACATATTTAGAGGAAATGAGCCTTGGTTGATTCGCCTCAATTCTTCGAATTTATTGGATGTTGCTGACTGCTTGGCAAGCTTTCGAGTGTTACCAGGCTCAGCATTGAATTCAACCCAGCAATTATTGATCTCGCTGTTCTCTCTGCTGGCCAGAACTGTGGGGTAGTTCGTGCGACGCTCTTCGATGTCGTCGTGCAACTGGTCCCTAACGTCCTCAAGTTGGGTAACCACCCTCTTGCGTTCGCCTAGGTTTGCTCCCCGACCGTTGAGTAACCCTTCCGCGGCTGATATTGCGGCACGGGCAACTGGCGCTAGATTATCGTTCGGCATGCGTCCCCCTAGAAAATAATGTAGCTCATCATTGCTCCCAAGGGACCGTTGAATACGCTGGTCGACGTTCGGGACGCCATCCGCGGCTGCTGGAAATGGCCGCCGCTGAGCGAAGTCCGCCAGGGGATGCAACTGACGATCCGCGTGAGTTTCAAGAACAGCGGCGAGATTTTCGGCGCGAAACTCACCTATCAAACACCGAACGTGTCCGATGACGAGCGCAGGCTGTACTACGGCGTGCTGTTGGAGGCGCTGAAGCTGTGCTCGCCGCTGCCGGTGTCCGAAAGCCTCGGCGGGGCGATCGCAGGCCGGCCGTTTATGTTCCGATTTAACGACAACCGACGAGAAAGAAAGGCTTGAGTTCATGGCTAGTCCCGAAAACACGATGACCCTGGAGACGACGAAGGGTAACGTCGTTATCGAAATGCGGCCCGACCTCGCGCCGGGCCACGTCGCGCGCATCAAGGAGCTCGTCAAGGAAGGCTTCTACGACGGTGTCGTGTTCCACCGCGTGATCGACGGCTTCATGGCGCAGACCGGCTGCCCACAAGGCACCGGCACCGGCGGCTCTGGCAAGAAGCTCAAGGCCGAGTTCAACAAGGAGCCGCACGTGCGCGGCGTGGTCTCGATGGCGCGCGCGCAGGACCCGAACTCCGGCGACAGCCAGTTCTTCATCTGCTTCGACGACGCGACCTTCCTCGACGGCCAGTACACCGCCTGGGGCAAGGTGATCGAGGGCATGGAGAACGTCGACAAGATCAAGCGTGGCGAGCCGGTGCGCGACCCCGACAAGATCGTCAAGGCGACGATCGGCGCCAGCGCCGGGAATGTCGTCGGCAACAGCTAGCACCGAGGTCCGCTGGCACAATCCGCGAAGGCGGGTATGTTCCGGATCGCCCTTCGCGGGCGATGATGCCGGGCATGTGGTTTGCGGTTGGGCACTCCCTTGGTAAGGAAGGACTGAAATGCGCACCTCACTCTTTGACTTCGACCTGCCATCCGACCGCATCGCGCTGCGGCCTGCGTCGCCGCGCGACGCGGCGCGGCTGCTGGTCGTGCGCCCTGGTGGCGCGCTCGAGGACCGCGGCGTGCGCGATCTGCCGGATCTGCTACGCGCCGGCGACGCGCTGGTGGTCAATGACACCAAGGTGATCCCGGCGCGGCTCAGGGGACGCCGTATCGGCCGTGACACCGAGCCGAAAATCGAGGCTACGCTCACGAAGAGGCTCGATGGCTCGCGTTGGAACGCTTTCGTGAAGCCGGCGAAGAAGCTCGCCGAGGGCGACGTCATCAGGTTCGGCGAGGAAGGCAAAGTGTGCTTCCTCGGTCAGCTCGATGCGACCGTGGAGGCAAAGGGAGAGGGCGGTGAGGTGACGCTCTCGTTTGCCTTCCACGGCCCGGTGCTCGACCAGGCGATCGAGGAGCGCGGCGACATGCCGCTGCCGCCCTATATCGCCGGCAAGCGCGCGCCTGATGAACGTGATCGCGCCGACTACCAGACGCTGTTTGCGCATGACGAGGGATCCGTGGCCGCGCCCACCGCTGGGCTGCATTTCACCGACGAGTTGCTGGCACGGCTGAAAGCGAAGGGGATCGCACTGCACAAGGTCACGCTGCATGTCGGGTCGGGCACGTTTCTGCCGGTGCATGCCGACGACACCGCCGATCACAGGATGCATTCGGAACACGCGGTGCTGAGCGCCGAGACCGCCGCCGCGCTCAATGCGGTGCGCGCCTCTGGAGGCCGCATCGTTGCAGTCGGCTCCACCGCGCTACGGACCCTGGAGAGCGCGACAGGGGAGGACGAAGCGATCCGGCCGTTCGCCGGCGATACGTCGATCTTCATCACGCCCGGCTATCGCTTCAAGGCGGTGGATGTGATGCTGACCAACTTCCACCTGCCGCGCTCGACCTTGTTCATGCTGGTGTCGGCGTTCTGCGGACTCGATGTGATGCAACGCGCCTATGCCCACGCGATCGCCGAGGGCTATCGTTTCTATTCCTACGGCGACGCGTGCTTGTTGTTCCGATGAGCGAACCTTTCTCTTTCCACTTGATCTCCACCGACGGCACGGCACGCCGCGGCGAGATATCGACGCCACGCGGCGCCATCGCGACACCAGCGTTCATGCCGGTCGGTACGCAGGCTACCGTGAAGGGCGTCACCTTCGATGAAGTGCGCCGCTCCGGCGCCGATATCGTGCTCGCCAACACCTATCACCTGATGCTGCGACCGGGCGCGGAGCGCATCGCCGCGCTCGGCGGGCTGCACAAATTCATGAACTGGGCGCGGCCGATCCTCACCGATTCCGGCGGCTTCCAGGTGATGTCGCTGTCCGAGTTGCGCAAGCTGACCGACAACGGCGTCACGTTCCGCTCCCACATCGACGGCGACATGGTGGATCTCACGCCTGAGCGTGCCATCGAGATCCAGTCACTGCTCGGCGCGGACATTTCGATGCAACTCGACGAATGCATCAAGCTGCCAAGCCCACGCGCCGAGATCGAACGCGCGATGCGGCTGTCGCTCGCCTGGGCGGAGCGCTGCAAGCGCGCGTTCGAGCGCGCGTCGCCCGGCCGCGCGTTGTTCGGCATCGTGCAGGGTGGTGACGACACAAGCCTGCGCGCCGAAAGCGCGAAGGCACTCACCGGCATCGGCTTCCATGGCTACGCAATCGGCGGGCTCGCGGTCGGCGAACCGCAGCACGTCATGCTGAAGGTCGTCGAGGATACCGCGCCGCTGCTTCCGGAAAACCAGCCGCGCTATCTGATGGGCGTCGGCATGCCGGAGGACCTGATCGAGGCGGTGACGCGCGGCATCGACATGTTCGACTGCGTGCTGCCGACCAGGAACGGCCGCCATGGCGCGGTGTTTACCCGGTTTGGCGTGCTCAATCTCGCCAATGCGCGGCACCGCGACGATCCGCGCCCGCTTGACGAGGCCAGCCAGCATGAGGCGACGCGCACCTATTCGCGCGCGTATCTATCGCATCTCGTCCGCGTCAACGAGTTGCTCGGCCAGATGCTGCTATCCGCGATCAATCTCGCCTACTACCAGACCCTGATGGCCGGGATGCGCGAGGCGATTGCGCAGCGGCGGTTCGCAGATTTCTGCGCGCAAATCCGCGAGGGCTGGGAGCGCGGCGACATCCCGCCGCTGTGACAGCGCCGCGGATTGTGCGATAAGCCCGCCAAATTTCATGCAACGAGGAACGATCCATGACTGACACCATTTCCCGCCGCGACATCTGCAAGACGCTGGCGCTTGCGCCGCTCGTCGCGGTGCTGCCCACCGGCGCGAACGCGCAGGCGTTTCCGACCAAGCCAATACGCTTCATCCTGCCGTTCGGCGCCGGCGGCGTCGCCGACGTCACCTCGCGTCTGGTTGCCGAGAAGCTCGGCGAAAAGCTCGGCCAGCGCTTGGTGGTCGAGAACATGCCGGGCGCGGGCGGCATCTCCGCGGCGCGCGCAGCGATCGCCGCCGGCAACGACGGCTACACCGTCGCGCTGATCACCAACGGCAACGCGATCAGCGTGCCGCTGTTCAAGAGCCTGCCGTTCGATCCGGTGAAGGATTTCGCGCCGATCTCGTTGATCGGCACGTTCGATTGCCTGTTCATCGCCAACGCAAGCTCGCCCTACAAGACGCTGGCCGACTGGGTGAAGGCCGCACGCGCAGCAGCCCGGCAAGCTCAACGTCGGCACCATCACCGCTGGCTCGACGCAGCACCTCACCGCCGAGCTGTTCAAGTCGAGCGCCAACCTGGACTTCGTCATCGTGCCGACCAAAACGTCGGGCGAGGCGGTGGTGTCGCTGCTGCGCGACGACGTCCACATGGTGATCGATTTCTTCGCCGCGCTGCGCGGCACGGTGGTCGACGGCAAGGCGAGGGCGCTCGCGTGGAGCGGCCCGGTGCCGTCGCCGGCGATGCCGGACGTTCCGGCCGCGGCGCAGACCGTGCCGGGCTTCGAGGTGGTGTCGTGGAACTCGATGGCCGCGCCGGCCGGTACGCCGCAGGCGGTGATCGACACGCTCAACAAGGCGCTGCGCGAGGTGCTGGCCGATGCCGGCCTCAAGAAGCGCGCGCTGGAGATGGGCATCGACCTCAAGGCCTCGACGCCGGCGGAGGCGCAGGCGCGGCTCGTCGGCGACATCAAGAAGTGGGGCGACGTGATCGCGAAGGCGAAGATCGAGCGGCAGTAATCGCTCTCGACAAACACGAAGGCCGCGCCGGGGCGGGCGCGGCCTTCTTCCTCCCGCGATTTTTCAGGCGGCGTCGCGGTTCAACTCGACCGTGGTGCGGAATTCGTGCCCGCAAGAATCGCAGGCCCAGGTGTGGTGGATCAATCCATCGCGCACGAACTCGGAGTGCTCCGGCGCGAACTGCGTTTCGCCGCACTGCGGACAGGCAGGGCGGGCGAAGTAGCGCGCGAAGGCGAGAACAGCGGGCGTCGCACTCTGTAGTGTCATGACGTCCTCCTCTTGGTCCGGTTGGACCTTTGCCTTGTTCATCCGATTTCTATTGACGCGTGGAGTCTTGACCGGAGTCTGTGGCGCGAGCGCGACGCGATTGTGAAGAGCAGGTGACTGCCGCAACGCAGCATGATCGCTTCGCTTTTCGCTCCGCGCGCAGTGAATAATTTGTCGAAGAAGCCGTGGGGCTGCGGCGATTTTGCCGTGCGCTCAATTCCGGGTGGCGGCGCTCGGCATGTTGGAGCGTTCCAGCATCTCATTGCGGCGTTCGTTCATTCGCCGCTCTCGCGGCGCTTCGATCTGCGCAATGCAGTCGCTGAAGGCCTGGCTGTCCGGCTTGTGGCCGCGCGCGGCGCAGCGTTCTTCGTTCTGTTGTGCAACCTGCTGGGCGGACGGTCCCGACGTCAGGCAGCCCGCAAGCAGCGGTGCGGCGAGGGCGAGGGCGAGGAGGCGTGCGGAAAGAGGTTTCATGGCGGCCACGAAGATAGCAAATTGCGCGGAATTTCGGGCAGCCATCCGCCTTTTTGGAAGCGGCTTAGCTATGGAGCGATTTGGCTATCTTGAGTCGGCGGCGACCGCCGTTGTTGCCGGGTCCAGGGCCGGTCTTCCCATCTTGTTGTAGATCGATGCGCCCACCAGCAGCGTGAACATCGTCAACCACGCCGCGGCTATTAGCTTCTCCGTGCGGAAGGTGGAGTTTTGATATCGCCGCTTGATCTCTCGTCCTTCGTCGATCATGGGCAACTCCCATTGCCCCCCGATGAGACCATGCTGCCCGATAAGACAGCCCGGGAATGTGCTGGCGATCACAAAACTTCCGATTTTGGGGCTTGGAACGACCCTGAATCAGGACGAAATCTGTGCAAATCCTCAGGCCAGCCGGTCCCAGGCGGCGAATCTCGCAATATGGTCCGCCCAACCAATCCCAAGGAGAGACAATGCCGACCCAGATGACGAAGTCGCAACTGATCGAAAAGATCGCGGAGCTGCGCGAACTGGCGAAGAAGGACGTGCGCGCCATGATGGAGGCGCTGACCGAGGTCGGCCACAAGGAGCTGAAGAAGAACGGCGTGTTCGTCGTTCCTGGCTTCGCCAAGTTCGTCGTCGTCAAGAAGCCCGCCACCAAGGAGCGCGAAGGCACTAATCCCTTCACCGGCGAGAAGATGATGTTCAAGGCGAAGCCCGCGCGAAAGATCGTGCGAGCGCGGCCGGTGAAAGCGGCGAAGATGGCGGTCTGAGCCCCGACACGCAGATTGACCATGAAGGGCCCCGAGAGGGGCCCTTTGTTTTTGGTGGCTGACTTTCGTTTGGCCGGAGGCGCGGCCGGAAGCTCCTGCCGTTTGCAGAATTCGGTTGCTGGACGATGCGGGAATGGCGTTAGCTTCTGAGTCGGTAAAAAAATACGGCGGGGAGGTTCGATCATGGCACGATCAAACGTGTGGTTTGCGAACGTTCTCGCCGTTGTCTGTTCTCTGATCTGGTGTGTTGCGACTGCGCCGGCGACGGCGGAACCCGGATTCCCAAACCGCACGGTTCGTATCTTCGTGCCATACGGGCCGGGCGGTGTCGGCGACCTCACCATGCGGCTGGTCGCGCAGAAGCTGACCGAGCGCATGGGCAAGCAGGTGATCATCGAGAACCGGCCGGGCGCGGGCGGCGTGCTCGCGGCCAAGGCGACGCTGGATTCGCCCGCCGACGGCTACACCATGCTGGTCACCGGCAACGGCACCGCGATCAGCATGTCGCTGTTCAAGGTCCGTCCCTACAACGCGCTGACCGACTTCACGCAGATTTCCGTGGCGGCATCGTTCGAGATGCTGATCGCGACGCCGGTCGACTCGCCGTACAAGACGGTGCAGGACATCATCAATGCCGCGCGCGCCGCCCCCGGCAAGCTCAACCTCGCGGCGATCAATCCCGGCAGCACGCAGAATTTGTCGGCGCATCTGTTCAAGCAGCTCACCGGCATCGACGCCACCATCGTCACCTATCGGACCACGCCGGATTTGATCACCGCGCTGATCCGCAAGGACGTCGACGTCGTGTTCGACTTCTATGCCGGCTTGCAGTCTGCAATCTCCGACAACAAGATCCGCATCGCGGCGTCGTCCGACGAACAGCGAAATCCGCTGCTGCCGAACGTGCCGACCGCGAAGGAAAGCGGGCTTCCCGACTACGTGGTGACGAGCTGGAACGCGCTGTCGGCTCCCGCCGGCCTGCCTGACGACGTGCTGAAAATCCTCAACCGTGAGATCAATGCGGCGCTGGCCGATCCTGACCTTCAGGTCAAAGCCAAGCAGTTCGGCATGAACGCGCGCGGCAGCACGCCCGAGGAGATGCGCGCGCGGATGGCGCGTGATATCGAGCGGTGGGCGGGCGTGATCGAGAAGGCCGGGATCGCCAAGCAGTGACCGCGAAGATTTCTAAACGGAATGGGAATGCCGAACCAGCGCTTGAAGATTGCGATTGGCAGCTACGGGCACACCAGGGCGGTCAAGGACGGCAGCGTGCCGATCGCCGGCGTCGACGCCGAGATGATCGAGGTGAACCCGATCATCGGCGCCTTCCGCCGCATGGTGCGCGACCTCGAATTCGACATCTGCGAGATGGCGCCGACCACTTACATGATCGCGCGTGCGCTCGGCGCGCCCTACATCGCGCTGCCGATCTTCGTGATGCGCCGTTTTCACCACGGCGGCTTCGTCGTGCGGCCGGACGCCGGCATCCGCGAGCCCAAGGACCTCGAAGGCAAGAAGGTCGGCGTGCGCGCCTATTCGGTGACGACCGGCGTGTGGACGCGCGGCATCTTCATCAACGAATACGGTCTCAATTCCTCCAAGGTGACCTGGGTGGTCGACGACGAGGAGCACGTCACCAGCCTCAAGCTGCCGCCGAACGTGGTCCACGCGCCGGAGGGCAAGTCGCTGCAGAGCATGATGGCGTCGGGCGAGATCCAGGCCGGCTTCACCGGCCCGGCCGGTGTCGGCCGCGCCGGTCCGCCGATCGGCAACTGGGACATGAACGCGCCGACCGGCGGCGCGACCGGCACCTATCCCGAACTGCTCGCCGACGTGGAGCAGGTCGAGGCCGACTGGTTTCGCCGCACCGGCATCTATCCGATCCACGGCCTCATCGTGGTGAAGGACGAGCACATCAAGCGCCATCCCTGGCTGCCGCGCTCGCTGATGGATGCCTTCGTGACGGCGAAGAAGCCTTATCTCGAAAGCCTCAAGCGCGGCGAGGGCGACAAGCCCGAGGACCAGCGCTATCGCAGCTTCGCCCCCTTGATGAGCGATCCCTTGCCCTATGGCATGGCGGCGAACCGCGCCAGCATCGAGGCGCTGGTGACCTACGCGCTGCAGCAGAAGCTGATCCCGGCGCGGCCGCAGCTCGACCAGGTCTTCGTCGACATCGACCCTGAGCATGATCCGAAAGTGGACTTCCGAATTTCGGAGATCGTCTCGAACGTGAAATCAGTCCAGTGTGCATGTCCATCATCGATATCCATCCGCACATCGTCTCGCCCGACACCAAGAAGTATCCGCTCGATCCGCTGGGCGGCACGCAGTCGACCTGGTCGCAGGAGCGGCCGACCACCTATGACGACCTGCTGCGCGCGATGGACGAGGCCGGCGTCGCCAAGGCGGCGATCGTGCATTCCTCGACCGCGTACGGTTTCGACAACAGCTATGTCGCGGATGCGGTGAAAGCGGTGCCGTCGCGCTTCACCGGCGTGTATTCGATCGACGTGATGGCGCGGGATGCGGTCAAGGTCTTCGACCATTGGCTCGGCCGCGGCTGCAGCGGCATGCGGCTGTTCACCACCGGCAGCACCATCCCCGATCAGACCACGTGGTTCGCCGATCCGCAGACCTATCCGTTCTGGGAGCACGCGGCTGCGAAGAACATTCCGGTCTGCGTGCAGATGAGGCAGGAGGGCATTCCGCTGCTGCGCCAGATCATGGACAAGTTCCCGAAGGTGACGATCATCCTCGACCACCTGTCGCGCACGCCGTTCGCGGAGGGGCCGCCGTACGCCGGCGCTGCCGATTTCCTCGCGCTGGCGAAATACAAGCAGGTCTATCTCAAGATCACGCCGATCAATGTCACGCCGAAGAGCTGGGGCAAGGGAACGCCGGAGACGTTCTTCGGCAAGATGATCGATACGTTCGGCGCGGAGCGCATCGGCTGGGGCTCGAACTTCCCCAACTCGGTCTGGCACGCTGAAGGAGATCCTGACCGCGGCGCAGAAGGCGTTCTCGTTCGCCAAGCCGAGCGATCAGGATTGGATTTTCGGCAAGACGGCGCTGGAACTCTATCCGAAGCTGAAGGGCTGACGGAGAAGGGCCCCGAGGGCCCTTGCTTCAAGGCTGCGCGAGCGCGCTAGGTCGGAGCCAGCGACGGCGCCAAGTGTTCCGGGAACACCGGGATGGTGTCGGCGAACTCGCAGGGCTTGCAGTAGAAGGCGCCGAGCCGCGGGTGGTCGTCGAGCGGCGGCAGCACGCGCACCAGCGACATTGGATTTCCGCATTCGGGACAGGCGTGCTCGGTCATCGCAACCTCGTGATTCGATACGAGGCTAAGGCGTGAAGCTTGCCCATTCGTAAAGGCTGCGGTTGCGAAATTGGCCCGTGACCTCTTTCATTTTGCGCGCGCCTCGAGGGAGCGGGCGGGTAATTCTACTTTTTGGACGATCTCGCTTGATAGCAAGCCGGTACGCACTTTGCGGTGCAATTTCCCGCTGAGGCCCCGCCGCCGCCAGAAACGCTGCAGCGCTTGTTGCAATACTGTTCGCAGGACACCTGCGATTTCTGCTGCGCAAAAGCAGGGACCGAAATTGTTGCGAGGCTGATCGCCAGCCCAATCAAAAGCGATTTCGACATTTTCGCCCCCATTGTTTTTGCTGGGCGCTTACGCCCACTGATAGCCTAGCAAAGAAAAGGCCCGGCATCTCTGCCGGGCCTTTTGCGTGGCAGGGCCATCCAGCCTCTCCACGCGTGTCCGCCAGATCGTGACCTTCTCGGGGAGGAAGGCCAGGAGGGCGGATTCAAAGCTCGTCCAGATTCGAAGGCACGTTGCCGAACGTCCGCAACACCTGCGCCTCGCCGAACTGGCCGATGTTGGGATCGCCGGTTCGCTTGAACGCCAGCGCGCCCGACGTGCTCCGGCTGTCTCGAAAGCGCCTCCGCCTTGATGATGGCGGAATGCTCGTTCGGCAGCTCCTGCGCCTGTCCCGGCGCCAGGCCGTCCTCGGCCTGAACGAAGGGCAGGGCGACGAAATAGGTGACGGACATCAGTGCCTCTCCGTCTTCTCCCTTGGCTTGCGGGTCCGGCCGCGGGCGTAACCGGCTGAAATCTGCTCCTTCAACTCGTCGATCTGCGCCTCGAGAAAGGCATTGGCGATCAGCGTGATGCGAAGCGCCGCGATCGCGTCGCCGCCGCAGATCGTCAGCGCCTCCTGAACATCGCCTTCAAGCGTATCCGCCACAGTCGGAATGACATGCGCTGCTGCTCCCATTTTCAAATCCTCATGCACTCGGTGAAAACACGGTTCCGTCTGGCGGCTGCTCGCTCCCGCGGGCTCGACGGGGATTGAGAATCCCGTTCCGTTCGCGAGGAGGAGCATATAGAACAAATAGTGAACACAGAAGTCAAGATGGACGCGTTTCCCCACCACATCCGGCCGGTCCTGCGGGGCGGCGACTACTACCTGGCCCGCTATTTCTGCGAGGGGCTGGCGGTCGTGGTGCGCGGCGAGGTGTTTTGTTTTCAGAGGAAAGAGGATGCCGACAAGTTCAGGCGGAGGTTCGGGTGTTTTCTGACCGAAGAAACTTCTGTCGGCGCGCGCTATCGAGTGGCCGGATCAGATTCTATGAGCGTCAGCTTGGCATGCGACGATGCTTTCGAGTGCGCTGATGCCTTAGCCGACGACAAAGCCGCCGTGATTTCGCACGCCACGGTTCAAGTTGTGCCGACGGAGGAGCATGAAAAAAGCGTCTGAATACCTTGAGCACGGCTCCGAGTGCCGCTTGTTGGCGTCAGGGTTAAAGGCGAGCACCAAGCAATGTTGCTTAAGATGGCGGAAACTTGGGAAGGCCTCGCGCGAGACCGTGAAGAACAAGTCGCGCGGATGCAGCGGATTAAATCTCTCACAGCGACGATAGAATAGGCCTCCATCGGTGGCGTAGTCGTGTTAGACGGCGCAATGCAGACATTCATCGGCTTCCTTCAGGACTTGGGATGGGGTGTAACGATCGGCATACTCGTGCTGATGGTCGGCGCTTCCGTTTTTGCTTTCACGGATTGGGGTGAAAGCAAAAAGCAGGAGGCGGAGCGCCACTCTCGCGACGCCGCCCGCAAGGAAGCGCGCTAGTTCATTCTCGCTTTTGACGTGCGGCAGGATTTGCTATTGATCTCTTTGGTGAGCGCGGCGGGACTCGAACCCTCGACCCCATGATTAAAAGTCACGTGCTCTACCACCTGAGCTACGCGCTCGCCGGGCGCACATCTAGGCCATAGGGGCCGCTTTCCAACCAAAATCGCCCTATTTTCGCAGCCTGTTGACCGCTCCGGCGCGCTCCGGTTTGCTGGTGGCTCGCGGGCCGGGCCGGACGCGCGCAAGCGCCAGTTTCAAGGAGTTTTCGATGGCCATCATCAACCGCATCGGCGACATGCAGCCCGAGATCGCCGCCTGGCGGCAGGACATCCACGCCCACCCGGAGCTGCAGTTCGACGTGCACCGCACCGCCGGCGTGGTGGCGGAGAAGCTCAAGGCGTTCGGCTGCGACGAGGTCGCGACCGGCATCGGCCGCACCGGCGTGGTCGGCGTGATCCGCGGCAAGAAGGGCGCGGGCGACACGGTCATCGGGCTGCGCGCCGACATGGACGCGCTGCCGATCACCGAGATCACCGGGCTGCCCTACGCCTCGACCAATCCCGGCAAGATGCACGCCTGCGGCCACGACGGCCACACCGCGATGCTGCTCGGCGCCGCCAAGTATCTCGCCGAGACGCGCAACTTCGCCGGCACCGCGGTGGTGATCTTCCAGCCGGCCGAGGAGGGCGGCGGCGGCGGCCGCGAGATGGTCAAGGACGGCATGATGGACCGCTTCAAGATCGAGGAGGTCTACGGCATGCACAATTATCCGGGCCTGCCGGTCGGCGACTTCGCGATCCGGCCCGGCCCGATGATGGCGTCGGCGGACCGGCTCTACATCGACATCGAGGGGCTCGGCGGCCACGCGGCGCGCCCGCACGTCTCGATCGACACCGTGCTGGTCGGCGCGCAGATCATCAACCAGATCCAGTCGATCGTGTCGCGCAACGTCGATCCGCTGGAAGTCGGCGGTGATCTCGATCACCCAGTTCCACGCCGGCACCGCCGACAACATCATCCCGCAGACCGCGCAGCTGTCCGGCACCGCGCGCACGCTCGATCCGGCGGTGCGCGACCTGGTCGAGAAGCGGCTGCACGAGGTGATCGAGGGCACCGCCAAGCTCTACGGCGCCAAGGCGAAGCTGGTCTACAAGCGCGACTATCCGGTGACCGCGCAACCACGAGCGGCAGACCGCGTTCGCCGCCGAGATCGCGCGCGAGGTGGTCGGCCAGGACCGCGTCGACGACGCGGTGCCGCCGGTGATGGGCGCGGAGGATTTCTCCTACATGCTGGAGGCGCGGCCCGGCGCCTTCATCTTCGTCGGCAACGGCGACACCGCGGGGCTGCACCACCCGGCCTACAACTTCAACGACGAGCTGATCCCGGTCGGGTCGTCGTATTGGGTGAAGCTGGTGGAGACCGCGCTGCGGGGGTAGGCGCTCGCGTCCGGCTCACGCGCGCGTCGCCGAGCGTCATGCGCCGAGCGCTGGCGTGAGCGGGCACCGTGACGCGCTATCGTTCGCAGCGAAGCGAGGCGTGGCTGGCCGGGACGCTGCTCCGCGCCATCGACCGGAACCGACTGCGCTAACCTCTCGCCAAAATCCAGGGGAGGCGACACCATGACCACCATCCGCAAGCTCACACTCGCCGCGGCCTTCGCCGGCCTGCTCGCCGCATGCCTGCCGCGTCGGCTCACGCCCAGGCCCAAGCCCAAGCGCAGCCTGGCCGCAGCGCCAGGTCAAATTCATCCTGCCGTTCGGCCCCGGCAGCGCCACCGACATCGCGGCGCGGCTGATCGGCGACAAGCTCGCCACCAAGTGGGGCAAGCCGGTCATCATCGAGAACCGGCCGGGCGCCGACGGGCTGCTCGCCATCAACGCCTTCACCTCGGCGGCCGACGACCACGTGCTGCTGTACGCCTCGAGCGCGAGCTTCATCGCGCATCCGTACACGCAGGAGAAGGTGCCCTACGACATGGAGCGCGACCTCGCGCCGATCGCCCGCGTCAGCGACACCGTGCTGTCGGCCGCGGTGCCGGCCGAGAGCGGCTACAAGACGCTGCGCGAATTCGTGGAGGGGGCGAAGAAGGCGCCGGACAAGCACAACTTCGCCGGCGCAGCCGGCCTGCCGGAGTTCGCCGCCATGGCGTTCGTGAAGAGCGAGAACCTCGGCATCAGCAAGATCCCCTACAAGGACGTGATGCAGGGCGGGCGCGACCTCGGCGAGAACCGCATCCAGTTCCTGGTGTCGTCGTATGCGGCGGTGCAGCCGCTGATCGAGGCCGGCAAGGTCCGCGTGGTCGGGCGTCGGCGGGCGCACGCCGCTGGCGCCGGGCGTGCCGACCGTCACCGAGGCCGGCTATCCGTCGCTGCAGATCGAGACCACGTCGGGCTTCTACGGGCCGCGCGGCATGCCGCTCGAGCTGCGGCAGCGGATCGGCCGCGATGTGGTCGAGGTGACCAACGATCCGGCCATCTCGCAGCGGATCGCGGGCTCCGGGCAGGACGTGAAGACCGGCGGTCCGGAGCGAGATGGCGCAGACGCTCAAGCAGCAGGCCGCAGCGCGCGGCGGAGATCGCCAAGATCCTCGGGATGACCGCGAAGAACTAGCCGGCAGGCACGGAGCGCGAGCAACGGCCGGAGCAGGCCGGAACTGCTCGGAGCAGTCCGGCTGCTACTGCGCCGGCTCGACGCGCTTCTCGACCGGTGGCGGGCGCCTCGACGATCGGGCCACGCTGCGGCAACAGCCCCGCAAGCCGGGCTTCCAGCGCACGCCAGGCGGCGAATTCGTTGGCGCGTGAGCCCTCTAGCGCCGCAAGTCGCAACCGCGGACGAGGAATGGCAGCGACTGCACCGCAAGAACCAGCGCGAACAGGTTGATTTCGCGCACTCTTTCCCAGTTGGTCGCGTAGACGAAAGATCGCGCTGGCGATCAGCAGGCCGGCGATCACCGCCTCCCAGAACGCCGGGAAGTCCTGGCTTTTCCGCGAGTTACCGCCCTTGGCCGTGCGCACGAACGGCAGGCTGTCCTTGATCAGGCCGAAGCCGACCGCCCGCGCCACCGTCCATTGCACTGACATCGCTGCGAACACGGCGCCAAGCGCCTGACCCGCCGGGATTTTCACCCGCAGCCGGTAGAGCGCCGCGAAATGCGCGACCGACACCACGAAGGCCGCCAGGATCGGAATCGTCAGCATCTTGTCCGGCATCGCGATGCCGGCGAACACGACGAACGGCACGCAGATCAGATTGAGCAGCGCGACCACCACGCCGAGGCTCTCGGCGCCGAGCCAGCTCAGCCAGCCCAGCGTGAACTCGCGCTTTTGCTCGCGGGTGAGGCGGCTCGCGCCCGGCAGGAAGAACCGCCAGTGCTTCTTCACGATCTGGAAGCCGCCGTAGGCCCAGCGGTGACGCTGCCGCTTGTACTGCTGGATAGTTGTCGGGCAGCAGGCCGTGGCCGTAGCGCTTGTTGGTGTAGTGCGCGAGCCAGCCCTGCTCGAGGATGGTGAGGCCGAGATCGGTGTCCTCGACGATCGTGTCGCTCGACCAGCCGCCGGCCTGCGCCAGCGCGGTGCGCCGGATCAGGCACATGGTGCCGTGCACGATGATGGCGTTGGCCTCGTTCCGCTGCACCATGCCGATGTCGAAGAAGCCGGCGTATTCGCCGTTCATGGCGTGGTGCATCACGCTGCGCTCGCCGTCGCGATGATCCTGCGGCGCCTGGACCAGGCCGACCTTGGTGTCGGCGAAGGCGGGGACCATGTCCTTGAGCCAGTCGGGGTGGACGACATAGTCGGCGTCGAGCACGCCGATGATCTCGGCGTCGGGCGAGGTATGGGCGAGCGCCAGGCGCAGCGCGCCGGCCTTGAAGCCGTGGAGATTGTCTTCGCGCACGAACTTGAAGCGCTCGCCGAGCACACGGCAATGCTCTTCGACCGGCAGCCAGAACGCCGGGTCGGGCGTGTTGTTGATGACGATCACGCACTCGAGATTCGGATAGTCGAGCCGCGCCACGGAATCGAGCGTCGCCTTGAGCATCTCCGGCGGCTCCATATAGGCCGGAATGTGGATCGAAACCTTGGGCGCGAACGGCGCTTCGGGGGCGAGCGGCGGCGAGGCGATCAGCCGGCGCGGCCCGCGGCCGAATGCGACCGCGGCGATCTCCTCGATGCGTCCCAGCGCGATCAGGATCAGCGGGACCAGCAGCAGCAAGCCGAGCGCGAAGGCGAACACCGCGCCGGGCACGAAGTAGTGCCCGTTCCAATAGGCGAACACGATCGCGAACCAGCCGCCGACCACGTGCGCGGCCGCGGTCGAGCAGTCGCAGCCTGGCCGAATGTGGCGCCGGCCAGCGTCAGGATCGGCAGCGACAGCAGCACGCCGATCAGGATCGCGAGGCTGGCGAGCTTCCAATGATCCGGGATTGGTGATCGGCCCGGTCCAGGAGAACTTCTGCTGCCGCGAGGTGTCGAACATGCCCCAGTACGGGCCGACGCCGCCTTCGAACGTCTTCCACGGCTGGTCGTAGGCTTCGATGATGTTGTAGTCGATGCCGAGCGCTTCAGCGCGGCGTCACGAAATCGCGCAGCACTTCGGCTTGTGCCATCTGACCCGGATAGGCGTCGCGGCGGTTATAGCCCGCGCTCGGCCAGCCGAATTCGGCGATCACGATGCGCTTGCCGGGATGGGCCTGGCGCAGCCTGTTGTAGATCGCGATGGTGTGCTCGACCGCAGCCTTCTCGGAGATGCCTTCCCAGTACGGCAGCACGTGCGCGGCGATGAAGTCGACCGCGGAGGCGAGCTCCGGATGCTCGATCCAGGCGTGCCAGATTTCGCCGGTGGTGACGGGCAGGGACGTCTCGCGCTTGATGCGCTGGATCTTCTTGATCAGCTCCTCGGCGGTTTGCTCGCCGCGGAAGATGGTTTCGTTGCCGACCACGATACTGTCGATCGCGACGCCACGGCGCGCGAGATCGATGACCGAGCGAAGCTCGCGCTCGTTGCGGCGCTCGTCCTTGTCGATCCAGGCGCCGACCGAGGTGCGCAGGCCGAATTCATTGGCGATCGAGGGCACCAGTTCGGCGCCGCCGGTCGCGGAATAGGTGCGGACCATGCGCGTGTAGGGCGCGATGGCCTTGAGGTCGGCACGGATTTGCGCGGCCGTGGTGCGCGTGCCGCTGTCCGGATGCGCCGAGCCGTCGAACGGCGTGTAGGACATGCTGGCAAGCTGGCCGGTGAAATTTGGAGCGGTGGCCTGCTCTCGGGAGAGAGCCCAGAAACCAGCGTGCAGGCAGGCAACGAACGCGCCGACAAGGGCAACAATGCGCATCAAAGCGACCGGACGGGGCAGCTATTTGTCGACGCCAACCCGTCCCCTGGGTCGGCGTGGGCAACGAGGCAATATACCTCGAAGGTAGTCATTCAGCAGCTATTCCCAAGCACTTGACGTCCTCAATGACACCCTGCACGCCATCAGAACGCACTTACTTCGTAGTCGTTCCTGCAGGTGCCGGGTTTGATGCGGACGTCGCCGGCGGGGGCGGCGACGCTGGACTCAACCAGCAGGCATGGACCCTGGCGCTCAGACTTTCCGGCGCCTTCGGATCGATGGTGCCTTTTCGCACCACGCACCTGAACGTGGCCTGAATGTGCTGACCCGGGCAGCCGAACCGGTCGTAAAGGTCGAGATGCCGGAACGCGGTATCGAGGTCGTCTCTCCAGAGCAGATTCACCACCCGTCGGCCGAGCCAGACGCACTCCGGATTTCCAGCCGGGACCGCTGACCTGGGCGGCGGCCTCTGCGAATTCATCGGCCCGGCGCTGTGAATCCTTGGCGGGATCGCCGGTCTGGCCAGCCTGCGGCGGCTTGTCGCCGGGCTTGGCATCGCCGGACTGCGCCAGATGCGGCAAGCGGCGCCAACAGCAAAACGGCCGCAGCAAGTGCAACGGGCAAAACACGCGAAGGAAGGGACATGACCGCGCCGGTTTTTATGGTTCGTTGGATTTCGCGACTGACGGTTTGACGTCTCTGAACAACGAATGGGTCAGCATTGCGACATGCCGGCTGATCCGATCATTAGCAGGATGCCGAACCGCCGAGGTGGTTGTCCAGCGGGGAGGGTTAACGTGCTTAAAGTGCCGCACCTTGGCAGCTTTCCCGGCAGCGGCTAAGCCGGGCCGGCAGGGCGGCGGACCGGTGGCGAATGCACAAAGCTGTCAGTTTGTTCACGCTGGTAGTGGCGGTCATCGCCGGCGCCTGGTGGTGGTTGGGCAGGGCGATCCCGATGCCGCCTTCGCCGCTCGATTCGGGCGAGAAACTCTACTGCGTGTCCTATGCCCCGTTCCGCGGTCAGCAGACGCCTCTCGACCTTTCGACCCGGATCGAGCCTTGGCAGATTGAGGAGGACTTGGCTCGGCTGGCCAAGCTGACTGATTGCGTGCGCATCTATTCGGTCGATTTCGGTCTCGACCGCGTTCCGGAGATCGCCGAGCGGCACGGTCTTAAGGTGCTGCTGGGGCTTTGGGTTTCGAGCCACGCCGATCGCACCAAGTATCAGATCGATACCGGCATCGCGCTCGCCAAGCGGTTTCCCAACGTCATTCGCGCGGTGATCGTCGGCAACGAAGCGCTGCTCCGCGGCGAGGTCGCGCCCGCGGCGCTTGCCAATCTGATCCGCACCGTGAAGTCGCAGGTGACGATGCCGGTGACCTACGCCGACGTCTGGGAATTCTGGCTGCGCTATCGCGAACTCGCCAGCGTGACGGATTTCATCACCGTCCATATCCTGCCGTACTGGGAGGATCATCCGATCGCGGCGCATGAGGCGGCCAATCATGTCGACTCGATCCGCAAGCAGGTCGTCGCGGCGTTCGCCGGCAAGGAGGTGCTGATCGGTGAGGTCGGCTGGCCGAGCGCCGGCCGCATGCGCTCCGGTGCTTTGCCGTCACCTGCCAATCAGGCGCGAGTCCTTCACGACATCCTCGCGCGCGGCAAACGCGAGAACTTCCGCGTCAACATCATCGAAGCGTTCGACCAGCCGTGGAAGCGCTATCAAGAGGGCACGGTCGGCGGCCATTGGGGTGTGATCACCGACCCGCCGCGAGCCCAGAAATTTGAATGGGGTGTGCCGGTTTCGAACCATCCGCATTGGCGCTTGCAGGCGGCGGGCGGCATTGCCTTGGCGGCCTTGGTGTTCGGCGCGGTGTTTGCGGTGCGGCGCTACGCGCCATCCGCGCCAGAGCCAACGCTCGACCGGTGGATCGCGGTCGCCGTGATCGCGGCGGTGCCGGGCGTGCTGATCGGCTGGACCATCGAGAATATTCCCCTCGAAAGTCTCGGCTTGGGCGGCTGGGTGCGATCGCTGGCGTTTGCTGCGCTGGCGATCGCGGCGCCGGTCGTCTGCGCAGCAGCGCTCGCTGCAAATGTCGGAACGCCGGCGTTTGCCCGTCTGATCGGCCCGAAGGACGATCGCGTACATGGCCGGCTGTTGCGCACGCTCGGGTGGTTGCTTCTGATGCTCTGCGTTCTCGCGGTGCAGTCCGGCTTGGCTCTTGCGTTCGATCCGCGCTACCGCGACTTCCCGTTTGCGCCGCTGACCTGCGCCGCGGTGCCGTTCCTGCTTGTCGCGTTTCTGGTGCCGCGGTCCGCGGGTGTTCGTCCAATGGCCGAGAAGGTGGCGGCCTTGGTGCTCGTGTTCGCTGCTGCCGCGATAGCGATCAACGAAGGCTTCGCCAATTGGCAGGCGGTCTGGTGTTGCGCAGCGCTGGCCGTGGTGGCGCTCAGTCTGGCTCGGGCGCGGATCGCGCAAGGCTGAGGATCAGCAGCGCGACGGCGAGAGCGGACAGCGCCACGTTGTAGAGCACGATGCCGAACCCGCCCGCGATCAAAATCACGGCGCACAGCAGGAATGACGGCCGAACCAGATTGAGCAGCGCCGCGCCGATCGCGACCCAGCCGAATACCGATGGGGTGAACAGCGCAATCGCCACGCTGCGGCTGCGGCACAGCCACGTCTTCGGCCCCGTCTCGCAGGCGATCGCGACGGCCGATTGTTCGATCGCCTGATGGCGCAAATAAAGCGCGTAGCCGATCGAGATGATCGCCATGGCGGCAAGCCATGCGGCTTGGCGGAACGATGGACGAAACAGCGGCCGGCTCATGGAGCCATCATGCCGCGATCGATCAGCGCAATGCGAGCCGCTGACCGTCGAACACTGTCGGATGACATGCCGAGCCCGGAAGCAGAGCGCAAATCCGCGCCGCCGCCGCCGCATTCGAAAGCGGCCCCGCGACCAGCCGCAACTCGACGCCGCCGCCCCGAGCAATCTCTCTTACCGCCACGACCGGGCGCAGGCTCTCCAACGCGCCGCCATGCCGGCTTTTCACGGAGTTCCAAAGCTGGCGCAGGCCTTCGACCGAATTGGCGCGGCCGAGGTCGACACCGAATTCGGTCTTCGGCGCGGCGGGGTCTTCAGGAGGAACCTGAGCCGGTGGCGCTACGCGGGCTGCCGGCGGTTCGGGGAAAACGCCCGGAGGTGGGGCCGATGCTACGATTTCGGGTGCGGTGACAATCGGTGGCAAGGTGACCGGCGCTGCTGAAGTTGGTGCCGGCGCGGGCGGCTGGCTTGCGGAGCGCGTGATGGAACCGGTGACCTCGCTGACGTTGCGCTCCAGCGTGTCCAGACGGGCGAGCAGTTGCTCTCTCTCGGCGGAAAGTTCGCGAACCGTGGTTGCAAGCTGGCGTGTCAGCGTATCAGCCGGCGCGCGTGCCAGATGTTCGGGAGGCGGGACACCGCGAACGTGCGCAACCGCCCGAATAAGACGGTCCTCGCCGAGTTCGGACGATGCGGCATAGGCGGCAATCGTCAGCGCCCCAAGCGCAGCCATGCCCCAGCTCGCGACTTGCGAGAAGTCGCGCATGTCGAACCGCCGCCGCGGCGTGAACGTTGGGCCCTGCGCTTTTTCCACCATGAAACGGCTCACCGGCGCGAATCAGAACGTTGAAAACGTTAGCAGATTTGCCTCGGCGACGCTCGATTGGGCGCCTCCGGACAGTGCGCCCGGCTTTTTTCCTTAAGATCGCTCGGCTATGACGGCCTGAGTTTCGCAAGCCGAACGGGAACACTGTCGATGAATGCCGGCGGGCCGGAGGGACGCACTTGCCTGGCGATCGTGCTGGCCGCCGGCGAAGGCACGCGCATGCATTCGTCGCTGCCCAAGGTGCTGCATCAGATCGCCGGGCGCACGTTGCTGTCCCACGTGCTGACTTCCGTTCGTGAGGCCGGCGGCATGCGCAGCGCTGTCGTGATCGGCCCCGATCACCAGAACGTGGCGGCCGAAGCAAAGGCCGTTGCTCCCAACGCTGACATCTTCGTGCAAGCGGAGCGCCGCGGCACCGCCCATGCGGTGCTCGCGGCGAAGGATGCGCTCGCACAGGGCGCGGACGACGTTCTGGTGATCTTTGGCGACACGCCGCTGATCCGGCCGCAGACGCTCGGAAAGCTTCGCAGCGCGCTGGCGGATGGCGCGGCGGTGGCGGTGCTGGGATTTCGTCCTGCCGATCCGACCGGATACGGCCGGCTGATCACTGAGGGCGAAGCTCTTGTTGCCATTCGCGAACACGCCGATGCGAACGAGGCAGAACGCGCGATCACGCTGTGCAACGCCGGGCTGATGGGCTTTGCCGGCAGCCAGGCGCTGCAGATTCTGGAGCAGATCGGCAGCAACAATCGCAAGAACGAATTCTACCTGACCGATGCGGTGGAGATTGCCCGGCGTATGGGACTGAAGACGGTGGCGATTGAAGTGATGGAGGACGAGGTGAGCGGCATCAACAGCAAATCGCAGCTTGCGGCGGCGGAAGCGCCAGATCCAGCAGCGGCTGCGCCAGGCCGCGCTCGACGCCGGCGTTACGCTGGTGGCGCCCGAAACGGTGTTCATGGCGGCCGACACCAAGCTCGGCCGCAATGTGACGATCGAGCCCTATGTGGTGTTTGGGCCCGGCGTTACCGTCGAGGACGGCGCGACGATCCGCTCGTTCTCGCACATCTACGGTGCCCACGTCGGCAAGAACGCGATTGTTGGTCCATATGCGCGGCTGCGGCCCGGCGCGAAGCTTGGCGAAAAGGTTCACATCGGCAATTTCGTCGAGGTCAAGGAGGCGACGCTCGAGGCGGGCGCCAAGGCCAACCACTTGGCCTACATCGGTGATGCGCGCGTGGGCGAGGGCGCAAACATCGGCGCGGGCACGATCACTTGCAACTACGACGGCTCCGCCAAGCATCTCACCGATATCGGCAAGGGCGCCTTCGTCGGTTCAAACACGGCGCTGGTGGCCCCGGTCAAGATCGGCGATGGCGCGTATATCGGGTCGGGATCGGTCATCACCAAGGACGTCCCGGCCGACGCCTTGGCGCTGGAGCGCTCCCAGCAAACCGTTAAGGAAGGCTGGGCCAAGCGCTTGCGCGACCTCAAATCCGCAGGCAAGAAGTAGGGCAAAAGGTCCGCTTGACCGGCGCTGTCGTGCCGCCACCATGTGACCCACATTGGCTGTCACATCCGGACATGCATTTTGATTTCCGCGGATCGGGCTGCGGCGCTTAAACAACGACGTGCGCCCGTTGCGGCGAGGGGGTAGAGGCCACTTTGTGCGGGATCGTTGGAATTCTCGGGCGTGAACCCGTCGCGGGACAGCTCGTCGATGCGCTCAAGCGCCTGGAGTATCGCGGCTACGATTCCGCAGGCGTGGCGACATTGGAGCGAGGCGCGCTGACGCGCCGGCGCGCGGAGGGCAAGCTCAAGAACCTGGAGCAGCGCCTCGCCAGTGAGCCGCTCTCCGGTACGGTGGGCATCGGACACACCCGCTGGGCGACCCACGGCAAGCCGACCGAACTCAATGCGCATCCGCACGCCACCGAGCGCGTCGCCGTCGTGCACAACGGCATTATCGAAAATTTCCGCGAGCTGCGCGAATCGCTCGGCAAGAACGGTGCGAAGTTCGGCAGCGAAACCGACACCGAAGTGGTCGTTCATCTGGTCACCCAGGAAATGAGCAAGGGCAAGTCGCCGGTCCAGGCGGTCGAGGCCACGCTCGGGCAACTGCGCGGCGCATTCGCACTCGCTTTCCTGTTTGCGGGCGAGGACGATCTCATGATCGGGGCCCGCAAAGGCTCGCCGCTCGCGGTCGGCCACGGCGACGGCGAGATGTATCTGGGCTCGGATGCCATCGCGCTCGCGCCGTTCACCGACACGATCACCTATCTCGACGACGGCGATTGGGCGGTGATGACGCACAAGGGCGTCGAGATCCGCGATGAAAAAGGTGTGGTGGTCAAGCGCGACACGGTGAAGACCACCGCATCCGCGGCCCTGGTCGACAAGGGCAACCACAAGCACTTCATGGCGAAGGAAATCCACGAGCAGCCCGAAGTCGTGGGCCACACCTTCGCTCACTACATCGACATGACGACCGAGCAGCGTGCGGCTGCCGGCACCGCTGCCTTTCGATTGGAAAAAGCTGAACAAGCTCTCGATCTCGGCGTGCGGCACGGCGTTCTACGCTGGCCTGGTGGCAAAGTACTGGTTCGAGCGCTTCGCCCGCCTGTCGGTCGAGATCGATATCGCCTCCGAGTTCCGCTATCGCGAGGCGCCGCTGTCGCCCGGCGATCTTGCGATCTTCATCTCCCAATCCGGCGAGACCGCGGACACGCTTGCGACGCTGCGTTACGCCAAGCAGAACAAGCAGCACATCCTCTCCGTGGTCAACGTTCCGACCTCGACCATCGCGCGGGAAAGCGACGTGGTCATGCCGACGCTGGCCGGGCCAGAGATCGGCGTTGCCTCGACCAAGGCGTTTACCTGTCAGCTCGCGGCGCTTGCCTGTATTGCGGTCGCGGCCGGGCGCGCGCGGGGCGTGTTGTCGGAAACCGATGAACAGAATCTGGTGCGCGCGCTGATCGAGGTGCCGCGCCATATGGCGGCTGCGCTTTTGCTCGAGCCGCAGATCGAAGCGCTCGCGCAGACGCTCAAGGACTGCAACGATGTGCTTTATCTTGGGCGTGGCACCAGCTTCCCGATCGCGCTCGAAGGCGCGCTGAAGCTCAAGGAAATCTCTTACATCCACGCCGAAGGCTATGCCGCGGGTGAGCTTAAGCACGGGCCGATCGCGCTGATCGACGAAACCATGCCTGTGATCGTGATCGCGCCATACGATCGGGTGTTCGACAAAACCGTGTCGAACATGCAGGAGGTTGCCGCGCGCGGTGGGCGCATCATCCTGATGACCGATCCCAAAGGCTCGGCCGAGGCGACGATCGAGTTGACTGTGACGTTGACGCTGCCTGACATGGCTTCGACGGTGACGCCGCTGGTCTACGCCATCCCGGTGCAACTCCTGGCCTACCACACGGCCGCTGCGATCGGCACCGACGTCGATCAGCCGCGCAATCTCGCTAAGTCAGTGACGGTGGAGTAGCCGGGCCGATGAGCGACCAGCAGCCTGTGCCGCCGCCGGTGATCCTGCAGGAGGTCGAAGAGCACCACTCGGGCCCTGCCGCACGGCTGCGCAATTACTTCCTCACGGGCCTGATCCTGGTTGGCCCGCTCTACATCACCATCAACCTGACCTGGTGGCTGATCAACTGGGCCGACGACGTGATGCGGCCATTCATTCCGGTCTGGCTGCGCACCGAAACTTATCTGACCTATCGCATTCCGGGCATAGGCTTGGTCGCCGCCTTCTTCGCGCTGACGCTGCTCGGCTTTCTCACCGCCAACCTGGTGGGACGCACGCTGGTCGAAGCCGGCGAGCGGCTGCTCAGCCGCATGCCGATCGTTCGGCCGATCTACAAGACGATGAAACAAATCTTCGAGACGTTGTTCGCCAAAGGTGGCTCGAGCTTCCGCAAGGTCGCGCTGGCGGAATTTCCGACCGGGATGTGGTCAGTGGTCTTCTTGGCTTCGTCGCCGAGCGTCTACATCGCGGAGCGGCTGCCGGGCCCCGATTACGTCTCGTGCTTCCTGCCGTGCACGCCCAACCCGACGACCGGGTTTTTCTTCTACGCGCCGCGCAGCAAGGTGATCGAGCTCGATATCACCGTCGAGCAGGCGATGGCGCTGATCATGTCCGCAGGCATGGTGCAGCCCAATGCCGACGTGCAGAAGAAGCTCGCGGCAATCGCCGATGCCGCGCGCGCAAGCCGGCCGGTGGAAGCGAAGTAGCTAACCCGCTCTGAGCAGCCGGATCGCTTCGTCGCGTTCGAACAGATAGAGCAACTGACGCAGCGCCTCGCCGCGCGGCGACGTCAATTCGGGGTCACGCGAGAGAACGAGCGACGCGTCGTCGCGTGCCGGCGCCAGCAGTTTGCCGTGCACCTCGACGCGGGCGACGTGGAAGCCCGGCATGCCGCTTTGCCGCGTGCCGAGTACGTCGCCTTCGCCACGCAGCCGCAGGTCCTCCTCGGCGATGCGGAAGCCGTCTTCGGTATCGCGCAATATTGCCAAGCGGGCCTTCGCCGTTTCGCCGAGTGGCGCGCGATAAAGCAGAAGGCAGGTCGATCGGCCGGTGCCGCGGCCGACGCGGCCGCGCAGTTGATGGAGTTGCGCCAGGCCAAAGCGTTCGGCGTGTTCGATAACGATTACAGTGGCTTGCGGGACGTCCACGCCAACCTCGATCACCGTGGTGGCGACCAGAAGCTGCGTTTCGCCGCTCGCGAAAGCCTCCATCGCGCGGTCCTTATCCCCGCCCTTCATGCGGCCGTGGACGAGGCCGACGCGCCCCGGAAAGTGCTTGCTCAGGGCCGTGAAGCGTTCTTCTGCCGCGGCTATTCCGGCGACCTTCGCGGTTTCCGTCTCTTCCTCCACCAGCGGGCAGACCCAATACACCCGCTGACCTCCTTCGAGCGCGCGGCCGACCGCCGCGACCACCTCGTTGATCCGCTCGAGCGGCACGGTGCGGGTGTCGATCGGCAGACGTCCGGCCGGCTTCTCGCGCAGCTCCGAAATCTCCATGTCGCCGAAGAACGCGAGCACCAGCGTGCGCGGGATCGGCGTCGCGGTCAGCACCAGCATGTCGACCGCGTCGCCCTTGCGCGCTAGCGCCAATCGCTGGTGCACGCCGAAGCGGTGCTGCTCGTCGATGATGGCGAGCGCGAGATCGCGAAACGCAACCTCGTCCTGGAACAGCGCATGCGTGCCGACCACCAGATCGATGTCGCCGGCGGCGAGCTGCTCCAGCGTCTCGCCGCGCTCCTTGCCGCGGTCGCGCCCGGTCAGGATGGCGACGCGGATGCCGGCTTTTTCCGCGAGTGGCGCGATGGTCGCGAAATGCTGCCGCGCCAGGATTTCGGTCGGCGCCATCAGCGCGGCTTGACGCCCCGGCTCGATCACGGTCGCGGCGGCGAGCAGCGCCACCACGGTCTTGCCGGAGCCGACGTCGCCTTGCAGCAGACGCACCATGCGGTGCGGCAACGCCAGGTCGGTGACGATGTCCTCGACGGCCTTGGTCTGCGACGGCGTCAGCGAGTAGGGCAGCGCGGCGACGACCTTGCCGCGCAATAAACCTTCGCCCGAGCTGCCGCGGCCGGGCTGGCGGCGCTGGTGCGCGCGAACCAGCGCGAGCGCGAGCTGACCGGCCAGCAGTTCGTCGTAGGCGAGGCGCGACCACGCCGGGCTTTCCGGCAGCAGGTCGCCGAGGTCCGCCGGCCGGTGCAGGGTCTTGAGCGCGTCGGCGAAGGCGGGGAATTTGTTGCGCTTAAGCCAGCTGGCATCTTGCCACTCGGTGAGGTCCGGCAATTTGCCAAGCGCAGCATCGACCGCCTTGCGCACCTGGTTGGCGCCGAGACCTTCGGTGAGCGGATAGACCGGCTCGATCAGCGGCATCTTGTCGAGCTCGGTTTCGGTGAGCACGCGATCCGGATGCGTCATCTGAAGCACGCCGTCGTAAAGCGTGGCCGTGCCGGACACGTAGCGCCGCTCGCCGACCGGAAGCAGCTTTTCAAGATAGTCGCGCCGCGCGTTGAAGTAGGTCAGCGTCAGCGTGCCGCTTTCGTCGGAGGTCTCGATGCGATAGGGCGCGCGCGCCCGATGCGGCGGCGAGGGCCGGTGGCGGTCCACTGTCACCGCCACAGTGACGACGGTCCCTGGTGTCACGTCGCGCAGCATCGGCCGCGCCCGGCGGTCGACCGCACCGGACGGCATGTGCAGCAGCAGATCGATGACGCGCGCCGGGCGCTCCGGCTCGCCGAACAGGTTGCGGAACAGCTTCTCAAGCTTCGGCCCGATGCCCGGCAGCGCGGTCAGCGACGCAAACAGGGGATCGAGAAGAGATGGGCGCATGACCCGATGGTCCTGCAGCATTACGCCATGTTGCAAGCGTAATGGCACGGCCGTTGCACAGATGTTTGACGCCTGGACGGTGCCGCGTATGGTCGCCCGATCAGCTTGAAGGAGCGCTCGATGGATTGCCGTTGGATTGTGGCCGTGCCGATTGTTGCGGCGTTGGGCGCTGCTGCGCCGGCTGTGGCGCAGGATTATCCCAACCGCCCGGTCAACATGGTTGTCGCGGCTGCGGCGGGCGGTCCGATCGACGTGTTTGCGCGCATCATGGCGGAGCGCATGTCGCCAGCCTTCGGCCAGCGCGTGGTGATCGAGAACGTCGGCGGCGGGGGCGGCACATTGGGCGCCCAGCGCGTCGTGCGAGCCGAGCCCGATGGCTACACCACCTTGCTCGGGACGATTGCAACGCACGCCAATCCGCAACTGCTGACCGAGAAGCCGCCGTACGATCCGGTGGCGGACTTCACGCCCGTCGCGCTGATCGCTGAAATCCCGCTGATCCTGATCACGCGCAAGGATTTCCCCGCCAGCACGTTCGAGGAGTTCGTCGCCTACGCGAAAGCCAACCAGGCGAAGATGAACTACGGCTCGGCCGGCGTCGGCTCCGCCGCGCACCTCGGCTGCGTGATGCTCGATCGCGCCATGGGCACGAATATCACGCACGTGCCTTATCGCGGCACCGGTCCCGCCATGCAGGACCTGATAGGCGGACGGATCGATTTTCTCTGCGAGATTGCCGTGACCGCGGTGCAGAACATCAAGTCGGGCACGGTGAAGGGGCTCGCCAACCTGTCGAACACGCGCTCAGCGGTGCTGCCTGACCTGCCGACCGCGGCGGAGAAGGGCCTGCCGTCGGTGCAGGCCTATACCTGGACCGCGGTGTTCGGGCCGAAGGGGACGCCGGCGCCGGTTGTCGCCAAGCTCAATGCGGCGACGCTCGACGCGATGAACGGTCCCGGCTTGCGCGAGCAGCTCGACAGCCTCGCGGCGACGCTGGTCGCGCCGGAGCGGCGCACGGCGGCCTATCTCGGCGGTTTCGTGAAGTCCGAGTTCGCGAAGTGGGGCGACGCGATCCGCGCCGGTGGCGCGATTCCGAAATAAGTCAGCGGGCCGGATAGGCCCGTAGCTTCGAGAAACTCGATGAGCTTTTCGAAGGTCGTCGTTTGGCACGCAGCCGCACTGCACTGCCGAACCGGCGAACAACGCGAAGGTTCCAACGCAATCGCCGCGGTTGAACCGGAGCCAAAGCGCAGTCTTGCGATACCGTCGCTGTGTCGCATCATGGCGCGACCGGGCTGCGACGCTTGGCGTCAACAATAGGAAAAAGCCCGGCGCAAAGCCGGGCTTTTTCATTGCGCCTGTCTAACGTCAGCAAGGCGACAGGTCGGCGTACATCGCGCCACCACGCCCGCCCGGGGACTGCGGGGTCTGCGACGAGGTGCCCGTGGACTTGGCGCTCTTGTCGCCAGCGGTCGGGTTGCCCGCCGCCGCCGAGCCCGAGCCCGTGGTCTGACGAAGCCGCGGCTGGTTCGTGGCCTTGTCCATGCAGTGGGTGGCCGGGGTGATGCGTCGGATCGCGCTGGGCGTTAGGTGGCGTCTGGTTCATCTGCGACTGCGCGGAAGCAGCGGCGATCGTGCCAACCGCGAAGACGGTAGCGAGTAGAACGGACTTCATGGAAGCTCCTTGGGCTTTTGCCCCGACCCAAGACAACGCCGATGCTCGCAAAGCGTTGCATTCCCGTCCGAGCGAGCGTGCAAATCTTTGGACAAAGAAGCCCGGGTCCACCAGGAGCCCGGGCTTCTGCGAGCACGAGCGACCGCTTGTCCAAGCCAGCCTCGCGCGAGGACCATCAATCGCGGCCAACCTTCCGTCGGCCGGGAGGACGGTCTGACCCGTCTTTCTCTAATTGCGCTGAGCCTCCCCAGCGTCACTAGCGAGCTACGAGCTTTGGTAGGAATGCATGAACGGGGCGCATGTTCCTTGCTTCCGTGCGCAGAGAGTTGCTGGCCGAGGCGCGTCATAGCTGACAGAAGGCTCGCCGCCCGCCTATATAAAACCCGCACCCGGCTCCTGCCGGGCTTTTGGCGTTTCGGAGGCCGTATGACGGGCAGCACGAGATCGAGCGACGGCCTGGACGCGCGCCGCCGCCGGATGCTGTTCCGCTCCTGGCATCGCGGCATCAAGGAAATGGATCTGATCATGGGCCGTTTCAGCGATGCCCACATCGCCGAATTGTCCGACCGCGAACTCGACGACTACGAGACGCTGATGGAATTGCGCGATCAGGAAATTCTGTCGTGGATCGACGGTACGGTCGAGGTGCCCGCGGCCCACGACACGCCGCTGTTCCGACGCCTGCGCGATTTCAACCACCGGATCGACAGGTGAGATTGGTGGCGAAATCTCCAGCCGAATTTCTGTCGACCGGCCGGCCGCTGACGCTTGCGAACGTCGCGGACGGCGCGGAAGGATTGGTCATCGCCGATCTCGCTCGCGCGGTGGCGGCGCGAAAGAACGCACCTGCAACCAGCGCGCTGGTGATCTGCCGCGACGGCCCGCGCATGGCGGCGCTGGCGCGGGCGATTGCTTTCTTCGCGCCCGACCTCGAAGTGCTGCAGTTTCCCGCCTGGGACTGCCAGCCCTATGACCGGGTGTCGCCGCACGCCGGCATCGTGGCGCAGCGCATGACCGCGCTGTCGCGGCTGGCGCGCATCACCGGCCGCGACAAGCCGGCGGTTCTGCTCGCCACCGTCAACGCAGCGCTGCAGCGCGTGCCGGCCAAGGACACCATTGCCAAACAGGCGCTCTCCGCCGCGCCCGGCAACACGCTGGGCATGGCGGGCGTGATGCAATGGCTGGAGCTCAACGGCTTCATCCGCGCGTCGACTGTGCGCGAGCCGGGCGACTATGCGGTGCGCGGCGGCATTCTCGATCTGTTCGCGCCGGGCATGGACCTGCCGGTGCGGCTCGATTTCTTCGGCGACACGCTGGAGACGATCCGCAGCTTCGATCCGGAGACGCAGCGCACGGTGTTCGACATGCGCGGGCTCGACCTCGTGCCGGTCTCTGAATTCCAGCTGATCACCGAAACGATCCGCAAGTTCCGCACCGGCTATGTCGCGACGTTCGGCGCCGCCGAGCGCGACGACATGCTCTATGAAGCGGTGAGCGAAGGCCGCCGTCATCCCGGCATGGAGCACTGGCTGCCGCTGTTCCACGACAAGATGGACACGCTGTTCGACTATTTGCCCGGCACGCCGGTTGTGCTGGAGCCGCTCGACGAAGAGGCGGCGGGCGAGCGGCTCACTCAGATTGCGGACTACTACGAGGCCCGCAAGGAGATCGTCGGCGACGGCAGCGGCCCGATCTACAAGCCGCTGCCGCCGGACCGGCTCTATCTGACCGAAAAGGAGTGGAAGGCGCGACTCGAGGCGTCGGCGCTCGCGCGGCTGACGCCGTTCGCGGTGCCGGAGGCGCAAGGCGTGATCGATGTCGGCGCTCGCACCGGCCGCAACTTCGCGGCCGAGCGCACCGAGCAGAACGCCAACGTGTTCGACGCCGTGGTCAAGCACGCGCAGGCGCTGCAGGGCGAAGGCAAGCGGGTCGCGGTCGCGCTGTGGAGCGACGGCGCGCGCGACCGCATGGGCCACGTGCTGGCCGACCACGGGCTCGCCAACCTTTCCAACGTCGCCTCCTGGCCCGAGGCGCTGGCGCTGCCGAAGCCGCAGATCGCGCTCGCGGTGCTGGGCCTGGAAACCGGTTTCGAAACGGACGCCGCCGCCGTCATCAGCGAGCAGGACATCCTGGGCGACCGCCTGGTGCGGCCGCGCCGCGCCGCCAAGCGCTCCGAGAATTTCATCGCCGAGGTGACGAGCCTGTCGGCGGGCGATCTCGTCGTTCACGTCGACCACGGCATCGGCCGCTTCGTCGGCCTGCAGAACATCGAGGCGGCCGGCGCGCCGCACGACTGCCTGGAGATCCACTACGCCGAGAACGCCAAGCTGTTCCTGCCGGTCGAGAACATCGAGCTGCTGTCGCGCTACGGCTCGGAGGACACCAACGTCGAGCTGGACCGGCTCGGCGGTCGCGGCTGGCAGACCCGCAAGGCGCGGCTCAAGAAGCGCATCCAGGAGATCGCCCACGAGCTGATCAAGATCGCCGCTGAACGCAAGCTGCGCGAAGCGCCGAAACTGGCGGTCGGTCATGGTCTCTACGACGAATTCGCGGCGCGCTTCCCCTACGAGGAGACCGAGGACCAGCAGGCCGCGATCGACGCGACGGTGAACGATCTCAACACCGGCCGCCCGATGGACCGGCTGATTTGCGGCGACGTCGGCTTCGGCAAGACCGAGGTGGCGCTGCGCGCCGCCTTCATGACGGTGATGAACGGCAAGCAGGTGGCGGTGGTGGTGCCGACCACGCTGTTGGCGCGCCAGCACACCAAGACCTTCACCGAGCGCTTCCGCGACCTGCCGGTTGAGGTCGGCCAGGCGTCGCGGCTCGTCACCGCGGCGGACCTGAAGAAGGTCAGGGAGGGCTTGGCCGACGGCACGCTCGATATCGTGGTCGGGACCCATGCGCTGCTCGGCAAGAGCATCAGGTTCAAGGACCTGGGCCTCGTCGTGGTCGACGAGGAGCAGCACTTCGGCGTCGCGCACAAGGAGAAGCTCAAGCAGCTCCGCGCCGAGGTCCATGTGCTGACGCTGACGGCGACGCCGATCCCGCGCACGCTGCAACTTGCGCTGACCGGGGTGCGCGATCTTTCGATCATCGCGTCGCCGCCGGTCGACCGGCTGGCGGTGCGCACCTTCGTGGCGCCGTTCGATCCGCTCAGCGTGCGCGAGGCGCTGCTGCGCGAGCGCTACCGCGGCGGGCAGTCGTTCTACGTGGTGCCGCGCATCGAGGACATCGCGGGCGTGAAGGAGTTCCTCGACAAGACCGTGCCGGAGGTGCGGGTCGCGGTCGCGCACGGCCAGATGCCGTCGACCGTGCTCGAAGACATCATGTCGGCGTTCTACGACGGCAAGTACGACGTGCTGCTGTCGACCACCATCATCGAATCCGGTCTCGACATCCCGACCGCCAACACGCTGATCGTGCATCGCGCCGACATGTTCGGGCTGGCGCAGCTCTATCAGTTGCGCGGCCGGGTGGGGCGCTCGAAGCTGCGCGCCTTCGCGCTGTTCACGCTGCCGGCGGTGCGCAAGATCACCGGGCAGGCCGAGCGCCGCCTCAAGGTGCTGCAGTCGCTCGACACGCTCGGCGCCGGCTTCCAGCTCGCCTCGCACGATCTCGACATCCGCGGCGCCGGCAACCTGCTGGGCGACGAGCAGTCCGGCCACATCAAGGAGGTCGGCTTCGAGCTCTACCAGGAGATGCTGGAGGAGGCGGTGATGAGCCTGAAGGCCGGCATCGCCGCGCCGGTCGCCGACCGCTGGTCGCCGCAGATCACCATCGGCACGCCGGTGCTCATTCCGGAGGACTACGTCGCCGATCTTTCGGTGCGGCTCGCGCTTTATCGCCGCCTCGCCGACGTCGAGGACGAGCAGGAGATCGAGGCATTCGGCGCCGGAGCTGGTCGACCGCTTCGGCGCGCTGCCGGAAGAGGTGCAGCACCTGCTCAAGATCGTCGCCATCAAGTCGCTGTGCCGGCGCGCCAACGTGGAGCGCATCGAGACCGGGCCGAAGGGCGCGGTGCTGTCGTTCCGCGACAACACGTTCGCCAATCCGGCGGGGCTGATCGCCTTCATCGCCAAGCAGGGCGCCGCGGCGCGGGTGCGGCCCGACCAGAAGGTGGTGTTCTTCTACGACTGGGAGAAGCCGAACCAGCGGCTGCACGGCACCACCGCGGTGCTGCGCAATCTGGTGCGGCTCGCCGAGCCGGCCAAGGCGGCGTAGCGCTGCCTCAACCGCCGAATTTGTAGTTCACGCCCGCGCGCGCGATGTTGCCCTTGAAGTCGACGGTGTGCGATCTGGAAAGTCGAGCGGAACGCGGCCGAGCAGATCGGGCATGAACAGCGAAACCGTGCCGAGATCGTAGTAGAGATACTCGCCCTTGACCGACCAGTTGCGTGTAAAGCCGAACTCGAAGCCCGCACCTGCGGTCCAGCCGACTTGCGTCGACGATATGGAGCTGGCACCGCAATAGGTTCCGGTGCAGATCGGCAAGCCGGGGAAGTTCAAGCGCGCTGTATGCCGCTCAAACTGACGCTGCCGTAGGCAAGGCCAGCCGTTCCGTAGAGCAGCCACGGGGCGCAGGCACGAAGCCGACACGTCCGCGCAACGTGCCCAGCCAGTCGAGCTTCTGCTCATCCTGGTGCGGAACGGTGGAAAGCCGGGCGGGCACCGCCGTGAGGATCGGTCTGGTCACGCTTGATGTCCGACCATTGAAGGTCGGCTTCGACGCCGAGCACCCATTGTCCGAATTGGTGATTGTAGCCGACTTGGCCGCCGCCGATGAATCCCTTCGGATTGTTGGCAATCGTGGCCGGCACCACGCCGTTGGCGATACCGATCGCGACAGTAGCGCCGGGTCGCCGCTGATGGCGATTGCTTCGCCGCCCCAGCCGTAGCCGGCGTTGACGCCGGCGTAGAAACCGGTCCAGGTCGGCACGCGCCACCATCACCGGAGCCTTGGTGATGGCTCGGGGCAGATCGGCGGCAGGGCGGGTTGAGCGATAGTGACCGCGGCGGCGGCAACGTCAATGACAGCGTAGCGCATCAACAAACTCCAACGCTACGTGAGCGAATGGTCGCGAGATTGCGCCTAAGCCGCCGTCCGCTCAAGGCGTCCACGACCAGGATCACCGCTTTACGTCTCGTTGTGGCAAATGGTACCACGCCGCTACTGCGGCATCCGCAGCACCGGCTTGATGGTGCGGCCTTCGCTGGAGTCTTTCGCGGCGCGGTTGATGTCGGCAAGTTCGTAGAACGTCATCATCCGTTCGGCCGGGAGATGGCCGTCCATCATCAGGTCGACCAGCTTCGGGATGAATTCATCCGGCTGGCTGTCGCCCTGGATGACGCCGCGCACGGTGCGGCCATTCTGCATCACCGGCATCTGGAACGTGACCTCGGTGCCCGCGCGTGCGGTGCCGACCAGCACGCACATCCCGACCGGCATCAGCGCTTCGACCGCCTCGCGGAATACCGCGGGCAGGGCGGAGGTCTCCAACGCGAAGCGCGCGCCGGTGCCGGTGATGCGCTTGATTTCGGCGACGAGGTCGGTTTGTTTCTGATGATTGATGACATGCGTCGCGCCGAGCTCGCGCGCGAGCGCCAGCCGGCTGTCGTGCACGTCGACCGCGATCAGCGGATCGCAGCCGGCGTATTTCGCCGCCATCAGGCCCGACAGGCCGACCGCGCCGACGCCGAACACCACGCAAGAGTCGCCCGGCTTCGGCCGCATGGCGTTGAGCACCGCGCCGGCGCCGGTCTGGATGCTGCAGGCAAAGGGTCCCAGCATGTCCAGAGGCGCGTCCTTGCGCACCTTGACCACGAAGCGCTCATTCGAAATCGCGTGATTGCCGAATGACGATTGCTGAAAAAACGCGCTGTAGACCGGATCGTCGCCGACGCACATCAGCGTCGATCCGTCGGCGCGTGTGCCGCTCGACTTGAGCTTGCGCGCGTCGAGGCAATACGCCGGCGTGTGCTGCCGGCAGTTCGGACAGGCGCCGCACCAGGGAAACGAGATGATGACGTGGTCGCCGGACGCGACCTTGCGCACCGCCGATCCGACCGCCACGACAACGCCCGCGCCTTCGTGACCGAACACCGCCGGATATTTCAGCGTCGGATAGTAGCCGTCGCGGGCGTGCAGATCGGTCTGACACATGCCGCTCGCAACGATGCGGACCACCACCTCGTCTGGCCGCGGATCGTTCAGCACGACCGTGCGGATTTCAAAGTCCTTGAATTTCTCCGGTACGACGGCGGCGGTGATCTCCATGAGGGCTGACGCTACTTCGCCACGGCCGATTTCAGGATCGGTGTAAGACGAGCGATTTCTTTTTGCATCATCGCCGTGAGCGGTTTGGGACCGCGATCTTTCTTTTCGGTAACTTCAGCGCCAAGATCCGTGAGTTTTTTGCGCACGGCCGGATCGTCGAGGCCCTTGTCGAGCGCGTCGGCAAGCTTATCGACCACCGCCTGTGGCGTGCCCTTCGGCGCATAGATCGCGTAGAACGGAGCGAACTGGAAGTTCGGCAGCCCTGCCTCGACCGAGGTCGGCACGTCCGGCAGGAGCGGATGGCGCTTGTTGCTCGCGATCGCGAGGCCCTTCAGCGTGCCGGCCCGGATATGTCCCGCCGGTCCCAGGATCGGATCGCAGACATAATCGACCTGCTCGCCGAGCATGGCATTCAGCACAGGCGCGGTCCCGGTGAAGGGGACGAATGTCGCGTTGATACCGATCTCATGATTGAGCATCAAACAGGCCGTGTGCGACACCGAGCCGATGCCGGCGTGCGCCGGGTTGAGCTTGCCCGCGTTCGCCTTGCCGTAGGCGACGAACTCCTTGAGGCTCGTGGGCGGTAGGCCCTTTCGGGTCACCAGAATGACAGGTTGTGTGTTGACCAGGCCGATCGGCTCGAAGTCCTCGATCGGCTTGTAGGCGAGATTGGGCACCAGCGTGATCGCCGCTGCGTGCGTTCCGACGTGGCCGAGTCCAAGCGTGTAGCCGTCCGGCGCTGCACGCGCGACCCTGGTGCTGCCGGTCGTGCCGCCGGCGCCGCCGACGTTCTCGACCACGAACTGCTGCCCGAGCACTTTGGAAAAAATCTCCGCGGTGATGCGGCCCGTGATGTCGGCCGGCCCGCCGGCGGCGAATGGCACGATCACAGTGCCAGGCCGCGTCGGATAGCTTTGCGCATGCGCGGCGGTTATCGCGCCAACCGCCGTCAACGACACGGCGAGCAGTAATTTCTTCATCATCAATCCCCCTCGTATTTCTTTTGTGTATTGGTAGACCGCCTAGTTGGCCGGCGCCTCGATCTTATTGTCGCGCACGACTTGCCCCCAATGCGCGATTTCCTTTTTCAGATACGCCGCCGCACCGGCCGGCGTTTGTTGCTCTTTGGGATAGGCGCTGACGCCGGTCTTCGCCCATGCCGCCAGAATATCCGGATCGGCAACCGCCTCCTGCAATGCGGCGTTGAGCGCATCGATGATCGGCGCGGGGGTGCCGGCCGGCGCCAGCAGGATGTGCCAGAACAGGATCTCGAGTTTCGGGCCATAGGCCTGCACGAAGCTCGGCAGCTGAGGCAACAGCGGCGAGGGTGCGCGCGAGGTGATGCCGAACGCCTTGATCTCACCTGCGTTGAGATTTCCGACCACCTGCTGCGGCGTGGCGAAGAACAGGTCGACATGGCCGCCGAGAATATCTTGCAGGGCCGGCGCCGCGCCGCGATACGGAATGTGCGTCACGTCGACGCCGAGCGCCTGCGCCACCATGAAGGTGGCGAGATGTCCGGTGCTGCCGGTGCCCGGATGCGCCATCCGCGCCTTGGTGGTCTTCATCCAGGCGGCCCACTCGGCCTGCGTATTCGCGGGCAGGGACTTGCGCGCGGTGAGCACCAGCGGGTTGTTGTTGATCATGCCGATCGGCGCGAAATCCTTTTCGGTGTCGAACGGCAGCGACTTGTAGAGCGCGACGTTGGCGGAGAACTGAAGGTTCGGAATGTAAAGCGTGTGGCCGTCTGGCGCGGCACGGGCGACGCGCTGTCCGGCGATGTTGGTGCCGCCGCCGCTGACATTCTCGACGATGAAGTTCTGGCCGAATTTGGCCGAGAATTTTGGCGCGAGCTGCCGGGCCACCAGGTCGGTTGGGCCGCCGGCCGGGTAGGGCACGACGATGGTGACGGGGCGCGACGTATAGGATTGCGCCTGCGCACCCGCCACGGCAAACAGCACCGCCAAGGCGATGCCGAGAAAAGCTCTTGTCATTTTTGTGCCTCCCTGACGCTTTTGCCGAAGGCTAGCACACGCAAACCGCGCCGCTACTCCGGCTTCACGTTGCCGGCCGCGATGATCTTGATCCATTTCTCGATCTCGCGGTCGACATGGGAGCGGTATTCTTCCGAGGTGGTGCCGATCGGGTTGAAGCCCAGTTCGACAAGTCTCTTGGCGAACTCGGGGTTCTTGACCGCGGTGGCGCTGATCGTCTGCAGTTTGGCCACGACTTCGTTCGGCGTCGACTTCGGCACGATCAGGCCCATCTCGCTCGCGGAATCGACGCTGCCGTAGCCGATCTCCTCCATGCTCGGGATGCCAGGGAGCTGCGGCGCCCGGCCGCGCGTGATGCCAAGGGCGCGCGCTTTGCCGCCTTCGATATGCGGCTTGATGGTCGGCACCGCGCCGAACGTGAAGTCGGTCTTGCCGGCCAGGAAATCCTGCAGCGCGGGCGCGCCGCCACGATAGGGCACGACCACAATTTCGATGCCGGTGACCTGACGGAACTGCTCGCCGGCGAGATGAATGCCGGTGCCGATCCCGGCCGACGCGAAGGTCAGCTTGCCGGGATTGGCCTTGGCGTGGTCGACCAGCTCTTTCGCGGTCTTGAACGGCGAGGAGGGATGCACGCAAAGCACGAGCTGGGTGCGCGACAGCAGCGACACCGTGATGAAGTCCTTGCGGGTGTCGTAGGGCAATTTGTCCTTGAGCAATCCGGGATTGGTGAAGAACGCCGAATCCATCATGCCGATGGTGTAGCCATCAGGCTGCGCGTTCGCGACAGCCTGCGTCCCGATCACGCTGGCGCCGCCGGCGCGGTTGTCGATCACCAGCGTCTGGCCGAGCTCTTTCTCGATCTGCGCCGCGAGCAGCCGCGAGAAGACATCGGTGCCGCCGCCGGGGGCGTAGGGTACGATCAGCCGGACCGGGCGCTGCGGGTAGGCCTGTGCAAAGGCGGAGCGCGGCAAGACCGCGGGTCAAGCCCGCGGGTGACGCCAGAGGAATGGGTGAGCGCCGCGCCTATACGAACGGGAACCGCTTTAAGTGTCCCGATTCCGAAGTTCGCATCATTGCGCGGCACACTCGTTTGCGAACTTCGGAATTAAAGGGACACTAGCAATCTATGATTTAGTGCGGTTTTTGGATTTGAAGTTCCTACACAAACGCGCGGCTAAAATGATAGGAACTTCAAATCCACCGCAC
>CAWIRP010000024.1:0-172458 GCA_963838595.1 uncultured Alphaproteobacteria bacterium
ACGACGGCCGCGGCGCCATCGCCGAAGAGCACGGCGACGTTGCGATCGTGCCAGTCCATGAATGGTGAGATCAGTTCCGCGCCGATCACCAATGCGTTGCGCACTACGCCCGTGCGGATCATTGCCGTTGCTGTCGACAGGCCGTAGAGGAAGCTGGTGCACGCGGTGTTCACGTCCATCGACGCGGCGTCGTGCGCGCCAATGCGGAACTGAATTCCCGATGCCTGATTCGGCACCTGATCATCGTGGCTGCACGTGCCGAAGATGATCAGGTCGATCGCACTACCTGCGAGGCCCGCGCACGCCAGCGCGCGTGCGGACGCCACGTAGGCCATCTCTTCGAGTGACACGTGCGAGATGCGGCGCTCGCGGATGCCGGTGCGCGAGGTGATCCACTCGTCCGTTGTGTCGAAGAGTGGGTGAGGTCGGCGTTCGAGAGCACTGCGGGCGGGAGACATTTGCCCCAGCCCGTGATCGATGCGTTGATCACACGCGCTTCCCCTGGTCGCGCCTGTTTCGCGGATGCCGCCGAGAATAGCAGAAGGCTGCGCTAGAGCTTCTTCAGGGCTGGCAGGCACAGCGAATGCTAGCCACGATTCCTGTAGCTCGCTGCACGCACGAAGGTGGCAGCAACTGGCGACATCGGAACGAGGGGCGCGGGTATGCGTTAGCCCCATGCACCCGGCGGTCTTGCCACTGACCGGGAAACGCAACCGAAACCTTGAGGGAATCCGTGAGGTGAATCTATGAATCGCAGTGCCTTGTTCTTGAGTGTGACCGCGCTTGCTGTGGTTGGGCGCCTGCGCGAAGCAGGAACATGCCGCGACGGCTCCGACCGACACCGCGCCGCCGGCTGACCAGTCGACGATGCCGCCGCCGGCCGATAGCACGGCAACGCCGCCTGCGGGCGGTGCGGCCTCGCCGGATGCCTCGACCACGCCACCGCCGGCCGACACCACGTCGACCCCGCCGGCTGATTCGAGCACACCGCCGAAGCAGTCAAGCGGTAACGACTCCGTGGGCGGCATCCAGCAGGATGCCGCTCGCTCGAGTGGTGCGTTCCGGGATCGATCACTGCGTGCGTTCGCACAGCAGAAGCTTGCGATCGATCCACGACCCGACGAGCAGCCTTCCGCGATTCATCGCTGCGGTCACGCCGCCGGCGAGCTCGTTCCCATCGTTGCGATAGGGATTCGTGATTCGGCAGTCGCCAGATGCCGCCGGTGAAAACTTCACGATGTGAGTAGGCGCGCGCGGCGGGCGTGCCTTCGATGCTTTTCAGCGCGGCCACCGCCTGCGGATGAGCCGCAATCCATACGTTACCGGCCGCATCCGTGTGCAGACGATGTGGGCAGCGACGGAAGCTTGATGCTCTCCTTCGGTTTGAGCTCGCCCGTCATCAGGTCGCGCGCGAAGACCTGCAGTCGTTTCGCACTCAGCGTAGCCGACGTAGATCGTGCCGCCGTCGGGGCTCGCGTCGATGCCCATCGGCATCTGCAGCCCGCTCGTCACCTGCCTCGTCCGCTGGCCGTCATGAAAAACGACCGCACCCGCGGAGCCACTCGTGGGTGGGAAGGCGATCTGTAGCCAGCGCGCGAAGCGGCCCGATACCGCCGGATCGAGCCACTGCGCGTCAGTGGTCGCGTAGAACTCATCCGGCGCGACCGCGACGATCGCCGTTGCATTCTCGAGCAGCGGATCGCGGACCGTGCCGATCAGTGCAAAGGCGCCCGTCGCGGATTGCTCGAAGACCTGAACCGATGCGGGCGATGTGCCGGACGTCCACGACGAACAGTCGACGCGCGCCCTGCACGGGTGCGTAGAGACTCAGCGCGATCGGCCGAAAATCAGGTGGATCCGTCACCAGCGCGGCCCGGATGCGTGGCTCCTTCGCGTTCAGGTCCACGAGCATCACCGTGCCCGAGGTGGACGACCTTCCGCCCTGGGCGTGCGATCGAGATAGGCGAGGTACGCAACGCCGCGCGTCGAATCGATAGCGATGTCACCCACGCCGGCCGCCGTGGGCAGCGCCCGACACGCGCCAATGAGGGATTCATTCCGATGCGGCAGGACATCCGGAAAGACCCAACAACACGAGCCACACCGCAGCGGCCACAACCGCCACGCCAGCCCACACTGCTTTCTTCATCACCTTCCGACCGCACGCAAGCAGCCGGCGAATCGGGCCTTCCTGGCAGGCACTGCAGGGCGGCGCCACATGAATCGGGCATTCGGCGGTCGCGTATAGGTACATGCATTGCTTACGAGTTTGCGGCGTCCAGCCATCCGCCAGACCCGGAGATTTCGACATGACGAAGTACGCCCTTCCCGACCTGCCCTACGACTACGGCGCGCTCGAGCCGCACATTTCGGCGCAGCATCATGGAGCTGCACCACGACAAGCATCACAAGACGTACGTCGACGGTGCGAACAAGGCGCTGCGAGCAGCTCGACGAGGCGCGCACCAAGGGCGACTTCACGCGCATCGCCGCCTCGAGCGAGGCGCTGGCGTTCAACGTCTCCGGCCACGTGCTGCACAGCCTCTTCTGGCAGAACCTGTCGCCCGGATGGCGGTGGCCAGCCCGAAGGGCGAGCTGCTCGAGCGCCATCAAGCGGGACTTCGGCAGCTTCGAGCGCTTCAAGAAGCAGCTCACCCAGGCCGCCGCCACGAGCATGGGCTCCGGCTGGGGCGCGCTGGTGTGGGACCCGATGTCCTCGCGGCTGCTCACCGCGCAGATCCACGACCACCAGTCGGAGACGCTCAGGGCAGCGTGCCGCTGATGGTGCTCGATGCCTGGGAGCACGCGTACTACCTGCAGTACCAGAACGAGAAGGCCAAGTACTTCGACGCCATCTGGAACGTCTGGAACTGGAAGGACATCGCCGAGCGCTTCGCGGAAGCCCAGAAGCGATCTGCCCTGGCGCCTGCAGTTCGCCGCACGCGCCGCCGGCCGCGCGCCAAGCGCCCGGCGACTCAGCGCCTCAGCAGCAGCCGGGCAGGGCCTGATCGGTCACGGACGCTCCAGGCGCGCGCGTGGGCCGCAGCGCGGACCTCTCAGCCCACGCCCAGCGCGTTAATCTGGGAACGGCGGTGCTGAAGCGCGACCATGTACGGCGCGTGCGCCGCCCACTGCTGTTCATGTCCGCCAGGTCCGAGACGCTGGAACTCCGCATCCGATACCGCGCTCCGCGCACGCCGAGCCGTGCGCCAGACCGCGGCCGCCGCGCAGCCGAGCCTGTTCGAGCCCGGGCCGCAACTGCTTTCGCGTCGCGCACGCCGACCGCGTGGCGCTGCATCGTCGACGGCGAGGCGTATTTCAAGGCGTTCGCGCACGCGGCCCTGCGCGCCACGCGCTCCATCGTCATCCTCGGCTGGGATTTCCACAGCCGCACCCGGCTGCATCACGGCATCGCCGGCGTGTCCGGAGCATGCTCGGCGACTTTCTCAATTTCCTGGTGAAGCGCCGTCGCCGCCTCGACGTGCGCGTGCTCACTTGGGACTACCCGGTGATCTTCGCGAAGGGCCGCGAGCTCTCGCCGATCTATGGCTTCGGCTGGCGGCCGCACCGGCGCGTGCGGCTGCGCTACGACGACCACTATCCGGTCGGCGCCTCCCAGCACCAGAAAATCGTGGTGATCGACGGCGCGCTCGCCTTCTGCGGTGGGCTCGATCTCACGCGCAGCCGTTGGGATACGCCCGCGCACGGCCGCGGCGATGAGCGCCGGATCAACGAAGGCGAGACGACTCCTACGCGCCGTTTCACGACACCGATGATGGCGGTGGACGGCGATGCCGCCCGAGTGCTCGATGAGGTGGTGCGCGAGCGCTGGGTGCGCGCCACGGGCAGCGATCCGCTGAAGAACGTCACGCGCGCGTCGATGGCGCGCGACCCATGGCCCGACGATCGCTGCCGTGTCGCGCTCGACGGACATCGATGTCGCCGTCGCGCGCACCGTCGCGCCGATCGGCGACGAGCCGCCCATCCGCGAAGTGCAGGCAGCTGCTATCTCGACATGATCGCGGCCGCGCAGCGCTCCATCTACATCGAGAATCAGTACTTCACCTCGAACACGCTCGGCGAGGCGCTCGCGGCACGGCTTGCGCGAACCGGACGGCCCGGAAGTCATCGCGGTGCTGCGCCTGTCGACGCACGGCTGGCTCGAAGCGCCGACGATGGGCACGCTGCGCACGGTGCTGCTGAAGAAGCTGCGCGACGCAGACCGGCACGGCCGCTTCCACGCGTACTTCCCGCACATTCCCGGGCCTGCCGGACGGCCAGTGCTGCGACCTGCATTCGAAGCTCGATGATCGTGGACGACGAGTGCTGCGCATCGGCTCGGCCAACTTCTCGCAATCGCTCGATGGGACTCGACACCGAGTGCGACGTCGCCATCGAAGCGCGCGGCGACGAGCGCGTCGCCGAGGCGATCCGCGACTTTCGCAACCCGCTGCTGGCTGAGCATCTCGGCGTGCCGCCGCGAGACGGTGGAGGCCGCGCATCGCAGGCAGGCGGCTCGGTCAGCGCGGCGATCGACAGCGCTGACGAGCGAAGGCCGCACGCTCAAACCTTACGAGCGTCTCGATGAGCCGTCGGAGGCGCATGGTCGCGATCGCCGAGAGCGTCGCGGACCCGGAGAAGCCGGTCTCGCTCGACATCGCTCATCGCGCAGTTCGCGCCGGAATGACCCTGCGAGCGCGCCGGCCCGCTGGGGAATGCTGCTGGCGGTGCTGGCGCTCGCTGCCGTCGCTCGCGGCGGTGTGGCGCTACACGCCGCTCGCCGCGCTGGGCGGATGCGGACCAGGTGATGCGACTGGGCGCAGCGAGTTTCTCGCACGTATCGCTGGGCACCGCTGGTGGTGATGCTCGCCTACACGCCGGCGAGCCTCGTGCTGTTTCCGCGGCCGTTCATCACGCTGTTCGCCGTCGTGGCTTTCGGCGCGTGGCACGGCTTCGTCTACGCCTTCACTGGCATCATGCTCGCCGCGCTGGCCACCTACGCCGTCGGGCTCGGATGGATCGCAGCGCCGTGCGCCGCATCGCGCGGCGGACGGCTCAATCGACTGAGCCAGGTGATGCGCGAGCGCGGCCTGCTCGCCATGACGGCCGTGCGGCTCGTGCCGCTCGCGCCGTTCGCCGTGGTGAACATGGTGGCCGGCGCCATTCGCATCCGGCTCTGGCATTTCATGCTGGGCAGCGCGATCGGCATTCTGCCGGGCACGCTGGTCGCGACCGTGTTCGGCGATCAGCTCGTCGCCGGTCTGCGCGATCCGCGCTCCATCAACCCGTGGCTCATCGTGGCCTCGTCGCGCTGGCGGCTGCTCGGCGCACGTGGATGGTGCGCCGCTGGCTGTTCGGACAGTCCGGACGCATGGCAACAGCCGCGACATTCGACTGAGGACCGCGTGCGCCGCGCCGCTCGAGTACGAGCCGCTGCACATCGCGTCCTACAACATCCATCGCTGCATGGGCACGGACGGGCGGCGCGACGTGCAGCGCGTGGCCGAGGTCATCCGGGAGCTCGGCTGCGACACCATCGGCCTGCAGGAAGTGTCGACAGCCGCGGCGACCGAGCACGCGATTCGATGCAGCTCGAGTTTCTCGCGCACGGCCACTGGCATGCAGGCGGTGGCCGGCACGACGATCATCCGCCACGACGGCGACTACGGCAATGCGCTGCTCACGCGCCGGAAGATTCTCGATGTCAAGCCGCCACGACCTGAGCTTCCGGCGCTTCGAGCCGCGCGGCGCGCTCGAGGTGGATCTCGATGTGGCCGGCGCCTGCATGCGCGTGTTCGTGATGCACCTCGGCCTGCTGCCGTCGGAGCGGCGCTTCCAGGTGCGCAAGGTGCTGGAGTCCTGCGCGAGATTCCGATGGATCAGCCCGTCGTCGTGCTCGGGGACATCAACGAGTGGCTGCCGCTCAGCCGCCCGCTGCGCTGGCTGCACGGGTTGCTGGGCAAGCCGCCGTGGCAGCGCACGTTTCCGGTGTGGGCGCCGATGTTCGCGCTCGACCGGGTCTGGGTGCGGCCGCGCGGGTCGCTGCTGAGTTTCAGCGTGCACCGCACCGACGCTGTCGCGCACGGCGTCCGATCACTTTCCGGTCAAAGCGCGTCGTCGCGCCGCGAGGCCGTGCGCGTTACGCGAGCGGCATGCCGTCATGATCCGCCGTCCTTCACGACGCGTGGGAGACTGATCAAGGAGTCCGTCATCGAGTGGATCGACGATCGCGCGTCGCGCAAGGGCGCGGCGCTCGCGTTCTACACGGTGTTTTCGCTCGCGCCGATTCTCATCCTCGCCATCGCCATCGCCGGGTTCTTCTTCGGCCAGGATGCCGCGCGCGGCGAGATCTTCGCGCAGGTGCGCGACCTCGTTGGGCCGGACGGCGCGCGGCGATCCAGGCCATGATCCAGAACGCCAGCGCGCCCGGGCGCGGGAATCATCGCGACGCTGATCGGTGTCGTCACGCTGTTCGTCGGGGCCACGACCGCGCTCGCCGAGCTCAAGGACGGTCTCGACCAGATCTGGGACGCGCCGCCCGAGAAGCATGAGCGGCTTCTGGTACTTCGTGCGCAAGCGCTTGCTGTCCGTTGGGTTGATTCTGTCGCTCGGCTTTCTGCTGCTGGTGTCGCTGGTGTTCAGCGCGGTGCTCAGCGGCGCTCTCGCAACGCTGGGGTCCGGCGGATGCGACCGGCGTGCGTTGCTGCGAGGGCGTGAACTTCCTGTTCTCCTTCGCGCTGGTCACGGTGCTGTTCGCGATGATCTACAAGATCCTGCCCGCCGTGCGCATCGCCTGGCGCGACGTGATCATCGGCGCGGTGGTCACGGCGCTGCTGTTCAGCATCGGCAAGTTCGCTCATCGGCCTGTATCTCGGCAACAGCGCCATCGCCTCGTCGTACGGTGCGGCGGGCTCCGTGATTCTCGTACTGGTGTGGGTGTACTACTCGACGCAGATCTTTCTGCTCGGCGCGGAGTTCACGAAGGTGTATGCCCGTCCGCTACGGCTCGCGCCGCGGGATGACCCAAGCTTCAGAGGCGGACTTGGTAGACTCCCCCGCCATGCGGCGGTGATCGCCCGCGAAAGGCGTGCAATGAGTCAGTCGATCTACATGCCAATGGTGGCGATGGTGGCGCTGATCGCAGTCATCTGGGTGCGGATGTACGTCGTGCGCATTGCGGAGATGCGCTCCCGTCGCATCCGGACTCAGTCCGTCGCAACAAGCACTCAGGCTGCCGCAGCGTTTCAGAACGTGGCCCCTGCGGACAACTTCCGCAACCTGTTCGAAGTGCCCGTGCTGTTTTTCGTGGTGTGCCTGGCGCTGGCGGCCAGCGACCGGATCACGCCTTTGCAGGTGACGCTGGCCTGGTTTTACGTGATCCTGCGCGCCATGCACAGCCTCATTCACGTCAGCTACAACCGCGTCATGCATCGATTCCTCACCTATACGGCGAGCACGATCGTGCTGTTCCTCATGTGGGGTCTCTTCGCGCTCTCGGTCATCCCATACGCTTCGGCCGCCGAATCGATGGCGCCGCCGGCGCGTATGCAGCTCGGGCCGGAGAAACCGTTCGAAGAGCTCCCGTACACGCCGAGCCTCGATCCGGCCGCGATGGACAGGTCGGCGAATCCCTGCGACGACCTGTATCAGTACGCCTGCGGCGGCTGGATGAAGAACAATCCGATCCCGCCGGATCAGAACCGCTGGGACGTGTACGGGAAGCTGTCCGTCGACAACCAGCGCTATCTCTGGGGAATCCTCGAGGACGCGGCGAAGTTCAGCGCCAACCGCACGCCGACACAGCAGAGGATCGGCGACTACTTTGCCGCCTGCATGGATACCGATGCGGTCGAGAAGGCGGGCGTCTCGCCGCTGAAGGACGATCTGAAGCGCATCGACGCCCTGCGCGACAAGAAGGCGCTGGCTCCGTTGCTGGGCGACCTGCATCTGCGCGTCTGCGAGCTCCGGCCTGTTCTTCGGCAGCGGTGTGCAGCAGGACGCGAAGGACGCCACGAAGCAGATCGCCGTCGTCGGCGCGGGGGGCCTCGGGCTTCCGGATCGCGACTACTACGTGAAGACCGATGCGAAGTCGGTCGAGACGACGCAGCGCTACGTCGAGCACGTCACGATGATGTTCAAGCTGCTCGGCGAGCCGACGCAGGCGGCGAAGGCGGATGCCGCCACGGTCATGCGCATCGAGACGGCGCTCGCGAAGGTGTCGCTCACCAAGGTGGAGCGGCGCGATCCGTACAAGATCGTATCACCGCGAGACGCTGGCTTCTCTGCCGAAGCTCGCGCCCGGCTTCGATTGGGGCACGTACTTCAAGGCTGTGAACTGAATCCGCAGCCCTGGCTCAATGTCGACCGAGCCCGCGTTCATCAAGGAGCTGAACGCGCGGCTCACGCAGGAGTCACTCGCGAATCTGAAGACCTATCTGCGCTGGTCGCTGCTGGCGGCCACCGCGCCCTACCTGTCCTCGCCCGTTCGCGAACGAGAGTTTCGCGTTCAATCGCAAGTACATGCGCGGCGTCGAGGAGGATCGGCCGCGCTGGAAGAAATGCGTCGCCTGGGTCGATCGCGATCTCGGCGATGCGCTCGGGCGTGAGTTCGTCGCGCGCACCTTTCCCGCGGCCACGAAGGAAAAGACGGTCACGATGACGCGCCAGATCGAGGAGGCCATGAAGGAGCGCATCGAGCCAGCTCGACTGGATGACGCCGGAAACCAAGGCGCAGGCGTCGCGAAGCTCGCCAAGGTGCGCAACAAGGTGGGGTATCCGGACCTGTGGCGCGACTACTCGTCGCTCACCATCGAGCGCTCGGACTTCTTCGACGAACGTGAGACGCGGCCATCCGCTTCGAGTCCCAGCGCCAGGCCGCGAAGATCGGCAAGCCGGTGGATCGCGGCGAGTGGCAGCATGAGCGCGCCCACCGTGAACGCGTACTACGATTCGTCGATGAACGATATGAACTTCCCCGCGGGCGTGCTCATGCCGCCGCTCTATGACGCGAAGCTCGACGACGCGCCGAACTACGGCAACACGGGCGGCACCATCGGCCACGAGCTGACTCACGCGCTTCGACGATCAGGGCCGCCAGTTCGACGGCGACGGCAATCTGCGTGACTGGTGGACGAAGGACGATGCGGAGAAATTCGAGAAGCGCGCCCAGTGCATCCGCGATCAGTACTCGCAGTACACCATCGTCGATGACATCAAGATCAACGGTGCGCTGACCTCCGGCGAGGACATCGCCGATCTCGGTGGTGAGCTGCTGGCGTGGATGGCGTGGCAGGAGCAGACGAAGGCCATGCGCCTGCGCCGAGCGGGACGGCCTCACGCCGTCGCAGCGTTTCTTCGTCGGCTTCGCGCAATGGGCCTGCGCGAACGAGCGCCCGGAGAACCTGCGCGTGAACGCGATCGTGGATCCGCATTCGCCGCCGCTCTATCGCATCAACGGCGTCGTCGTGAACATGCCCGAGTTCGCTGCGGCCTTCAGCTGCAAGGTGGGCGACAAGCTGGTCAAGAAACCCGAGGATCTCTGCAAGGTGTGGTGAGCGGGCCTGAAGGTGTACGAGAACAGCCGTAAGCCTCCGATTCCATCTCGGGCCTTCCGCCACCGGATGTTCCGCCACGGCGGCTTCGTGTTCGCGCTGCTGTGTGTGTCGACATTCATCGGCATGTGGGGGTACGAGCACTTCGAGCATCTCGAGTGGCGGGACGCGTTCCTCAACACCGCCATGCTTCTCGGCGGCATGGGCCCCGTCGACCCAATCAAGTCCCCGGGCGGCAAACTCTTCGCGGGCTTCTTCGCTCTCTACGCCGGTGTGGTCTTTCTCTTCAGCGCTGGATTGCTCATCGCGCCTATCGCCCACCGCATCCTCCACAAATTCCACTGGGAAAGCGGCAAAGGGTCGAGCTGAGCGTTCAGATCCGGCAGCAGATGGACTTCATCGCACTGTCGTTCGGGTTGTAGTTCGGATCGTCCGGTGTGAAGGTCTCGTCGAGAATGCGCGGGTGGACCATATCGTCGATGGCCCAGAGCTTTCCAAAGCCCAATCCCGAGGAGCTGGAGCCGCGCAGCTGGAGGGCTCGGAGCACCTCCACGCCACGCGTCGATACGCCATGGCAATAAGGTGCAACGACCCGCACTCGTCCGTGGTATTCGAACTGCAGCAGCGCCCGCCTTCGAATAGCTTCGCAGATGACGATCGCTGCGGCCGACATCGCGTCCCTACCGCTTACAGGATGTAGCGGCTGAGATCCTCGTCCTTCACCAGATTACCCAGGTGATCGTCCACGTACTTCGCATCGATGGTGACCGCTGAGCCGCTCTGCTCGGTGGCATCGTAAGAGACGGTTTCCAGCAGGCGCTCCATCACCGTATGCAGACGACGTGCGCCGATGTTCTCGGTGCGCTCGTTCACCTGATACGCAATCTCCGCCACGCGCTGCACGCCGCTCGCGTCGAACTGCACGTTCACGCCTTCCGTATTCATCAACGCACGGTATTGCGCGGTAAGCGATGCATCCGGTTCCGTGAGGATGCGCACGAAGTCATTCACCTTCAGTGAATCCAGCTCCACGCGGATCGGCAGGCGCCCCTGCAGCTCCGGAATCAGATCCGACGGCTTCGACAGGCTGAACGCGCCTGAGGCAATGAACAGTACGTGATCCGTCTTCACGGGGCCGTATTTCGTGGACACGGTCGAGCCCTCGACGAGCGGCAGCAGATCCCGCTGCACGCCCTCGCGTGAAACGTCTGCGCCGAAAGTCTCCTGCCGACGCGTCACCTTGTCGATCTCATCGATGAACACGATGCCGTTCTGCTCGGCGTTCTGCAGCGCCTGCACTTTCAGCTCGTCCTCGTTGATGAGCTTCGAGGCTTCCTCGTCGACCAGCAGCTTCTGCGCATCCTTCACGCGCACCTTGCGCGTGCGGGTCTTGTTCCCACCGAGATTCGCGAACATGGACTGAAGCTGCTGCTGCATCTCTTCCATGCCTGGAGGCGCCATGATCTCGACCCCAACGGGCATCGACCGCAACTCGAGCTCGATCTCGCGCTCGTCGAGCGAGCCTTCACGCAACATCTTGCGCATCTTCTGCCGTGTCTCGCTGTCACGGGCCTGCACAGGCTCGTCAGTCGAAAAGCCCATGCGACGCGGCTGCGGCAGGAGCGCATCGAGCACGCGCTCTTCCGCGGCATCCGCCGCGCGCACGCGCACTTTCTCCATCTCCTGCTCGCGCGTCATCTTCACGGAGATGTCCACGAGCTCCTTCACGATGGAGTCCACGTCCCGTCCGACGTAACCCACCTCGGTGAACTTCGTGGCCTCGACCTTCACGAACGGCGCATCTCGACCCCCAGGACAGCTGGGAGCAGCACTTCGCCGACACCGTGCGCGAGGGCTACTTCCTGGGCCAGCCGCGGCATGGTGGAGCTGCTGGCCCGGGAGTCGCCGCCGGCCGTGCTGGAGCTGGCCGGAGTGGGGCTGCCCCTTCGCCCGCACCCCGGAGGGGCGCGCTCGACCAGCGCTTCTTCGGCGCCCACACCTACCGGCGCACCTGCTACGCCGGGGACTTCACCGGGCGGGCGGTGCTCTCCACCCTGGCCCGCCGGGTCGCCGCCCTGGGTATCCCCATCCTGGAGCGCCAGTACATCTCCCACCTCCTGGTGCACCAGGGGCGTCTGCTTCGGGGCGCTGGCCTTCGACCTGGACGGCGGGCAGCGCACGGTCTACCTGGCGGACGCCGTGATCCTGGCCGCCGGGGGGCACACCCGGCTGTGGCGCCGGTCGTCCTCGCGGCGCGACGAGAACACCGGGGACGGGATGGCCCTGGCCCTGCAGGCGGGGCTGCAGCCTGAGGACATGGAGCTGGTGCAGTTCCACCCCACGGGGATGGTCTGGCCGGAGGAGATGGCCGGGACGCTGGTCACGGAGGCGGTGCGGGGGGAAGGGCGGGCGCCTGTTCAACGCCAGGGGCGAGCGCTTCATGGCCCGCTACGACCCGCAGCGCCTGGAGCTGTCCACGCGCGACCGGGTGGCTCTGGCCAACTACGCCGAGATCGTGGCCGGGCGGGGTGGCCCCAACGGGGGCGTCTTCCTGGACGTCTCCCACCTGCCCAAGGAGGTGATCCTGCGACAAGCTCCCCCGGATGTACCGCCAGTTCATGGAATCGCAGCTGCTGGACATCTCCCGCCAGCCGATGGAGGTGGCCCCCACCGCGCACTACTCCATGGGCGGGGTGGTGGTCGACCCGGACAGCCACGGCCACCGAGGTGGAGGGGCTCTACGCCGCCGGGGAGGTCATCGGCGGGCTGCACGGGGCCAACCGCCTGGGGGGCAACTCCCTGGTGGAGACGGTCGTCTTCGGGCGCCGGGCGGGGGAGCACGCCGCCGCCCGCGCCGCCCGGCTGGCGGCGCAGCAGCGCTCCCGGCGGGCGATCGCGCCGCCCACGACCAGCTGAACGACCTGGACGCCACCGTCGGACCGCGGGAGCGAGCTGGCCCGCCCCCTGCAGCGGGCCCTGCGGGACGCCATGTGGGAAGGCTGCGGCGTCGTGCGCGACGCCGCCCGCCTGGAGGGGGCCCTGCGCGCGCATCGAGCGAGCTGCGGGCGGTGGCGGGCGCGGTGGACGTGCGCCCCTCTGCAGAAGGCTACCTCGACCTGGCCCTGGCCCTCGACCTGCGGGGCGCCCTGCTGGTGGCCGAGGCCACCGTGCGGGGGGCCCTGCTGCGGGCGGAGAGCCGGGGGGCCCACCAGCGGGCCGACCACCCCGCAGCTCGAACCGGCCCTCACCGTCAGCTTCCGCACCCGGCGCAACGGGGAGGGGGAGCTGGAGACGGCGCCGGTCCCTGTGCCGCCCCTGCCGGACGAGCTGCGGGCCCTGGCCGAGGAAGAGGGGGAGCTGGCCGTCGCCGGGCGCCTCCTGGAGTGACGTCCCCCGGCACGTCGCGATCACGCAGAACGGCCAGCGGAGCCGCTTGGCCGGCGCCGGGCGACTAACGCCGGGCGCCGAAGCTCTGCACCCAGTAGGGCCGCCCGCTGCCGTTGTAGGCCAGCCCTACGCCCAGGTCCTTGAAGGCGGGGTTGAGGATGTTCGCCCGGTGCCCGGAGGAGTTCATCCAGGCCTGGATCACCTCGTCCGCCGTGCGCTGCCCGTAGGCGATGTTCTCCCCCAGGTTGGTCCAGTTGGTGTAGTCCGCGGCCTCGGCCCGGCGCACCATGCTGGGCTCGGGGGGCAGCTGTGGGAGAAGCAGCCGCTCGAGGCCATCGTCTCGGCGTACTGCTGGGCGGCGCGCCCCAGGGCGGCGTTCAGGGACACGGGCTGCAGCCCTTGCTGCCTCCGGGCATCGTTGACCAGGGTCAGGAGACGCTCCTGGGGCGAGCCGGACGGGGGCTGGGTCGGCACGGACGGCGCCGTGGGGGACGCCGTGGGGGCCCGCGTCGGAGTGGGGGACGGCGCAGGCCCCGATCCCGTGACCTGCACCGTCGCCGAGGCCTGCGCCCCGCCAGCCTCGGCGCGCAGGGTGAGGGCCCCCGCGCTGGCCCAGCTGGGGATGGTGACCTGCTCGCGGAAGGTCCCGCTGCGCCGGGTCTGGATCTGCGGCATCCCGGCGCTGGAGCCGTTCCAGGTGAGGGTGACCGCGCTGCGGCCGGGGAAGTCGCTGCCAACGACGGAGATCGTCGCCCCGGGCGCGGCGCTGCTCGGGGTGACTGTCAGCTGCGTCGCGGCGCCCGCTTCCGGGACGACCGGGCCCAGCAGCCCCACGACGAGGGCCAGGGAGACGACAGAGCGGCGACAGAGTGACCACATCGTGCCCAGGACAGTAGCCGGTGACGGGGGCGGCAGCCAAGCAGGGGGACCTGCGGGGGACCTGAACGGGGCGCGGCGCGGGCCTCAGCGCAGGGCGCTGCCCTCGGACTTGCGGGGGTCGAGGGCGTCCCGCAGGCCGTCCCCCACGTAGTTCATGGCCAGCACGGTGAGGAAGATCATCAGCCCGGGGAAGATGGCCGTCCAGGGGGCCCGCACCATCTGCGTCTGGGCGTTGCGGAGCATGTTGCCCCAGGACGCCATGGGGGGCTGGATGCCCAGCCCCAGGTAGCTCAGGCTGGACTCGGTGAGGATCGCCGCCGCGACGCCCAGGGTGGCGGCGACGATGATCGGCCCGGCGGAGTTGGGCAGCACGTGGCGGAACATGATCCGCCCGGGGCCGGCCCCCAGGCAGCGCGCCGCCTCCACGAACTCCCGCTCCCGGAGGGCCAGGAACGACCCCCGCACCAGGCGCGAGGTGCTCATCCAGCGCAGCCCCCCGATGACCAGCACGATGGTCAGGGGGTTGGTCCCGAAGAGTGTGGCCAGCAGGATCAGGACGAAGATGGTGGGCAGGCAGAGCATGAAGTCCACCACCCGCATCAGGGCGTTGTCCAGCCAGCCCCCGTAGTAGCCGGCCAGGGCCCCCACGGCGGTGCCGATGGTGACGGAGAGGGCCACGGCCAGGAAGCCGACGGCCAGGGAGACCCGCCCCCCGTAGAGGATGCGGGTGAAGAGGTCGCGCCCCAGCTCGTCCGTCCCCATGGGGTGGGCCAGGCTGGGCCCCTCCAGCATGGCGCTGAGGTCAGTCTTGTTGGGCTCGTACGGGGCGATCACGGGGGCCAGCAGGGCCAGGGTGCCAAGGACGGCGATCACCGCCAGTCCGACCAGGGCCAGGCGGTGGCGCCGGAAGCGCTCCCAGGTGATCGTCCACACCCCGCGGGGGGCCCGCCCGGCGACCGCGACGGCCGGAGCGGCCGGGCTGCGCGTCTCGAACGTCCCCAGTCCCGCCTGCTGCGTCGCCACCCTGGCTCCTCTTCAGTGTTTCGCAGAGGAGAGGCGATTCTTTCTTCTGGCGGCGAGCCCAGCCCCCCTTCGGTCTAGCGCTCACACCCCCCGCTGCGCTCCTTCGTCGCTTCGCTCTCAGGCCCCCCTCTGAGAGGCGGCTCTCAGCGATAGGAGATGCGCGGGTCGAGCCAGGCGTAGACGACGTCCGCCACCAGGTTGAAGAAGATCACCAGGCAGGCGGCGACGGTGAAGATGCCCATCAGCACCGGAAAATCCACCCGCCCCGCGGCCTCCCAGAAGAGGCGCCCCATCCCCGGCCAGGCGAAGATGGTCTCCGTGATCAAGGCCCCCGAGAAGAGCTGCGGCAGGTCCAGCGCGATCACCGTCACCAGGGGGATGGCAGAGTTCTTGAAGGCGTGCCCGCGCACCACGTCCCGCTCCTTGAGCCCCTTGGAGTAGGCCGTGCGCACGTAGTCCTGGCGCACCACGTCGAGCAAGCTGGAGCGCAGATAGCGGGTGTAGTGGGCGGCGCTAAACATGGCCAGCGTGGCCACCGGGAGGATCAGGTGGCGCAAGCGGTCGGTCAGGGAGAAGGGCTCCCCGATGGTGGCCATCCCCCCGGCGGGGAGCCAGCGCAGCCCCACGGCGAAGACCATGATCAGCATCAAGCCGATCCAGAAAGGGGGCAGGGAGTTGCCCACGAAGGCCAGGAAGGTGCGCCGCGTGGTCGAAGAAGGAGTACTGGCGGGTGGCGGAGAGGACGGCCACCGGGATCGCCACCAGGAGCGTCACCAGAAAGGCCACCCCGGTCAGGACGAGGGTGTTGGGGAGGCGCTCGCCGATCATCGCCAGCACCGGGCGCTTGGTCACCAGCGACCAGCCCCAGTCCCCCTGCACGAAGCCCCCCAGCCAGCGCACGTACTGCACCGGCGTCGGCTCGTCCAGCCCCATCTGCGTGCGCAGGCGGGAGATGTCTTCCGCGGTCACGCTGGGGTCGCCCTCGTACATGGAGAGGGGGCCCCCCGGCGTCGCCCGCAGCAGGAAGAAGACCACCAGGGTGGTGGCCAGCAGGAGGGGCACGGCCTGCAGCAGGCGCCGGGTCAGGTAACGGGTCACGGGTCACCCTCGGCTCTTCGCAGAAAGCGAGCTGCTCCGGGTCCTCCTGGAGCGAGAGGCGCTCATCCGCACCCCGCGCGCCGGATTCGCTACTTGGCCAGCCACCAGCTCTCGGCGTCCCACATCAGGCGCGTCCAGGGGTTGTTCTTGTGCCCCTTGACGTACTTGCGGGCCCCGTCCACGTCCAGGCGGTTATAGAGGAAGATGTGGGCCCGGGAGTCCACGATGCCCTTGATCGCCCGCTCGTAGGCCGCCTTGCGCCTGGTCTGGTCCGGGGTGGCGCCGGCCTCCTGCAGCGCGGCGTCCACCTCGGGGCTCTTGAGGCGGGCGTAGTTCTGCCCCTCGCCCCGGTTGGCCTCGGAGGGGATCTGGGCCGAGTGGTAGTAGCCCACCAGGTGGCTGTGGGGGTCGACCGCGGCGTTGGTCGTCCACATGTTGATGTCGAACTGCCCCCGGGAGCGGGGGGAGTTGTCCGTCCAGGTGCCGAGGAGGACGGCGGAGGGGAAGTTCTTGATCTCCAGGGCGATCCCCACCGCCCGCAGCTGCTCCTGCATCACCTGCTGGGTCAGCTCCCGCAGCTGGTTCCCGGAGGTGGTGGAGAAGGTCATCTGCATCTTCACCCCGTCCTTGGCCCGGATGCCGTCCGGGCCGGCCTTCCAGCCGGCGTCGTCCAGGAGCTTCTTGGCCTTCTCCGGGTTGAACTCGCTGGCGTTGAGCCTGGGCGCCGCCCAGCCGGTGGGGAGGGGGCTGAAGCCGACGGTGGTCTTGCCGTAGAGCAGCTTGTCCACCAGCACCTTCTTGTTGATCGCCAGCTCGATGGCCTCCCGCACCTTGGGGTCGCCCAGGATGGGGTGCTTCACGTCCGGGCTGCCCTGGGAGGGGCCGCTGGGCGACCCCAGGTTGAGGATCAGGCGCTCGACGCCGATCCCGGGGAAGGCCCACACGTCGATGTCCGGGTGGCCCTCGAACTCCGGCACCTGGGCCTCGATCATGTCCCACACCACGTCCGCCTCGGCGGTCTTCAGCTGGGCCACGGAGACCTCCCGGCTGGGGGTGATGCGGAAGATCAGCTGGTCCAGGAGGGGGAACCCCTTACGCCAGTAGTCCGGGTTCTTGGCCAGGGTGATGTGGTCGCCGGAGACCCACTCCACGAACTTGAAGGGCCCGGTGCCCACCGGCTTACGCCCGTACTCGTGCTTCTCCATCGCCGTCTGGCCCCCGAAGACGTGGGCCGGGAGGATGCGCTCGAAGAGGGTCAGGTAGGGGGCGTAGAACTCCTTGTAGCGCACCACCACGGTGGTGTCGTCCTTCGCCTCGACGGCCTCGATGTCCCGCCAGCCGGTGCGCGTGGTGACCGGGTTGGAGGGGTCCATCACCGCCTGCCAGGTGAAGACCACGTCCCTGGCGCTGAAGGGCTTGCCGTCGTGCCACAGCACGCCGGGGCGCAGCTTGTAGGTGACCGTCTTGCCGTCCGCGGAGACGCCCCCGTTCTGCACGCTGGGCACCTCCGTGGCCAGCCAGGGGGCGAAGTTGCCGTCCGGGTCGACCAGGATCAGGCCCTGGATGATCTGGTCGAAGACCTCGCTGCCGATGGTCTGGCTGTTGAGGTACGGGTTGAGGACCGTCGGCTCCTGGTAGGCGGCCACCCGCAGGGTGCCCCCCGGCCTGGCCTGCCCGGCCGGCGCGCCGGCTCCCGGCGGACGATCCGGCCCCCGTCCCCTGCCCCCCGGGGCCTTGCGGGCCACAGGCGGCGAGCAGGGCGGCGCCCGCGGCCGGACCCATGGCGGCGAGCCCCAGCGAGCGGCGCAAGAGCGAGCGGCGCGCCGGCCATGTGGCGTCTCCCCCCTGGTGCTGGCAGTGCTGAAGTTGTGCAACTCTAGCACGCCCCGCGGCCCGTACACTAGCGTCGCCCCGCCCACACTCTACGCCCGGGACTTGTGCACCATGGCCACCTCTGAAACCCCTGAGACCCCCAGACACGTCCGGCGCCGACCTGCCCGCCTTCGACCCCGGCGCCTACTACCGCTACGAGGACCTCACCCGCCTCCTGCGGGCCTACGCCGAGGCCCGCCCCGACCTGCTGCGCCTGGAGAGCCTGGGCCCCAGCCACGAGGGGCGGGACATCTGGCTGGCCACGGTGACCAACCGCGCCACCGGCCCGGACACGGAGAAGCCCGCCCTGTGGGTGGACGGCAACATCCACGCCGGGGAGCTGGCCCCCTCCAGCGCCCTCCTGCTCCTCCTGGACACCCTCCTCAAGGGGTACGGCGACGACCCCCAGATCACCCGCTGCCTGGACAGCGACCCGCATCTCGGCAACTACTCGGTGTTCTCGGAAAAAGGAAAGCCAGCCGGCATCAACCTGATGGATTACGGCTGCATCCGCATTTTTCCCCCGAAATTCGTCGGTGGCGTGGTCGATCTCTACAATGGGCTGCGCAGGAACGACGACGATCTGGTCGTTCACGCTTACGAGACCTGGGGCTTCAGGAAGATGTCGCGCGAACTGATCGACACGCTCAACATCTGGGCCCGCTTCATCTACGGCCCGTTGATGGAAGACCGGGTGCGCTCGATCGCCGACGGTGTGAAGCCGGGCGAATACGGCCGCAAGCAGGCCTTCACCGTGCAGAAGGAACTGCGCCGGCTCGGTCCGGTCAAGGTGCCGCGCGAGTTCGTGCTGATGGACCGCGCCGCGATCGGCCTCGGCGGCGTGTTCCTCCACCTGCGCGCCGAACTGAACTTCCACCGCATGTTCGAGGAGGCGATGGCGGACTTCTCGCTCAAGCGCGTCGCCGAGCGGCAGGCGAAGGCGCTGGCGAAGGTCGGGCTCGAAGCGTCCTAGCGCGCGCCCTTGGCGCTCAGCGGCTGCGCGGGGCGGATGTCGCTGGTTTTGCCGGTGGTGGTGTCTGCGATGTGGCCGGCTGCTGGGCCGCAGGCGTTGAGACCGAGATGCCGAACAGCCGCCATTGCCCGGCGACGTTCTGGAACAGCAAATCGAAATTGATCTGCAGCGGTTTCGTCGGGAAAAAGCCGGTCAGGCGCAGCATCTTGTTGTTGTCGATATGTGGCGGCGTCGAGAGCTGCGGCGCCGCGATCGCGACGGCATGGAGATCGATGTTCGTTTGCGCAGGTCGGCAAAAATTTGCGAGAGGTCTGCGGCGGTGTTGTTGCCTTGAAATTCGGGCGAGGCGAGATCGCGCAGCACTGTGTAGTTGCCGGAGCGGTTGGCGTCGTTGAGCGTGATGAGCGTCGAGCGGATCAGGTAGAGCGCCTGTTCGAGGCTCACCGGCATGGCGGGCTGCGGTGCCGGCTGTTGCGCGGCCTGCGCGAGCCGCCACGGCTCCGCGAAGGGCGCCGGGCGTCTCCGGCAGCAGCAGTGCATCCGCGGCCGGAACGGCCGCGACACTCGATGCGGCCAGCAGAATGACAGACAGCCTGGCGAGACGGGTCATCGGAACCTTTCAGTCCATGCGTCTGACAGTCAATACATGCATCTACCAGCCGAAGCGCAATCCGGCGCGCCCGCCGACAATCCTCTCGTCCGGCCCGTAGCCGATGCCGCCGCTGAACTGCACGTTGTCGGCAACCCGCCATGCCGCGTTGATGGCAAGCCCGTAGGTGCCCTGGTAGGTGCCGGCGTTCAAGGTCGCCGCCATCTTCTCGTGCGGCAGCAGCGTCGGCACGCCGGCCATGGCGAATGCCATGGCGACACCGGTCAGCGCCTTGTCGGTCCGGCCCGAGATCTGGTCGAGGCGCGAATTGATCGCCGCAACGTCGGACGTCGAGGCAAACCCCAAGCCCGAAATCGTCGTGGTCGCAAGATTGCCCGTCGCGTCCGAGGTGACGACCTGGGTCGGTCCGCTTTGCGCGGCGCGGCTCGCCGCCGAGGCGATGCCCGGCATGGTGTGGGTGTGCGCCGCCGTGCCGTAGACCTGCTGGTTGGCGCGTGTCGTGGTGGCGCCGTTGCCGAACGCGGCGGCGTTGGCGTGCGTCGCCGTCGCCCCGGGCCCGGCCGCGGTGCTGTTGGTCCCGGTTGCGACCGCGTTGTCGCCGAACGCCGCGCCGCCGTTCGAGGCCAGCGCATTGTTGCCGACCGCGATCGAGCCGGTTGCGGTTGCGCCGCTGCCGATCGCGATGGCGTTGACGCCGGTCGCCTGGGCGTTGGTGCCGAACGCGATGGCATTGGTCTGGGTGGCGTTGGCGCCGCTGCCGAACGCCATGGCGTTGGTTCCGGTCGCCTGCGCCGCGGGGCCGGCGCCGTTGACCTTGACGTAGGTTGCGGTGCCGCTGCCCGCGTTGATCGCGGTATCGACCGCGGTGAAGGCGCTGGCCACGTCGGCGTAGGACGTGCCCTGGATCGAGTAGCTCGGCGCATTGATCTGATTGGCGCCGTCGAGCGAGGTGCCGAACGCCGCGGCGACACGCTGGTTGGCGGTGAAGAGCTGCGCGCCGGTCACCGCGTCGCTGCTGACCGCCGACAGCGTGCCGGCGGCGACGTTGACGATCCTGCGTTCGGTCCCCACGGCGCCGACCGACACGGTGTTGGCCACGTTCGCGACCGAGCCGTTGCCCAGCGCCACGGCATTTCCGGCGGTCGCCGACGAGCCCTGGCCAATCGCGACGGCATTGGTCTGCGTCGCGCTGGCGCCGACGCCAAACGCCGCGCTGTTGAAGCCGCTCGCGGCGCTGTTGAGGCCGATGGCCATGGCGCCGGTGTTGGTCGCCCGCGAATTGGCGGCGATCGCGATGGCATCGCCCCCGCTGGCGGTTGCACTCGAAATGCCCGACGATCCGATCGCAATCGCGCCCGTCCCGGTGGCCGCTGCGCTGAGTCCCATGGCAATCGTATCGAGCTCCGACGCCTGCGCCGTGTTGCCGATCGCGACGGCGTTGCCGCCGCTCGCGACGCTGCTGGCGCCCATGGCCACGCTGGAGGTCCCGAGCGCTGCCGCGCTGGCGCCGACTGCCGTGCTCGCGGCATTGGCCGCTTGCGCGTTGAAGCCGATTGCGGTGGACGCCGTGCCGGGCGCGTTGGCATTGCGGCCAACCGCCGTGGCGCTGATACCAGCCGCGCTGGCAATGCTGCCAACCGCCAAGGCCCCTGGACCAGCCGAAGCTTGGCATGTGGCGTCGGACAACAGGAAGGTGTTCGCAACGTTGCCCGAGTTGCACCCGGCCACCGCCGGGCGCACTCCGAGACCGAACGCGACGATTGCACAACCGGCCAACAGCGCCGCACGGCGCATATCCAGAACTCGAGAACATGACAGTCCCCCATACTTGCGCCTCCACGCGCATGGGCGGCGGCAGCCGTTCTTCCCCGGAGGCGCGACGCGTCAGGGAAGGCCCCGGAGGATTGTAACTTGTGAACGGCGCGACGACCTCCGCCGAGCACAAATTTGCGCCGGGTTTTTGGTGCCATTTTGCAGTACGACCTTTGATGTTCTTCCTGAAAACAAGCGTGTCCCCAGCCTGCGGTATATTGACTTTATTCCTACAATATGTATTATTTCCTTGCCCGGTTCAATCAAGGGCGTCGTCGATCGCGATGCTGGATGACGGAACTGGGTGCGGTGTCCCTCATATTGGATGCCGCGATGGAGCCCCGGGAGGCGCAGGGCCTCTCGCAAGGGCCCGCGCGCCACGGGACCCCCACCCCCTCTCGTCACTTGGGTCCCGGAAGCTCGGCGCGCACCGCCGGCCGATCGCAAGGCCGGTCACGGGAGCCTCGCAAGCTCCCCGGCGCCTCCCGGCGCTCCATCCCCCTCGTCGGGGTAACGGAAAAAGGGAAAGACGGAGCCGGTCCGTCTCTAAAACAACCGGCGGCGAAGCGTTGGCTAAGCCGGTCCGTCAGGCGAAAGATTGCTCCCGCCGCGTGCCGCCAAGAGAAAGGATTTCAGGGTGACAGCGCAACCGAGTCATGAGCCGTACGATTTCATCGTGGTCGGCGCGGGTTCGGCCGGCTGCGTGCTGGCGGCGCGCCTCTCCGAGGACAGCCGCAACCGCGTGCTGCTGGTTGAGGCGGGCACCGACTATCCCCCCGGCGAGGAGCCGGCGGAAATCCTCGATATCTACGGCGCGAGCGCCTACGCCAATCCGCGCTTCATCTGGCCGAACAGCACGGCGAAATTCTCGCCGCGGCCCGGCAATGCGCCGGACACCCGGCCGCGCCGGCTCTACAACCAGGGCCGGGTGATCGGTGGCACCTCGTCGGTCAACGGCATGGCGGCGCTGCGCGGCCTGCCGTCGGACTACGCGAATTGGGTCAGCCGCGGCGCGCTCGGCTGGTCGTGGGACGACGTTCTGCCATTCTTCAAGAAGCTGGAATCCGACCGCGACTTTGACGGCCCCCTGCACGGCAAAGACGGGCCGATCCACGTGCAGCGCTATCCGGAAAGTGCGTGGCCGGGCTTCACCCGTGGCGTGCTGACCGCCGTCGAGCGGGCCGGCTGGCGCAACATCAAGGATCAGAATGGCGAGTTCTCCGACGGCTTCGCGCCGGTCGCGCACAGCCACACCGACGATCAGCGTATGGGCGTGGCCTGGCGCTATCTCACCGCGCCGGTGCGGCAGCGGCCCAACCTCACGATCATGGGCGACAGCCATGTCGAGCGCATCGTGTTCGACGGTTCGCGTGCCATCGGCATCGCCGTGCGCCGCGGCGGCGAGCGCTTCGAGCTCCGCGCGCGCGAAACCATTCTTTCATCGGGTGCGCTGCAGTCGCCGGCGCTGTTGATGCGTTCCGGCATCGGTCCGGCACGCGAGCTGGCTGCGCTCGGCATTCCCGTTGTGCTCGATAAGCCCGGTGTCGGCAAGCATCTGATGGAGCATCCCGGCGTCAACTTCGGCTGCTGGCTCAAGCCCGGTGCGCGGCTGCCGAGAAAGCTGCGCCGCCAGATGTTCGCCGGGCTGCGCTGGTCGTCGGGCTACCAGGACTGTCCGCAAGGCGACATGTACCTGATCCCATCCAACAAGGCCCAGTGGCATGCCATCGGCGAGCGGCTCGGCCTGATCATGCTCTGGATCAACCGTTCGTATTCGACCGGCGAGGTGAAGCTCACACTCCGCCGATCCTGCGGCGCCGCTCGATATCGACTTCAACATGTGCTCGGACCCGCGCGACATGGAGCGCATGGTGATCGGCGTGCGGCTGCTGTGCCGCCTGACGTCCGATCCGGCGGTGCGCGAGCAGGTCGAGCAGGTGTTCCCGATCAGCTTCAGCGATTGGGCGCGCAGGCTCGCTGTGCACTCGAGATTCAATGCTCTGCAGACCTTCGCTGGCGCCATGGTGATGGAATCGTCGGCCGCGCTGCGGCGCTTCTTGCTGGAGAAGCTGATCGCGGACGCGCCGTCGCTTAACGATCTCGCCAATGACGACAGCGCCTGCAAGGAATGGATTGCCGGCGCCGTGCTCGGCCACTGGCACGCGTCGTGCACTTGCCGGATGGGCGCGCCTGACGATCCCGGCGCGGTGACCGATCCTTCCGCGCGCGTTTACGGGATCGAAGGACTGCGCGTTGCGGACAATTCGATCATGCCATCAGTGCCCTGCGCCAACACCAACATCCCGGCGATCATGATCGGCGAGAAAGTCGCGGCCACGATCTTTGCTGGGAGGTGATCGCTATTGCGGCTTGTAGCCCGACGCCTTCACGATCTCGGCGTTGAGTGCGATCTCCTTGCGCACGAATGTGTCGAACTCAGCCGGCACCATCGGCATCGGATCGCCACCAAGCGCGATGATCTTGTCAGCGACGGCCTTTACCTTCAGCGCGGCGATGATTTCGCGGTTGAGGCGGTCGATGACCGGCTTCGGCGTCTTGGCCGGCATGAACGCGCCGACCCAGAAATTGTATTCGGCGTTCGGTACGCCGGCTTCGGTCGAGGTCGGCACGTTCGGCATCAGCGGCAACCGCTTGGCGGAGCTGACCGCGAGCGATGACACCTTGCCATCCTTGGTGAGTTCGATCGCGTTGAGCGCGGGCGCCGGATACATGTCGATGCGGCCCGCCACCACCTCGGTCATGCCTTCCGGCGTGCCGCGGAACGGCACGTGCGTCGCGGGGAAGCCGGCAGCGATGCGGAAGCGCTCCATGTAGAGCTGGCCCGAGCTGCCCGCGCCCGCGGTGCCGTAGAGGATGCGGCTGCCAGGCTTCTTACCTTCGTCGACCAGCTCCTTGAGCGTCTTGTATTGCGTCTTGGTCGCGATCACGAACGGGATACTGGCGAGCGCGCTCACCGCCCCGAAGTCCTCCGCCACGCTGAATGGCAGATTTGGATAGGTCGACGCGACCACGACGTGCGATGTCGAATGCACCAGCATGGTGTAACCATCAGGGTCGGACTTCGCGACCTGCGTCATGCCGAGCGTGGTACCGGCGCCGCCGCGGTTCTCGATCACAAAGGTTTGGCCGATCTGCCTGCCAACCTGCTCGAACACGGTGCGCGCGGTGATGTCGGTGGCGCTGCCGGCAGAAAACGGCACCACGATCTTGATCGGTTGCTTCGCGGGCCAATCCTGTGCCGTGGCGGCGGCGCCGGGCACGATCAAAGCAATTGCAACGAATGCAAGTGAGCGCGCCATGACCATTCCCTAACCCCTTTGTCGTTGCCACAATCATAAACGGACGCCGGGTGCGGTCCAGAGTGGGCAGGGCCGGCGAGAGGTTGCGGCATCGCGTCCCAGATGGTGATTTTTTCCACTGTGGCGCCGCAATCGGCGGCTTGAAGTTGGACAGCGGCCACGGTTCAAGCTAATGGGCTTGGCATCGCGGTGGCCCCGCCGCAAGCCAATGAGCCGAACTGCGCTTCTCAAATCTCTTCTGATATCCCAAGGTGATGGAATGCTCCTCCGGCTGACATGTTGTGCGGCATTCGCGTTTTCTGTGCTTGCGAGTGACGGCGCGTATGCGGCCTGCGCGGGTACGGTCAGCCAGTTGATGTCGAAGGACACTGAGAAACTGTCGACGCGTTATCAGCGGGTCACAAAGCGGATGGAGAAGGAGCGTAGCGCCAAGCTGGTCGCCGAGAGCTGCCGGATCGCCCGGGCTCTTGGAGCCGAAGCTCTCCGACCAGATCGCTGCCCTCAAGCAGTCAGGCTGCTCCAAGGATCCCGAAGTTGGCAGCATGGTCGCCGATATCGTTCGCGGCCACGAGGATGACCTGGCGTCGCTGCGCAAGACCACCCGAGCGGACTGCCGGTAAGTCCGGGCTGCGGCCCGCGCGAACGGGCCGGAAATGCCTCAAAATCAAGGCTGGGACAGCGGGCGCGTGGCATTGCCCGTGCCCGGCTATTCCGCTAATTCTTGGTTCGACCGGTTCTTAAGGGGAATTCGTAATGGCCTCCCACGGCAGCATGGAATACTCGACGGCGGACGGGAACGATTACGCCGAGCACGAGCGCACCTACGAATTGTTCCTGTCGATCGTGAAGTGGGGCGTTATCCTCATCGTCATCACCCTCGCCCTGATGGCCTACTTCCTGACCTGAACGTCCGGCGCCTCCGAGCGCCCTCCCTGCCCGCCGCCGGGGCGGGTGGACGAAGGAGTACTGGATGAAGATCGCTATCGCCGCTGAAGCCGATCCGTCCGAGCCGCGGGTTGCGGCCACGCCGGACACTGTCAAGAAATTCGTCGCGCTGGGTGCGGAAGTGGCGGTCGAGCAGGGCGCCGGTGTGAAGTCCGGCATCCTCGACGACGACTACAAGGCGGCCGGCGCGAGCGTCGGCAACAATGTCGCCAATGGCGCCGACGTGGTGCTCAAGGTCCGCCGTCCGGGCGAAGCCGAGCTCAAGTCCTACAAGAAGGGCGCGGCCGTCATCGCCATCATGGATCCTTACGGCAACGACGCCGCGCTCAAGGCGATGGCGAATGCCGGGATCGTCGCGTTCGCGATGGAATTGATGCCGCGCATCACGCGCGCGCAGTCGATGGACGTGCTCTCCAGTCAGGCCAATCTCGCCGGCTACCGCGCGGTGATCGACGGATCGTCGGAATACGGCCGCGCGCTGCCGATGATGATGACCGCGGCGGGTACCGTGCCCGCGGCCAAGGTGTTCGTGATGGGCGTCGGCGTTGCCGGACTGCAGGCGATCGCCACCGCGCGCCGGCTCGGCGCGATCGTCACCGCGACCGATGTGCGGCCTGCTGTAAAGGAGCAGGTGCAGAGCCTCGGGGCGAAGTTCATCGCGGTCGAGGACGACGAGTTCAAGCAGGCCGAGACCGCGGCGGGCTACGCCAAGGAAATGTCGAAGGAGTACCAGGCCAAGCAGGCGGCCCTGGTCGCCGAGCACATCAAGAAGCAGGACATCGTCATCACCACGGCGCTGATTCCCGGCCGTCCCGCGCCGAAGCTGGTCAACCGCGACATGGTGGCCTCGATGCGGCCGGGCTCGGTGCTGGTCGATCTCGCGGTCGAGCGCGGCGGCAATGTCGAAGGCGCGAAGGCAGGCGGGGTTGTCAGCGTGAACGGCGTGAAGATTGTCGGCCACACCAACATGGCCGGACGGCTCGCGGCGTCGGCGTCGGCACTCTATTCCAAGAACCTGCTGACCTTCCTCGAAACCATGATCGACAAGAACACCAAGGCGCTGGCGATCAACTGGGACGACGAGATCGTGAAGGGCACCGCGCTGACCCGCGACGGCGCTGTGATCCATCCGAACTTCGCGCCGAAGAGCGCGGCATAGCGCATGATCCGGAAAAGTGGGAACCGATTTTCCGATGAGATCATGCGCAAGTGCAATGGAAAGCGGGCCACGCGCGTTTCAATCGCGGCAAACCGAACTCTAGCGAGGCTGCGGCAGCAGGACAGGGAAACCCCATGACAGTCGCCTCAATTGATCCCTTCTTCTTTCTGCTCTCGATTTTCGTGCTCGCGGTGTTCGTCGGCTACTACGTCGTCTGGTCGGTGACGCCGGCGCTGCACACGCCGCTGATGTCGGTGACCAACGCGATCTCCTCGGTGATCGTGGTCGGCGCGCTGCTGGCGATCGGTGTTCCGCTCGCCGGTAACGAACAGGGGCCGATCTGGGCCCGCGCGCTCGGCTTCGTCGCGCTGGTGCTTGCTTCGATCAACATCTTTGGCGGCTTCCTGGTCACCCAGCGCATGCTGGCGATGTACCAGAAGAAGAAGTGAGCGGGTGATGACCCATCTCCTGAACGCAAACGTCGTCGCGCTGCTTTATCTGGTCTCCGGCGTCCTGTTCATCATGGCGCTGCGCGGGCTCTCCAGCCCGGAGACCAGCCGCATGGGTAACATGTTCGGCATCGCCGGCATGACCATCGCGGTGCTGACCACGCTCGGCTCGCATCCTCCGGTCGGCGTCACGTCGTGGGCGCTGGTGATCGGTGGCCTGGTGCTCGGCGGCGGTATCGGTGCGGTGATCGCACGCCGCGTGCCGATGACCTCGATGCCGGAATTAGTCGCGGCATTCCATTCGCTGGTCGGCTTAGCCGCCGTGCTGGTTGCGGCTGGCGCCTATTACGCGCCGGAGGCGTTCGGCATCGGCACCCGCGGCAACATCAACAAGGCGTCGCTGGTTGAGATGTCGCTCGGCGTCGCGATCGGCGCCGTCACCTTCACCGGCTCGATCATCGCGTTCCTGAAGCTGTCCGCGCGCATGAGTGGCGCGCCGATCATGTTTCCGGGCCGCCATGTCGTCAATATCGCGCTCGCTGCTGGGCTCGTATTCTTCATCTACGGGCTGGTGGTGTCGCAGAGCCAGATCGACTTCTGGCTGGTCACTGGCATTGCGCTGGCGCTCGGCATCCTGATCATCATCCCGATTGGCGGCGCCGACATGCCGGTGGTGATCTCGATGCTCAACTCGTATTCGGGTTGGGCGGCCGCCGGCATCGGCTTCACGCTCGGCAACATGGCGCTGATCATCACCGGCGCGCTGGTCGGCTCGTCGGGCGCGATCCTGTCCTACATCATGTGCAAGGGCATGAACCGCAGCTTCATCTCGGTGATCCTGGGCGGCTTCGGCGGCGAAGTGGCGGGGCCGGCCGGCGGTGCGGGCGAGCAGCGTCCGGTCAAGCTCGGCTCGGCGGAGGACGCCGCCTACATCATGAAGAACGCCGGCAAGGTCATCATCGTGCCGGGCTACGGCATGGCGGTGGCGCAAGCTCAACATGCTCTTCGGGAAATGGCCGACCATCTCAAGGCGGCCGGCGTCGAGGTGAAGTACGCCATCCACCCGGTCGCGGGCCGCATGCCCGGCCACATGAACGTGCTGCTCGCCGAGGCCAACGTGCCCTACGATGAGGTATTCGAACTCGAGGACATCAACTCGGAGTTTCCGCAGGCCGATGTGGTCTACGTGATCGGCGCCAACGACGTCACCAATCCGGCGGCGGAAGAAGACAAGTCCTCGCCGATCTACGGCATGCCAGTGCTGCAGGTCTGGAAGGGCGCCACGGTGATGTTCAACAAGCGCTCGCTCGCGTCGGGCTACGCCGGCATCGACAACCCGCTGTTCTATCGCGACAACACCATGATGCTGCTCGGCGACGCCAAGAAGATGACCGAGAACATCGTTAAGTCAATGTAGGTGGCGACGTCAGAGCGAGGCCGGAGCCGGCATAACGGTGCCGCACTTCTTGCACGTCCGGTGCGCTTCCAAGTCATAGAAATTCCGGTAAGCCTGCGTCACCGGATCGGCGCGGTAGTCGTCGACAACATAAGTCTCCTCATGCAGGAACTCGTCGCAGGCCTGGCAGAACCAGACGAACCTGTCGATGTCTCCGGGAACGCGCGCTCGCTCGATGACCAGTTGGAAGGAATCCGGTGAAAACCGGGGTGAATGTGGCACCAGCGGTGGCTGAAACAGGCATGATCCCTCGGGGACGTGTGCGATCTTCTCGACACCCTCCTCCGTCCGATAGTGGAGGTGGAGATCGCCCTTCAGCGAATACTGAATTTCGTAGCTCGGATTGATGTGAAATTCGCTGCGGTATTCGCGCCCGCGCGCGATGAACGCCATGGAGTCGCTGGTCAGCCACAGTTGCTGCGTCCGCTTTTTTGTCTCTATCAACTGCCGCATGACGCCTTCGACATCGACATTCGGCATCTTGAGAGATGGAATGGTGAACAGCATGGCAACGTTCCTTTCATCCCGGAGAGCAGGGATCTCCGGCGTGGCGGCACGGCGTTCTTATTAGTCGAGATTGCCCATATGGCTTCCAGCCGAACGCAAATATTTGCGCCTTTTCAGCTCTTCCGCAAGATTGGTGCGAGGTGCCGACGGTTCTGGCGCGTCGTGCTATCACGGCAACATGACACTGCTTAAATGGTTGCTCGGTGCGCTCGTTCTGTTCGGCGGATTCGTTGCGCTCATGTATTTCACGCAACGTTCGTTGATGTATTTTCCGGACACGCGCGCACGCCGCCGTCCGCCGCCGGCCTGCGCGACACCGAGGAGGTCGTTCTCGAAACCGCCGACGGCGAGGATGTGATTGTGTGGCATCTGCCGCCGCGCGGCAACAAGCCGGTGGTGTTGTACTTCCACGGCAATGGCGGCTCGCTCGTGCTTCGTGTCGATCGTTTCCGCGCGCTCACCGGTGATGGCACCGGTCTCGTGCATTGAGCTATCGCGGCTATGGCGGCTCGACCGGGCGGCCGACGGAGGCCGGATTGATCGCGGATGCCGACGGCGGCCTATCGATTTTGCCGCCGCGCGCTACCCGGCCGAGCGCATCGTGGCGTTCGGTAAATCGCTCGGCACCGGCGTCGCGGTTGCGCTCGCGTCCGAACGGAAGGTCGGGCGCGTCATCCTGCAGGCGCCGTTCACATCGGCCGCCGATGTCGGCGCGCTCGGCGTATCCGTTCCTGCCGGTGCGGCTGCTGATGAAGGATCAGTTCCGGTCGGACGAGCGGATCGGCAAGGTGAAGGCGCCGCTTCTGATCCTGCACGGCGCATTCGACCGGGTGGTGCCGTTTGCGTTTGGCGAGCGGCTGCTGGCGCTGGCCAACGAGCCGAAGCGGCTGGTGCGCTTCCCGCGCGGCGACCACAACGATCTCGATTCTCACGGCGCGCAGGCGGTGGTGCGCGAATTTCTTAGCGAGATGCCGTAGCGCTGCGCTGCTATTGGCCTGGGCGGCGGCGGCATCCAGTTCAGCCCGCCGGGCTGGCTCTGGCGCGGGTCCGGCGGATGCAGCGCGCGCGGTCCGGAGTTGCTGCTCACCTATCGCTGGAGAAAGTTCGGCGGGAATTGCGCGGTCTGGTCCGGTCCGCAGTAGCCACCGACGCCGCTGATCGATTGCGTGCAGATTTGGAGCGTGGGAATGCCGCAGGTCGCGGTCGCCGTCGGTGTAGTACGCGCAATAGGGCTGCGCGGTGGCATCCGCGCGAAAGCGCGGACAGACAGCGCAGCACCGATGACGAGAAATTTCATGACAGCACCCGCAGAATGATTTTCAGCACGTTCGAAGCTAGACCGCGGCACTCGGTAACAAGGGCTGAGCGCCGCCGACTATGCATTTTCCGCCGTCTCCGATTGCGACAGACTTTTGTGCCACTTCAGGCCAATCACGATTGTGAACAGCAGATCCGGTGCAGGCAAACAACGACGCCGTCCAGCGAAATCCGATCCGTTCGATCAGCACGCCCGCGATCAGCAGGCCGAGCGGCAGGCTGTAGATCGCAAGCATGCGGACGCCCAGCACGCGGCCGCGAAACCGCTGGCTCGCGGTGCGAAGCAGCAGCACCGTGTGGCACACCATGGTCAGGCTCTGCGTGACGCCGCACAGGAACAGCATGACGATGCCGCCGGTCAGGCTCTGCATCTGGATGAAGATCAGAATGAGGATGTGCCAGATGACCCCGGCGACGAACATCAGCCGCGACAGCCGCACGTCGGCGTTGAACCAGGTCATGACCAGAGCACCGAGCAGCGCGCCGAAGCCGATCGAGGCGACGAGATAGCCCAGCCCGGTCTGGTCGATGCGGTAGATTTCCTTGGCGACGTAGGGCAGCAGCCCGTTGGTGAGCGGAAACGCCGTGAAATTGAACAGCAGCGCGAGCCATACGATCGCCAGCAGGCTCGGCGTGTTCCAGATGTGCACCACGCCCTCGCGCAGGTCGGCCCAGGGCGAGCTGCCGGAATGCGCCGTCGGCCGCTTCGGTGGCTGATTCTTTCCGGTCCGGCACTGCGAACCAGGTGAGCAGCGAGCCGAGCGCGTAGAGGATGGTGATCGCGACATAGGCCGGCGCGATGCCGAACGCGGCGAACAAGCCCGCGCCGGTCAGCGCGCCGGTGATCCTCGCGATGTCCGAGGTGGTGCGCGAGAAGCTCATCGCGCCGGTGAGCAAGATTGGCTGGCATCGCGTCGGCGATCACCGCGCCGCGCAGCCCCATGTCGGACGGCCGCACCAGTCCGGACACCGCCGCGAGGATCAGGACGACGAAGGGATTGAGCACGCCGGCGAACGCCAGCGCCATCAGCGCCGCGGCCACCATCGCGTAGGTCGCGCGCATGCGCGGACAACAGATTGCGGTGGCCGACGCGATCGCTCGCCACGCCGATCATCGGCGCGATCAGCGTGCCGCCGTAGAGCAGGGCGCCGTAGAGCGTCAGGTAGAACACCGAGCCGGTCTCGACCAGCACGTACCAGCCGAGGATCAGCGTCTCCATTTCGAACGCCCACGACACCAGCAGATCCGCCGGCCACTGGAAGCGGTAGGCGCGGATGCGAAATGGCGCGAGCGCAGGCTTAAGCGGCATGATGTCCCGGCAGGGTCACAGGCGGCAGGACGGGTATCTTAGGGGCTATCGCCCTAGAATGTCTGGTAGGTCTGGCCCATCTTGTCCGCCGAGGCGGGCGAAGCCGGCCTTGGCCGGTTCGTGGTCCTGCTTGATGTTGAGCGCCTTGGCGTAGGAGCCGGCGGCCGCTCCTTGTCGCCGAGCCGCTCGTAGGCGAGGCCGCGGCTGGTCCAGGCCTGCAGGTTCTGCGGATCGCCGAGACCGCGTCGTCGAGATCGGCGGCGGCGGCCTTGAAGTCGTTGATCGACATGTAGCTCAGCGCGCGGGCGATGAACGGCTCGGCCTCGTTCTGCGTGAGGCCGATCGCGGTCGAGAAGTCGTCGATCGCGAAGCGGTGCTGGCGCTGGCTCTGATAGAGCAGGCCGCGATTGAAATAGGCCTGCGCGCTGTCGGGCCGGATCGCGATCGCCTTGTTGAAATCGTTGAACGCGTTGAGCGTCTGCTGCTGCTGGCGGTAGCACGATGCCGCGGCCGATGTAGGCGACCGCGTAGTTCTGGTCGAGCTCGAGCGCCTTGTTGTAGTCGGCGAGCGCGAGATCGAGCTTGCCGGTCTTGCGATAGATCAGCGCGCGGTTGGCATAGGCCTGGGTGTAGTTGGGATCGAGGCTGATCGCCTTGTTGAAGTCGGCGAGCGCCTCCTGATTGCGGCCGGCCTGGCCGTACACGGTGCCGCGCATGTTGACGGCTTGCGGGTCGTTCGGATTGCGCTGCACGACGCCGGACAGCGAGGCGATGTTGGCCGGCGAGGCGGCGAGCTGGCTGTCCTCGGACTCGGATGGTGCGGTCGCGGTGGTGAAGGTCGAGCTGGCGCAGCCGGCAAGCGCCACGCGGCGTGCGGCGATCAGGCAGGCCGCGCGATGCGGTCGGCATGCAGTGCTCACGGCAGTCATCGAGCGACCTTGCAACCAAGGAATACGGCGAAGGTTCGACGATAGCGCGCGGGTCCTGAAACGACAACGCGGGCCGGGGAGAACCCTGCTCGCGCCGTGGAAAAGCTGAAAACTGCGGACGAAACGCGAGATTCAGCGGCCGCCGAAGCCGCCGCCGCCGCCGAACCCGCCGGCGCTGCGTCCCGGACCACCACGTCCCGGCCCGCCGCGTCCGCCGCCGTCGCGGCCAGCGCCGGGGCGCCGAACACCGGCTTCGGCTTCATCGGGATGCAGGCCTTCGCGCTGCATCTTCTTGCGCGCGAGCTTGCGGGCGCGGCGCACCGCCTCCGCCTTCTCCCGGGCCTTCTTCTCGGACGGCTTTTCGTAATGGCCGCGAAGCTTCATCTCGCGGAAAATGCCCTCGCGCTGCATCTTCTTCTTCAGCGCCTTGAGGGCCTGGTCGACGTTGTTGTCGCGGACAAGAACCTGCACTCGGTGATCCTTCTTAATCCAATGTTCGGTTTGGGTGCGTGGAAGGGCGCTAGAACCCTTCCGAGTCGGGCGCTGGTAGCAGGAAAGCCAATAAAAGTCCATCTCTCACGGGCTTTTTCGGCCGAACGGCACGGAGGCCGGTCAGGCGCTGATGTCCGGCGTGAGCTGGTCTTCGACCGCGATAATGCGGTCGCGCAGGATCAGTTTGCGCTTCTTAAGCCGCTGGACCTGAAGGCGATCCGCGCCTGGCGCGCTGTGCAGAGCCTCGATGGCGACATCGAGATCGCGGTGTTCCTGCCGCAGGCGCTCCAGCAAAGCGACCAGTTCGCGCTTTTCCTCGTCGGTCATGCCTGGACTCGAGACGCCAGGTGGCATCTTGGCCTGGTCGGCCGCCACCGGAGCGAAGCCTGGAACCAGCACAAAATCTTGAATTCGCATGACTTTCGCAACTCACAAGCCCGGAGCGCGCACGCCCAGCCACGCCGAGCAGCGGACCAAGTCCCGCACGGCGCGCCTAAACAGGTAGGCAATTGTCGTCCCTTTCTCAAGGGTCGTTCAAGCTCGAGGGTAACCGGCTGGTTTCATGATAGCGGGGATTTGTTGCGATGCACAAGAGTCGGTAATCGACTTGCCGCGGACCTCGTGGCAGAATCTCCGAGTCTGGGGTGAGATCAAATCCGATGGAGACATCGCATAATGACCATCCAAGCCCATCTTACCGAACTTGAGCGGCGTCACCGGAAGCTGGAGGATGAAATCGCCGAGGCGATGGCGCATCCCTCGACGGATGATCTGAAAATCGCTGAATTGAAGCGTCAAAAGCTGCAGGTAAAGGACGAGATCGCGCGTCTGGAGCCGACCAGCGTTCACTGAAGCCCGATCTGTCGGTTTGACGTTCGAGGTTTCACCGCCGGCTCTCGCAACGAGAGCCGGCGGTGCTATTTTGGGCCGGGCCCTGGGCCAGCAAGGAGCACTCGATGCGGAAGAAGACTTCAACAATAGCAGCCTGGGCGCTGGCGCTGGTCATGTCGGCGTTGAGCGTGTCCGCGGGCGCGCAGGACTATCCCTCGCGCACCGTCACGCTGGTCGTGCCTTATCCGCCGGGCGGCGGCGTCGATGTGATGGCGCGCGTGGTGGCGGAAAAGCTGTCCGGCGCTGATCGGCCAGCAGGTGATCGTCGACAATCGCGTCGGCGGCTCCGGCATCGTCGGCACCCGCGCGTTCATCCGCAGCGCGCCGGACGGCTACACGCTGTTCCTCGGCCACACCGGCTCGATCTCGATCAATCCCGACCCTCTACGCCAACGCCAACTTCGATCCGCGCAAGGATTTCGCGCCGATCGGACTGGTCGCCTCGATGCCGGTTGCGCTGCTCGCGCATCCGAGCTTCCCCGCCAAGACCATCGGCGACGTGGTCGAGATGGCCAAGAAGGAGGGAGACAAGTTCAACATCGGCACCTCGGCGGTCGGCACCGGCGGATATCTGTCGGCCGAGCTGTTCAAGTCGATCACCGGCGTGCCGGCGCAGATCATTCCCTACAAGGGGACCGCGCAGATGATGAACGATCTGATCGGCGGCCACATGAAGATCGCGTTCGGCGTGCTGCCGCCGGCGATGGGCAATCTCGCCGCCGGCTCGCTGCGCGGTGTCGCCGTGCTCGACAACCGGCGCTTCAGCCTGCTGCCGGATGTGCCGACCGCGAACGAATCCGGGCTGCCGGGCTTCGAGTCGGTGCTGCACTACGGCGTGCTGGCGCCTGCCGGGACGCCGCGGCCGATCGTCGACAAGCTCAACGCCGCGCTGCGCCAACTGGTGGCGATGGATGACGTGAAGAAGCGCATCAACAACGAAGGCGGCGATCCGCTGACCTCGACGCCAGAAGAATACGCCAAGGACATCGATATCGAAGCGACCAAATGGGGCACGCTGATCAAGAAGCTCAACCTGAAGGTCGAATGATGATCGGCCGGCGTACCTTCGCGGCGGCTATCCTCGGCTCGCTGGTCGCTCTGCCTGCCGCGGCGCAGGACTATCCGACGCGCCCGATCACGCTGATCGTGCCGTTTCCGGCCGGCGGCGGCGTCGATGTGATCGGTCGCATCGTCGCCGAGAAGATTTCGGCCTCGCTCGGGCAACCGGTGATCATCGACAACCGCGGTGGTGCGGCCGGCGTGATCGGCACCCGTGTCGCCAAGGCCGCGGCGCCGGATGGCTACACGCTGGTGATGGCGACCTCCGGCTCGATCGCGATCAATCCGACGCTCTACGCCAATCCGGGCTACGAGCCGCGCAAGGATCTGGCGCCGATCGGGCTGATCTCCTCGACGCCGATCGTGCTGATGGCGCATCCGTCGGCGCCGCAGCAGACGCTGGCGGACGTGATCGCCGTTCGCCAAGGCCAACCCCGGCAAGCTCGACATCGGCACGCCGCCGCCGGGCACCAGCGCCTATCTCGGCGCCGAGCTTTTGAAGTCGCTGGCCGGCATCGATTTCACCATCGTGACCTATAAGGGCACCGGCCCGCTCACCACCGATCTGATCGGCGGCCACGTCAAGCTCGCGCTCAATGTGCTGGCGCCGGCCCTGAGCAACCTGAAATCGGGAGGCTTGCGCGCGCTTGCCGTGCTTGGCCCGAAGCGCTCGTCGCTGCTTCCCGATGTGCCGACCTCGGCGGAGGCCGGCTTGCCGGGCTTCGAGTCCGGGCTCAATTACGGGCTGCTCGCGCCGGCCGGCACGCCGCGTGCGATTATCGATAAGCTCAATGCGTCGCTGCGCGCGGGCGTCGATACGCCGGAGGTGCGCTCGCGCATCGCCGCCGATGGTGGCGACCCGCTGCCGTCGAGCCCGGAGGAATATGCCGCCGATATCGAACGTGAAGACAAGAAATGGGGCGACCTGATCCGCAAACTCAAGCTGCGGATCGACTAAATAAAGGGGAGGGGGACATGATGCGAAAGATCGCGACGATAGGTGCACTCGCCGCTGCTGCTCTGTCGATGACGGGCCAGGATGCGGCAGCGCAAACCCAGCGGCAGATCAAGGTGCTCGATGCGACGTATCGCGGCACGATGGTGTGCGCGAAACTGCCGTTCACGGACTTTGCCATGCGCGAGGCGATTGCTGCGACGCTCACCGGCGGCGCAGGAACCTACACGCACGTGGTCCGGCTGAAGGAGAACCCGGAGCCAGCCGAGGAGAAGGGTTCGGCCAAAATGGACGGCGCAAGGATCAGCCTCGAAGGCAATTGGAAGGGCGATGCCGGACAGTACCAGGCGAGCTACAGCGGTTCCTTCGTGCGGCGCAGCGCCAAGCTCATGGGCACGCAGACCTGGACGGTCAACAACCGGATCGTGACGCGCTCGTGCACTGGCGTGATCAAGCGCCCGCTCAAGGCGTTTCTGCCGCGCAACACGAAGCCGGCGCAGTGATGCGGCGCGCGCTGGGTATTGCCATCGCGGCGTTGCTGGCGTTGGGAAGCGCAGCCGACCGCGCAGGATTATCCGAACCGTCCGATCACCATGATCGTGCCGTTCCCGCCCGGCGGCGGCAACGACACCATGGCGCGCATCGTCGCGGCGAAGCTTTCGTCGGCGCTCGGTCAGCAGGTCGTGGTGGATAATCGCGGCGGCGCCAACGGCGTGATCGCTATGCGCACCGCGGCGCGCGCCGCGCCCGACGGCTACACTGTCGTGTTCGCCAATACGTCGTCGACCACGATTAATCTCGCGCTCAATCCGAACGCCGGCTACGACACCAAGAAGGAATTTGCCCCGATCGGCATGTTCGCCTCGGCGGGCATCGGCATCATCGCGCATCCGACGTTCCCGGCGAACAACGTCACCGAGTTCGTCGCGCACTTGAAGGCCAGTCCCGGCAAGGTCTCGATCGGCACGTCGCCGCCGGGCAGCGGCTCGCACCTGTCCGCCGAGCTGTTCAAGGCCAAGACCGGCGTCGAGGTGACATATGTTCCCTACAAGGGTGCGGCTGCGCTGAACAACGACCTGCTCGGCGGTCACATTCCCGCGGTGTTCAGCGTCGTGCCGGCCTCGCTCGGCGCGATCAAGGCCGGTCAGCTCAAGGTGCTGGCGATGACCGGCACCTCCCGTGTCACTGTGTTGCCCAACGTGCCGACGGTGTCGGAGACTATTCCCGGATTCGAGGCCGTGCTGCGCTACGGCCTGCTGGCGCCGGCCGGCACGCCCCGCGCGGTGGTCGAACGGCTCAACAAGGAACTGATCGCGCTCGCCGGTTCGGACGAGGTGAAGGCGCGGATCGCCAACGAAGCCGGCACCGCGCTGACCTCGACGCCGGACGAATACGCTGCCGAGATCGTGCGCGAAGATGCGTTGTGGACACCGTTGATCCGCAGCCTGAATCTGAAAATGGAATGACGGGACGCAGGCAGGACGGCACGCAGGATGGTCTTCAGTAACCTGACGTTCGTCTGCCTGTTCCTGCCGATCGTCCTTGCGCTTTATCACGGCGCACCGCATTCGGTGCGTAACCTCGTGCTGGTGGTCGCCAGCATGGTGTTCTATGTCTGGGGCGGGCGGCTCGCGATCGTCCTGGTGCTGGTGTCGATCGCCGTCAACTTCATGCTGGGCAAGGCGATCGCCGCGGCGGATGCGGAGCGCCGCACGCGTCTGATTCGCTGGTCGGTCGCGGGAAATCTCCTGGTCCTGATCGCCTTCAAGTACGCTGACTTCCTGGTCGATAACGCGAACGTGGCGCTCGCGGCGTTTGGCGACTGGAAAATCCCCGATCCGAAGCTGCCGCTGCCGCTCGGCATCTCCTTCATCACCTTCCACCTCATTTCGTATCTGGTGGACGTGTACCGCGGTACTGCCGAGGCACAACGCTCGCCGGTTCCGTTTGCGCTCTACATCCTGAATTTCCCGCAGCTCGTCGCGGGCCCGATCATCCGCTACCGGCCGATGGCGCCGCAGCTTGCACGGCGCGAGATCGCTTTCGAGGACATCGACGCCGGCGTCATGCGGTTTGTCGCGGGGCTTGCGAAGAAGCTCCTGATCGCCAACCCGATCGGCGCCGTTGCTGACCAGCTTTTCGCCATCGAACCGTCCGGCTTGCCGACATGGGCGCTGTGGCTCGCCGTGGTGTGCTACGCGCTGCAGATCTATTTCGATTTCTCCGGCTATTCGGACATGGCGATCGGGATCGCGCGCATGTTCGGCTTCCGATTCCCGGAGAACTTCAACTATCCTTACACAGCGACGTCGATCCAGGACTTCTGGCGGCGCTGGCACATCACGCTGTCGGCCTGGTTCCGCGACTACGTCTACGTGCCGCTCGGCGGCAATCGCGGCTCGCTGTGGCGCACCACGATCAATCTCTGGATCGTGTTCCTGCTGTGCGGCGCGTGGCACGGCGCAAGCTGGAACTTCATCGTCTGGGGCATGTGGCACGGCCTGTTCCTGTCAATCGAGCGCATCGGCGCCGTGCAGCGACTGCATGGCGTCGCTGCCAAGGTTCGTGCGGACCCTGTATGTCATGTTGATCGTTTTGATCGGCTGGGTGTTCTTTCGTCAGACCTCGCTTGATCTTGCGCTCGAGATGCTGTGGCGGATGTTCGTCCCGGTGGCCCCGGCAATGAACGTCATGCTGGTTTCGGCGCAAGCTCCGCCGCAGATCATGCTGCTGATCGCGGTCGCCGTCGTGCTCGCGTTTCCGGTCTGGCCCGCGATCAAGGCGCGCCTGACGGTGATGCAGCAACAGCCTGGTGCGCAGGTCGCCTACGATCTTGGGCGTGCGGTGGCCGTCGGCGGTCTGACGCTGCTGTGCGTTGCGACGATGGCGCTCGACCAGCACAATCCATTCATCTATTTCCGGTTCTGACCGATGCCGTTCGCAACGCTCCGACCCTTCACGCACAAGCTGACGGTCATCGTCTATTTCGCGATCGTCCTGCTGCCGGTCGTGCTGCTCGGCACCGACGGGCCCTGGCTCGGCAAGGGCGAGTTTGCGGTCCGCAGTCGAACCGAGCTACCGCGCCGGATGGGCCCCGGTGCCTTCCAGGTGCTCGACAAGTGGTTCGCGGACCGCATCGGTTTGCGCTATCCGCTGATCTACCTCGGCACCGAGTTTCATCTCGGCGCATACGGCCGGCCGCTCGACCGCCATATCTTCTTCGGCGCGGACGGCTGGATGTTCTGGACCGAGGACGCCGACCGCGTGCCGTCAGCGATGGCGGATTCTCGCGGCAAGCTTCATTTTACGCCGGCCGAGATCAGGCACATCGAAGCGGAGTTGCTGGCGATGCGCGACCGGTTCGCTGCCTGCCGCATTCCCTTTGCCGTTGTCGCCGCGCCCAACAAGCAGAGCATTTACCGCGAGTTCGTGGTCGCTGACGGAGAACGCGGGACGCCGTCGCGGCTCGACGGCCTGCTCGCCTCGCTCAGTCCTGCCGCACGCTCGCAGATAGTAGACACCCGCGAACTCATTCGCGAGGCGAAGGCGAAGCACGCGCCGCTACGCCCGTACAACAAGACTGAGACGCACTGGAACGAGCTTGGCGCGTTCTATGGCTATGCCGCGGCCATGGAAGCGCTGCGACGAGCCATGCCGCTCAATCATCCCGAATTGACGTCAATCGCGCAGTACGAGGTCTCGGCGCGCGGGAATTATCCGGGTGGAGACATGGCGACGTTTGTTCTGTTCTCGCCGTGGCGTTTTCCGGATCAAGATGTGTCGGTGCAAAGCGCGCGGCTCGCGGGCTTGCCGCCAGAGCAGCAGATCGATCCGCACTACTCCATCGCCCGCAATCCTGAAGGCAAGGGCAGGCTGTTGGTGATCGGCGATTCGTTTACCGGCGCCCCGGTGCGATACTTCCAGCAGCACTTCGCCGAGGTTCATCGCGTGATCAGCACGACGGTAGACGGCGATCTGGTGGCGCGCATCAAACCCGACGCGGTGCTGGTCCTTGCGGTGGAGCGAAACCTCGAGCGTCTTCTGGTCCAATGGTCAACCCCGCGAAGCTCTGCCCGTAGATGCCGTACTCTACCGCGAGCGGCGGCCGGTGAATTCGACGCCAAGCTCGCCGCCGAGCCGCCAGACCACGCGGCACTCCTGCCTGACGTCGACCCCGTCGCCGGATAGCGAGAGCGTGAATTGCTCCGGCACGTCCAGCTCCGAGTAGAGCCTGGCGCCGCGGTCTGAAATGTCCGTCACCATGCAGTCGCGCGGCAGGGTGCCTATCCCACTGTGAAATTTGGCGACGCGATTGATCGGGCGGCGGGGTGACTGTCGTCGGTCTTTCAACACTTGGTCTGTGCGATCGATGTGGTTCAAGGATGCTCCGTAGTAAGCGCGCCTTGTTCAGGAATGTTTGCCCGGTTCCAACAAGTTTTAATCGATTCAGAGTGGCCCCGCGGATTAACCACACGCGCTAACCACGGCCGATAACTACACGGGCAAAGAAGAGCGCGCGCTGAATTGGATTTGGGCCCTCACTTCGATACCCATTTGGTTATCGCGGCGCGTGGGGGTTTCATGCTGCACAGACGTGCGTTCGTAGGCGGCGCCGGCGCGTTGGGCGTTGCGATGCTCGGCACGCTGCGGGTCAGCGTCGGGCAGGGCGCGGTCGCGATGCGCCGCTCGGTACGCGGCATGGGCGCCAACGATCCCGATCTTGCAGCGTATCGCCGCGCGGTCTCCGCCATGAAGGCGCTGCCGGCATCCGATCCGCGCAACTGGAATCGCTTTGCGGCGATTCATGCCACGTTCTGTCCGCACGGCAACTGGTACTTCCTGCCGTGGCATCGCGCCTATCTGGTGGCGCTTGAAAACATCGTTCGCGATCTCGCCGACAAGCCCGACTTCGCGCTGCCTTACTGGGACTGGACCACGGAGCGGCAATTGCCGCCGCCGTTCGCCGCGGGCAATTCGCGCAACAACCCGCTCAATCATCCACGGCCCGAGTTCGAAGCGGATGAGACGCTGCCCGACGATATGGTCGGTCCGCAGGTCATCTCGCGCATCCTGGCAAGTCCCGACTTCGAGGCGTTCGGCAGCGCGCGGCCGCGCGGGCAGAACAGCGCTGCTCCGGCGTGGCAGCGCCGCGTCGGCGCGCGGACCGAGCTCGAATTCAATCCGCACGATGGCGTGCACGGCTCGCTCGGCGGCGACATGGCGCAGGTGGCCCCGGCTTCCCGCGACCCGATTTTCTATCTGCACCACGCCAACGTCGACCGCCTCTGGGCGGTGTGGAACGCGCGCGGCAACGCCAACAGCCCGGAACCGTTCTGGCGCAACTTTGCGTTCAACCGCAATTTCATCAACGCGGACGGTTCGCCGTGGAATGTGACGGTGAACGGTCTGCAGTCGCCCGCGGCGCTTGGCTATCGCTATGACGACGAGGAGGGGCCGTTCGCCGCCGACGTCGATTTCCAGCGCCAGTCGTCCGAGGCGGTCGATCCGCTTGGCACGTCGTTGCAGGTCTATCGGCGGTTTGCCGGCAACGCGGTGCAGTCGTCGTCCGGCGGCCTGCAGCGATACGGGCTTTCGTCCGGCCAGGGCTTCTACGCCGCGGCGGTGGAGAACGATCGTGCCGCGGCGCATGAGCGGGCGATCAGCATTCCGGTTTCGCTCGGCCGCCCGTTGTCCGAGATCATCAAGCCCGCGCCAATGGCGTCGGCTTCCGCATCGGATCGCCGCCGCGACCGGCAATGCATCTGGGCGGTGCTGCGCGACTGCGACGCGCCGACCGACCCGACCACCCGTGTGCGTGTGTTCGTCAACCGCGAGGGTGCGGATCGCGGCGCGCGCTCAAACGATGCGCACTACGTGACGACCTTGAGCTTCTTCGGCGCCGGCCACGGCGATCACCACGCCCAGGCTGGGCACGGCGCGCATCAGGCGCAGCCAGCTTCGGCCGGCGGCACGTCGCTGTCGATCGATCTGACGCCCGCGCTGGCGCGGCTGCGCGGCACGAAATACGTGCGCACCGATACGCTCACGCTCCAACTCCTGCCGATCTGCCGTCACGCCAACCCGGCCACCAGCGTGGTGCGGCCGCGGCGGGTTGAAGTTGCAATTCTTTAGTCTCGGAGACTCTGCGATGATTACAATCGCCAAGCAAGCATTGAAGTCCAGGCTGCTGCGCTGCACGTTCAACACGGTCGCAGCCTTCGGCATAACGTTTGTGGTGCTTTCGATGGCCTGGAAGGCCGAAGCTCAGCAGACCGCGACAGCACACGCGCCGGCGCGCATTCATGTATCGATCCCGCAGACCGACAGCCGCGGCATGGCGACGCTCGAAGTCGTGGTGAGCGCTTTCCGCAAGCCGGCCTCCGGCAACATCGGCGGCGTGGTTCGGCTCAAGAAGTCCGGCGGCGGCGCGATCGAGGTCGGCCGCTTCACCATTCTGCCGGCGCAGTCGTTCACCGCGTCGAATTCCGGCGAGGAGCAGCGTTACCGCTTCGACGTCACCAGCGCGCTGAAGCAGCTTGGCGTCACCGCGGGTTCGGCCGAGGTCGAGGTTGCGCTGATCGATCGTTCCAGCGGAAGCGTGCCGCCCGGCACCGAGCTTCAGCTCGGCCACGCGCAGATTTCGATGCGCTGATTGCAGCGCTTTCAAGTTAGGCGCGATCTTCGGAAAACCGGTACCCACTTTTCCGGATCAGGCCCTAGCGTATCGCCATCTTGGCGCGTTCGACGATGTCCTTGGGCGACGCGTAGATCTTGCGCACCAGGTCCTGCACCTGCTGGCCTGACATTGGCGAGATATCGATCCGCATCTTCTCGGCGTCATCGAGGAACTGCTTGTCCGCCATCGTCCTGTCGAATGCCGCGCGCAGCACCGCGAGATTGGCCGGCGGCGTCTCCGGCGGCGCGATGTAGGAGCGCTGGAACACCGTCTGGCTGACGATCAGTTCCACCGCTTTGCGATCCTCTTCGGTCTTCACGAATTTGAACACCATCGGAACGCCCATCTTGGTCAGTTCCGGATGCGGCTCGAGGCTGACCTGGAGCAGCACGTTGGCCTTGCCGTCGCGCAGCCACTCGGGCTTCTGCGACTTGAAGCTCGACCAGTCCCAGCCGCACAGCCCGTCGATCTCGCCGCGCTCCATGGCGAGCGCCATCTCGTTGGTGCCGCGATAGCCCGCCACCACGTCGTAGATCGCGCCCGAGGTGCGCTTGTGCATGTAGCCGTATTCGTAGGTCGAATCGTTCGGCGCCGAGCCGCCGAACTTGGCGGGCACCGTGAGCGTGTCCTCGAACTTCGCGATCTTCGATCCCTTCAGCGTCGCGCAGACCCGCGTGCCGCTGTTCGCGGTGCCGATGTAGTTGACCTTGGTCGGATCGAACAAGCCCTCGGACTTCGGGTCGAGCAGCGGGCCCATGATCGCGCCCGGCATGATGCCGGCCAGCACGGTGCCATCCTTCGGCGCGATGTTGGCGATGAACTGCGCGGCCTTGGCGCTGCCGGCGCCGGGCAGGTTCTTGACCACGATGTTCGGCTGGCCGGGAATGTTGCGGCCGAGGTGCCGCGCCACCGCCCGCGCGTAGATGTCGTAGCCGCCGCCGGGCGGCGCGCCGACCAGGAGTTCGATCGTCTTGCCGGCGAAGTCCTGTGCCGCGGCGGGCGTTGTGCCGCACAGCAGGGCGGCCAGCGCCAGGCCGAGGTTCGATCTCGTGGACAGCATGGGCCCCTCCGGATGCCGAACGGTGGCCATCAGGTTAGGTCACGCTGGCAAGCCGGACAATCGGCGCAAGCCTGCGTCGTGGCGGCGCACGCCTAGCTGGCGCGCGGACCTCCAATGACTGGCGTGGCCTCGTCCCAGGCGCAGCGATAGGCCGCCGCGCTGATCTGCGAACGGGTCAGACCCAGATCGGCAAGCTCACGATCGCTGAGGATCGAAAGCTCCTGCATGGTGGTGTGGTAGCGCCGCCAGGCGCGCAGGATGTGGACGACATGACTGAGCAACATGTTTCACGTCCGCCGCAGGTCGGCTGCGGCGCGCGCCAGCACGTCGACCACCTTCGCCTCCGCCTCGGCGTCGTCCTTCAGGCGCTCGGCGGCGACCTCGCGCAGGTTTTCCAGCGCGGCGCGAACCAGCCGCGGCACCCGCGGACCGTGGCGGCCATCATCCGTCTCGTCGCGCCGGCGTGCGAACCGTTCGCCCGCCGCGGCGAGCCGCTCCAGCAGCGCATCGGCGAAGGCCCGGTTTTCCGTGAGGTGCGCGCGGCCTTCGGCGGTGATCGTGTAGAGCCGCTTGGAGCCGTCGGCCTGCGAGGTCAGGTAGCCCGCTTCTTCCAAATAGGTGAGGGTCGGATAGACGATGCCGGGACTCGGCGAGTAGGCGCCCGAAGTCTTCTCCTCGAACACCTTGATGATGTCGTAGCCGTGCCGCGGCTGCTCCGCGATCAGCGCCAGCGCGATCAGCCGCAGGTCGCCCTGGCCCAACATGCGCCCGGCGCGCATCGTGTCGTCGCCATCGCCTCGGCCATGGCGGCCGCCCCATCCGAAGCCGCGGCCATGACGCCCGTGCCCGTGACGTCCGACGCCCCAGCGGCAGTCGCTGCCGCGAAAATCTCTCATGCCAAACATCTCAGTTCTCCTTTTTTCTGGTCTTGAGATGTATCGAAAGATATATCTTTTAAAGATATAGCGCAAGATATATCTTGTACGATAAGATTTCGTACTTATGGATCAAATGCGATATGGAGAATGGTAGTGTGCGGTCATGCGATGTGGACGCAATGCTTTCCGCGTTGCACTCCTGGTCCGCGCGCCCTAGTTTGGCTCCGGGGCGAGCGACGAGAAACCGACCATGATCCGTCTGAGCCTGTTTTGCGCTTTGTCTCTGGTGACTGCCGCGCTCATCGCGCCGCCGGCACACGCTTTCACCATGGAGAACGATCCGGCGAAGGCGATCCCGAATTTCAATTTCGACGAACAGCTCCGCCAGTTCCGCAACACGCCACAGCTCGACACCTCGACGGCCAACAAGAAGGGCGTCGAGACGCCGTTCGGCACGCTGCAATTCGGCGTGCAGCGGAACACGTCGCCGTTCAGTTCGCCATACGGCTCCGGCTTTGGAGCGAGCAATTCCGGCAATGCCGACCGCCGTCACTACGAGCGGATGTTCGCGCCGCCGCACCGGCAGCACGAATACGACTGACGGCGTTCAGACGGCCTTCGCCATCTCGCGCAATTTGAATTTCTGGATCTTGCCGGTGCTGGTCTTTGGCAGCTCGGTGAAGACGATCGTGCGCGGGCACTTGTAGCCCGCGAGATTGTCGCGGCACCACTTCACCAGTTCGTCGGTCGTCGCGCTTTTCCCCGGCTTTAATTCGACGAACGCGCAGGGCGTCTCGCCCCATTTCTCGTCGGGCTTCGCCACCACGGCGGCGGCCTGCACCGCCGGATGCTTGTAGAGCGCGTCCTCGACCTCGATCGATGAAATGTTCTCGCCGCCCGAGATGATGATGTCCTTGGAGCGATCCTTGAGCTGGATATAGCCGTCGGGGTGCATCACGCCGAGGTCGCCGGAGTGGAACCAGCCGCCGGCAAACGCCGCGTCGGTCGATTTCTTGTTCTTGAGGTAGCCCTTCATCACCACGTTGCCGCGGAACATCACCTCGCCGAGCGTCTCGCCGTCACGCGGCACTGGCTTCATGGTGTCGGGATCGAGCACGTCGAGCGCTTCGAGCATGTGATAGCGCACGCCCTGCCGTGATTTCTTCGCAGCCTGCTCGTTGAGTGGCAGCGCGTTCCAATCGTCGTGCCAGTCGTTGACCACCGCCGGACCATAGACCTCGGTCAGTCCGTAGACATGCGTGACGTTGAAGCCCGCGGTCTTCATCGCCGCCAGCACGGCCTCGGGCGGCGGCGCCGCGGCGGTCGCGAATTGCACCACGTGAGGCAGCGGCTTCTTCTCTTCCGTGGCGGCGTTCAGCAGTGTCGACATCACGATCGGCGCGCCGCACAGATGCGTGACTTTGTGCTCGGCGATCGCGTCATACATCGCCTTGGCGCGCACCGCGCGCAGGCAGACGTGCGTGCCTGCGACCACCGACAGCGTCCACGGAAAGCACCAGCCGTTGCAGTGGAACATCGGCAGCGTCCAGAGATAGACCGGATGCTGCCCCATGCCGCAGGTGATGACGTTGTTGACGGCGAGCAGATGCGCGCCGCGGTGGTGATAGACCACGCCCTTGGGATCGCCGGTGGTGCCCGACGTGTAGTTGAGCGCGATGGCGTCCCATTCGTCGCCCGGCATCTGCCAGGCAAAGCCGGGATCGCCTGTCGCGACGAACGCCTCGTATTCGATCTCGCCGATCCGCTCGCCGGGCCCGGAGTATTCGGGATCGTCGTAGTCGATCACCAGCGGCTTCACCTTGGCGAGCGCGAGCGCGTCCTTCGCCACCTTGGAGAACTCGCGGTCGACGATCAGCACCTTGGCTTCGCCGTGGTCGAGCTGGAACGCGATGATGGCGGCATCGAGCCGGGTGTTCATGGTGTTGAGCACCGCGCCCGCCATCGGCACGCCGTAGTGGCACTCCAGCATCGCCGGCGTGTTGGCGAGGATCGCGGACACCGTGTCGCCGCGCCCGATGCCGCGCTTCGCGAGCGCCGAAGCGAGCCGCCGCGAGCGTGCGTAGAACTCGGCGTAGCTCCGGCGCAGCGGCGCCATGCACGATCGCGGTGCGATCGGGAAACACCGAGGCGGCGCGCTCAAGCAGCGTGAGCGGCGTCAGCGGCTGGAAGTTCGCCGGGTTGCGGTCGAGATCGGTGTCGTAGGGGGATTTCGCCATGGCGGGCGAGCTTAGCATCCGCCACTTGCCGCCGCCAGCGCATGAAAACCCGCCGGCCGGGGCCGGCGGGTTCATCGTCAGTCAAACGTTGCGATCAGCGCGCCGTCGGAGCGGTCGGGACCTGGTTCGCCGGCGGAGTGGCCGGAGCCCGGTTCGCCGGCGCAGGAGCCGTCGTGGTGGTCCGCGTCGTCGAGGTGTCGCTGGCGTACTTGAACGCCGGCAGCGCCTTGAGCTGGTCCTTGGTCATGTTGACCATGGCGTGGTCCGGATAGTCCTTCGCCGTGCTGCTGCTCGTGCTGGTGGTGGTCGTCGTCGTCGCGGTGCCGGCGCCGGTGGTGCGCGGCGCATTGCTGGTGGTCGTCGAGCTGCTCTTCACCGGCTCGTTGACGAACTTCACCTGCGAGAACGGAATGCCGACATTGTGCTCGCCCATTCCGAGGAAGCCTCCGGCGCCGATCACGACGATGTCGATCTTGCCGGATGGGTCGGTGATCAGCTCGTTGATGTCGCCGATTTTCTCATTGCTGGCGTTGTAGACGTTGAGTCCGACCAGCTTGGAGGCGCGCCACTTGCCGGCTGCCGTGGACTGGATCGCGACCGGGTCCATCGGCTTGGCCGCGGGAGCGGACGAGCCGGCCGGCGGACTGGATTGCGCGAGAACAGTGGTTGAAAGCAGGGCCGCGGCCATCGCGGCCAGGGCGAGTTTCTTTGTCATCGGAAGGTCCTTCCTCGGGGTTGTAGCGTGAACCCCTCCCGCACGAAGCAACGCAATGACCGATGTTTGGTTCTCACGGCGGATCATTTGCCGCAGGAAAAACTCCTTGCCGCGGAAATGTCCTGCTGTTCAGGCTTCGGTGCGGAACGGCCTGCAGACCGGCGCGTTGCCCTTCTTCGAGCGTTCAGCCGAACAGTTGTGCCACGCCCTGATATGTCAAAATTAAACCGATCAGCAGGACCAGCAGGTTGGTGATCTTGTAGAACAACGCTTCCGGCGTGACGCGCACCAGCCAGACGCCGAACATGTTGCTCACCACCGCCAATGGAATGAGCGCCGCCGAAGTGGCGAGCCCCGAGGTCGAGAACTGCCCCAGCGCGAAATACGGCGCGACCTTCATCAAATTGACCAGCGCGAAGAACCACACTGTCGTGCCGACGAACAGCATCTTCTCCAGCCGTTGCGGCAGCATGAACGCGAAGTAGGGCGGCCCGCCGATCTGCACCAGCGTCGAGGTGAAGGCGGCAAGCCCGCCCCACACCACGCCATGGCTCGCCTTCGGTTGCACCGTCACCGCAGGACGATTGCGCCGCAGCCACGAGTTCAGCGCGAAGCCGAGCGCGATCAGTCCGACCGAGAGGCGGATGATCGCTTCCGAAAAGTAGGCGGCGAACAGCCATGCGGCGGCGACGCCGACCACGGCGCCGGGCAGCATCACCTTCAAATTCCAAGGGTCCCAGACGCGGCGATAGACCCAGCACGACATCGCGTCCTGCAGCAGGATGATGGGCAGCAGGATCGCGGCGGCTTCCAGCGGCGGCAGCAGCAGCGCGAGCAGCGGCGTCGCCACCATGCCGATGCCGGAGAAGCCGCCCTTGGACAGGCCCAGCATGATCACCGCGGGCACGGCGAACAGATAGAACAGCGGATCGGTGATGATGTTCATGTGGGGTGGCGGTTAAAGCGCGGACGGGCGGGTAACGCCACCCGATTCCACGCATGGCATGCAGTCACCGCCACCACAGGTCGACGATCGAGCCGCGGATCAGTTCGATGGCAATCAGGAACATCAGCACGTAGGCGATGCGGAAGAACAGCTCGACCGGCGTACGGCGGACGAGCCATATCCCCAAGTAGTTGGTGGCGATCGCCACCGGCAGCAGCGCCGAACCGACCAGCAGATTGTCCCAGGTCAGGTAGCCGAGCGTGGCGAAGGCCGGCACCTTGATCACGTTGCTTGACGCGAACAGGATGGTCACTGTGCCGACGTAGGTGAGCTTGTCCATCTTTTGCGGCAACAGGTGCATCTGCCACGCCGGACCGCCGGCGTTCGCCAGCATGGTGGTGATGCCGCCCAGGCAGCCGAAGAAGATGCCGGTCCCGGCGTTGGGATGGATGAATCGCTCGAACCGGCCGCTCGCCCAATGCCGGATCACGAACAGCGCGGCGATCAATCCGATCGCGAGACGGATGTGCGCGGGCGACAGCGAAGCCGCCAGGAACCAGGCGATGCCGATGCCGACCGTCATGCTCGGCAGCATGAGCTTGAGGTTCCAGGCGCTCCAGTTGTGCCGGTAGGTCCACACCGTGAGAACGTCCTGCGCGAGCGCGGTGGGCAGGATGATTGCCGCGGCCTGTAGCGGCGACACGAACAGCGACATCAGCGGCAACGCCATCACGCCCATCCCGAAGAAGCCGCCCTTCGAAACGCCAAGCAGCGTTACGCCGAGCAGCGCGGCAGCGACGAACCAGGGATCGGAGAGGAGATGCATGCGATTGGGTGGGGTGAAGGACGGGCGGATAAGAGCGCAGCCACGCCTGTTAGGCCAGCCCGGATCGCGCATGGCGGCAACGCGGCTTGCAAAACTCGCCTGCCGGCTCACAATCGGCCGCGGAGGACCCATGGACGCCCGCACGAGCCGCTATCACGAGGTCTACGCACGCTGGCTGCGCGACCCGCAGGGCTTTTGGGGCGAGGCCGCGGCCGACATCGACTGGATCGAGCCCGCGAAGGCCGTGTTCGATGCAAAGGGCGGCGTCTATGGCCGCTGGTTTCCCGGCGCGGTCTGCAACACCTGCTACAACGCGCTCGACCGCCACGTGCTGCGCGGCCGTGGCAGCCAGCCGGCGCTGATCTACGATTCTCCTGTCACCAACACCAAGCGCACGTTCACCTATGCGGAATTGCTCGCCGAGGTGAAGACGCTCGCCGCGGTGCTGAAGGATTTCGGCGTCGGCAAGGGTGACCGGGTCATCCTCTATATGCCGATGGTGCCGGAGGCGCTGTTCGCCATGCTGGCCTGCGCGCGGATCGGCGCGATCCATTCCGTGGTGTTCGGCGGCTTCGCGGCGAAGGAACTGGCGACGCGGCTCGAGGACTGCAAGCCGAAGCTGATCCTGTCGGCGAGCTGCGGCATCGAGGTGACGCGCGTCATCCCGTACAAGCCGCTGCTCGACGCGGCGATCGATCTGTCGTCGGCGAAGCCCGAGGCCTGCATCATCCTGCAGCGCCCGCAACTCGAAGCGCCGATGGTCGCCGGCCGCGACCATGACTGGGCGACGCTCGTCGGCGCCGCGAAGAAAGCCGGCAAGTCGGCCGACTGCGTGCCGGTCGCCGCGACCGATCCGCTCTACATCCTCTACACGTCCGGCACGACCGGAAGGCCGAAAGGCGTGGTGCGCGACAACGGCGGCCACATGGTCGCGCTGAAATGGTCGATGAAGAACGTCTACGGCGTCGAGCCGGGCGAGCCATGGTGGTCGGCGTCCGACGTCGGCTGGGTGGTCGGCCACAGCTACATCGTCTATGCGCCGCTGTTCCACGGCTGCACGTCGGTGCTTTACGAGGGCAAGCCGGTCGGCACGCCGGACGCCGGCGCGTTCTGGCGCGTCATCTCCGAGCACAAGTGCGTCGCGATGTTCACCGCGCCGACGGCGTTCCGCGCCATCAAGAAGGAAGACCCGCAGGGCAAGTTCTTCGAGAAGTACGACCTGTCGAAATTCCGCACGCTGTTCCTGGCCGGCGAGCGCGCCGACCCCGACACCATCGTCTGGGCGGAGAACCTGCTTGAAGAAGCCGGTGATCGATCACTGGTGGCAGACCGAGACCGGCTGGGCGATCGCCGGCAATCCGGTCGGCCTCGGCCAGCTTCCGATCAAGCACGGCTCGCCGACCGTGCCGATGCCGGGCTACGACCTGCGCGTGGTCGACGACGGCAACAAGGAAGTGCCGCGCGGCAAGATGGGATCGCTGGTCGTCAAGCTGCCGCTGCCGCCGTCATGCCTGCCGACCTTGTGGCAGGCCGACGACCGCATGCACGAGAGCTACCTCGCCGAATTTCCCGGCTACTACAAAACGGCGGACGCCGGCTTCATCGACGAGGACGGCTACGTGTTCGTGATGGGCCGCACCGACGACATCATCAATGTCGCCGGCCACCGGCTTTCGACCGGCGGCATGGAGGAGGTGCTGTCCGCGCACAAGGACGTCGCCGAATGCGCGGTGCTCGGCATCAAGGACGCGCTCAAGGGCGAGGTGCCGTGCGGCTTCATCGTGCTCAAGGCCGGCGTCAATCGCCCGGCCGCCGAGATCGAGCAGGAGTGCGTGGCGCTGGTGCGCGACAAGGTCGGTCCGGTGGCGGCGTTCAAGCTCGCCATCGTGGTGGCGCGGCTGCCGAAGACGCGCTCCGGCAAGATTCTGCGCGGCACCATGAAGAAGATCGCCGACGGCGAGCCCTGGACCATGCCGGCGACGATCGACGACCCGGCGATCCTCGATGAGATCGGGGCAGGGCTGAAGGGAAAGGGCGTGGGGGCGTTAGCCGCGCTCGCCACGGCGCCTCGCAACGCGTCAAGCCGGAAACGCCGCTCGCGCAATCCAACTCGCCGCCGCACCCCGCGTCTGCGCACCGTGCCGGCGCATGAAGTCGAGGAACGTGTCCACGATCTCCTGCTCGTAGGGCGCCCAGTCGGGATACGGGATCAGCGCGACGTCCTTGTCCTCGACCGGCAGCCGGTGCAGCTCGCTGCCCTTGAGCTGCTGGTGCGCGATCACGCCGTTCGCCGACGCGTGGGTGAGGTCGTTGCCGGGGATGATGACGGCCGGCACCTTGATCGAGGCCATCTGCTCCGGCGTCACGCCCATCACCGGATAGTTGGCGCCGGCCTCGAACAGCTCGCACCAGCGCGTCATCTTGGCGATGTAGTCCTTGGGGTCCATCGCCATCAGCGTTGCCTTGTTCTTCGCATTGGCCTGGATGCGCTGCTGGTATTCCTCGGTGGCGCAGACCGCCGCCATGCCGCCGGCTTCCGCGGCGCGGATGAACTGCTTGTAGTAGTTCTCCGGCAGCCGCTCGGCGGCGAACTTGCCGCCGGTGACGCGCAGCAGCATCAGCCCGCGCACCGCTTCCGGATGGCGCAGCGTGAACAGCAGCGAGGTGCGCGCACCCGACGACGAGCCGCTGATGAAGGCCGGGCTCGCGCCAAGCTTCTTGAGCAGCAGGTCGAGATCGTCGGCCCAGGTGATTTCTTCGACTTCGTCGCGGTCGAGCAGGATTTCGGAGGCGCCGGTGTTGCGGCGGTCGTGCAGCAGCACGCGATAGCCGCCGGCCGCGATCTTGGTGGCGAGCGGAATGAACTCGTTGTAGGCGCGCCGCCCGCCGGTGATCAGCGCGACCCACGGGCCGCGCTCGCCGATCACCTGGTAGTTGATGTTGACGCCACGGATGTTCTCGACCGGCATTCGCTCCTCCTTACGCGGCGCCCCGGCGCCAGTTCCGGCTTCATTGGGCTGCATCATAGCGCCGTTTCGGCCCACGCCGGAAGGACCGCCTGCGGCGTCGCGATGCTTGCCAGCCTTGGGGCCCTGTGGAACGCTTTGGTCCAATAAGGCCGTGCAACTGGCCACAGGGAGGAGACCATGCCGCAAGCGATGCTCGCGGGCATTGCCGCCGTCGCCGCATTGATGGCCTTCGCCGCGCCCGCGTCGGCGCAAAGCGTCGAGGAGTTCTACAAGGGCAAGACCGTCTCGATCCTGATGGGGACCGGCCCCGGCGCCAGCTACGACCTCTACGGCCGCACCATCGCCGAGCATCTGCCTCGCCACATCCCGGGCAACCCGACCATCATCGTCGAGCACATGCCGGGCGCCGGCGGCGTCATCGCCGCCAACCACATCTACAATACGGCGCCGCAGGACGGCACCAAGATCCTGCTGTCGCACGCCATCCCGCTGTCGGAGAAGCTCGAGCCCGCCGGCGTGCGCTTCCAGTCCGCCAAATTCCAGTGGCTCGGCGCGTATGACGCCATCGTGCAGGCGCTGACCATCTGGCACACCGCGCCGGCGCAGACCATCGAGCAGCTCAAGACCGCGCCCGTCGTGCTCGGCGCATTCAGCACCACGCATCTCAGCTATCAATGGGCGTCGCTGCTCAAGGACGCGATCGGCGCGAACTACAAGATCGTCACCGGCTATCGCGGCGGCAACGACTGCAACCTGGCGATGGAGCGCGGCGAGATCCACGGCTGGACGGCATCGTGGGAGAGCATCCACGGCACGCGGCCGCAGTGGCTCACCGAGAAGAAGGTGAAGATGCTGGTGCAGTTCACGCTCGAGCGCCAGCCCTACCTCAAGGATGTGCCGACGCTGGTCGAGCTTGCGCCGCCGGACAAGAAGGACGTCGCCGAGTTCGTCATTTCGGGCACGCCGTTCGCCCGCGGGCTGGCGGTCGGGCCCGGCGTGCCGGCCGACCGCACCGCGGCGCTGCGCAAGGCATTCGACGCGCTGATGCAGGACAAGGCGTTCCTCGCCGAGGCCGAGAAACGCAAGCTGAGCATCGATCCGATTGACGCCACCAAAACCCATGCGATGGTCAACAAGATCGTCTCGGCCTCGCCGGACTTGGTGACGCGGGTGAAGAAGGCGGCTGGACAAATCGAACTAGTCAATCGAGGGGGAGACAACCATGTCGATGGAAAGCAATTCGTCGCTGCCGGTTTTGTCGTGCGCCGACAAGCTGGCGGCGCAATGGACGGACTTCATCCTGCTGGTCGGCCGTGTGCTGATGGGCTGGATCTTCGTGTCGAGCGGCTGGGGCAAGCTGATGAACATTCCCGGTTTCGTCGCCACCATGCCGCGCCGCGGCCTGCCGGACTTCCTCGGCTATGTCGCGCCGCCGGTCGAATTCATCGGCGGCGTGTTCCTGCTGGCGGGATTTGCCACGCGTTACACCTCCCTGGTGCTGCTGCTGTTCCTCATCATCGCCAGCTTCTCGTCGCACCGTTATTGGGCGGTCGAGCCGGCGCAGGTCGCGAATCAGAGCAGCCACTTCTGGAAGAACGTGGCGATGAAGGGCGGCATGCTGCTGCTGTTCATCACAGGCGCGGGCCGTTTCTCGCTCGACTGGATGCTGGCGAAGAAGCGCTAGCGATTTCCGCATGTTGTACAAACCAGCGCGGCGTGCGCCGCGCTGGTTGGTTTCAATTTGTTCATCGCTAGCAAATGCGAATATCGCAATTGCTATCGAAAGTACTTGAAGTGCGCCGCCGCACGCACTAGTTGGCGCTCACGCGGCCCATTTCCAATTTGAAGTTGGACCGGATCACGGCCTTTTGGCCCTCTGGGATCTCGGCTTTTTTGCCGGCGTGTCGTTCCAGACAATCCGGATTGGCGAAGCTCGATGACAACGAAGTTCGATTCTGCCGGCACTGCGCCGGCGGTGGAAGACATACTTTCGATCGACAACGTGGCGGAGACATTCGGCATCAGCCGATGCTTGCTGCGCTACTGCGAATTCCGCGGCTTGATCAAGCGCCGCAACCGGATCGGTTCGACCTGGACCTATAGCTGGGCCGACTGCGATCGGATCGCTTTCATCATCAAGTGCCGCAGGGCGGGCCTGCGGTTTTCGGAGATCGAAGCGGTCGTCCAGGCGGTCGAAGACGAATCCGCGCGCATCCAGGAGTCGGGTCAGGAGCTGTGCACGGCTCTGATTCAGAAGCTCGAGCGGCGGCGCAAGGCGATCGACGAAGCGCTTTCGGAGCTTCGCCATACGCATTCTCTCTTGAGCGCGAAATGCGGCTGCGAGTCGTTGGCCGGGAAGCCCTAAGCGCCTTCGAACTGCAGCTTGGCGAGGCGAGCATAGAGGCCGCCTCGTACCACCAGACTCTCGTGCGTGCCTTCTTCGACGATGCGGCCCTGGTCCAGCACCAGGATGCGGTCGCAACGCAGCACCGTCGCGAGCCGGTGCGCGATCACCAGCGTGGTGCGCTCCTGCATCAGCCGCGCCAGCGCCTTCTGCACCAAAGTTTCGTTCTCGGCGTCGAGCGAAGATGTCGCCTCGTCGAGCAGCAGCAGCGGCGCGCCGCGCAGGATCGCGCGCGCGATAGCGATGCGCTGACGCTGGCCGCCTGACAGCGTGACGCCGCGCTCGCCGACCTGCGTGTCGTAGCCGCGCGGCAGCACGCGGATGAAGTCGGCGGCGGCCGCCGCTTCCGCGGCGCGCGCGACCTCCGCATCCGTCGCCTCGGGCCGGCCGAAGCGGATGTTTTCGCGCGACCGAGACGGAAAAGATCGCGGTGTCCTGCGGCACCAGCGCGATGCGCCGCCGCAGCTCGCGCGGGTCGACGGCGTCGGCGCGCACGCCGTCGATCGAGACCGTGCCGGAGGTCGGATCGTAGAAGCGCAGGATCAGATGGAAGATCGTGCTCTTGCCGGCGCCGGAGGGACCGACGATGGCGACCTTCTCACCGGCGCGCACCTGGAATGTGATGCCGTGCAGCGCAGATGTTTCCGGGCGAGTCGGATAGGAAAAGTGGACATTGTCGAATGCGACCTCGCCGCGGCTGCGGACCGGCAATGCGGCGGGCCGCGCCGGCGCCTTGATCGCGGGCTCGGCCTGCATGATCTCGAACAGCCGCTCCGCCGCGCCTGACGCCGCGGAAATCTCGCCCCAGACCTGGCTCAGCTCGCCGAGCCCGCCGGCGGCGAATACGGCGTAGAGCACGAACTGCGACAGCCGCCCCGCGGACATGCGGCCGGCCAGCACGTCCTGCGCGCCAACCCAGAGCACCACCACGACGCTGGCGAACACCAGAAAGATGGCGATCGCGGTGAGCAGGGCGCGGGCGAGCGTCGAGTTCTGCGCGGCGCGGTAGGCGCGCTCCACTGCATCGGTGAAGCGCGCGACGGCCGGCCGCTCATGGGTGTAGGCCTGCATCGTGCGCACCGCGCCGATCTGCTCGGAGGCGAACGCCGAAGCGTCGGCGAGCGTGTCCTGCGCCATCCGCGAGCGGCGGCGCACGGCGCGGCCGAAGCCGACCAGCGGCAGCACGATCAGCGGAATGGCGCCGAGCACAAACGCCGAGAGTTTCGGGCTGGTCACCACCATCATGATCGCGGCGCCGAAGAACAGCACCAGGTTGCGCAGCGCGATCGACACCGACGCGCCGACGGCTGACTTGATCTGGGTCGTGTCGGCGGTGAGCCTTGAGAGCAGCTCGCCGCTCTGCGAGCGGTCGAAGAACGCGGGCGACAGCGCGGTGAGATGGCCGAACACTTGGGCGCGCAGGTCGGCGACGATGCGCTCGCCAAGCGTGGTGACGAGGTAGTAGCGCATGGCGCTGGCCACGGCGAGCACGGCCGCGACGCCGATCATCACGAGGAAATAGCTGTCGATCATCTCGACGCCTTCGGCGGAGAAACCGAAGTCGACCATCCGCCGCACCGCGATCGGCACCACCAGCGTGGTCAGCGCGGCGACCACCAGCGCGATAAACGCGGCGATCACGCGTCCGCGGTAGCGCATGACGTAGGGCAGGAGCTGTTTGATCGGCTCGACCTTGACGCGGCCGCCGCCCGGCGCCTCGGCCGCGGCTTGCGCGCGCGCCGACAGCTCCAAGCCGCGACCTCCGCTGCCGGCCGTGTCGTTCATGGCTTGCTGCCCTGTCCGGCCCGAGAAGGCCACGCCGCGACAATGCCTTGGCGCGGAATGCGTGGCAATGCGAGCAAAACGCCCGAAAAGTGTGGGAAAACCGGCGCTTGTCGGCTGGTGCCCCGTCCTGTATAGAACCGCGCAATTCCACCGAAATTCCGCTCGCGCGGACGCCGCGCGGCGACGACGCCTCAAGGATAACGACGATGAAGCCTGATCTGCACCCGAGCTATCACACCATTACCGTCAAGATGACGGACGGCAGCGAATTCACCACCCGCTCGACCTGGGGCAAGAAGGGTGACGTGCTGCACCTCGACATCGACCCGAAGTCGCACCCGGCCTGGACCGGCGGGAACCAGCAATTGCTGGATCGCGGCGGCCGTCTGTCGCGCTTCGAGAAGAAGTTCGCCGGGCTGAACATCAGCAAGAAGTAAATCGCCGCTTCCGGCCCGAATAAGAAAACCCCCGCCTCGGCGGGGGTTTTTCGTTTGCCGGATCGTTTCAGCTCAGCGTTCGAATGCAGCCTTGAGCAGGCCGAGCTGGCGCTCCACCGGACTGACGGCGGACGTCTGGTCGGGCGCGATCGAGGGCGCGTAGATGTTGGCGTCGAGCCGGCGCACCTGGTCGTTGAGCTTGCGCGAGCGGTCGATCAGGTCGCGCAGCCGCTGCGGCAGCAGCTTGATGGTCGAAGCGTCGCCCGGTTCGCCGACCGAGAGCTTCACCTTGGTCTTTTCCTTGTTGGCCTGCGACAGCGTCATCTCGCCTTCTTTCACGGCGCGATGCAGCAGCAGCCACGACGCGAGCTGCATCAGCCGCGTGGTCAGGCGCATGCTTTCGGTGGCGTAGGCGAGCGCAGCGCTGCGCTCGAGCCTCTTGGATTCCTGGCGGCCGGGTCCGTCGAGATAGGCCGCGGTCTCTTCGACCAGCGCCATGCCGTCGCGGAACAGGTTGGCGAACGCGGCCGAACTGGCGAGCTTCTCGCCGAACGATACCGGCTCCGCCGCTTGCGCTTGGTCAGCGGTACTCTCGTTCATACGCCTCACCCCACTAAGGCGCCGATATGAACCCGCGTTGTCGGACCTGTCCAGCAGACCCGCCACAAAGTTTACAAAATGGTAACCGTGGGAATGCCCCGAAACGAGACAAAAAAAGAGCCGCCGTCGCCGGCGGCTCTAAAGTGATAACAGGGAGGCGTCAAACAGAGTGGACAGGAGCCACTCAATGTCCATGAAGATGGACAGGTATGAGTAATGAAGGGGAAAGCTTAATATATAGTTAATGGTGTACGCGGCATTGGACGTTTCCCGTTCACCGCTTTGTCCGCCGCTCACTTCTTGAAAAACAGATCGGCGGCCGACTTCGAGGCCTGCTTCTTCGCGATGTCGGCTTCGAGCCGCGCGATTTCTTCTTTCAGCAGCGCGATGCGTTCGTTGAGCTCGCCGACCGAGAGCAGCGTCAGGTCCTGGCCGATCTCGTGGACGAGTTTTTTCTTCGGACGGTCTTCGTCGTCGATCGCTGGCATCGTCGTCTCCCGCGCGAGAGGAAAACATAACCGCGGTGTCATGCATTGTCATCCGGCGCACGCCGCATGAAATGCTTATCACTTCTCGGTCTCGCGCTGCCGGTTGCGAATTTCGGCGAGGTCGTTCTCCAGGAAATAATTGAGGAACGTCCGGATCACCGCGACGGCAGCGATCCGCCCGACCGCATCCCAGCTGGTGGTGATGGCGGTTTCGATGATGTCGGCGCCGAGCTGCAGCGTGAGCGCCGCCACCAGCCAGCGTGCGTAGCGGATCCAGACTTCGCGCTGCTCGTGGCCTGTCGGAGACGAGAACAGCACGCACGCGCCCTTGATCATCACCTCGATGGTGCCGATGACGATGAGGATCAGCGCCAGGAAATCGATCGCGACGATCGCCTGTTCGCTGAGGAAGACCAGCCATTCTTTCATGAGGTGCCCCCGATGTGCCGTCGGCTATTTCGCCGGATCGAACACGGTCTTCCAATCCTTCTTCATGCTCACGACCGTGATTCCGTACTCTGCTGCCTTGTCGAGCGCCTCGGCGAGCGGGCTCAGCCGGAATTCGCGGTCGTAGGCGACCTCACGCTCGGCGTCGTCGTGATGGATCAGCAGCGCCATCCGCGCGCCCGGTCCGCTTTTCGTGTAGCGCAGCATCGCCAGATCGCCGTCGGAATTGCCAAATGCCAGGATCGGTCGCCGGCCGATGTGCAGGCCGATGTTCGCCGGCTTCACCTCGCGGTCGTCGAAGCTGTTGAGTTCGGGAGCCTTCATCAAAACGGCGCGGCTGCCTTGCAGTTCGTAGCGCAGCTTCGCGCTCGAGCCGATCACGTGCTCGCGCGGAATGCCGTAGGCCTCCTCCGCGAAGGCGCGGATCAAGTCTATGCCGCCGCCGGAGACGATGTAGGTCTTGAAGCCGTGATCGCGCAGATAGCCGAGCAGTTCGACCTGCGGCCGGTATGTCATTTGCTTGAACAGCCGGCCAAACTTCGGATGCTTCGCGGACGCGAACCATGACTGCGCGATCCGAGCGAATTCGTCCTCGCTCATCCCGGCATGAGTCGCGCCGAACAGCTCCATGATGCCCTGCTTGCCGAGCGCGTGCAGCGTCTTGTGATCGTGCTCCAGGAGCGCCTTGAACGGCTGGCGCTCTTTCAGCGACAGGATCCTTCGCCGCAAGTTCCTTCACGCGATCGATCAGGAAGAAAACCTGCACCTGGAAGGGCTGCTCGCACCACAGCGTGCCGTCGTTGTCGAAGGTGGCGATGCGCTCGGCCGGCGGCACGTAATCCGGGCCGCCCTCCTTGCGTGACGCGCGCGACGAAATCGAGGATGGCGGACTTCGCCGCGCCGTCGTTCCAGGAGGGAAGAGGGTCGTTGTCATAGTGTGCCTCGGCTTCGGAAACGGTGCGGGCGGCGAGCTCGCCGCCCGCAGTGCTGTCGTCTCAGTGTCCTGCGCCGCCCACCGTGTCTTCCATCGTCTTGATCGCATCGTCGATGGTGAACGTGTTCGGCTTCTGGATGATCGGGAAGTCCTTGAAGGTCTCCGCGAACTTCTGCGCGATCGCCATCGCGCCGTACAGGATGTAGGCGTGATAGATGAGCCACTCGTAGTAGGAGTTCGAGGTGATATCTGCGAACTCGTACGGGTCGGTGCGCAGATTGAAGAACTTGGCCAGGCGCAGCCGGACGAACGGCTCGGCCCACACGCCCATGCGTTCCCTTGAGGCGCTGCTCCATGAAGACAACCTTCCAGTTGTCGTAGCGCACGCCGAGGATGTCGCCGTCGTCGCTGATGTACATGAAGAGCTTGCGCGGGCTTCTCCTTGGCTTCGCCGGTCAGATAGGGCAGCAGATTGAAGCCGTCGATGTGGTTCTTGTAGGTGCGACCGAGGCCTTGTAGCCCTTCTTGAGCTTCTCCATCGACGTCCGGGTCGCCCGCCATCGCAAGGAAGGTCGGGAACCAGTCGTGATGCTGGACGATCTCGTTCGAGATCTGACCGGCCTTGATCTTGCCCGGCCAGCGCACCAGCAGAGGAATGCGGAACGCGCCTTCCCAGTTGGTGTTCTTCTCGCTGCGGAACGGCGTCATGCCGCCATCCGGCCACGAGTTGCGGTGCGGACCGTTGTCAGTCGAGTACAGCACGAAGGTGTCGTCCGCGATGCCGAGCTCGTCGAGGAAATCCAGCATCTGCGCCGACGTTCTTGTCGTGGTCGATCATGGTGTCGTGATAGGGCGACTGCCAGCGTCCGGCCTGACCCAAGCTCTTCTTTCTTGGTGTGCGTAAACGATGTGCATGTGCGTGGTGTTGAGCCACACGAAGAACGGCTTGCCCGCTTTTTCGCGCGCTTGATGAAATCCTTGGCGGCGGCGACGAATTCGTCGTCGCAGGTTTCCATGCGCTTCATGGTCAGCGGGCCGGTGTCCTTGATCTTCTGCTTGCCGACCTTGCCCCAGCGCGGCATCACGGTCGGGTCGTCCTTGTCGGTCGCCCATGAATGGATCACGCCGCGCGGCTTGATGTTCTTGACCAGGTTGGGGAAGTCCTTTTCCGGATAGTAGTCGTACATCTCCGGCTCTTCCTCGGCGTTCAGGTGATAGAGGTTGCCGAAGAACTCATCGAAGCCGTGATTGGTCGGCAGCATGTGGTTGAGGTCGCCGAGGTGGTTCTTGCCGAACTGCCCGGTGGCGTAGCCCTGGTTCTTGAGCGCTGCCGCGATGGTGATGATCTTCTCGTTCATGCCGATCGGCGCAGCCGGAATGCCGACCTTGGACAGGCCGGTCCGCAGCACGCTCTGTCCGGTGATGAAGGATGAACGGCCGGCGGTGCAGGACTGCTCGCCGTAGCAGTCGGTGAACATCATGCCTTCCTTGGCGAGGCGGTCGATGTTGGGCGTCTGGTAGCCCATCAGTCCGTGCGTGTAGCAGCTCAGGTTCGAGATGCCGATGTCGTCGCCCCAGATGACGAGGATGTTGGGCTTCGGATTTGCCGGATTTTGCCGGCGAGTGCCGCTTTTGCTCCTGTCGGGTTTGGCGGCCTTGGAGCTTTTCGCTGCGCGTTTAGCCATCGTGTGCCTCCGTATGATTACAAAAAATCTGGCATCTACTCCTCTTCGGCATCAGCTTCTCGATGATCTGGTCGACGCTGAAGCTCGCCGGCCTCTGGCGCGGCGGGAATTCCTTGAAGCGTCTCGAGCCACTCGTGGACGACCGCCTGCGCGGCGTACTGATACGGAACGTGTTCGACGAACCAGTCGTTGTACTTGAAGCTTTCATCGCCGCGCTCAAACGGATCGGAGCGAAGGTCGTACATTCGCGGAATGCGCAGGGTCACCAACGGCTCGCGCCAGACTTCGAGCCCGGTCTGTCGCTGTTCGGCAAAGACGATCTTGTACTGATTGACTACGCAGCGCCATCGAGGTCGCCGTCGTCGCTCCAGTAGAGGAAGCCTTGGCGTGGCGATTCCTTGTCCTTGCCGGACAGGAAGGGCTGAAGGTTGAAGCCGTCGAGGTGAACCTTGAAGGTCGTGTCGCCGGCCTTGTAGCCTTTCTTCACCTTCGCGACGAGATCGGGCTCGCCGGCCGCCGCCGCGAAGGTCGGGATGAAGTCCTGCAGCGAACAGATGTCGTTGATGACCGGGCCGGGCTCGATCGACGCCGGGCCAGCGCATGACGCACGGAACGCGCCAGCCGCCTTCCCAGTTGGTGTCCTTCTCGCCGCGGAACGGCGTCGCACCGCCGTCGGGCCACGACAGCACCTCGGCGCCGTTGTCGGTGGTGAAGACCACGATGGTGTCGTCGGCGACGCCAAGGTCGTCGAGCTTCTTGAGGAGCTGGCCGACATAGCCGTCGAGTTCGACCATGCCGTCGGGATAGAGGCCATGTCCGGTCACACCCACGGATGACGGCTTGAGATGCAGTCCACACATGCATGCGTGTCGGATTGAAGTAGCAGAACCAAGGGCTCGCCCTCTTTTGTTTTCCGCTCCATGAAATCCAGAGCAGACGCCGAGAACTCCTCGTCCACGGTTTCCATCCGCTTCATCGTGAGCGGGCCGGTGTTCTCGATCGTCTGCTTGCCGACCTTGCCGAACACCGGATCGACAGTCGTGTCGTCCTTGTCGGTCGGCCTTGCACTTCATCACGCCACGAGGACCGAACTTCTTCTTGAAATTCGGGTCCTTCGGATAGTCGGCGTATTCCGGCTCTTCCTCAGCGTTGAGGTGATAGAGGTTGCCGAAGAACTCGTCGAAGCCGTGCACCGTCGGCAGATGCTCGTTGCGATCGCCGAGGTGGTTCTTGCCGAACTGGCCGGTCGCGTAGCCGAGCGTTCTTCAGGAACTGCCGCGATGGTCGGGTCCTCGGCTTTGATGCCGAGCGCAGCGCCCGGGCATGCCGACCTTGGTGAGACCGGTGCGGATCGGCGACTGTCCGGTGATGAAGGCGGCGCGGCCGGCGGTGCAGCTCTGCTGCCCGTAGAAGTCGGTGAACATCGCGCCTTCCTTCGCGATGCGGTCGAGATTGGGCGTGCGGTAGCCCATGAGGCCGTGGTTGTAGCAGCTCAGATTGAACCAGCCGATGTCGTCGGCCATGATGAACGAGAATATTCGGCTTGTCGGACTTGATACTTGCTGCTTTTCTCTGCCTTACTCCATCTCCTGCTTAATTTCTGATTCTGACCGGTTGCTTGCCCACGCTTCACCAAACGGTCCAACCTGAAACACCATGCTGACGATGGCGAAGATGCCGATCAGCAGCAGGATCAGCGCCGTGATCGAGCGTGAGCGACGGCGGGAATTGGCTTTCGCCGTGAATGAGGCCCGCCGCCATCATCGCGATGCGCTGCTCGCGCAGATGCGATCATGAACTGCAGGTGATAGACGATGCCGCCGATCAGCATGAGGATGCCGAGCGCGACCAGCGTGACGCCGAAGTTGCGCGGCGCGCGCCGGCATGCGTGATGACGTTGTGATCCTTCATCTTCTCGAACACCTGGAAGATCGTGAAGCCGAAGCTGATCAGCGACAGCGAGGTGCGGATCACCGACATCAGCGTGCGGTCCGCGCTCATGCGCGTGCGCTGGAACGACATGCCGGTGCGGCGCGACGACAGCTCGACCGAGATGTCGTCGGCTTTGGATTGGCGGGTGATGGGCTGGTCGATCATTTGAACCTCAGGACACAGAACCGGTGGATTTCCGCGCCAGCCACCATCGGGCCACACGTTCGACGCACCACCGGAAAACGAAATACGGGATGACGGCGAGCAGCAGCGCCATCATGAAGGCTTCGGCCGGATAGAATTGGTCGAGCACCTTGAGCTGATAGATCACGTCCATGCTCAGTCCGAGCAGGACGATGCGCGCGGTCGAGGTCAGGCCCTCGCGCAGCCGGCCGTGACGCACTGCCGTATCGTGCCGGGCGGTCCAGAAGAACGAGCTGTGTCCGGCCTTCACGTCGCGGATCCCGTCGTGCAGCGCTGCGATGAAGGCCATCGTCGGCTGCAGATAGAAGCGGAACGTCATCGGTCCTTCGAGGCGGCCGAAGATGTTGTGCCAGAAGCGCTGATGCACCTCGATCGACCAGCCGTACCAATAGATGCCGAGCGCGAGCATCAACAGGGATAACGACAGAGCCAGCCAGGTCAGGAACCGTGCAAAGGCGGACGGCTGCCTTGCATCCGTCATGTGACGAACTCCGTCTGACGTAGTGAAACCCGTCATGACTGGTCGACATATCGACCGGCCGCGCATGCGGCCGGTCGCCGTTCGCTACCCACATCGGCCATGCGCTCGGTCACGCCTTCTGCGCACCGCCCATCATGTTCTTCAGCAGCGCGACGACGACGGTCAGGAACAGCGCCGCCGGCGCCGCCGCCGATCACCTGGCCGAGAATGGCGCCGACATCGAGCCCGCCACCGGCCGCGCCGGCCAGCATCGGGACCAACGCCTGCAGCAACTGTCCGCCGGCGCCGCCGCCGAGCGCGCCGGCAATCGTGTTGCCGAGCGTGCCAAGGTCGAAGTTCGGCGTCGCCTTGCCGGCCGCGTTGCCGCCGACGATGCCGGAAACGATCTGGATGATCAGACTGCGAGTCCATGACGTGCCTCCCATGTGCTCTGCTTCAGTTAAGGCATTCCGACCTCTATCGTTCCGTTACTTGGTCCGCTGACGACAGCAGCGAAATCCGACATGACTGGTCGACGTATCGACCGGCTCGGCATGGCGCGCGGCCGGCCGGTAGCGGCGGCAGTAGATCGGCGCGCACAGATGCGAGCCGCCCTTGATCACCTTGCGGGGAATCCTGATCTCCGGCTGGCGCGGGATCGTAGCTGCGCCTCCAGGCCGCGCCGCGCGGATTTTCCGGGATGCAGCACGCCTTCGGCGCGTCGGCCTCGTGCTTCTGCGAATACCAGTCGGTGGTCCATTCCCAGACATTGCCGATCATGTCGTGGACGCCGTAGCCGTTCGGCGGAAACGCGGTCACCGGCGAGGTGCGCTCGAAGCCGTCCTGTTTTCGTTCTGGTGCGGAAAGTTGCCCTGCCAGGTGTTGGCCATGTGCTGGCCGCCCGGCGTCAGTTCGTCGCCCCAGGCGAACTCCGCGCCGTCGAGCCCGCCGCGCGCGGCGAATTCCCACTCGGCTTCGGTCGGCAACTCCTTGCCGGCCCATTGCGCGTAGGCGAGCGCGTCGGCGAACGCGACGTGCACGACCGGATGATTGTCGAGCGCGTTGATGTTGCTCTTCGGCCCGTAGGGATGACGCCAGTCGGCGCCCTTGGCGAATTGCCACCATTGGCTCCAGTCGCGCAGGTCGACCGGATGATTGGGCGGCGTGAACACCAGCGAGCCGGCGAACAGCATGTGTGGCAGCGCGCCGGGATAGTCCTTCGGGTCGGGCGGGATTTCGGCGAAGGTCTTGTGGCCGGTGGCGCGGACGAACGCCTTGAACTGCCGGTTGGTCACCGGCGTGCGGTCGATCCAGAAGCCGTCGACCGTGACGCGATGGACCGGCGCCTCTTCCGGATAGTGCTTGTCCGATCCCATGCGGAACGTGCCGCCGGGAACGAAAATCATTTCGTCGCGCGAAGTGACTGGTGCTGCCGTGAGATCCAGACTCTCAGACATAGCGTCCCCGGACAAAAACGCAGGGCAGACGACAATAGGCAAAAATCCTACGCCTCGGGCAGGTCGCGGTCTATGCGCTGAACGCTTGGGAGTTCTGCAGCAACCCGATACCGCCGTTCCGCACGAGCAATAATCGCTGAACTCGCTCACAGAAAGTTGAACTGATGCGTTTGCGCCGGACGCGGCGCGGATTATCTCGGCTGAACGCGTCGGGCTCTCAATCAACCGAAACCTTCGTGGCCGCTATGATGCCAGCCCAGCGCTGTTGTTCGCCTGCCAGCCAAGAAGCGGTTTCCTCCGGCGAGGACGGTCGCGCCTCGCCACCCGATGTCGATAGTGCGCGCTGGACCTCCTCCGAGGCGAGTGCAGCGATCACGGCCTGGTTCAACCGCCGCTGGATGTCGATCGGAGTGCCGGGAGGAGCCACGATCACTGTGATGGACGTTACGACGAACTGATCCAACCCGCTCTCGGCCATGGTCGGGAGGTCCGGCGCCAGCTTGCTGCGCGCTGCACCCGCAATCGCCAATCCGCGCACGCGGCCTTCTCGGACGTTCGGCAGCATTTGGGTCACGGTGGTGAAGAGCACTTGGATCTGGCCGCCGAGCAGGCCAGTCAGAGCCAGGCCGCCACCCCGATAGGGAACATGGCTTATGTCGATCTGCGCGCGGGCCTTCAGGAGTTCGCCTTCGATATGGGGAAGCGTTCCGATCCCGGCCGAGCCGAAGTTCAGCGTGCCCGGCTTGGACTTCGCGAATGCAATAAACTCGGCCATGGAGTTGGCCGGAACCGACGGATGGATGCCAAGCATTTCCGAAGCGTCCGCAACACGCGCGACCGGCGCGAACGATCCCGCGTGGTAACCGGCGTTCTTGTAGATATTCGGCGCGACGAGAAGCGTGCTCGTGCTTCCCATCAGGATCGTGTAGCCGTCCGGCTCCGCGGCCAACACCGCTCTGGCTCCGATCGTGCCGCCTGCTCCGCCACGGTTGTCCACGATCACCGGCTGTCCGAGACTGGCCGCCATCCTGTCCGACAGGAGCCGCGCCATGACGTCCGGCGGTCCGCCGGCGGGCGACGGCACCACCAGCTTGATCGGCCGGTCTGGATAGGATTGCGCCTGCGCGCTTTGAAATACCAGCACATGCGCGGCAAGCACGGCCAACACGGTGGCCATTTTCTGCTTCATTGTGTTTCCCCCGGAAGGACGTCGTATTGAAGCAATGAGCCGACGCCATCGGCACTCTACGACAGTCCTCTTGCTGCAAAATCCCCGCGGCTGCCGGGACGACGGCGCGGAGGTTCTGCTATGCTTGAACAGTCGTGCCTGGGATTGGTGCGAGTCTGGAGGAACGAATGCCATCAAGCTGCAGGATCGCGATTGTTGGCGGCGGGCTCGCCGGGCTTGCGGCGGCGAATGCGCTGCAGACCTTCGGCATCAAGGCGGAGGTGTTCGAGACCGCTCCGGCCCTGGGCGAGATCGGCGCTGCGGTCAATTCAAGTCCGCAAGCCGTCAAAGCGCTGCAGGCGATCGGCGTTGGCGACAAGGTCGCCGCTGTCGCGAATTCATCGCCCGGAATCTACACGCGCAACATGCAAACCGGTGAGTTTCTTGAATTCAACGATCGGCACAAGACCGCGGCGAAATACGGCGCTCCCTATTACACCTTTCACCGCGCCGATCTGCTCGACGCGCTCGCCAGCGGGCTCGATCACAGCGCCATTCATCTCGGACACCGTCTGACGGGACTGGAGGAGCGAAGCGACCGTGTCGTGCTCGCGTTCGCCAACGGCGCTCAGGTCGACGCCGAATTCGTGATCGGCGCCGATGGCATTCGCTCGGTCATCCGTCAGGCGCTCTATGGCGACGACAATCCGACCTATACCGGTCAGATGGTGTGGCGCGCGCTCCTGAACGGCAGCGACGTGCCGGAGGAGGTGCTCGAGCCGACCGGCCATATCCAATGGATCGGACCGGGTTGCCATCTCCTCGCCTATTACATTCGCGGCAAGAAGCTTGTGAACATCGTCACCCAGGAGGACACCGACAAATGGGTCGAGGAAGGCTGGTCGACCCACGGCGACCCCAATGAGATGCGGTTGAGCTTCCCCAATCCCGAACCGCGCCTCGAAAAGCTGCTCAGCCTCGTGACCGAATGCTCAAAGTGGGGCTTGTTCACGCGGCCGCTCACGCAGAATTGGGGTCGTGGCCGCATCCAGCTCATCGGCGACGCGGCGCACGCGATGTTGCCCAATGCCGGGCAGGGCGCCTGCCAGGCTTTCGAGGACTCTTACATCCTTGCGCGCTGGCTCGATGCTTGCCGCGACCCGGTCGAGGCCTTTACCAATTTCCGCCGCATCCGTATTCCGCGCGTGCATGGGGTGCAGCGGCTCTCCATCTCCAACGCCCGCTTCAAGCACATGCGCGACAGCACGGCGCAGAAGGAGTCGATCGCCGCCGGCAAAGGCAGCGTCCACGGCAGCTCCGAATGGGTCTGGGGTTACGATCCGATCGGCGAATGGGACAAGGAGCCTTCTGTGCCTACCGTCTATGCTGCTTGAGATTGGATCGGGCAACTGGCACCAGACAGTGATGATAAATCCCGGTAGTCCAGTCATCCCGCACAGCATGCCGTTCAGAAATCCGACGCCGCTGTCGGCTGCGGTACCAACGTGCAGCGGTTTGAACGCTGGCTGCGCCAAGCCGTAAATGCCGTAGATGACGAGCAGCAAGCCTACGCCACTGCGCATGTAGGCCGGATCGATATAGGTGAGCAGCATCGCGCCGATCGGGACACCGATTGTGCCCCCGATAACGAACGGCGCGATACTGCGCCAGCTCAATGCGTTTCGGAGCTTCCAGACGCCGTAGCCCTGCGTCCAGAGGCTGTAGCCGACGACCAGCAACGTTGTCTGGATCGGTGTGAGGATATGCAGCCATACGGCCGATACAATGAAGCCCATCGCAAAACCGGCCAGGCCGGATGCGAAGCCGCCAAGAAACGCTGCGAAGAGAAATAGTCCGAGAACAACGCCATCCATATCTCGTCCTCCCGATGCGAGGCGAGCAGCGCTTGGAGTGGAATACGTTGCCCCCGGCCGCAGCGTCGTTGCGTACTGCGTGCACGGTCACGAGGTTAGCCAAGGCGTCGCGAGCGCTTTGCAAAAAAGCGGCGTTCAGGCTGCCTACCTCGAAGGCGGCATTGCGGACTGGAAGGAGCGCAAGCTGCCGACGCGCCGCAAGCGGGGCGCTGTCGAAAACAAATGGGTGACACGCGAGCATCCCAAGATCGACCGCATCGCCTGCCCTTGGTTGGTCAGCCGTTTCGTCAATCCCGATGCGGAATTCATTTACGTTCCGCCGAACGATGTCGCGAAGATTGCTGCCAACGTAGGCGGCACGCCCTACGACATCAAAGATGCCGAGTTCGGGCATGTCGGCGATCAATGCTCGTTCGACGCGATCATCCGTATCTACGGGATCGAAGATCCAGCCCTCGATCATCTGGCCACGATCGTGCGCGGAGCCGACACATCCAGCCCCGACCTGACGCCGCAATGCGAAGGGTTGCTCGCAATCTCCTACGGGCTTTCCGCCAACTTTCGCGATGACCATGAGATGCTGAGGTACGGGATGGTCATGTACGACGCGCTTTACACCTGGTGCCGGCTGCAGCGCCAAGCCAAACAAGCGAGCTGACCATGGCGCTGAAACAAATCGGCATGATCGAAATCCCAGGATCAAAGGGTAGTTCGTTTGACCACGGGGCGTTTGATGCAAGGACCCGTCGTGTGTTCGTGGCGCACACCGGCCGGAGCTGCGTTGAAGTCATCGACCATGATCGCGGTAAGCACATCGCGACGCTAGCAAGTTTTTCCGAGGCCGCGGGAGTAGTGGCAGAAGAAGGACAAGTTCTTGTCACCAACCGCGGATCGGCGAGCCTGTCATGGGTCGATGCCAAGAGCCTCGCCACACTGGGGGTATTCGACACTGGCCACAGGCCCAATGGCGTTGCCATCGTTGCTGCGCGAAAGCTGGCGATTGCGGCCTGCATCGGGGATGACGTGCACCGCCCTGAGCTTCGCGTCTTTGGTCTCGACGATAACCAGAAGCATACGCTGGCTTTGCCGGGACAACCGCGCTGGTGCGTCACCGACGCTGCCGCGACCCGGGTGTTTCTAGCCATTCGGGAGCCGTCGGTGGTCCTTGTCGCCAAGCTTCCGGCACTCGACGAAGTGACGCACTGGCCAATCCCAGTCAGTCGGAGCCCACGGGCTCGAAATCGACCATCAGCGCGGTCGCCTGTACGTCGCCTGCGATGACCGTGCGGTGGTCGAGGTCGACGCGAAGTCGGGCGCCGTCCTCAACACTTGGCCGATTGCGGGCGGTCCGGATGTGACCTTCGTGAACCCCGCAACCGGTCTTGTGCATGTCGCCATTGGCAAGCCCGAACTCGTTCAATCGATCGATCCGCGCAGTGGCGCAAGTGTGCAAACCTTGACCAGCCCAGGCGCCCACACCACCGCCATCGTGGCGCCGGATCAGCTCTACGTTTTTTCACCCGCGCATGGCGGAGCGCTTGTTTATGAGGACGCCTGATCGGCAAGGAGAAATGCATGACGTACCAAATGAAGCCGCTCGGCTGCGATCCGCAGCGTATCAAGGGGATGTCCGAAAAGCTGATCGTGAGCCACTATGAGAACAATTACGGTGGCGCTGTGAAGCGCCTCAACTTGGTCGAGGAGCAACTGGCCGGACTCGATTTCAATACAGCGCCCGGCAATCTCATCAATGGCCTCAAGCGCGAGCAACTGATCACGACCAATTCGATGGTGCTGCACGAATTGTTCTTCAATGGCCTTAGCGAAGAAAGTGCTCCTGACGCTGAGCTGATGAGCGTCATCGAGCGGGGTTTTGGCTCCTACGAACGCTGGCGCTCGGAGTTCATCGCCATGGGCAAGGCGCAAGGTGGCGGCTCGGGTTGGGTGCTTTTGACCTATTCACCACGGGACGACCGGCTCATCAATCAATGGGCGATGGACCACACCACAACGCTAGCCGGCGGCCGTCCAATTCTTGCACTCGACATGTACGAACACTCCTACCACATGGATTACGGCGCCAAGGCCGCAACATATGTGGATGCATTCATGGCGGCGATCCGCTGGCCGGAGGTCCGCCGCCGTTACGACAGGGAACGGAGGCCAACGTGAAACAACTGCGCTCGGCGGCAATCGTGCTTTGCCTCATGGGAGAAACGGCCATGTCCGACCAAGTGAACTTCGCAAATGACGCTACAGGCGCGCCACCGCAAGGCTGGACCGTGACGATGACGGGGCAAGGTACGCCCAAATGGACAGTTGAGGACGATTCAAGCGCGCCGTCCAAATCCAAAATCGTAAAGCAATCGGGCCGCGCAACGTATCCGCTGTTGCTCAAGAACGGCACGAGCGTCAAGGATGGCTTCGTCGAAATCAAGTTCAAGGCGATTTCGGGAAGCGAGGACCGCGCCGCTGGCATCGTCTGGCGGGCGAAGGACGCCAACAACTACTACGTCGTTCGCGCGAATGCGCTTGAGGACAACGTCGTGCTTTACAAGACGGTCGAGGGCAAGCGGAGCTCACTCGACATCGTTGGGCGCAAAGGTGGATACGGCGTCAACGTGCCGGTGCCAGCCGGCCGCTGGCATGCATTGCGCGTCGAGTTCGCAGCCAGTCAATTCAAAGTGCGTCTTCAACGGCCGGTAGCTCTTTGAAGTCGATGACCGAACGTTTGCTGAGGCTGGTCAGGTCGGACTCTGGACGAAGGCGGACAGCGTTACGGGCTTCGACAATTTCTTGTACGAGGCAAAAGATAGAAATCGAGGAGTTGTTAGTTGAATGAGGCTAGAGTGAGAATGTGTAATCGTTTAGCGTTTCATATAGAGAAGCCACCATGCTAGCGCTGCGCCCGAACTGCGAATGTTGCGACAAGAACCTGCCGCCAAATTCAATTGACGCGATGATCTGCACTTTCGAGTGCACGTTCTGCCGCAACTGTGCTGAGACGCGGCTTGCGGGCCGCTGCCCGAATTGCGGCGGCAATTTCGCGGCGCGACCGGTCCGGCCTTCGGAGAAGCTTGCGAAATATCCGGCGTCTACCACGCGCGTGTTCAAGCCGCAGGGATGTCTAAACCAGCGCCTCGTTCAGACCGAGGTTTGCAATGTCCACGCTGCCGTCCCGCATGACCGTGATCGGAATCCGCGCCCCCGGCGGGCCGGAGGTGCTCGTTCCCGAGGAGCGGCCGGTGACGCCGCCGGGGCCGGGCGAGATCCTCGTCAAGGTCGCAGCGGCCGGCGTCAATCGTCCCGACGTGCGCCAGCGCCAGGGCACCTATCCGCCGCCGAAGGGCGCGACCGACATTCCGGGCCTCGAGATCGCCGGCGAGGTGGTGGCGCTGGGGCAGGGCGCGCAGCGCTTCAAGCTCGGCGACAAGGTCTGCGCGCTGGTGGTCGGCGGCGGCTACGCGCAGTATTGCCTGGCGTATGAGAGCCACGCGCTGCCGGTGCCCGCGGCGCTGTCGATGGTCGAGGCGGCCGCGATCCCGGAGACGTTCTTCACCTGCTGGCAGAACATGTTCATGCGCGCCAGCGTGAAGCCGGGCGACTGGGTGCTGGTGCATGGCGGCACGTCGGGCATCGGCACCACCGCGATCATGCTGGCCAAGGCGTTCGGCGCGAAGGTTGTCACCACCGCGGGCTCGGCGGAGAAGTGCGAGGCGGCGCAAAGCTCGGCGCCGACGTCGCGGTGAACTACAAGACCGAGGACTTCGTCGAGGCGACGAAGAAGGCGACCGACGGCGCGGGCGCCAACCTGATCGTCGATATCGTCGGCGGCGATTACATCGATCGCAACTATGACGCTGCCGCCGACCAGGGCGTGATCGCGCAGGTGTCGTTTACGGCGGGGCCGAAGGCGACGGCGAATTTCGCGCGGCTGATGGCGAAGCGGCTCACGCACACCGGCTCGACCTTGCGGCCGCGCACGGTCGCCGAGAAGGCGGCGATCGCCAGGGGCATCGAGGAGAAGGTCTGGCCGCTGGTCGCGGCCGGGCGGCATCAGGCCGGTGATCGATTCAACCTATCCGCTCGACCGGGCTGGCGACGCGCACGCGCGGATGGAGACGAGCCAGCACATCGGCAAGATCGTCCTGACGGTGTGACGGGGCCGGAGCGGCTCGCGAGCACCGGCGGGAACGGCGGAATTAACCCCGAATAGGGGCGAAGAAGAGCCGGAACAAGCCCGGAGCTTGCTCTTCCCGGCCATGACGGCTACTCCAGTGTCCGGGGGATGGGGCGTGCAAGCCAGCCGCGAAATCGGCATAATTCTAAGGACTTAACTCGCTCCTCATGGCTGCGATGGATCGCATTGGACGCCGAGGCGGAAGTCCGGGCTGCGCGCGCCTCGCGGCGTTGCTCGCGCTGTTCTTCGCGCTTATTCCGGCTTGTTCGGGCGTGCTCGCCGTCGAGGCGGTGAACGTGCGCTCCGACGTGATGGCGATCGACCTCACCACCGTCGCCGACAAAATCAAAACCGAAACGGATCGCATCCTCGTCTCGGCTGCGCCCGGTGCCGACGGCATCGTCCGCCGCATGCAGCAGCCGGCGCGCGAGGGCTCCACCAACTGGGCCGTGTTCGCGCTGGCCAACACCGGCGACGAGCAGATCGACCGGCTGATCGTCGTGCCGCATTACCGCATGGTCGGTTCGGGCATCCTGTGGCCCGACCTCGGGCTGTCCCGCATCGTCACCATCACGCCGTCGTCCGGCGAGCGGCCGGAGCGGCAAGATAGTGCTACCGCTGACATCTTCCGCATCACGCTCGACCCCGGCACGGTGATCACCTACATCGCGGAGCTTCGCACCGACAAGCTCCCACAGCTCTATCTGTGGGAGCCCGACGCCTACAAAGACAAGGTCAACAGCTTCACGCTCTACCACGGCATAGTCATCGGCATTGCCGGATTGCTTGCGCTGTTCTTGACCATCCTGTTCGTCGTGAAGGGCAGCGTGATGTTCCCCGCTGCCGCAGCGCTCGGCTGGGCTGTTCTTGTGTATATCGGCATCGATTTCGGTTTCTGGGGCAAGGTGTTCGATATGGGCTCGGGCGCCGAACGCGTGTGGCGCGCCTCCGGTGAAGCGATCCTCGCTGCCACGCTGCTGGTGTTCCTCTTTGCCTATCTCAATCTCGGTCGCTGGCATGTGCGCTACATGCACATCACGCTTGGCTGGCTCGCCGGCCTTGCCGCGCTCGTTGCACTCGCCTTGTTCGATCCCGCGATCGCCTCGGGCATTGCGCGGCTGTCGCTCGCGGGCGTCGCATTCCTTGGATTTGGGATGGTGGTCTATTTGTCCACCCACGGATTCGACCGTGCGGTGCTGCTGATCCCGACCTGGTTTCTGCTCGTGGTCTGGACCATCGCCGCTGTACTGACCGTCACCGGCTGGGTACCCAACGACATCATCGGGCCGGCGCTGCTCGGCGGCCTTGTGTTGATCGTCATGCTGATCGGCTTCACCGTGATGCAGCATGCGTTCGCGGGCGGGATCACCCAGAATATCGTTTCCGATGTCGAGCGCCGGGCGCTGGCGCTCACCGGCGCCGGCGACATGATCTGGGACTGGGACGTGTCATCCGACCGCGTCTATACAAGCCCGGAAACCGAAGTACTGCTGGGTCTCAAGCGCGGCGCGCTCGAAGGACCGGCGTCGCGCTGGCTTGAGGTGCTTCATCCGCTCGACCGCGATCGTTTTCGCGCCTCGCTCGACAGCGTCCTCGAACAGCGCCGCGGCCGACTGGTGCAGGATTTCCGTCTGCGCACGCCGGACGGCAATTACCTTTGGTTCTCGCTCAAGACGCGGCCCGTGGTTGGTTCCGACGGCGAGGTGGTGCGGCTGGTTGGCACGCTCACCGATGTCACTGACTTCAAGACCGCCGAAGAACGTCTCCTTCATGATGCGGTGCATGACAACCTGACCGGGTTGCCCAACCGTCAACTCTTCATCGATCGCCTCGAAGCCGTGCTGGGATTCGCCAAAGCGGATCCTGCGATGAAATGCACCGTCATTGTGATCGATCTCGATCGCTTCAAACAGGTCAATGACTCGGTGGGCATGGCGATCGGCGACTCGATATTGCTGACGCTGGCGCGCCGGTTGTCCCGGCTGCTCAAGCCTCAGGACACGCTGGCGCGGCTGGCTGGTGACCAGTTTGCGATGATCATTCTTTCCGAGCGCGAACCGACCCGCCTCGTTGCGTTCGCCGAAACAGTGCGCAAGACCCTGCGCGCGCCGATCACCTTCAACGACCGCGAGATATTTCTCACGGCTTCCATCGGGCTCGCGCTGTCCGATAGCCAGACGCACCGCACCGAGGAATTGGTCAAGGACGCGGAACTCGCGATGTATCACGCCAAACGGATCGGCGGCGATCGCATTGAAGTCTTCAAGCCCGCGATGCGAGCCCGCAAGACCGACCGGCTGACGCTGGAGTCGGAATTGCGCCGCGCACTGGAGCGCGAGGAGATCACCATTCTCTATCAGCCGATCGTGCGGCTCGAGGACCGTTCGATTGCCGGTTTCGAGGCGCTGGCGCGATGGGACCATCCCAAGATGGGGCGGATGTCGCCGTCCGAATTCATCAGCATCGCCGAGGAAATCGGGCTGATCGTCGATCTTGGTCTGTTCATGCTGGAGCGCACGGCGCGGCAGCTCAGCGCTTGGCAGCGCAGCATCAAGCGGCGTGAGCCGTTGTTCGCCAGCGTCAACGTCTCGTCGCAGCAACTGCTGCGCCAGGATCTGATCCACGATCTGCGCACGGTCCTGTCGCGCTCCTCTCTCGCCCGCGGCACGTTGAAGCTTGAGTTGACCGAGTCGCTGGTGATGGAAAATCCGGAGCACGCGGCGCAACTCCTTACCCGCATGCGGGAGCTTGGGGCAGGGCTCGCGCTTGATGATTTCGGCACCGGCCACTCTTCGCTGGCCTATCTGCAACGCTTCCCGTTCGACACGATCAAGATCGACAAGTCCTTTGTGCGCATGAACAACAAGGGCACGCGGCCGGTCATTTTGCGCTCCATCATCGCGCTCGCGCACGATCTCGGCATGGATGTGGTCGCGGAGGGAGCGGAGACGGAATCGGATGCGATCGAGCTCTATCAGCTCGGCTGCGAATATGCGCAGGGTTTCATTTTTGGCGAACCGATGTCGGTCGAGGCGGCGCGAGAGCTTCTGCTCAACGACGAACTGGAAGCCGCGCAATAGCTTTTCGGCTATTTGGTCAGAGGCTCCCACCCGGCTTCAATCCAGCGCGGCCGCATCGCCGGGTTGGTCAGGGCATCCACAAAGGCACGCGCATTCTTGGGATCAGTGCTGTTCGCCGGAATCGCAGCGGAATAGACGGTCCAGAGTTGCAATGGCTCGGGCAGCAGCGCGGCAAGCTTCGCGCCCTTGTCGTGGATTTCACTCACGAGGACGACGGCGATCTCGGCTTCGCCCCTGGCGACCTTCGCCACGGCATCGTTGCCGCCTGTGGCGTTGACGCTTTTCTTGCGCACATCCGCACCGATGCCGAAGCCGTCCGCGATCTTCATCAGATGGATGACCGAGGTGCCGCCAAACTTGGGATCTGTGTGAGCGATCGATGCGGCTTGGAGCAGCGCCTGCTTGAGCGCGTTCCGGCGTCGAAATGTCGGGCGCAGTAGCGCCGACGCGAACCACCACGCCAAGCCCAAGCCGGCCAAGATCGACCCGGCTTGCCGGGAGCATCTTTCCCGTTGCTTCAAGTTCGGACATCAGCGGCGCCGAAGCGATGATGAGATCGGCCGGCTTGCCCGACGCGATGGTGTCTCGCAGCAGTCCGGTTGGACCGGTGGTGAAATCGAACTTGATACCGGTGCTCTTCGAATAGTCGTCGATCATGCTCGCGATGACACCGCGCACGGCGCCCGCGGAGATAACTTTCAATTCCATGGCATTCACCGGCGTCGCGGACAGCCCTGCTGCAACCATCGCGATCGTCGCACTGAACCGCATCATGGGGGAGCCCTCAGGCGTGACCGACCTCGCTGGAAAGCATACCAGGGCGGATCCCGATTTTCTGCAGCGCTTTGGCGTATTTCGCCTCAATCTCGGTGCCGAACAGAAGCTCAGGATCGGCGGCGCAGTGCAGCCAGCCGTTGTCTTGAATCTCGGTCTCGAGCTGTCCCGGTGCCCAGCCGGCATAGCCGAGCGCAAGGATCGCGCTCTCCGGCCCGTTGCCCCGCGCGATCGCCTTGAGGATGTCGAGCGTTGCGGTGAGGCAGATGCCCCGGTCGATCGACAGCGTGGAGTTCTCGATAAAGAAGTCCGCCGAATGCAGCACAAAGCCGCGCTCGGTTTCCACCGGACCGCCCTTGAGTACCTTTACGCCGCCGGCCCGTGACGGAAGCGTGATGAGATCGGTTGCCGGAATAACGTCGAGCTTCACCAGGAGGTCGGGAAAGCTGATGTTGGCAGCCGGCTGATTGACGATGATGCCCATCGCGCCTTCCGACGAGTGCGCGCAAATGTAGATGACGCTTCGCGAAAAGCGTTCATCTTGCATGGTCGGAGTTGCGATCAGCATTTGGCCGTCGAGAAAGCTACCGCCCGCGCTCTTCTCCGCCGCGCTTTTTGCCAGTGCTTTGCGTGTCATTCGCATCTGACGGAGGTTACCCCGATCCTGCTGCTTTGCAACAAGCGTTCACGCTGAATTCAATGGCAGGCGCTTGCATCAAGCAGTAAACATTCGCCATGCGAGAAGGTTTCCGCGCCCGAATTTCGCCGGAATTGGTACTGGCTTTCGTCTTTTGCACGGCATCGATCCCAGCTTTCGCAGCGGACGTGTCGGCTTGGGATAATGACATCCGCTCCGCTGTGCGCCTGATTGGCGCAAGCGCCATCCGCGAATCGGATGGTGCCGTGCTGCGGGCCGGCGTCGAGATCAAAATGCAGCCCGGCTGGAAAACCTATTGGCGTTATCCGGGTGACTCCGGCGTGCCCCCGGTGTTCGACTTTGCCGCGTCTGAAAACGTCAAGTCCGCGACAGTGCTGTGGCCAGCGCCCGTGCGGTTCGCCGACGGCAGCGGCAATTCCATCGGCTACAAGGGGGGAGTGATCTTTCCGCTGAAGGTCGTCCCGCACGATCCCACCAAGCCGGTGACGTTGCGGCTGACGCTCGATTATGCGGTATGCGAAACGCTTTGCGTGCCAGCCAAGGGCCGGGTCGAACTCGTCTTGTCAGGTGCCGCGGGTTCGCAGGAAGCGGCCCTGAAGTCCGCCGAAGCGCGCGTCCCTAAAGCCAGCGCCTGGGGCGACGGTCCTTCGCTGATGCTGCGCAAGGCTTGGCGTGAGACGGCGTCAGGAAAAGTCCGTGTGTTCGTCGATGTGTCCGCTCCGGCGGGGACCGGCGTCGATCTGTTCGCGGAAGGACCGACGTCCGATTGGGCACTGCCGTTGCCCGAACCAGTCGCGGGCGCTGCCGCCGGTACGAAGCGGTTCGCTTTCGATCTTGACGGTTTGCCCACCGGCGCGAGCCCAAAGGGGGCTGCCATCAAGCTGACTGCGACGTCCGGTCAGGAGCGCGATCGAGGGCGTATTTCGCCTCGACTAGCTTGCCGCGGGCGCGCTAGTTTGTGCGCCGATAACTCCAACGAAATGCCCAATCATAATCATGCGAGAGGATTGAGATCATGGCTATCAAGGTCGGCGATCGCGTACCGAATGCGACTTTCACGGTGATGACTGCTGAAGGTCCGAAGCCCAAGACAACCGACGAAATCTTCAAGGGCAAGAAGGTCGTGCTGTTCGCAGTGCCCGGCGCGTTCACGCCGACCTGCCACAAGAATCACATGCCGGGCTTTGTGAAGAACGCCGACGCGATCAAGGCCAAGGGTATCAACACCATCGCGGTGACCGGCGTGAACGACGTGTTCGTCATGGACGCCTGGAAGAAGGCGTCGGGTGGCGATGCGATCGAGTTCCTGGCGGACGGCAGCGCCAGCTTTGCCAAGGCGCTGGGCCTGGTTGCGGACTTGACGGAGCGCGGGCTCGGCGTTCGCTCGCAGCGCTATGCCATGGTGGTCGACGACGGCGTGATCAAGACGCTGAACGTCGAGGACGCGCCCGGCAAGGCCGACGTGTCCGGCGCCGACAACCTGATGAAGAGTCTCTAGGGCACAGGTTCGAAAAACACGCCGTCGTTCGTGGGCCGTCAGGCTTGCGGATGGCGGCGGTTTATTAGGGGGCAGACATGAAACGTGTTTATGCCGCGCTCCTGTTCGCAGCGCCGATGATCGCAATCGACGCGGGCGATGCATTCGCTTGGACGTGCCGTGCCGAAAGCCGCGGCCGCACTACCCCTGGTCACTACGGCTGGGCAAAGCGAGAAAGCGAATCGGACGCGCGGCTGATTGCGCTTTACGAATGCGCAAAGCGCACGCCGCGTTCACGAAAGTGCCGTATCGTCTCTTGCAAGCGCGATTGATCGTCAGCCGCCCGTCGCGCCACTGCGTTGCGCCGCGCGAAGCTGCGCGATTGCATCAACCGCGAGCCGGTCGGCGCGCTCATTCATCTCATGGCCCGCGTGGCCTTTGACCCAGTGCCAGCGCACGTCATGGCGCGCGACCGCGGCGTCGAGCCGCTGCCAGAGGTCGGTGTTCTTGACCGGCTTTCTTGTCCGCGGTCTTCCAACCGTTACGTTTCCAGCCGCGGATCCATTCCGAAATGCCCTTGTGAACGTATTGGCTGTCGGTGTGCAGTTCCACCCTGCAGGGCTTCTTCAGTGCCTCGAGCGCGGCAATCGCCGCCATCAATTCCATGCGATTGTTCGTGGTGTGCTCCTCGCTGCCCTGGAGCTCTTTCTCATGGTCGCCGAATGACAGGATCGCGCCCCAGCCGCCGGGGCCGGGATTGCCTGAGCAGGCGCCATCGGTGTAGGCGGTGACGTGCGGCTTGTCGGTCACGCCGTGGTTCTTTCCGCCAGCGCGCCGTAGTCGCCCACGCTCTTGATGGTCTGGTGGAAGCGCAGTTTGCGGAAATACTCCATCGGGTTTTTCGGCCGCACCAGCGCGCCCTCCGGAACATTCAGCCAGTCGGTCAGCCGGGTCAGCAGGAACCGCATCGCAGATCCGCGTGCCAATAACGGGATCGCGTCCAGCTCAGCCGGCGAAAGCGGCCGGGTGCGCAGGTAGCCCTGCAGCAGTTCGCGGCCTTTGGTGACGTTGTAGGAATGGTCCGGCTCGAAGCACCAAGCGTTGAGACAGATCGCAACGTCGTAGGCAAGCGTGTCGGTGCAGGCGAAGTAGAAATCGATCAGTCCGGATAATGCGTTGCCGAGAAAGAACACATTGTCGGGAAACAGGTCGGCGTGGATCACGCCCTGCGGCAGGTTCACCGGCCAGTGTCGCTCCAGGTGAGCGAGCTCGTCTTCGATGATCTTTCCGATGCCCGGCTGCACGGTGTCGGCGCGCGATGCTGCCTGCTCGTAGAGCGGGCGCCAGCCATCGACGGAGAGTGCGTTGCGCCGCTTCGGCGCGAAGTCTGCACCCGCAAGATGAAGCCGGGCCAGCGCTGCGCCCAGCGCGTAGCAGTGCCGGGGATCGGGTCGCCTGATCCACATGCCGTCGAGGAAGGTGACGACCGCCGCGGGCCGTCCGCACAGGTGGCCGAGCGTCTCGCCCTTGCGGTTTTTCACCGGCTGCGGGCAGGTGATGCCGCGCGCTGCAAGATGCTCCATCAGGCCCAGGAAGAACGGAATGTCGCCGGCAGCCACGCGCTTTTCGTAGAGCGTGAGGATGTAGTGACCCTGCCCGGTGTGGACCAGGAAGTTCGAGTTTTCGACCCCTTCCGCAATGCCCTTGTAGGACAGCAACTCGCCAAGCTCGTATCCGGCGAGGAATTTGGTGAGGTCTTCCGCTGCGACGTCGGTGTAGACGGCCATGGCCTACTACGGCCCTGCGTTGGCCCCTTTCGTCAAGGGGCGAAACAAGGGCTCAGAGGCAGTGGCTCAGGCGGTGGCGCGTTCGCGCAGTTGGCGCGGTAGCGGGAAGAACATCCCGGATTCATCGGCGCCGGACACGGTCTCGACATTGAGCGTGTATCGGGCCGCGAAGGCGTCGAGGATTTCCTCGACCAGCACCTCTGGCGCGGACGCGCCGGCGGTCACGCCCAGGATCTTGACGCCATCGAAGCGCGACCAGTCGATCTCGGCGGCGCGCTGTACCAGAACCGAATATCGGCAACCGGCGCGCTCGGCCACCTCTTGCAGGCGGCGCGAATTCGACGAGTTGGGGGCGCCCACGACGACAAGGGCATCGACCTGCGGCGCTACGCGCTTGACCGCTTCCTGTCGGTTGGTTGTCGCGTAGCAGATGTCCTCCTTGTGAGGAGCGACAATGTTGGGAAATCGGCGCTTGAGCACCGCGACGATGCCAGCGGTATCGTCCAGCGACAGCGTGGTCTGTGTTACGTAGGCGAGATTGGCCGGGTTCTTCGGCGACAGTGCTTCGGCCTCTTCGACCGTCTGCACCAGCGTGATGGACCCGTCCGGTAACTGCCCCAACGTGCCAACCACTTCGGGATGACCGGCGTGGCCGATCAGCAGGATTTCGCGGCCACGTTTGTGATGGATTTCAGCCTCGCGGTGCACCTTGGTGACCAGCGGGCAGGTGGCGTCGAAGGCGAAGAAGTTGCGCCGTTTGGCCTCTTCGGGAATCGACTTCGGCACGCCGTGGGCGGAGAAAATCACCGGCGCGGCTGTGTCTTCCGGAATTTCGTCGAGCTCCTCGACAAAAACTGCGCCCTTGGCCTTGAGGCTCTCTACCACGTAACGGTTATGCACGATCTCGTGGCGCACATAGACCGGAGCGCCATAGCGCTTTAGCGCCTGCTCCACGGAATCAATGGCGCGCACCACCCCCGCGCAGAATCCGCGCGGCGAGCACAGCAAGACCGTCAACGGCGGCTTGCTCGAAGGACTGGAGTTCCCTGCTAACATGCGCATGACATGGGGTTTTGCCCGCTGCCCTGTCAAGCACGCGATCCACCATTGCGCAATATGGGGTCAAGGGCCTATATTCTGGCCACTTTCCAGTCATCGATGATGACATAGGGCCTCGTCCGGAAGGGCGGGCGGGGCGCAGAGGAGAATATTTGCCATGCAGGAAGCGCCGCTTATGCCCAAGGCGACCGCCGTCTGGCTGGTGGAGAACACCGCGCTGTCGTTCGACCAGGTCGCCGACTTCTGCAAGTTGCACCCTCTGGAGGTGAAAGCGATCGCCGATGGCGACGCGGCCCAAGGTATCAAGGGTCTCGATCCCATCCTCACCGGCCAGTTGACCCGCGAGGAGATCGACAAGGCCGTCGCCGACCCGGAGCATCGTCTCCACCTCCAGACTGCCAAGGTCCGGCTGCCCGAGGCCAAGCGCAAAAAGGGGCCGCGCTACACTCCGGTGTCGCGCCGCCAGGATCGTCCGAACGCCATTCTCTGGCTGATTCGCAATCATCCGGAGCTCAAGGACAGCCAGATCATGCGGCTGGTGGGCACCACCAAGTCGACCATTCAGGGCATCCGGGAGCGCACGCACTGGAACGCCGCGGCGCTCACGCCGCTCGATCCGGTGACGCTCGGACTGTGCTCGCAGATCGACCTCGATTTCGAAGTGCAGCGCGCTTCCAAGGAGAAGCCGGCGCCGGCCGAAAGCGGCGTCACGCTGCTGCCTGCGGCCGTCACCACCGCTCCGCCAGTCGAGGAGGAGGAGGAAACTCCGGCCGCCGCGAAGGAGAAGGACGACCTCAACGTCAACGCGGTGTTCGCCAAGCTCAAGCAGCTCGGCGGCAAGTCCGAAGACAAGGACGACAACTGAGCGTCTACGGCCGCCAGCTCATCCGGTTGACCGGCCGTCCCGACACTGGATTGACGTCGTCGCCCGCGTATTTGAATCCGTGTTTCTCGTAGAAGCGGATGGCGCGGGCGTTGTCTTTGTTGACGAGCAGATCGAGCCGCGCGGGCGAAATGCGCTTGGCTTCGTCGAGCAGATCGCCGGCAAGATTGCTGCCCCAGGCGTCCGGTGCGACGACAATCTGGTCGAGATAGCCGCTGGCCAATTCGACCGTCACAAATCCGGACAGCGCACCGTCGGTCTCGGCAACGACGATGATTGCCCGCGGAACAAGCTCCTCCCTCCAGCGCTTGCGCCACCAGTCAACGCGCGCGGAAAAGTCGAGGTGAGGGTAGGCGGCTTGCCAGGTCAGCCGCCACAACTCGATGGCCGCGTCTTCGTCGGCGGCTCGTAGCGGCGCAACCTATGAGCCTTTGCGCTCACCGCTCCGTCAGCTTCAGCTCGATGCGCCGGTTGCGCGCGAAGGCTTCTTCGCTGGTGCCGGGGTCGATTGGCTGGAATTCGCCAAAGCCGGCGGCGACGAGCCGCTGCGGCGGAATACCCCTGCCGATCATGTACTGGACCACGGCGATTGCACGCGATGCCGACAGATCCCAGTTGGTCCGGCCGCCGCCGGTCGGCCGAATGTCAGTGTGGCCGTCGACGCGAAGCACCCAGGCGATCTCTTGCGGAATCTGCTTGTCGAGTTCGACGATGGCGGCGGCAATCTTGTCGATCTCAGCGCGTCCCTCCGGCTTGAGCACGGCCTGGCCGGTGTCGAAGAACACCTCCGATTGGAACACGAAACGGTCGCCGACGACGCGAACGTCGGAGCGATTGCCAAGAATTGCGCGCAAGCGGCCGAAGAAGTCGGAACGGTAGCGCGAGAGTTCCTGGACGCGCTGGGCCAGCGCGAGATTGAGCCGCTGGCCGAGCTCCGTGATCCGCGACTGCGATTCCTTGTCGCGCTTCTCGGTGACTTCGAGAGCCTGTTCGAGCGCGCCAAGCTGCCGGCGCAGTGCCGCGATCTGCTGGTTGAGCACCTCGACCTGCGCCAGCGCGCGCAGCGAGATGCGCTTCTCGCTATCGAGTTGCGTCGAAAGTTCGCCCACCTTGTCCTGCGCGGTGGCGGCGCCGCTGCCGAGCCCCTCGTAAAGTCCCTTGTAGCGGTCGCGCTCGCCCTCCGTCGCGGCGAGACCCGCGCGAAGCTGTGCGATCTGTTCTTCCAACGTGAGTTTTCCGGTCTGCTCCAGCGACAACAGGTCGGTAAGCTGGGCGATACGCGCCGACAGTTTCTGCAGCGCGGTGTCCTTGCCGGTGACCTCCTGCGACAGCACGAATTGCACGATCACGAACACGCTGAGCAGGAAGACGATGCCGAGGATCAGCGTCGACAGCGCGTCGACGAATCCCGGCCAGTAGTCGACGCCGCCATGGCGGCTGCGAGCGCGTGCCATGACTTATTTTTCCACGCCTTCGCGCACCAGCCGCTCGAGCAGGCGGCGGATGTCGCGGTTCTGTTCGGCCTGGGAATCGACCCAGTCCCGGATCATCTGTTGCTCGGTGCGCATGTGATGAACCAGTCCCTGGATTGCTTCGGCCAGGTTCGCCATCGCGGTGGTTGCGGCTTTGCCCGAGCCAGCATCGACCATTGCTTCGCGCAGGCGCTCGATCGCAACCCGGATCTCGCCGGACACATTGGGACCGGCCGCGACGGCTGCAACCGGGGTGACGTGATCGCCGCCGAGGTCGCGCACCGTGGTGGCAAGCCAGTCCTCAAGGTCGGTGTGGAAGCGGTTCTGCGCCTGGCTCATCTGCAGGTCGAGGAAGCCGAGCACCAGCGAGCCGGCGAGACCGAACAACGAGGACGAGAACGAAATGCCCATGCCGCTCAGCGGGGCAGCCAAACCTTCCTTCAGCGTGTCGAACACCGAGCCGGCGTCGCCGCCGACGTTCAGGCTTTCCAGAACCTTGCCGACCGATCCGACGGTTTCGATCAGGCCCCAGAACGTACCGAGCAGTCCGAGGAAGATCAGCAGGCCCGTCATGTAGCGGGAAATCTCGCGCGCCTCGTCGAGCCGGATGGCGATCGAATCCAGAATGCCGCGCATGGTCGACGACGAGATCGTCATGCGGCCGGTGCGGTCGCGCAGGATCGCGGCCATCGGTGCAAGCAGCACGGGGGGACGGGCTACGGTGATGCCCGGATCGGCCAGCCGGAATTCGTTGACCCACGCCACCTCCGGAAACAGCCGGATCACTTGCCGGAACGACAGCAGAATGCCGATCACCAGGACGCAGATGATGAGTGCGTTGAGCGGCGGGTTGGCCTTGAACGCGGTCCAGATCTGCTGGTGGATGACGACGACGATCAGCCCGCAGAGGATCAGGAAGATCACCATCCGCAGTAGAAAAATGCGAGGGGAGGAGACTTTGAAAGGATCGTGGTCTTGCGCCATGAGGGTCCTTCATGTGGACGCAGCCTACGCCTCAATATGGCACAGGCCCGGCGAAATCAAACCGTCGATATTGCGTCACCGTGACGGCAAATGGGCATGCGCTAACGGCTTCGGAAGAGTTGGCGTCAGGCCTTCCCGGCGGTCTTGAGCAGCTTAAGCAATTCCTTGTGGAGCGGTTCGTTCCCGGCGGCGATGTGGCCCTTGGCGAACATCGCATCGTGGCCGTCGAGGTCGGTGACGAAGCCGCCTGCTTCGCGAACCATCAAGATGCCGGCCGCCATGTCCCACGGCGACAGGTTGCGCTCCCAGTAGATGTCGAATCGGCCCGCGGCCACATAGGCGAGGTCCAGGGCGGCCGAACCGAATCGGCGCAGCCCCGCGACCTTTTCCTGGACCACGGCAAGCTCGGCGCGGCCAAGCTCAAGCTCGCCCCGGCCGTAGTGAGGCAGTCCGCAAGCGACCACTGCGTCAACCATGCGCTGGCGCGCCGCCACCCGCAGCCGGTGGTCGTTGAGGAACGCGCCCTTGCCACGTTCGGCTGTGTACAGCTCGTCGGTGATCGGATTGTAGATGACGCCGGCAACGATAGTGTCGGCGCGCTGGAGGCCGATCGAGATGGCGAACTGCGGCAGCCCATGGAGAAAATTGGTGGTGCCGTCGAGCGGATCGACGATCCAGGTGTGGGTCTTGTCGGAGCCCTCGTGGTGTCCGCCTTCCTCGCCGTGGAAGCCGTAGCCAGGCCGCGCCTTGGTGAGTTCGGTGCGCAGGATTTCCTCGGCGTGCCGGTCAGCGGAACTGACGAAGTTGGCCGGACCTTTCAGAGAGACCTGCAGCTTTTCGATTTCGCCGAAGTCGCGCTTCAGCGAGCGTGCCGCCTTTCGGGCGGCGCCGATCATGACGGTGAGGAGCGCGGAATAGGCGGGCATCACTCGGCTCGCTTCACGTAAGCGACTTCATCAGTATTTACGATCACCTTTTCGCCGGCCGAGACGAACGGTGGCACCAGGATGCGCAAGCCGTTTTCGAGCTTCGCGGGCTTGTAGGAGGATGCCGCGGTCTGCCCCTTGATGCTGGCATCGGCTTCCACCACTTCGAGGATCACGGTGTCCGGAAGCTTGATGCCGATCGGCCGCTCCTGGTGCAATTGCACCTGCACCATCATGCCGTCCTGCAGGAAAGCCGCGCGGTCGCCGACGAACTCGCCAGCCAGCTCGATCTGGTCGTAGTTCGTGGTGTCCATGAACACCAGTTGATCTTCCTGCCGGTAGAGGAACTGGAATTGCCGCCGTTCCACCTCGGTTTCTTCGACGCGGTCGGAGCTGCCGAAGCGCTGATTGAGCTTGCGGCCGTCGAGCAAATTCTTCAGTTCGACCTGGTTGTATGCCGGACCTTTGCCGGGTTTCACCGCGCCCGTCTTCACCGCGGCCCAGAGCGACCCGTCGTATTCGATCACCATGCCGGGCCGGATGTCGCTGCCGCTGATTTTCGCCATATGCCCGCCGGTGTGTCTCTGTGATCCCGGCGTGAAATGCACAGGTGGTGGAACGCCCGTCAAGGCGGGTTGGCGCCGAGAGGGCTGTCCTGCGGTTGCTGCGCGGCGAGCCGCGTGATCCAGGGCTTGGCCGCGGCCTCGCCGGCGGCGCGATCCTGCGGCGACATCTTGCGCAGGTAGTCTTCCAGGAACAGGTCGTTGGCCCCTGCGGATCGGGCGATGAGGTGCCAGCGCGCCGCCTGCACCGGGTCGCGCTTCACGCCCTGGCCGGTCGCATACATGAAAGCCAGCCGGTTCTGCGCGATCGGACTGCCGCGCCGCGCCGCCTTGGTCAGGTAGGTCGCGGCGGCGGCTTCGTTCTTGGCGACGCCGGTCCCGTTGAACAACGCTATGCCGTATTCCACCTCGGCATCGGTGTTGTCGGCGAGCGCGGCGGCGCCGAGCAGCCGCGCGGTTTCGCGAAGATCCTGCGGTACGCCGCGGCCTTCCTTGTAGAACGTTGCCAGCGCGTATTGCGCTTCCGGATTTCCGGCCTGTGCCGCGATGCGGAGCAGTTCGGCGGCGCGCTTGAAATCCTGCGGGAACAACTGACCCTCGACATAGAGCAGCGCGAGGTTGTAGGCGGCGGCGGTGTGGCCGAGCTTGGCCGCCGAGGCGAGCAGCTTGGCGCCGCCATCGCGGTCGCGCGGGCCGCCGCGGCCGTTCATCTTGAACATCGCGAGCGCGAACATCGCTTCCCGATCGCCGCGCCCGGCGGCGATCCGGTACCAGTCCGCGGCCTTCGCCTCGTCCTTTTGTACACCGAGGCCGTCGGCGTAGAGCTCGGCCAGCAGCGTCATCGCCTTGATGTCGCTCTTTTCCTCGATGCGTTTGGTCGCTTCGGCGAAGGCGGTGCGGTACATGCCGCGCTGGAACGCGCCGTAAACGAGGTCCGGCTCGGGCGACGGTGCTGGTGGCAGCAGGCTGCGGCGGAGCAGCAGGGGCCTGCGGCTTTTTGGACTGCGCGGCAGCAGTCGTCGCGGTGAGCGCGATTGCCAGGGCTGCCAACGCCGGACGCTTTGCCCTCATGCCACGCTCTCCGGGGCAGGGAGCTTTGCGGCCGCCGCGGTGAGCGCGGCAGCCACACCGCGCGGATCGTTCCAGACGAATTCGCCGACCGCGACGAAATCAGCGCCCGCCGCGGCCAGCGGGCCGACTTCGTCGAGACTTTCGGCCATCGCGACGCAGGGAACCTGGAACACTTCCGCCCACCAGGCGATCCGCTCCACGATCGCGTCGAATGACGGCCGGTGTCCGTCTTGCGCATCGCCGAACATCACGTAATCGGCGCCTTGTTCGGCGGCGGTCATGGCGTCGTGCCGGCTCGCCAGCCCGGCGCAGCCGGCGATCCGCGCGGGCTTGAGCGTGCCGAGCGCCGACGAAAATGCCTCGATGCCGGTGAGATGCGCGCCATCGGCGCCACCGTGGGCGACAATGTCGGCATGACCGTCGAGCACCAGCGCCACGCCTTTGTCCTGCACGATAGGCGCGAGCGCCTTCACGCGATTGATCTGCGCGCGCTCGTCGGACGGGGCGAGCCGGAGCAGCACGGCGGCGATATCGGCTGCGTCGAGCGCGGCGGAAAGCTGGCGCGAAAACGCCGCCGCATCGTCGATCGGCGGCGTGACGAGGTAGAGCCGCGGGGAGGGAGCATTCGCCGGCTTCGGTGGGGCCATGACGCTCGGATGCGACCTCAATCTGGCGAATTGGGGGCGATTCGCTCAGCCGTGGCAATGTGCTCGCGCAGGCGCGCAAGGATCAAGGCGCAGGCGGTGCCTTCGGCGCCGGCCATTTCAGCTCCACCCAGTCGAGCAGCCTGATCAGCGGCGGCCGCACGAAGCGGCACGTCGATTGCCAGCACCAACAGGCCCAGCGGGACCATCCAGAAGCCGAGGATGGGCAGAAAGCCGACGAAGCCGCAGAGGATCAGAACGATACCCAAGGGAATCCGGGTCCATCCGGAGCCGGGCTTTCGCAGCCAGCGGACGAATCCCCGAAAGCCTTCGGGCAGCCGGCGCTCGAAACGCGCCAGATGTTCGTCGAGTTCTTCCTTGAGGTGGCTCATTCAGATTGGTCGCCTTACATCCCGGTTCGGTTCAACCGGGATGTCGGCGTTCGTCCGGTCCGCTGCAAGGCCTAGGCCGCCTTCTTCTCCAGGTCAGCCTTCCACTGGCCGAGCGCCGCGAGCCCGTTCATCCGCGCGCGATGGGTGAAGACACGCTGCGCGCCCGCGACATTCTCGCTCTTGCCGGACCACGCCTTCTGCGGCGCGTGCTGCAGCGCGCGGCCGTAGGAGAAGGTGAGCTGCCAGGGCAGCCGGCCGATCTTGTTCATGGTGTCGAGATGCGCGGTCGCCTCTTCGTCGGACTGGCCGCCGGACAGGAACGCGATGCCGGGCACCGCGCCCGGCACGCAGTTGCGCAGCATCCTGACGGTCTTCTCCGCGACCTCGTCGACGCCGGCGCGCTTGCCGTTCTTCTTGCCCGAGATCGCCATGTTCGGCTTCAGCACGATGCCTTCCAGCGGGACGCGCTGAGCGTAGAGCTCCTCGAACTGCGCCTTGAGCACCGCGGTCGTCACTTCGACGCAGCGGTCGATGTCGTGATCGCCGTCCATCAGCACTTCCGGCTCGACGATCGGCACGATCTGCGCCGCCTGGCAGAGCGCGGCGTAGCGCGCCAGCGCGTGGGTGTTGGTGCGGATCGCGGTCGAGGTCGGAATGCCGGCGCCGATGTCGATCACGGCGCGCCATTTCGCGAACCGCGCGCCCTGCTCGTAGTACTTCGGCAGGCGGTCGGCGAGCTTGTCGAGGCCGATGGTGATCAGCTCGTTCGGGCAATTCGGCAGCGGCTTGGTGCCTTCGTCGACCTTGATGCCGGGGAGCGAGCCGGCCTTCTTGATGATCTCGACCAGCGGCGTGCCGTCCTTGGCCTTCTGCCAGATCGTTTCGTCGTAGAGGATCACGCCGGAGATGTGCTTCATGCCCTCGGTGGCGCGGAACAGCATCTCGCGATAGTCGCGGCGATTGTCCTCGGTGCATTCCACGTTGATGGCGTCGAAGCGCTTCTTGATCGTGCCGGCGAATTCGTCGGCGGCCAGGATGCCCTTGCCGGGCGCGACCATGGCTTCCGCGATCTTGTTCAGCTCTGCGAGATTCATCGCGCTCTCTCCTCGATGCGGTACGAGATCCCGGGTCTCGGCGCGTTGCCGCGCCTCGCCCAGGATGACGCCTTCGGCGTCATTTTTGCCTCAACACCTCAACACCGGGCAAGGGTTTGCCTTCCATCCACTCCAGGAAGGCGCCGCCTGCTGTGGACACATAGGTCAAATTGTTGGTAACGCCGGCCATGTTCAGCGCCGCGACCGTGTCGCCGCCGCCGGCCACTGAGACCAATTTCCCGGCCTTGGTGCGCTCCGCGGCATAGCGCGCCGCCTCCACGGTGGCCCGCTCGAACGGCGGCAGCTCGAATGCGCCGAACGGCCCGTTCCAGACCAGCGTGCTGGCATCGTCGATCGCGCCCTTCACCCGTTCCATCGATTGCGAGCCGATGTCGAGGATCATGCCGTCCGGCGGAATGGCGTCGACGCCATAGGCGTGCGAGGGCGCGTTGGCGGCGAAGTGGAACGCCACGATGGCGTCGATCGGCAGGATGATCGCGCAGCCTTTTTGTTCGGCCTTCTCCATGATGCGCCGTGCGGTGTCCGCCATGTCCTTCTCGACCAGCGACTTGCCGACGTTGATGCCCTGCGCGTGCAGGAACGTGTTGGCCATCGCGCCGCCGATCACCAGGCCCTGCACCTTGCCGATCAGGTTCTCCAGGAGTTCCAGCTTGGTCGAAACCTTGGCGCCGCCGACGATGGCGATGACCGGCTTCTTCGGAACCTCCAGCGCCTTCGACAGCGCATCGAGCTCGGCCTGCATGGTGCGGCCGGCATAGGCCGGCAGCTTGTGGCCCAGCCCCTCGGTCGAGGCGTGGGCGCGGTGCGCCGCCGAGAACGCATCGTTGACCCAGAGGTCGCCGAGCTTGGCGAGCGCGTCGACGAAGGCGGGATCGTTCTTCTCCTCGCCCTTGTGGAAGCGCGTGTTCTCCAGACAAAGGATGTCGCCCGGCTTCATGGCGGCGATCGCGGCTTCGGCCTTGTCGCCGATGCAGTCTTCGGCGAAGGCCACCGGACGGCCGATCACCTTGGAGACCGCCGCAGCGACCGGACGCAGCGACTCTTTCGGGTCCGGTCCCTTCGGCCGACCGAAGTGCGCAAGCAGAATGACCTTGCCGCCCTTGTCGGCGATTTCGGTGATGGTCGGCGCGACGCGCTCGATGCGCGTCGCGTCGGTGACCTCGCCGTTCTCCATCGGCACGTTGAGGTCGACGCGCAGCAGCACGCGCTTGTTCTTGACGTCGGCCTCGTCGAGCGTGCGGAAGGCCGGCATGAACTCACCAACTTAGACGCTCATCGCGCCAGGAAACCGTTCGGGCGGCACGCCTTCAGGCGGCCGTCTTGACCTTGGAGCCCTGGTGAAAGGCGAAGACGATAAAGCCAACGATCAGCGATCAGGCTGCCAAGACCCCAAGCCAGTCTCGGATCCCATCGCATCCTCCGCGAAGCTCAGATCAGCTTGCCCATCGCCACGGCGGTGTCGGCCATGCGGTTGGAGAAGCCCCACTCGTTGTCGTACCAGGACATCACCCGCACGAACGTGCCGTCCATGACCTTGGTCTGGTCCATGTGGAATACGGAAGAGTGCGGGTCGTGGTTGAAGTCGCCGGACACGTTGGGCTCGTTGGTGTAGCCGAGGATGCCCTTGAGCTGCTGCTCGGCGGCGCGCTTGATCGCGCCGTTGATCTCGTCCTTGCTGGTCGCCTTCTTCGCCACGAACTTGAAGTCGATCACCGACACGTTCGGCGTCGGCACGCGGATCGAGACGCCGTCGAGCTTGCCGTTGAGCTCCGGCAGCACCAGGCCGACGGCCTTCGCCGCGCCGGTCGAGGTCGGGATCATGTTCAGCGCCGCGGCGCGGGCGCGGTAGAGGTCCTTGTGCATGGTGTCGAGCGTCGGCTGATCGCCCGTGTAGGAGTGGATCGTGGTCATGAAGCCCTTGTCGATGCCGACCGCGTCGTTGAGCACCTTGGCGACCGGCGCCAGGCAGTTGGTGGTGCACGAGGCGTTGGAGACGACCTTGTGGTCCTTCGTCAGCTTGTCGTGGTTGACGCCGTAGACGACGGTCAGGTCGACGCCGTCGGCCGGGGCCGAGACGAGCACGCGCTTGGCGCCGGCGGTCAGGTGCGCGGAGGCCTTGTCCTTCGAGGTGAAGATGCCGGTGCACTCCAGCGCGATGTCGACGCCGAGGTCCTTCCACGGCAGCGTCGCCGGGTCCTTGATCGCGGTCACCTTGATCGCGCCGTTGCCGACGCTGATGGTGTCGCCCTTCACCGTCACCTCGCCGGGGAAGCGGCCGTGCACGCTGTCGAAGCGCAGCAGGTGGGCGTTGGTCTCGACCGGGCCGAGGTCGTTGATGCCGACCACTTCGATGTCCTTGCGCCCGGACTCGGCGATGGCGCGCAGGATGTTGCGGCCGATGCGGCCAAACCCGTTGATGCCTACCCGAATGGTCATTTCGCCCGGCTCCTGAAATGTGTCACGCCCGGGGACATAGTCCTCGAAGACCTATGGCCCAAGCCTCAATCGTCGTTGTTTGAACCGTAAGATGGATCGCCGGGTCAAGTCCGGCAACGGCAGGCTAGCTAAGCTTTTTCAGCGCGGCTTCGGCGACCTTCTCCGGGGTAATTCCGAAGTGCTTGTAAAGGTCCTTGTAGGGCGCGCTGGCGCCGAAACCGGACATCCCGACGAACACGCCGTCGGAGCCGATGATGGCGTCCCAGCCTTGCCGGACCGCGGCCTCGACGGCGACCTTGACCGGAGCATCGCCGATCACGGCGCGGCGGGCCGCTTCGGGCGCGGCGAGGAGGAGCTCGATGCACGGCACGGAAACGACGCGGGCCGCGACGCCCTTCGCGGCGAGCAGCTTCTGCGCGTCGACCGCGATCGAGACCTCCGAACCCGTCGCGAAGATCGAAACCTGCGCCTTGCCCTGGGCCGGCGAAATCTCGTAGCCGCCGGCGGCGCAGCGGTTGGCGTCGTCGAGCGTCCTGCGCAGTTGCGGCAGGTTCTGCCGCGTCAGCGCCAGCACGCTCGGCGTTTCGCGCGCTTCCAGCGCGAGCTGCCAGCACTCCACGGTCTCGACCGCGTCGCAGGGGCGGAACACGTTGAGGTTCGGAATGGCGCGCAGCGAGGCCAGGTGCTCGACCGGCTGATGGGTCGGCCCATCTTCGCCGAGCCCGATCGAGTCGTGGGTCATCACATGGATGACCCGCTCGCCCATCAGCGCGGCAAGCCGGATCGCCGGCCGGCAATAGTCGGCGAACACCAGGAACGTGCCGGAGAACGGGATGATGCCGCGATGCAGCGTCATGCCGTTCATCGCCGCGGCCATGCCGTGCTCGCGCACGCCGTAATGGATGAAGCGGCCGGAGAAGTCGGCGGCGCTCATCGCCTTCATCGACTTGGTGCGGGTGTTGTTCGAGCCGGTGAGGTCGGCCGAGCCGCCGATCATCTCCGGCACCGCCGGGATCAAGGTCTCCAGCGCGAACTCGCAGGCGACGCGGGTTGCGATGTCCTTCGGCTCCTTCGCGAGCGATGCCTTCACCGCGCGCACCGCGTCGGCAAGTTGCTTCTCGGGCAGGTCGCCGCGCATGCGCCGCTCGAACTCGGCGCGCTTGTCGGCCGGCGCCGCGGCGAGCCGCTTGTCCCATTCCTTGCGCGCGTTCTTCGAGCGCTGGCCGGCGGCGCGCCATTGCGTGAGCACGTCGGTCGGAATCTGGAACGGCGCGTCGCTCCAGCCGAGCTTCTCGCGCGCGCCCTTGATCTCGTCGGCGCCGAGCGGCGAGCCGTGCGAGCTCGACTTGCCGGCCTTGGTCGGCGCGCCGTAGCCGATCGTGGTCTTGCAGGCGATCATCGCCGGCTTGTCGGAGGTCTTGGCCTTCTCGATCGCGGCGGCGATCGCTTCCGGATCGTGACCGTCGACGCGCGTCGCGGCCCAGCCCGCCGCTTCGAAGCGCTTCACCTGATCGACCGAGTTGGACAGCGACAGCGGCCCGTCGATCGAGATGCCGTTGTCGTCGAACAGCACGATCAGCTTGGCGAGCTTGAGGTGGCCGGCCAGCGCGATGGCTTCCTGGCTGATGCCTTCCATCAGGTCGCCGTCGGAGGCGAGCACGAAGGTGGAGTGATCGACGATGTCCTTGCCGAACTCGGCGGCGAGATGGCGCTCCGCGATCGCCATGCCGACCGCGGTGGCGATACCCTGGCCGAGCGGGCCCGTCGTCGTCTCGACGCCGGGCGTGATGAAATTTTCCGGATGCCCCGGCGTCAGCGAGCCGATCTGGCGGAAGCGCTTGATCTCGTCGAGCGTCATCGCCTCGTAGCCGAGCAGATGCAGCAGCGCGTAGATCAGCATCGAGCCGTGACCGGCGGAGAGCACGAAGCGGTCGCGGTCCGGCCAGGCCGGATCGGCCGGATCGAATTTCAGGAACCGGGTGAACAGCACGGTCGCGATGTCGGCCGCGCCCATCGGCAGGCCGGGATGGCCGGACTTCGCCAGTTCGACCGCGTCCATCGCCAGCGCGCGGATGGCATTCGCCATGCGGTCGTGCTCGGCGCGGCTTTGGTGTGGCGATTGCGCGACGGCCGGCAAGGGTTGTGCGCTCATACTGGGGCCCGTGTGATGGCGGTGGATAGCACGCGAGCCCCATGAGTTCAATGCAGGCGGCGGTTGCCGGAGAGCCATGCACAGGGCCGCGAAAACACTGGGATAACAGCGCCGTCCAGCGTTGACGCCAAAGTCGGGCGACACGTAAAGTTCTCGTTCTAATTGCTTGCTAACGCACTGCTTTTCAGACCGGTTGGGCGCGCTTTGTCGCCCGCGTGCAAAGGCCGAGCAATGACCGATCAAACGTCGATCGATGCCGCGACCAAGCGCCTGACGCAGGCGTTGGATGCGCTCGACGCCGCGGTCGAACGGCGGCTCGAGGCCGAGCGCGGCGAGCGCAGCTCGCCGACCAGGTTCATACGCTCGGCGCCGACCGCGCGCGGCTTGCGTCGGAGCTCGACACTCAGACCGCCCGCTCGCGCCAGCTCGAGACAACGAACCGCGAGATCGCGCGCCGGCTCGATGCCGCGATCGACAACATCCGCTCCGTCATCGCGGCGCAGGATCGAGGATAGCGAGGACACCTTGGCTTCGGTGAACGTCACCATCAACGGCCGCCAGTTCCGCATCGCTTGCGAGGACGGCCAGGAGCAGCACATCGAAAAGCTCGCGACCGATTTCGACGCCCTGATCACCGATCTGCGCGGCCGGATCGGCGAGGTCGGCGACGCTCGCCTGACCATCATGGCGGCGCTCACCGTCGCCGACGATCTGTCGGAAGCGCTGAAAAAAATCCGCGGGCTGGAGGAGGAGCTTTCCGCGCTGAAGGAGGCGCGGGTGACATCCGCCGATCGCACCCAGGCGACGCAGGCCGCCGTCGCCGCGGCGTTCAATGCCGCCGCGGAGCGTCTGGAAGGGATCGCCAAGAAGCTGAACCAGTCGATCAGCGGCCCCGGACTTGGCGCAAGGCTGAGGTGGCGTCTGGCTGTCCGCGCGGACTACATTAGCCCTGCGGGGCTGCCCGGTGCGTTTGGAGACAATTCCCCGGGGCCTTACGATCCTGAAGGGAGCTGTCCCTGGCTGGACCCCTGGGTCCGGCTATATGGCGCCCACCTACTTCTGTAGGTTCCCGGGATCAGCGCTCCGACGGCCAGTGCGGCTCCGCACTCTCTGGCCGGCTGATGGACCGGCCGATGGCGAAGCAGACTCCCGAGGAATTCAAGGCCGAACTTCGCCAGGCTTATCTGGCCAAGCGCGACGCCATTCCGGCCGAGGCCCGCGCCGCGGCGGCCGAGGCGATCGCCGCCCGTCCGTTTCCGTATCAGATCAAGCCGGGCATGGTGGTGTCGGCCTACTCGCCGATGCGGACCGAGCTCAATCCGGTGCCGCTGATGCGCAAGCTGGCGGACGCCGGCGCGACGCTTGGCGCTGCCGGTCGTGGTCGCGCGCGGCAAGCCGCTGATGATGCGCGAATGGGCGTTCGGCCAGCCGCTGGCGACGGGCATGTGGGGCATCCGCGAGCCGATGCCGGACGCGCCCGAGGCCTGGCCGGACATCCTGCTGGTGCCGCTCGCCGTGTTCGACCGCAAGGGCAACCGGATCGGCTACGGCGCCGGCTATTACGATCTCACCATCAACCGGCTGCGCGTGCTCAAGCCGGTGATCGCGATCGGGCTCGCCTATCATGCGCAGCACGCCGCCGTGGTGCCGTTCACGCCGCGCGACGCGCGGCTCGATCTCGTGCTAACCGAGCGCGAAATGATCGACTGCGGCAGGAAGTAGCATGCGAATTTTCTTCGTCGGCGACGTCGTCGGCCGCAGCGGGCGCGCGGTGTTGCACGACGCGGCTGCCGAGGCTGATCGCGGACTGGAAGCTCGATCTCGTCGTGGTCAACGGCGAGAACGCCGCCGGCGGCTTCGGCATCACCGAGGCGATCTACCAGGACATGATCGACGTCGGCGCCGACGCGATCACGCTCGGCAATCATGCCTGGGATCAGCGCGAGGCGCTGGTGTTCATCGAGCGCGCGCCGCGGCTGATCCGTCCGCTCAACTATCCGCCCGGCACGCCCGGCCGCGGCGCGGCGATGATCGAAGCCAAGAACGGCGCCCGCGTGCTGGTCATCAACGTCATGGGACGGATCTTCATGGATCCGCTGGACGATCCGTTCGCGACGGTCGAGCGCGAGCTTGCCGCCTGCGCGCTGAAGTCCGGCGCCGACGCCATCGTGATCGACGTGCACTGCGAGGCGACCAGCGAGAAGCAGGCGATGGGCTATTTCGCCGACGGCCGCGCCAGCCTGGTGGTCGGCACGCACACCCATGTGCCGACCTCGGATCATCGCATCCTGCCGGGCGGCACCGCCTTCATCTCCGACGTCGGCATGACCGGCGACTACGAGTTGATCATCGGCATGGACCGCGACGAGCCGATGTCGCGCTTCACCCGCAAAATTCCGGCCGCCCGGTTCGAGCCGGCCAACGGACCGGGCACGTTCTGCGCGGTCGCGGTCGAGACCGACGACGCCACCGGCCTCGCCCGGCAGATCGGCGCGGTGCGGCTCGGCGGCAAGCTGGAAGAGGCGCGGCCCGGCGCTTCTGGGCGCTGAATCTTTACGTTCCCGCGCGACCTGGCCTAGGTTCTCCCAAGCGATTCGCGGCCGGCAGTACCGGGTCCGGCCCTTTTCGGGGGGATCCGGCTCGCCATGGCGCACATCAATCGCAATCTCGCTCTCGCCAAGAAGACCGATTTCGACCGCTGGTCGGACGTCGACGCGCTCGAACTCGCCTGGGACCAGCGCGCCGAGGTGGCCGCCGGCTTCGTCCCGGCCGGCTCGCGCGTGCTCGACATCGGTTGCGGCCGCATGGCGCTGTCGCGCTTCCTGCCGAACGGCTGCAGCCTACCAGCCGTGCGATCTGGTCGCCCGCGACAGCCGGACCATCGTCTGCGATCTCAACGCCGGGCAGTTCCCGAGCGCGCCGGCGGCGCAATCCGACGTCATCGTCATGCTCGGCGTGCTCGAATACGTCGTCGACCTCGATGCGCTGTTCACGCATCTGCGCCACAGCAAGTGCGATCTGGTGGTGAGCTATTGCGTGAGCGATCTCACCGGCGACATCGACCGCGCTTCGCTCGGCTGGATCAATCATCTCAGCCTGATGGAACTTGCCGTGCTGTTCGACCAGTTCGGCTTCCGCGTCGAGCGCTCGGACCGGATCGACGAGATCCAGTTCCTGATGCGGCTCACGCCGGACGACCGTGCCATCGTGCCGCCGTCCTGCGACGTCGCGGTGATCTCCTACAACGACGTCGGCAATTTCGGCGACCGGCTCGGCTATCACGTCATCAACTCACTGCTGCCCGCCACCGCCGATGTGCACCATCTCACCTTCCGCAATCTGCAGGCGGCGCGCGAAACCTACGACCTCGTGATCCTCGGCATCGGCAACAGCATCTTCCAGCCGCTGCTGACCGACGAGATTTTCGACGTGCTCAATCGCGGCAAGGCGTCGATCGGCATCTTCGGCACGCAGTATCGCGAGTTGATCCCGCGCCCGTCGATGGACGCGCTGCTCGACCGGCTCGACACCTGGTACGCGCGCTACGAGGAAGACGTGCTGATGTACGGCCGCGGCCGCAGCAACGTCGTGCATCTCGGCGACTGGCTGATCGATCAGTTCCCGATGTCGCGGCCGACCGAGGACTCGCTCCTGACCATCGACGAGGACATCCTCAAGGAGCTGCCGCTCGACCGCACCATCCAGACCATCCAGCGCCACAAGAACGTGTTCTCGACGCGGCTGCATCCGCTGCTGTGCGCGCTCACCTCGGCGGAGCTGGTCGCCTATACCGAACAGCCGGACCAGGAGATGCCCGGCATGGTGTCCGGCAAGTTCCGCAGCATGCTGATCGATATTTTCGGCCGCACCTTCCCGGAAAAGAACTTCTTCCTGGTCGATCGCGATGCGGTCGCGGGCTACAAGGCGCGCGTCCACGACAACGTCGCAAAGGTCGGCGCGCAGCTCAGCGCGATGCTGCGCAACGTCGCGGTGGCGAGCGCATAAAGCGCCTTTCGTTGACCGCCCCAATCGGCCCAATTATATAACGGCCATCACAGGATCATTGCACGGGCGCGGCCGGATGCCGGCGGGCGCTTGCATCGGGTAGACGCCATGGCCGGACATTCCCAATTCAAGAACATCATGCACCGCAAGGGGCGCCAGGATAAGGTGCGCTCCAAGGTGTTCGGCAAGCTCGCGCGCGAAATCACCACCGCCGCGAAGCTCGGCCTGCCCGATCCGGCGTTCAATCCACGGCTACGCGCGGCGATGCTCGCGGCGCGCGCCGAGAACATGACCAAGGACGTCATCGAGCGCGCGATCAAGAAGGCGCAGGGCGGCGACGCCGAGAACTACGAAGACATGCGCTACGAGGGCTACGGGCCGGGCGGCGTCGCGGTCATCGTGGAGACGCTGACCGACAACCGCAACCGCACCGCCGGCGAGGTGCGCGCGACCTTCACCAAGAACGGCGGCAACCTGGCCGAGACCGGCGCGGTGTCGTTCATGTTCGATCATGTCGGCCTGATCGAGTTCGATGCCAAGGTCGCGAGCGCCGATCAGATGTTCGAGGCCGCGATCGAGGCCGGCGCGGAGGATGTCGTGTCGAACGACAACGGCCACGAGATCTACACCGCATCGAACGCCTTGCGTGACGTGGCCAAGGCGCTGGAAGCGAAGTTCGGCGAGCCGCGCAAGGCTGCGCTCACCTGGAAGCCGCAGAACTCGATCGCGCTCGACGACGCCAAGGGCGAGCAGATGCTGGAGTTGATCGCGGCGCTCGAAGACAACGACGACGTGCAGAACGTATTCGCCAATTTCGAAGTGTCGGACGCGCTGGTCGCCAAGGCCAGTGCCGGTTAGGCGCCTCTTCAGCCGCCGTATTCCAGATAGTGCGCATGGTCCGGCTTCGGCAGATCGCTCATTTGTAGGCATCCAGGAAATTCGGCACTGCGATCCAGTCGAGCGCGCCCGCGTCGCTCTGCAACAGGTCGTGCATGCGGCGGTCTTCTTCGGTCTTGAGGTTGACGCCGAGATGGGTGCCGAGCTTGCGGCCGTGCATCACCACGTTGTTGCCGTAGGGCTGACGCTCGGCGTTGTAGGCCTTGAGCGCGGTGTCGATGTCGTCGTGATCGCGCAGCGCGCGTGCCAGCGCCTCCGCGTCGCCGCCCGCCTTGGCGACGCCGAAGCCCATGTGCGGGCGTGCCGAGGTCGCCGCATCGCCCATCATGGCGACGCGGCCGAACACGATCGACGGCGCGGTGAAGTCGTAGATCGGCGTGATGAACGGCTGCGGGATATTCATCACGCAGTCGAGCAGCACCGGCGGCATGATCTCACGCGCGTCCTTGTGCATCTGCGCGATCAGGTCCTTGCGGATCAGCGGCGGCGGCACCGAGTATTCGTGCTGCACGCCGCGCTCGTCGACGCACATGTCCTTCATCTGCGCGGCGTCGGCGACGCGGTACCAGATGAAGTTGTAGCGGCGGTTGCCCGGGCGCAGATCGTCGCTGAAGCCGGAGATCGGATAGGTGATGACCTGCTGCCGCTTCGGCCAATACAGAACGAAGTACGGGAATATCTCGCGCAGCGTCTGCGGCGCCAGGTCGGCCTCGTTCGGCGCGCCGCGCCAGATGTAGTAGCCGGCGTAGATCGGCTGCAATTCGGGCGCGACCTGCGCGCGCACGCCGGAGCGGATGCCGTCGCCGCCAATCAGGATATCGGCGTGCTCGACGCGGCCACCGGAGAAGTGGACGCGCACGCCGCGTTCGTCCTGATCGACGCGCTCGAAGTTCCAGCCGAGATGATAGTGCGCCGGATCGATCGTCGCGCGCAGCAGGCGCTGCAGCTTGTCCCATGAGGTCATGATCTGCCGCAGCGGCCGCTCTTCGGTCACGCGGCCCTGACGGTCGAGCGCGATGCGCTTGGGGATTTCGATGCCGAGGTTCTGCGTGCCGGCGCCGGCTGCCTCGAGCGCGTCGAGCAATTCGGGATGGGTGGTGATGCCGGCGCCGCGGCCGACCAATTCGACCGGCGATCGCTCGTACACGTCGGCGTCCCAGCCGATCTGGCGCAGGAACGCGGCGCTGAACAGTCCCGACATCGAGCCGCCGATGATGACGGCCCGGCGCTTTTTGGAAGAACCCGGCATGGCGGCGGGATGCTAGTTCATCGGCGGCACAAATGACGAGTCATGTCGTCGCATTGCTGCCCATTATCGCGGGCGGAGTTCGCGGTTAGCGGAATATCGGATCGAGCAGCGGCAGGCTGAGCAGCGCGGCGAGAGCGATGATGACGTAGGCGATGCGCCGGTAAGTCTGGTCCGACGTCCCGTGGAAGAAATATGAGCCAGCGCCGACGCCGCCCAGATAGAAAATGCCGAGCAGCAGCGACAGCGCGAGAGTTTGCGCCGTAAACAAACCTTCGTACGCATAAAAGGCGACCAGCACGACGCCGCAGATCAGGAAGAACACCATGATGTTGGCGCGCACGGTGACCGAACTGCCGACCCGGCTGAGCCAGTACAGGATCACCGGCGGACCCGCGATCTGCACGGCGCCGGCGCTCACCCCGGAAAAAAGGCCGACGCCAATGGTGACGGGCAGGCTCGGCTGCGCGTGATAGCGCCAGCCGAACACGAGCGGCGGCAGCAGGCCGAGGACGACAATGGAGATGCACCAGCGCAGCACGATCGGATCGAGCGCGATCAGCGCCCAGGTGCCGAACGGCACGCCGACCGCCATGGCGATCGAGATCGGCACGACCTCCCGCCAGTTGCAGCGGCGCATTTCCGGAATTGCGAAAGGCCATGTTGAGGCAAAATCAACCAGCAGAATGGTGACCGCGGCGATGCGCGGCTCGTAGACCGCGGCGACCAGCGGCATGTAGATCATTGCGCCGCCAAAGCCGGAGAAGCCGCGCACCAGTCCGGCAAGACCTGCGACTGCCATCGCCACGACGATGCGCCGCTCGGAAAGAGCGGCGGCGAAGGTCGCGCTGTCGGGAAGATCGATCACAGGTTTATCCGGCGGCCCTGTCTAGCAGTGGATAGCGGGCGGCGCGATTGGCGAACGCGCCGGGCTCCTATGCGGTCGGGCCGTGCGGCGCTATGAACGGGCACACATGGGCACACCAATTCGCATCCTGGGCATCGATCCGGGGCTCCGCCGCACCGGCTGGGGCGTGATCGAGGTCGAAGGCAACCGGCTGTCGTTCGTCGGCTGCGGCTCGGTGGCGAGCGACGACAAGGCCGCGCTCGCCGTCCGGCTGCTCGCGATCCACGATGGTCTGGTTCGCGTCATCGAGCAGTTCCGTCCCGCCGAGGCTGCGGTCGAGGCGACCTTCGTCAACAAGGATGCGACCGCGACGCTCAAGCTCGGTCAGGCGCGCGGCATCGCGATGCTGGTGCCGGCGCGCGCCAGCATCGAAGTCGCCGAATACGCGCCCAACCTGGTGAAGAAGACCATCGTCGGGGCAGGACACAGCGACAAGACGCAGATCCGCATGATGATCGGCGTGCTGCTGCCGAAGGCCGATCCGCAATCCGACGATGCCGCCGATGCGCTGGCGATTGCGGTCTGCCACGCGCATCACCGCGGCGCGGCTGCGATGATGCGCCGGATCGCCGGCTAGAAGTCGTAGAGGTCGGCGTCCGCATCGTGCCGGCCGGCAAGCGCGCTGGATATGATGTCGGCGGCGATCCGCGAATACGTTGTACCGTTGCCGCCGTAGCCGAGCGCGGCCCAACAGCACGGCATGCCAGGAATTTGTCCGATCCTCGGCAGTCCCGTCGTGCTCGTCCCGAACGAGCCGGTCCAGGCGAATGCCACCGTCGTGTCGACGCCTGGAAACAGTCTCGCGAGCTTCCGCTGCAACGTTGCGGTCTTGCGCGGCAGCAGCGCGTCGCGCGCAGCTTCGTCGGAGAATTCCTCGTCCTCGCCGCCGCAGATGACGCGGCCGTCCGGCGTGGTGCGAAGATAGAGATAGGGGTCCGACGACTCCCAGATCAGGCATTGCTCGGGCCACAGCCGGCGCTTCTGCGGCACTGTCGCGATTGCCCATGTCGAGATGATCTGGTGGCCCTTGGCCGGCACCCGCTTGGGCAGTTCGTAGCCGGTGGCGAATACAAGATGCCGGCAATGGATGCGCCGTCCGTTCGACGCGGTGGCGGTGACGCCGCTTCGTTTGGCATCGATGTCGACGATGTCGACCGGGCAGAAGATTCTGGTGTTCTGCGCCGCGGCCGCATTGAGCAGCGCAGTCGTCGCCTTGCGCGGATCGATGGCGAGATTGCCGTAGCCCAGCAGCGCGGCGGATCGCGCAATGCCAAATCGCGCTGCGCAACTCGCTCGCGCTCAAGGAAATGGCTCGCCAGCCCGGCGGCGCGCCGCGCCTCGTGCTCGCGCATCAATCCGTTGCGATCGAGCACGTTGCCCGCGAGATAGAGCGAGTCGCGCGCCGCAACATCGGCCACGTCAAGCTCGCGCAGCCGCGCCGCGATCGCGTCGACCGCCAGCCGCGAGCGCCGCCACGCGCGTTCCGCGTCTCGCTGGCCGATTTTCCGCGCCAGCTTGGTCAGCGGCATGTCGATCTCGTACTGCACCAGCGCGGTGCTGGCGGTGGACGAGCCCTTCGCCGGCCCGCGCCGGTCCACCACGACGACGCGCATATCGGTCTCGCGCAATGCGTCGGCCACCATCGCGCCGGTGATGCCGGCGCCGATCACCAGCACATCGGTCTCGATGATCGCGCTTGAGCGGCTTGTGAGGGACCGGATGGGGCGCGGTGCTGTTCCCAGACCGAGCGTCCGGTCCGCAAATCTTTTGCTTTGGTGACCACGGCAATACCTTTTGAAATGCGGAAATCAATCGACCCGGACATAACGCTTTGCCTGGGAATTCGATCCCTGCCGGCCTCAAGACGGCCGCCGAACTCGTGGTAACAAGCGGCATGATCGGCAAGCTCAAGGGCGTGATCGACAGCTACGGCGAGGACTTCATCGTCCTCGACGTGCAGGGCGTCGGGTACCTGGTGCACTGCTCGTCCCGCACCTTGCAGGCGCTGCCGGCAGCCGGCGAGGCGGCGACGCTGTCGATCGAAACGCACGTGCGCGAGGACCAGATTCGGCTGTTCGGCTTTCTCAGCGACGTCGAACGCGAATGGTTCCGTCTGCTGCAGACCGTGCAGGGCGTCGGCGCCAAGGTGGCGCTCTCGGTGTTGAGCACGTTCAAGCCGGGCGAACTCGCTTCGGCGATTGCGATGGGCGACAAGGCCTCGATCAAGCGCGCGCCCGGCGTCGGGCCCAAGGTCGCGGAGCGGCTGGTGATCGAGCTCAAGGACAAGGCGCCCGCGTTCTCGGCGCTCGATCCGTCGGTCATCCGCCTGTCCGGCGCGCTCGAAGAGAAGCGCGCGCCGCAGCCCATCCTCGATGCGGTGTCCGCGCTGGTCAATCTCGGCTACGGTCAGCCGCAGGCCGCTGCCGCCATTGCTGCCGCCTCGCGCGGCGCGGGCGAGGGCGCGGCGACCGCGCAGTTGATCCGGTTGGGCCTCAAGGAACTCTCGAAGTGAAACACCAAAGCATCGCCGCATTGACCAGCCGCGACATGGAGTTGATCGAGGCCGCCTCGGACGCCATCCGCAAGCGCTATCGCTACGACTGGCAGGAGGTCGGCGCGGCGTTGCGGACACGCTCTGGCAAGGTGTTCGCCGGCGTCAGTCTCGATGCGTACCTGGGCCGCATGGCGATCTGCGCCGAGGCCGTCGCGCTCGGCCAGGCGATCACCAATGCCGGCGAGACCGGCATCGAGACGATCGTCGCTGTCCGCCACCCGCCGCCGGAAGAGGCCAACCGGTCCATCACGGTGGTGTCGCCGTGCGGCGCGTGCCGCGAGTTGATCTGGGACTACGATCGCAACGCGCGCGTCATCGTACCGGGAGCCAATGGACCGGAAACGGTCAGCATCGGCGATCTGATCCCCAACAAGTACAGCCGGGAGCGGACGCTTTGAGCACCACGCCGCGCCGCCTGGTGACTGCGGAACGCCGCGAGGACGACACGGCGGAAGCGTCGTTGCGGCCGCAGCGGCTCAGCGAGTTCATCGGCCAGCAGCAGGCGCGCGCCAATCTTCGCATCTTCATCGAGGCAGCCAAGTCGCGAAACGAAGCGCTCGACCATGTGCTGTTCGTCGGCCCGCCGGGGTTGGGCAAGACCACGCTCGCGCAGATCGTGTCGCGCGAGCTCGGCGTCAACTTCCGCGCCACCTCCGGCCCGGTGATTGCCAAGGCCGGCGATCTCGCCGCGCTGCTCACCAATCTCGAAGAGCGCGACGTGCTGTTCATCGACGAAATCCACCGGCTCAATCCGGCGGTCGAGGAAATTCTCTATCCGGCGATGGAGGATTTCCAGCTCGACCTGATCATCGGCGAAGGCCCGGCGGCGCGCTCGGTGAAGATCGATCTCGCCAAATTCACCCTGGTCGGCGCGACCACGCGCGCGGGCCTGCTCACCAATCCGCTGCGCGACCGGTTCGGCATTCCGATCCGGCTGAATTTCTACACCGAGGCTGAGCTGGAGCTGATCGTCAATCGCGGTGCGCGCGTGCTCGGCATCGGCATGACGGACGACGGCGCCAACGAGATCGCGCGGCGCTCGCGCGGCACGCCGCGCATCGCGGGCCGGCTGCTGCGCCGCGTTCGCGATTTTGCGCATGCCGCGGGCGAGGAGAAGATCGATCGCAAGCTGGCCGACCGCGCGCTGATTCAGCTTGAGGTCGACGCCGCCGGGCTCGATGCGATGGACCGCCGCTATCTCACCACCATCGCCATGAACTACGGCGGCGGACCGGTCGGCGTCGAGACGCTCGCCGCCGCGCTGTCGGAGCCGCGCGACGCCATCGAGGAGATCATCGAGCCGTTCCTGATTCAGAAGGGCTTTCTCCAGCGCACGCCGCGCGGCCGGCTGATCACTGCGAACGCGTTCAAGCACCTTGGTCTTGCCGAGCCGGCGCGCGACGCTTCGCAGTTCGGCCTGTTCGCGCAGGACGAGGAATAGCGGCGTCAGCCCTGTCTCTGCTTGTGCCCCGCCGCGATAGCAGCAATTTCCATCACGCGTTCGACCGTGGTGCCGTGGCGCTGCTCGGCGGACAGCGGGTGGTCGGTGTGCTCAAGTTCGACGGATGGACGGATTCCCGCATTCTTCAGACGCAAGCTGCATTTGAGATTGGCGGTCCGCGGGTAGATGGGAATTTCGTTGGCAAGAAATCCGAAGATCAACGGCTCGGTTTCGCGGATTTCCACGTCCCAAAGCTCGACGATGCGATCGAAGGTTTTCTGGGCGAGCGACACCCAGACGCTCCAGATGAAAGGCTCCCTGGCGTCGATCACCGGAACGATCAGGCGGCCGCGAACATAGAATTCCTTGCCGTCGATGATGCATGTGTCGCTGGTGAGCCCGCCTCGGCGCTCGCGTTCCGCCTCGGGAATGGATCGCCAGCGGTCAGGCTCCTGGAATACGTAAGCAAACGGCAACGTGCTGAATTGCTCTCCGCAGCACTTACAGGTCCAGTTGAGGTTCATGGTCAGTGCGAATGGGCAGTTCAAACGCGAGGCTGGCAGGCCATCAGACTATCAGGTAATCGTAGCCTCACCGAGTGAACCGATGGCAAAGACTTACGAAGGCGGATGCCATTGTGGCCGGGTGCGCTTCCGCGTCACCGCGGACCTCGACCGCGTCACCTATTGCAATTGCTCGCTGTGCGGCATGAAAGGTTTCCTCCATCTCATCGTGCCGCCCGCGCAGTTCGAGCAGATCAGCGGCCACGACGATCTCACCACCTATCAGTTCAACACCAAGGTGGCGAAGCACACCTTCTGCAAGCATTGCGGCGTGCATCCGTTCTACGTGCCGCGCTCGGACCCGGACAAGATCGATGTCAACGCGCGCTGCCTCGACGGTGTCGACGTCGATGCGCTTTCGATCAAGCAGTTCGACGGCCGCAACTGGGAAGACGCGATGACACGTCGCGTGCCCTGGCGATGAGCGGCGTGAGCCTCGACGGCGAGATCCGCGACGGCCGGCATCACCTGCCGATCCGCGTCTATTACGAGGACACCGATTTCTCGGGCGTGGTCTATCACGCCAGCTATCTGCGCTTCATGGAGCGCGGCCGCACCAATTACCTGCGGCTGATCGGGGCCGACCAGCGCGCCCTGTTCGAAGAGGCCGAGCGGGAGGCGCCGGGCTTCGCCTTCGTGGTGCGCTCCATGTCGATCGATTTCCTCAAGCCCGCGCGAATGGACGACGTGCTGGAGATCGTCACCCAGACCGCCGAGGTGAAAGGCGCCTCGGTCACGCTTCATCAGCGTGTCATGCGCGGCGACGACGCTCTGGTCGAAGCGGTGGTCCAGGTCGCCTTCGTGTCGGGCGGCCGCGCCCGGCCGATTCCCAAGGCGCTGCGCGCCGCCATGCAGGCGGACAAGGACCGGACGGGAGCGGCCTAAAGGCCCGCCATTTCAGCCTGCGGCAAGCGCGCCAGCGGCATGGTAACCGTCCATTAACCCAAATCGCGCTGGCTAGCCGGGTATGACCGGTCGTGCGCCCTAGTTTGGTCAAGTTTCGCGGGATTTTCAGGCTTCTGCCGGTGGTGGACGGCTGCAGATTTTGCGAAATCACGGGTCTGGTGCGGACGCGAAGCGAAGCCGCGCTGATGCCATTTGATCGAGCGAACGCGTGCTGCCCCGGTCGGCCGGCCGAAGGGACGCAGAGACTCATGAATCCTGGCGACGTAGCGCAGTCGGCCCTGCCGCTGGCCTCTTCCGACCTTTCGCTGTTTCGCGCTGTTCTGGCAGGCGCACTGGCTGGTCAAGGCGGTGATGCTCGGCCTGATGATCGCGTCGGTCTGGGTCTGGGCGATCGCGATCGACAAATTCCTGCTCTACGCGCGCACCAAGAAGGCGATGGACGTGTTCGAGCAGACGTTCTGGTCCGGCCAGTCGCTCGAGGAGCTTTATCGGACGCTGTCGGCGCGGCCGACGCATTCGATGGCTGCATTGTTCGTCGCGGCGATGCGCGAGTGGAAGCGCAGCTTCGAAGGCCAGGCCAAGTCTTTCGCCGGTCTGCAGACGCGCATCGAAAAAGTCATGGACGTGACCATCGCGCGTGAAATCGAACGGCTGGAGCGCCGGCTGCTGGTGCTGGCGACGGTCGGCTCGGCGGGCCCCTTCGTCGGCCTGTTCGGCACGGTCTGGGGCATCATGACCAGCTTCCAGTCGATCGCGGCGTCGAAAAATACGTCGCTCGCGGTGGTGGCGCCGGGCATCGCGGAGGCCCTGTTCGCGACCGCAATCGGCCTTATCGCCGCCATCCCGGCGACCATTTTCTATAACAAGTTCGTGTCCGAGGTGAACAAGCAGGCCCAGCGCCTGGAGGGCTTCGCCGACGAATTCTCCGCGATCCTGTCGCGGCAGATCGACGAGCGCGGGTAGGGGACAGCGATGGCCATCGGCGGGGGCGGGGCGCATTCGGGGGTGTTCGGCAAACGCCGCCACCGGCGCAGTCCGGTGATGGCGGAGATCAACGTCACCCCGATGGTCGACGTGATGCTGGTGCTGCTGATCATCTTCATGGTCTCGGCGCCGCTGCTCACGGTCGGCGTGCCGATCGACCTGCCGCAGACCCAGGCCTCGAGCCTGGATGCCGCCGACAAGGAGCCGCTGGCGGTTTCGGTCAACACCAAGGGTCAGGTCTTCCTGCAGAATTCCGAAATCAAGGTCGAGGAATTGGTGCCGAAGCTGCAGGCCATTACCGCGACGCGCGGCGGGGCCGACGAGCGCATCTACGTGCGCGGCGATAAGACCGTCGACTATGGTACGATGATGAAGATCATGGGGCGGCTATCCGCTGCCGGATTTCGGCGCGTCGCGCTGGTGACCGAGGTGGAGCAGGGTTCGTGAGGCTGCCGGAGATGCGGGCAGGGCTGACCATATCGACCGCGGCGCACGCGGGCCTGCTGCTATGGGGGCTGGTGTCGTTCTCCGCGCGTCCGCTCGAGGCCAAGCCGACTCCGACGCTTCCGGTCGACATCATCAGCGATAAGCAGTTCTCGGAGATGTCCGCTGGCGTCAAGAACGCACCCAAGTCCGACACGCCGAAGCCGCTGGTCGACAAGCAAGGCGCCAACAAGCCCGCCGAGGAAATGACTTCCAAGATCTCCGACAAGCAGGAGGTCAAGTCGGTGGCCGCGCCGCCGCCGGCCGAGGCGCAGCCCGAAAAGGTGGAAAACAAGCCTGACAAGAAGCCGCCGCCGAAGGTCGATGCCATCGCCGAGGCCCTGAAGAAAGAGGAAGCGAAGAAGAAGCGCGACGAAGCCAACGCGAAGGCTGCCGAGCTGAAGAAGCAGAAAGAGCAACAGCAGCCGAAGTTCGATCCGATGCAGATCGCCGCGCTGCTCGACAAGCGCGATGCGCAGCGCAATACGGCAACCGGCGAAACGGTCAGTCAGACGCCGAATCCTGGGATACGCCAACGCAACGGCTGCCCGGTTGTCGCAGAGCGAAATCGACGCGCTCCGTCGCCGTCTCAGCGAATGCTGGAGCCCGCCCGTGGGCGCCGCGAACGCGCCGAACCTGAAGGTCATGTTCCGCGTGCTGTTCAATCGCGACGGAACGGTCGCGGCCCAGCCTGCAATGGTTGCCGGCACCGCCTCTCCCTTCGGCCCGGCCATGGCCGAAAGCGCCAAGCGCGCGATCTTGACGTGCCAGCCCTTCAAGATGCTCAGGGCCGACACCTACGACCAGTGGAAAGACATCGAAATTACATTCGACCCGCGCGAGATGTTCGGCGGCTGATGTCATGGACCGATTGATGCCCAAACATCTCATTCTGAGCCGGCGCCGGATTCTGGTTGGCGCTACCGCCGCCGCGGGGGCGCTCGCGGTGATGCGGCCGTCGCTGGTTGCCGGTCAGACCAGAGTCGATGTCACCCAAGGCACCGTGAAGCCGATGCCGATCGCGCTGCCTGATTTCATCGGCGGCTCCGGCGCGGCGGATGGCGAAATCGGTCGCGGAGTCACGCAGGTCATCGCCGGCAATCTGCAGCGCTCCGGGCTGTTCGCGCCGATCGACCAGACGGCCTACATCGAGCGCATCTCCAACATCGACTCCGTGCCGCGGTTTCCCGATTGGCGCACCATCAACGCCCAGGCGCTGGTCACGGGTCGCATCACCCGCCAGGCCGACGGCCGGTTGCGCACCGAATTCCGGCTGTGGGACGTGTTCCAGGCGCAGCAGCTTGCAGGCCAGCAGTATTTCACCGCCTCCGAAAACTGGCGCCGCATTGCCCACATCATCTCGGACGCGATCTACGAGCGGCTGACCGGCGAGAAGGGCTATTTCGACAGCCGTGTGGTGTTCGTCGACGAGTCCGGTCCGAAGGACCGGCGAGTCAAACGGCTCGCCATCATGGACCAGGACGGCGCCAATGTGCGCTATCTGACTCGCGGCGATGAGCTCGTTCTGACGCCGCGCTTCTCGCCGACGACGCAGGAAATTACCTACATGTCGTTCGGCTCGCGCGATCCGCGCGTCGTGCTGCTCAACATCGAAACCGGCCAGCGCGAGATCGTCGGCAATTTCGCCGGCATGAGCTTCTCGCCGCGGTTCTCGCCGGACGGCCAGCGCGTCATCATGAGCCTGCAGCAGGGCGCCAACTCGAACATCTACACGCTCGATCTGCGCTCCAAGCAGATGTCGCGGCTGACCGACACGCCGGCGATCGACACGGCGCCGTCCTATTCGCCGGATGGCGCGCGGATTTGCTTCGAATCGGACCGCGGCGGCAGGCAGCAGATTTACGTCATGGCCGCCGGCGGCGGCGCCGCGCAACGCATCAGCTTCGGCGAGGGCTCTTATTCGACGCCGGTGTGGTCGCCGCGCGGCGACGCCATTGCTTTCACCAAGCAGGGCGGCGGCCGGTTCGCGATCGGCATCATGCGGCCGGACGGCTCGGGCGAGCGCATCCTCACCGACGGCTATCACAACGAGGGCCCGACCTTCGCGCCCAACGGCCGGGTGGTGATGTTCTTCCGCGAGCCGAGCGGCTCCGCCGGCCCCTCGCTCTATACGGTCGATCTCACCGGCCGGAACGAGCAGAAGGTCCAGACCCCTGGATTTGCCTCCGATCCGGCCTGGTCGCCGCTCTTGTCCTGAGGGTTGGAAGGTGCCTTAAGTCGGACACGTTCACGCCTCATTAACCATGCCAGAGGGTTTCGATATTGGCGGCGAATTTCCAGGGCGTGACAACGCCTCGTCAAGGTTGATGGAACGTTCGCTTAACGAAGCTGCTGGTAGAAAATGCGGAATATCCGGAACACGCCAGTATCGAGTAAAGGAGGCCCCCGGAATGGCACGTTCTAAACTGAACCTCCGCGGCGTGGGGCTCGCGTTTGCGCTTGTCGCAGCGTTCGCCGTTTCTGCCTGCGCCAACAAGCCCGCCCACGACGCCATGGCGAACGCCGGCGCCGCGACGCCGGGCAGCCAGCAGGATTTCGTGGTCAACGTCGGCGACCGCGTGTTCTTCGAAAGCGACTCCACGGAACTGTCGCAACAGGCGCGCGCCACGCTCGAGAAGCAGGCGCAGTGGCTGCAGCAGTACGGCAACTACGCCTTCACCGTCGAAGGTCATGCCGACGAACGCGGCACGCGCGAATACAACATCGCGCTCGGCGCTCGCCGCGCGCAGGCGGTGCGCGACTATCTCGCCGCCCGCGGCATCCAGCCCTCGCGCATGCGCACCGTGTCCTACGGCAAGGAGCGCCCGGTCGCGGTCTGCAACGACATCTCGTGCTGGTCGCAGAACCGCCGCGCGGTCACGGTGCTCGGCGTTACGTCCTGATCGAATCATGCTCGTGAAACAACCGGCGCCCTCGGGGCGCCGGTTTGCGTTTGTGAGCCGCAAAAGTCACATTTTGGTCTTGTTCCGCCCGATATGTTATCCAGACGCCGGGCAGGCGACGGTTTCCCGATGATTGACCTCAAATCGAATGTGATCCGCGCGGCGATGTTCGCCGCCGTGCTCGCTATTGCCGCCGGCGGCGCGCAGGAGCAGCGGCCCGGGAACTTCCTCGACAATCTGTTCGGCGGTCAGCAGCGTCAGCAGCAGCGCAGCGGTCCCGACGAGGCGGAGATGTCCGTCCGCATCAATCAATTGGAATCGCAGATCCGGCAGCTCACCGGCACGATCGAGCAGCTTCAGTTCCGCAACCAGCAGCTTGAGCAGCAGTTGCGCGCGCAGGGCGGCGCTGCGTCGCCGCCTCAACCGAATATGCCGCCGCAGGCCGCGATGCCGCCCGGACGGCCGCCGGCGCAAGCTGCGCCGCTGCCGCCGCCGGTTGCTGCCGCTCCGCCGCCCGGTCCCGGGACGCCGCGGCGACGCGTTCGATCCGTCGATGAATCCCAATGCGCCCGGCGCGCCGCGCTCGCTCGGCGGCGGTCCTGTCCCAGTGCAGTCCGCTGCCGTTCCCAGCGAACCGCCGCCGATCATCATGGCCGAGCCGCCGGTCGGCGTGCCGCGGCGGGCGCAATCCGGGCGAGCCGCTCGATCTGTCGACCCTGCAGGGCTCGCTGCGCCGGCGATCCGGCGCAGCAAGGCATGCTTCCGCCGCCGCCGGCGCGCAATCCGAACGCCACCGGCGCGGTCGCGTCGGTGCTGCCGCCGTCGAACATCCCGAAGGACTATTACGACCTCGCCTACGGCTATGTGCTGCGCAAGGACTACGCCTTCGCCGAGGACGCGTTTCAGACCTTTCTGAAGAAATATCCGAACGACAAGCTGGTGCCGGACGCGCAGTTCTGGCTCGGCGAAAGCTTGTTCCAGCGCCAGCGCTACGACGCGGCGGCGGAGCAGTTCCTCGCGCTCTCGACCAAGAACAGCGCGCACCCCAAGGCGGCGGACGCGCTGCTGCGACTCGGCCAAAGCCTTGCGGCGCTTAATCAAAAAGAGATGGCCTGCGCGACCCTCGCTGAGGTGAACCGAAAATATCCCCGCGCCTCGAACACCGTGAAGCAGGGCGTCGAGCGGGAACAGAAGCGTGTCCGCTGCTGAGAACAAGCCGATCTCGGCCTCCGAGGCGCGATCTTCTTCTCGATTATTTCGCCGACTTTCCGGTTCTTCTGATTTCTTCTTCCGGCGGCCCGGACTCCACCGCGCTGCTCTGGCTGATGGCGCGCTGGCGCAAGGCGCAAAAGCGCGGCCCGAAGCTCATCGCCGTCACCGTCGATCACGGCCTGCGCCCGGAATCGAAACGCGAGGCGCAGGCCGTCGCCAAGCTCGCCCGCAAGCTCGGCGTCGAGCACCGCACGCTGCGCTGGACCGGCAAGAAGCCGAAGACCGGCATCCAGGAGGCGGCGCGGCAGGCGCGCTACCGCCTGCTCGCGGAGGCGGCGCGCAAGGCCGGTGCGCGCTGTGTGCTCACCGCGCACACGCTCGACGACCAGGCCGAGACCGTGCTGTTCCGGCTCGCCCGCGGCAGCGGCGTCAGCGGGCTCGCCGGCATGGACATCACGGCGCCGCTGCCGGTCGAGGATCGTTACGGCGTGCGTGCTGATCCGTCCGCTGCTGCACATCGCCGAAGTCGCGGCTGATCGCGACGCTCAAGGCCGCGAAAGTCTCCTACGCCGACGATCCGACCAATCGCGATCCGCGCTTCGCCCGGCCGCGATGGCGGACGCTGATGCCGGCACTCGCCCGCGAGGGCCTGACCACGGAACGGCTCGGCCGGCTGGCGCGGCGGGTGGCCGGCTCGAAAAGGCGATGAGCAGCATCGTCGGCCGCGCCGCCGCCATGCTGGCTCCGGGGCAATGGCAGCCCGGCGGGCCGATCAGTTTCCAGGCGAGCGCATTTTTCGAGCTGCCTGAAGAACTGGCACTGCGCCTGCTCGGCCGGGCCATCGACGGCGCCGGCGACGAGGGTCCGGTCGAACTGGGCAAGCTGGAGGCGCTGTTGGAGGCCCTTTACTGCAGCCGGCGGCCGCTTCCGCCGCACCCTGGCGGGCGCCGTTGTCACTCTCCCGGCGGCTCGCTCACCGTCGAACGCGCGCCGCCGCGCCGCAGCCGCGCCCCGAAACGGCCTTAACCAAACGCGACGATGATCCGCGTTCGGCCTCCCAACCGGGGGTTGGCCGGGGTAGAATGCCTAGGATTCGCAGAGCTCTGCGGGCGGCGCTTACCTTGGCAGAGCGGGATCGCAGACCTAGATTAACCAAAGTCGGGCACTCTGGGATCGTCTGACGCCTTTGGTCACTTGAACGCGCAGCCGGCACGCCGGCGAGCCAGAAAGACTGGGATGAACGCCAATCTTCGGAATTTCGCCCTCTGGGTCATCATCGTTCTGCTGCTGCTTGCGCTGTTCACGCTGTTCCAGAATCCGAGCCAACGCACCACCTCGCAGGACATCTCGTTCTCGCAGCTTCTGACCGAGGTCGATGCCGGCCGCGTCCGCGACGTGCTGATCCAGGGCCCGGAAATTCACGGCACGTTCTCGGACGGCCGCAGCTTCCAGACCTATGCGCCGAACGATCCGACGCTGGTGCAGCGTCTCTACGGCAAGGGCGTCGCGATCACCGCGCGCTCGCAGACCGAGAGCGTGCCGTGGTTCGTCTCGCTGCTGGTCTCGTGGCTGCCGTTCATCGCGCTGATCGGCGTGTGGATTTTCCTGTCGCGCCAGATGCAGGGCGGCGCCGGCAAGGCGATGGGCTTCGGCAAGTCCGCGCCAAGCTTCTCACCGAGGCGCACGGCCGCGTCACCTTCGAGGACGTCGCCGGCGTCGACGAGGCGAAATCCGATCTGCACGAGATCGTCGAGTTCCTGCGCGACCCCGGCAAGTTCCAGCGGCTCGGCGGCAAGATTCCGCGCGGCGTGCTGCTGGTCGGCCCGCCCGGCACCGGCAAGACGCTGATCGCGCGCGCGGTCGCCGGCGAAGCCAACGTGCCGTTCTTCACCATCTCCGGCTCCGACTTCGTCGAGATGTTCGTCGGCGTCGGCGCCTCGCGCGTGCGCGACATGTTCGAGCAGGCCAAGAAGAACGCGCCGTGCATCATCTTCATCGACGAAATCGACGCGGTCGGCCGCCATCGCGGCGCCGGCCTCGGCGGCGGCAACGACGAGCGCGAGCAGACGCTCAACCAGTTGCTGGTCGAGATGGACGGCTTCGAGACCAACGAAGGCATCATCCTGATCGCCGCCACCAACCGGCCCGACGTGCTCGATCCGGCGCTGCTGCGCCCCGGCCGCTTCGACCGCCAGGTCGTGGTGCCGAACCCGGACGTGGTCGGCCGCGAGCAGATCCTGAAGGTCCACGTGCGCAAGGTGCCGCTGGCGCCCGACGTGAACCTCAAGACCATCGCGCGCGGCACGCCCGGCTTCTCCGGCGCCGACCTCGCCAACCTGATCAACGAGGCCGCGCTGATGGCGGCGCGCCGCAACAAGCGCATGGTCACGCAGGCCGAGTTCGAGGACGCCAAGGACAAGGTGATGATGGGCGCCGAGCGCAAGTCGCTCGTCATGACCGAGGAAGAGAAGATGCTGACCGCCTATCACGAGGGCGGCCACGCCATCCTCGCGCTCAACGTCAAGGCCACCGATCCGGTGCACAAGGCGACCATCATCCCGCGCGGCCGCGCGCTGGGCATGGTCATGCAGCTGCCGGAGCGCGACAAGCTGTCGATGAGCTTCGAGCAGATGACCTCGCGGCTCGCCGTCCTGATGGGCGGCCGCGTCGCCGAGGAGATGATCTTCGGCAAGGAGAAGGTCACCTCCGGCGCGCAGTCCGACATCGAGCAGGCGACGCGGCTCGCCCGCATGATGGTGACGCGCTGGGGCTTCTCGACGGAGCTCGGCGCGGTGTCCTACGGCGAGAACCAGGACGAGGTGTTCCTCGGCATGTCGGTCGCCCGCACGCAGAACGTCTCGGAGGCGACCGCGCAGAAGATCGACGTCGAGATCAAGCGGCTGGTCGAGGCGGCGCACGACGAGGCGCGCCAGGTGCTCGAAGCCAAGCGCGCCGATCTCGAGACGCTGGCCAAGGGCCTGCTCGAGTTCGAGACGCTGACCGGCGACGAGATCAAGGACCTGCTGCTCGGCAAGAAGCCGAACCGCGAGTCGGTGATCGAGCCGCAGCAGCCGCGCTCGTCGGCGGTGCCGCCGGCCGGCCGCAGCCGTCCGCGCCCGGACCCGGAGCCGGGCCCGATGGAGCCGCAGCCGCAGACCTGACGTCTCGCAGCGCACACGTATTTCGTCATGGCCGGGCTTGTCCCGGCCATTTCGATTCATGGGACAGGTAGCCGTCACCCTAAGCGGGATCGCCCGGACAGCCCGGCAATGACGGCGTTGAACGATAGGCATCTGTGGGCTGTCACCGCTCCGTCATGGATCGGCAACGTCCCTGACAACTCCCGGCGCGAGCCTCCCGGCGATTCATATCGATCAGGAGGCGACGATGCGAATTGCTCTGGCATTGGTCACGAGCGTGCTCACCATCATTCCGGCGGCGGCCGATCAGGCGACGCCGGGCAAGCTTGTCGGCCACGCCATCGTGCCGGCCGAGACCTTCTTCAATCCGCCGGCGGATGCGCCGGCCGATCTCGCGGTGTCGGGCAAGTTCACCAACGCCGACCGCAAGCGGATCGACGCGGTCGGCTCCGTGATGGGCGCGTCGTACATTTCCGCGCCCGGCGTGCCGCGCGAGACCGGCGTCAAGCTGCCGTTCAAGGGCCAGCCGATGCAGGGCTTCTCGGGGCTCAAGTCGGCGGGCGACGGCACCTTCTGGGTGCTGCAGGACAACGGCTTCGGCACCAAGGCGAATTCGCCGGACGCGATGCTGGTGCTGCACCGGATCAAGCCGGACTGGACGAGCGGCAAGGTCGATGTGCTGCGCACCATCTTCGTGCACGACCCGGACAAGAAAATTCCGTTCCAGATCACGCTGGAAGGCACCGCCAAGCGCTACCTGACCGGCGCCGACCTCGACGTCGAAAGCTTCCAGACCATCGGCGACCAGATCTGGATCGGCGACGAGTTCGGGCCCTACCTGATCCGGATCGACCAGGACGGCAAGGTCAACGCGTTCTTCGAGACCGAGATCGACGGCAAGCCGGCGCGCTCGCCGGACCACTATCTGGTGTCGACGCCGGCGGTGCCCGGCGGCGCGGTGCCGTTCACGGTGCGCCGCTCGCGCGGCTACGAGGCGATGGCGGCGTCGAAGGACGGCCGCTTCCTCTATCCGCTGCTCGAAGGCCCGCTGTGGGACGAGGGCAAGAAGGCGTGGGAGATGGACGGCGACCGCGAGTATCTGCGCATCCTCGAATTCGATGTGAACGCGCAGAAGTGGACCGGCCGCTTCTGGAAGTACCGGCTCGAGGTCAACGGCAACAACATCGGCGACTTCAACATGATCGACGCCACCACCGGCCTGATCATCGAGCGCGACAACGGCGAGGGCGAACTGCCGGAGGCCTGCACCGGCGCGCCGCGGCCCGACTGCTTCAACATCCCGGCCAAGATGAAGCGCATCTACAAGATCGAGATGAACGACGCGAACGCCGGCGGCTTCGTGCGCAAGATCGCGCATCTCGACCTGATGGCGATCAAGGACCCGGACAAGAAGGCGAAGCAGGGCTCCAAGGAAGGCATCTTCACCTTCCCGTTCGTCACCATCGAAGGTCTCGACATCGTCGACGACCGCCACATCATCGTCGGCAACGACAACAACCTGCCGTACTCGTCGGGCCGCAAGCTCGGCAAGCAGGACGACAACGAGCTGATCCTGGTCGATGCGTCCGATCTGCTGAAAGCCAAGTAACCGAAAGCCAGTAACCGAAGGACAGCAACAAGAACCCTTCGGATGTAAGCGTACCGCGTAGCGTGTGTCGGAACACGATTGACGGACGGGCGGCCGTTCCCCAGCGGCCGCCCCCTTTTTCTGTTGCATGGCCGGCGGTCGCCGCACACCATCGCGGCATGCCGCTGCAGAACCGCGTCGATCCTTTCGGCGAACTGTTCGCAGACCCCGCGCTCGGCCTGTTCATGGGCAATCGCGGCGGACGCATCCACACCGGCGAGCGCACGCTGACGCAGCGGCGCTGGACGTCGCGGCAATGGATCTGCTGCGTGCTCGACTTCAAGGGCCGGCACCGCAGCGTCTGGGGCGACAGCTACACCGAGCTGTTCTTCCTCGACGAGGTGACCGCGCTCGCCGCCGGCCACCGGCCCTGCTTCGAATGCCGGCGCCGCGATGCGCTGGCGTTCGCCGAATGCTGGCAGCGGGCCTTCGAGCTGCCGGCGCGCCCGCGCGCCGCCGAGATGGACGAGCGTGCTGCACGACGAGCGGCTCGACGGCCGCGACAAGCGCGCGGCATCGCCGTGCCGATCGCCGATCTGCCGGACGGCGCATTCGTCGTGATCGAGAGGCGCGCCTTTGCGGTGCGCGGCCGCTCGCTGCTGCACTGGACGCCGGACGGCTACGCGACGCGCCAGCCGCGGCCGCGCAGCGGCGACGGTCGACGTGCTGACGCCGCCCGCGATCCTCGCGGTGCTGGCGGCGGGCTACGGCCGCGCTGGCATCCGAGCGCTGGATGACGCTCAGCCCTTCATCGCCGCCTTGATCGCTTCGAGGCCGGCGCCCGACTTCGCGGCGTTGATGATCTTGGCCTCCTTGGCGGCGAGCCCGTCGGCGGCCGCCTTCATCGGGTCGATGGTGTTGAGCGGCACCACCACGGCGCCGTGGCGGTCGGCGTGGATCAGGTCGCCGCTTTTCACCGCCATGCCGTGGATGTTCACGTTGGTGCCGAAGTCGACCACGTGGACGAAGGCGTGCGACGGCGCGATCGAGCCGGCCAGCATCTGGAAGCCGGGCGCGACCTGCGGGATGTCGCGGATCGAGCCGTTGGTGATGGTGCCGAGGCAGCCCAGCGCCTTGTGCACGTTGGTCTGCACCTCGCCCCAGAACGCGCCGAAGCCGACGATGTCGTCGAGGTCCTGGATCACTGCGATCGAGGCTGCGGCGCCGACGGCGATGTAGTCGAGATAGTCGAGCCGCTTGTTCATGTAGCCGGCCTCGCCGAGCGGCACGCGGTCCTGCGCGCGCATGGTGACGGTCTTGGCGAAGCCGACCATCGGCGGCAGGTCGGGGAACGGGCAGTGCAGGTGGCGCACCGTGTAGCCGAAGCCGCGCCGCTCCGGCGCGACGATCTCCAGCAGATTGCAGACCGTCGGCGTGTCGATCGATTGCAGGAATTCGGCCTGGGCCTTGGTGAGCGTCGCGGACATGGCAGAACCCTTGTTCGATGGGCGGCGAAGCCTAATCCGGATGCGGTGCGGAAGGCGAGCGAACGGGACGCTAATCTCTGGCGGCTATGCTGGCCGCAATGCCGCCATACCGGCGGGCTTTGATTCGCGCGGGGAAAGGCGGAGAAACGAGGGGCAGGATGCGCCACGCTGACGATTTCCCTTGTTTTATCAATGGCTTTTGTCGGGCCGGCGGCGGCGCAGAGCGCCACGCCGATTCCCAAGCCGCAAGCCGGCCGCGGCGCAAGCCCGCGGCAAGCCGGCGGAAGCCCGACAGCATTGCCCCGGTCTCCAAGTCGCCGCTGCCGACCTTCTACGGCAACACCTATCAGCGCATCGCCGCGGCGCTGCTGAGCTACACCACCATCGACCTGCGCGGCGGCTGGCCGACGCTGCCCAAGACCGCGCAGCTCGCGCCCGGCGCGAGCGGGCCCGACGTGGTGCTGCTGCGCCAGCGGCTGGCGATGACGGACGATCTCGCCGCCGGATCAGGTCACGGGCGAGAGTCTACGACGCGCGCGCTCGAGGAGGCGGTGAAGCGCTTCCAGACGCGTCACGGCCTCACCGAGACCGGCACGGTCGGGCCGAAGACGCTCGCCGCGCTCAATGTTCCGGTGAAGGAGCGGCTGGAGCAGCTCGCGCGCGACGATGGATCGCATCAGCGAACTCAACTTCACGTTCGGCCAGCGCTACGTGGTGGTGAACATCCCGGCGGCGGTGGCCGAGGCGGTCGACGGCGACGTGGTCCAGAAGCGCTATGTGGTCGTGGTCGGCAAGGTCGGCCGCAAGTCGCCGACGCTGACCACGACCATCAACGCCGTCAACCTCAACCCGACCTGGACGGTGCCGCTCGGGATTATGAAGGCGGACGTCATGCCCCGGATGCGCCGCGATCCAGGCTACGTCAGCCGTATGCGCATGCGTGTGCTGGACGCGAACGGCCGTGAGGTTGATCCGAAGTCGGTGGACTGGACTCGTTCGCCGAACTTCAGCGTCCGGCAGGATTCCGGCGCAGGCAATGCGCTCGGCGCGGTGCGCATCGACATGCCGAACAAGTATTCGGTCTACATGCACGACACCAACCACAAGGAACATTTCTCCCGGGACTACCGCTTCGAGTCGTCGGGCTGCGCGCGTGTCGCCGAGGTGCGCGACCTCGCGGTCTGGCTGCTCGCCGACAATCGGCGGGCTGGGGCCGCAAGGAAGTCGATGCGGCGATCGCCACGGGCGACCGCAAGACCATCAATCTGACGCACAAGGTGCCGGTCGCCTGGGTCTATTTCACCGGCTGGGTGACCAAGGACGACATCGTCCATTTCCGCGACGACATCTACGACCGCGACGACGACGAGCCGAAGGTGCCGATCGCGTCTTTGACGCCGATGCAGACCGCGGCGCGCACTTCCGGCGGCTTTGTGCTGCAGTCGGCGGAAACCACGCCGCCGCCGGCGCGTCCGCCGGTGAAGCAGGTCTCGCACCTGGACAGCCAGTAGCGGCCTAGGTCCGGCTCCAGCGTCGTGGCGACGATCGTCGCCATGATGGCCTGCATGCCGAGCACCAGGACGAGCGTCGCGGGCCAGCCGCCCGCCTCGTAGGCGAGGCCGGCGAGCCAGCCGCCGAACGTGCCGCCGACGTAGAACGACGTGACGTAGAGCCCGACCGCCGACGAGGTGCCGCCCTGCGCGGTGATGGCGACGTAGCTGGTCGACGCGGCTTGCGCGAGCATGCCGCAGATCGAGGCGATCGCCAGCGCCAGCACGATCACCGGCACGGACGGGATCAGCATCAGCAGGATGCCGCACGCCCAGGCCGCCAGCACCCACAGCACGAAGGTGCGCCGGCCGATCGCGGCGATCATCCGGCCGGTCAGCGCCGCGGCGGCCGCGCCGGCGAGATAGACCACGAAGATCGAGCCGATGAAGGCCGCCGACTGGAAGAACGGCGGCCCGGCCAGATGAAAGCTCATGTAGGTGAAGACGGCGATGAAGTTGAACAGCACGCCGAAGCCGACCGCGTAGGTCGCGAGCAGCTTCGGGTTGCGCAGGTGCGCCACCATCTGGCGCAGCGAGGCGGCGAGGTTGCTGGCGCGCACGAACTGCTTCTCGCGCGGCAGCAGCGTCGCGACGACGATCAGGCAGACCGCGGTCAGCGCGGCGAGCGCCATGAAGCCGCCGCGCCAGCCGACATAGGCGATCAGCATGCCGGGGATGAAGCGGCCCAGGAAGCCGGCGACCGCCGAGGCCGACGGTGTAGCTGCCGATCACGCCGGTGGCCTGCTGCGGCGGCCATTCGTCGCCGATGTAGGCGATGGTGACGGCGAAGATCGGCGGCAGCAGCAGGCCCTGGACGAAGCGCCAGAAGATCAGCTCGTGGAGGCTGCCGGACAGCGGCAGCATCACGCCCGGCACCAGCAGCAGCACCATGGCGGCGACGATGACGCGCTTGCGCCCCAGCACGTCGGCGATCGCGCCGGTGAACGGCGCGGTCGCCGCCACGGCGAGCGTGCTGGCGGTGATGATCAGGCTGGCGGCGGCGGCGCCGACGCCGAACTCCTGCGCCATCAGCGGCAACACCGCCTGCGGCGAATAGAGATGGAGGAAGGCGCAGACCGCGCAGAACACCACGGCGATGCGGCGCGGATCGAACGGCATGCGCAGACCATCGCGCAGCGCGGCGCGCTTTGCTAGTGCTTGTCTACTGCTTGGGGCGGAGGGCTTCCATGACGAGATGGCTGTCGATCGCGGCATCGTGGCTTGCGCTGAGTTTAGGCGGGGCCGCCGCCGAGCCGCTGGTGAAGCGCAATTTCGTCCACTACGACGTCGGCGGCGCGACGGCGCAGGAGATCCGGGCCGAGCTGGACCGTCTCGGGCCGATCGATCAGATGACCAAGCGGCGCTTCGACGCGACGACGCGCTGGAACGTCAAGTGGACCTACCGCTACCGCAACGTCGGGCAGGACTGCGCGATCGCGCGGGTCGCGATCACGGTCGACGTCACCATCACCATGCCGCGGCTCAAGCCGAGCTCGCCGGCCGGCGCTGGCGCGCACGTTCGAGCGAATTCACGGAAAAGCTGCTGGCGCATGAGGAGGGCCACGCCCAGAACGGCATCGAGATCGGCAAGCGGATCGAGGCGGCGATGCGCGATATGCCGCCGCGTCCGACCTGCGACGACGCTCGGGCGCGCCGCCAACGCGCTGGGCGACGCGCCTGATCAAGGAGGCGAACCAGAAGGACGTCGAATACGACGCCCGCACGCAGCACGGCCGCGCGCAGGGCGCGCGGTTCCCTGCAAGCCCTTGACCCCGGCCTGCCGCAACCGGAACACTCCCGCATCCGCGCCATCATGCGCCTAACGGGAGGTTCCATTGCTCGTCGATCATCGCACCTATCGCATCAAGCCCGGCCACACGCAGATGCACCTGAAGATCTACGAGCAGTACGGCTACGCCGCGCAGACGCCGCCATCTCGGCCAGCCGATCGCCTACATGTTCGCCGAGACGCGGCGACGTGAACACGGTGGTGCACAACTGGGCCTATGAGGACGCCGCCGACCGCACCAAGCGCCGCGCCGCGATGTTCGCCGATCCGGAGTGGCAGGTCTATCTGCAGAAGCTCAACGAGTCCGGCCTGCTGCTGGAGCAGAAGACCTCGCTGATGATCCCGACGGGGTTCTGCCCGATCAAGCGGTAGGGCTACGCTCTCACCACGCGTCATGCGCCGGGCTTGACCCGGCCATCCATGACGCCTCGCCGCGAACGCAAATCGTACGTGAACGGCAAGCGGCCATGATGGATGCCCGGGTCAAGCGCCCGGGCATGCACGGGCGATGGATGCTGATATAACGTGCCAGCGGCAACGGAGAGCACTGCAATGCGCGCCAATGACGGCACCCGGACCGGCGGCGAGATCCTGATCGATCAGCTCGTCGTCCACGGCGTGCAGCACGCGTTCTGCGTGCCGGGCGAGAGCTATCTCGCCGCGCTCGACGCCTTCTACGACCGGCCGATCGAGCTCACGGTCTGCCGCCAGGAGGGCGGCGCGACCATGATGGCGGAGGCGCACGGCAAGGCGACCGGCCGGCCCGGCGTCGTGTTCGTCACGCGCGGGCCCGGCGCCACCAACGCCTCGCCCGGCATCCACATCGCGCAGCAGGATTCGACGCCGCTGATCGTGTTCGTCGGCCAGGTCGGCCGCGAGATGCGCGAGCGCGACGCGTTCCAGGAGCTGAACTACCGCGCGGTGTTCGGCTCGATCGCCAAATGGACGACCGAGATCGACGATCCGGCGCGCATCCCGGAGCTGGTCTCGCGCGCGTTCTACACCGCGACCAGCGGCCGGCCGGGCCCGGTGGTGATCGCGCTGCCCGAGGACATGCTGACCGAGCGCGTCGCGGTGCCGGACGCGCCGCCGTTCGAGCCGGTCGAGATCTGGCCGGGCCAGGCCGACATGGCGAAGCTGCAGAAGATGCTGTGGGCCGCCAAGCAGCCGGTCGTGCTGGCCGGCGGCAGCCGCTGGTCGGAGGCGGCGCGCGCGAGCCTCGCGCGCTTCGCCGAGCGCTTCGACATTCCGGTCGCCACCACGTTCCGCCGCGGCAACCTGATGGACTGGCGGCATCCGAGCTACGCCGGCGATCTCGGCATCGGGCCCAATCCGAAGCTGCTGGCGCGCATCAAGGCGGCCGACCTGATCGTGCTGATCGGCGGCCGGCTCGGCGAGATGCCGTCGCAGAGCTACACGCTGCTCGAAATTCCCGGGCCGCGGCAGACGCTTGGTGCACGTCCATCCGGGCGCCGAGGAGCTCGGCCGGGTCTATCGTCCGCATCTCGCCATCAACGCCGCGCCGACCGGATTTGCCGCGGCGCTCGAAGGCTTGCAGCCGCCGAACGAGATTTCCTGGCGCGCGCAGACCAAGCAGGCGCACGCCGACTACATCGAGTGGACCGAGAAGGCGACGCCGCAGCCCGGCGCCGGTCAATTTCGGCGAGATCATCGTCTGGCTGCGCGAGCGCGTGCCCGACGCGATCCTCACCAACGGCGCCGGCAACTTCACCACCTGGGCGCAGCGCTTCTTCCGGCTGAGCCAGTTCGGCCAGCACTTCGCGCCGATGGCGGGCTCGATGGGCTACGGCCTGCCGGCCGCGGTCGGCATCAAGCGGCTCTATCCCGACCGCACGGTGCTGTGCATCGCCGGCGACGGCGACTTCCTGATGAACGGCCAGGAGTTCGCGACCGCCGTGCAGTACGACCTGCCGATCATCGTCGTCGATCATGGACAACGGCACCTACGGCACCATCCGCATGCACCAGGAGCGCGAATATCCGACCCGCGTGATCGGCACCGATCTGCGCAATCCGGATTTCGCGGCCTATGCGCGCGCGTTCGGCGGCTTCGGCGCGACGGTGGAGAAGACCGCGGATTTCGCCAAGGCGTTCGAGGCCGCGGAGAAATCCGGCAAGCCGTCGATCATCCACGTCAAGGTCGCGACCGACGCGTTGACGCCGGGCGCGTCGCTGGAGACGATCCGGGCGCGGGCGCTGGCGTCGCCGAAGAACTGACGGCGTCACTCCACCTTGATGCCGAGGTCGCTCACGATCTTGCGCCACGTCTCGATGTCGGAGCGTATCTTGGCGCCGTATTGCCTCGGGAGTGCTGGCGATCGGCGTGAAGGTCAGCGTGTCGAGCCGTTTTTTCACGTCGGGAATTTGCACGATGCGCGCGATCTCGCGTTGCAGCAGGTCGACGACGGGCTTCGGCGTTCCGGCCGTCGCGACCATGCTGATCAGCAGGTCGGCGTCCTGATCGGGCACGCCCACTTCGGCGTTGGTCGGAACGTCGGGGAATTCCGGCGAGCGCTTGGCGCTGACAACGACCAGCGGCCGCAGCTTGCCTTCCTTGATCATCGGCACGGCCGGCGGCAAGCCGATGAACGCGATCGGCGTGTGATTGCCGATCGTGGACGTGATGAGCGGTGCTGCGCCGGTGAAGGGCACGCGCACCAGGTCGACGTTCAAGCCCGAGACGGAAGAACCGCTGGCTGGTCAGCATGCCGAAGCCGACGCGACATGCCGGCCGCGCTGTGTTTGCCAGGCTCGGCCTTGGCCAGCGCCACCAGTTCGGCGACGGTCTTGGCCGGGAACGCGGAGTTCACGATCACCACCTGCGGGGAGGAGGCGATGATGCTCACCGGCACGAACTGCTTGATCGGGTCGTAGGGCAGCTTGGCGAAGGTCGCGACCGCGATGGCGAAGTCGTTGGTGACGACCGCGAGCGTGTGGCCGTCGCCCGGCGCATTGGCGGCGGCGGCGTGGCCGATATTGCCGGCGGCGCCGACGACGTTTTCGACGTAGAAATTTCGGCCGAGGCTTTCGGTCAGCTTCTGCGCGACGAGGCGCGCGATCAGGTCGGTCGGGCCGCCGGCCGGGTAGGGCACGATGATGCGCACCGGCCGCGCCGGATAGCCGGGGACTGATTGGGCGTAGCTGATGGTGCTGACGAACATCGCGGCCAGCGCAGCCGCGATTCGAATCGAAATCCGCATCGCGAGTCCTCCCCCTTTGCCTCAAGCCTAGCAAAGCGATGCCGAGTTCGCTTGACCGTTTCGGTTGAATCAGCATTCAGTCTTTGCATGGCATATCGCCGCACCGAACGGGTCATCCGCCGGCAGGCCGAGCGCCACGACGCCATCGTCGCGGCGGCGGGCCGCGCTGCGAGCGAAGGCGGCATGGCGGCGATCCAGATCGCGCCGGTTGCGGCGCGCGCCGGCATCGCGGCCGGCACGGTCTATCGCTATTTCCCGAGCAAGACCGAGCTGGTCGGCGCGCTGGTGGCGAGCGCCGCCGAGCGCGAGATCGCCGCGGTGCGGCGCGCGGCGGACGCCGCGCCCGGGCCGCTGTCGGCGCTGGCCGCGGCGATCGCGACCTTCGCCGGCGCGCGGCTGCGCAACCGCAAGCTGGCCTGGGCGATGATCGCCGAGCCGGTCGATGCCGAGACCGACGCGATGCGGCTCGCCTACCGCAAGGCGCTGGCCGAGCAATTCGAAGGACTGGTCGAGCGCGGCGGTCGCCGGCGGTCACCTGCCGGAGATCGATGCGGCGCTGGCGGTGCCGGCGCTGATCGGCGCGCTGATCGAAGGACTGATCGGGCCGCTCGCGCCTGATGCCGGCGGCGATCCGAAGCGAAGACGCGCGAGGCGGTGCAGACCCTGACGCTGTTCGCGCTGCGCGGGCTCGGCGTGGTCGATGCGCGGGCGCGCGGCCTGGTGGTGCAGACCGCGATCCCGGCGGGAGCAGCCGAACTAGCTACTGCAGCGTCGCGACCGCGAGCCAGTCCTTGACCGCCTGCAGCGCGTCGGCGCGGCCTTCTTTCTTGCCGTGCGGTCTCGAACACCGCGATCTGCGCGTCCGCCGAGGTGCCGGCGCCGACGATGGTGCGGCAGCGGCGCATCTCGGAGAGGCAGTCGAGCGCGTCGGCGTCCTCCGCGGTCTCCTCGAGCACCTGCTCGATCATCTCGGCGACGGTCACCGCGCCGCCGTCGCCGACGAAGCTGCCGTGCACGCCGTAGCGCTGCGCGCGCCACTTGTTCTCGACCACGATCGGCGCGCGTCACCGCGTTGATGTTGCCGTTGAGCGACGGATTGCGCGTCAGCCGGCGCGCCAGCGAGCGCCACAGCGCGGCGATGGCGATCGAATCGTCGACCAGCGTCGGCACGTCCGGCGCGCGCAGCTCCAGCGTCGGGTGCTTGAGCGAGGGCCGCATCGACCACCAGATGTAGCTCGAATCCTGCATCACGCCGGCCTTCACCAGCGCGTCGACATAGGCGTCGAACTCCTCCTTGGTGTGGAACAGCTCCGGCACGCCGGTGCGCGGCAGTTCGTCGTAGGCCGCGAGCCGGTAGCCCTTCAGCCCGGTCGGCCGCGAGCGCCAGAACGGCGACGAGGTCGCGAGCGCGATGAACAGCGGCAGGTACGGCAGCATGCGGGTCATCACGTCGACCCGCTCGTCCGGGTCGGGCAGCTCGACGTGGACGTGCAGCCCGCACAGCATGTTGCGCTGGCCGATCATCTGCAGGTCGTCCATCACCGCGTCGTAGCGGTCGCCTTCGGTCTGCTGCGAGCGGCCCCAGTCCGCGGTCGGATGCGTGCCGGCGGCGAGGATGGCGAGGCCGTGCTCGGCGGCGACCTTGGCCACGGTCTGGCGCAGATGGCGCAATTCCTCGCGCGCGGTCTTGATGTCGGTGTGCGGCAGCGTCACGGCTTCGATCTGCGATTGCAGGAATTCGCCCATGACCTGGCCGCCGGTCGCCTTCTTGGCGGCCTCGAGGAATCCCTCCGGCATGGCGCGCGCCACCGACTTGGTCGCGGCGTCGACCAGGAAATATTCTTCTTCGATCCCGATCTTGTAGTCGGCCATTGTGACCTCGCCGTTGCCGGCCCGCATGAAGCCGGAAGTAAAAACGCAATTGAAATCAATGGATTAGTTCGCGGGCAGGACGCCACGCCAGGAGCCCGCGATCAAGAACGCGTTCGGCGGCATTTGGTTGCGTGCAAAATCCGGCACTGCCCCAGTGTCGCCATCACTGTGACACGGGGCTTCGATCCGGCCGCGCGGCCAGAATGCCGCGCGTCATTGCGCGCGGCGGTCATGTTCGCGACGGTGAGGGACGGCTACTTCTTGCCGTCGGCCTTGAACTGCTTGAGATAGGCCCAGAGGTCGGCGATTTCCTTCTCGTTCTTGATGCCGGCGAACGCCATCTTGGTGCCGGGGATGCGCGCCATCGGATTGGCGATGTAGTCCTTGAAGCTCGCCTCGCTCCAGACGATCTCGGCCTTCTTGTTGGCCTCGCTGTAGTTGTAGCCCTCGATGGTGCCGGACTTGCGGCCGTCGAGGCCGTTGAGGACCGGCCCGATCTTGTGCTTGGCGTCCTCGCCGACCGAATGGCAGGGCAGGCATTTGCGGAACGATTGCTCGCCGGCGGCGAGATCCTGCGCCTTCGCCAGCCCGGTCGCGGCCAACAAGCGCCGCCGCGGCCAATACCGAACACCTTCATTATCAGTGCTCCTATGCGCCAAGGGCGCCATTTTCTGCACGGATCGCCCGGTAGTACAATCGCCCTAGATCACATAACACCGGAGCCGCCGATGTCGGTTCATATGCCCGAGCCCGATCAGGCCGTGCTGGCCCGCCGCGCCGAGATCGTGGCGGCGCTGCGCGCGATCGTGCCGGGCGAGGGGGTGATCGCGGCCGAGCGCGAAATGCGGCCCTACGAGTCCGACGGGCTCACCGCCTACAAGGCGCTGCCGATGGTGGTGGTGCTGCCGGAGACCACCGAGCAGGTCGCCGCGGTGCTGCGCTATTGCCACGACAACGGCATCAAGGTGGTGCCGCGCGGCGCCGGCACCTCGCTGTCCGGCGGCGCGCTGCCGCTCGACCGACGGCGTGCTGCTCGGCATGGCGAAGTTCAACCGCATCCGCGAGATCGATTACGACAACCGCGTCGTGGTGGTCGGAGCCCGGCGTCACCAATCTCGCGGTCAGCAACGCGGTGGCGCACGCCGGCTTCTACTACGCGCCCGATCCGTCCTCGCAGATCGCCTGCACCATCGGCGGCAACGTCGCGGAGAATTCCGGCGGCGTGCATTGCCTGAAATACGGCATGACCACCAACAACATCCTCGGCCTCGAGATGGTGCTGATCACCGGCGAGGTGATCCGGCTCGGCGGCAAGCATCTCGACCCCGGCGGCTACGACCTGATCGGCATCGTCACCGGCTCGGAGGGGCTGCTCGGCGTCGTCACCGAGGTCACGGTGCGCATCCTGAAGAAGCCGGAGACCGCGCGCGCGGTGCTGGTCGGCTTTCCGAGTCGGAGGACGCCGGCGAGTGCGTCTCGCGCATCATCGGCGCGGGCATCATCCCCGGCGGCATGGAGATGATGGACAAGCCGGCGATCCACGCGACCGAGGAGTTCGTCCACGCCGGCTATCCGCTCGACGTCGAGGCGCTGCTGATCGTCGAGCTCGACGGGCCGAAGGCCGAGGTCGATCACCTGATCGAGCGCGTCGCCTCGATCGCCAAGGACTGCCGCTCGACCACGCTGCGCGTCTCCAACTCCGAGGAGGAGCGCGTGCTGTTCTGGGCCGGCCGCAAGGCGGCGTTCCCGGCGGTCGGCCGCATCTCGCCGGACTATTACTGCATGGACGGCACCATCCCGCGCGCGAGGCTGCCGCAGGTGCTCAAGCGCATCCGCGAATTGTCGGAGCACTACGGGCTGCGCGTCGCCAACGTGTTCCACGCCGGCGACGGCAACCTGCATCCGCTGATCCTCTACGACGCCAACAAGCCGGGCGAACTGGAGAAGACCGAGGAGTTCGGCGCCGAAATCCTCAAGCTCTGCGTCGAGGTCGGCGGCGTGCTGACCGGCGAGCACGGCGTCGGCGTCGAGAAGCGCGACCTGATGCCGGTGATGTTCACCGAGGACGACCTCAACCAGCAGCAGCGGCTGAAATGCGCGTTCGACGCCGGCGGCCTGCTCAACCCCGGCAAGGTGTTCCCGAAGCTGCACCGCTGCGCCGAGTTCGGCCGGCTGCACGTCCACGCCGGCAAGCTGCCGTTCCCGGATATTCCGCGGTTCTAGCCCGGTATGCTCCGGACTGAAGTTCGTCTGGCCGAGCTGCCCGGCCATCCACGTCTTGGCGCTGTTCTGCAGGCGTCGATGCCCGCACAGGCCGGGCGACGCGCAGATCGCCATGCAATTCGGACTGGCCGCGCAGGCGCGGCAACGCCGGCTTGCCAGGCAGGCTTCGGACTCATCGACCTCAACGTCGAGGCCGAGGCGCTGGGCTACTGCTCGAGCTTCCTGGTCGAGCACCATTTCTCCGGCTGGAACCAGGTCTCCGCCACGCTGACGCTGCTGACCTGCCTCGCCATGCGCACGACCACGCTGCGGCGTCGGCAGCTCGGTGATGGTGCTGCCCTGGCACCATCCGGTGCTGCTCGCCGAGCAGGCCGCGATGCTCGACGTGATGTCGGGCGGCCGGCTCGATTTCGGCATCGGCAAGGGCTACCGCTACAACGAGTTCATGGGCTTCAACATCCCGCAGGAGGAGGCCGACGCGCGCTTCGAGGAGGCGCTCGAGGTCATCACCCAGCGCCTGGACGTCGCGCGAGCGCTTCTCGCACCACGGCCAGTTCTGGCCCTTCAACGACATCGTGGTCGAGCCGCCGCCGGCGCAGAAGCCGCATCCGCCGTTCTGGGTCGCGGCCGGCAGCGAGCCGTCGATCCGGCGCGCCGCGGCGCGCGGCTTCCGGCTGATCCTCGACCAGTACGCTTCGCCCGAGGAGATCGGCCGGCGCATCGCGATCTATCGCGACGAACTGGGCAAGCACGGCCGGCCGTATCACCCGACCCACGTCACGGTGGCGCGGCAGCTCTATGTCGCGAAGGATCAGGGCCGACACGGAAGCCGCGCTGGAGCGCCAGGCGCAGTCAACAACGAGCGCATGGCCGCGGTGTCGCGCTGGCCGGACAAGAAGGTCGGCTCGCACATTCTCAACTATGCCGACAAGGCTGGCGGCACCACCGACGAACGCCATGTTCGGCACGCCCGACGAGATCTGCGAGACGCTGGAGGCGCTGCGGCACGCCGGCGCGGAGTTCATCATTTTCGCGATGGCGGGCGGCCGCGAACACCTGCGCCGCTTTGCCCGCGAGATCATGCCGGGCTTCTCGAAGCAGCACGGCCGCCGGCGGAAACGCGGTGCACAAGCGAACGGGCGCCTGCTTGAGCGCGCAGTTCCAGGGCCTCGTCGCCCTTGCCACCGCCGCAATCCCCTGAGACGATAACCTTCCGGCGTTCGAACTTGCGGCCGGAAGAGCCGGCCGTGCGGACGCCGAATGGGAGGCGTCGATGGCGGCTGCAAATGGCAATAGCGGCAATAGAGCCAAGGGTCCCCGGTGCATCGCGCTGGTGGGCCCCTTCCAAAGCGGCAAGACCACACTTCTCGAAGCGATCCTGGCGCGCACCGGCGCGATCCAGCGGCAAGGCACGCGTCGAAGCCGGCACCACCGTCGGCGATGCCTCGAAGGAGGCGCGCCATCACAAGATGAGCGTCGAGTTCTCCGTCGCCACCACGACGTTCATGGACGACACCTACACCTTCATCGATTGCCCGGGCTCGGTCGAGTTCGTCCACGACATGCGCGCGGTGCTGCCCGCGGTCGACGCCGCGGTCGTGGTCTGCGAGGCCGACGAGCGCAAGATGCCGCAGTTGCAGCTCGATCCTGCGCGAGCTCGAAGACCTCAAGATTCCCCGCTTCCTGTTCCTCAACAAGATCGACAAGGCCGACACCAAGGTGATGGAGGCGCTGCAGATCCTGCAGCCGGCCTCGCGCGTGCCGCTGGTGCTGCGCCAGATCCCGATCTGGAAGAACGAGATCGTCACCGGCTTCGTCGATCTCGCGCTCGAGCGCGCCCATGTCTACAAGGAGCACGCGGCGTCCGAGGTCGTGCCGCTCGAAGGCGAGAACCTCGAGCAGGAGAAGACCGCGCGCTTCTCCATGCTGGAGAAGCTCGCCGACCACGACGACGCGCTGATGGAGCAATTGCTCGAGGACATCCCGCCGCCGCGCGACAAGGTGTTCGACGATCTCGCCAAGGAACTGCGCGAAGGACTGGTCGTTCCGGTGCTGATGGGCGTCGCCACCCGCACCAACGGCGTGCTGCGGCTGCTCAAGGCGCTGCGCCACGAGGCGCCGAACGTCGAGGCGACCGCCAAGCGGCTCGGCGTCAACGGCAGCGAGCCGCTCGCCTATGTGCTCAAGACGTTCAACACCGCGCATGCCGGCAAGATGTCGGTCGCGCGCGTGCTGAGCGGCCAGATCGGCGACGGCGTCACGCTGCTTTCGCCGGAGCGCGAAGCCGGCCGCGTCGCCGCCACCTTCAAGATGGTCGGCCAGAACACCGAGAAGCGCGGCGCCGCGAGCGCGGGCGAAACGGTGGCGCTCGGCAAGCTCGAATACGCCAAGGACCGGCGACACGCTGTCGGCCGGCAAGCAGGCGCATGCGCCGTTGACCGAGGTGAAGCCGCACGAGCCGGTGCTGGCGATCGCGGTGTCGGCCAAGGATCGCAAGGACGACGTCAAGCTCGGCCAGGCGATGCACAAGCTGGTCGACGAGGATCCCTCGATCAACGTGGTGCACAACGCCGAGACCCACGAGGTCGTGCTGTGGGGGCAGGGCGAGATGCATCTGCGCGTCGCCGCCGAGCGGCTCGCCGACCGCTTCGGCGTCGCGATCACCACGCGCAAGCCGACGGTCGGCTATCTGCGAGACCATCAAGAAGGGCATCGTGCAGCGCGGCCGGCACAAGAAGCAGTCCGGCGGCCACGGCCAGTTCGGCGACGTGGTGCTCGACATCAAGCCGCTGCCGCGCAGCTCCGGCTTCAAGTTCGAGGACAAGATCACCGGCGGCGTGGTGCCGCGCAATTACATTCCGTCGGTGGAGGAGGGCGCGATCAACGCGCTCAAGCACGGCCCGCTCGGCTTCCAGGTGGTGGACGTGCAGGTCGCGCTGGTCGACGGCTCGTATCACACCGTCGATTCCTCCGACATGGCGTTCCAGACCGCGGCCCGCATCGCGCTGGTCGAGGGCCTGCCGCAATGCAATCCGGTGCTGCTCGAGCCGATCCACCTGGTCGAGATCGTCTGTCCGACCGATGCGACCGCGAAGATGAACGCGATCCTGTCCGGCCGGCGCGGCCAGATCCTCGGCTTCGACACCCGCGAGGGCTGGGACGGCTGGGACGTGGTGCGCGCCAAGATGCCGGAGGCGGAGATCGGCGACCTCATCATCGAGGTGCGCTCGGCGACCGCGGGCGCCGGCAGCTTCACCTTCAAGTTCGACCACATGGCGGAATTGACCGGCAAACCGCCGAGCAGATCGTCGCGGCGCGGCGCACGGCCGCGGCTGCGGCAGAGTAGGCGGGGCGAGGCGCTCCCGTGTCCCGGTAAGCGAATGCGAGCCGGGACACGGGCCGCTCCCATATCCGTGACTTGCCTGTGATGCTCGGGGCTCGTACTGCTTCGGCCGTTCAAACTCCGGAGGGACTATGAACGTCATTCGCCGCCGCGGCTGGGAACTGCCCGAAAGCTGCGCCACCCCAGAGCACGTCTTTCTCAATCGCCGCGCTTTCATGGGCGCCGCTGCCGGCGCCGCCGCGATCGGCTTGTCGCCGGAGCTCGCGCTGGCGCAGCGCGTCGCCGATCTGCCCGATCCGACCGCCGATCTCTATCCGGCCAAGCGCAACGAGAAGTACGTGCTCGACCGGCCGCTGACCGACGAGAAGGTCAACGCCAACTACAACAATTTCTACGAGTTCGGCTCCAGCAAGAACATCGTGAAGGCGGCGCAGGCACTGAAGATCCGTCCGTGGACGATCAAGATCGACGGCATGGTGGAGAAGCCGTTCGAGATCGGCATCGACGATCTGATCCGCAAGGTCGGCATCGAGGAGCGGCTCTACCGGATGCGCTGCGTCGAAGCGTGGAGCATGACCATCCCGTGGTCGGGCTTCCCGATGTCGAAGCTGGTCGAACTCGCCAAGCCGCTGTCGTCGGCGAAGTACGTGCGGATGGAAACCTTCCTCGACAAGTCGATCGCGCCCGGCCAGCGGCAGAGCTGGTATCCGTGGCCCTATGTCGAAGGCGTCACCATCGAGGAGGCGACCAACGAACTCGCCTTCCTGGTCACCGGCACCTACGGCAAGCCGGCGCCCAAGCAGCATGGCGCGCCGCTCCGCCTCGCGCTGCCGTGGAAGTACGGCTTCAAGTCGATCAAGTCGATCGTGCGCTTCAGCTTCACCGACAAGCGGCCGAAGTGCTATTGGGAGGATCTGCAGTCGTCCGAGTACGGCTTCTGGGCCAACGTCAATCCGGAGGTGTCGCATCCGCGCTGGAGCCAGGCGAGCGAGGAAATCCTCGGCACCGGCGGCGAGCGCAAGCCGACGCTGCTGTTCAACGGCTACGGCGAATATGTCGCAGGGCTCTACAAGGGTCTGGAGAGCGAGCGGCTGTGGGCCTAGCCGCGCCAACGGCGAAAAGAATTTTCCAAGCGCGGCCATCCGGCCGCACTGATTTTCTGCAAATTGTTTTGAAAAGAAGAAGCCGGGCCCGTGAGGGCCCGGCTCAGTAATGTCGGCGCGGGACGGCCGACAATCACCTTCCAGAGGGGAACAAGCTGCTGAAGACTCGGTTGCTTAATCTGGGGGGATGCGACAACCGAACACCAGCAGCGAGTTCAATCATGCGACTCACTTCGCTGAGTCACAATGCAAAGGGCCGCATGGCAGGCATGCGGCCCTCGCAAATGCCTGGGAATACTGCCCACTTTGCGGCGGTTCAGAAGCTCCAGCGCTGCGCGTTGCTGACCAGGAAATCGCGGAACACCTGCACGCGCGCGACCGACTTAAGTTCTTCCGGATAGACGAAATATGCGTCCACCGCGGGCGCGTCGGTCTCGCCGAACAACTGCACCAGGCCGCCGTTCTGCTCGACCAGATAGTCCGGCAGCAGCGCAATGCCGATGCCGCGCTGGCAGGCGCGCATCACGCCGAGAATGGTGTTGATGGTCAGGATCGGCGTGCGCGCGGCCTTGCCGTCGCGCTCCACCTCGGTGAGCCAGCGCCGGTTCTCCAGGTAGGTCGGCACGCGTCGCGCCGCCGAGCAGCACGATGCGGTGGTTGTCGAGCTCGTGCAGCGCGTGCGGCGTGCCGAATCGCTTGAGGTATTCCGGCGACGCGAAGGCGTGGAAATGCACCGAGAACAGCTTGCGCTGGATCAGGTCGGGCTGGGTCGGCTGGCGCAGCCGGATCGCGACGTCGGCCTCGCGCATGGCGAGGTCGAGCTCCTCGTCGGTGGTCAGCAGCGTGACCCGGATCTCCGGATAGAGATCGATGAATTCGCCGAGCCGCGGCGTCAGCCAGTGCACGCCGATGCCGGGCGTGGTGGTCACCTTGCAGCTCGCCGTTCGGCTTCTCGCGGCTGTCGGTCAGCTTGGCGCGCGCCGCCTCGAGCTTCATGAACACTTCGTGGGCGGTGCGGTAGAGCATCTCGCCCTGCTCGGTCAGGATCAGCCCGCGGGCATGGCGGTGGAACAGCGAAACCGAAAGCTCCTGCTCCAGCGCGCTGACCTGGCGCGACACCGCCGACTGCGACAGGCCGAGCTGCTCGCCCGCATGGGTGAAGCTGCCGGCCTCGGCGGCGGCGTGAAACACCTTGAGCTTGTCCCAATCCATGGTGGCCCTGGCCGCTATCGGCATTGCTATTCGGCCGCGTGCCGGCGTTCAGCGTTGGCGGCGAGGAAGCGCTCGGCTTCGAGCGCCGCCATGCAGCCAAGCCCGGCGGCGGTGACGGCCTGGCGGTAAACGTCGTCGGTGACGTCGCCGGCCGCGAACAGGCCGGGCACCGAGGTCGCGGTCGAGTAGGGCGCGGTCCAGACGATAGCCGTTCGGCTTCATCTCGACCTTGCCCTGCACCAGTTCGGTCGAAGGCGAGTGGCCGATCGCGATGAACACGCCGTCGGCCGGCGTGCTCGGTGATCGCGCCGGTCTTGACGTTGCGCAGCTTGATCTTGCGCACCTTGAGCGGGTTCTCGTCGCCGGACACGTCCTCCAGCGCGCTGTCCCAGATCACGCTGATCTTGGGATTCTTGAACAGGCGGTCCTGCAGGATCTTCTCGGCGCGGAAGTGGTCGCGGCGGTGCACCACGGTCACCTTGGAGGCGAAGTTGGTCAGGAACAGCGCCTCTTCGACGGCGGTGTTGCCGCCGCCGATCACGAACACTTCCTTGTTCTTGTAGAAGAAGCCGTCGCAGGTGGCGCAGGCGGAGACGCCGTAGCCCTTGAACTTCTGCTCGGAGGGCAGGTCGAGCCAGCGCGCCTGCGCGCCGGTCGCCAGCACCACGGTCTCGGCCATGTAGACGTCGCCGCAATCGCAGGTCAGCCGGAACGGCCGGCTCGACAGGTCGAGATTGTTGACGTGGTCGGTGACGATCCTGGTGCCGACGTGCTCGGCCTGCTTCTGCATCTGCTCCATCAGCCAGGGGCCCTGGATGACGTCGGCGAAGCCCGGATAGTTCTCCACGTCGGTGGTGATGGTGAGCTGGCCGCCCGGCTGGATGCCCTGGATCAGGATCGGCTCCAGCATGGCGCGCGCCGCATAGATCGCGGCGGTGTAGCCGGCCGGGCCCGAGCCGATGATGACGAGCTTGGCATGGGTGGTCTTGGACATCGTTCCCCCAGCGATCGGGCGGTTTGGGCAGGGGGCATGCGGCGCGGCCCGGTGGCCGGCTCAGGCATCCCCCGGACCCCAATTTAAGGCTTCAATCGAGCTATGCAAGATATGCAACCCTAGAAGCCCACATACCCGGTGCGATTTCCGGTCGCGATCGTCCCGTCGCGCAATAATCTTTCGCGGCGGCCCGGCTTCAGGCTAAGGATTGAGGGCAAGTTTGGGGGAACGCCGTGCCTGCCCGCCTCGACGCCATCGACTGGAAAATCCTGAAGGAGCTGCAGCAGCGACGGCCGCATCACCAATGTGGAGCTGGCGAGCCGGGTCGGCATCTCCGCGCCGCCGTGCCTGCGGCGGGTGCGGGCGCTGGAGGAGGCGGGCTTCATCAAGGGCTACCGGGCGCTGCTCGACGAGAAGCTGCTCGGCTACGAGGTCACCGTGTTCGCCATGGTGCACCTGTCCAGCCAGGCGGAGGCCGACCTCAAGCCGTTCGAGGACTTCGTGCGCGGCAAGCCGCTGGTGCGCGAGTGCTGGATGCTGTCCGGCGAGATCGATTTCGTCCTCAAGTGCGTGGCGCCGGACCTCAAGACCTTCCAGGCCTTCGTCGCGGAGCTCACCGCCGCGCCGCACGTGCGCAACGTCAAGACGTCGCTGACGCTGCGCAACTCCAAGGACGCCGCCATGGTGCCGATGGAGACGAAGAAGACCTGAAGCTTCAAACAAAAACGACGGGAGGAGCGCATGAGGAAACTGGGCCTGTCATTGGCCGCCGCGCTGGCTGTGCTGGCGGCAATCGCCACAGCATCGGCGCAGACCTATCCGGCGAAACCGGTGACCATGATCGTGCCCGTTCGCCGCGGGCGGCGCGACCGACACGCTGGCGCGCTTCCTCGGCGAGAAGATGCGAGAGCGGCTCAACCAGGCCATCATCATCGAGAACGTCACGGGCGCCGGCGGCAGCATCGGCCTCGGCCGCGCGGTCCGCGCCAACGCCGACGGCTACACGCTGCAGATCGGCACATCGACCACCAACATGCTGCTGGGCGGGCTCTATCCGCTGCAGTTCGACCTCATCAACGATCTCGACCCGATCCTGCTGATCGCCAGCGAGCCGCTGATGATCGTCGGCAAGAAGGCGCTGGCCGCGAAGGACCTCAAGGAGCTGATCGCCTGGCTCAAGGCCAATCCGGACAAGGCGTCGATCGGCATTCCCGCCGTCGGCGGCACCGGGCACCTCGCCGGGCTGTCGTTCCTGAAAGAAACCGGCACGCAGGCGCAGTTCATTCCGTATCGCGGCAACGGCCCGGCGCTGCAGGACCTCGTCGCCGGCAACATCGACATGCAGATCGAGCCGTCCTCGAATTTCTTCGAGCAGGTGCGCTCCGGAAACATCAAGGCGTTCGCCATCACGTCGAAGACGCGCACCGGCGCGGCGCCCAACATTCCGACCACCGACGAGGCCGGCTTGCCGGGCTATACCGCGTCGCTGTGGTACGGGCTCTGGGCGCCCAAGGGTACGCCGAAGGACATCATCGCGAAGCTCAACGCCACGATGCTCGACGTGCTCAATGATGCCGCGGTGAAGAAGCGCTTCGCCGAGCTCGCGCTCGACACGCCGGCGCGCGCCCAGCAGGCGCCCGAGGCGCTGCGCGCGTTCCAGAAATCGGAAGCCGACAAGTGGTGGCCGATCATCAAGGCGGCGAACATCAAGCCGCAGTGAACTTCGGCATCACCTCTTTCGAGAACAGTTCGATCGAGCGCAGCGTCTCGGCGAGCGTCATGTCGCCGAACGCCATGTGCGGCACGAAATAGTTGCAGTTGTTGACCGCGGTCTCCTCGGCAACGAAGCGGCGCACCGTCTCGGGCGAGCCGGCGATGCCGTTGCCGAGCGCGATCAGCTCGTCGAAGGTCGGCGGATAGATGCCGATCACCCGCGGCTCGGTGCCGTGCCGCTTGAACAGCCAGCGGAAGCTTTCGCGCCAGCGCGGATAGGCGCGCCGCGCGATGGCGAGCGCGGCATCGTCGGTTTCCGCCACCACGACGTGCCGGCTGACGCCGATCAGCGTGCCTTCGGCAGGTAATCCATGTTTGGCGCGCGTCTCGCGATACGCCTTGATGATCGCACTGGTGTTGTCGCGAAGGCCCAGCGCGACGATGTTGACGTTGTTCTCCGCGGGCCAGGCGGAGTTGCTCGGCAGCGTCACGCCGTACCACAGCGGCGGATGCGGCTTCTGCACCGGCCGCAGGATCATCGGCACCTTGTCGAACTTGTAGAACTCGCCCTCGAACGTCAGCTCGTCCGAGGCGAGACCCTTGAGCAGCACCTGGAACGCCTCGTGATACATCGCCTGCGTCTTGGTGAAGTCGAGGCCGTAGGCCGCCGTCTCGTACATCGAGACGCCGCGCCCGACGCCGAGCTGAAAGCGCCCGCCGCTCATCTGGTCGAGCATGCAGACCTCTTCGATCAGGCGCAGCGGGTGATAGAACGGCAGCAGATAGACCAGCGGACCGAACCGCAGGTTCTGGGTGCGCTGCGCCAGCGCCGCCATGATCAGCGCCGGGGAGGCGGCGGCGCCGAGCGGCGTCGAGTGGTGCTCGGCGACGTGGTAGCCGTAGAAGCCGGCGCGGTCGTAGGCCTCGGCGATCTTGAGCCGGTCGGCGTAGAGCTGGCCGAGCGGCACGCCCGCGTCGTCGATGTGGTCGAATACGCCGAATTTCATTTCCGCCCCGCGTTCTTTTTTGTCGACAAAGGTTAGCGGGCAACGGTCTTGGCGTCGATTGTGCATTCGTGCCAATGCTGTGCGCGCATGAGCGAGACAGGCAGCAATTCCGGAGCGCGCCCGATCGCGGTCCTGGTCGACCGCGAGGGGCTCGGCGATAGCTTGCTCAAGTTTCCGTTCCTGCGCGCGATCCGGCGCGGGTTTCCGGGCCGTCCGATCTGGTGGATCGCGACGCACCAGACCTCGATGGCGAACGAGCTGGCGCCGTTCGTCACCCGTCTGATCGACCGCGTGATCGACCATGCGGGCCTGACCGGAAAGAGCCGCGAGGTGCGCGAACGGCTCAAGGCGTTGCCGCCGTTCGACATGGTGTTCGAATCGCGCACGCACATTCCGAGCGTGGTGCTGGCGCGCACGCTGCTGACCCACAACGGCTTCTACTGCTGTCTGCCGGGCTATCTGCTGTCCGACAAACGGCCGCCGGGCCGCTGGACGCGGCCCGACGGCATCGCCGAACGCATGCTGAGCCTGGCTGACGCGGCGCTTGGCAAGCCGGGCGACTGGCAGGGCACGCTGGAGGTCTCGCCCGCGGCCCGCGCATTGGCGGAACAGCGCCTGCCGCCGGGGCCGCGTTATGTGGGGCTGGCGATCGGCAGCCGCGAGGTTCGCAAGAACTGGCCGATCGAGCGCTACATCGCGCTGGCGCAGGCGCTGGAGGCGAGCGGCCGCACGCCGGTGTTCCTGATCGGGCCGCAGGAGCGCGAACTGCTGGAAAAGCTTCGCGCCGCCGTTCCGTCCGCGCTGTTTCCGGAAGCGACGCCGCCCGATCCCGCGCTCGGCCTCCACCGGCTCGAATTCGCCATCGCGCTGTGTCATCGGCTCTCGGCGGCGGTGGCGAACGACAGCGGCATCGGCCATCTGCTGGGCGCGATCGGCACGCCGCTGGTCACGCTGTTCGGCCCGACCGATGCCAAGCGCTGGGCGCCATTCACCAAGGCGGGCATCATCGTGCGGGCGCAGCAGTTCGGCGGCGACACGATGGATGCGATCCCGGTCGAGCCGGTGCTGCGCGCAGTCGATCAGCGTGATCTCGAAAGCTCAGTCGTAGGCCTGGTACGATTTCTCTTCGAGGATTTCGGAGCCGAGCAGGTCGTCGATCTTGCGCTTCGCGGCGGCGCGCTGGTCGTTGGTGCGGTAGACGCTGCGCGCCAGCTCGACGAACTTCGTGCCGAAATCCTTGTTGCGCTCGCAGTCGCGGATGTCGTCCTCGATCTCCCAGAGCGTCTCGTTGATCTTGCGCAGCGACGACTTCAGCGGCGCCAGCCCGGCATTGGCCTTGAGCATCGGGTCGACGATCGCGGACAAGCCCGGCAAGCTCGCGACGGATGTTCACGAGCTTGCCGGCATCCTTGATGCGTTCGGACTTGATCTCGAGGATCGTCACCTTGTCCACCAGCTCGCCGGCGGACACCGGGACTTCGATGCGAGCCATCGGCTTGAGCCGCGCTACTTCCAGTCGATCTTGGTGATCTCGTAGGCCTTGGCGCCGCCGGGCGTGACGACTTCGACCGATTCGCCCTTCTTCTTGTTGATCAGCGCGCGCGCGAGCGGCGACGTGATCGAGATCTTGCCTTCCTTGGCGTTGGCCTCGGGCTCGCCGACGATCTGCCAGACCTGCTTCTTGTCGGTGTCCTCGTCGATCAGCGTGACGGTCGCGCCGAACTTGATGGTGTCGCCGGACAGCTTCGACACGTCGATGACGTCGGCGCGCGCGAGCTTGTCCTCAAGCTCGGCGATGGCGCCTTCGTTGAGCGATTGCTGCTCCTTGGCGGCGTGATACTCGGCGTTCTCCGACAGGTCGCCGTGCGTGCGCGCATCGGTGATCTGCTGGACGATGCGCGGCCGCTCGACCTGCTGACGGTGCTTGAGCTCGTTCTCAAGCAGGTCGTGGCCCGCCGCGGTCATCGGAATCTTCTCAACCATTCAATCCTCCACCCCGCGATGCCTTTTGTTACGCCAGCATCGCGAGCCGTTCGTTGACCCGGCGAATGGGAACCCGAAGGAACCATTCACCGGGGCCGGGTATCCCGGCGCAGTGACTAAAAGTCAGATCGCGGGCCGAAGTTTCCCTCGGGCTCCGCGACTTTGGGACAGAGTCCCCAGTTCACGCCGTCTTGTCCAAGCCACCGAAGTAGCTTTGCAGCGCCCTTACCTCGAGATCTCCCCCAAGATAGGCCTTGATGCCCTGCGCCGCAGCAACGGCACCGGAAAGAGTGGTGTAGTACGGCACTTTATGCAAGAGGGCGGCCCGCCGCAGAGGGCGGGAATCGGCCAGGGCGGTGGCCCCCTCGGTGGTGTTGAAAACGAGCTGAACACGGCCGTTTTTGATGGCATCGACGATGTGCGGGCGGCCTTCGGCCACCTTGTTGATCTGCACCACCTGGACGCCGTTTTCGGCCAGATAGCGCTGCGTCCCGGACGTGGCGATGACCTTGAATCCGAGCCCTTCCAGCGAGCGGACCGCCTCCAGGATGCGCGGCTTGTCGCCGTCGCGCACCGAGACGAACACGGTGCCCTGCTTGGGCATCCGCGCGCCGCCGCCGAGCTGGCTCTTGATGAAGGCGACGTTGTAGTCGCGGTCGAGGCCCATCACCTCGCCGGTCGATTTCATCTCGGGGCCGAGCACGGTGTCGACGTTGTCGCCGAACCGGCCGAACGGGAACACCGCTTCCTTGACGCCGACGTGGGCGGTCTGGCCGACCTCGAAGTTCTGCGGCGTCAGCTTGAAATCCTTGAGCCGCTCGCCCGCCATGATCCGCGCCGCGATCTTGGCGACCGGCACGCCGGTCACCTTGGCGACGAACGGCACGGTGCGCGAGGCGCGCGGGTTGACCTCCAGCACGTAGATGTCGCCGTCCTTGATGGCGTACTGCACGTTCATCAGGCCGCCGACCTTGAGCGCCAGCGCCAGCGCGCGGGTCTGCCGCTCCAGCTCGGCGATCAGCGCGCCGTCGAGCGAATGCGGCGGCAGCGAGCACGCCGAATCGCCGGAGTGGATGCCGGCCTCCTCGATGTGCTCCATGATGCCGGCGATGTAGGTGTCCTTGCCGTCGGCGAGGCAATCGACGTCGACTTCGATGGCGTCGGTGAGATAGCGGTCGATCAGCAGCGGCCGCTTGGTCGACACCGCAAGCTCGGACGGCCGGTCGAGCGCCGCGGTGAGATGCGTGACGTAGCGGTCGATCTGCGCCACGTCGTGCACGATCTCCATGGCGCGGCCGCCCAGCACGTAGGACGGGCGGATCACGATCGGATAGCCGATCTTGCCGGCGGTGGCGCGCGCCTGCGCCAGGCTGGTCGCGATGCCGCTCTCCGGCTGGCGCAGCTTGAGCTTGTCGAGCAGCTTCTTGAAGCGGTCGCGGTCCTCGGCGAGATCGATCGCGTCCGGCGAGGTGCCGAGGATCGGCACGTCCGCGGCCTCGAGCGGCTCGGCGAGCTTGAGCGGCGTCTGGCCGCCGAACTGCACGATCACGCCGTGCAGCGTGCCGTTCGAGCGCTCGATGTCGATGATCTCGATGACGTCTTCCGGCGTGAGCGGCTCGAAGTAGAGCCGGTCCGAGGTGTCGTAGTCGGTCGACACCGTCTCCGGATTGCAGTTGACCATGATGGTCTCGTAGCCGGCCTCGTTGAGCGCGAAGCAGGCGTGGCAGCAGCAATAGTCGAACTCGATGCCCTGGCCGATGCGGTTCGGCCCGCCGCCGAGGATCACCACCTTCTTCTTGTCGGACGGCATCGCCTCGTTGGCGAACCTGCCGGCGAACGGCGGCTCGTAGGTCGAATACATGTAGGCGGTGGGCGAGGCGAACTCGGCCGCGCAGGTGTCGATCCGCTTGAACTGCGGCCGCACGCCGAGCCCGCGGCGGCGCGTGGTCACCTCGTCGGCGGCGACGCCGGCGAGCGCGCCGAGCCGCACGTCGGAGAAGCCCATCGCCTTGAGGCGGCGGAACGCGCCGGGCGTCGCCGGCAGGCCCTTGGCGCGGATTTCCGCTTCGGTGTCGATCATGCCGCGGATCTGGTCGAGGAACCACGGGTCGAGCTTGCAGGCGGCGTGGATCTCTTCGTTGGTGAAGCCGAGCCGCATCGCCTGCGCCACCCGCAGCAGGCCGTCCTGCGAGGGCGTGCCGAGCGCGGCGCGGATCGCGTTCTTGTCGTCGCCCTGGCCGAGCCCTTCGATGACGATCTCGTCGAGGCCGGTGAGGCCGGTTTCCAGCGAGCGCAGCGCCTTCTGCAGCGATTCCTGGAAGGTGCGGCCGATCGCCATCGCCTCGCCGACCGATTTCATCGAGGTGGTGAGCCGCGCGTCGGCGCCGGGGAATTTCTCGAACGCGAAGCGCGGGATTTTCGTCACCACGTAGTCGATCGTCGGCTCGAACGAGGCGGGCGTCGCGCCGCCGGTGATGTCGTTGGCGATCTCGTCGAGCGTGTAGCCGACCGCGAGCTTGGCGGCGACCTTGGCGATCGGGAAGCCGGTCGCCTTCGACGCCAGCGCCGACGAGCGCGACACCCGCGGGTTCATCTCGATCACGACCAGGCGGCCGTCCGCCGGATTGACCGCGAACTGCACGTTCGAGCCGCCGGTCTCGACGCCGATCTCGCGCAGCACCGCGATCGAGGCGTCGCGCATCACCTGGAATTCCTTGTCGGTGAGCGTCAGCGCCGGCGCGACCGTGATGGAGTCGCCGGTGTGGATGCCCATCGGATCGACGTTCTCGATCGAGCAGATGATGATGCAGTTGTCCTTCTTGTCGCGGACCACCTCCATCTCGAATTCTTTCCAGCCGAGCACCGATTCCTCGATCAGCACTTCGTTGGTGGGGGAGGCGTCGATGCCGCGCTCGACGATGTCGATGAACTCGTCCTTGTTGTAGGCGATGCCGCCGCCGGTGCCGCCCAGCGTGAACGAGGGCCGGATGATGGCGGGCAGGCCGATGTCCTTCAGCGCTTCGAGCGCCTCGGCCAGCGTCTTGATCTGGTGCGAGCGCGGCGTCTCAAGCCCGATCTTGGTCATCGCGTTGCGGAACAGCTCGCGGTCCTCGGCCTTGTCGATCGCCTCGGCGGTGGCGCCGATCATCTTGACGTTGAACTTGTCGAGCACGCCCATCTTGCGCAGCGACAGCGCGGTGTTGAGCGCGGTCTGCCCGCCCATGGTGGGGAGCAGCGCGTCGGGCCGCTCCTTCTCGATGATCTTGGCGACGATCTCCGGCGTGATCGGCTCGATGTAGGTGGCATCCGCCATCTCCGGATCGGTCATGATCGTGGCCGGATTGGAGTTGACCAGCACGATCCGGTAGCCCTCTTCCTTGAGGGCCTTGCAGGCTTGCGTGCCGGAATAGTCGAACTCGCAGGCCTGGCCGATCACGATCGGGCCGGCGCCGATGATCAGGATCGATTTGATGTCGGTGCGTTTGGGCATCGAGCCTCGACTGACGTGCCGAACCGGCACACAAAAAAGGGCGCGCTTTTGCGCGTCCTTGGCTCCCGTGGCGGGGCGTTGCCCCGCGCATGGGCTGACTAGACCAGAATCGGCCGCTCCGCCAACCCCGGAACCCGCCGAAAACGTAGTTGTCACCGGGCGTTTTGCAACCCTTGCCAGACTATTCCACCTTGATGTTGCCGGCCTTGATGATCGGCCACCATTTGTCGATGTCGGCCTTCTGCTGGGCGGCGAGCGCCTGCGGCGTCTGCTTGTCGCGCGGATAGATGTCCTGGCCGAGCGCCTCGAGCTTGGAGCGCACCGCCGGATCGGCGAGCGCTTCGACCGCCGCGGCATGCAGCTTGTCCATGATCGGCTTCGGCGTGCCGCGGGGCAGCCACAAGCCGTGCCACAGCGCGACGTGGTAGCCGGGCAAGTCCGGCCTCGTCGACGGTCGGGATGTCGGGTGCGGACGGCAACCGCTTGTCGGCGCAGACCGCGTAGACCTTGAACATTGCCCCCACGCACCTGCTGCAACCGTGGCGACCGGATCGGAGATGATCATGTCGAGCTGGCCGGCGACGATGTCCTGCATCGCCGGAGCGATGCCGCGATACGGCACGAACTGAAGCTGCGTGCCGGTGGACTGCTGGAAGATCAGGCCGCAGACGTGGCTGATGCTGCCCTGGCCGGCGGTGCCGACCGTCTTGTTCGGATTGGCCTTCAGCCAGGCGATGAAGCTCTTGAGATCCTTCGCCGGCACGCCTTTTTTCGACACCACCATGAACGGCGTGATGCAGATCAGCGTCAGCGGCTCGAAGTCTTTCAGCAGGTCGTAGGGCAGGTTGCTGTAGGTCGCGCCGGTGATGACGTGCGAGCCGTTCTGGCCGATGCCGATGGTGTAGCCGTCGGGCGCTGAGCGCGCGAGCCGGCCGGCGCCCGCTGGTGCCGCCGGCGCCGGTGGTGTTTTCCACCACGACGGTCTGGCCGAGCGTTTGCCGCATTCGCTCGGCCATCACGCGGCCGATCACGTCGGTCGGTCCGCCGGCCGCGAACGGCACGATCATCGTGATGGCACGCGACGGATAGGCGGCCTGCGCGAAAGCGGAACGCGATACGGCCGGAAGCGCGGCGGCACCCGCGGCGAGTTGCAGAAATTGGCGGCGAGGAGTTTCATTGGATGGTCCTCCCTGAATGTTTTCTTGCTTTGGCGATGACAATAGCTCGGCAGTCAGCCTCCTTCCACCTTGATGTTGGCGGCCTTGATCACCTTGGCCCACTTCTCGGTTTCGTCGGCCATCAGCTTGCCGATCTCGGCGGGCGAGCCGGTCAGCGGCTCGCTGCCGAGCTCGGCGAGCCGCGCCTTGACCTTGGGATCGGCCAGCACCGCGTTGATCTCCTTGTTGAGCTTCTCGACGATCGCGGGCGGCGTGTCCTTCGGCGCGCCGAGACCGAACGGACCGCTCGCCTCGTAGCCCGGCACGAAATCGGCCACGGTCGGCAGGTCGGGCAGCAGCGCCGAGCGCGCCGCCGTGGTCACCGCCAGCGCGCGGACCTTGCCGCCTTTGATGTGCGGGATCGAGGCCGCCATGGTGTCGAACATGAGCTGCACCTGGCCGCCGATCAGGTCGGTCATCGCGCCGGCGGCGCCGCGATAGGGCACATGCACCATGTTGACCCCGGCCATCAGCTTGAACAGCTCGCCCGCCATGTGGATGCCGGTGCCGACGCCGGCCGAGGCGAAGTTGAGCTTGCCGGGATTGGCCTTGGCGTGGGCGATGAATTCGGGAACGGTGTTGACCGGCACCGACAGATTGACCACCAGGACGAACGGCGCGCGCGCGGTGCCGGCGACCGGCGCGATGTCGCGCAGGAAATTGAAGTTCAGCTTCTCGTAGAGCGTGTTGTTGACCGCGTGCGCCGGCACCGACTGCAGCAGCGTGTAGCCGTCCGGCGGCGACTTCGACGACCGCTTCGGTGCCGATGTTGCCGCCGGCGCCCGGCCGGTTCTCGACGAGGACCGACTGGCCGATCCGCTCCGACAGCCATTGCGCCATCAGCCGGGCGAAGATGTCGGAGCCGCTGCCGGCCGCGAAGCCGACGATGATGCGGATCGGCTGCGACGGATAGGCCTGCGCGAAGGCGGATCGCGACACGGCCGGAAGCGCGGCCGCGCCGGCGGCAAGTTGCAGAAATCGACGGCGTGGAATTCCCATTGCCATTCCTCCCCTGCAATTTTCGATTTTTTTTGACGCGGAGCTTTGTTCAGCTCCTTCGCAACGGGCTTATTCGATCATCTTGTTCGTGCTGGCGCTAGCGGATTGCTGCCGGAAGGCGCGTCACGGCCCCGGGTGCGCGAGCGCCAGCTCCAGGTTGGCGGGCGAAGGCTTCAGCGTCCCCGCCTCGATCTGCCGGCTGATTTCGGCGATGCGTGTGTTGGCTGGCGCCGTGCGGCCGCGCCGCTCGCTTTCCTCGACCACCAGGCCGTTGATCATGCCGACTTCGCTGGCGCGGCCTTTCAGGAAATCCTGCAGGACGGTGTTGCGGCCGCGGCCGGGGCCGATGTGGCCGACCAGCGTGTCGAACATCTTCTCGGCCGGGCTGTTGGAGCCGGCGAGGTCGGCCTGCGTCAGCCCGAAGATCGGCTCGAGCGGATAGCCGAGGTCTTGCCCGGTCTGCATCGCTTCGTTGCCGATCTCGACGATCAGGTCGCGCATGCCGGGCAATTGGACGGCATCGGAGATGCGTCAGCCCGACCATCGCGCAAGGGCCGAGGCACATCGCGTTGACGACGAGCTTCGACCATTTCGCGGCAAGGATGTTGGACTTGATCTCGACCTTGCCGACCGGGCGCAGCAGCGCCTGCATTTCGGGAAGCCGTTCCGCGGGGCCGCCTTCGAGCGTGCCGAGCCCGATCCAGGTCTTGGCTCGGCGGCGTGTTGCGCTTGACTTGGCCGGGCGTGAACATTTCCGACGACAGTTCGACCACGCAACCGATGCGTTCGCTGCGGGCCGATCACCTCGCGTATGATGTCGGCCACCATCGCGTTCTGCATGCCGATCAGCATGCCGTCCGCAGCGAGATGCGGCTTGATCATCTCGCAGGCCCATCGCGTGTCGTAGGCCTTCACGGACCAGCAGCACGACGTCGAACGGCTCGTGGAAGGTGCTGACATCGCACAGATGGTGCGCGCGCACCCGCACGTGCAACTCACTGTCCGGCATCGTGATCTTGAGGCCGTCGCGCCGCATCGTCTCGACGTGTTCGGGCCACTGATCGATCAGCGTCACGTCGAGACCAGCGTCGATCAGACTGGCCGCGATGCAGCTTCCGTTGGCGCCGGTGCCGAGGACGGCGATGCGTTGGGTTGCTTCATTCATGTGGCGCTATTCCACGACTTCATCGGCGCGTGCCAGCAGGGAGGGCGAAATGTCCAGGCCCAATGCCCTGGCGGTCTTGAGGTTGACGACCAATTCGAACTTGGTCGGCTGCTGTATCGGCAGTTCGCCCGGATTTGCGCCGGCCAGGATGCGGGCGACATAGCCGGCTGAACGCCGCTGCAGATCGATCCCATCCGTCGCGTAGCTGACCAGCCCGCCTTGCTGGACGTACTCGCGGGCCTCATAGATGACGGCAAGCCGTTGCTCGGCGGCAGCGTCCACGAAGGACTTGCGCTGCGCGGCTGAATAGAACGGCGTGCCACGAAGCACGACGCCTTTGGCCCTCCGGCGGCGGCGCTCTGCATCGCTGAGTTTGCGGCATCAGCGCTGCTGCCCATCGCTACGTAGAAGAGTTCGATACCCAGCGCTTTGGCGGCTTCGGTTTCTGCTGCGGCGAATACCTCCCAGACCTGCCGCGGCGCGATCGTGGCAACCTTGGTCAGCCCAGGCACGGCTTGTATGAGAATTTCCAGGGTTTTGCCGGCGAAATCGACGTTGAGGGTGGAAAAACCGGTGATATTGCCGCCGGGGCGCGCAAGATTCTTGATGAGGCCGGCCAAGAATGGATCGGCGGCCCGCATCATCACGATCGGATGCCCGTGACCGAGTGCACGGCGCGCACGGCAAGCGTGCCTTCGGTGACGATGATGTCGACATTTGAGTTGACCAGCGCAATAGCAAGCTCTGAGAGCCTGGCGATGTTGCCGTCACCCCATTGCGTTAGGAGAGCGTAGTTACGGCCTTGTATCAGTCCGTTCTCGGCAAGGCCCCGGAGGAAGGCTTCGAGCTCGCGGTCGGGCGGCGGCGCTGCGCGCAGATGTCCGATGCGCGGCATGGGCTGCTGCGCGGAAGCGGCGAACGGCCACGCGGCCGCGCCTCCCAGCATCCCAAGAAAATTGCGCCGTCTCATGCTGAGCCCCGGTGACTGCTAGTCCTTTTGCAGCAGCCGCGCCAGCCACACCGAGATCACCGCCGGCGTGCCTTCACGGATTTTCTGCAAGCCGCGACGCAAGGCGGGCTCGACCTGCGCCGGATCGGTGACGTTCTCACCGTAGCAGCCTGCCGCTTCTGCCTCCTTGGCGAAGTCGATCGGTGGATCGAAATAGCCGCCATCGTAATTCGCCTTGGCGGCATAGCTGTTCTCGGCGCCATAGACGCGGTTGATGCGCAGCGTGCCGGTCGAGTAGCTGCGGTTCTGGAACACGATCGACATGTACGGCGCGTTGTAGTGTTTCGCCGCCCACAGCGCATGGATCGGTGTGCCGAACATGTAGAAGCCGTCGCCGCTGACCGCGATGACATCTTTATGCGGCGCCGCGAGCTTGGCGCCGAACGCCGCGCCGGGTGTCCAGCCGCCGCTCGAAGCCGGATTGTGGAAGTACGCGCCGGGCTGCGAGATCGAGAGATAATCGTGCACCTGGTTCTGCGAGATGGTCTCGTCGAACACGATGCAGTTGTCGTCGACCACGCTGCCGATGCAGTGCGACAGCCACTTCGGGTCGATCGGATTCTTGCCGGAGCGCGACTTGGCGTCGTCGGCCAATGTCTTGCGGCGCTTGGCCGAGGCTTCCGCGCATTTCGCGGCGCGCGCGGCGAAGCGCTTCTGGTCGTCCGGCGTGATCAGCTTGCGCGCCTCGGCCTCCAGCGCCTCGATCACCGACAGCGCGTCGGCGGTGAGCCGCAGGTCGGCGGTGAATTCCATGGTCGGGATGCGGCGCTTCGACGGCTCGACGTCGGTCATCGCCACCCATGCCGTGTCCGGCGGCGGATTGGTGTCGGCGAGCCAGGGGATGTCGACGTCGAGGCACAGCACGACGTCGGCGTCCTTCAGGTGCGCCTCGCTCATGTAGAGCGGATGGTTGAGCGGGAAGCACTGGTAGGCGCGCAGGCCCGATTGCGCGACCGGCAGACCAAGCAGTTCGCACAGCCGCACCAGGGCAGGGACGGTCGCCGGATTGCGGCCGGAGCGCGCCACCAGCACGAACGGATTCTGCGCTTTCACCAGCCGCGCAGCGATCTCAGCGATGCCGGCGGCATCGGGCGCGGCGGGACGCGCGACGCCGAGCTGATCCATGGTCGGAAACTTCGCGCCCTTCACCTTGTGCAGCGACACTTCGCGCGGCAGCGTCAGATAGACCGGACCGCACGGCTCGGTGCGCGCCACCTGCAAGGCGCGCGAGATCATCAGGCCCGGATTGTCCTGGATCTGCATGCGGTGGTCCCACTTGGTGTACTGCCGCACGATCGAATTCTGGTCGAAGCTCTGCTGCAGCCAGATGTGGCCGCCGCCGTCGCGCGCGCCATTGAAGCTGCCGGGATAGCTGGTCGGCGAGCCGCCGCCGGTGATCACCACCGGCAGGCCGGAATGAAACGCGGTGTGCACCGCGCCGCCGTAGTGCTGCGTGCCGCAATCGACGTGCGCCGCGGTCACCGCGGGCTTGCCGGACACCGCGGCGTAGCCGAGCGCGGCGTTGAGGCTGGCGTGCTCGTGCGTCACGGTGATCAGCTTCGGCGCCTGGCGGCCGTTGGCGTGCGCCTTCGCGATCGCTTCCTGGTAGAAGCCGATCTCCGAGCCCGACGTGAAGAAGACGTATTCGACGCCGGCCTCGGCCATCGCCGCGATCATCGCGTCGCCGTTGTCGTCGGCGGGGACTTCGATCCACGCCCGCGTGTCGTTGCGCAGATTTCCGGCGTGCTTGTTCATGGCTCGCTCCCGCTGGCAGTGCGGCGGGAGTTTGCGCCGTTTCAGCGGGCTGCGACAAGCGTGATGTTTGCTCAGCGCGCTATGCGCCGCGGCATACGCTACGAACCAAGAAATCGGGAGGAGCGGGGATGTATCTCAAGCGCTGTCTGTTGCTAGCTGCGCATTCTTGCCGCTGCCATGCAGCGTTCCCGCTGCGGCGCAGCTCAACCCCTCGCGCACCATTACGCTCGTCGTGCCGATCGGCGCGGGCGGCGGCGTCGACGCCACCGGCCGGCTGATCGCCGAGAAACTGCAGGAGCGGCTGAAGCAGCCGGTCGTCGTTGAGAACCGGCCCGCCGGCGGCGGCATGGTCGGCACCGACTTCGTCGCCAAGGCGGCGCCCGACGGCCACACGCTGTTGGTGATCGAAAGCTCGGCCGCGCTGCACAAGTGGTTCCGCAAGGACGTGCCGTACGACGTGGTCGCGGATTTCGCCCCGGTTGCGCAGATTGCGACGTCGCCGCTGATGCTGTTCGCGGCGCCGTCGTTTCCCGCCAACGACATCAAGGAGCTGATCGCGCTGGCCAGGAAGGAACCTGGCAAGCTCTCGGCCGGGACGCCCGGCGTCGGCACGCCGCATCATCTCGCGCTGATGGCGATGAACGCGCTGGCCAAGATCGAGATCGTGCCAGTGCCTTATCGCGGCGCGGCGGCCTCGGTAACGGACCTGCTGGCCGGTCAGATTCCGATGACCTGGGCGGCGCCGACCGCGGTGATGCCGCATGTCGCAAGCGGCAAGGCCAAGGTGCTGGGCGTCGCGTCGCCGCAGCGGCTGCCGTCGCTGCCGCAGGTGCCGACGATTGCCGAGAGCGGCGTGCCGGGCTTCTCGATCGAAGTTTTCTTCGGCGTTGCCGCGCCTGCGAAGGTGCCGCCGGAGATCGGTCGCGCTGCTCGCCAAGGAAATCGCCGAGATTTCCAAGCTGCCGGAGGTGCAGGAGCGCATTCAGCGAGCCGGCCTGCTCTCGACCTATCGCGGCAGCGACGAATTCCGCACGTTGATCCGCAACGATCACGAGCGATTCGGCAAGGTCATCCGCGACGCCGGCATCACACCGAACTGAGAAGACTGAAGTGCAAGTCATCATCGTCGGCGGCGGCATCGCGGGACTGTCCTGCGCGCTCAGCCTGCATCAGATCGGCGTGCCATGCCGCGTCTACGACCAGGTGCCGGTGCTCAGCCCGCTCGGCTACGGCATCAACCTGCAGCCGAACGCGGTGCGCGAGTTGTTCGCGCTCGGCCTCGGCGAACGCTTCGCTGCCGCGGGCATCCTCACGCAGGAACTCGCCTTCTATAACAGGCACGGCCAGCTGATCTGGAGCGAGCCGCGCGGCAAGGCGGCGGGCTACCGCTGGCCGCAGATTTCGATCTCGCGCGGCACGCTGCACGAAATCCTGCTCGACGCGATCAAGGAGCGGATCGGGCCCGACGCGGTAATGGCCGGCCATCGCCTGACCAGCTTCGAGGAGCGCGGCGACAAGGTGATCGCGCGCTTCGCCGATCCGTCCGGCCAGCCGGTCGCCGAAGCCGAGGGCGACATCCTGATCGGCGCCGACGGCATCCATTCCGCGGTGCGCCGGCAGTTCTATCCCGGCGAGAAGGCGGTGTTCGACGGCTATCTGCACTACCGCGGCATCGTCGAGGCCGAGCCTTATCTCACCGGCGCGTCGATGGTGGTGGTCGGCCATCGTCATCACCGCGCCATTCTCTATCCGGTCGCGAAGCGTCCCGGCGGCAAGGTGATGATCAACTGGCTCGCCTACACGAAAATTCCGCCGGGCTCGCCGCCGCTGGAGGCGTGGGACACCGCCGCCGACCAGCAGGCCTGCGTCGATCAGTACAAGGGCTGGACGCTACCCGTGGCTCGACCTGCACGGCGCTGTTCGCCAAGACACCGCCGAGCGCCGTGCTGCAACTGCCGAACGTCGACCGCGATCCGATCCCGCGCTGGAGCTTCGGCCGCGTCACGCTGATCGGCGACGCCGCGCATCCGATGCAGCCGGTCGGCGCGCAGGCCGGCTCGCAGGCGATCGTCGACGGCCGCGTGCTGGCGGCGTCGCTGATGGCGACGCGCGATCCGGCCGAGGCGCTGACGCGCTACCAGGACGCGCGCATCGCGGCGATGAACGACATGATCCTGCGCAACCGCAGTCTCGGTCTCGAAACGATCCTGCAGACCGCGGAGGAGCGCGCGCCGGAGGGCTTCAAGCACATTCACGATGTGCTGACGCAGGAAGAGCTGGAAACCACCGCGTTCAACTTCAAGAAGGCGGCCGGCTTCGACGTCGAAACGGTGAACAGCCGCAGTTCGTTCGTCGAACTGCCGGCCTAGGGAGGATTTGATGCTGCGATTTGTCTTGGCGCTGGCGATGGCTGCGCTCTGGTTCGGTGCGGCACACGCGCAGAGCTATCCGTCCCGCCAGATCAGCATCGTGGTGACGTTCCCGCCCGGCGGCAACGCCGACGTGACCGCGCGGCTGCTCGCCGACAAGCTGTCGCAGGCGTTCAAGCAGACCGTCATCGTCGAGAACAGACCGGGCGCCGCGACCATTCCCGGCACCAGCGCGGTGCTGCAGGCGCCGGCCGACGGCTACACGCTGCTCGAAGCCGGCACCAACACCAACATCAATCCGATCCTCGGCAACAAGACGCCCTACGACGCGGAGCGCGACCTCGTTCCGGTGGCGCTGCTCGTGACGGTGCCGGCAGTCCTGGTGGTGAATGCCAGCGTTCCGGCGAACAATGTCGCCGAGCTCATTGCGCTCGCCAAGGCGAAGCCCGGCGAGTTGAACTACGGCTCGGCCGGCAACGGCACCTTCGCGCATCTCGCGATGGAGCAGTTCACGCAGGCGACCGGCACCAAGATCACGCACGTGCCGTTCAAGGGTCTCGCGCCGTCGATGATGGGGCTGCTGCGCAGCGACGTGCAGATCATGGCGTCCGACATTCCGGGCTCGCTGGAGCATATCCGCGCCGGCAAGCTGCGCGCCCTGGCGCACACCGGCGCGACGCGGATGCCGCAACTGCCCGATCTGCCGACGTTGGCCGAGGCTGGCGTGAAGGACTACGAGGCGGCGGGCTTCCTCGGCATCATGGTGCGCACGGGGACGCCGCCAGAGGCGATCGCGACGCTGAACCGCGAGATCAACGCGGCGCTCAAGTCGCCGGAACTGACCAGGCACATCGTCAACAATGGGCTCGGCACCGGTGGCGGCACGCCTGCCGATTTTATCGCCTTCCTGAAGCGCGACCGTGCGATCTGGACGCGGGTGATCGGCGCCGGCGGCATCAAGGCGGAGTAGAGCTACTCCGTTCCGGCGACGCCGGCCTTTTTGGCGATTGCGCCCCAGGTCTCGATCTCCGTCCGGATGTATTTCGTCAGCGCGTCCGGAGGTGGCGAAGGACCGGGCGTGACGCCGTGGCTGATGAGTTGTTTGCGCACTGTCGCATCGCCAAGGACTGCGCCAACCTCCGCGTGAAGCCTTGCGATGATCGGATGCGGTGTCTTCGCTGGCGCCACCAGCATGTACCAGATCGACGTGTCGAAGCCGGGCAGGCCGGTTTCCGCGAGTGGCGGGATGTCCTTCAATGTCTCGTCGCGCGTCTTGGTGCTGATGCCGATGACGCGCAGCTTGCCTGCCTCGATCAGAGACTGCGCCGCCGAATAGGTGATGAACATCATCGACACATGCCCGGCGGCGATGTCGTTCAGCGCAGGTGCCGCGCCGCGATAGGGCACATGGGTCAGGTCGAGGCCGAGTTGATTCTTCATCATCTCGGCCTGCAGGTGCACCACGGTGCCGGGGCCGGTTGAAGCAATATTGAGCTTGCCGGGATTGTCCTTGGCGTAGCGCACCATGTCGGCGATGGACTTGATCGGCAGAGCGGCGTTGACGAGCAGCACCTGCGGCGAGTGTCCGATCAGCGAGATCGGCGCAAAATCGGCGGCAGGATCGTAGGGCAGGGTCTTGTTGACGGTCGGGCTGATCGCCAGCGCCGAGCTTCCCGCCATCAGGATCGTGTAGCCGTCGGGCGCAGCCTTCGCGACCGAGTTGGTGCCGACCACGGTGCCGCCGCCCTGCCGGTTCTCGATCACGAATGGCTGGCGCAGCCGTTCCTCGAGCTTGGCGCCGACGATACGGGCATAGGCGCTGTAGGTCCCGCCGGTGGCGACCGGAGAGACGATCGTCACTGTACGGCTCGGGTAATCCGATTGGGCGAAGGCGGCGGTCGGAACGCCGAAGATAACCGCGAGCGCGCAGCCTGCCGGCAGCCGGAGCTGGGTCATGGTGCCCTCCCGTCGCCTGCGTTCTCATTTTGTCGTGGCGCGGCGTCCGGCGATTATTGCGCGGCTGCGCGCGCCGCGAAACCCACTTTCCTTGTGCGCCGCGCTTCCGTTACCGTCGCGCCGGGAAATGTCGCAGGGAGGATACCGATGGCTGCAACGGAGCAGGCGAGTCTGGAGCAGAGGCTTCGTGCGGTCGAGGACAGGCTTGCGATCCATCAACTCATCATGAGCTATCCGCTGGCGGTCGATACGCGCTCGCTCGACTACGTCGGCGGGGTATGGACGGAGGATGGGGTGTTCGACCGGGGCGCGGCCGATCCGCACAAGCACAGCGGCGACTTCGACGGCGCTTACGGCAAGTCCAACATTCTGAACGAGGTCGGCAGCCCACAGTTGCAGGCCTCGCGTGAAGCAGGCCTCGCTCACATCATGACCGCGCCCCACATCACCGTCGACGGAGACGAGGCGGCGGCCACCAATTACACGGTTCTGGTCGTTGGCAAGGGCGACGACTGCCGCGTCCGGCGGCCGTCTGCCAATCGTTGGGATCTGGTGCGCGTTGATGGCGGGTGGCTCATCAAGCGTCGTACCCTGCGGCTGATCGACGGTTCAAACGGCTCGCGGGAATTGTTCCGCAAGGTGTTTGGCGCGCGACAATAGCGGTCAATTCGGCCGCGCGACGAACGTCATTCGCGCCGGATTGTGGCCGATGTTCCGCGCCGCGCGCTCGGCCTTGAAGCCCGCTTCGGCGAGCCGCCCGATCATCGCCTGCTCGCTGTATTGCTTGAGCCCCAGCGTCGAACGCAGCCGCGCGTAGTTCGAGAACGCGGTGTGCGCGAGGCCCGCCACCGCGGCGGTGAGAAAGCCCTCCTGCGAGGCGAACCGCAGCAGCGCCGTTGCGTCCGTCACGGGCGAGACGTCGGGCGGGACGATGTCGCCCAGCACCAGCGCGCCGTTCGGATGCAGCAGGCGGCGGAACAGCGAGAGCGCGCGGTCGAGCTGCGCCTCGCTGAGATACTGCGCGACTGAGTGCATCGCGATCAGGTCGATCTCCCCCGAGGGCAGGGCGTCGATATCCTGAGGCGCGTCTACCTCGATCCTGTCGCTGGTTGAGAAGCGCTCCGCGAGCAAGGCGCGCACGCCGGGCGCGGCGTCGCACAGCATCAGCCGTGCGGCCACCGCCGCGATGCGGTCATGGGAGCGCGCTTCGCCGCAACCGTAGTCGAGCACCGTGCCGCCTTCGGGCACGTAGCGCAGCAAGTCGTCGGCGATGCGCCGGTAATGCGCTTCGAGATGGCGCGCGCTGACGTAGACCGAATGCTTGGAATCCCAGAATGAAACCCAGTCGGACATGTTGCTTACTCGTTGGTGCCGAGGAGCCTATCGCAAATCTCGCCGATGCTGTTGAACATCTCGTCGGGTGCGTGCGCCTTGAGCACGTCGGGCCTCGTGTAGCCCCCGGCCACTGCGCCAAATGCGATCCCAGCGCTGCGGGCTGCTTCGAGGTCGCGCAGTTCGTCGCCGATGGCAATGGCTTCGGCAGCGCCGTGCCCCGATTGTCGCAGCACGCTTCTGAATTTCGCGCCCTTGCCGAACAGCGATGCGCCGCATGCATAGTGCGAAATCAGGCTGGAAAGCTTCGGTCCGAGCGTGCGCCGGATATTGTCCTCGTTGTCGGAGCTGACCATCGCCAGCGTGACGCCGCCCTTCGCCAGCGCGGGAAGCACGCGGTCGACGCCGTCGAACAATCCGATCGGAGCGGTCCCTTTCAGCTTGCGCATGTGGCGGGCGATCAGCGGCACCTTCCAGCGCGGCACGCCGAGATGTCGGATCAGTTCGCGCGCATTCAGCCCGCGCAGGGAATCGATCTTGTCGGACGCGACGCGCTGGAAGCTGTACTTGTCAGCGACACTGTTCAGCACCCGCGCAAACCACGGAAACGAATCCGCCAGCGTGCCGTCGAAATCGAAAATGATGAGCTTGTATCGCACGGGCGGCTCAGGCCGCGCGGGTCTTCCGCTTGCGCATCAGCTCGACGAAGCGCGCGAAGAGGTAATGACTGTCGCGCGGGCCGGGCGAGGCTTCGGGATGGTACTGCACCGAAAACACCGGCTTGTCCTTCAGCGCGATCCCGCAGTTCGAGCCATCGAACAGGGAAACATGGGTCTGCGCGACGTTCTGCGGCAGCGAGTCCTTGTCGACCGCGAAGCCGTGGTTCATCGACGTGATCTCGACCTTGCCGGTGGTCATGTCCTTCACCGGATGGTTCGCGCCGTGATGTCCCTGGTGCATCTTCATGGTCTTGCCGCCGACCGCGATGCTGAGCATCTGGTGGCCGAGGCAGATGCCGAACGTCGGCGTGCCGGTGTCGACCAGCTTCTTGATCACCGGCACGGCGTACTCACCGGTCGCCGCCGGATCGCCGGGGCCGTTGGAGAGGAACACGCCGTCGGGATTGAGCGCGAGGATGTCCTCGGCCGAGGTCTTCGCCGGCACCACGGTCACCTTGCAGCCTTGCTCGGCGAGCTGACGCAGGATGTTGCGCTTGATGCCGTAGTCGATCGCGACGACGTGGAATTCCGGATTGGTCTGCCGGCCGTAACCTTTGCCCCACAGCCACGGCGTCTCGTCCCAGGTGAAGCGCTGCCCCGAGGTCACCATCGGCACGAGGTCCATGCCGACCAGGCCGGGCCACTCGGCGGCTTCTTTCTTCAGTGCGGCAAGATCGAATTTGCCGGAAGGCTCGTGCGCGATCACGGCGTTGGGCATGCCCTTCTCGCGGATCAGCGCGGTCAGCGCGCGGGTGTCGATGCCGGACAGGCCGATGATGCCGCGCCGCTTCAGCCACTGATCGAGATGCAGTCCCGAGCGGTAGTTCGACGGATCGGTGATGTCGGTGCGCAGGATCACGCCGCGCGCGCCCGGCGTCGCCGCCATGTTGACGGTCTCGATGTCTTCGTCGTTGGTGCCGACGTTGCCGACGTGCGGGAACGTGAAGGTGATGATCTGCCCGGCGTAGGAGGGATCGGTGAGGATCTCCTCGTAGCCGGTCATGGCGGTGTTGAAGCAAACTTCGCCGACCGCGCTGCCGGTGGCGCCGAATCCGGCGCCTTCCACAACGGTCCCGTCCGCCAGCACCAAAAGGGCCGTGGCTTTCGGCTCGGACCACCCGGAATCGGCTTGTTTGGGGCTCATCAGGGGCCTAGATAGGCCGTCAATCCGCTGCCGTCAAAGGCTCCGGGCGGCCTATGTACAGCCGGTTTCCACCCCCAAATCCGCGAGGTTCCCGTGCTGCGCGAAAACATCAACAACGCCCTCAAGGACGCGATGAAGGCACGCGACGAGCGCCGTGTCTCGACGCTGCGGCTGATGAATGCCGCAATCAAGAACGCCGACATCGAGAACCGCGGATCGGGCAAGCAGCCGCTCAACGAGCAGGAATTGCTTTCGCTGTTCCAGAAGATGATCAAGCAGCGCCAGGAATTGGTGGAGCTTTACGAGAAGGGCGGCCGCGCCGAACTCGCCAAGCAGGAGCGCGACGAGATCGAGATCATCTCCGCCTATCTGCCCAAGCAGATGTCGGACGCCGAGGCGGGCGCGGCGATCTCCGCGATCATCCAGGAGATCAACGCGCAGACCATGAAGGACATGGGCAAGGTCATGGCGGCGCTGCGCGAGCGCTTCGCCGGCTCGATGGACTTCGGCAAGGCCAGCGCCAAGATCAAGGAACTGCTGAGCGGGAAGTAGCTCGCGGCGCGTGTGAGGTCGGCGATGATCGCGGTCATTTTTGAAGTCTGGCCGGCGTCGGGCCGCAAGGACGACTATCTCGCCATCGCCGCGGCGCTGCGCGTCGAGCTCGAGAAGATGGACGGCTTCATTTCGGTGGAGCGCTTCCAGAGCCTCACCGATCCCGGCAAGCTGCTGTCGTTGTCGTTCTGGCGCGACGAGGATGCGGTGCAGCGCTGGCGCAACGAGGTGCATCATCGCGAAAGCCAGGCCGCCGGCCGCGCAGGTGTTTTTGCGGACTATCGGCTGCGCATCGCCGACGTGGTGCGCGACTACGGCATGAAGGAGCGCGAACAGGCGCCCGCCGACTTGCGCGCCCATCACAAGGCATAGCTGCGGGCTGGCCGCCTTGCCGATCGCGCATCGCGATGCGCAGAATGGCGCAGGGAGGAGCGGGCCATGACGCGCGTTCTGATCGCTGCCATCGTGGCATTGCTGGCAATGGCGGGCGCCGTGCCGGCGCAAGACGCCACCAAGGATTGGCCCAGCCGCACGGTGCGGATTATCATTCCGCTCGCGGCCGGCGGGGGCGGCGACATCTTTGCGCGGCTACTTGCTGATGAACTGCAGAAGCGGCTCGGGCAGCCGTTCGTGGTCGAGAACCGCCCCGGCGGCGGGCTCAACATCGGCGCGCGGGCCTGCGCGGAGGCGCAGCCGGATGGCTACACGCTCTGCGTCATGTCGAGCGAGCCGGTGGTCTACAACCAGTTCCTGTTCAAGAGCCTGCCGTTCAATCCGGAGAAGGACTTCACGCCGATCGCCAACCTGTTCTTCAATCTCGAGGCGCTGGTCGTCAATTCCAAGCTCAACGTCAAGACAATCCCGGAACTGGTGAAGCTCGCCAAGAACAAGCCCGGCACGCTGAGCTACGGGACGTTCTCGTTCGTGTTGGTGCAGTGGATCGAGAAGCTGAAGAAGAAGGAAGGCATCGACATCGTCCGAGTGCCGTTCCGGAGCGGTAACGAGGTGGTCAACGCGGTGATGGGCGGCACCACGCCGGTCGCGTTGCTCGGTCTGAGCAACATGCTGTCGCAGGTTCGCAGCGGTCACATCACTGGCATCGCGCTCAGCGCCAACATGCGCTCACCGCTGTTCCCCGATTTGCCGACGCTAAAGGAGGCAAGCGGCGACGACTATCCGGTCACTTTCTTCGGATTGTTCGCGCCGGCCGGCCTGCCACAGCCGATCGTCGACAAGGTTCATGCCGAGGTCGTCGCCATCACCAGCGAGCCGTCGTTCAGACAGAAGAACTTCGTCGAGCGCGCGATCGAGTATGGCGTCAACACGCCGGACGAGTTCGCGCAGTTCCTGACCAAGACGCGCGCTCGCGCGGCGGAGATCGCCAAGGAGTCCGGCCAGGAGCTGCAGTAGGCGACGCCGCGGTTGCGTTGCCTTGCGAATGCGGCAAAACTGATCGAAAGATCGGGAGGCCCAGGGAGGCCAAAGCCGTGAAGCGCACCGTCCTTCGGCTCGCGTTCGCTTGCGCGCTCTCACTTGCGCTTTTGCCGCCGTCCGTTGCGCAGGACGCCATCAAGGATTGGCCGACACGCACGGTGCGTATCTACATTCCGTTCGGCGCCGGCGGCGGTGGCGACATCTTCGCCCGGCTGCTGGCGGAAGAGCTGCAGAAGAAGTTCGGCCAGTCCTTCATCGTCGAGAACCGGCCGGGCGGCGGGCTCAACATCGGCGCGCGCGCCTGCGCGGAGGCTGCGCCCGACGGCTACACCATCTGCGTGATGTCGAGCGAGCCGGTCGTCTTCAACCAGTTCCTGTTCAAGAATCTGCCGTTCAACCCGGAGAAGGATTTCGAGCCGATCACCAATCTGTTCATCAACTCGGTGGCGCTGGTCGCGAACTCCAAGCTCAACATCAAGACCATCCCGGAGATGGTCGCGCTGGCAAAGGCGCAGCCCAGCACGCTGAGCTACGGCACGTTCTCGTTCGTGTTGGTCCAGTACATGGAGAAGCTGAAGAAGCAGGAGGGCATCGACATCGTGCGCGTGCCGTTCCGCAGCGGCAACGAGATCGTCAACGCGATCATGTCGGGCACCGCGCCGATCGCGTTCCTCGGCCTTGCCAACATGCTGCCGCAGATCAGGGCCGGCCACATCACCGGCATCGCGCTCAACTCGTACCAGCGCTCGCCGCTGTTTCCCGACATGCCGACGCTGAAGGAGGCGACCGGCGAGGACGTGCCGCCGACCTGGTTCGGCCTGTTCGCGCCGGCCGGTACGCCCAAGCCGATCATCGAGAGGATCCACGCCGAAGTGGTGCGCATCACCAGCGATCCGGCTTGGCGGCAGAAGAATTTCATCGACCGCGCCATCGAGCCCGCGGTGAGCGGAACCGAGGAGTTCGCGCGCTTCGTTGTCGAAAGCCGGAAACGGGCCGGCTGAGATCGTCAGGGAGGCGGCTATTGCACCGCAATAAGCCAAGGTCGCAATTGCCTCCGTTCGGGCATGCCTTGATTTCGGGCCATAACCCGCCCAATTGCCTCAGAAGCCTGAACTTTCGTCGTAACCACACGCGCATTAACGATCTGATTTTCTTGCTTTCTAAACAACGGTGGCGGTACCCCCAAGCGGCCTAACGGGTAAAAACCCTGTGCTCTCGCTGTTCCGATTGATCGCTGTTGCGCTGGCGCTGCCGTTCCTGATGGCGGCGGCGATCGTCGAACTGTCGCCCGCTGCCAAGCCGAACATCGCTTCACTGCACGCGACGCTCGCCATCGCGGAAGCGAAGCTTCCCGCGGCTACGGCGAAAGTGAACGGCGCGGCCGCCAAGCGCATCTACCGCAGAGCTGGAAGATGGGCCGGAGGGCGAGGAAGAACCTGTCGCCAATCTGGTGCGCGCCTATGATGGCGACGATCAGATCGAGACGCAGTTTGCTTTCGTAACGATCGCGTTCAGTATCGTCGCATGGGCGCCGAACGCCGATGGCACCGTGTTTGCGCAGAGCCATGATCCCTGTGCCGGGTTCCCGACCGGTCCACCCACCGCCTGACATTTTAGAAATGCCGAATGCTCGCGCATCTTTGAGTCGATGCGCGGGTGAATTGCATTCAGCAGCCGTAGTCAGCGAGCCAGTGGGACAAGGCGCTCGCGCGCGACTGCGAAGCGAAGGGGAATCGCGAAGTGTTTCGTCGTTTCTTTCAACCCGAATATTGGACGAGCTTCGCGCTCGGTCGGGCCTTGCTGCCGACGCTGGTCGTCGCAGTGCTGCTCACAGCGGGCGCTGTGGTGCTGGCGCTGTCGGATCGGCGCGCCACGGTCGCGACGTTGCCGGTCAAGCAAGCCATCGAGGTGTCGAGTCAGTCCAAGCGGACGCGGACCTATTCTCCGACCGCCGAGCAGTGGGCGATGCTGACCGTCGAGCCGGCGGCGACCCGCGCGTTCCGCACCGAGCTCTTCACCGAAGGCAAGATCTCGATCAACGAGGATCAGTCGACGCCGGTGTTTCCGCCCTACGCCGGACGCGTGACCCGGCTCGACCGCCAAGCCGGGCGACAGTCGTGCAGGCCGGCCAGCCGCTGTTCTTCATCGAAGCGACCGACATGGTGCAGGCGCAGAACGATTTCCTCGCCGCGCTGGCGCTGCATCAACAAGGCGAACGCGCGCGTCACGCTGACCGAGATCGTCGACAAGCAGAACCGCAGGCTGCTCGAGAGCAAGGCGGGCTCGCTGCGCGACTTCCAGATCGCGGAAGCCGATGTCGCCCAGGCGCGAGCGAACTGCGCGTCGCCGAGACCGCGCTCGAGGCCGCGCGCAACCGGCTGCGCATTCTCGGCAAGACCGAGCGAGAGATCTCGGCGTTCCAGGACCAGGGCACGATCAGCCCGGAAACGCCGATCTATGCGCCGATCACCGGCACGGTGGTGCAGCGCAAGATCGGCCCCGGCCAGTATGTCAGCTACACCAGCACCGGCGCGGTCGATCCGGTCTTCACGATCGGCGATCTCTCCACGGTGTGGGTGGTCGCTTATGTGCGCGAAAGCGAGGCGTCGAAGGTGCGCGTCGGCCAGCAGATGGAGTTCCGCGTGCTCGCCTATCCGAACAGCGCGTTCAAGGCGACCATCGACTATGTCGCCGCTTCGCTCGACCCGAGCGATCCGCCGCCTGATGGTGCGCGCCACGATCGACAACGCCAACGGTCGCGTTCAAGCCGGAGATGTTCGCCGCGTCACGATCTATACCGACGAGGGCAACGGCGCTCAGGTCGCGGTGCCGCGCGATGCCGTGATCTATCGAGGCCGACACCGCGCGGGTCTGGGTCGTGCGCGCCGACCGCTCGATCGAGCTGCGCCAGATCAAGACCGGGCTGGTCAGCGGGTCGGCCATCGAGGTGCTGGAAGGCCTGGAGCCCGGCGAAAGCGTCGTCACCAAGGGCAGCATCTTCGTCGACCGGGCGGCCGGACGGCTGACGCGCGGCAGAGATCGTATAACCCGCCCATGATCCGCAGTCTCATTGCCTTCGTGCCTGTCGCGTCGGCCGCTGGTCCTGATCGCGTTCGCGGCGTTTCTCGGCGCTCGGCTACGCCGCGTTCTCTGCAGCTCAACATCGAGGCCTATCCCGATCCGGCGCCGCCGATCATCGAGATCATCGCGCAATACCCCGGCCAGTCGCCCGAGGAGGTCGAGCGCTACGTCACCATCCCGATCGAGATCGCGGTCGCCAGCACGCCCGGGCTGAAGTTCATCCGCTCCAATTCGGTGTTCGCGCTGGGCTTCATCCGGCTGCAGTTCGAATACGGGCGCGACTATCATTTCGTGCGCCAGCAGGCGCTCAACCGGCTCACCGACGCGGCGCTTGCCGCCGGAGGTCAAGCCGGTGATCTCGCCGGCCGGCACGATCAGCGAAATCTATCCGCTATCAGCTCATCGGTCCGCCCGGCATGGACTCCATGGAGCTCCGGACGCTGCAGGACTGGGTGGTGGAGCGCCGGCTGCGCCTGGTGCCCGGCGTCTCCGACGTGCTGGTGCTCGGCGGCAAGACCAAGGAATTCCAGGCCGAGATCGATCTCGACCGCATGCGCGCCTACGGCCTGACGCTGCCGCAGATCATCAGCGGCCATCTCGGCCAGCAACGCCAACGTCGGCGGCCGCACCATCTCGCTCGGCGAGCAGTCGGTCAACGTGCGCGGCATCGGCGTCATCGACCTCGCTCGAGGACATCCGCAACATCGTGCTGACGCAGCAGGGCGGCTTGCCGGTGCTGCTGTCGGACGTCGCCAAGGTGCAGATCGGCTCCCGGCCGCGGCTCGGCATGTCCGGCCGCGACGACGTCACCGACGTCGTCAACGGCATCGTGCTGATGCAGAAGTTCGAGCGCACCATGGACGTGGTGACGCGCGTGCGCGAGGCGGTGAACAAGCTCAACACCGACGGCACGCTGCCGACCGGCGTGCAGATCGTGCCGTTCTACGACCGCGGCGACCTGGTGGCGGTCACGGTCCACACCGTGCTGCACAACATGCTGTTCGGCGTTGCTGCTGATCTTCCTGATCCAGTGGCTGTTCCTCGGCAACTTGCGTTCGGCGCATCATCGTCGCGGCGACCATCCCGGTCGCGCTGCTGCTCGCGGTCATCATCACGGTGCTGCGCGGCGAATCCGCCAACCTGCTGTCGATCGGCGCCATCGACCTCGGCATCATCGTCGATGCCACCGTGATCATGGTGGAGAACATCTTCCGCCATCTCGCGCATCGTACCCGCGCGCGCGTTCGCCGACCGGCAGGCCGAGCTTCGGCGACAAGCTGCACCGCATCCTGGTCGCGGCGGTCGAGGTCGACAAGGCGATCTTCTTCTCGGTCATCATCACCATCGCGGCGTTCCTGCCGCTGTTCACCATGCAGGGCGTGGAGGGCCAGATCTTCGGCCCGATGGCGCGCACCTATGCCTATGCGCTGATCGGCGCGGTGATCGCGACCTTCACCATCACGCCGGTGCTGTGCTCGATCCTGCTGCCCGAGAAGGTCCAGGAGGTCGAGACCTTCCTGGTGCGCGGCATCCGCAAGGTCTACCAGTGGCATTCTGCCGCGCGCGGTGCGGCAATGCGCGGGCCGCCGCGGCGATTGCGCCGTGCTGTTCCTGGTGATCGTGCGGCGTGTCTCGGCGCGCGGCTCGGCACCGAGTTCCTGCCCAAGCTCGAAGAAGGCAACATGTGGATCCGCGCGGTGATGCCGCCGACCATCACGCTCGAAGCCGGCATGGAGACGGTCGCGCGCATCCGCAAGGTGATCCGGCAGCTACCAGCCGGTGCGGACCGTCGCCTCCGAGCAGGGCCGCGGCGACGAGGGCACCGATCCGGACGGCTCGTTCCTCGCCGAGTTCTTCGTGCCGCTGAAGCCGCAGGACGAATGGCCGAAGGGCCTGACCAAGGACGAACTGGTCCGGCAGATGAGCGAGCGGCTCAAGCGCGAGTTCATCGGCATCGATTTCAACTTCTCGCAGTACATCCAGGACAACATCGAGGAGGCGGTGTCCGGCGTGAAAGGCGAGAATTCGGTCAAGATGTTCGGCCGCGATCTCGCCGAGCTGGAGCGGCTGTCGAAGCAGTGAAGGCCGAGCTCGCCAAGGTGCCGGGCGTCATCGATCCGGCGGCGTTCAACCTGCTCGGCCAGCCCAATCTCGTGGTGCGCATCGACCGCGCCAAGGCGGCGCGCTACGGCTTCTCGGTCGGCGACATCAACACGGTGGTGCAGGCGGCGATCGGCGGCCAGGAGGTGACGCGCGTCTACGAGGGCGAGATGAACTTCGCGCTGACGGTGCGGCTCGCGCCGCGGTATCGCGACAACGTCGATGCGATCCGCGCGATCCCGATCGCGCTGCCGAGCACCGATCCGCAAGGCCGCGACGCGCCTATATCGCGCTCGGCGACGTCGCCGAGGTGAAGCTCGAGAGCGGCGCCGCCTACATCTATCGCGAGAACAGCCAGCGCTTCATTCCGCTGAAGTACAGCGTGCGCGAGCCGCGATCTCGGCTCGACCGTCGCGGAGGCGCAGGAGCGCATCGCGCGAGAACGTGCCGCTGCCGCCGGGCTACCGGATGGAATGGTCCGGCGAGTTCGGCGCGCTGCAGGAGGCCAAGAAGCGGCTCGCGGTGATCGTGCCGCTCAGCCTGCTGCTGATCCTGATGCTGCTCTACAGCCTGTTCAATTCGGTGCGCGACAGCCTGCTCGCGCTGTCCGGCATTCCGTTCGCGGTGTGCCGGCGGCATCCTCGGGCTCTATGTCGCCGGGCTGCACGCCAGCGTCTCGGCGGCGGTCGGCTTCATCTCGCTGTTCGGCGTGTCGGCGATGGACGGCATCCTGCTGGTCTCCTACATCCGCCGCGACATGGATGAGGGCATGGAGCACCGAGCACTGCGATCATCGAGGCCGGCGCAGACGCGGATGCGGCAGATTTTCATGACCGGCTTCTCGGCCTGCATCGGCCTCGTGCCGGCGGCGCTCTCGACCGGCATCGGCTCCCAGGTGCAGCAGCCGCTCGCCTGCGTGATCGTCGGCGGCATGCTGCTGTCGCCGATCTGCAGCCTGCTGGTGATCCCGACGGTCGCGCGGCTGTTCATGCCGGACAGGAAACGTGCCGTAAGCGCGACGCCCGCGTTGCACTGAGATCGAGTAAAGCCTCGGCCCGCGCGATCTGGCCGCGCGGCTGTCACAGCTCCGTCGTCTGGCTGTCATGGGCGCTCGCTTACATTCCGTCCTCGACCTCGAATGCACCCGCACTCAAGCACTGAAACCAATTCAGATGCCAATTCCGAAAATCGTGCTGTGACGAAGCCCGGTGCTGCGATACGGGTCGCAATAAGCGCTTTCAATGGACGAATGCCGCATTGGGAGCGGTCGGTTCATCATCAGGGGGTTGTTCATGCAGGCTGATCTCTTCAAAGACGTGCTCGTGCCGGTGATCGGCGGGCTGGGCATCTTCATGCTCGGCCTCGAGTTCATGTCGAACGGCATCCAGGCGCTCGCCGTCAACAAGATGCGGGCGTTGCTGGCCTCGATCGCCGGCACGCCGATCAAGGGCCTGATGGCCGGCACCTTCATCACCGGCGTCATCCAGTCGAGCACCGCGATGACGGTCATGACGGTCGGCCTGGTCAACGCCGGCGTCATGGGCCTGCGGCCCGCGATCAGCGTGATCATGGGCGCCAACATCGGCACGACGCTCGGCAACGGGCTGATCGCGCTGCCGCTCGGGCCGCTGGGACTGATCCTCGGCGGCGTCTTCGCGCTGGTCTACGTCTTCGCGCAAGACCGACAAGGTCCGCAACATCGCGCTCGCCTGCATGGGCTTCTCGCTGATCTTCTACGGCCTCAACCTGATGACCGGCGGCCTGCGCCCGCTGCGCAACATGCCGGAGGTGATGTCGGTGATCAGCGCGCTGAAGGCCGACAACTACATCAACCTGATCTGGTGCGTGCTGATCGCCGCCTTCATCACCGCGATGATCCACTCGTCCTCGGCGACGATCGGCATCGTGATGGGCCTCGGCGCCGCCGGCATGCTCGACTGGCAGACCGCGGTCGCGTTCTCGCTCGGCGCCGACCTCGGCACCACCATCACCTCGTGGATGGCGTCGCTCAACCTGTCGAAGAACGCCAAACGCGCGGCCTACGCGCACATAACGTTCAACATCATCGGCGTCGCGGTGATGCTGCCGCTCTTCTTCGTGTCCATGGAGCTGCTGGTCTGGGTCATGGGCTGGTTCGGCGGCGATCCCGGCGTGGCGGTGATCGTCAACGGCAAGGAAACCTTCCCGCTGGTGCCGGTCGCGGTCGGCCTCTATTCGACGGCGTTCAACATCTTCAACACCGCGTTGATGTTCCCGTTCATCAACGTGTTCTACGCGTGCTGTCGAAGGTCGGCCACACCAGCGTCGAGGACCGCGAGGACTATTCGATGCCGCGGTATCCTCAAGCCGGACGCCCAGAAGGACCTCGCGACCGGCGTCGCCGCGGTGCAGCAGGAGAGCGACCGCTATCTGGAGGGCGCCGGCGCAGTTCCTGGCGATCGCACGCGGCGAGGAGAACGCGCCCGACGACGTCACCGCGCACTACGACGAGCTCGACGTGCTGAGCCGCGAAATCCGCAGCTACACCGCGGCGATGCTCCAGCCCAACCTGCCGCCCGACAAGGCCGATCTGCTGGCGAGCCTGATCGAGGAGGAGGATTGGACCGCGAGCCTCGGCGAGACGCTCTACCAGATCGCGCGCCGCGTCGAGCGCCAGCCGTTCTCGCGCGGCGGGCAAGGAACTGGTCAACGCCACGCTCGACCAGGTCGTCGGAGGCGATGCGGGCGATCATGCCCGACGGCCGCGGCGCGTCCGGTGTCCGCCAAGGCGCCGCATCGCGAGCCGGTGCTGCAGCAGCTGCGCGAGCGCTGCCTCAAGCTCGGCGCCGAACTGCCGTGGGCGGAGCGCGGCGCGATCCTGACGCTGCTCGGCAGCGCCGAGCGCGCGTTCTACCTGATCGAGCGCATCGACGCCGAGCGCCGCTCGGTGCCGCGTCCGGTCGTGGCCGCCGCGCCGGCGTCGCGCGATGCGGCCGCCGTGCCCGGCGGCGGCGCCGGTTCCGGCGTGAGGGAGAGCACGTCATGAAGAGCTGATCGTTGCGCTTGGCTTCGCCGCGGCCTTGCTCGGCCGCGGCGCCGCCGTCGCCGGCGCGGGCGCAGGAGGTCGCGGGCGCCGCGGCCGTCACCGGCGCCGGCTCGACCTTCGCCTATCCGATCGTCTCGCGATGGTCGCAAGGGCTATCAGCGCTGGGTGGCCGGCGGCGGCGAGTTTCCCGATCGCCGGCTCCGGCCTCGACGATCCGCCGACCAGGCCGGTGCTCGACTACGAGCCGATCGGCTCGCTCGCCGGCACCATGCGGGTGCGGTCCGGCGCGGTCGATTTCGGCGCGTCCGACGTGCCGCTGAAGTCGGAGGAACTGCAGAAGCTCGGCCTGGTGCAGTTTCCGATCGTGATCGGCGGCGTCGTGGCGGTGGTCAATCATCGACGGCGTCGGTCCCGGCCAGATCAAGTTCACCGGCGAGCTGCTCGCCGACATCTATCTCGGCAAGGTCCAGAACTGGTCGGATCCCGCGATCAAGGCGCTCAATCCCGACCTCAAGCTGCCCGACGCCAAGATCGCCGTGGTGCACCGCTCCGACGGCTCCGGCACGACCTACAATTTCACCAACTATCTCTCCAAGGTGAGTCCGCAATGGCGCGACACGGTCGGCTCCGACCTGCTGGTCAAGTGGCCGGGCGGCACCGGCGCCAAGGGCAATGACGGCATCTCGCGGGCCGTCCGGCAGACCAAGAATTCGATCGGCTATGTCGAGTACGCCCACGCGATGCAGACGCGGCTGAGCTACGCGGCGCTCAGAAACCGCGCCGGGCAGTTCGTGGTGCCGACGCCGGAGCGCTTCCAGGCCGCCGCGGCCGAGCGCCGAGTGGGGCAAGACCAGCGACTTCGATCTGCTGATGACCGACGCGCCCGGCGACGACGCCTATCCGATCGTGGCGACCGTGTTCGCGCTGATGCAGAAGACGATCGCGCCGGGACGCGCGCGCGACACTTGAATTTCTTCCAATGGTCGCTCGACAAGGGCGCCAAGGACGCCGCCGAGCTCGGCTACGTCCCGCTGCCGCAGGAGCTGGTCGCGCAGGTGAAGCAGTACTGGTCTAGGAATCTGAAAGCGGGGTCGTGATCGTGGTGGCGTCACGTGTTTGCCGATTGGCAATGTCATCGGAGGGGCATGCTGTCGGTCGCGATCTTGGTGTTTGCAAGCGCGCCAGACGCTGAGGCGGAGGAGGAAGCAGCGGCGGCCCCGCGCGGTAGCAATGGCTCGCGCTGATCGCTGTACGAAATACACGCCAGCGAATGGGCACACCGAGTATGCCGGTCGGCTACATTTTCGGGTTTACCGATCCGACGGACCCTGGCAGATCCCTGCACCTGGGAATTGTCGACGGAAAGTCTCGTTCGCTCCGGCAAGCGGGACGGCCGCTTCGTGTGATCAACACCTCGATCGAGATCGCGCACACCATCACGCACAATGTCGCGTTCGCGCTGTCGGCTCTTCACCGCCTATACGCGATGGTCCGATGCGACAATCGCGCAAGGAGGCGCTGGCCGAGCGCGGCGTCGACCTCAACACGCTGAACAGCATGCGCTTGATGGCCTTTCCGCCGAGCTGTTCATCCGCGTGCTCGAGCGAACGCGCAAGGCAGCCGGTTGCGCTGACCGCGAGTATCGAGCCGCGCTGGTCACGGTCGACGACATCACCGGATAGCGCGCCCGGATACGGGGTGGAGTTCAAGCTGCTGGTGGACGCGGTTCACGGCCGCGCATGGTACGGGCGTTCAACGTCAGCTATGCCCTCGGTACGCAGCGTTTCGATATTCCCGGTGAAGCGATGGACCAACCTGTCCGCCGCCAGTGCTGCATCGGCCGGCGAGGCAGGTTTATGCGAACGAGAAAGGCTTCGTTGAATGGATTTTTGTCGGCGGCGAGGTGAGGTATCGCTCGCTGTTCGCCGGGCTGGGGCTTGATCGCTTGATCGGCGACGCCGGTTTGTCGGTCCCTCGGTCGCGATCGGATTTCCAGGCGAGCGGATGCTCAGCATCGCGTGGGCGCCGCAGGTCTACGGGGCGCGCGCGGAACGTCGATGTCGCGCTGGCCCGGCTCGACCTCGACAATTTCGAGCGCCAGCGAATTCCGCTTCAAATACGCGACGCCGTTCAGCTGGTCGTAGCGCGAGTTACTCGGGCTTGATGTTCGCGGCCTTGATGATCGGCCACCACTTCTCGATGTCCGCCTTGTGCAGCGCGCCGAGCGCTTCCGGCGTCTGCTGCTCGCGCGGCGGAATTTCCTGGCCGACGCGGCGAGCCGCGCGCGCACCGCCGGATCGGCCAGCGCCTCGACCGCCGCCGCGTTGAGCTTGGCGATGATGTCCTTCGGCGTGCCCTTCGGCGCGAACAGCGCGTTCCAGGTTCCGACATAGAAGCCGGGCAGGCCGGCTTCGTCGGAGGTCGGCAGGTCCGGCAGCGCCGGCGAGCCGCGTCGGCTGCGCGACCGCGTAGGCTTTGATGGTGCCGCCGCGCACCTGCGGCGTCGCCGTGGTCGGGTCGCTGAAGATGATGTCGATCTGGCCCGGCGACCAGATCCTGCATCGCCAGCGATACGCCGCGATAGGGCACGAACTGCGACTCGTGCCGGTCATGCTGCTGGAACAGCACGCCGCCGACGTGCGGCGGGCTGCCGGTGCCTGCGGTGCCGGCCGTGGTCTTGTCGGGATTGGCCTTGAGCCAGGCGATGAGGCCCTTGAGATCGTTGGCCGGGAACGCCTTGCTGCGCGACCACCATCTGCGGCGCCTGCGCCAGCAGCGCGATCGGCTCGAAATCGGTCTTGAGGTCGTAGGGCAGGGGATAGATCGCGCCGTTGACGACCGTGCGCGCTCCAGTTGCTCGACGGCGATCGTGTAGCCGTCGGGCGGCGGCGCGGGCGACGGCCGAGCCCGATGCAGCCGCCGGCGCCGCCGACGTTCTCCGGCACGATGGTCTGGCCGAGCTCGGCGCGCATCGCGCTCGGCGACCGACGCGGCCGACCGTGTCGGTCGGACCGCCGGCCGCGTAAGGCACGATCATGGTGATCGGGCGCGACGGGTAGGCTCTGCGCGCGAGCAAAGCGCGGCAGCGCCGGAGCGGCGAGACCAGCGGCGAGCCCCGTGCAGAAAACGGCGGCGCGGAAGTGTCATGGCGTTGCTCCTATCCGATCACCGGCAGCAGGATGCAGGACGCGTGCGCGGCGTCGTGGTGGATGGTGTCGGTGCCCATCTGGGTCGGATGATAGGGATGGGTGAACACGCCGTCGGTCACCGGCGAGTCGCCGTTGACGATTTCGAGCCGGATGCGGTGGCCCTTCTTGAACACGTAGGAGATCGGCAGCACCTCGATGTCGAACTGGTAGATTTCGCCGGGCGTCAGCGGCTGCGGATTGGCGTGGGTGTAGAACGGCCGCGTCTCGCGTCGAGCGCTGCACGTCCTTCTCGCGGTGCGAGGCCTTGAGCCAGCCCTTCGACACCGGCGTGTACGTCGGCTGCTCGCCGGTCTTGCGCGCCGCCTCGTCCTGCGGGTTCTGGTCGGACAGCTTGACGATGAACTGGGTGTCGATCGCGGTCGACGACGCAAAGAGCTTGAGCACGATCGGCCCGGTCACCTCGAGGTCGGCTCGCAGCGGCGCGGTGGTGAAGGTCAGCACGCGCTTGGTGAAGTCGACGCGGCCGTCCGGCGCCGATGACGACGACGCCGTTGACCCACTCCCAGTCCGGATAGGTGTAGCTCGTCGACGCCTCGTCCGGCCGGCGGCTTGCTCGGTCGACAGCCCGCCGTCGTTCAGCGAGGTCACGCTGCCCGACGGCCCCTTGCGCAGATAGAACGGCGTGCAGCTGCGCGCGCTTCGGCGGCCATTGCTCCTCGGAGCGCCACACGTTGGCGCCGCGCACGAAGATGCGCACCGGCGAGGCGTCCATGAAGCGCGTTGTTGGCGCCCTTGAGATGCAGGTCGTAGAACGGCAGGCATTCCTTCTCGTGGAATTCGACCTGGTCGAACATGTGGTGCGCTTCGAAGGTGTTGCGCGCGCCGGTGACCACCAGCTTCTTCGGCGCCTTCAACTCCTCGTAGCCGAGGATGTTGCCGCGCAGGTGCAGGCCCATCTTGCCCCAGTGGCCGATCGAGAGGACCGGGCACTTGATCTTGTCGAGCCGCCAGTACGGCGAGCGCTCGCGCCAGAACTCGTCGTCGAGCGTGTGCTCGGTGATGGCGCCGACCAGATCGAACTTCATCGGCGCGCGGCCTTTGCCGCCGGCGGGGCGGTGCTGGTTGTCGGCGCGCAGCGACGTGTACCAGACCGAGCGGTACGAGCAGAAAATGCCGCCGTGATAGTTCGAGCAGCGGTACTGATCGACCAGCCCGTCATAGGGAATGATGCAGGCGAGGCCGGGCGGGTTCGTAGGTCGCCATCAGCCATTGCGCCATCGCGTAGTACGACTGGCCGATGCCGCCGATCCGGCCGTTGCACCAGTCCTGCTTGACGATCCAGGCGATCAGCTCGAGATAGTCCTCCTGCTCGGGCTTGCCCATGAAGGAGAACTCGCCCTCGGAGTGGCCGGAGCCGCGCACGTCGGCGTGCACGTAGGCGTAGCCCTGGCCGACGTACCATTCGACCGGCCCGGTCTCGCGCCACAGGAACAGCGGATAGGCCGGCACCTCGTCCATCTCGTACTGATAGGGCGAGGCCGCGAACAACGTCGGGAACTTGCCCGGCGCGTCGGGCCGATAGACGCAGAGCGAGATGCGCACGCCGTCGCGCATGGTGACGGTGATGCCCTTCTCGACCTTCATTCCATATTGCGCCGCACGGGTGCCTGAACCTTGCGCATGTGTTGCTTGCGTCATGTTGTCATGCGCCCCGCTGGCCTGCCTTGCCGGGTCTCCCGGCTGCGGCATTGTTGCCTGACAATACATAAAAATCACGAGGGAGGACGCTGCAATGACCCCTCTGGCC
>CAWIRP010000025.1:0-101863 GCA_963838595.1 uncultured Alphaproteobacteria bacterium
CTGCGGCAGCAGCGTCCCGATCATACCGCGCGCATCGGCGGTGAGTTGCGCGGTTGCACTGGCGTCGAGCGCCAGCGGCCGGTCGGCCCATAGAAAGCTTGCGGCATCAATCAGATCGACCAGGGTCTTCGCTCGGTCCTTGAGCGCCGGCATGGCCGCCATGAGCCTTTGGCGGATCTCGGGGGTGAGCTTGGCCGCGACCGCCGGTCCCTGCGGCAAGTAAGGCAGCAACCGCTCCAGCGCATTGACCAGATCGGCATCGGCGCTGGTGCGCATGTAGTGCCCGTTGAGGCTTTCCAGCTTGGCGAAATCGAACCGCGCCGGCGAACGGCCGATCTGCGGCAGATCGAACGCCGCGACCATTTCCTCGGTCGAGAAGATTTCCTGGTCGCCATGCGACCAACCAAGCCGCACCAGGTAGTTGCGCATCGCTGCGGGGAGGTAGCCCATCGCACGATAGGCATCGACGCCGAGCGCGCCATGCCGCTTCGACAGCTTCGAGCCGTCAGGCCCGTGGATCAGCGGAATGTGCGCCATCGCCGGCACGGTCCAGCCGAGCGCCTCGTAGATTTGTTTCTGCCGCGCGCCGTTGTTGAGATGGTCGTCGCCGCGAATGATGTGGGTCACCGCCATGTCGTGGTCGTCGACCACCACCGCCAGCATGTAGGTCGGGGTGCCGTCCGAGCGCAGCAGCACGAAGTCGTCGAGATTCTCGTTCTGCCAGGTGACGCGGCCCTGCACCTCGTCCTCGATCACGGTCTCGCCGGTCAGCGGTGCCTTGATACGGATCGCCGCCTTGGCGCCCGGCGGCGCGTCCGACGGGTCGCGGTCGCGCCAGCGCCCGTCGTAGAGCCGGGTCTTGCCCTCGGCGCGCGCCTTCTCGCGCATCGCCGTCAGCTCTTCGGGGGTCGCATAGCAGCGATAGGCCTTGCCGCTGTCGAGCAGTTGCTGGACCACCTCCTGGTGCCGCGCCACGCGGGAGAACTGGTAGACGGCATCGCCGTCCCACTGCAGCCCAAGCCAGGTGAGGCCGTCGAGGATGGCGTCGATCGCCTCCTTGGTGGAGCGCTCGCGGTCGGTGTCCTCGATTCGCAGCAGCATCTTGCCGCCGCGCCCACGCGCGTAGAGCCAGTTGAACAGCGCGGTGCGCGCCCCGCCGATATGCAGGAATCCGGTTGGCGAGGGAGCGAAGCGGGTGACGATGGGCGCGGTCATGTCGGGCGGGCAATCGGCATAGGTAGCGTCAATAGCGCGGAACCGTGTAGCACAAAAGCGTTCCGATGCGGGCTTGGCTCACGGGCCCGGATTTGCCACATAGGCGCCAGCAAGGACGGATTCATGGCGGATGCAGACAAGGCGGCAGGCGAGGCGGGGCGCGACTTCATTCGTGACATCGTCCAGGCCGACCTCGCCGCCAAGCGCCATACCGGGGTGGTGACCCGCTTTCCGCCCGAGCCGAACGGCTATCTCCACATCGGCCACGCCAAGTCGATCTGCCTGAATTTCGGCATCGCCGGGGAGTTCGGCGGCCGCTGCCACCTGCGCTTCGACGACACCAACCCGACCAAGGAAGAGCAGGAATACATCGATGCCATCGAGCGCGACGTGCGCTGGCTCGGCTTCGATTGGGGCAAGCACCTCTACCACGCCTCGGACTATTTCGAACGGCTCTACGAATGGGCCGAGCACCTGATCCGCACCGGCCATGCCTACGTCGACGACCAGTCGCAGGAGGAGATCCGCGTTGCGCGCGGCACGCTGACCGAGCCCGGCAAGAACAGCCCGTTCCGCGACCGCGGCGTCGAGGAGAACCTCGACCTGTTCCGCCGCATGAAGGCCGGCGAGTTTCCGAACGGCGCGCGAGTGTTGCGGGCCAAGATCGACATGACGTCGGGCAACATCAACCTGCGCGACCCGGTACTCTATCGCATCCTGCACGCCACGCATCCGCGCACCGGCACGAAATGGTCGATCTACCCGAGCTACGACTACGCCCACGGCCAGTCCGACGCGATCGAAGGCATCACCCATTCGATCTGCACGCTGGAATTCGAAGACCATCGGCCGCTGTACGAATGGCTGCTGGACCATCTGCCGGTGCCGTCGCACCCGCTGCAGTACGAGTTCGCCCGGCTCAACCTGACCTACACGGTGCTCTCCAAGCGCGTGCTCAACGCACTGGTGAAGGGCGGCCACGTGCTCGGCTGGGACGATCCTCGCATGCCGACACTGGCGGGATTGCGCCGCCGTGGCGTGCCGCCGGAGGCGTTGCGCGACTTCGCCAAGCGCATCGGGGTCGCCAAGGCGAACAGTCTTGTCGACCTCGGACTGCTGGAGTTCTCGATCCGCGAGGCGCTCAACCCGACGGCGCCGCGACGCATGGCCGTGCTGCGGCCGCTCAAGGTGGTGATCGAGAACTATCCGGAAGGGCAGAGCGAGGAGCTCGAAGCCGTCAATCACCCCGACGATCCTGCAGCAGGTACGCGCAAGGTGCCGTTCGGCCGCGAGATCTACATCGAGCAGGACGACTTCATGGAGAACCCGCCGAAGAAGTTCTTCCGGCTGTCTCCCGGCGCCGAGGTGCGACTGCGCTACGCCTATTTCATCACCTGCAAGGAGGTGGTGAAGAACGCGGCGGGCGACGTTACCGAGCTGCGCTGCACCTACGATCCCGCGACCAAGGGCGGCAACGCGCCGGACGGCCGCAAGGTCAAGGCGACCATCCATTGGGTGTCGGCGAAGCACGCGCAAACCGCCGAGGTGCGGCTCTACAACACGCTGTTCGCCACGCCGGACCCGACCGGCGGAGACAATTTCACCGCCGACCTCAATCCGATGTCGCTCGAAGTGCTGGGCAGCGCCAAGATCGAGCCGGCGCTCGCCGACGCCGAACTCGGCCAGCCCGTGCAGTTCGAACGGCTTGGCTATTTCACGCCCGACCCCGACACCAGCACCGCTAAACCGGTATTCAACCGGACTGTCGGTCTGCGCGACACCTATGCCAAAGTGACCGCCGGCGAGGCCAAAGGCAGATAGCCTCGCTTTGTGAGTGCGCGCGCGTTGGGGCGCGCTCCATGGCTGCAGTGGTGGGGCAGGGGCCGGACCGAAACCTGGCCGCCCGGCGGCGCGAAGCGTCCGCGGGCGCTCGCCTGGCCGCGTCCCCTTGTAGGCTTCGCGCAGACGCAGGCCGAACGGCTTCGCCAGTGGGCGTTCGCGGAAGCGGCGCCCGGCCGCCTGCTGCCCTGGCTGCCGGTCGCGTTCGGTCTCGGCATCGCGATCTATTTCACGGCGGAACGCGAGCCGGTCTGGTGGGCTGCGGTTGCGCTGACGGTCGTGCTTGGCCGCCGTCGCGTTCCTGGCGCGCCGGCGGCCGGTCGCCTTTCCGGTGACGCTTGGCGCTGGCGATGGCCGCCACCGGCTTCGCGACAGCGACGCTCAAAAGCGCGCACATCGCGCATCCGATCCTGCAGGCGGCGGCCGGCAACGTCGAGATCGCGGGTTATGTCGAGGTTCGCGAGGAACGCGAACGTTCCGACCGCGTCGTGGTTCGCGCGCTGAAGGTCGAGGGCACGCGGCTCGCGGAGAAGCCCGACCGCGTGCGCGTCTCGGTCCGCAAGGGCACTGCGCCGCCGGTCGGCAGCTACGTGACGTTCCGCGCGCGGCTCAATCCGCCGCTGACGCCGCTGCGGCCCGGCGGCTACGACTTCGCCCGCGATCTCTATTTCCAGAAGATCGGCGCGGTCGGCTTCGTGCTCGGAGCGATCCGCACGTCCGAGGCTGCCTCGCCGCCGGGCTTATGGCTGAACTACGCCGCGACGGTCGAGGGCGTACGCGACGCCATCAACGCGCGTATCCGCGCCGTGGTGCCGGGTGACAAGGGCGCGATCGCGTCCGCGCTGATCACCGGCAAGCGCGACGCCATCTCCGCGCCGGTAAATGACGCGATGTACGTGTCGAGTCTCGCGCACGTGCTGTCGATCTCCGGCTACCACATGGCGATCGTGGCGGGCGTGGTGTTCTTCGTGATCCGCGCCGTGCTTGCGCTCGTCCCGGCCTTCGCCACGCGGCGTCCGATCAAGAAATGGTCGGCGCTGGCGGCGCTCGCCGCGGCGGCGGCGTATCCTCGTGATCTCCGGCGCCGAGGTCGCGACGCAGCGCGCCTTCATCATGACGGCGATCGTGCTGGTCGGCGTGATGGCGGATCGCGCCGCGCTGACGCTGCGCACGCTCGCGGTCGCGGCGTTTGCGGTGCTGATCCTCGCGCCGCAGGCGCTGGTGCATCCGAGCTTCCAGATGTCGTTTGCCGCAACGCTGGCGCTGATCGCCGCCTATGAGCGCAGCCTGCGCTGGCAGCCCAATGCCGACACCACCGTCGGCGCGCGCATCGCGCTATGGGGCGGCAATGCCGTCCTCGGCCTGATCCTCGCCTCGCTGGTCGCGGGCCTCGCCACCACGCCCTTTGCGGCGTTCCATTTCCATCGCCTCGCGCCCTACGGCGTGATCGCCAACCTGATGGCGATGCCGATCGTCTCGATCTGGGTGATGCCGACCGGCCTGCTGGCGCTGATCGCGATGCCGTTCGGCTTCGACGGCTTCCTGTGGCGGCTGATGGGCGAGGGGATCGGCTGGATGATGGCGGTCGCGCTCTGGGTCGCGAGCCTGCCCGGCGCGGTCGGCCGCATGCCGGCGTTCGGCATCGGCCCGCTGCTGGTCTGCACCGCCGGTCTGGTGGTGGTCTGCCTGCTCAAGACGCCGCTGCGCTGGTGCGGCGCGGTGCTGATGGCGCTCGCCGCCGTGCTGGCGATCCGCGCGCCGCAGCCCGAGGTGCTGGTCGCCGCCGACGGCCAGGCGCTGGCGGTGCGCGGCGGCGACGGCAAGCTCGCGATCCTGCGCCAGGGCGGCGACGCCTTCACGGTGCGCGAATGGCTCGCGGCCGACGGCGACGCCCGGCTGCCGACCGACGCCGCGCTGCGCGAAAGCTTCGTCTGCGACGCTTCCGGCTGCATCGGCAAGCTCGCCGACGGCCGGATCGTGTCCTATGTGCTGGCGCCCGACGCCTTCGAGGAGGATTGCGGCCGCGCCGCGCTGGTCGTCACCGCACGCGAGGCGCCGCCGCGTTGCGCGGCGACGATCGTCGACCGCAAGCTGTCGCGCAGCCTCGGGGCGCTGTCGCTGATGCGCGACGGCGACCGCTGGGAGATGACGGCGGCGCGCCCGGCCAACCAGGACCGGCCCTGGGCGCGCGCCGACGGCCGGCGGACACGGCGCAGCCAGCCGTCAGCCACGCGGCCGCAGCCGCGCGATGCCACGCCTCGCGTCGAAGATTTGGAACCCGGCGATCAGTAGCGCCGGAACAGCCCCACCATCTTGCCCTGGATGCGCACCCGCGTCGGCGGCAGGATGCGGACCTCGTAGGCGGTGTTGGCGGGCTCCAGCGCGATCGAGGCGCCGCGGCGGCGGAAGCGCTTGAGCGTCGCTTCCTCGTCGTCGATCAGCGCCACCACGATGTCGCCGGTGTCGGCGGCTTCGGTGCGCTTGATCAGCACCGTATCGCCTTCCAGGATGCCGGCCTCGATCATCGAGTCGCCGCGCACTTCGAGCGCGAAGTGCTCGCCGGTCGCCAGCATGTCCGGCGGCACGTTGATGACGTGGCTCTTGGTCTGGATCGCCTCGATCGGCGTGCCGGCGGCGATGCGGCCCATCATCGGCACCGCGACCGGACGGCCGCTGCTGTCGTCCTCGGAGGTCTGGCGCACCCGGCCGAGGTCGCCCTCGATCACGCTCGGGCGTGAACCGCTTGCGGCCGCCGCCCATGCCCGGATTGACCGAGTCCGGCAGCTTGATCACCTCGATGGCGCGCGCGCGGTTCGGCAGGCGGCGGATGAAGCCGCGCTCCTCCAGCGCCGTGATCAGGCGGTGAATGCCGGATTTGGAGCGCAGATCGAGCGCGTCCTTCATTTCGTCGAAGGAGGGCGGCACGCCCGACTCCTTCAGACGCTCGTTAATGAAGCGCAGCAGCTCGAATTGCTTGCGGGTCAGCATCCTTGGTTTCTCCCCAGAGGTCGGCCGTCCGCGACCGAAAACAAATCATGAACGGACACTATATGTTCCATATGTGTTCCGCAACCCTTTAATTTGCCGTGAACAAGTCGAGCGACCGCTAAAACGCGGACGTAAGCCTAAGGATCACACAATTACTTCCGGCCTTAACGGCTGGGGCAAAAGGCTCGCGAACGACGAGACAATCGGCGTTTGCGAGCGCTGCCATCATCGAAGAATCCTGGACTGGAGATCGGCGTCGCGACCAAAGTTCCATCGGGACCAGGGACAAGTTTGGCGCGCATGTAGTCGGCCCGCTCGTCGTTGGCGGGCAGATCCACGCCGAGCTTGGCTGATTCGGTCTGCGGCTCCACGTCGGCGCGGCCGGCCAGGCGCCGGATCAGCGGAACCAGGAACAGCAGCGCGCAGACGAAGGCCGAAACCGGATTGCCGGGCAGCCCGATCACCTGCATGTCGCCGAGCCTGCCGTGCATCATGGGGCGGCCGGGGCGCAGCGCCACCTTCCAGAACGACAGCGCAAGGCCTTCGGCGGCCAGCCCCTTCTGCACCAGGTCGTAGTCGCCGACCGAGGCGCCGCCCGAGGTGAGCAGGATATCGGCGCGCTCGGCACGCGCTTTGCGGATCGCCGCGACCGTCGCATCGACCCGGTCGGGCACGATGCCGAGGTCGATCACCTCGGCGCCTTCGTTGCGGGCCAGCGCCATCAGCGCAAAGCCGTTGGAATAGACGATCTCGCCGGGACCGGGCGTCGTGCCGGGCGGCACCAGTTCGTCGCCGGTGCCGAGCACCGCGACCCGCGGCCGCCGGTGCACCGGCACCGTCGGGTGGTTCATCGCCGCCGCCAGCATCAGGTCGCGGTCGTTGAGCCGGCGGCCCTTGGCGAGCAGCACCGCGCCTTGCTTGAAATCGAGCCCGGCGCGGCGGATGTGCCGGCCCGGCGGCGCCTCGCCGTTCGTGACGGTGACGCGGTCGCCGTCGCGCGTGGTGTTCTCCTGGATGACGATGGTGTCGGCGCCGGGCGGCACCACGCCGCCGGTGAAGATGCGCGCCGCCTCGCCGTCGCCGACGCTGCCGTCGAACGGATGACCCGCCGCGACTTCGCCGATCACCTTCAGCGTCGCCGGCACCTTCGCAACGCTGGCGGCGCGCACCGCGTAGCCGTCCATCGCGGACAGATCGTCCGGCGGCTGGGTGCGCAGCGCCGCGACGTCGGCGGCGAGCACGCGGCCATGCGCGTCGAGCAGCGCCGCCGGTTCGGCAGGGCAGCGGCTTGGCGTCTTTCAGCACGCGAGCCAACGCGTCGGCGACCGACAGCAGGTCCGCCATGACCTAATCCTTCGCCCGGTAGTGGCCCGACTTGCCGCCCAGCTTCTCGATCAGCCGGATGCCTTCGATCCGCATGCCGCGCTCGACCGCCTTGACCATGTCGTAGATCGTCAGGCACGCGACCGACACGGCGGTCAGCGCCTCCATCTCGACGCCGGTCGGGCCCTTCACCTTGACCGTCGCGCGCACCTTCAGCCCGCCGCGCTCCGGCGCGATGTCGACCTCGACCTTGGACAGGGCGAGCGGATGGCACAGCGGGATCAGCTCGTGGGTGCGCTTCGCCGCCATGATGCCGGCGAGCCGCGCGGCGCCGAGCACGTCGCCCTTCTTGGCGTTGCCCTTGAGCACCAGATCGAGCGTCTTTTTCGTCATCAGCACGCGGCCTTCGGCGACCGCGACACGTTCGGTCGCGGCCTTGGCCGAGACATCGACCATGCGCGCCTCGCCCGACTTGCCGAGATGGGTGAGCTTCTTGCCCAAAGTCATTCCGCCGCCGGACTGAATCTGGTTGTGCGCCAGCAGCGCGCGGGTCGCCTTGGCGACGTCGGCCTGCCGCATCAGGCTTTCGCCCACCAGGAACGCCTTCATGCCGAACTTGGCGAGCTGATCGAGGTCGCCGGCGGTGAAAATCCCGCTTTCGCCGACCACGACGCGGTTGGCCGGCACCTTGCGGGCCAGCGACTGGCTGGTCGTGAGCGTCGTCTCGAAGGTCTTGAGGTTGCGGTTGTTGATGCCGATCAGCCGCGACTGCAGCTTGAGCGCGCGGGTCAGCTCCCACTCGTCGTGCACTTCGAGCAGCACGTCCATGCCCTGCGCGCGCGCCGCGTCCTCCAGGTCCTTCGCCTGGTAGTCGTCGACCGCCGCCATGATGATCAGGATGCAGTCGGCGCCCCAGGCGCGCGCCTCGACCACCTGATAGATCTCGTACATGAAATCCTTGCGCAGCACCGGGAGCCGCGTCGCCGCCCGCGCGGCGGTCAGATACTCCGGCGCGCCCTGGAACGACGGCGTGTCGGTCAGCACCGAAAGGCACGCCGCGCCGCCCGCCTCGTAGGCCTTGGCCAGCGCCGGCGGATCGAAGTCGGCGCGGATCAGCCCCTTCGAGGGGCTCGCCTTCTTGATCTCGGCGATCAGCGCGTATTTGCCGGTCGCGATGAAGCGTTTCCAGCGCGCCGAGGAAGTTGCGCACCCGCGGCGCGGCCTTGGCGCGCGCCTCGATCTCGGAATAGGGCAGCGCGCGCTTCGCCTCGGCGATCTCGCGGCGCTTGTACTCCTCGATCGATTTCAGGATGTCGGTCATGACGACCGCCGCGTTCGACACCGCGACCAGCTTGTCGAGCCGGTCTTTCGCCGCGCCGGAATCGATCGACTTCGCCGCCAGCGCCATGCCTTCCTTCAGGTCCTTGGCCTTGCCGGCGACCGCAAGCGCCGCCGCGGCGTTGAGCAGCGCCACGTCGCGGAACGGGCCCTTGGTGCCCTGCAGCACGGCCATCAGCGCGGTCGCGTTGGTCTCGGCGTCGCCGCCGCGCAACGCCTCGCGGCCGACCTTCTTCAGGCCGACGTCCTCCGGATTGATCTCGAACACGCGCACCTTGCCGTTCTCCAGCGCGGCGATCGCGGTCGGCCCCGACGTGGTGATCTCGTCGAGCCCGTCCGAGCCGTGCGCGATCCAGACGCATTCCGAGCCGAGGTTCTTCAGCACGTGCGCCATCGGCTCGATCCAGTGCTTCGAGAACACGCCGATCATCTGGCGCTTCACGCCGGCCGGATTGGAGAGCGGGCCGAGCAGATTGAAGATGGTGCGGGTGCCGAGCTCGACGCGCGTCGGGCCGACGTTCTTCATCGCCGGATGATGCGCGGGCGCGAACATGAAGCCGATGCCGGCCTTGTCGATGCATTCGCCGACCTGCGCCGCGCTGAGCTCGATCTTGACGCCGAGCGCGCCGAGCACGTCGGCCGCGCCCGAGCGCGACGACAGCGCGCGGTTGCCGTGCTTGGCGACCGGCACGCCGGCGCCCGCCACGATGAAGGCCGCGCAGGTCGAGATGTTGAACGAGCCCGACGCATCGCCGCCGGTGCCGACCACGTCGATCGCATCGGGCGGCGCGTCGACCTTGAGCATCTTGGCGCGCATCGCGGTCACCGCGCCGGTGATCTCGTCGACGGTCTCGCCGCGCACGCGCAGCGCCATCAGCAGGCCGCCCATCTGCGAGGGCGTCGCTTCGCCCGACATCATGCGGTCGAACGCGTGCGCGGCTTCCTCGCGCGACAGCGTCGCGCCGGAGGCGACCTTGGCGATCAGGCCCTTGAAGTCTTCAACCACGGCGGCTCCTCAATGCGCCTTGCGCCGCTGCGCATTCCACTGCGCGGCAAGGTCGAGGAAATTCTTCAGGATCAGGTGGCCGTGCTCCGACGCGATGCTCTCGGGATGAAACTGCACGCCATGCACCGGCAGCGTCTTGTGGCTCAGCCCCATCACCAGCTTGTCGTCGGTCTCCGCGGTGACGGTCAGCGCCTCGGGCATCGTGTCGCGCTCGACCACCAGCGAGTGGTAGCGCGTCGCCTTGAACGGGCCGTTGATGCCGCGGAACACGCCGGCGCCCTGGTGGCGCACCTCGGACAGCTTGCCGTGAACCGGGGAGGGCGCGCGCACCACCGCGCCGCCGAACGCCTGGCCGATCGCCTGATGGCCGAGGCAGACGCCGAGGATCGGGATCGACGGCGCGGCCTGCTTGATCAGGTCGAGACAGATGCCGGCCTCGTTCGGCGTGCAGGGGCCGGGCGACAGCACGATCGCGTCGGGCTTTGCCGCCAGCACGTCCTTCACCGCGATCTTGTCGTTGCGATGCACGACGACGTCCGCCCCCAGCCCGCCCAGGTAATGGACGAGGTTGAAGGTGAAGCTGTCGTAGTTGTCGATCAGGACGACCATAACGGCCGTTTCCTTAGCACGTTTCGGGCCTTACGGGAGAACCCGCTACTGCCCCCGGCCGGCGGCGCTGGCGAAGCGGCGGGCCTCCTCGGCGGCGCGGAACAGCGCCTTGGCCTTGTTGATGCATTCGGTCTGCTCGGAGCCCGGATCGGAATCCGCGACGATCCCGGCGCCGGCCTGGACGTACATGGTGCCGTCCTTGATCAGCGCGGTGCGCAGCACGATGCAACTGTCCATCTCGCCGGCCGCGGAGAAATAGCCGACGCAGCCGGCGTAGAGGCCGCGCTTTTCCTTCTCCAGTTCGTCGATGATCTGCATGGCGCGCACCTTGGGCGCGCCCGACACCGTGCCGGCCGGAAAGCCCGCGGCCAGCGCATCGAGCGCGTCGCGGCCGTCCGCCAGCTTGCCCTCGACGTTGGACACGATGTGCATGACGTGGCTGTAGCGCTCGACGAAGAACTGGTCGGTGACGCTGACGGTGCCGATCTTGGAGACGCGGCCGACGTCGTTGCGGCCAAGATCGAGCAGCATCAGATGCTCGGCGCGCTCCTTGGGATCGGCGAGCAATTCCTCTTCCAGCGCCTTGTCCTCGTGCGGCGTCGGGCCGCGCGGCCGCGTGCCGGCGATCGGCCGGATCGTCACCGTGCCGCCGCGCGCGCGCACCAGGATTTCCGGGCTCGAGCCCGCGACGGCGAAGCCGCCGAAGTCGAGGAAGTACAGGAACGGCGCCGGATTGACCCGCCGCAGCGCGCGGTAGAGCGAGAACGGCGGCAGCTTGAACGGCGCCTCGAAGCGCTGCGACAGCACCACCTGAAAGATGTCGCCGGCGAGGATGTATTCCTTCGCCTTGAGCACCATGTCGCGATACTCGGCCGGCGTGGTGTTGGATTGCGCCGCGACGTCGAGCGGGCCGGCATCGATGTCGGCCGCCGCCTTGTCGAGCGGCCGGTCGAGCGCGTCGACGATCGCCGAGAGCCGCTCCTGCGCGCGCGACAGCGCGGCCGCCGCGTCGACGCCCTGCTCGGGCCGCACCGGCGTGACGACGGTGATGGTGTCCTTCACCGCGTCGAACACCACGATCAGCGTCGGGCGGATCAGCACCGCGTCCGGAATGCCGATCGGATCGGGATTGGGCGCGGGCAGTTCCTCGATCAGCCGCACCGTGTCGTAGCCGAGATAGCCGAACACGCCGGCCGCCATCGGCGGCAGGTCGTCGGGCAGCTCGATGCGGCTTTCGGCGATCAGCGCGCGCAGCGCCTCGAGCGGCGGCTTCAGGCAAGGCTGGAACGCGCGCAGAAGAGCGCGCCGAGCGGTTGATCTCCGCGCGTGTTGCCGTTGGAGCGCCAGATCAGATCGGGCTCGAGGCCGATCACCGAATAGCGGCCGCGCACCGCGCCGCCTTCGACCAATTCCAGCAGGAAGCTCATCGGCTTGCCGCCGGCGATCTTGAGGAAGGCCGACACCGGCGTTTCGAGATCGGCGACCAGCGTGGTCCACACCACCTGCGCCTCGCCGCGAGCGTAGCGGTCCGCGAACACGCTCCCCGGCGGCTCGATCTGCATGACGGAGCTCAGTTGCCGCGACGGCTCAGTTGGCGGGACTGGCGCCGGTGATCTGGTTGAGCGCGGCCTGGTTGATGGTGACGCCGACGTCCGTTTCCAGCCGCGAGACGTATTGGGCGAGCAGGTCGTCGGACATCGCGCGGCGCAGCATCTCGTCGATCCGCTTGGCGTCCGCCGACTCCGGCTCGAGCGGCGGCACGGTGATTTCGGTGACGCGGAACACCATGCGGTCGGTCTGCGTCGCGCCTTCGGTGCTGGCGGCCTGATCCTTCGGGGTCGCGAAAATCACGTCGAGCGCGCGGGCAGGGAAGCCGGGCGGCGGACTGCCGCGCTTGAGACCGGGCCGCCATTCCGGCTTCAGCTTGAACGCCGCGGCAACTTCGCCGAACGGCGTGCCGGCCTTGAGCTTCTCGAGCATCTCGTCGGCCTTGGCCTTGAGCCGCGACGCGATCTGGTCGTCGCGCCAGCGCGTCACAAGCTGATCCTTGACCTCGTCGAGCGTGCGATCGCGCGCCGGCGTGACTTCCGTCACGTCGTACCAGACGTAACCGCCGTGCTGCGGAATGTTGAGCGGATCGTTGTCGGAGCCCTGGTCGGCGTGGAACACCGCGCTCAGCAGATCGACGCCCTGCGGCAGGTCGGCGACCGGCTTGCCGTCGCGATCCTGGCCGGAGCGGTCGATCGCCTCGATGACGCGCGTCTTGAGGTTGAGCTTCTTGGCCATGTCGGCCAGCGTGGCGCCGCCCAGCCGCTCGTCCTCGACCTTGTCGTGAAGCGTGGTCAACTCCGACCTGGCACGCTCGTTGGCCATTTCCTGCTTGAGCTCGGCGGCGACCTCTTCGAACGGCTTGATGGTCGCCGGCTCGATCTTGTCGACCTGCACCAGCACGATGCCGAAGCGGCCTTCGACCGGCGCGCTGACTTCGCCTTGCTTGAGCGCGAAGGCGGCATCGGCGACCGCGCGATCGACCATCGCGCTCTTGGTCAGGGTGCCGAGATCGATGTCGGTGTCCTTGAGGCCGCGCTCGGCGGCAAGCGCGGCGAACGTCGTGCCCTTGGCGATCTTCTCGGCGGCGGCCTTGGCTTCCTCCATGTTCGGGAACGCGATCTGCTGGAGGTGGCGGCGCTCGGCGGTCGCGTAGCGCGCCTTGCGCTCCTCGTAGCCCTTCTTGAGATCGGCATCCGAAATCTCGATCGATGACGCGAGCTCGGCCGGCGTCAGCGTCAGCACCAGGACCTTGCGGTATTCGGGGGAGCGGAACAGCACCTTGCGCTCCTCGAAATACTTCGCGAGCACCTCCGGCGTCGGATCGGCAATGTCGCCGGCCTGCGCGCGGTCGAGCATCACGTATTCGATGGTGCGCTGCTCGTTGCGGAAGCGGTTGAGCACGTCGAGCGCGGTCTTGGGCGCGGCCAGTTCGCCGCCCACGGTGCCGATCAGCTGCTGGCGCAGCAGGCTGCGGCGCTGCTCGGCCAGGAAGCGCTGCTCGGTGAAGCCGATCTGGCGGATGAGATAGTCGAACTGGTCGCGGTCGAATTGCCCGTTGAGGCCGCGGAAGTTCGGATCCTCCATGACGCGGCGCGCGACCTCCTGCTCGGTGATGCCGAGCTTGAGCGCGCGGGCGCGCTCGTCGAGCACGGTTTCCGCGATCACCTGGGCGAGCATCTGGCGGTCGAGGCCGGCGAGGCGCGCCTGCTCCGGCGTCACCGGGCGGCCCATCTGGCGGCTGAGCTGCTGCAGCCGGTCCTGATAGGTCTGGCGGAACTGGTCGACGCGGATTTCGGTGCTGCCGACCTTGGCGACGGTCGACTGGCCGAAGCCGCGGAAAATGTCGCCGATGCCCCAGATGCCGAAGCTGATCGCGATCAGGCCGAGCAGGACGCCCATGACGACGCGGCCGAGCCAATTGGCAGAGGCTTTGTGAATACCTCGAAGCATGGATCCGATCTGCTGATTGGGAATAGCAATTCAACGACCGCTGAGGGCGGGAATATACGGATCGCGGCCCCCTCGCAACTGATCCGGACAGCGCCAAACCGCCTCTGGTGCGGCCGCAAACGCTCTGCTAACCGCTGTTCCAGAGGGGTTTCGCGATGGCAGGCACGGCGCGGCGGCCGCTGGTCGCAGGCAACTGGAAGATGAACGGGCTGGCGGCGTCCGCCGCCGAGTTCGGCAAGATCGTGGCTGGCGCGGCGGCGCTCGCCGCCAAGGCCGACGTGATGGTCTGCCCGCCCGCCACGCTGGTGGCGGCGCTCGCCGAGGCGGCGAAGGGCTCCCCGGTCACGATCGGCGGCCAGGATTGCCATGCCGAAGCCAGCGGCGCCTTCACCGGCGACATCGCGGCCGAAATGCTGGCCGACGCGGGCGCTACGGCCGTCATCGTCGGCCATTCGGAGCGGCGGACCATTCACAAGGAAACCGACGCCGAGGTGCGCGCCAAGGCGCTGGCCGCCTGGCGGGCCGGGCTCACTCGCGATCGTCTGCATCGGCGAGACCAAGGCCGAACGGGAGGCCGGCCAGACGCTCGACGTGCTCGGCCGCCAGCTCGACGGCTCGCTGCCGGACGGCGCGACCGGGGCCAACCTGGTGGTGGCCTACGAGCCGGTCTGGGCGATCGGCACCGGGCTGACGCCGACCGTGGCCGACGTGGCGCAGGCCCACGGCTTCATCCGCCGCCGCCTGGCGGAGCGCTATGGGGCGGCGGCGCAGGCCATCCGCATCCTCTATGGCGGCTCGGTGAAGGCCTCCAACGCCAAGGAGCTGATGGCCGCTGCCGACGTCGATGGCGCGCTGGTCGGCGGCGCCAGCCTCAAGGCCGACGAGTTCCTGGCGATTGCAGGGGTTTACCGCTGAACCCCCGCGGGGTGGAAATGCGCCGGGGGATCGTGTAGAGACCGCTCCGAATTCCTATATGGGGACCGGGAGCGGGCCATTCGGCCCTCTCGGCGCTTGAGCGGACCGGCCATGCAAAGTGTCATCATCGTCATCCATCTCATGATCGTGCTCGCCATGGTGGGCCTGATTCTGCTCCAGAAATCCGAAGGCGGCGGCCTTGGCATGGGCAGCGGCGGCGGCGGCTTTCTGTCGAGCCGCGGCACCACCAACGTGCTGACCCGCACCACGGCGATCCTGGCGGCGACGTTCTTCGCCACCAGCCTGATCCTGTCGATCTTCGCCGGCATGGACCGCAAGCCGCGCTCGGTGCTCACGCCGGGAGCCGCGACGCCCGGCGCGCCGGTGACACCTGGCACGCCGCTCGGCGGACCGGGAGGCGGCGTGCTCGACCAGCTTCGCGGCGGCGCCGCAGCCACCGGCTCCCGCGGCGCCAGCCGGGCCGCAGGTGCCGAGGTCGCAGTAAGGATCAAGCAGGGGCCGGGACACCGGCCCCTTCGCTTTTGGCAATGTGAGTTATGAGCATGTGTCGCGCAAGCGATTGGAAAGACGAGTATTTGGCCTGGCCTGTCCACACTGCCGCACGGTCTTGCCAGCTTTGCGCGCAGCGGCCTCGTCGAATCGATTCGCGAGGGCTAAAGGTTGAGCCCCATGGCGCGGTACGTCTTCATCACCGGCGGCGTGGTTTCCTCACTCGGCAAGGGTCTCGCGTCGGCGGCGCTCGGCGCGTTGCTGCAAGCGCGCGGCTACAGCGTCCGCCTGCGCAAGCTCGATCCGTACCTCAACGTCGATCCGGGCACGATGTCGCCCTACCAGCACGGCGAGTGTTCGTCACCGACGACGGCGCCGAGACCGATCTCGACCTCGGCCACTACGAGCGCTTCACCGGCCATCCCGCCACCCGCCAGGACAACATCACCACCGGCCGCATCTACCAGGACATCCTCACCAAGGAGCGGCGCGGCGACTATCTCGGCGCCACCATCCAGGTGATCCCGCACGTCACCAACGCCATCAAGGATTTCATCCGCGACGGCAACGACGGGTACGACTTCGTGCTGATGGAGATCGGCGGCACGGTCGGCGACATCGAGAGCCTGCCGTTCCTCGAAGCGATCCGCCAGTTCGGCAACGAGCTGCCGCGCAATCACGCGGTCTACGTGCATCTCACGCTGATGCCCTACATCCCGAGCGCCGGCGAGCTGAAGACCAAGCCGACCCAGCACTCGGTCAAGGAACTGCTCTCGATCGGCATCCAGCCCGACATCCTGCTGTGCCGCACCGACCGGCCGATCCCCAAGGAAGAGCGGCGCAAGCTCTCGCTGTTCTGCAACGTGCGCGAAGGCGCGGTGATCGAGGCGCGCGACGTCGACAACATCTACGCGGTGCCGGAGGCCTATTCGGCCGAGGGGCTCGACCGCGAGGTGCTGCTGGCGTTCGGGCTCGAGCCCGGCCAGCCGCCCGATCTGGCGCGCTGGCAATTCATCAACGAGCGCGTCCGCAGCCCGGAGGGCAACGTCACCATCGCCATCGTCGGCAAGTACACCGGCATGAAGGACGCCTACAAATCGCTGATCGAGGCGCTCTCGCACGGCGGCATCGCCAACAAGGTCAAGGTCAATCTCGACTGGATCGAGTCCGAGGTGTTCGAGAAGGAGGACCCGACGCCGTTCCTCGAGCACGTCAACGGCATCCTGGTGCCGGGCGGCTTCGGCCAGCGCGGCGCCGAGGGCAAAATCCGCGCGGCGCAGTTCGCCCGCGAGCGCAACATGCCGTATTTCGGCATCTGCTTCGGCATGCAGATGGCGGTGATCGAGGCGGCGCGAAATCTCTGCGGCATCGCCGAGGCCAACTCGACCGAATTCGCGCCGACGCCGGAGCCGGTGGTCGGCCTGATGACCGAATGGCTCAAGGGCAACGCGCTGGAGAAGCGCGCGGCCAACGGCGATCTCGGCGGCACCATGCGGCTCGGCGCCTATCCGGCGGCGCTCGCGCGCGGCAGCCGGGTCGCCGAAATCTACGGCACGACCGAGATTTCCGAGCGCCACCGCCACCGCTACGAGGTCAACACCGCCTACAAGGGCCGGCTCGAGCAGCACGGCATGCGGTTCTGCGGCATGTCGCCCGACGGCGTGCTGCCGGAGATCATCGAATACGCCGACCATCCCTGGTTCATCGGCGTGCAGTTCCACCCCGAGCTGAAGTCGCGGCCGTTCGAGCCGCACCCGCTGTTCTCGTCGTTCATCGGGGCGGCGGTGGAGCAGAGCCGGCTGGTGTAAGCGCGCGTTCGGCCTGTGTGCCGCCCATGCGCGATGCCTTGTGCAGATCCGCCGCGCCAAGCACCATGCGGCCGACAACGGACATCATCCATACGGGAGGAACACATGATCTACGAACAGCGCATCTATTCCTGCATTCCGGGCCGCCTGCCGGCTCTGCTCAAGCGATTCGAAACGCAGACGCTGCCGATCTGGAAGAAGCACGGCCTGCGCCCGGTCGGCTTCTGGACCGTGCTGGTCGGCGACGGCAACCACGACCTGCACTACATGCTCGCCTGGGAGTCGCTGGCCGAGCGCGAGAAGATCTGGACCACGTTCCAGGCCGATCCGGTCTGGCATTCCGCGCGCTCCGACAGCGAGAAGGACGGCCCGATCCTCGCCAACATCAAGAGCTCGTTCCTGGTGCCGACGGCATTCTCGGCGATGAAGTAAGCTCGCGCTATGGCGCGCGGCATCGATCACATCGTTCACGCGGTGCATGACCTCGACGCCGCGGCCGCGCTCTATCGCTCGCTCGGCTTTCAGGTCGGCGCGCGCAACCGCACCCGCCGTCCTGGGGCACGCAGAACCACATCGTCCAGCTCCACGGCAGCTTCATCGAGCTGCTGACGGTCGCGGACACGGCGCAGATCGCGCCGCACGGCCCGCGACTTTTCTCGTTCGGCGCGTTCAACCGCGACTGCGCTGGCGCGCGGGCGAGGGGCTTTCGATGCTGGTGCTCGAAGGCCGCGACGCGCACGCCGACGCGCGAGCGTTCCGCGAAGCCGGCATCGGCGATTTCGACGTGTTCGACTTCGAGCGCGAGGGCAAGCGTCCCGACGGCACGCCGATCAAGGTCGCGTTCTCGCTCGCCTTCGCGCGCGATCCGCCGGCGCCGGACATCGGCTTCTTCACCTGCCAGCATCGCTTTCCGGAGAATTTCTGGAATCCGGCATTTCAGGTTCATCCCAACACCGCGGTCAGCGTCGCCGGCGTGGTGCTGGTGGCGACGAAGCCGTCCGACCACTATCGCTTCCTGACCGCGTTCACCGGCGCCGACGAAGTGGCGGCCTCGCACGAGCGGTCTCGGCGTGAAGACGCCGCGCGGCGAAATCCAGGTGATGGATCCGGCGGCCTTCGAGCGCAATTTCGGCGAGACGCCGCCCGACATCGCGCCGCGGCGCGCGGCTTGCGGCCCTGCGCTTTGCCGTGCGGAATCTGGGGGCGGCAAGCGCCGTGCTGCGCGGCTCGCGATCTCAGGTGCGCGCGAATACCTGGGAAAACTGATCGTCGGCCCGCAATCCGCCATGGGCACAACCTTGGTATTCGAGCCACTTCGGACAGCTTGACCGTTGCGCTAGAGTTGACCGCCACGCCCGCCGAGCATGGTCCGGGCGCAAAGCCGAGGACACATGACAGTCGAGCCCGCACCCAACGCCGTCGTCACCGTCGGGCAGACGCGCTTCGGCAATGCGCTGCCGCTCACGCTGATCGCCGGGCCCTGCGCGCTGGAAAGCCGCGCTCATGCGCTGGAAATGGCGCGCGGCCTGAAGGAGATCGCCGACGCGGCTCGGCATCGGGCTCGTCTACAAGACCTCGTTCGACAAGGCGAACCGCACCAGCGGGAAGAGCGCGCGCGGCATCGGCCTCGAATGGGCGCTGCCGATCTTTGCCGAAATCCGCGAGAGCGTCGGCGTGCCGGTGCTGACCGACGTGCACGAAGCCGGCGCAATGCGCGCGCGTCGCGGAAGCGGTCGACGTCCTGCAAATCCCCGCGTTCCTGTGCCGGCAGACCGATCTCCTGGTGGCCGCGGCCAAGACCGGCCGCGTCGTCAACGTCAAGAAGGGCCAGTTCCTCGCGCCGTGGGACATGGCGAACGTGGTGCAGAAGATCACCGGCGCCGGCAATCCGCAACGTGCTGGTCACCGAGCGCGGCGCCTCGTTCGGCTACAACACGCTGGTGTCCGACATGCGCGCGCTGCCGATCATGGCGCGCGAGACCGGCGCGCCGGTGATCTTCGACGCCACCCATTCGGTGCAGCAGCCGGGCGGGCAGGGCACGTCGTCGGGCGGCGAGCGCGAGTTCGTGCCGGTGCTGGCGCGCGCCGCGGTCGCGATCGGCGTCGCCGGCGTCTTCATCGAGACGCATCAGGACCCGGACAAGGCGCCGTCCGACGGACCGAACATGATCGCGCTCAAGGACATGGAAGGTCTGCTTGCGCACGCTGCAGGCGTTCGACCAGCATCGCAAAACTCGCGTGCAGCTGAGTTCGTGAATCGATTCGATCGCGGGAGGCCACGATGGTTCTGCAATCGCTAGCCGGGTTGCCGGCGTTTCTTCTCTATTTCTGCATTTCGACGGTCGCCGTCATCGCCTTCCTGTGGATCTACACGCGCATCACCGCGCATGACGAATTCGACCTCCTCACCAAGAACGTGCCGGGCGCGGCGGTTTCGCTCGGCCTGAGCATGCTCGGCTTCGCGCTGCCGGTGGCGAGCGCGGTGGCGCACGCCTCCGACGTGCTCGATTGCATCATCTGGAGCGTCATCGCGCTGTGCGTGCAGGTCATCGCCTACTACGTCGCGCGCATTCCGGTGCCGAACCTGTCGCAGCGCATCGCGGCCGGCGAGCTCGCGCCCGGCGATCTGGCTGGGGCTCGCCTCGGTGACGGCGGGCCTGTCTGAGCGCGGCCTCGATGACGTGGTGAGGCCGCCATGAAACGTTCGTCCCAGGTCGCGCTGCTGCTGATGGGCGTCACCGGCGTCGGCGCCACGGGCTACGCCATGACCAGGCCGCCGGCGAATTGCGTGCCGCAGGGCAGCCCGGCCGCGACGATCGCGCCGGCAACTCCCGGCGCCCGCCAGGCCGAACCGTGCCCGCCGCGCCGCCAATGGTCGTCGTCATCGGGCTACAGCTAGCCGATCCACCTGGACGCGGACCAACAGCAGCTCGAGCACGCGGCTGGCCGATCTTCTCGCGCAGCAGCAGAACCACGTCGGCGACTTCGGCCTCGACCTCGGTGCCGCTGACCAGCCGCTCCTCGACCAGCACGAGCACCAGCACGTCGCGCAGCAGCAGCGACGCACGACAACAACGTCACGCAGCGGCTTCGGCTCGACCTCGAGCTCGTATTCGTCTTCGGGCGGCTGATGCGGCGCATCGCCTGCGAGGAGCGCGCGAACTGGCGCGACATCGCGCAGCGACACCGGCTTCGACTTCCACACCATCGACAACGCGCCCTATTGGGTCGAGAGCGCCTACTACGCCTTCACGCTGGAGCAGATCGAGCGCGACATCGAGGCGCCGACCGGCGAGCTCGAGGCGATGTGCCGCGAGCTGGTCGCCAAGGCGATCGACGACGAGCGCATGATGAAGATGCTGCAGATCCCGCGGCCGTTCTGGAACTGGATCGCGCGCAGCTTCAAGAACGACGAGCTCAGCCTCTACGGCCGCTTCGATCTGCGCTACGACGGCAAGGGGCCGGCCAAGCTGCTGGAGTACAACGCCGACACGCCGACCGCGGCGTTCGAGACCGGCGTGTTCCAGTGGAAGTGGCTGGAGGATGCGATCGCGCGCAAGGTGCTTCCCAAGGACGCCGACCAGTTCAATTCGCTGCACGAGCGCCTGATCGAAGGCTGGAAGGTGATCGGCAAGGGCCGCCGCCTGCACTTCGCCGGCGTGCGCGAAACCGCCGAGGACGCCGGCACGCTCGCCTACATCGAGGACTGCGCGCGGCAGGCCGGGCTCGAGACCAAGCAGATCGAGATGAAGGACATCGGCAAGGCCGGGCGGGGCGGCTTCGTCGATCTCGACAACAAGCCGATCGAGCTGATGTTCAAGCTCTATCCGTGGGAATGGATGATGCGCGAGACGTTCGGCGCATCGCTGCCCGGCGCGCCGACCCAGTTCGTCGAGCCGCCGTGGAAGGCGATCCTGTCGAACAAGGCGATCCTGCCGCTGCTGTGGGCGATGTTTCCCAACCATCCGAACCTGCTGCCTGCCTATTTCGAAGGCGACCCAAAGGCCGCGCGAGCTGGGCAATTCCTATGCGCGCAAGCCGCTGTTTTCGCGCGAGGGCGCCAACGTCGATCTGATCGTCGACGGCAAGCCCGTGGACCGCGACGCGGGGCCCTACGGCGCCGAGGGCTTCATCCGCCAGGCCATCGCGCCGCTGCCGCAGTTCGACGGCAACTACACGGTGCTGGGCTCCTGGTTCGCCGCCGGCGAGCCGTGCGGGCTCAACGTGCGCGAGGACGCAAGCCCGATCACCAAGAACTCATCGCGCTTTTTGCCGCACGCCATCGTCGGATAGGTGAATTGCGCCGATAAGGCTTGCGGCGGGTCTCGCGGCAGTGTCCAAAACGGCGCAATGAACCGCACGCTCGCGATCATCTCGTTCATGACGTTTTCGTCCGCGCTCTCGGTGCGCGCGGTCGATCCCATGATTCCGCAGATCGCCCACGACTTCTGGCTGCCGCCGGCGACCGCCGCGATGCTGGCGGCGGCGTTCATCTCCTACGGCATGGTGCTGCCGGTGCTCGGGCCGGTCGCGGACTCCGTCGGCAAGAAGCGCGTGATGATCGGCTGCCTGGTCGTGCTGACGGTCGCGTCGTTCCTCTGCGCCGTCGCGACCACGTTCCAGCAATTGTTCGTCCTGCGCGTCATCGCCGGCGCCGGCTGCGGCGGGCTGTTTCCGCTCGGCATGGCGATGCTGTCCGACCTGGTGCCGCTGGCGCAGCGGCAGGTCGCGATCGGGCGGCTGCTGGCCGGCACCATCACCGGCAACCTGCTGGGCTCGGCCGCCGCCGGCATCGTCGCCGATTTCATTCACTGGCGCGGCGTGTTCATCGTGCTCGGCGTGATTTCGCTGATCGCGCTGGTCCTCGCAGCGTGGGGCTTGCGCGGCCTGCCGGAGGCGCCGCGCCAGCCGCTCGATCCGCGCACCGTGATCCTGCGCTACCGCGCCATCTTCCGGATTCCGACCGCGCGCATCTGCTACCTCACCGTGCTGTGCGAGGGCATCTTCCTGATGGGCCTGTTCGCCTATGTCGCGGTGCTGCTGCTTGAAGCCGGCGAGCCGCGCGCCTCGATCGCCGGCGCTCGTCATCGCGTCGTTCGCGGTCGGCGGCATCGTCTATTCGGTCGGCATCGGCGCGCTGCTGCGGCTGCTCGGCCAGAAATGGGTGATGGTCGCGGGCGGACTGTGCATGGCGTTCGGCATCGCCGCGCTCGCGTTCGCGCCGCCGTGGCAGGTGCAGTGCGTGGTGTTCGCGATCATGGGCCTCGGCTTCTACATGCTGCACGCCAGCATCCAGGTGTTCGTCACCGAGCTCGCGCCGGCGACGCGCAGCTCCGCGATCGCGTTCCACACGTTCTCGATCTTCGTCGGCCAGTCGATCGGCACCGCGGCGTTCGGCTACGGGCTGTTCTATCTCGGCGCGCCGGCGACGCTCGCGATCTGCTCGATCGCCATCGCGCTGACCGGCATCATCTCCGCGCAACTGCTGACGCGGCCCAGGCCGGTTTAGCCACGGCCGCGATAGGGCGCGACGCCCTGGTCCGGCACCCAGACGCCTTTCGGCAGCGTGCCGACCTGCCAGAACACATCGATCGGCATGCCGCCGCGCGGATACCAGTAGCCGCCGATCCGCAGCCATTTCGGCTTGAGCAGATCGGCGAGCCGCTTGCCGATCGACGACGGTGCAGTCCTCGTGGAACGCGCCGTGATTGCGGAAGCTGCCGAGGTAGAGCTTCAGCGATTTCGACTCCACCAGCCACTTGCCCGGCACATAGTCGATGACGAGATGCGCGAAGTCCGGCTGGGCGGTGATCGGGCACAGCGTGGTGAACTCCGGCGCGGTGAAGCGCGCGACGTAGTCGGTGTCCGGATGCGGGTTCGCCACGCGATCGAGCTTCGCCTTGGCGGGCGAAGCGGGCAGCGGCACCGGACGGCCAAGCTGGCGGGTTGTTTGCTCATTGCTACGCTTGAAGATTAAAGGACGTATTGCCTGATGTCGAAACGAATTGCCGCCATCCTTCTCGCCGCCGGACTGGCGTCAACCCCGGCACAAGCATTCGACATCCTCGCGCTCAAGGTGCTGGGTTTCTCGCCGGACGGGCGCTATTTCGCGTTCATGCAATACGGCCCGCAGTGGGACGCCGGCAAGCTGTTCGCCGAGACCTATGTGATCGATGCAAGCACCGACCGCTACGTGCAGGGCGCACCGGTGCGGGTCTCGAATGACATGAAAGAGGACGCCAGCTCGGACAACATCGAGCCGGAGCTCAAGGCGTTCCTCGGCCGGGTCGGCAAGCGCACCGCGAGCCTCGTCGTCCAGCACAAGGTCGGCACGCCGGGCGCAGTGCTCGCGAGCGTCGCGGACGCACGCGTAAACGACTACGAGCACACCCCAGACAAACCGCCGCCGCCCACCGGGGCTACGGAGGTGAACGCCAAACATCCTCAACTGGGCGAGATGAAGCTCAAGCTGGAAACCAAGGAATTCCCCTGGCCGAAATCGTCGAGGCTTTATTCGGGCAAGGAAGCACCGTCCTGCGCCAAGGAGATCGAGGGCAAGGGCGCTGCGTTCCGGCTGACGCTGGAGCAGGGCGGCCGCACCATCGTGCTGCAAGACGACAAGACCGTCCCGGCCTCGCGCAACTGCGTCAGCGGCTACGGCATCGCGGAAGTCCATGCGTTCGACCGGCCCGACGGCAAGGTCACGCTGGCGGTGATCCTGGGCATGAAGTCCCGCGGCTTCGAGGGCGAGGACCGGATGTTCCTGGCGGTGACGCGCGTTCTGGACCGCTGACGGGGTTTCGCTTTCCGGCTCTCATGTTCTAGAGAAGCGGCGCATCAGCCGGGGAGTGCCATGACCGCCATCACCGACATCATCGGGCGCGAAATTCTTGACAGCCGGGGCAACCCGACCGTCGAGGTCGAGGTGACGCTGGAAGACGGCTCGCTCGGCCGCGCCGCCGTGCCCTCCGGCGCCTCGACCGGCGCGCTACGAGGCGGTGGAACTGCGCGACGGCGACAAGAAGCGCTATCTCGGCAAGGGCGTGCAGAAGGCGGTCGCCGCGGTCGAAGCGCGAGATTTTCGACGCCATCGGCGGCATGGACGCCGAGGACCAGGCGCAGATCGACGACACGATGATCGCGCTCGACGGCACGCCGAACAAGGCGCGGCTCGGCGCCAACGCCATCCTCGGCGTGTCGCTCGCGGTCGCCAAGGCCGCCGCCATCGCGCAGCGGCCTGCCGCTCTATCGCTACGTCGGCGGCACCTCGGCGCGGCTGCTGCCGGTGCCGATGATGAACATCGTCAACGGCGGCGTGCACGCCGACAATCCGATCGACTTCCAGGAATTCATGATCATGCCGGTCGGCGCGCCGACCTTCGCCGAAGGCCTGCGCTGGGGCGTCGAGGTGTTCCAGACCCTGAAGAAGGCGCTGCACGACCAGGGCCACAACACCAACGTCGGCGACGAGGGCGGCTTTGCGCCGAACCTGAAGTCCGCCGAGGAGGCGCTCGGCTTCGTCATGAAGGCGATCGAGGCCGCCGGCTACAAGCCGGGCAGCGACATCGTGCTGGCGCTCGATCCGGCTTCAACCGAATTCTTCAAGAACGGCGCCTATGTCTATGAAGGCGAGGGCAAAACCCGCTCCAAGGACGAGCAGGCCAAGTACCTCGCCGACCTGGTGTCGCGCTATCCGATCTACTCCATCGAGGACGGCATGGCGGAGGACGATTTCGAGGGCTGGAAGGTCGTCACCGACCTGATCGGCAAGAAGTGCCAGCTGGTCGGCGACGACCTGATGGTCACCAACGTGAAGCGGCTGAAGGAGTGCATCGACAAAGGTCTCGGCAACTCGATGCTGGTGAAGGTCAACCAGATCGGCACGCTGACGGAGGCGCTCGCGACCGTCGAGATGGCGCACAAGGCCGGCTACACCTGCGTGATGTCGCACCGCTCCGGCGAAACCGAGGACGCCACCATCGCCGACCTCGCGGTCGCCACCAATTGCGGGCAGATCAAGACCGGCTCGCTGGCGCGCTCCGACCGCACCGCGAAATACAACCAGTTGCTGCGCATCGAGGAGGACCTGGGCACGCAGGCGAAATACGCCGGCCGCGCGGCGCTCAAGGCGCTGCGCTAGCTCGGCCACTCCGGCGGGTCGGTGCCGAGCGGCACCGACGGCCGCTCCCAGCGCGCCGGCGTCTCCGACATGACCGCGGAATGGCGCACGGCGGTGAGCCGGCCGAAGCCGGAGGCGCTGTCGTAGAGCCGGTCCTGCACGTCCTCGGCTCGGAGGTCGGGGCAGGCGGTCGCCGTCGATCCGGCCGAGATCGCGGAACCAGTGCGCCGGTCTGCGCCAGCGAGCAGCGCACGTGCCAGGTGCCGCCCTCGCGTGGCGCGGCGCTCCAGCGCCGTCATCGCGGCAAACGCCATCAGGAAGCCGGTGCCGTGATCGAGCGCCTGGGCCGGCAGCGGCTTGCGGCTGGCTCGACGCCGACCGCCTGCGCCTCGGCGTCGTTGAGGCCGTTGGCGTTCTGCACCAGCGAGTCGAAGCCGCGCCGGTTCGCCCACGGCCCTTCGTGGCCGTAGGCGCAGAGCGAGACGCAGACGATGCCGGGCCGCAGCTGCGCCGCTTCCTCGGCGCTGAAGCCGTATTGCGCGATGGCGCCGGGCCGGTAGCCCTGCACGAAAATGTCGGCCTTGCGCAGCAGCGCCGCGAGCGTCTCGCGGCCCGCCGCCTCGCGCAGATCGAGATGCGCCGAGAGCTTGCCGCGGCCGTTGTCGATCACCAGCGCTTCCATCGACGGCAGATGCGCGGCGGTGATCAGCAGCACGTCGGCGCCGTGCGAGGCCAGCGTGCGCCCGCACACCGGACCGGCGATCACGCGCGTCAGGTCCAGCACCTTGATGCCGGACAGCGGCCGGTCCCCGGCGGGCAGCGGCTGCGGCGGCGCATCGCCGATCTTCTCGATGCTGAACAGCGGCAGGTCCGCGACCGCGCGGCCCTGCGGATGCGCGTCCCATTCCTCGAACGAGCGCGTCGCGGTGATGACCAGACCCGGCTGCGACGGCGGCATCCTCCAGCTCGTAGGCCTCCCAGCCGTCCAGCGCGCGCTGCACGGCCGCGCGGTCGTAGTCGCAGCCGAGCAGCTTGAGCGTGCCGGCGCGATGATGCGGCAGGTTGGTGTGCAGCCGCACCCAGCGGCCGTCGCCGCAGCGGTAGAGGCCGGCGATCTTGTCGCGATGCTCGCCGAGCGGCTTTCCGTCGACCGAGGTAATGCTCGCTGCGGAACTCGATCGCCGCGTCGCGCATGTCCACGCTGACGCGCTGCTGCCGGCCGGTGCGCAGCCGCCACAGTTCCGCGGCGGCCAGCGCCGACGCCGCGACGGTGGTCTGCGCCGCGGTGCCGACCGCGAACGACGAGGGCAGCACCGGCTCGGCGCCGGTCAGTTCCACCGCATCGAGCGCCGCGGCCGGCTGGCCGGCCAGCCGCCACAGCGAGGCGAGAACTTGCTCTGGGATCGGATGCGGTCATTTTGTCGCCGGGCGACGAAAGTCCCGGATTATAGGGGCTTTTCGGCCTGAAAACCCAATTGTCGAGCGGTCCGGCGACGGTTCCTTTACCGCATTGTCCTATGGGAGGACGGTGAGGATTCGTATGCGCCGGTTCGCTTTTCCCCTGTTGTTCCTTGGGCCGCTTGCCGCCGGCCGCGTTGCGCTTTGCGTCTGAGGCTCGCACTCGCATGCGCGCCAAGCAATTCGGTCAGCGGACAGAAGGCATCACGCGCGAGGGGCTGCGCAACATCCAGGGCGTGCACTTCGAACAGACCAACGATGACTACCGCAACGAGGGCGCGTCGAAGCTGCGCACGCATGGCGTTCTGGATCGGCGCTGCTGCGCTGCTGATCGGAATCTACGTCGGCACAAAGGGTTCGGGGCAAGGCCTCGGCCAGTTTTGGAAGAAGAACAGCGGCACGGTCGTCGACGACATCTACGCTGCCGATCGGGGCCAAGGACGTGTTCCTCGACCAGGCCAACAAGACCTGCAAATCGCGCGGCGATGCCGCCGGCGCCAGCCCGGTGCAAAAAACCTCCGCCTATGTCGCCTGCCTCGCCGCCGAGAACCCGAAGCGGCTCTGCCAGGCAACGCACCGCACGCATTTCATCGCGGCGATGCGGAGCTACTATCGCACCCAGGCGCAAAGCCGCGAGACGACGATCCGGACCGACCCGCAAGTCGCCGAGGCGCTGAAGGCGGTGATCACCAACGGCCACATTCCGCGCCGTGACATCATCGCGGCGGGGCCGAGCGATCTCGAAACCGTGCTGCGCGGCGTGGAAGCCAAGCGGGGCGGATGCTGATCCGGCTGCCGATGCCGGTAACAAGCTCTTAACGCGACGCACGGCATCTTGCCGGCATGGTGATCCGCCGCAAGCTCCGATCCTTCCTGACCGCGCTTGGCCTCTACGTCGGCGCGGCGCTGTTCATCGGCTACTTCGGCGTCAACGCCTACACCGGCAATCACGGCCTGCGCGCCAAGCAGGATCTCGACCAGCAATACGCCACGCTGAGCGAGGAACTCGGCCGCCTCAAGCACGAGCGCGCCGAATGGCAGCGCCGCGTCGCGCTGCTCAAGTCCGAGAGCATCGATCCCGACACGCTCGACGAGCGGGCGCGGGCGGTGCTCGGCTATCTCGAGCCGCCGCGAACTGACCCTGATCCTCAAGCGGCCCTGACGCCGCGCAGGACAGCGCTTGTCGCCGCCGCCGATCGTTCCCATTTCTTGTGCAACCACAGCGGCTTGTGCATCGCAACAGGCTGTGCGTGCGGCGAACGCCACACGCTTTCGCCGCGCAGCGATTTACGCTATTGGATTCAAGGCCGTCGATCGACGGCGCTTTCGCCCGAGGAGAGACCATGGCCGTCGCCAAGGACAAGGCCAGCAGCCGCGCGCCGTCCGCCGATCCGGCGGGCAATGGAGCTGCCGCACCGGATGAACTCCCCAAGGACCAGCAGATCGCCGCCTACCGCGACATGCTGCTGATCCGCCGCTTCGAGGAGAAGGCCGGCCAGATGTACGGCATGGGCCTGATCGGCGGCTTCTGCCACCTCTACATCGGCCAGGAGGCCGTCGTGGTCGGCATGCAGATGGCGCTCAAGCCGGGCGACCAGGTCATCACCGGCTACCGCGACCACGGCCACATGCTGGCCTGCGGCATGGACCCCAAGGGCGTGATGGCGGAGCTGACCGGCCGCACCCACGGCTATTCCAAGGGCAAGGGCGGCTCGATGCACATGTTCTCCGCCGAGAAGGGCTTCTTCGGCGGCCACGGCATCGTCGCCGCGCAGGTCCCGCTCGGCACCGGCCTCGCCTTCGCCAACAAGTATCGCGGCAACGACAACGTCTCGCTGACCTATTTCGGCGACGGCGCGGCCAACCAGGGCCAGGTCTACGAGAGCTTCAACATGGCGAAGCTCTGGAAGCTGCCGGTGGTCTACATCATCGAGAACAACCAGTACGCCATGGGCACCTCGATCGCCCGCTCGTCCGCCACCACCAATCTCGCCAAGCGCGGCCTGTCCCACGACATCCCCGGCGAGCAGGTCGACGGCATGGACGTGCGCGCGGTGAAGGCCGCGGCCGACAAGGCGGTGACCTGGTGCCGCGAGGGCAACGGCCCGATCATCCTCGAGATGCTGACCTACCGCTATCGCGGCCACTCGATGTCGGACCCGGCGAAATACCGCACCCGCGAGGAGGTCGAGAAGGTCCGCACCGAGCACGATCCGATCGAGCAGGTGCGCCGCCGCATCCTCGAGCGCAAATGGGCGAGCGAGGACGAGATCAAGAAGATCGACGCCAAGGTGCGCGACGCCGTCAACGAGGCGGCCGAGTTCGCCACCAACGATCCCGAGCCCGATCCGTCGGAGCTCTACACCGACGTGGTGCGATGAGCGGCGCATGTCGACCCTCGCAACCATCGTGGCGGTCGCGGCGCTGCTCGGCGCCGTCGCGAGCTGGGTCGTCGGGGCGGTGAATTTCGTGCGCACGCTGCGCGTCCTCTCCGGCCAGAACAATCAGAAGCAGATGTGGTACGCGATCTTTGCCTGGCCGTTCGCCTCGCGGCAGATGACCGGGGAAGCCGCCGTTTATTCGTCCAACGTCAACAAGTCGCTGGTCGCGTTTTTCACCTGCATGATGATCGCGGCCGCCGCGATTTCGCTCGCCACCAATCTGTCACGCTTGTCGCGCTGAGCATGATCCCGAACGACATCATGCTCAAACAAAGAGCGTAGAAGGTTCTGCGTCCATGCCGATTGAAGTGCTGATGCCCGCGCTGTCTCCCACGATGGAGAAGGGCAACCTCGCCAAGTGGCTCAAGAACGAGGGCGACACGGTCAAGGCCGGCGACGTGATCGCCGAGATCGAGACCGACAAGGCGACCATGGAGGTCGAGGCGGTCGACGAGGGCACGCTCGGCAAGATCCTGATCCCGGAAGGCACCGCCGACGTCGCGGTCAACACGCCGATCGCGGTGATCCTGGGCGAGGGCGAGAAGGCCTCCGCCATCAAGGCCGGCGCCAGCGCGCAAGCCGCAGGCGCCCGATCCGGCAACGCGCCAGCACGTCGAGGAATCCGAAGCGCGCGTCGAAGCGCCGGCCGCGGTCAAATCGCCGAAGGCTTCGGCCGCGCCGCCGCAGGCCCAGGCGCAGCCCGACCCTGATCTGCCGGAAGGCACCGAGATGGTCACCATGACCATGCGCGAAGCGTTGCGCGACGCCATGGCCGAGGAGATGCGCCGCGACAAGGACGTCTTCGTGATGGGCGAGGAGGTCGCCGAGTATCAGGGCGCCTACAAGGTCACGCAGGGCCTGCTGCAGGAGTTCGGCCCGCAGCGCGTGGTCGACACGCCGATCACCGAGCACGGCTTTGCCGGCCTCGGCGTCGGCGCGGCGCTCGCGGGCCTCAAGCCGATCGTCGAGTTCATGACCTTCAACTTCGCCATGCAGGCGATCGACCAGATCATCAACTCGGCCGCCAAGACGCTCTACATGTCCGGCGGCCAGATGAAATCGCTCGATCGTGTTCCGCGGCCCGAACGGCGCGGCCGCCCGCGTCGCCGCCCAGCACAGCCAGGACTATTCCGCCTGGTACTCGCACATTCCGGGCCTGACGGTGATCGCGCCGTCGAACGCGGCCGACGCCAAGGGCCTGCTCAAGGCCGCGATCCGCAATCCCAATCCGGTGATCTTCCTCGAAAACGAAATTCTCTACGGCCAGAGCGTCGCCGGTGCCCAAGCTCGACGATTTCGTGCTGCCGATCGGCAAGGCGCGGATCGCGCGCGCCGGCAACGACGTCACCATCGTCTCGTTCTCGATCGGCATGACCTACGCGCTCAAGGCCGCGGACGAACTCGCCAAGCACGGCATCGAGGCCGAGGTGATCGATCTGCGCACGCTGCGCCCGATGGATTCCGACACCGTCATCGCGTCGGTGAAGAAGACCGGCCGCGTCGTCACGGTCGAGGAGGGCTGGCCGCAGTGCGGCGTCGGCGCCGAGATCGCCGCGCGCGTGATGGCGGAGGCGTTCGACTATCTCGACGCGCCGCCGACGCGGGTGTCCGGCAAGGACGTGCCGATGCCCTACGCCGCCAATCTCGAGAAGCTCGCGCTGCCGTCCGTCGCCGAAGTCGTCGAGGCGGCGAAGGCCGTCTGCTACCGGTAAGAGCCGTCGCGCACCATGCCGATCAACATCCTCATGCCCGCGCTGTCGCCCACGATGGAGAAGGGCAACCTCGCCAAGTGGCTCAAGAAGGAAGGCGACACGGTCAAGGCCGGCGACATCATCGCCGAGATCGAGACCGACAAGGCGACCATGGAGGTCGAGGCGGTCGACGAGGGCACGCTCGCCAAGATCGTGGTGCCGGAAGGCACCGCCGACGTGCCGGTCAACCAGGTGATCGCGGTGCTGGCCGGCGAGGGCGAGGACGTGAAGGCCGCCGCCGCATCGCGGCCCGTCATGCCGCAGCAGCAGGCGAAGCCCGCAGCCGCCGCAGCCGCAGCGCCCGCTCCAGCCGCGCCAAAGCCGCGCTGCACCGGCAGCCGCGCCTGCTCCCGCCGCGCGGCTCCCGCGCCGGCCGCACGGACCGAAAGCGGCGGCAACCGCGCCTTCGCCTCGCCGCTGGCGCGCCGGCTCGCCAAGGAAGCCGGCATCGACGTGTCGCGCATCGCGGGCTCCGGCCCGCACGGCCGCGTCATCGCGCGCGACGTCGACGCCGCGAAGTCCGGCAAGGGACTGCGGCCCGCGGCGGCGGGCGCCGCTGCCGCGGCCGGCGGCGCCCCGGCCATCGCGCCGTCGATGTCGGACCAGCAGGTCCGCGCGCTGTTCGAGGACGGCAGCTACGAGGTCGTGCCGCACGACGGCATGCGCCGCACCATCGCGCAGCGGCTGACGCAATCGACGCAGACCATCCCGCATTTCTATCTGACGATCGACTGCAACATCGGCAAGCTGCTGGCAGGCGCGCGAGGAGATCAACGCCTCGGCGCCGAAGGACAAGGACGGCAAGCCGGCCTACAAGCTCTCGGTCAACGATTTCGTCATCAAGGCGCTGGCGCTCGCGCTGCAGCGCATCCCCGACGCCAACGTGAGCTGGACCGAGAGCGGCATGCTCAAGCACAAGCATTCCGACGTCGGCGTCGCGGTCGCGATGCCGGGCGGCCTGATCACGCCGATCGTCCGCAACGCCGAGACCAAGTCGCTGTCCGCGATCTCCAACGAGATGAAGGATTTCGCGGCGCGCGCCCGCGCCCGCAAGCTCAAGCCGCACGAATACCAGGGCGGCACCACCGCGGTGTCCAATCTCGGCATGTACGGCATCAAGGACTTCACCGCGGTGATCAATCCGCCGCACGCCACCATCCTCGCGGTCGGCGCCGGCGAGGAGCGGGCGATCGTCAAGAACGGCAAGATCGAAGCCGCGCACGTGATGAGCGTGACGCTGTCCTGCGATCACCGCGCGGTCGACGGCGCGCTCGGCGCCGAGCTGATCGGCGCGTTCAAGACGCTGATCGAAAATCCGGTGATGATGGTGGTGTGAGCGCGCCAGCTGCGACTGTCACGCGATCCGCTGTCATCCTGCGAATGCGGATGCCGGGCTCGAGCGCGACGGCTCGGCGATGGCCAGCGACGACGCATGATCGCGTGGTCGCTGATGGCGTTAGCTGCTAAAGGCGACGCAAAAACACTCAGGGAGCGACAAATGACCAAGACCAGGCGTGAAATCCTCAAAGGCGGCGCGGCAATCGGCGGCGCGGCGCTGTTCGCTCCCGCGGTGCTGGCGCAATCGCAGTTTCCGAGCCGCACCGTCCGCGTCGTCGTGCCGTTCCCGGCCGGCGCCACCACCGACATGCTGGCGCGGCTGATCGCGCAGCGCCTCTCCGAGACGATGGGCCAGAGCTTCGTGGTCGAGAACGTCGGCGGCGGCGGCGGCTCGATCGGCGCCGATCAGGTCGCCAAGGCGGCGCCCGACGGCCACACGCTGCTGTTCCGCAACATCACCTTCACCACCACCACGTCGTCGCTGATGTACGCCAAGCGCGCGCGGCACACGTTCGACGATTTCGTGCCGGTCTCGGTCGGCGCCTGGGTGCCGCTGCTGTTCCTCGCCGCCAAGGACGTGCCGGCGAACAACCTCAAGGAGTTCGTCGACTACGCCAAGAAAGCCGACGACGCCGCTGCTCTACGGCTCGACCGGGCCGGGCAGCATCATGAATCTGTGCGGCGAGGTGCTCAAGCGCGACGCCGGCATCAAGATGGATCACATCCCGTTCCGCGGCGCGGCGCCGCTGGTCACCGACATGCTGGCGGGCCGCATCCATTTCGGCGGCGACCAGCTGTCGAGCTCGCTGCAGCACGTGCGCTCCGGCTCGCTCAAGGCGATGGCGGTCGCCACCAAGTCGGTGGCGCTGCCGGACGTGCCGACCGCGCGCGAGATGGGCTTCCCCAATCTCGAGCTGCAGGGCTGGAACGGCTTCCTCGCGCCGAAGGGCACGCCGGACGCGATCGTCAACCGCATCCAGCAGGCAGGTCGCCGAGGCGGTGAAGCGTCCCGACGTCGCCAAGCGCATGACCGACGTCGGCGCCGAGCCGTCCGGCAACACGCCGGCGGAGATGGGCAAGATGCTGCACGAGCAGATCGCGCAGGTGCGGCCGGTGGTCGAGGAGCTGAAGCTCGTCGTGGAGTAATCCGGCAGCGGCCGGGGAGGGCCGCATCATGAGTGTGTTGTCATGAGTGCGTTTCTTGCCTTCCTCGGCACGTTCCTGCTGTCGCTGTTCGTGGCGCTGCTCGCCGCGCTGCAGCTCGCGGATTACTTCGCCGCCACCGAGGAGTTCGCGCTGGTCCTGATGGCGCTGCCGGTCTTCGTGACGATCTGCCTGCTGGCGTTCATCGCGGCCAACGCGCTGGCGCGCCAGCCCCGCGTGTTCAACGCGGTGGCGGCTGTGCCTCGCCTTGCTCGCCTTCACCCCGCTGGCATTTCCGGCGCTCGTCACAGACCGCCGCCGACCGCTCGACCAATCCGTTTTCCCTGGCCATCGAGAACACCGCGGTCGCGCTCGAGTTCATCGTTCCCGCGCTGATCGCGGTCCTGGTGCAATGGGGCCTGGTGCGGCGGCGCTGGCTGCGGCTGCGCGGCGAGGACGATCTGACGCTCTGGCCCTGGATCGCGACCATGATCGGCGGCCTCGCGATCCTCAATCCGTTCGGCCTCGACGTCATCGGCCAGGCCATCACCTATACGCCGACGAATTGGCTGCGCGACGTGGTGCGCACCATTGCGCTCAGCGGCATGGCCGCGCTGACTCGCCATGGCGTTCCTGGAATACCTATATCCGGGGCCGGATGCTGCGCCGGCGGCTGGCGCAAGCCTGCCGGCGCGCCGGCTAGCAGGTTTGCGTCGTTCGCGCTACACTCGCCGCCGGCAAACTGAAAGAACAACATGGCTGACACCAATTTCGACATCATCATCATCGGCTCGGGGCCGGGCGGCTATGTCACCGCGATCCGCGCGGCGCAGCTCGGCTTCAAGACCGCGATCGTCGAGCGCCACTATCTCGGCGGCATCTGCTCGAACTGGGGCTGCATCCCGACCAAGGCGCTGCTGCGCTCGGCCGAAATCTACCACTGCCATGCAGCACGCCAAGGATTACGGGCTGTCGGCCGACAACGTGACGTTCGATCCGGCCGCGGTGGTCAAGCGCTCGCGCGGCGTCGCCGGCCGGATGAACGCCGGCGTCACCTTCCTGATGAAGAAGAACAAGGTTTCGGTGATCTGGGGCGAGGCGGCGATCGACGCGCCCGGCAAGATCACCGTGAAGGCGAGCAACGTCCAGGCGCCGAAGGACACGCTCGGGCCCGGCAGCTATCAGGCCAAGCACATCATCGTCGCGACCGGCGCGCGGCCGCGCGTGCTGCCCGGGCTCGAGCCCGACAAGAAGCTGGTCTGGACCTATTTCGAGGCGATGGCGCCCGGACACGATGCCGAAGTCGCTGCTGGTGGTCGGCTCCGGCGCGATCGGCATCGAGTTCGCGAGCTTCTACCGCACCATGGGCGCGGAGGTGACCGTGGTCGAGGTGCTGCCGCAGATCCTGCCGGTCGAGGACGCCGAGATCGCGGCGTTCGCGCGCAAGGCGTTCGAGAAGCAGGGCATCAAGATCCTCACCGGCGCCAAGGTGACCAAGCTCGACAAGAAGGCCGACAGCGTCACCGCGACCATCGACGACGGCAAGGGCGGCACGCAGTCCATGACCGTCGACCGCGTGATCTCGGCGGTCGGCGTGGTCGGCAATATCGAAAACCTCGGCCTGGAAAAGCTCGGCGTGAAGACCGACCGCGGCACCATCGTGATCGACGGCTTCTGCAAGACCAACGTGCCCGGCATCTACGCGATCGGCGACGTCGCCGGCCCGCCGATGCTCGCGCACAAGGCCGAGCACGAGGGCGTGATCTGCGTCGAGGCGATCAAGGGGCTGCACCCGCACCCGATGAACAAGAGCCTGATCCCGGGCTGCACCTATTGCTTCCCGCAGATCGCCTCGGTCGGCCTCACCGAGCAGGCCGCGAAGGACAAGAAGCTCGACATCCGCGTCGGCCGCTTCCCGTTCGTCGGCAACGGCAAGGCGGTGGCGCTCGGCGAGGACCAGGGCCTGGTCAAGGTGATCTTCGACAAGAAGACCGGCCAGCTGCTCGGCGCGCACATGGTCGGCGCCGAGGTGACCGAGCTGATCCAGGGCTACGTGGTGGCGATGAATCTCGAGACCACCGAGGAAGAGCTGATGCACACCATCTTCCCGCATCCGACGCTGTCGGAGACGATGAAGGAAGCGGTGCTCGACGCCTACGGGCGCGTGCTGAACATGTAGCAGTGCTAAACCCGGTCGCGGTGCGAGATTTCGACCACGCGGGCGCGCTTGGCGAGCTCCTCGACCAGCGCGTCGGCGGCGGCGCGGTTGTTGGGATCGAGATTGGCGTCCCATTCGTCGAGCAGATACATCTCCGCCGCGGTGTGCGCCACGATCTCGCGCAGCGCCCGCAGTTGCCGCTCGCCTGACGAGAACCCCGGCGGCTTGGCCGGCTTTTTCGGTTCCTCGTCGTCGCCGTAATCGAGATCTTCCGGCTCCGACACCTTGCGTGAACTGGAAGGCCAGGCGATCGGCGGTCGGCCAGTAATAGGCGCGGTTCTTGACCCGCGATTTCAGGCTGGTCAGCAGCGTCGACTTGCCCGAACCGTTGGCGCCGCGCACGTTGATGCGCCCGGTCGGCTTCGAAGAATCAGGCCGATCGCTTCGTCCACGGACACGACCGTGTTGGATTTTTCGCGCTCGCGCAGGATCAGCATGTCGGGCTTGATGCGGGCGTCGAACTGCGGATCGGCTTCGAGATGCATGTTCGCCGACACGCCGCGCAGGCGCGTCCACACCGCCAGCAGCTCGTTCCAGCCCGAGGTGAACTGGTGCATGCTGTTTGTCATCTCGATCTGCCGCGGCAGCGTCGCGACCAGCGCGATCAAAACTTCGGAATCGTCCGGATTGTTGCCGGCGACCCACGCCATCGTGCCGAACACGATCGCCAGTCCGATGATGGCGCTGGCCGCGCTCAAGCCCTCCTTGGTCATGATCGCCTTGATCTGCGCGTCGAGGCCGTCGCGCAGCTTGGCCTTGAAGCCCGCCAGCCAGAGCCGGAGATTGTAGCGATTGCCGGTGAAGATGTTGTCCCACGCGGTGTAGCCTTGCGCGGTCATGCGGTTGGTCATGCGCTGATTTTCGAGATAGGCGCGGGACACCTGCTTGCGCATCGTCCATTGCATGGCGAACAGCACGACGAATGCCGCTGCGTAGGCCGCCGGCAGCGAGCCGTCGATCTGCGTGCCCAGCACGATGACGTTGAAGATCAGCCCGAGCAGCAGCCGCAGGTCGCCTTCGATCTCGTACAGCAGATGGAAATAGACGTAGAACGTCTCGCCGGTGAGAAACGGCTCGACGCGTTCGCGCGTCTCCTTGTCGCCGAGCGACTTGGTCTGGTTGCGATTGTCCCGCGCGAAGCGCAGCATGTAGCGGCCATAGGCAAGGAAGCCGGCGCGCTCGGCATAGATCCAACTGATCGCACCGACGATATAGGCGGCCGATTGCACACCGAGGATCAGCAGCAGGTCGTAGACCAGCAGTTCGTCCTTGGTGAAATCGCGGCCGGCCTTGATCACCAGATAGGTGGTGGCCGCGCTCAACAGCGCCTCGATCACCATCAGCACCAGCATGATGTAGAACGGCAGGCACAGCATGAGGCGGGCCAGTTCGATCGGCCGGACAGGCTGGCGCTCGGCGGAGGCGGCTTGAATCGTCATGGCGGCAGTCTAGCCGAAACGAAACCAGCAGGGGCGCCTGCGGGTGTGATATGCAGTCCTTTCAAGGGAATCTGCCGCAAGTTGCGGGACGTCCCCCGGCTTCGTAAGTAAGGGGGAGGCCCAAGGACACCGATGACCGTCGTGCTCGACCACACCACAGGACGGCCGCGCCACCCCGAAAAGGCGCATCGGCCGGACACGCCGTGCTGCGCAAGCCCGACTGGATCAGGGTCAAGGCGCCGGTCTCCAAGGGCTATGCCGAGACGCACGCGATCGTGCGCGCCAACAACCTGCACACCGTCTGCGAGGAGGCCGGCTGCCCGAACATCGGCGAGTGCTGGGAGAAGAAGCACGCCACCTTCATGATCCTGGGCGACACCTGCACGCGCGCCTGCGCGTTCTGCAACGTCAAGACCGGAATGCCGGGCGCGCTCGATCCGCACGAGCCGGTCCACGTCGCCGAGGCGATCGAGAAGCTCGGCCTCGCCCATGTGGTCGTCACCTCGGTCGACCGCGACGACCTCGCCGATGGCGGCGCGGACCATTTCGCGCAGACCATCCGCGCGATCCGCGCGCGCTGCGCCGGCACCACGATCGAAGTGCTCACGCCGGACTTCCTGCGCAAGGATGGCGCGCTGGAGCGCGTGGTCGAGGCGCGGCCCGACGTGTTCAACCACAATCTCGAGACCGTGCCGTCGCTCTATCTCACGGTGCGGCCGGGTGCGCGCTACTTCCATTCGCTGCGGCTGCTGCAGCGGGTGAAGGAGATCGATCCCACGATGTTCACCAAGTCGGGCATCATGGTCGGGCTCGGCGAGGAGCGGAACGAAGTGCTCCAGGTGATGGACGACCTGCGCTCCGCCGGCGTCGACTTCCTCACCATCGGCCAGTACCTGCAGCCGACCCGCAAGCATCACGCGGTGGTGCGCTTCGTGCCGCCGGACGAATTCGCGGCGCTGCAAAGCGTCGCCTACAGCAAGGGCTTCCTGATGGTGTCGTCGAGCCCGCTGACGCGCTCGTCGCACCACGCCGGCGAGGATTTCGCCAAGCTGCGCGCCGCGCGCGAGGCGAGCGCCGGCGCTTGATGCTGCGATCGCCGCAATCCTAGCACCCGCGGTCGTGGTCGCGGCGCTTAGCGATGCCGTCGTTCCGCACCAAGCGCCGCGTCCAGCATTCCGCGCAAGACATGTTCGACCTGGTCGCCGACGTCGAGCGCTATCCGGAGTTCGTGCCGCTGTGCCGCGATCTCAAGGTGCGCAAGCGCGACGCGAAAGGCGAGGGCGTCGAGGTGCTGGTCGCCGACATGACGGTCGCCTACAAGCTGGTGCGCGAGTCATTCCGCAGCCGCGTCACGCTCGACCGGCCCAAGCTGCAGATCCTGGTCGAATATCTCGAAGGCCCGTTCAGCCATCTGGAGAACCGCTGGACGTTTGTCCCAACCGGCGAAAACGCCTGCGAGGTCGAGTTCTTCATCGACTACGAATTCAGGAGCCGCATGCTCGGCATGCTGATGGGCTCGATGTTCGATGCCGCGTTCCGCCGCTTCGCCGTGGCGTTCGAGCGCCGTGCCGACGAGATCTATCGCGCCTGGCTATTTCTCGTTGCGCGGCGCGCGCGGCTGTTCCTGTTCGGCAAGCGCGGTCAGCATCGCCATCGCCTGCAGCACCGACTTGCGCCGCACCTCGGTGCGGCCGACGTCGCCGAACTTGCGTTCTTCATGGATCAGCCGGCCGCTGCGCGACGCCGCGGCGAAATGCACGAGACCGACCGGCTTGCTCGACGTCCCGCCGTCCGGGCCGGCGATGCCGGTGATCGAGACCGCGAGATCGGCCGCGGCATGCGCCAGCGCGCCTTTCGCCATCGCCTCGGCCGTTTCGCGGCTCACCGCGCCGTACTGTTCGATCGTCGCCTCCGGCACGCCGATCATCTGCTGCTTCGCTTCGTTCGTGTAGGTGACGAAACCGCGATCGATGACCGCGGAAGACCCCGCGATGTTGGTCAGCGCGGCCGCCACCAAGCCGCCCGTGCAGGATTCCGCGGTGACGACCATCAAGTGCTTCGACTTGCACAGATCGAGCAGCGCCGTTGCCTTGTTGCCCAGTTCTTCGTCCAGCATAGCCGGTGAAACTCCAATCCAGCTACCAACTCCAGGGCAGCCGCACGGTTGCCGTCGCCATCGCCGCGATGCCTTCGCCGCGGCCGGTGAAACCCATCTTCTCGCTGGTGGTCGCCTTCATGCCGACGCGCTCCACCGCGATGCCGGCAATCTCCGCGATGCGGGCGCGCATGGCGTCGCGGTGCGGCCCGACGCGCGGCGCCTCGCAGACCACGGTGACGTCGATGTGGGCGACGCGGCCGCCGCGCTCCGTCACGCGATCCACCGCGAATTTCAGGAACTGGTCGGACGACGCGCCCTTCCAGCGCATGTCGCTCGGCGGAAAGTGCTTGCCGATGTCGCCGTCGGCGAGCGCGCCGAGGATCGCATCGACGATCGCGTGCAGCACCACGTCGGCGTCGGAATGGCCGACCACGCCGCGATCGTGCGGCACGCGGACGCCGCCGAGCATGATGTGGTCGCCGTCGCCGAAGGTGTGCACGTCGATAGCCGGAGCCGATGCGCAGGTCGGCCAGGCTGGCGAGACGCTTCGCCTCGGCGCGCGAGAAATCCTCGTCGGTCGTCAACTTGGTGTTGCTCGCCTCTCCAGCGAAGGTGACGACCTTGAGGCCCGCCCATTCGACCAGCGCCGCGTCGTCGGTGAAGTCGTCGCGTCCGGCGGCGGCGGCCTTGCGGTGCGCGTCGAGCAGCGCCGGGATAGGCGAACGCCTGCGGCGTCTGCACGCTGCGCAGTTCCGCGCGGTTGACGGTACCGGTGATCACGCCTGTGGCATCGACGCGCTTGATCGTGTCGGTCACCTCGAGCCCGGGGATCGCCGCGCCGGTCTTGCCGCAGGCCGCGATGGCGCGCGACACAAGCGCCGAGGAGCAGAACGGCCGCGCCGCGTCATGCACCAGCACGATGTCGGGGGAATTGGCGCTCAGCGCCTCCAGTCCGGCCAGCACGGAAGCCTGCCGGGTTGCCCCGCCGAACACCGGTGGCATCAACTTGAGTCCCTTGGCGGCGGCCTATAGGAAGTCACATCGTCGCGATGGATGACCGCTTGAACGGCACCGATTTCGCCATGCCAGGAAAACAGCGAAAGGCTCGCCCGGATCACGGGTTCGCCGGCCAAGGCTCTGTATTGCTTGGGCAAATCGCCACCGGCGCGGGTTCCGCGCCCGGCTGCAACAATGACGGCCGCGACCGAGGATGCCATGTCCGGATTTGTCCAACTATCTGACCCGGCATGGCTTTAGCGCGTTGTCCCAGCGGCGGGAACGGATTTCCACTGCCGGTGCATTTGTTGCAATGCAGCACTTGCGCTGCGCTGCAAATTGGCTAAACTATAAGCAGATTTGGGCGAGCCTACTTTGTGGGCAAACCCCGGAATATCACGGTTTTCTGGTGGTTGGAATGCTCATCGGCAATGTCGCCATCTCCGATCCAGTGATCCTGGCGCCCATGACGGGCGTCACCGACGCGCCGTTCCGGCGTCTGGTGTCCCGGCTCGGCGCCGGGCTGGTGGTTTCCGAGATGACCGCCTGCGAATTGCTGATCCGGGGCCGGCCCGACGCCGTGCTGCGCGCCGAGGGGCAGGGTACCGGCCTCCACGTCGTGCAGCTTGCCGGCTGCGAGCCGCATTGGATGGCGGAGGGCGCGCGGATCGCCGAAGCCGCGGGCGCGCAGATCATCGACATCAACATGGGCTGCCCGTCGAAGTACGTCGCCGTGAAGCAGTCCGGCTCCGCGCTGATGCGCGATCTCGACCATGCGCTGACGCTGATCGAAGCGACGGTCGCCGCGGCCACCGTGCCGGTCACGCTCAAGATGCGGCTCGGCTGGGACCACGCCACGATCAACGCGCCGGAGCTCGCGCGCCGCGCGCAGGACGCGGGCGTGCAGATGATCACCGTGCATGGCCGCACCCGCTGCCAGTTCTACAAGGGCGGCGCCGACTGGAACGCGGTGCGCGCGGTCCGCGAGGCGATTTCCATTCCGCTGGTGGTCAACGGCGACATCAGAACGTTCGACGATGCCGACGCAGCGCGTGCCGTTTCCGGCGCCGACGCGGTGATGATCGGCCGTGCCGCGCAGGGCCGGCCCTGGCTGCCCGGTCAGATCGCGCGCTATTTCGCGACCGGGCAGCGCGAGACGCCGCCGCCGCTTGCGACCCAGCTCGCGCTGATCTCCGGCCTCTACGAGGAAATGCTGGCGCATCACGGCCTGCGGGTCGGGCTTGCGTCACGCGCGCAAGCACCTGGGCTGGGCGCTCGATGCGGCCGCCGCCAGCGCCGGCGTCGCGATCGACACGCTCAAGCGCTGGCGCGCCAACGTGCTCACCAGCGAGGATCCGGCCGCCGCGCGCAGCCGTCTCACCGAAGCCTTTCACGCATTCGGAGCCGCCGCATGAGCGAGGCCGAGCTGCGCGGCACGGAACGGCCGGCCGGCGCGCCACTCGGCATGTCGCTCGACGCCGCGGATGCCGTTCTCAACGCGCTGCCGCTTCCTGTCATCATCGTCGGCGCCGACGGCAAGCTCGCCGACGCCAACGTCGCGGCGGAATCCTTCTTCGAGCTCTCGGTGTTGCATCTGCGCCGCCAGCAGCTCCGCGAGCTGGTGCCGTTCGGCAGCCCGCTGCTCTCGCTGGTCGAGCAGGTCCGGCACCGTGGCGCGGCGGTGAACGAATACAAGGTCGATCTGTCGACGCCGCGCAATCCGGGCGACCGGCTGGTCGATCTCTACGTCGCGCCATTGCCGGAGCGGCCGGACCATATCGTGGTGATGCTGCAGGAGCGCACCATCGCCGAGAAGATGGACCGTCAGCTCACCCATCGCGGCGCGGCTCGTTCGGTCAGCGCGCTCGCCGCCATGCTGGCGCATGAAATCAAGAATCCGCTGTCGGGCATTCGCGGCGCGGCGCAGCTCCTCGAGCAGTCTGCCGGCGACGAGGACCGCACCCTCACGCGTCTCATCTGCGACGAGGCCGACCGCATCGTGAAGCTGGTCGACCGCATGGAGGTGTTCTCCGACGAGCGCCCGGTCGAACGCGAGCCGGTCAACATCCACGTCGTGCTCGACCACGTGAAGCGTCTCGCGCAGTCCGGCTTCGCGCGTCACATCAAGTTCGTGGAAATCTACGATCCATCGCTGCCGCCTGTGCTCGCCAACCGCGATCAGCTCGTGCAGCTCTTTCTCAATCTCGTGAAGAACGCCGCCGAAGCGGTTGGCGAGGGCACCGCCGACGGCGAAATCCAGCTCAGCACCGCGTTCAGGCCCGGCGTACGATTGCAATTGCCGGGCTCGAAAACGCGCGTGTCGTTGCCGCTCGAGTTCTGCATACGGGACAACGGCCCCGGCGTGCCGGCGGACCTCTTGCCCCATCTGTTCGATCCGTTCGTGACCACCAAGCCGACCGGCACGGGGCTCGGCCTCGCGCTCGCCGCCAAGATCATCGGCGACCACGGCGGCATCATCGAATGCGAATCTCAGCCGCGGCAGACGATCTTCCGTGTGCTGATGCCCATGTTCACTGGTGACGGCGCCGGGCCGGCACCCGCTCGAAGGACCTAAGGACCCGAAAGGACCAAGAGGACCCAATGCCAGCGGGAAGCATTCTGGTCGCCGACGACGACGCGGCGATACGCACGGTGCTCAACCAGGCGCTGTCGCGCGCCGGTTACGAGGTGCGCTCGACCGGCAACGCCGCGACGCTGTGGCGTTGGGTGAGCCAGGGCGACGGCGACCTCGTGATCACCGACGTGGTCATGCCGGACGAAAACGCGTTCGACCTGTTGCCGCGCATCAAGAAGCTGCGGCCGAATCTGCCCGTGCTCATCATGAGCGCGCAGAACACCTTCATGACGGCGATCCGCGCGTCGGAGCGCGGCGCCTACGAATATCTGCCCAAGCCGTTCGACCTCAAGGAGCTGATTGCGATCGTTGGCCGCGCGTTGTCAGAGCCGAAGGAAACCACTCGCGCCGCCAGCAAGCCCGACGACCTCGAAGGCATTCCGCTGGTCGGCCGCTCGCCGGCCATGCAGGAGATCTATCGGCTGGTCGCCCGGCTGATGCAGACCGATCTCACGGTGATGATCTCGGGCGAGTCCGGGACCGGCAAGGAATTGGTCGCTAAAGCCTTGCACGACTACGGCAAACGGCGCGGCGGACAGTTCGTCGCCATCAATATGGCTGCGATCCCGCGCGATCTGATCGAGTCCGAATTGTTCGGTCACGAGAAGGGGGCCTTCACCGGCGCCAACACGCGCAGCTCGGGCCGCTTTGAACAGGCCGAGGGCGGCACGCTGTTCCTCGACGAGATCGGCGACATGCCGATGGAGGCGCAGACACGGCTGCTGCGCGTGCTGCAGCAGGGCGAGTACACGACCGTCGGCGGACGCACCGCGATCAAGAGCGACGTGCGCATCATTGCCGCGACCAACAAGGACTTGCGTATCCTGATTCAGCAGGGGCTGTTCCGGGAGGACCTGTTCTTCCGCCTCAACGTGGTGCCGCTGCGGCTGCCGCCGTTGCGCGAGCGCACCGAGGACGTGCCGGACCTGATCCGCCATTTCTTCAATCAGGCGGAGCGGGAAGGCCTGCCGCAGAAGCAGATCGATCAGGCCGCGCTCGACCGGCTCAAGCGCTACCGCTGGCCCGGCAACGTGCGCGAGTTGGAGAATCTGGCGCGACGGTTGGCCGCGCTCTACCCGCAGGAGACCATCACCGCCGCGGTGATCGACGCCGAACTGGTGCAGCCGACGGCCCCGGCAACCGACGCAGCGCCAATCGAGGACAGCCTGATGGCGGCGGTCGAGCGCAACCTGACCAAGTATTTTGCAAGCTTCGACAACGGCTTGCCGCCGCCCGGCCTGTACCACCGCGTGCTGCGGGAGGTGGAATATCCGCTGCTGTCGGCTGCGCTGGCGGCCAGCCGCGGCAACCAGATCCGTGCCGCGGACTTGCTGGGTCTGAACCGGAACACGCTGCGCAAGAAGATCCGGGACCTCGATATCCAGGTCATCCGCACCAGCGGTTAGGGCCTGACGCCAAGGTATCTCTGGATATCTGCGCCCCGGAATTGTCTCAATCCGGCAACATTGTTGTACAAAAGCATCAGTGTGTCGCCTTAGCCGCAGGCGTCGGCTGAGCAGGCGGTTGCCTGCAATTCATCGCACGCCGCTATCTCACCTGCGCCCGGGATCGGGGTTCATGACCAACGCCTTGAGCGTCGAGCCAACCGCGGCGGCCGATCTGGCCGCTCCCGCCTCAACGACCGGATGGTCGATGCGGGTGATCGGAGGCGTCGCTGCGCTGCTGTCGCTCATTTCGGCGCTGATGACATTCATCGTGCTCGCCGATCTGACGCCGATCACGCCGACCCACCGGGTGGTCGTCACGCTCCTGATGATCAACGGGGCGACCGTGCTCATCCTGCTCAGCGTCATCGCTCGCGAGGTCTGGCAGGTCGTTCTGGCCCGCCGCCGCGGCCGCGCCGCCGCGCGGTTGCACATTCGGATTGTCGGTCTGTTCGCCGTGATCGCGGCGGTGCCGGCGATATTGGTGGCGATCGTTGCGAGCGTCACGCTCGACCGCGGTCTTGACCGGCTGTTTTCCACCCGCACCAAGACTGTGATTCAGAACTCGATGTACGTGGCCAACGCGTATTTGCGAGAACACGCGCAGTCGATCCGCGGCGACATCATGGCGATGGCGATCGACATGGGCCGCGCCAAGCCGCTGTTCGACCAGGACCGCGACCGCTTTCGCCAATTCCTCACCGCGCAGGCCAAGGTGCGCGGCTTGTCCAGCGCCATTGTCGTCGGCGCCGACACCGAAGTCGTCGAGCGCGCGGACGTCAAAGCCGATCACGACAACATCATGCCGTCGGCGGCCGGACTTGCCGCGACCAGCGAAACCGAGCCCCGCATCGGCATTGTGTTCGAGGCCAGCGCGGTTGCCTCGATGATCAAACTGCGTGGCTACGAAAATGCCTATCTGCACGTGACGCGGCCACTCGACCCGCAGGTCGTGGCGCAACTGCGCGAAGCCCAGGCGAGCGTCAGCGATTTTGCCAGTCTGGAGTCGCGCAGGCTCGGCGTGCAGCTCGCCTTCGCGCTGATGTACACCGTGATCGCGCTAACCGTGCTGCTGTCGGCAGCCTGGCTCGGCCTGAACTTCGCCAACCGCCTGGTCGCGCCGATCCGCCGCCTGATCGGCGCGGCGAACATCGTGTCGACCGGCAATCTCTACGTTCAGGTGCCGATCCAGCGTTCGGAAGGCGATCTCGCCCAGCTCGGCGAGACGTTCAACAAGATGACCTCGGAGTTGCGCACCCAGCGCGACGACATTACCCGCACACGCGATCTGATCGACCAGCGGCGCCGCTTCACCGAAGCGGTGCTGGCCGGCGCCAGCGCCGGCGTGATCGGCGTCGATGCGGAAGGCCGCATCAGCATCCTCAACCGCTCTGCGGAACGCTTGACCGGCCAATCGCAAGCGGAAGCGGCCGGACGACTGCTCACCGACATCGTGCCCGAGCTCAAGGATGTTTTTGCCAACGCGCAAACGGGCGTGCAGCGCCTGGTGCAGGACCAGGTGACGATCAGCCGGGACGGGCGCGAGCGCAACCTTTCGGTGCGCGTCACCACCGAGCAGTCGGGTGACCCGGAGCACGGCTACGTGGTGACGCTCGACGACATCACCGAGCTGGTGCTGGCGCAACGCACCTCGGCCTGGGCCGACGTGGCGCGCCGCATCGCGCACGAGATCAAGAACCCGCTGACCCCGATCCAACTCTCGGCGGAGCGGCTACGCCGCAAATACGGCAAGAGCATCACCGACGATCCGGCGGTATTCCACCAGTGCACCGATACGATCATCCGGCAGGTCGACGACATCAAACGGATGGTCGATGAGTTCTCCAAGTTCGCGCGGATGCCCAAGCCCGTCATGGCGGCCGAGGACGTCGCAGACACGGTGCGCCAGATCGTGTTCCTGATGCGGGTCGGCAACGCGGACATCGATATCGAGCTAGAGATCGCGGAAGATCCGATGCTGGCGCAATTCGACCGCCGGCTGATCTCGCAGGGCCTCACCAACATCATCAAGAACGCGACCGAAGCAATCGGCGCGGTGGCGCCGGGTGCAGGCCATAAGGGCCGCATCAACGTCGTCGCCACCCGCAACGGCAGCGACGTCACCATCGATGTGATCGACAACGGCATCGGCCTGCCCAAGGAGAACCGCAACCGCCTGCTGGAGCCTTACGTCACCACGCGCGAGAAAGGGCACCGGACTTGGGCTCGCCATCGTCGGCAAGATTCTGGAAGACCACGGCGGCGTGATCGAGTTGCGCGACGCCGCCGACAAGTTCCCCGGCCAGCAAGGCGCCTGGGTCCGGCTGCGGTTTGCCGCGGTGCCGGTCGCAGCGGCGCCGGACGCGGCCAAGATCAACCCGCAACAAACTGCGTTGAGCACGAGCGAGCACTAGCATGGCGTCTGACATTCTCATCGTTGACGACGAGGCGGACATCTGCGAGCTGGTGTCCGGCCTGCTGCAGGACGAGGGCTACAACACCCGCACCGCGCGCGACAGCGACACGGCGCTGAACGCGATCGCGAACCGGCGTCCCAATCTGGTCTTCCTCGACATCTGGCTGCAGGGCAGCCAGCTTGACGGCTTGCAGCTTCTCGGCATGGTCAAGGAACAGCATCCCGATCTGCCGGTGGTGATGATCTCGGGCCACGGCAACATCGAAACCGCAGTGGCCGCCATCAAGCAGGGCGCCTACGACTTCATCGAGAAGCCGTTCAAGGCGGACCGGCTCATTCTGGTCGCCGACCGCGCGCTGGAGACGTCGCGCCTGCGCCGCGAGGTCAAGGAGCTCAAGGCACTCGGCCCGCTGCCGTCGAGCATCGTCGGTCGCTCGCCTGCGATCAACTCGCTGCGGCAGACCGTCGACAAGGTCGCGCCGACCAACAGCCGCATCCTGATCGTCGGTCCGTCCGGGGCGGGCAAGGAGCTTGCCGCGCGCACGCTGCACGGCCAATCGTCGCGGGCGAACGGCCCGTTTGTCGTCATCAACGCCGCGGCGATAACGCCCGACCGCATGGAAATCGAATTGTTCGGGGTGGAGCAGACCAACGGGACACAGGCGCGCAAGGTGGGCGCGCTGGAAGAGGCGCATGGCGGCACGTTATTCATCGACGAAATCGCCGACATGCCGCGTGAAACGCAGAACAAGATCTTGCGCGTGCTTGTCGACCAGACCTTCCAGCGCGTCGACGGCTCGACCAAGGTCGCGGTCGATGTGCGCATCGTCTCATCGACCAGCCGCAACATCGAGGCGGAAATCACCGCCGGCCGCTTTCGGGAAGATCTCTACCATCGGCTCTCGGTGGTGCCGGTCCGCGTGCCGCCGCTCGCCGACCGCCGCGAGGACATTCCCGATCTGGTGAACTACTTCATGGAGCAGATTTCGCAGTCGACCGGCCTGCCGCAAAGGAAGATCGGAGCGGACGCGATGGCGGTCCTGCAATCGCACGACTGGCCCGGCAATGTGCGGCAGCTTCGCAACAACGTCGAACGGCTGATGATCCTGGCCGGCGGCGATGCCAATGCGGTGATCGACGCCAGCATGCTGCCGCAGGACGTCGGTTCGATGGTGCCGACGATGCCGAACGGCGGGGGCGGCGAGCAGTTGATGGGGTTGCCGTTACGCGAGGCACGCGAGCTGTTCGAGCGCGAATATCTGCTCGCTCAGATCAGCCGCTTCGGCGGCAACATCTCGCGCACCGCCGAGTTCGTCGGCATGGAGCGCTCGGCGCTGCATCGCAAGCTCAAGGCGCTCGGTATAGGCTAGCTCCAGGGAAAATCATGTCGCGAATTGCCTACGTCAACGGCCGTTACGTTCCGCTGCGCGATGCGATGGTGAACGTGGAGGACCGGGGCTATCAATTTTCTGATGGCGTGTATGAAGTCTGCGAGGTGAGGGACGGCCACCTCATCGACGAGCGCCGGCACATGGAACGGCTGGCGCGCTCGCTTCGAGAGCTTCGCATCGCGATGCCAATGTCGCCGAAGGCGCTCGGCGTGGTGTTCCACGAGGTGGTGCGCCGCAATCGGGTGCGCTGGGGTATCGTCTATCTGCAGATCGGCCGCGGCGTGTCGCGCCGCGACCATGCGTTCCCACCGCCCGGCACGGCGCCGAGCATCGTCGTCACGGCACGCAACATGGATCTCGCCGCAGCCGAGAAGCTCGCCGCCGATGGCGTCGCGGTCATCACGCTGCCCGACAACCGCTGGGACCGGGTCGACATCAAGTCGGTGTCGCTGCTGCCCAACGTGCTCGCCAAGCAGGCCGCGCGGGAGCAGGGCGCCCGCGAGGCGTGGTTCGTCGATGACAAGGGGCTCGTGACCGAGGGCTCGTCGAGCAACGCCTGGATCGTCACGCGGGACGGCAAGCTGGTCACCCGTCAGGTGGACAACGCGATCCTCAGGGGGATCACCCGCACGGTCGTTTTGGAAGTGCTGAAGGACCACGGAATAGCCCTGGAAGAACGTGGCTTCACGGTCGAGTGAGGCCCAGGAAGCTCGCGAAGCTTTCATCACTTCCGCGAGCCAGATCGTGCTGCCCGTGGTGCGGATCGACGGCCGGCCGGTCGGCAACGGCGCCCCGGGCCTGATCGCCACGGCGCTGCGCCGGGACTTCCATAAGCACGCGGAAGTGACCTGAGCACAGGTCAAAAACCCCGATTTTGCGGGGATTGTGAGCGGTTTTGGCTTCAAACGCCGCCATCTTGTGCTTGCGCCACCCCCGGCCGTGCCATCTAATAGTGGTGCCCCAAGCTCCGGCATAATGCCAAGAACGCCGGCGGCTTGAGAACAACAACTCGCGGGAGGGGCCCGCGAGCAAAAAATGGATCACGGCAATGGCAGCCGAACGCGCGCAAAATTTGCAAGACACGTTTCTCAATCACGTCCGCAAGAGCAAAGTTCCTCTCACGATCTTCCTCGTGAACGGCGTAAAACTTCAGGGCGTGGTGACCTGGTTCGATAACTTCTGCGTGTTGCTGCGTCGGGACGGTCACTCGCAGCTCGTCTACAAGCACGCCATCTCGACAATCATGCCGGGTCATCCGATCCAGCTATTCGAAGGCGCCGAGGAGGCGCCCGCCACGGAAAAAGTCTAGTTGGAGCCGCGGCGTCGCGAAAAGGACAAGGGTCTCCTGAGCCCACCGGGTTCGGGAACCGGCCGCGCGATCGTCATTGGTCCCTATCGGCGTCGCCCGCCAAGGCGTCCTTCGCCCTCACAACGCCCGGACAACGATCGCGCGCCCGACTGCACGGCTTGAGGAGGCGATCGGTCTCGCCCGCGCCATCGATCTCGATGTCGTCGAGGTCGGCATCGTGCCGGTCGGCGACATTCGGCCTGCGACCTACATCGGCAAGGGCAAGGTCGACGAGATCGCCGGTCTGGTGAAGAGCCTGGAAGCCGGCATCGTCGTGGTCGATTGCGCACTTTCTCCTGTGCAGCAGCGCAATCTGGAGAAGGCATGGAGCGCCAAGGTGCTCGACCGCACCGGGCTCATTCTCGAAATCTTCGGCCGGCGTGCTCGCACCAAGGAAGGCACGCTGCAGGTCGAGCTCGCGCATCTGTCCTATCAGCGCACGCGCCTGGTGCGGTCGTGGACCCACCTCGAACGTCAGCGCGGCGGCTTCGGCTTCCTCGGCGGCCCCGGCGAGTCGCAGCTCGAAATCGACCGCCGGCTGATCGAAGAACGCATCGTCCGCATCGAAACCGAGTTGGAGAAGGTCAAGAAGCGGCGCAAGCTGCACCGCGACAGCCGCGCCCGCGTGCCGTATCCGATCGCGGCGCTGGTCGGTTACACCAACGCCGGCAAGTCGACGCTGTTCAACCGCTTGACCAAGGCGAGCGTGCTCGAAGCCGACATGCTGTTCGCCACGCTCGATCCGACGCTGCGCGCGGTCGCGCTGCCGTCGGGCTTGAAAATCATCGTGTCGGACACCGTCGGATTCATTTCCGATCTGCCGACCATGCTGGTCGCTGCGTTCCGCGCCACGCTCGAAGAGGTGATCGAAGCCGACGTGATCCTGCACGTCCGTGACGCATCGCATGCCGACACCGAGGCCCAATCGCACGACGTCGAGGAGGTTTTGCGCGCGCTCGGAATCGAAATCGACCAGGATGAGCGGCTGATCGAGGTTTGGAACAAGATCGACCGGCTCGATGCCGAAAGCCGCGTAGCGCTGGCCAATCGGGCGGAGCGCGCCGACCGCAAGCCGGTGCTGGTTTCGGCGCTGACCGGGGAGGGTGTCGACGACCTCGCCGCCGCGATCGAGACGCGGCTCGGCACGCGCCGCGTCGTGCTCGACTTGATACTCAATCCAGCCGACGGCGCCGGCGTGAGCTGGCTGCACCGCCACACCGAAGTGCTGGAGAAATCGCTCACGCCCAACAACGATCTCGCTGTCACCGTGCGGGTCGACCCGGCAAAAGCCGCGACCGTGCAGGCGCGGTTCAGCCGCAAGGCCGGCTAAGCCTATTTCTCCGCGGCCTTCGCCGCGTCCCAGAGCGCGTCCATTTCGGCCAAACTCGAATCCGTCGGCGTCTTGCCCTTGGCTTCAAGCGCGCGCTCGATGGCCCCAAACCGGCGCTCGAATTTCTGGTTGGCGGCGCGGAGCACGCCCTCCGGGTCGGCATCGAGATGGCGCGCCAGGTTGACCACGGCGAACAGCAGATCGCCGACCTCGGCCGCCGCCTTGTCGTCGTCGCCGCGCTTGATCTCGGCTTCGATCTCGTCGGCTTCCTCGCGGATCTTGGCGAGCACGGCGAGCGGGTCGTTCCAGTCGAAGCCCACCTTGCCGGCCTTGGCCTGTAGCTTGAGCGCGCGCGTCAGCGCGGGCAGGGCGACCGGCACGCCCGCCAGCGCCTTGGTTTGTTCGGGTGGGGAAGGGCGCGCCGCCTTTTCCTCGGCCTTGATGCGGTCCCACAGCACCTTCACCTCGTCCGGCGTCGCGCCCTGCGCCTCGCCGAACACATGCGGATGCCGCCGCAGCAGCTTTTCGGTGATCGCCGTGACAACGTCGCCAAAGTCGAACGCGCCTTGTTCCTGCGCCATACGGGCGTGGAACACGACCTGGAGCAGGAGGTCGCCCAGCTCCTCGCGCAGGTCCGTCAAATCGTTGCGCGCAATGGCGTCGGCGACCTCGTAGGCTTCTTCAAGAGTGTAGGGCGCGATGGTCGCGAAGTTCTGCTCGAGGTCCCACGGGCAGCCGCTGCCGGGCGTGCGCAGCGCCGCCATGATCTCGATCAGCCGGGTGATGTCGCGGGATGGTTTCAAGCAGGGCCTCGCATCGCGCAACGCTAGCGCATGATCCGGAAAAGTGGGAACCGGTTTTCCGAAAAGATCATGCGCAAACGAAAGACCGGCTGCGCCGAATCGCCTAGAGATCGCCGCCCATGGGTTCAATCCACAAGCCGCCGGTCTCCAATCTGGCGCTCGCGCTGGCGCAGGCCGGAGAGCTCAAGCTGTTCGTCGAGACCGGCACGTTCCAGGGGGATTCGCTGCGCTGGGCCTCGCAGAACTTCGAACGGGTGTGGACCGTCGAAATCAGCGAGCAATACCAGGCGAGGCCAAAGCCAAGGTCGGAGCATTGCCGAACGTCGAGTTCGTCCTGGGCAATTCCGCGGAGCAGCTTCGCTGTATCTGCCGGACGTTGACCGGACCAGCGCTGTTCTGGCTGGACGCCCATGCCGGGGCGGGGTTCTTCGGCGCCACCGACAATTGTCCGCTGCTGGATGAGCTTGAAACCTGCCTGGTTGAGGCGAGGGCGGACCATTGCATCCTGATCGACGACGCGAGGGCATTTGTGGCGCCCCCGCCGCCGCCATTCGATCACCGCAAATGGCCAAGCCTGGATGAGGTCATTGCCGTGGTGCTGCGCCGGGGCGGCTACCACGTCGCCGTCATCAGCGACGTGATGGCCGTGGTGCCGGCAGCGCTGCGCGACGTGGTCGCGCAGTACACGTTTCAGGTCCGGCCCAGGATTTGAGGTCGGGACGCCGGAGAAGGGGCCTAGTGCCCGCCCCGGTCAGCCGACCGGCCTGCCTCGAACAGGAACCAAAGGCGCTTCTCCGCCTCGTCGATCCAGTTCTCGATCAGGCTGGCGGTCGCGATATCCTCATGGTCGTCGCAGATGCCGTGCGCCTGGCGCATGAACTTGATGATCGTCTTGTGGTCGTTCATGAGCTCGCGGAGCATCTCGGACGGCGCAACGAACTCGTCCTCGTTGTCGTCGATGGTCTGTTGCTTGGAGATTTGACCGATCGACTTGAGGGTGATGCCGCCGATCTTGCGGACCCGTTCGGCGACATCGTCCGTGTTGGCCAGGATCGCCGCAGCCTGCTCGTCGAACAGCAGGTGGTAGTCCCTGAAGTTTGGTCCACTGACATGCCAGTGGAAGTTCTTGGTCTTGAGGTACAGCGCGTAGCTGTCCGCCAGGATCGTATTGAGCGCCTTGGACACCGCTGCCACGGCATCCGGGGATAGATCGGTCGGCGTATCCAGCGCCGATGCCGGCCGCTGCCGCGGCTTGAGTTTGGTCACCTTGCTCACGGGGTCACCTCGAAATGGGGCGTATGGGAAGCGTGCGAATGCGGCCTCGTGCTGGAAGCCACGTCTCACAATGCGTGGGGTCGCGGGCGAGTTCCATTGGACAAACGGCGGCATCTAATTCGCATAAGACATATTATGGAATATATATATTCAGCCAAGGAAGGCAGAAGTTCGTGGTTGAGGTTTGCTCATCTAACGCCCACACAAATCAGAGATATTTGCCAATTTGATGGATCGACTCCGACTGCCTATGCAAATCCGCAAAACACTAAATTTCATAGCTCAATAGAGTCAGAACAAAATCTAATTATAGAGATATCTCACAGTTTTACTTGAAGCGATGCGCAAGCCGTCAAAAGCCGGCTCCACGTTCGGCGGCAGTTGCCGCCGCAGCACCTCGTAGTCGAGGTCGGAGTGCAGGTTGGTCAGGATGGCCCGCTTGGGCTTCACGCGCTCGATCCAGGCCAGGGCGTCGGCCAGCGCTGAAGTGGCTGGGATGGGGCGCGTAACGCAGGGCGTCCACAATCCAGACGTCGAGGCCCGCAAGCGCTGCCACACTCTCCGGCGGCAGGCCGCTCAGGTCGCAGGAATAGGCGAGGCTGCCGAACCGGAAGCCGAGCGAGGGGATGTTGCCATGCTGCTGCAGGATGGGCAGCACCTCCAGGGGACCACCCTCCCCGGTGATGGTCAGGCGGCGGCCTCCCTCGATCCGGTGCTCGGTCAGGATCGGCGGGTAGTCGCTGCCCGGCGGCTTTTCGAAGCAGTAGCCGAAGCGCGCCATCAGGGCGCGGGAGGTCGGCTCGTCCAGATAGGCGTCTAGCCGGCGGCGGGCCTTCACAAAGAGCGCCCGCAGGTCGTCGATGCCGTGGGTGTGGTCGGCGTGGGGGTGGGTGAACAGCACGCCGTCGAGCCAGTCGACCTCGGCGTCGAGAAGCTGCTCGCGAAGGTCGGGCGAGGTGTCGACCAGGACCCGCGTCCGCCCGCCTCCGGGCCTTGCCGCTCGACCAGCAGCGAGGTCCGCCGCCGGCGGTTCTTGGGGTTGTTCGGGTCGCAGTCGCCCCAACCCAGCGCCGGGCGCGGCACGCCCATCGAGGAACCACAGCCGAGGATCGTGAACGTCAGCGTCATGCGGCGGCGACCGCCGCCGGGCGCGGGACCTTGCTGAACAGCCGGAAGAAGTTGTCGGTGGTCTGACGGGAAATCTCGTCCAGGGTCACGCCGCGTGTCTCAGCCAGGACTTTGGCCGTCTCGACCACGTAGGCCGGCTCGCAGCGTTTGCCCCGAAATTTGCCCGGGGCGAGGTAGGGCGAATCCGTCTCGACCAGGATGCGGTCCGCCGGCAAAGCCGCGGCGATTGCCCGCAGATCGTCGGATTTTTTGAAGGTGAGGATGCCGGTGAACGACACGTAGTGCCCGAGTTCGATGGCCGTAAACGCGAGATCGCGACCACCGGTGAAGCAATGCAGCACCGCCTTGAACGCCCCTGCTTGCGTTTCCTCGCGCAGAATACGCGCCATGTCGGCGTCGGCCTCGCGGGAATGAATGACCAGCGGCAGCCCGGTCTCTCGCGCGGCAGCAATGTGCGCGCGGAACCCCTGCTCCTGCGCATCGCGCGGGCTGTTGTCGTAGTGGTAGTCGAGCCCCGCCTCTCCGATCGCCACCACCTTGGGATGGCGCGTGCGCGCGACTAGGTCGGCCGCGGTGACATCGAGTTCCTCGTGGGCGTGGTGGGGATGGGTACCGACCGAGCTGTAGACGTCGGGAAAGCGTTCGGCGATGGCCAGGAGATCGTCCTGCCTGCGCACGCGCGTCGAGATCGTCACAAAGCGCGCAACGCCCGCCGCCTGCGCACGGCCGCACCACGCCGTCGAGGTCGTCCTTGAAGTCAGGAAAATCGAGGTGGCAGTGGCTGTCGACCAGTTGCGGCATGAACGGGAAGGTATGCTGGAATGAGCGTCCCGGTAGCCCTACACTCAATCCCATTCGGGCCGCCAGCCCTGAGTGCCGCCATTATGAGACTTCCGGGACCGGTCATTCTGCTGACGTTCGGCGTGCTCGCGCATCGCCATTAGCGTCGCCAAGGCCGATCCCGGCCGCAGCATCTGATCGCGTCAGGCCTTGGCGGGCTCGGCCTCGACGAAGCGCGGGAACACCGGCGCGGGCGGCGGCAAGGCCGTGCCCGACGCGAGCCGCTTGGCTGCCTCCGAGCATCTCGAAACCGCGCTCGTTCGCGGGCACGCCGAGCAAGTCGAGCAGCTTGCCTGCCGACGCCGGCATGAACGGCTGGCACAGGATCGCGATCTGGCGGATCACCTCTGCGGTTACGTAGAGCACAGTACCCTGCTTCGCCGGATCGGTCTTGGCCAGCGCCCACGGCGCTTCGCCCGCGAAATAACGGTTGGCGTCGGCGACCACCGCCCACACCGTGTTGAGCACCTGGTGGAGCTGCTGCGTCTTCATCTGCTCGCGCACCGTGCCGATCATGGCGTCGGCCGCCGCGAGGATGGTTTTGTCGTTGTCACTCCACGCGCCGGGCTTCGGCAGCACGCCGCCGAGCTGCTTGCCGATCATGGTCAGCGAGCGCTGCGCCAGATTGCCGAGATCGTTGGCGAGATCGGCGTTGATGCGGTTGACGATCGCTTCGTGGCTGTAGTTGCCGTCCTGGCCGAACGGCACCTCGCGCAGGAAGAAGAACCGGAACTGATCGACGCCATAGGTGTCGGTCATCGTGAACGGATCGATCACGTTGCCGACCGACTTCGACATTTTCTCGCCGCGGTTGAACAGGAAGCCGTGCGAGAAGATGCGCCGTGGCACCTCGATCCCAGCCGACATCAGGAACGCCGGCCAATAGACCGCGTGAAAGCGCACGATGTCCTTGCCGATCACATGCAGATCGGCCGGCCAGTAGCGCTTGAATTTCTCGCTGTCGTCGTCGGGAAACCCGGCGGCGGTGATGTAGTTCGTCAGCGCGTCGACCCACACATACATGATGTGCTTGTCGATTGCCGGGCACGCGGATGCCCCAGTCGAAGGTCGTGCGCGATACCGAGAGATCCTGCAAACCGCCCTTCACGAAGCTCGCCACTTCGTTCAGGCGCTCCTTCGGCAGCACATAATCGGGCCGCTCGTAGAGCTTCAGCAATTTGTCCTGATACGCCGAGAGCTTGAAGAAATAGCTCTCTTCCTCCACCCACTCGACCGGCGTGCCGGTCTTGGTGGCAAGGCGGACCTTGTGCTCGTTGACGTGCGTTTCGTCCTCGGCGTAATACGCCTCGTCGCGCACCGAGTACCAGCCGGCGTATTTCGACTGAGATAGATGTCGCCGTTCTTCTCCATCCGCCGCCAGATTTCCTCCGACGAACGGTGATGGCGCTCTTCGGTGGTGCGGATGAAGTCGTCGTTCGAGCAGTTCATCCGCTCGACCATGGCGCGGAACTGCTTCACGTTGCGGTCGACCAGCTGCCTGCGCGGTGATGCCTTCCTTCGTGGCGGTTTGCTGGATCTTCTGGCCGTGCTCGTCGGTGCCGGTCAGGAAGAACACGTCATAGCCGTCGAGCCGCATGAAGCGGGCGATGGCATCGGTCGCGATCACCTCGTAGGCATGCCCGATATGCGGCGGGCCATTGGGATAGGAAATCGCGGTGGTGATGTAATAGCGGGGCTTTTCGGCCATTGGTGGTACGTATCAACGGCCCGTCGCCTCGGCAAGCGCGCCGAACACCGAGAACACAAAAGGCCGACGATCGAGGTTGTACTCTTCGACCTCGCGGCTCGCGCTGTTGATCTTTCCCCACGCTTCGGCGAGCCGAGCCATCCGGCGCTTGTCCTGCGGCCCATCGTTGAGCCGTGCCGAAAGCCAGGAATTGACCGTTTCCATGAACGCCAGCAGCGGGGCGGCATCGACACCGCCCAGTTTGTCGCCGAGCGCGTGGAGCGCGCGCTGATCGACATGTGGCAGCCCATCGAGCAGACCAACGATGCGCTGGCGCAGCTCCAGCGCCGGCCCGTCGAGGAACATCAGCGCCCGCGAAACCGACCCGTCGGCGGCCTGCGCCGCGGCCAGAATATCTTCGTCATCGGCTTCCTGATCCAGGACCGAAGCAGCCGCGCGGGCCACCTCCTCAACCGGCAGTGGGCGCAGCATCAGCAGCCGGCAGCGCGAGCGGATGGTGGGCAGCACACGCCCCGGCGCCTGACTGATCAGCAGCAGAAGGCAGCGCGGAGGTGGCTCCTCCAGCACCTTCAGCAGGGCATTCTCGCCCGACTTCTCGAGTTCTTCCACACTATCTACGATCGCCACCCGCCAGCCGCCCTCGCCCGCGGTCGACCCGAAGAACGAAACCGTCCGCCGCACGTCGTCGACCCGGATCGAACTGAACAGCTTGCCGGTCTTCTCGTTGAATATGCGCTCCAGCGTCAGCAGGTCGGTGTGCGACTGCCCGGCGACGCGGCGCGCCACTGGGCGATCCGCCGGCACGGCAAGCGATGTCGCCTTCTGCACCGCCGGCGCGGTCGGGTCGGGATGCGCCAGCACGAACGTCGCCATGCGGTAGGCCAGTGTCGCCTTACCGATCCCCGCTTCGCCGCCGATCAGCCAGGCATGCGGAATGCGGCCGCCGCGGTAGGCATCGAGCAAAGTCTGCTCCGCCTCGGCATGGCCGAACAGCGCCGCGGTCTCGCGCGGATGCGGCAGGGCGTCATCGTCCTCGAGGTTCTTGGCGGGGCTCATCCCAACACAGGTAGGCCGGCCGCCTCCCGTTCTGCAAGTGCACCGCTCATTGCGTGGCGATTTCCTCCCGCAATATTTCAAGCGCCAGCCATTTCTCCTCCGCCGCCGCAAGTTCCGTGTAGGCGTCCACCAGATCGTCGGATGCCTGGTCGAATGCCTTGCGGTCGCGCGTAAAGAGCTCGGGCTCATCGAGACGGCGCTGCAACGCATCGATCTTCGATTGCAACGCGGCCATCGTCGCGGGCAAGGTTTCGAGGGCGTGCTTTTCGTTGAAACTCAGGCGCCGCTTGCGTTCCGGCGCCGGGCTCGCGGACGTGGTTTTGAACGGCGACGGCTTGGCCTCTGACTTTACCGCCGCGCGGGTGAGGTCTTCGCCACGTTGGGCAAGCATGTCGGAGTAGCCGCCGGCGTACTCGACCCAGCGGCCGTCTCCTTCGGGCACGATCACCGAGCTGACCACGCGATCCAGAAAATCGCGATCGTGGCTGATGAGGAGGATGGTCCCGGCATAGTCACCGAGCATCTCTTCCAGCACATCGAGCGTTTCGAGATCGAGATCGTTGGTCGGCTCGTCCAGCACCAGCACGTTCGACGGCCGCGCCAGCGCCTTCGCCAGCATCAGACGCCCCCGTTCGCCACCCGAGAGCTTTCCAAGCGGGGTGCGTGCCTGCTCCGGTTGGAACAGGAAGTCCTTCATATAGCCGATCACGTGTCGCGTCTGGTCGCCGACTTGCACGTGATCGCCACGGCCGCCGGTCAGGGCATCGGACAGCGTGACGTTGGGATCGAGGCTGTCCCGATGCTGGTCGAGCGTCGCAATGGCGAGGTTGGCGCCAAGCTTGACGCTACCGCTGTCCGGCTCCAGTACGCCGGTCAGCAGATTGGCAAGCGTGGTTTTCCCGCTGCCGTTCGGCCCAACGATTCCCAAGCGGTCGCCGCGCTGAATTCGAGTCGAGAAGCCAGCAACAATCGGCGTTCCGTCATAGGATTTGCCCGCCCCTTTGACTTCGATCACCAGCTTGCCGGAATTGTCCGCCGCCGCCGCGCCGAACGTCGCGGCGCCCACCGCTCCGCGATAGGTGCGCCGCGCTTCGCGCAACGCATGCAGATTGCCGAGCCGCTTGACGTTGCGCTTGCGCCGCCCCGATACCCCGTAACGCAGCCAGTGCTCCTCGGCGACGATCTTGCGGTCGAGCTTATGCTGATCGCGCTCTTCCTCGGCCAGAACCTCGTCGCGCCACTCCTCGAACGCGGAAAAGCCGCGCTCGATCCGCCGTGTCTGTCCGCGATCCAGCCATACGGTGCTGCGCGACAGATTGGCGAGGAACCGCCGGTCGTGGCTGATCATCAGCAGGGCCGCGCGGCGGCCGTCGAGCTCACGTTCGAGCCATTCGATGACGGTGAGGTCGAGATGGTTGGTGGGCTCGTCGAGCAGCAGAATATCCGGGCGCGGCGCCAGCACGCTTGCAAGTGCGGCACGCCGCGCTTCCCCACCGGACAGATGCGACGGATTCTCGCTGCCGTTCAATCCCAACTGCTCAAGGGTCTGCCGCGCCTGATAGGGATCGTTGTCGGGACCGAGGCCGGCCTCGACATAGGCCAGCGTCGTCGGCATGTCACCGAAATCGGGCTCTTGCGGCAGATAACGAATGCTCGCGCCGGGCTGCACGAACCGCGTGCCACTGTCGGGAGCGACCAGCCCGGCTGCAATCTTCAGCAACGTCGACTTGCCGGACCCGTTGCGGCCGACCAGACAGACCCGCTCGCCGGCCGAAACCGACAGCTCAGCGCCGGTGAGCAGCGGTGTGCCGCCGAACGTCAGCGCGATGTCCTTGAGTTGAATAAGAGGCGGCGCCATTTCCAAGCCTACTGCGGCGCGCCCTCCAACTGCACCGGCGCGGTGGCCGGGTCGAGCCGCTGGCTGACAATGCGCCAAATCTGATCGTGCACGTCGTCCTTCGAAACCGTGGCGTCGATCAACACGCAACGCTCCGGCTCGCTGGCCGCCAGCATGAGGAATCCGTCGCGCAACTTCTCGTGAAACGCCAGCGCTTCGCCTTCGAAGCGATCGACGTCGCCCACTCCGCGCCGCTTGGCGGCGCGCTGCATTCCAACCGGCGCCGGCACATCCAGGATGAATGTGAGGTCGGGCTTGGTATCGCCGACCACGATGCGCTCCAGTGCGCGGATCGAGCGCGCATCGACGTCGCCGGCGACGCCTTGATAGACTCGTGTCGAGTCGGCAAAGCGATCGCAGATTACCCAGACACCACGCTCCAACGCCGGCCTGATCACCGTCTTGAGATGATCGTCGCGCGCCGCGGCGAACAGCATCGCCTCCGCTTCCGCGCCCAGCGGCTTCGCAACACCGGACAGGATGACGTAGCGCATGATTTCCGCGCCGGGCGAACCGCCGGGCTCGCGAGTGAGGTGTACGCCGACGCCAAACGCCTTCAGGCGCTCGGCGAGCCGCGCAGCATGCGTCGACTTGCCGGTGCCCTCCCCGCCCTCAAACGTAATGAAGCGTCCGCGCATCCTGTCAGGCCTCAACTGCCCAGTAAGTAAGGGGAACGGCCACCGAACGCCACCCGAACCGGCCGAAATCCCGGAGACATCCCACGGAAACTAGATCTTGCCGACGCCCGCGCGGAACACGCCGATGAACAATTCCGTGGCGGCATCGAAAGCCCGGCGCGCCGTGCCCCCGGTGCCGACGTCTTCGGCGGCCTGCAACGGAGCCTCAAGCGCCAGCGTCTCGTTGCGCCAGACCTGCAGCCTGCCGATCGGCTGGCCCTGCTGGACCGGCGCCCGCACCGGCCCGGTGTAGATCATCTTCGCGGTGATGCGATCCGAGACGCCGCGCGGCACCATCAGGTTGATGGGGCCCTTGCCGGTCAAGGGAACGCTGCCCTTGGTGCCGCCATACACCTTCGCTTCGGCCACGGTCTGTCCCTCGGCGAACAGGAGCCGGGTCTCGAAGCCCCTGAACCCCCATTCGAGAAGCTTGCGTGCTTCGTCGGCGCGCTCCTTCTCGTGCTTGGAGCCATTGACGACCACGATCAAGCGTAGTCCGTTCTGCACCGCCGAGCCGACCAGGCCGTACCCGGCCTCTTTGGTGAAGCCGGTCTTCATCCCGTCGGCGCCGATGTTCATGACGAGCAAAGGGTTGCGGTTCTGCTGCCGGATCTTGTTCCAGGTGAACTCGCGCTCGCCGTAGAGTTTGTACTGATCCGGGTAGGTATGAATGATGTGCTGCGCGAGCTTCGCCAGCTCGCGCACCGTGACGCGCTGCTGCGGATCGGGCAGCCCGGTCGAGTTTGTGAAGTTCGATTTTTCGAGTCCGAGCTCTCGCGCGCGGTCGTTCATCAGCCGCGCAAAGGCGGCTTCATTGCCGGCAATGCCTTCGGCGAGCACGATGCAGAAGTCGTTGCCGGATTGGATCACCACGCCGCTGAGCAGATCGCGGATTTTGATCTTGCTATGGATCGCCGCGTACATGGTCGACCCGCCGGACGGCGCGCCGCCCTTGCGCCAGGCATTTTCGCTGACGACGAACTCCTCATCGAGCTTGATGTTGCCAAGCGCCACCTGATCGAACACGACCTCGGCGGTCATCAGCTTGGCGAGGCTCGAGGGTGGGACAAGCTGGTCGGCGCTCTTTTCAAAAAGCACCGTGCCCGTCTCGGCTTCGATCAGAATTGCGTACGGGATCGCTGTCTGAAAGCCGCCCGGATTGTTCGGAGCCGGCGCGGCATAGGCCGCCGCGAGGCCGGCAATGAAGGCCGCCGCGGCAAGCGATTTGAGCCCAACAGGCTTCAGCATGGGGTCTCGGTCTTAGAGCGACTTCGTCTCGGTCGGAATGCCGCCCGCGAGCGCTGGCTGACTTAGCAAGCCTTCGCGGGCAAGAAAATGGCCGAAATTCCGCGGGCTCAGTAGATGCCGCGGCCCGTCATGACCCCATCAAAACGGGGCGCAAAGGCCGCCGCCGGCGCCGCGGAAGGCGCCGCAGCGGCAGAGCCGGGCCCGAAGCGGGTTTCGAACGAGGCCGGCCCATCGGACGTGGCGACACGTGGTGGGGGCGGCACGACTGGCTGCGAGCGTTCGGATGCGACCGCGTAGCCTGGCGTGGCCGCCGCACGGCCTGTCGTTTGAGGTGCGGCGACCGGGGTGGTCCGCACGGTGCGGACCGGCTCGGCCGAGGGCGGTTGCGCCGTAGCGCGCACAGCCGGCTTGGGATCGAAATATTCGGGCTGGTATGGCCGGCCTGGCTTGGCGGATGCCACCCTGGTTGTCGGGAACGATGCCGGCGCGCCGGTGCTCAGCGTTGCCGCCAGCTTGGCATCATCGGAACCTTCGAGCGCTGCGCGGCCGGCATACTCGACCTTGACCCGCGTCACCCCGAAGCGATGGAAGTCGAGCAGCTTCGCGGCGCGCACCGACACGTCGATCACCCGGTTCTCATGGAACGGCCCGCGATCGTTCACGCGCACGATCAGAGACTTGCCGTTGCGCAGATTGGTCACGCGCGCGTAGCTGGGGATCGGCAGCGTCGGATGCGCGGCCGAGACGGAGTTCATATCGAACACTTCGCCGTTGGCGGTCAGCCGGCCATGGAAATCGTCGCCGTACCAGGAGGCCATCCCCTCGGCTTCGTAGTTCGGGTTCTCTTCAGGGACGTAGGTGCGGCCCGCCACCTGGTAGGGTTTGCCGACACTATACCTGCCACCGCCCTTGGGCACCGGCTCGCCCGGATCCACCACACGGCGGCTCGCCTCAACACCGTATTTGGGATCGACGTTGGATCGTCCGCAATTCGCGAGGGCAAGGGCAATAGCAGCGGCCGCGCCGACGCGCGCCACCTGCATCATCCCCGGCACAAAACGCCGCCCCATCCAGCCCTCGAAACGCAACCAGGGCGCACCGAAAACCGGCCGCCCGCCCCTTTTCATACAGCCGCCATCATAACCCGGGGGAAACGAGGCGGAAATGGGGCCCGGCTATTGGCTATCAGGCATGGGGTAAACGACAGGTTGCCGTGCGGAAGGCTTACGCCTCCCGCATCGCGCGCATGATCGAGGGTTGTGCGCTACACAGCGGCTATCGAAAGGTCGTCTTCCTCGTCGTTCGCCGGCACCATATTGCGGAGTGTGCCGCTCGCCAGCGTAACCTTGCGGCGCCCGACCAGATGCGGCGCCACGCGCGGCGCCGATTGAGGCTCGCGCGATTTCGCGAACAGCAGCGCCCCGGCGTTGCCGCCATGACGCGTGAGGTCGTCCTCCTCACAGGTCGCGGCAATGGCCAGTGCGATCGAAGCGAGATGTGCGCGGCGATAGCAATACATCGCCAGCATGCCCCGCACCGCCGGCGGCACCGAAACGATCAACTCGTTCAGCCCGTGCGGATTCGCGCGATACATTTCACCGAGCACGTCAACAGGGACAGGGCACGCTTCGTCCTCGAACATGCGGCGTTCAGGCAGCATCATTCCCCCCGCGGTGGTTGACCACCACGGCAGCATCGGACTGAAATTGTTAAAGCTGCGTTAACCCTGCGCCGCCCACTCGATCAGGCAACGCGGTCTTTTTCCGGTTCGGAGACGCTGAGCGTCCGCCAGTTGGTGTTTTTCGGCACGATTCCTTCGTAGGAACTGATCCGCGCAAATGGCGTCTTGCGCTCCTTGGTGCCGATTGCCGGCCCGCCATCGCGCACGCGCTGCGCCGCCTCCACCATCATCTTGCGGAATTCGACCACGGCAAAATCGCTGGCGCCGAGTCGCTCCTTGGAGCGGTCGACGATCGGACCCATGGTCTCCCACATCGCGATGTCCTGGTTGGGGATGCCCTTGATGCCGGTGAAGTCGCCGAGCTTCATGGCTTGCCGATTCTGCCGATAGTTGTTCTCGAGCGTTCGCTTGTTGTGGAAGCTTTCATCCAGATCGATGCCCGGCATCGCCTTGTTGAAGGTGCGCCACGTGTTGACATCCACGCCGGGCTTCGACGCGTCGTTCCAGGCGAGGAAATAGAACGCGGTGTTGTTGTCGTCGGTCGGGCCGAGCACCGTCGTCACGTTGTACATGTTGTTTGGCGGAATGAGCGCGACGAACGGCGCCACGTAAACCGTCACGCGCAGATAGTCGTGGGTGTTGGCGTTCTGGATGGGACGGCGGATCGCCACGTAGCGGAAACCGAAGTCGGTGCGCTCCGACTGGTAGCGCGGCGCGCGGTCGGTCGACGGGCGCAGCCAGCTTTTGTTGTCCGCCTTGGCGCCGTCGACGCGGGCCGGCACCATGTCCGACGAATGCAGGCTGGAGCTATGGGCGGAATCGATCTGCCCCTCCATCACCTGCGCCCAGTTCGCCTTCACATGAACCTTCAGGATGCTGACGTTGCAGTCGGGCGTCGGCGCGAACGAGGGCGGCTCGAACTCGGGCATCTCGGCGGGCGGGCCCATGTAGGTCCACACAAAGCCGCCGGCCTCGCGCGCGGGATAGGCCTTGATCTTGACCTTCTCGACCAATCCGCTCTCAGGCGGCTCGGAGCTCATCTCGAGGACGTTGCCGTCCACGTCCATTTTCCAGCCGTGGTAGAGACAACGCAGACCGCATTCCTCATTACGGCCGAGCACCAGCGAGACGCGGCGGTGCGGGCAGTATTCGTCGAGCACGCCGAGCTTGCCGTTGGTGTCGCGGAATACGACGAGGTCTTCGCCGAACAGCCGAGCCCGGACCGGCGCACCGTCCGGCTCCGCGACCTCTTCCGAAAGACACAACGGCGCCCAGTGGCGGCGCATCAGTTGGCCCATCGGAGCGTCGCCTTCGACACGGCACAGGATGTCGTTGTCTTCGCGCGTCAGCATGGCGCTTCTCCCTGTCGTTCCGCCGGAGGCGTTGATTACTTAGGCTCCTAAGTTTATTCTAGCGGCGGCACTTTAGAACGTCAACAAACGCGCCGGACCGATGGCTGACGAGATAACCCCTTCCCTCACCTTGAGAATTGCCCGCAGCGCGGCGGCCGCCAAGGACATCCGGCTGTTCGAACTGAGTCGCGGCGACGGCGGCGAATTGCCCGAGTTCACGCCCGGCTCGCACATTTCTCTGCGCGTACCGAACGGGCTCGTGCGCAAATACTCTCTCTGCAACGATCCGATGGAACGCGATCGATATGTCATCGCCGTCTTGCGCGAAGCCTCCGGTCGTGGCGGCTCGGTCAGCATGGTGGACGACGCCAAGGATGGCGATGAAATCCTGGTCGCGCCGCCACGCAACGATTTTCCGCTGGTGAAGAGTCCCGCAGGATACACCTTCATCGCAGGCGGCATCGGAATCACGCCTATCATGTCGATGATCCGGCACCTCAAGAATGCCGGTGGCCGCTTCAAGCTTTACTATTGTACGCGCGCGGCCGAGCAGACCGCCTTTCGCGACGAACTCGGCAGCGCTGAGCTCCGCAGCCAGGTCACGATCCACCATGATGGCGGCGACCTTGCGCACGCACTGGACCTCTGGCCGGTGCTGGAGCGCCCCGTGGGACACGTTTATTGCTGCGGCCCGCGCGGAATAATGGAAGCTGTTCGCGACATGACGGGCCACTGGTCACCGTCCGCGGTGCACTTCGAGGCATTCGCAGAGCCGCAAAAGCACTCGCCCGGCGACAAACCGTTCCGGGTGCGGCTGGCGCGCTCCGGCGCGGTCGTCGAAGTGCCGGCCGGGACTTCGATCCTCGATGCCGTTCGTGCGGCGGGACATCGGGCTGCAAGCTCGTGCGAAAGCGGCACCTGCGGCACCTGCCGCACCAGGCTGATCGCTGGCGAAGCTGATCATCGCGACCTGGTGCTGTCCGGCAGCGAGCGCGCAGATAACATCATGATTTGCGTGTCACGCGCATGCGGCGACGAGATCGCGATCGACATGTGACCACGAGATCGTTCCGCTCAGGAAAATGGCAACATGAAAAGATCCGTACAGCCGCCGCGAGGCAGCGACACCCAGGTCATGCTCAAGCACTGGCAAGAGGCGGTGCCAAATGACCGGCTGGCGCATCTGGTCAAGGACGTGACGCGCGCATTTGTGCGCGCCCTGCAGGCTCGCCTCAGCCAGCACTCGGTGCCATTCGGCCACTGGGCGTTCCTGCGCATCCTGTGGGAACGCGATGGCCTCAACCAGCGCGAGCTGAGCGATCAGGCCGGCGTCATGGAGCCCACCACGTTCTCGGCGATTCAGGCGATGGAAAAACTCGGCTACGTCACGCGTGTGCAGCGACCGGGCAACCGGCGGATGGTTTTCATCCATCTCACGCCCAAGGGCCGGTTGTTGAAAAGCAAGCTGGTGCCATTTGCCGAGGCTGTGAATGGCATTGGCATCCGCGGCATCAAGGCGGCCGATGTGGCTGTCACCCGGCGGACGCTCCTCAAAATTCTCGACAATCTTGCGCGCGATGAGGTGGAAACATCAACTCCACAGCGGAGAATCCCGGCATCGCGGCAATCACGCCGGGAGTCCGAAACCAGGAATGACAGAAGCGCGTGAACGAAGCAGCTATGCTTCGCGCGCGCTGATCTCGAGTTGGAATTTCAGAATTTCACTGCCCGCGGAGCAGCGAGCCTTTGACCACCAACCGGGATCGCCAGGGCTCAAAGCGACTCGATATAGCGGCCGAACTCATCCCAAACGGTCATGATGTGCGCGTGCATCGCGGCGGCCGCCTGCTCTCGATCGCCGCGCATGATCGCCTGCACGACCCGGTCGTGCTCCAGGTGCGACTTGGCGAGGCGTCCGAGGTTGCGGAATTGCGCGCGCCGGAACGGCTGCACGCGCGACCGCGTCGCAAGCGTCAATTCGGCGAGATAGGTATTGTGCGCACCATTGTAGATGGTGCCGTGGAACGCTTCGTTGACCTCGTGGAAGCGCTGCGGGTCGCCGACGTGGGTAAGTCCGCGAAACGTCTCATGGACGGTTTCGAGCGAGCGCCGCTCGGCGCCAGTCATTCGCTCCGCCGCATTGCGGGCGCAGAGCGCCTCAAGCTCCGCCATCATCTCGAACATGTCGGCGAGCCGTGCTTCGCTCGGCCGCGCGACCACCGCGCCACGGTGCGGCCGCGCTTCGATCAGGCCACTCGCCGCCAGTTGGCGGATCGCTTCGCGCACCGGCGTGCGGGATACCTCAAAACGGCGCGCCAGCTCGGTTTCGTCCAGCGCAGAGCCGGGTGGCAATGCGCCCCTTACGATCTCGTCGGCAAGTTGCGCATGGAGATCTTCCGCAAGTGTGCGTTTCCCCGTCGCAGCGGCGACGCCGAAGATGTGCCGTTTCGACGGCTTGTGGTGATGCGTATAGGCGTCGCTGCTGGTCATGACGCCATCGCCGGCCGCGGCGCCGCCGCGGCTCCCGCTTGTTCGAGCGCATAAGCGACTCGAAGCGCGACGTCTTCGCGCCATGGCGCGGCGATGACCTGGACCGCGATCGGAAGCGGCTTCAACGGCACCGGAACGGCAACGACCGGGAGGCCGATGAACGAGATTGGCTGAGTATAGATGCCGATATTCGGGCGCAGCGGCAGTTCCTTGCCATCGAGCGACGAAGGTCTTCTGCCCGATCAGCGGCGCGGTGCAGGGTGTCGCCGGCGCCAGGATGACGTCGACCTCCTTGAACAGCTCGAGCACGCGCTCGCGATACCAGCGGCGAAACTTCTGCGCCTGTATCACCAGCGCGCTCGGCACCATCGTGCCCGCAATCAACCGGTCGCGCACCGCTGGATCGAAATCGTTGGGCCGCTTGCGCAGCCGTTCGAGATGCAGCGCCGCACCCTCGGTCGCGGTGATAACGTAGCCCGCCGAGCGCGCGCGTTCGGCTTCCGGGAGTTCGATCTCGCGTTTGGCATCGAGCGCAGCCGCAATCTTGGCAACAGCCTCTAGCGCTTCCGGGAATGCGCCCTTGCGGAAGTAGCCGCCGGCCATTGCGATACGCAGTCCTCGTATGCCTTGATCAAGTTGCGAGACAGCGGGATCCACCGGACGATCGGTGCAGACCGGGTCTTCCAGGTCGCCACCCTGCATCGCATCGTAGGCAAGCGCGAGATCCTTCACGTTTCGTGCAAACGGCCCGAGGTGATCGAAGGCCCCGACGAACGGGAAGGTTCGCGCGCGGGACAGCCGTCCGTAAGTCGGCTTCAATCCGAAAATTCCGCAGAACGACGACGGTACGCGGATCGAGCCGTTGGTGTCGGAGCCGAGCGAGATCGGAACCAGCCCGCCCGCCACTGCGCCGCCCGATCCGCCGGACGAGCCGCCCGTCATGCGGCTCAAGTCGTGTGGGTTGCGCGACGGCCCGTCGTGTGAATTCTCGCCGGTAAAGTCGTAGGCGTATTCGCCCATGTTCAGCGCGCCGACCAGGATGGCGCCGGCCGCTTCCATACGTTCGATCAGCGTTGCATCGTGCGCCGCAGGCGGAAGGTCGCGGTTAATCTTAGAGCCGGCGATCGTCGCCAGGCCTTTCACGTCGAACAGGTTCTTCACCGCGAAAGGAACGCCTGCGAGCGGCCCTAGGGATTTCCCCGAGGCACGTGTTTGATCGAGCGCGTGCGCCCTGGCGCGAGCGCGGTCCGCAAGGACGGAGGTGAACGCGTTCAGCGACTTGTCGTATCTGGCGATGCGCTGCAAGGCCGCATCTACGACGGCAACTGCGCTGTGACCCCGCGCAACCGCGGCCGCGATGTCCGTGGCGGATGACCAATCCATCGAAGCTCAGGCCTTGAACACCGGCGCCGGCTCCAACTCGTCCGGCAATGGAAACTCGGCGACCAGCGCACCATGGCGCAGAATGACCTGGAGCTGCGTCTTCACCTCGGCCGTCCATTGCGGCTCGAGCGGAATGCCGAGCGCCTGGGCACCTGCGTTCACCATGTCATCCAACGGGTCTGCCATGATCGCGCTCACATCGGCGGATGCGGAATAGCGGAGAGAAGCTCGCGCGTGTAGTCGCTCTCCGGCGCACCCAGCACGCGCTCGGTCGGCCCCTGCTCCACGATCTTACCCGCGCGCATGACGATCACCCGGTCGCATAGAAGCCTTACGACGTTGAGGTCGTGCGAGACGAACAGATAGCTCATACCGAGCGAGTTCTTCAGGTCTTGCAGCAGGTTGAGCACAACGGCCTGCACCGAAACATCGAGCGCCGCGGTCGGCTCGTCGAGAATGACCAGTTCCGGGCTGAGCGCTATCGCGCGCGCGATGCCGACACGCGCTTTCTGCCCGCCGGAAAGCTGATGCGGAAAACGGTCCAGCAGCTCAAGGGGCAATCCGACCTGCCTCGCCAATTCCTCACAGCGCGCGCGAACCGCGGCGCTGCCTTTGATATCGCTCAGCCGCATGATCGGGTCGGCGATGGCGCGCGCAGCCGTAAAGCGCGGATTGAGGCTGTCGGTCGGGTCTTGGAACACCATCTGGATGCGCTTGCGCATCGGCAGCCTGGCGAATTCCTTGGCCGGGACCTCCCCGATGCTTTCACCGTCGAACGTGATGATGCCGTCGGACTTATCCAGAAGCCGCATTACCATGCTTGAGGTGGTCGACTTGCCGCAGCCGGATTCGCCGACCAGCCCGACGCTTTCACCGCGTCCGACGCTGAAGCTGATGCCGTCGACGGCACGGAAAATCTCCGGCTCCGGCGCGGGGCCACGACGGAACAGCTTCTTGAACGGACTTTGCGTCGACTGCCGCGGAAACTCCTTGATCAGTTTCTCGACCACCAGCAACGGCTTTCCAGCCTTGCCATTGAGATCGCGCCGCGGCCGCTGTACAGGCGGCGTCTCGTCCTCCGGCAAGAGATCGCGCAGCGACACGCCTGGCCGCGGCGTGGCGCGCATCAGCTTGCGCGTATAGGCATGCGACGGCGCGGTGAAGATCGTCCGCGATTGCGCGGTCTCGACCACATTGCCTCTCTGCATCACGACCACACGGTCGCAATAGGCGGCGGCAAGCCCCAGATCGTGCGTGATCAGGACGGTCGACATGCCGCGCTGCCGCGTCAGCTCGGTGACGAGGTCCATCACCGTTTTCTGCGTGGTGACGTCGAGACCGGTGGTCGGCTCGTCGGCGATCAAGAGCTGCGGCCGACAAGCGAGCGCCAGTGCGATGACCACACGCTGGCACATGCCGCCGGACAACTCGAATGGATACGCATGATAGCGTTCGCGCGGGCGCGCGATGCGCACCTGCTCAAGAATTTCGACCGCCTTCTCGGTTACCTCCTGCGGCGTGGCCTGGACGTGCTGCAGCAGGACGTCCTCGATCTGCCGTCCAACCTTGCGGATTGGATTGAGCGCTGCCCGCGGATTCTGGAAGATCATCGACATTTCGCGGCCGCGCAGATCGCGCATCGCCCGCTCGTCGGCATTGCGCACATCGACGCCGGAGAACATCACCGAGCCGTCGGCGATCCGCCCGGCCCGGTCGAGAATTCGCATGACCGCATAGGAGGTGACGGACTTGCCGGAACCGGACTCGCCGACGATGGCAACCGTCTCGCCCTTGGCAACCGTGACATCGACGTTCTGCACCGCGCGGACGATGCCGCGGCGCGTCTGGAACTCGACCGTGAGGTCGCGAACGTCGAGCAGCGGAATGGTGTTGGGAATGTTCATGTGCGCCGCGACGGGTCGACGATGTCGCGCAGGCCGTCGCCCAGCAGGTTGAAGCAGAACACCGCCACCATCAGCGCGAGGCCGGGGAAGAATGCGATCCACCACTCGCCGGACACCATGAACGCGGCGCCCTCGGCGACCATGATCCCCCACTCCGCCGTCGGCGGCCGCACACCCAGACCGATGAACGACAGGCCGGCGGCGTTGAGGATGGCGTAGCCCATGGTGAGCGACATCTGCACGATCATGATCGGCATGATGTTGGGCAGGATTTGCGTGAGCAGGATGCGGAATTCGCCGTTGCCGCACAGCCGCGCCGCCTGCACGAAGCCGGCCTCGCGGCGCACGTTCGCCTCGGCGCGCGCGACGCGGGCGTAGAGCGGGAAATTCACGATCGCGGTCGCGAGCACGATGTTTTCAACGGTGTTGCCGAGCGCGGCGACGATGCCCATGGCGAGCACGAACAGCGGGAACGCCATGATGGTGTCGGCGATGCGCCCCACGATCCGATCGGTCCAGCCGCCGAAGAAGCCGGCGGCAACGCCCGACAGGCCGCCCATCATGAACACCAGCGCGACCGAGCAGACCGCAATGATGAAATCGAGGCGCGTCGCGACGATCACGCGGCTGAACACGTCGCGGCCGAGCTGATCGGTGCCGAACCAGTGCGCGGCCGAGGGCGGCTTCAGCGCGGACGTGGTGTTGCTGGCCAAGCGGATCGTAGGGAACGATATAGGGTCCGAACAGCGGCAAGCAGAACGATGATGACGAACAGGCCGAACGCCAATCCGGTCACGGGGTTGTCGCTGATGATGTAGCGCGCATGGCGCAGCGTGGCGATCAGACCCGATGTGGCTTGCGGCGCGCTCGGAGCGATCGTGCTCATGCTTCGATCCTCACGCGCGGATCGATCATGACGTAGAGAATGTCGATCAGCAGGTTGAGCGCGACATACATGATCGCCATGGTGAGGACGAAGCCCTGCACCGGCGCAAAGTCCGACGCGATCAACGCCTCGACCGCGTAGGAGCCGATGCCGGGCCAGGCGAACACCTTCTCCACCAGCACGTTGGCGCCGAGCAGAAACGAGAACACCATGCCGAGCGTGGTTATCACCGGCAGCATGGCGTTGCGGAAGGCATACGTGACGGTGACGGTGTACGGCGTCAGGCCGCTGGCGCGCGCCGTGCGAACGAAATCGGACGACAGCACCGCCAGCATCGAGGCGCGCGTCATGCGCGCGATCGGCGCCAGCGCGAAGATGCCGAGCGTCATCGCCGGCAGGATAAGCTGGCTCACTGCGGCGCGGAACGTCTCCCATTCGCCGGTGAGCAGACTGTCGATCAGATAGAACCCGGTGATCGAGCGCGGCGCGTTGTAGAACACGTCGAGCCGGCCGAGCGGCGCCGGCGACCAGCCGAGCAGATAGTAGAACACGTAAACCAGGATGAGCCCGAGGAAGAACACCGGCAGCGACACGCCCGCTGTCGCAATGACGCGGCAGGCGTGATCAATCGGGGAGCCGGGCCGGGTCGCAGCGAGGATGCCAAGCGGAATGGCGATCGACATGGCGACCAACAGCCCGAGTAACGTCAACTCGGCCGACGCCGGCAAGCGGTTGCGGATCTCGGTCGCCACCGGCTGGCCGGTGGTCAGCGACTGGCCGAGATCGCCGCGGCCGAGATCGTTGACGTAGCGCCCGAACTGCACGATCAGCGGCTGATCGAGACCGAGCTTCACCCTGATCTGCTCGACGGCCGCCTTGTCGGCCGCCGGTCCCGCGAAGTATGCCGCCGGATCGCCGGGCAGCGCGCGCGTCAAAAGAAACGTGACGATCACCACGCCGATCAGGCTCGGCACCGCCAGCAGCATCCGCTTGAAGACCATGCCCAGCATTGGCGGCCCCTGCTATCGCCTCACCTCGAAACTCTAGCCCTTCACCAGCGCACGGTAGTCCAACCGGCGATGGAACCAGTACTGGTAGCCGGAGACGTTCTTCTGCATCGCGACGTTGGAGTACGGCTGGAACAGCGGAATGCGCGGGATGTCCTCGAACGCCACGTCGAGGAAACCCTTCACGCCTTCGTCGTATTTGGGCTTCTGACCGGCCGCCGCGGCGTCGCGCGCCTGCTCGATGAAGGCGTCCATCTTCGGCGACTTGTAGCTCATCGTGTTGAAGATGGAATTGGCGCCGTGATAGCACCAGATGAAGAAGTACTCCGGATAGTCGAGCCAGCCGGAGAACACGTTGGTGTAGAGCGGCAGCACCTTCTTGTTCAGCTCGGTGCGCCACGTCGCGCCGGGGATCTTGTTGATCGTCGCCTTGATGCCGATCTGGTTGAGGCTCTCCTGCACCAGCACGCAGAGCGGCTCGTTGATCGTGGCGAAGCCGAGATCGAACGACAGCGTGGTCTCGAAGCCGTTGGGATAGCCGGCTTCGGCCAGCAGCGCCTTCGCCTTGGCGATGTCGGTGGTGAACTTATGTGCAACCGGCCAGGCGAGGTCCGGCGCGGAGCTCGCGCCGTGCAACGGCTTACCGAGCCCGAACAGCACAGCGTCGATGATCTTCTGGTACGGGATCGCATAAGCGACCGCCTGCCGGACCTTAAGGTTGTCGAACGGCGGCTTGGTGACGTTCATGCCGATGTACTGGCAACCGTTGGAGAACGGCACCGACGTGATGGTGAGCTTGCCGGCGTCCTTCAGCTCGACGAAGTCCTTGTTCGGCAATTCGTATGAGATGTCGGCATCGCCGCGCTCGAGCAGCGCGCGGCGGTTGCCGGCCGACGGCACCATGCGCCAGATCACGCGGCGCACCTTCGGCAGCGGTCCGCCCACCCAGTCGTCGTTGCGTTCCATGATGACTTCGGTGCCGGCGGTCCACTTGGTGACCTTGTAGGCGCCGGAGCCCGCGGTGTTGAGCTTGGTGTACTCCATGCCCCACGGATCCTTCTCCGTGGCGTTCTTCTTGACGAGGCCGGAGTTGTAGATCGCCGGCACGATCACCGCGAGATCGGGGATGGTGAGACGGTCCTTGCGGATGAAGTCGACGCGGATCGTGTTGTCGTCGACGACGACGAACTGCTCAGGCTTCTCGAGCGAGCCGGCGCGCATCTGGAAGGTCGGGAAGCCGCCAACGGTGACGGCGCGGTCGAGCGACCATTTGACGTCCTGCGCGGTGACCGGCGAGCCGTCCTGGAACTTGGCGTTCTTCTTGAGCTTGAAGGTGACGGACATGTCGCCGACCTTCATGTCGTCGGCGAGCTCCATCTTGAACTTGTCGCGGTCGTAGTACGGGACGCCGTTGACCGTCTTCATCTCGTGACTGATCAGGCGGTCGTAGCAGTTCCAGGACACCTCATAGCCCGGCACGTTGGTGCCGACGCCGTGGATGTCGATGTTGTTGGGACCGCTCTCGGAGACGATCAGCAGCGTCTCCTGGCGCGACTGCGCCTTGGCCGGCGAGAAAATCGCGGGCGCGGAGACCACACTGGCCCCCGCCACGGCAGCGGTGGACTTGAGGAAGTCACGTCGTTTCATGGAAAGCCTCCCGAACTTCAGACATTCATCTGAAGAGGCTTCCGCAAGCGCGCGTGCCAAAGTTCCTCGGACGCTGGAAAAATCTCTAAGCCATTGGATTAGCGACGGTCTTTCTCCGCGCCGTGCTGGCGACGCGTTGAAAATGGCCAACTGGGCATTGCATACAATGTGCGTTTGATCGCCTAATTTTTAGGCGAAACCGCTGCCTGCACGAAAATTGCTGTTAGGGCCGATGGATCACCGCAGGCGCCCGGGTAAAGGTCCGGCGTCCGCGTTTGAAGCCAGCCAAGGGCTGGGCGAGTTCGGCGACCGCCGCTGCGCGATCCTGGCAATCCAGCACCACCACGTCTGCCGGATTTCCGACCACGATGCCGTAGTCGGTCAGATTCATCAGCTTGGCCGGCGCCGCCGTCACCATGTCGAGACATTGAAGCCATGTCGGCCGGCCGGCCGAGCCGCGAGATGTTGGCGTAGAGGTTCGCCATCCGGAGCAGCGAGCAGTCGCCGAACGGCGTGAAGGGATTGAGCACGTTGTTGGTGGCGAGCGAGCAGTTCACGCCGTGCGCCATCAAACGATGCGCGGGCGTCACCCCTCGCGGGATCGAATGTTCGTGGCCGCGGCCCATCAGGAACAGGTCGGTCGAGGGCAACACGGTGACCGCGACGCCCGCGCTCGGCAAGACGGCGGGAGATGATGCCGAGCTTTTCATGTCGACCGCCGACAGCTTGGTGACGTGGCCGATCGCGACCCGGCCGCCCCATTTCTGACCTTCGGTCATGCGGCACACCTCGTCGAGGTGCATCCAGCTCGGATCGAGATCGAAATCGAGGTGGAAGTCGATATCGAGGTCGAAGCGCTCGCGCGATGGCAAAGATGCGCGCGATCTGCTCGTTGGGCTTCGTGTCCGTGTAGGGGCAGCCGCCGATCACGTCGGCGCCCGCTTCGCACGCCTCGATCAGCAGCTCTTCGGTGCCCGGATCGTTGGTCAGCCCCTCCTGCGGAAACACGCAAAGCTCAAGATCGATCGCCCATGCGTAGTCCTGCTTCAGGCGGCGCAGCGCGTTGAAGCTGCGAAGGCCGATCCGCGGATCGACCTCGACGTGGGTGCGCATCCGCGTCGTGCCCTGCACGATCGCCTTTTCGAGCGTGCGCCGGCCCCGCGCGTAAACGTCTTCCTCGGTGAAATCGCGCTTGGCGGCCGCGACCTCGGCGATCGCCTCCTCCAGCGACCCCTGCTCCGACTTGCAGCGATCCAGAATGCACGACTTGTCGAGATGAATGTGGGTTTCGACGAAGCCGCCGATGACGAGACGACCATCGAGCGGCTCCTGCGTCGCATCGGTGTCGATCCGCGGCTCGATCGCGGCGATGCGGCCACCAGCGATGCCGATGTCGCAGATGGCATCGCCGTTCCCGGCGATGCGCGCCTGACGCAGCACGAGGTCGAGCGGCGCCGGCATTTATTGCGCGGCCTCGGCGCGGCCGAGGTAGGCCGCTTCGAGCTCGGGATCCTGCACCAGCGACGACGCTTCTCCGTCGCGCACGACGCGGCCGGATTCCAGCACGTAGCCGCGGTCGGCGAGCGCGAGCGCGAGCGCAGCCATCTGGTCGACCAGCAGAATCGTGGTGCCTTCGTCGCGCAGGTCGGCGAGGATTGCAAACAGCTCGTTGATCATCGCCGGAGCAAGACCCAGCGACGGCTCATCGAGCAAAAGGATGCGCGGTTTCGCCATCAGCCCGCGCGCGATGGAAAGCATCTGCTGCTCGCCACCCGACAACAAGCCCGCGCGACCGTGAAGGCGGTCGCGCAGCCGCGGAAACCGCTTGAGCAACGCCTCGATTTCCGCCTCGTAGTCGGCGTCGGCGCGGGTGTGCGCACCGAGCACCAGATTGTCGTGGACCGTGAGTTCGGGAAACACCTGGCGGCCTTCCGGCACCAGCGCGAGACCGCTCGCCGCGATGCGATGGGCTTCGAGCCGCGCAACGTTTTCGTTGTCGAGCAGGATCTCGCCGCTGACCGGCCGCAACAGATCCCGAGATCGCGCGCATCGTGGTCGATTTGCCGGCGCCGTTCGCGCCGATCATCGCGACGGTCTCGCCGGGCCACACCTCCAGCGCCACATCTTCCAGCACCGGCGCCGCGCCGTAGCCGGCGGTCAGCTTGTGCGCCACCAGCACCGGATCGCGGCGACCCGACCACGGCACGGCCACGCGCTCGCACGCCGACGTCGCCGCCGAGATAGGCCTTGATCACCTTCGGATCGCGGCGCACCACGGCTGGCGGACCGCTCGCGATCGGCGCGCCCGCATCGAGCACCACGACGTGGTCGGAAATGCCCATGACCAGCTTCATGTCGTGCTCGACCAGGATCACCGCGATGCCGAGATCGGCGATCCGGCGCAGCAACAGGCTCAGCGCGTCCTTGTCGGCCCGCATCAGCCCGGCGGCGGGCTCGTCGAGCAGCAGCACACGCGGCCGCATCGCCAGCGCCCGCGCGATTTCGATCAGACGGCAATCGACGTGCGGTAAGTCACCGGCCGGAGTTCCAAGGGGACCATGATAGCCGACGAACGCCAGCAAGCCTTCGGCGGCACGCCGGCCCTGTTCTGTCGCTGCGTCCGCAAGCATGCCGCCAAGCCGGCCGCGCCGCAGCGCGATCAGCACGTTGTCGAGCACGCTCATGGAGGCGAACAACTTGGTGGTCTGGTAGGTGCGCGCGATGCCGGCCCGCGCCACCTGATAGGCCGGCGCGCCGGCCAGTTCCAGTTCGCCGAGCCGGACGCTTCCGCAATCCGGCCGATAGAAGCCGCCGACGATGTTGAGGACCGTGGTCTTGCCGGCGCCGTTCGGGCCGATGACGCTGGTGATCTTTCCCGGTTCGGCGACAAAGCTCACATCGGTTGCCGCCTTGATGCCGCCGAACGCGATGCCGATGCCGGAAACCTCAAGATTGGTCTTCGTTTCGCTGGTTGCAGAAACGCGGCGATATCGAAGCCTGTCCCGTCCGCCGATGTCCGGTCCGTGCGGCGCATGAAACGTGACAAGCGTGCCGAGCACGCCCTTCCGGCGCAAGCCACAGAACCACGAGCAGCAGAATGCCGAAGAACAGCAGACGATATTCGGCCAGGCCCGACAGCAGTTCCGGTCCGATCACACTGATCGCGGCGCCGACCACCGGGCCGAGCACCCAGCCCGCGCCACCGACGATCACCGCCAGCAGGAACAGGATCGACTGCGAGAACGGAAACGAATCCGGCGCGACGAACATGAACAGCGGCGCGAAGATCGCACCGGCGAGACCGGCGAACACCGCGGACAGTGCGAACGCCACGGTCTTCACGATCACGGGATTGAGGCCGATCGAACGCGCGGCAACCTCGGCGTCGCGCACCGCGACCATGCCCCGGCCCCAGGCGCTGTTCGCCAGCCGGTAGAAGAAGAACAGCGAGACAGCCCGCCAGCAGCACCGCCAGCACCGCCATCTCGCGTTCGGCGAACGTTCGCCCGAACAGCACCGGCGCCTTGAGATTCATCAGTCCGTTGGCGCCGCCGGTCAGATCGCGCCATTCGGTCGCGCCATGCTGGATGATGAAGGCGAACGCGATGGTCACCATCGCCAGATACGGTCCGCTGACCCGCAGCGCCGGCAGCGCCAGCGCGAAACCGATCACTCCGGCGACGACGCCCGCCAGCGGAAACGCGATCCAGAAATCGACGCCCTTGATGGTCAGGATCGCCGCGGTGTAGGCGCCGATCGCGTAGAAGCCGACGTGACCCAGCGAAACCTGCCCGGCCAGGCCGACCAGAATGTTGAGGCCGACGCCGACCACCGTCGTCAGCGCGACCAGCGCCAGCACGAACGGCGCATATCCGTCCACCATCGCCGCATAGAGCGCCGCCCCCGCGGTGAGCGCGAGGATCGCTAGCGGCATCGCATGACGCGACAGGAACGCGGGAGGCGTCATACCTTGTTCACCGCGGCGCGGCCGAAGAAGCCGTTGGGCATGGCTGCGAGCGCCAGGATCACGATCGAGAAGGCGACGATCTGCGTGTAGACCGAGCCGAAGAACGCGGTGACCAGCGATTCGACCAGACCATAGACAAGGCCGGCCAGCATCACGCCCGAGGCCGAGGTGATCCCGCCGAGGATCGCGACGGCGAAGGCCTTGATGCCGAACAGCGTGCCCATGTCCGAGTTGACGTTGAACAGCGGCGCGATCAGCAGCCCCGCCAGACCCGCCAGCGCCGTCGAGATCATGAACGAGGCTGCGATGGCGAAGCGCACGTTGATGCCCATCAGCCGCGCCGCGTCGGAGTTCTGCACCACCGCGAGCAGCGCCTTGCCCAGCTTGCGTGCGGTGAAACACCAGGTGCAGCGCGAGCGCGATGCCGATGCCGACGACCGGAATGACGAGCTGCAGCGGATAGACGCCGGCGCCGAATATCTCGACGGGCTTCGTCGCGAGCACCGAGGGAAAGCTGCGCGGCTCCTTGCCGAAGGTGAAGAGCACGGCGTTGTCGAGCACGATGCCGCCGGCGACCGTCGCCATCAGCCAGGCGTTCGAGCCGCGCTCGGCGAACGGCCGCACCAGCGCGCGCTCGACCACCAGCCCGAACAGCGCGCAGATCGTCAACGACAGCGCCACCGCCAGCGGCAGCGGCCAGCCGAGCGTCACGGCGAAGGTGTAGCCCAGCACCGCGCCCAGCATCATCGCCGAGCCCTGGGAGAAGTTGACCGTGTTGGAGACCACGTAGGTGACGTGGAAGCCGAGCGCGATCAGGCCGTACATGCTGCCAAGGCCGAGACCGGAGATGATCGCCGAGGTGATCAGCATGCGGGCTCCAACCCCGGTAACACGCGACGGGACGCGGCAGGCGCCGCGTCCCGCCGCTTCGTCCAATGTTAGTTCGTCAGCGGAAGGATTTCGCCTTCCTTGAAGAACGTGAAGATGTAGTCGTCCGGCCCGAGCGCGTCGTGATTGTCGGGCGTGAACGGCTTGGCGTAGGTCTTGATCAGGCCGTCGTACTTGTCGATGCCGTAGAACGCCTGGCGGACCGCCGGCCCATCGGTCGAGCCGGCCTTCGCGATGGCGAGCGCCGTCAGATGCATCGCATCGTAGGCGTTGGCGATGCCGACCGCCGGCGTGACGTCGGCCAGCGACTTGATCTCCGGATATTTCTTCTTGAGCGCCGCCAGCACGGCCTGCGCCCTTCGGCGAGAGCTTGCCGGAGAAGCTGTAGGTCTGGATGAAGTGGACCTTGGCGCCGCTCGGACCGGCGAGCTCGGAGAAGCGGCCGCCCGCCGGTCCCCAGTGCGACACGATCGGCACGTCCCAGCTCATGCGGTCGAGCGACTTCACGACCTGCGCGGACGGCGCGACGTTGGCGACCATGAACAGGACGTCGGAGCCGGCCTGCTTCAGCCGCGTCAGCTGCGGCACCACGTCGACGTCGTTGGTCTCGAACTTCTCGATGCCGGCGTAGGGAATCTTCTTGGCTTCGAGCGCGGCCTTGAGGCCCTTCTCGTTCGACTCGCCCCAGGGATTGTTGATCAGGATCATGCCGGGCTTCTTCGACGCCGTATTTCTTCACCGCGTAGTCGACCAGCGCGATGTCGACGATCTCGTCGACGGCGGACACGCGGAACACGTAGTTCTCCGCGCGCGCCGTTGCGGGTGATCGGCGTGCCCGCCGCCCAGACGCCCATGAACGGCACCTTGGCGCCGTTGACGAACGGCACGATCGCAATCGAGACCGGCGTGTCGAGACCGCCGAACAGCGCCGCGACCTTCTCGCGCTGCACCAGTTCGCGCGCGGCGACCACGCCCTTGGCGGGATTGCTTTCGTCGTCGCGGACCAGCAGCTCGATCTTCTTGCCGAGCACGCCGCCCTTGGCGTTGATCTCGTCGATCGCGAGCGACAGGCCGCGCACGATGGCCTCGCCGGACTTCGCGGACTGGCCGGACATCGCCGCGACCAGCCCGAGCTTGATGGTCTCCTGGGCGTGGCTCGGGCGCGACCGCAAGCAGCGCAGGGCGCCGGCAAGCAGCAGGGATCGGCACAGTTGGGTATGCAGCAGTTTGGCGGCATGGCGGCACCTCTCGCTGACGGATGAACCGGCCTTCCATGACGCAAGGGACGTGCCAGACCGTATCCAGATGGAATCCGCGAAAATCCGCGTATTTCCTGCGGTTGGCGCGCCTACAAGCTAGGCAAATCGGCACGCGTCCGCCTAATTTGTATGCAATATTGTATACAATCTTGCGAGCTCATGCATGCTTTTTGTGGCCCGCGATGTGCATGGGTTGTCAGACCGAACGCCTCGCCAGGAGGATCCCATGGCCCAGCTCAAGCCCTCGCCGTCGCCACCGACGAAACCGCCGCCGCCGCCGACATCGTCGAGCGCTTTCTGGTCGCCTCGATGGTGCCCGACCCGCAGACCGCGGCGCTCTACATCGCGGACGACCTGAAGATCACCTTCACCGGCGGCCGCAAATACAGCCACCCGCGCGAGACCGCGGCGTTCAACGGCAAGCGCTACAAGTGGGTGAAGAAGAAGATGGAGCGCACCGACGTCGTTCCCGGCAACGGCGAGACCATCGTCTACAACCTCGGCACGCTCTACGGCGAATGGCCGGACGGCACGCCGTTCGAGGGCAATCGCTACGTCGACCGCTTCGTGGTGCGCGGCGGCAAGATCGTGCAGATGGACGTCTGGAACGACAGCGCCGAGCGGCTGCTGACCAAGAACGGCATCGAGGCCTGACCGGCTACCTCTTCGCCCGCCTGGCCTGGCCGCCGTTGGGTTCGTCGCCGGCATAGCGGCCGAGGATGTTCTTGATGTCGCGGTCCTTGGGCGGCCGCGACACGATCAGCGCGCGGCCCGCGACCGCCTCCAGATGCTCATTCATCAAGCGCTGTCGCGCGCGCCGCATCGCCCTTGGCCAGCGCCGTGATGATGGCGCGGTGCTCGCTCACCGCGCATTCCGACGAATGCGGCCGGCTGTAGAGCGCGAGCGTCAGCCCGCAGCGCGAGGCGTTCTCGCTGACGTAGCGGGTCAGCACCGGGCTGCCGGTCATCTCGGCCAGCAGGATATGGAACTCGGTGGCGAGACGGATCGACAGCGGCTCGTCGTTGCCGCGCGCCCGCTCCTCCTCGTCGACGTGAGCGTTGAGCCGCTTGATCTGGTCCGGCGTCAAGGCGCCCGGCCAGCCGCGCCACCACCAGTGCTTCGAGACCAAGCCGGACGTCGAAGATGTCGCGCGCCTCGTCCCAGCTCGGCGTCGCGACCGTCGCGCCACGGTTGCGGCGCAGCTCGACCAGCCCCTCGGCCGCAAGCTGCCCGAGCGCATGCCGGACGATGGTGCGGCTGGCGCCGAAGCGCTCGCCGATCGCGTCCTCCGGCAGCTTCGCGCCCGGCTCGAGCGCCTGCTCGATGATGGCATGGCGCAACGCGCGATAGATCGCGCCCGCGCGGTCGGTGCCCTCTTTCGGATTGCGTTTCGCTGCTTTGGCCAAGGCCGTCCGACCGTTCCGCCGTTCGTTTGGTGACCGTTGTAGCATCAGACGCCTGCTATTTTGCAAGTCAGTGCGACGTTGCGCATTGCTCGCACCAGCGCTGTACACGGTAGGGCTCGCGCGCCAGGCCGACGCAATAGTCGAGCACCACCGGCTCGAACATCTGGACGAAGTCGCGGGCGCCGGCGTTGACCTTGTTCAGATGCTCGACGGCTGCATTGGCCTCCACCGCCAGCTTGGCCATGTCGGCGCCGAGCACCTTGCCGCCCTCGACCAGCATCTTCCCGCCGACCATCACCCGGTCGACGCCGGTGCCGTCCTCGACGAACACGACATGATAGAGCGGCTCGTTCAGCGGCACGTAGTTGATGTGGGTGAGATCGAGGAGCACCACGTCGGCTTTGAAACCCGGCGCGAGCTGCCCGATCGAATTCTGCATGCCGAGCGCCCGCGCGCCGCCCTTGGTCGCAGCCTCGAACGCTTCGGCGGCGCTGAGCCATTGCCGCGGATCGGGGCCCTGCACGCGCGAGATGTAGGCCGCGAGCCGCATCGCCTCGAACATGTTCTGGTTGTCGGATGACAGGCAGCCGTCGGTGCCGAGACCGAACGTGATGCCCTTCTCCTTCATCTTCCGCGCGGCGCCGAGCCCCGAGCCGAGCTTGAGATTGGAGCCCGGATTGTGCGCGACCGTGGCGCCGGCATCGGCAAGCCGCGCCATGTCGTCGTCGTCGAGCCAGATCGCGTGAGCGGCGGTGAAATTCGGCGCGAGCAGGCCGAGCTTGTGCAGGTGCCCGACCAGCGTGGTGCCGTATTTGCGCGGGCCCACAATCGCCTGCACCTTGGATTCCGCCACATGCATCTGCACGCCGATGCCGTGCGCCTTGGCGAGATCGCGGCACGCGGTGATGAACGCGTCGCTGCAATGATGCGGGATGGTCGGCCCGAGCGCCGGCCGCAGCTGCTCGCGGTTCCAGGACCAGTTCTCGATCAGCTCGCGGCAGGTGGCGAGGCTGACGTCGTAAGGCGTGGCGCGCAGCGCCTCGGCCTTTTCGCGCAGTCCCGCCGGCATCGCCTCGATCATGCCGGGGATCGCGCGGAAGAATGTCGTGTCCGCCATCATCGGCGCGATCACAGCGCGCATGCCGACGTCGGAATAGGCGCGCGCCACCGCGTTGATGCCCTCGACCGACGGCGCGGGAATTTCGGCGGCGAGGTCGTAGCAGGCGGTGCAGCCCTTCTGCAGCATCTCCAGCGCGCCGATCCTGGCAGAAAGATATTTGGTCTCGGTGGTGCGGCCTCCCGCGGTCCACGGGTAGGCGTTGAGCAGCAGTTCCAGCGACCAGCGGTCGGCCATCGCCTTGCCGAGCGCGACCGTGGCGTGGGTGTGTGAATTGATCAGCCCCGGGATCAGCAGGCGGTTGGTGGCGTCGATCCGCTTGGCATCGCTGGTGACGCTTTCGCCGGGCGGCAGCACGGCCACGATCGTGTCGCCGTCGATCAGCAGATCGGCATGGCCGCCGTCGAGCCGTCCCGCCGTCAGCACGCGGCCGCCATGGATGAGTTGCTTCACGCTGGCGTCTCCACACGTTCGACCGCGGCCTGTTCGATCCGCAGGAACGAGGCTACGCCGGCGTCGATGCGGAAGCCATAATCGAGCCGCCCCACCACGCGCACCGGGTGCTCGCCACCTTCGCTCAGCAGCGGCGCGGCACCGCAAAGCGTGATGACGGCCGGCGGCACCGCCGCGCAGTCGGGACAGACGCCGGGCTGATCGACCAGCAGCATGGACGGGCGCGGCCCATGCGCGTGAGAGAGAAAGCCTTCGATCGCGACATCGCGACCCGACAAATCTTTCGCGGCGTCGCTGTAGCGCACCTCGTCGGTGCCGAGATGATCGAACAGATCGGCAAAGCCAAGCGCCAGCGGCATGGCGTCAGGCCGCGCTCGCGACCGCGAGGCCCTCGTCCTCGGCGTGGGCGCGCATCACCTCGCGCTCCAGCGTTTCCGTAAGGCGGGCGCGGTAGTCGTTGAAACCGGGATCGGTCATGCGCCGCGGCCGCGGCAGGTCGATGCGAACCTCGTCGATGATGCGGCCGGGTCCGGCGCTCATCACCACCACGCGGTCGGCCAGCAGCACCGCCTCGTCGATGTGATGGGTGACGAAGATGATGGTCGGCTTGAACTCCAGCCACACCTCGAGAAGGAATTTCTGCATCAGCACGCGGGTCTGAAAGTCGAGCGCGGCGAACGGCTCGTCCATCATGATGAATTCGGGGCTTTCGACCAGCGCGCGGGCGATCGCGACGCGCTGCTTCATGCCCCCGGAAAGCTGATGCGGCCGGTGATCGGCGAACTTGGAGAGCCGCACGCGCTCCAGCAGTTCGTTGACGCGAGCCTCGCGCTGCGGCTTCGGCACCTTCTTCATGGCGAGCCCGAAGCCGACGTTGTCCCGCACCGTCAGCCAGGGAAACAGCGAGTGGTCCTGGAACACCATCACCACGCCCGGCGCCGGGCCGGTGACCGGCTTGCCATCGAGCGTGATCCGGCCGCTCGACAGCGGCTCGAGGCCGGCGATCAATTCCAGCAGCGTGCTCTTGCCGCATCCGCTCGGGCCCAGGATCGCAACGAACTCGCCGTTCTCGACGGTCATGTCGATGTCGCGCAGCGCAGCAACCGAGGTGCCGCCCGCTCCCGGCCAGACCTTGCCGACGTGCTGACAGGTCAACGTGGTCATCGATTGCTGCCACCACAGGATTTTGCGCTGGATCTGCACCAGCAGCACGTCGACCGCGTAGCCGGTCGCGCCGACGATGCACATGCCGAGCAGGATGAGCTTGGTGTTGAACATCTCGCGCCCGAGAATGATCATCATGCCGAGGCCGTTCTTCACGCCGACCATCTCGGCCGCCAGCACCGCCATCCAGGCGGCGAAGAAATTGATCCGCAGCATGGTGAACACCTGCGGCAGCACCGCGGGGAAGATGACGCGCGTCCACACCTGCGCCTTGGAGGCGCCGAAGCTGCGCGCGGTCTTGATCAGCCGCTGATCGACCGCCTTGACCGCGGCCACCGTCGAAATCGTCAGGATGAAATAGACGCCCATGAACACGACGAACACGGCGGTCGGATTGCCGATGCCGAACAGCACGATGCCGAGCGGAATCCACGCGATCGGCGCGATCGGCGCGAGCCCGCGCACCAGCGGCAGGATCATGTCGGAAAACGAGCCCGACGCCGAAATCAGGATGCCGGTGGCAAGAGCTGCGGCAAAGCCGATGGCCAGCCCGGCGAGCACGCGCAATGCGCTCACCAGAATGGCAATCGGGATCGGCATGGCGTCGCCGCCGAAGCCGACGCGGAAATCGCTCTCGATGGCATAACTGAGGAATGCCGAGGGCGGCGGAAACAGCACCGAGCCGCTCCAGCCGCTGGCCGCCGCAATTTCCCAGATCGCGATGACCACCGCCCAGGGCACGAGCCCCTTGAACAGGACCCATGCCCAGGACGGCACCACGCGTTGCGCGGGCGCTTCCGCAACGGGAGCGCCCACACCGTCCACTGTGCCGGAGCGGTCGCTCACCCAAGCACTTCCTTGAGCAGCTTGGTGTCGATGATCGGCGGCGGCGACTTGAGGTAGCCGAGCTGCACCATGTCGGCGACCGCGATCTCCATGCCCTTGTCGCCGCCCTTGGTGATGTCGACCTGCGGCATCTGCCGCGGCAACGCGGACGTCAGAACCTGCTTGTTGACACGGTAGAACTTCGCCGCGTCGAGCACGTCGATCGCCTTCGGTATGTCGGCCTTGATCGCGGCGTCGGCGCGCAGGAGAGCCTTGAGGTACTTCTTGATCGTCGCCGGCTTGGCCTCCAGATACTTCGCCGTGGTGTTGGTGACGCAATCCGGGCCGTGCGGGCCCCAGGCGTCGAGGCTGCTGTAGATCGGAACGCCGCCGAGCTGATCGATCAGCCGGGTGGCGAACGGCTCGACGTGGGTGGCGAGGTCGAGGTTCTTGGATTCGAACGCAGCCGCCAGCGCGAGCGTGTCGTTGAACCAGACGATGTTGTAGTCGCTGTAGGCGACGCCGGACTTCGCCAGAGCGCGATAGAGCGTCAGCTCGAAGGTGTTGAACCGCACCGTGCCGATCTTCAGCCCCTTGCCTTTGGCCTTGGCGAGGTCGTCCATGCTCTTGATGCCGGTTTCCTTCTGCGCGACCAGGAACAGGCCGCCGGCCCCGCTGCCGGCGATGATGCGCACCGGCGCGCCCTGCCCCGCCGCCACGAAAGCGTTGGTGAACGGGTTGTGGATGATGTCCATGGCGCCGCTGTTGAGCGCGGTCAGCGCGTCGCCCGGGTTCGGCATGAACTTCATCTGGACGTCCACGCCCTCTTCTTTGAAGATTTCGGTGGCCTTGGCGTAGAACAGCGGCGACATGCAGATGCCGACCAGATGGCCGACGTTGATGGTCTCCAGCGCCTGAGCATTGGCGATGTATGGCGCGCCGAGTGCCGCCACGCCCGCCGCCGCCGTGCTCTTGAGGAATTCTCGCCGCTTCATGTCAGCCCTCCGCAAATGGCCGGTCCGTCGGCCTTTTCGGCCATCTTCGATGCATCAACCGTGCCAGCGGAGATCTCGGAAATTGCATACACTTGCGGATACAAAATCAGGCAGGCGAACCGGGTGGATCAATACAAGGCATGCCGTGCCGCTTGAATGAGCAATGTTGCCAGCGGCAACAGAGTAGTCAGCGCCTGACAATCAGCGCCACCGGTCCGCCGCCATCCGGGCCCTGATGCTCGGCGCCGCCCGACACATAGATTTCGGCATGGCCGACGAGGCCGGCCAGCGCGCCGCAAACAAAGGCTCGTGCGTGCCGGGTTGAGGAGATGTCGGAGTCATCCAGCATGGTGTGGCGATGGCCGCGCAGCTGGCCGTCGTGGCTCGCCTCGGCCTTGGCCAGCACGGCAACCAGACGCTGGCGCTCGGCGGCGGCAAGCTGTCCCGCAGTCGGAAGCCCAAGCCGGCCCAGCGCCGCGCGCACCGGCTCGATGTCGATCGCGTCCTGCATCACCGCGTGGTCGATGGCGAGCGGGCCCGACCAGGCGCGCGACATGCCGAACACCACGATCTCGTGGCCGAGCAACTCGACGCCGGCGGAGCAGCTCGCGCGGCCGAGAGTAGAGACTCCAGTCGACGCCGATGTCGGCATCGCGTACGCGAGCGATTTCGATTTCGCCCAGCACGACGGCAACGCCGAGCGCGCTTGCAGCACGCGACAAGCCCATCGATTTCAGCGTGTCGCGCGTCGATACATCTGCGCCGCGCGCCGTCGGCCTCGGCGACGCGCGCAACGGTAAGCAGCGGGCATTTGACCTGAACGAAATGGACGTCAGCCGGACTTTCGATGCCTGCGTCGGCCATCGCCAAGCGCACGCCGGCCGCGACGGCCTCGACCTGCCCCATCCGGCCGAGATGCTCCGCAGGCAGCGCCGCAGTGTGGGCGCGGCCGATCGCCAGCGCCGGCCCCGCTGCGCCGTTGCCCTCGGCGCGCTCGAACACGGTCCAATGCGGCGCCATGCCGCCTTCGGTGCCGCCCGACATCACGAGGCAGATCTTGTCGGCATCCGGCTTCGGCAGATGGCGCTGGAACAGCAGGCTCAGCGCCAAGCTCGCATAGCCGCGGGCGAAATCGTTGACGAGGCCGTTGCCCTCGGTCTTGCCGAGGATCGCGATCACACCCTTCGGATCGAGGTCGCCGGCCTTGATGGCTGCTTCGATGCCGCTGACATCGTCGGGGGCGGCGGCGGAAATGCGATGGACCTTGGCGATCGGCATGGCGCTCACATGCAATAGAGGGGACCGGTGTAGTGATTGCGCAGCGCCGACTTGAGTTCCGGCATCGCCGCGCGCACGTCCGCGGTGGTCGGATAGGCCTTGCGCATCGCCGCCAGCAGTTCGGCTTCCAGCGCCGGCAGATCGACGCCCGTCACTTTGCCGTCGCGGACGACTTCGCGGCCGCCGACCACCAGACCTTTGATGTGCTCCTGCCGCGCCTTGGCGAGCAGCAGATCGAGCGGCGGCACCTCCGGCTCGATCAAGCTCGGCCGACAAGCGATCCCAATCGAGGATCAGCAGATCGGCCGGCGCGCCCGGCTCGATGCTGGAAGCCGCCTCGCCGGTCACGGCGAAACGCCCGTTCTCGGTGGCGAAGCGGAGTCAGATCGGCGCGCGGAAACTTGATGTCAAACCCGAACGCCTTGTGAACCGCGTAGGCGAGCCGCATCTCGCGCAGCGCATCCTCGTCCTCGTCGAACGCCAGTCCATCGAGACCCATCGCGATCCGGCAGCCGCGCTTGAGCATCTCGCCGACCGGCGCGAGGCCGGAACTGACGATGAAATTCGAACTGGTGTTGATGACGATGGTGGCGCCGCGTTCGGCGATCAGTTCCATCTCGTCAGGACGCAGATGGAGGCAATGCGCGAACGACACGCGCTCGTTCACCAGGCCGATCTCGTCGAGGTAGCGGACGATGCCTTGCGGAAACGTGCGGTCGGCCCAGTTGCGCTGATAGCGCGTCTCCAACAGATGCATGTGAACGCGGCGGCTCGTCCGCGCCGACGCCTCGCCAATCCGGCGCAGCATGTCGTCGGTGCACCATTGCACGCCGGCCGGTCCGTATTGGACGGTGACGCCATCGCCCTCGATGTCGGCGGCCACCGCTTCGACCATGGCGATCTGATCGGCGGCAGGAACCGGCGGACGCAAGAACCGCTTGGTCACGCAGGCGCAGGCTTCGGCGGACAGTCCGGCGAGCAGCTTGTCGTGCGGGTCGTAGACCAGCGGATTGAGGTCGCGGCAATGCACCGCGAGCGCCACCCGGATGCCGACGTCGCGCGCCGCCTTGGCGACCGCCCTCGCCTCGGTCGGAAAATCGGTCAGGCCCTGCACGCGCGTGTAGTGCGCCATCACCGAGCCGACGCCGCCGCGCGCGGTGCGGCCGAACGACACCGCCGACGCGAGCCAGGGATCGACCGCCGGGATCAATGTGAGATACGGGAGCCATGCTTCGAGCGGCACGTCGTAGCTGCCGACCTGGCTCAGCCGCGCCACGCGGGCGTGATCGTGCGCGTTGGCGAGCGCCGGCAGCACCAGCGAACCGCTGCCGCCCGCTTCAATAGCGGCGATCCGGCCGCCCGACACCGCGATGGTGCGGTTCGCGAGCGCGGGACCGGCGGCGTCTGGCAACAGCCACGCCGCCGGAATACGCAAGTCAGTCAACGAAGCCCCCGGCTCTCGGCTTACATGCTGCTGTTGAGCTTCAGAACGCGGCTGTCCTTCGGCGGCAGGAAGGAGCGGTCGAACACGTCCTTCACCGCCGGCTTGTTCGGCAGCTTGTACGTCTCCGCCAGCAGATCGATGGCCTTCGCCATGCGCGCATCGCTGACGTCGCCGAGCCCGTTGGCGGTGGTCTCCGGCGACACGAAATGCGTCTTGAGCGCATAGATCAGCCGCTGCTTCTCCATGCCGGCGTTCATCAGCGGCTCGACCTTCATCATGGCATCGACCGCCGCGTTCGGGTTGCCCGCGGTTTCGATCAGGGCGCGGTTGAGCGCCTTGATCAGCCCGGCGACCGCCTTCGGCTTCTCCGCAGCCAGCTTCTTCGACACCATGATGCCGTTCGAATAGAGATCGATCCCGTAGTCCGAGAAGTAGAACCAGCGCAGATCCTTGAGCGGATCGAGCTTCATGCCGAGCAGGTTGGCGTAGCTGGTGACGGTGAACACCGCCGAGAAGTCGACGTCGCCGTTGAGCAGCATCTGCTCCTGAAGGTTCGGCGCCATGTTGACGACCGATATCTTCGAAGGATCGATGCCGTTCACCTTGGCAAGCGACGCGAACAGGATGCCGGCCGCACCACCGGCGGGCGTGCCCATCTTCTTGCCTTCCATGTCCTTGAGCGTCTTGATCGGGCTCGCCGCCTTGGTGATCAGCGCGAACGGCGGCGTGTTGTAGATCATGTAGACCATGACCGGCTGCTCGCCGGGCTTGGTGCCGGCCATCTGGATGATGGCGTTCATGTCGCCGAAGCCGGCGTCATAGGTGCCCGAGGCGATGCGGCTGACGGTTGCGGCCGAGCCTGAGCCCTGGTCGATGTCGACGTCGAGGCCCTCGGCGGCGAAGTAGCCCTTGTCCTTGGCCCAGAACACGTAGGCGTGGATGCCCTGATACTTCCAGTCCAGGGTGAACCTGATCTTGGTCTTGTCCTGCGCCAGCGCGGCGCCGGACAGCGACACCAGGACGCTCAGCGTTCCTGCAGCAAGCCACTTGATCAACACGGCAGCCTCCGTTGTTGTTGGAGCTACGATCAGCCCATTGCGAATTCGTCGTTGCGGCGGGCCCAGCCCGTCACGCGAACCTCGATGAACGAGAAGATGACGTAGAGCCCGACGCCCAGCGCGGCGAGGATGATCAATCCGGCGAACACCAGCGGCACGTCGAAGCTGGAGCTGGCGATCATCATCAGGTTGCCGATGCCGCGGTTGGACGCGACGGTTTCGGCGATCACGGTGCCGACGAAGGCTTGCGTCACCGCAACCTTGAGCGACGCGAAGAAATACGGCATCGCGCGCGGCAGTCCGACGTTGATGAGAATGTCGAGCTTGCTCGCCTTCATCGCCCGCATCACGTCCTCGAGCTCGGGCTCGGTGGTGGCGAGGCCGGTCGCGACGTTCACGACGATCGGGAAGATCGAAAGGCTCAGCGCGGTGATGATGGCCGGCACGGTGCCCGCGCCGAACCACAGCACAAGGATCGGCACGATCGCGACCTTGGGAATGCTGGAAAACCCGATCAGCAGCGGATAGGCCACGTCGTAGGCGAGGCGCGACGACCCGACGAAAGCACCGAGCAGCACGCCGAACACGATGCCGAGCGCCGAAACCGACCAGCGTTGTGTAAAGCGTCTGCACCGCGTGCGGCCAGATCGCCGGGAACCGCTCGATCAATGTCGTGATGATCTGCGACGGCCGCGGCAGCACGATCTCCTTGACGCCGAAGCCGTAGCAAAGCACCTCCCAGGCGACGAAGAAGCCGATGATCAGCGCCGCCGAGCCGATGTGCCGCCGAGCCTGCGGAGTCATGGTGTGGCCTCCTTGACAGGCTGCGCGTGGATGATCATTTCGCGCAGCTTCTGGGTCAGCGTGGTGAAACTGGGGTCGTAGGACATCGAGATCGTGCGCGGCCGCGGGAACGGCACCACGCTGTCGTCGATGATGCGGCCGGGCCGCGCCTGCATCACGCAGATGCGGTTGGCGAGGTAGGCGGCTTCCTTGAGATCGTGCGTGACCAGCAGCACGGTCGGCTTGCGCGTCATCCAGAGATCCTGCATGACGCCCCACAGCTCCTCGCGGGTGAACTGGTCGAGCGCGCCGAACGGCTCGTCGAGCATCAGGAGCTGCGGCTCGTGGATCAGCGCGCGGCACAGCGAGGCGCGCTGCATCATTCCGCCGGAAAGCTGCCAGGGATACTTGTTGCTGAAGCCGGCAAGCCCGACCTGCGCCAGCAGCGTCTCGATGCGGTCGCGGAATTCGGTCTTGCGCTTGGCGCGATATTGCTCGCGGAACGGCGGCACGATCTTGAGCGGCAGCATCACGTTGTCGAGCAGCGTGAGCCACGGCAGCAGCGTCGGATTCTGGAACGCCATGCCGACCCGCACCGGCTCGGCGCCGACCTGACGGCCCGCCACGAACACGTAGCCGCTCGAGGCGTTGATCAGCCCGGTCACCAGCTTGAGGATGGTCGACTTGCCGCAGCCGGACGGCCCGACCAGCGCGATGAAATCGCCCTTCTCGATCCGCAGATTGGTTTCGGTCAGCGCATGGACCTGGCGCTCGCCGCGGCCATAGGTGTGCGTGACCTTCTCCAGTTCGACGAACGCTTCCGGACGCGAGCATCGCTTCGTCCGGCACTACGACCGGCTCGACAAGGGCTGCGACGCTCATGCGGCGTGCTCCCGTTTTGCGTTCGATCCGGCGCGAACGATGGCTTGCATGGTGCTGTCCGTGTTTTGCAGGGACGGCGGCGGCAAATTCTGGATGGCGTGGACCGAGCGGCCCCAGCCGCGCGTCTCGGCCATCAGGGCGCGGTCCTTCATCACGAAGCGGCCGCGCACCAGCGTGTGGACGGGCAGGCCCTTCACCTTGCGGCCGTGGAACGGCGTGACCTTCGACAGCGATTGCAGCTTGGCGTCGTCGAGCGTCCATTCGCGGGCGAGATCGACCACCGCGATGTCGGCGTCGGCGCCGGCCTGGATGACGCCCTTGCGCGGATAGAGACCCCAGATTTTCGCCGGGTTGAACGAGCTCCAGCGCACGTAGTCGGACACGCTGAACCGGCCGGCCGCGGCCTCGGTCAGCATCAGCGGCATTTGCGTCTCGACGCCGGGGAAGCCGCAGTCGACGGTCCAGATGTCGTTGCGGGTCTTCTCCTCGCGCGAGTGCGGCGCGTGGTCGGTCGCGATCGCGTCGATCGTGCCGTCGATCAGCGCCGCCCACAGCGGCTCCTGGTTGCGCGCCTCGCGCACCGGCGGATTGACCCGGATGACGCCGGCAAAGCGCGCGTAGTCGTCGGTCGAGAGCAGCACGTAGTGCGGACAGGTCTCGCCGGTGATGTCGACGCCGCGCGCCTTGGCTTCGCGCAGCGGCCGCAGCTCTTCGGCGGACGAAATGTGCAGGATATGGATGCGCGCGCCGGTCCATTCGGCAAGGATCGCGGCACGGCTGACCGCCTCGACCGCAACCACCGCCGGCCGCGACGCGATATGCGCCAGCGGATCGATCCGGCCGGCGTCGCGCATGCGCAATTCGCGCCGCACCATGATCGAGTTGGTCTCGGCATGCAGCGACACGCGCTTGCCGGTCGGCGCCACGACCTCGAAGCATTCCAGCATCGCGCCGGTCGATGGCGACGGGAATCGCGCCGAACGTGTTGCCCATGTAGAGCTTGAAGCCGATCACGCCCTTGGCGAGTTCCGGCACGTGCTCGATGGTGTCTTCGCCAAGCAGCCCGTAGAGCCCGTAGTCGACGTGCGCCTTGGACGCGGCCATCTCGTGCTTGGCCGCCAGGATTTCCGGCGTGCCGGTCGGCGGGATGGTGTTCGGCATGTCGAACACGGTGGTGACGCCGCCGAACGCCGCCGCGGCGGTGCCGCTCGCGAAATCCTCCTTGTGCGGATAGCCCGGATCGCGGAAATGCACGTGCACGTCGATCGCGCCGGGCAGCAGGTGCATGCCCTTGGCGTCGAGCGTCTCGCGCGCCGGCGGCATCGCCGCGTCGGCGCCGACCGCGATGATCGACGCCGTCCTTGATCGCGACGCTGGCGTCGATCACGCTGTCGGGCGAGACCACCTTGCCGTTGCGGATCACCAGGTCGGCGGCGGTCATGGCATCCCTCACAACATGGCCCAGCCGCCATCGACCGGAAGGTCGATGCCGGTGATCTGGCGCGATGCGTCGCTGGCGAGAAACAGGCAGGCGTTGGCGACATCGGCGTCGACCGTCACGCGCTTGAGCGCGTATTCGGAGGCGTGGCGCTCCACCGCCTGATCGACGGTGATGCCGAGCTTCTTCGCCATGTCGGCGCAGACTTTTTCGCGGAAGCGCGGCCCGTCGACCATGCCGGGCGCCACGCAGTTGACGTTGATGTTGTAGGCGCCGACCTCGAGCGCGAAGCTCTTGGTGATGCCGCGCAGGCCCCACTTCGACGCGGAGTAGGCCATCCGCCCGGCGCGGCCGCGCATCCCGAAGGTGCCGCCGACGTTGACGATCTTGCCGTAGCGCTGCTCCATCATGGTCGGCAGCACGCCGCGCATGGTGTGGAAGCAGCCGTTCATGTTGAGCGTGACGATGTCGTCGAACTCCTCCGGCGACGTCTCGACGCCGGACTTGCCGATCGGCCCGGAACCGCCGGCGACGTTCACCAGGATGTCGATGCGGCCGTGCGCCTGCTTCGCCTGCGACGCCGCGCGTTCGCACTGCTTGGCGTCGGTGAGATCGCACGGCAGCACGATCGCTTCCGCGCCCAGCGCCCGCGCCTCCTCGGCCACCGGCTCGATCGCGCCGACATCGCGGCCGACCAGCGCGAGCTTCGCGCCCTCCGCGGCGAAGGCCAGCGTGATCGCCGAGCCCATTCCCTTGGCGGGGCCGGTGATGACGGCGACACGATCTTTAAGGTTCAGGTTCATGGGTCTGAGAACGATGACTGAGTTCGGCGAAAGAAGCCGCGGCCCGTGCCCCCACACGGGCCGCGGCAGGCGCGGCTAGAACAGCTTCTTCGGCAGGTCCGCGACCGGCGGCAGGAACGCCGGGGTGAAGATTTCCGACACCGCCGGCGTGCGCGGCAGGTTGCTGGCGGTGACCAGAATGTCGATCGACTTCTTCAGCCGCTCCGGATTGACGTTGCCCAGCCCGATCGTGGCGATCTCGGGATGGTTCATCTCGTCCTTCAGCGTCTGCACGAAACGCTCGTGCTCGACCGGAACCTTGATCAGCGGCTCGCGCTTGGCGACCGCGGCGACCGCAGCGTCGTGGTCCTTGAGCGCGTCCTGCATGCCCCGGTTGAGCGCGCGGAGCAGGCCCGCCACCGCCTTCGGATTGTCCTTCACCAGCTTCTTCGAGACGATGATGGCGTTGGAATAGAGGTCCATGCCGTAATCGCCGTAGTTGATGAAGCGGAGCTGGCTCTCCTGCACGCCCATCAGCTTCGCCGAGAAGCGGATGGTGTTGACGTAGCCGAACACGCCGTCGACCTGACCGCTCATCAGCATCTGCTCGCGCAGATTGGGCTGCATGTTGGTCATCTTGACCTTGTTGCAGTCGATCTTGGCGAACTGGCACAGCGCCGGGAACAGCTTGAGCGCGGCATCGTTGGCGGCGCCGCCCAGCGTCTTGCCTTCGAAGTCCTTCGGCGACTTGATCGGGCTGTCGGACTTCACCGCCACGGTGAACGGCGGCTGGTTGAACATCACATAGACCGCGATCGGCGCGTCCTCGGGCTTGCGCGCGGCCAGTTCGATCAGCGCGTTGATGTCGCCGAACCCGACGTCATAGGTGCCGTTGGCAACCAGCGGCACCGCGGCGCCCGAGCCGTTGCCCTGATCGAGCTGGACCTCGAGGCCCTCGGCCTTGAAGTAACCCTTGTCGTCGGCCAGGAAGAACATCCCTTGCGGGCCCTGGTACTTCCAGTTCAGCACCAGCTTGAGCTTTGTGGTCTGAGCCACCGCCGGCGCGACGGCCGCAGCAGCCGCCAGTCCGATTGCCGTGGTCAGTGCGAGCAGCGATAGACGCAGGCCCGATGTCATGACGCATCCCTTTCTCGGTTCTCGGCGGAGAACTGCCGCTTCGATGAGCAGATCGCGCACATTTCCTGCTCAGCCCCCGCGCCGTTGTGGAAGTCCCGGCAAATCGATTGTTTTTGAGCGGCCTGAGGCCGCCGTTTTCCGGAGCGCGCTGCAATCGGCGTGCCTCAGCAGCGCCACACCAGCTCGACGGTGACGCTACGCAAAACGAGTGATGACTTCTGCCGCTGATTTCTTGTTACTGTGGTGCCGAAACGGCATCACTCGCTTTTGGGCCATGCGATGAGGCACTTACGCATCATGCGCTACGTCGACGAGGTCGCGCGCACCGGCTCGATCCGCAAGGCGGCCGACCAGCTCAACGTCACCGCCTCTGCGGTGAACCGCCGCATCATGGATCTGGAGGAAGAGCTCGGCACCGACCTGTTCGAGCGCCGCCCGCGCGGCGTGCGGCTGACCGCCGCCGGCGAGGTGTTCGTCGACTACCTGCGCCGCCAGGACGGCGACGTCGAGCGCATGAAGTCGCAGATCGAGGACCTCAAGGGCATGCGGCGCGGCAACGTCCGCATCGCCTGCAGCCAGGCGCTGGCGCTGGAATTCCTGCCGCGCAAGATCGGCGAATTCCGCAAGCAGCATCCGCTGGTGTCGTTCGAGGTGAAGGTGCTCGACCACGAGCAGGCGATGGCGGCGCTGGCCTCATACGAGGTCGATCTGGTGCTGGTGTTCCGGCCGCCGTTCCTCGCCAATTTCCAGCCGCTCATGACGCTGGAGCAGCGCCTGGTCGCGGTGATGGCCGCCGACCATCCGCTGGCGAGCAAGCGCACCGTGCGGCTGCGCGACTGCGCCGCCTACCCGGTCGCTCTGGCGGAGCGCAGCATCGGCGGCCGGCAATTGCTGGAAGAGGTCGCGGCGCGCAGCCGGCTCAATTTCAACGTCGCCGCCGAATCCAACTCGTTCGAGATGCTGCGCGGCCTGGTGCGTGCAAGCGAACCTGATCTCGTTCCAGATCCGCATCGGCGCGCCGGTTGGCAACAAGCAGGACGTGGTGGCGCGCGACATCGACGACCGCGACGTGCCGCGCGCCAATCTGGTGCTCGGTCAGCTCCGCTCGCGCAATCTGCCGATCCCGGCCGCGATCTTCGCCGAGCAACTGGTGCGCGCGCTGGAAGGCATGCGGAACGAAGGCCGCGCGCGCTGACCTGCCGCTATGACGCGTGACCGGCCACCATTCGGCGTTCGTCATCGTCGCGAAGACCGGGAGGTACGAACACCCGTTCCAGCAATTGGGTGTCGACGGGCTTGCGGAGAACCCTGATGTGGGAATATCTGCGGTCGATACTTTCCGGCCCATAGCCTGTCAGAAAAACGAACGGGATGCGTTCGGCCAGCAGCATGTCGGCGAGCGGATAAACCAGTTCCCCGTCGAGATTCACGTCCAGCATCGCGGCGTCGATGTCGCCTTTGCGCAGCGCCGCTTTCGCGTCCGTGAGCTTGCCAAAGGGACCGACCACGGAAAAACCCGATGTCGTCATGACGTCGGTGATCGCCATCGCAACCAGCGCTTCGTCCTCGACGATCATGATGCGATTACCCGCAATGTCGGTTGCGCCAACGGCCGGCGGGTCGCTGCGGTCGGAGACCGCACGAGGGCCGATCAGGCCGGAGCCGTTCACCAGCGGCACCGTAAGCCCGCATTGCAGCCCTTCGCTGCGCCACTCGAAGTCCACTTTGCCGCTCATTTGCGCTTCGATGCTGGACAGGATGATGCGGGTGCCAAATCCACGGGTCTTCGGGACCGAGGTTTTTGGGCCGCCGTGTTCGCTCCAGCGAATTTTCAGTTTGTCCTCGTCAACCGCCCAATGCAGTTTCAATTGCCCGGCCGGCGTCGACAGCGCGCCATACTTCGCCGCATTCGTCGTCAGCTCATGCAGCGCAAGGGCAAGCGTTTGTGCCTGACCGGATTGCAGTAGAACGCGGGGACCCTCGGCAACGATCCGGCGGGACTCGCCGGTGCCAAACGGAGCCAGTTCTTCCCTGATCAAGCTGTCGAAGTCCGCGCCCTGCCAGCGCGATTTCGCCAGGACGGTATGGGCTCGCGAAAGAGCTTGAATGCGGCCTTCGATGATTTCCACGTAGGACGAAACATTGCTTGCGCGTGTCAGCCGGATGATCGACTGAACCAGGGCAAGCGCATTCTTGGCGCGATGATCGACTTCGCGGGCCAGCAGAGCTTGCCGCTCCTCGGCTTCCTTGCGATCGGTGATGTCGACCGTGACACCGCTGATCCGGACGATCTGTCCGGCCTCGTCGAGCGTCGGCGCCGCCGCGCCATAGCACCATCGGGTCTGTCCGTCGCTGGTCCTGATCCTGAATTCGTCCTGCAGGGGCTGTCCATCGTGGAACAGCTTTTCCATCGCCGCCTGTAGATGTTCCCGTTCCTCCGGATGCAGCAGCACGCGCACGTTCTCCGCGGTCACCGCGAAATTCTTGGGATCGACGCCGAAAATCCGGCACTGCCCGTCATCCCAAAGGCAATCGCCGCTCTCGCGGTCCCAGTCCCACGCACCCATCCTGCCCGCGACCATCGCCAGGCTGCGGCGCTGCTCGCTTTGCTGCAGCCGGGTGTTCGACGTTTCGAGTTCCGCGGTCCGTTACGCGACCCGCTGCTCCAGCTCCGCGTTGAGTTGCTCAAGCTGCCTGCGTTTTCCTGAAGAGCTCGGCAAAGACCTTGACCTTGGCGCGCAGAACCTCGGGGATGACAGGGACCGGCACATAGTCCACCGCACCCATCTCATAGCCCCGCAACCGATCCATGTCGGAGAGGTGCACGGCGGAAATGAAAATCATCGCCGTCTTCTGAAACCGCGGATGCTCGCGGATCATCGCCGCGAGCTGAAAACCGTCCAAGTCCGGCATGCACACATCGACCAGCACGACGGCGATCTCGGTCTTCAGCAGGTATTCCAGCGCCTCACGGCCGGACGATGCCTTGATCAGGTTTTCGCCGAGCTGACGGAGGATGACCTCGTAGCTCAGCAGCTTCCCGGCCTGATCGTCGACCAGAAGAATATTGACCTTGTCGTTGGCGGACATGTTCGTGTCCCGACTCTAACGGTGTAGCCACATGCGAAGCGCCGCGAGCAATTGCTCGGTATTCACCGGCTTCGCCAGATAGTCGGAGGCGCCGGCCTCCAGGCACTTCTCGCGGTCGCCTTTCATCGCTTTCGCCGTCAACGCGATGATCGGCAGGCGGCGGAACGCGGGCTTCAGGCGGATCAGCTCCATCGTCTGATAACCGTCCATTTCGGGCATCATGATGTCCATCAGGACGATGGCGATATCGGGGGTCAATTCGATCAGCGCGATGGCTTCGCTGCCGGTCGTTGCCGTCAACACCTGCATACCGCGGCGCTCCAGCACGCTGGACAACGCGAAGATGTTGCGCGCGTCGTCGTCGACCAGCAGCGCGGTACGGCCGACCAGATCTTCGTCGGAGCTGTTCAGGCGCTCCAGCATGCGCTGCTTCTCGGCCGGCAGATCGGTCACCACGCGATGCAGGAACAGCGCGGTTTCGTCGAGCAGCCGCTCGGGCGATTCCACGCCCTTCACCACGATGCTGCGCGCCATGGTGTGAAGTTGCGCGTCCTCTTCCGCCGACAGCTCGCGTCCGGTGAACACAACCACCGGAACCTCCGACAGCGATGCATCTTCGCGGATTTTTTCCAGCACATCGAAGCCGGTCATGTCGGGCAGCCGCAAGTCGAGCACCACGCAGTCGCATGGCGCGTCGCGCAGCGTGGACAATGCGGCACCACCGGTTCCGACAGTGACAATCTCGATGTCGTCATGGCCGAGCAGTTCGGTGATGCTCATCTGCTCGGCCGCGTTGTCCTCGACCACCAGGAGCCGTTTGCGGCGCGGCTGCGCGTATTCCTTGATGCGGGACAGCGCCGCGTCGACACCCTCCGTCGTCGTCGGCTTGGTCACGAAGGAGAACGCACCGCTGGCAAGTGCGTGCTGCTTGTCCTCGTCCAGCGTGATGATCTGCACCGGGATATGCCTGGTCAGCGCGTTCTGCTTGAGCTGGCTCAGCACCGACCAGCCGAGCATGTCGGGCAGGAACACGTCGAGCGACACCGCCGACGGCTGGAACTGCTTGGCAAGATCCAGGGCGTCGGCGCCCCGCATCGAGACGAGCACCTTGAAGCCCTTGTCGCGCGCGAGGTCCATGATCACCCGCGCATAATGCGGGTCGTCCTCGACGATCAGCAAAATGCTGTCGCCGGGCTCGATCTCCAGCCTGTCATCCGGAATTTGCTCGATGACACGTTCGGGCGCGCTCGCCACCAGTGCGGGGACCATCGGCAGCTTGTGCTGCGGCAGACTCGACTGGCGGACGTTGCGACGCGGTGGAGCCGATGTATTTGAGCGGCAGGTACATCGTGAAGGTGCTGCCGGAGCCGGGCGTGCTGTGGAGCTGGATTTCGCCGCCGAGCAATTGAGCAAGTTCGCGGCTGATGGCGAGGCCGAGACCGGTGCCGCCGTACTTGCGGCTGGTGCTGGCGTCCGCCTGCTGGAACGCCTCGAAGATGATCTTCTGCTTCTCCAGCGGAATGCCGATGCCGGAGTCCGACACCTGCAAAGCGATAACCGCGGGTGATTGGCTGAGCACGGGATGTTCCGGGCTCCAGCCGCTGACCACGGCCGAAACCTTCAGCCGGACGCCGCCCTGCTCGGTGAACTTGAACGCGTTTGAAAGCAGGTTCTTGAGAATCTGCTGCAAGCGCTTGGTGTCGGTGTGAATGCTGCGGCCAAGATGCGGGTCGACCTCGACGTCGAACGCGAGTTGACGATTGTCCGCTTCGTGACGGAACGGCCTCGCGATCGCCTCGACGAGACTTGTGACGGAGACCTCCTGGACGTCCACCGTAACGGTGCCGGACTCGATCTTCGACAGATCGAGAATGTCGCTGATGAGGTTGAGCAGATCGGTGCCCGCGCCGTGGATGGTGCGCGCGAATTCGACCTGCTTGGGCGAGAGGTTGCCGTCGGGATTGTCGGTGAGCTGCTGACCAAGGATGAGGATGGAATTGAGCGGCGTCCGCAGTTCGTGGGACATGTTGGCCAGGAACTCGGACTTGTACTTCGAGGTGAGCGCAAGCTCGGAGGCCTTTTCTTCGACCGCGCGGCGCGCCTGCTCGATTTCCTGGTTCTTGCGCTCGACTTCGACGTTTCGTTCGGCGAGCTGTTGCGCCTTCTGTTCGAGCTGCTCGTTGGTCTGCTGCAATTCCCTCTGCTGCGCCTGAAGCTCGCCGGCGAGCTGCTGCGACTGCTTGAGCAGGCCTTCGGTCTGCATCGTCGCTTCGATCGAGTTGAGCACGATGCCGATCGAATCGGTGAGCTGCTCGAGGAACATCGTCTGCAGCGTGGTGAAAGGCGTGACCGAGGCAAGTTCGATGACGGCTTTCACATCGCCCTCGAACAGCACCGGCAGCACGATCACGTTGCGCGGCACCACCTTGAACAGCGCCGAACCGATCGGGACTGCGTGGGTCGGCAATTCGGTGATCAAGAGGCGGCGCTTGTCGCTGGCGCATTGTCCAACCAGCCCCTCCCCGATCCGCAGCCGCTGCGGATGGCCGTTGAGGCCATTGTCCGCGTAGGCGGAGAGCAGCCGCAGCCCGTCCACGCCTTCGACCTGATAGATGACGCCGAGCTGCGCGTTGACCAGCGGCGTCAGCTCGCTGAGCAGCAGCCGGCCGACGGTTTCGAGATCGCGCTGGCCCTGCAGCATGTTGGTAAACCGCGCGAGGTTGGTCTTCAGCCAGTCCTGCTCGGTGTTGCGGTCGGTGGTGAGCCGCAGGTTGTCGATCATGGTGTTGATGTTGTCTTTGAGCTCGGCCACCTCGCCGCGCGCCTCGGCCTGAATGGATCGCGTCAAGTCGCCCTTGGTCACGGCCGTTGCCACCTCGGCGATCGCGCGCACTTGCGTCGTCAGGTTCGTCGCAAGCAGGTTCACGTTACCGGTCAAATCCTTCCAGGTGCCGGCCGCGCCCGGCACGTTGGCCTGGCCGCCGAGCCGGCCTTCCACGCCGACTTCGCGCGCCACCGACGTCACCTGGTCGGCGAAGATCGCGAGCGTATCGGTCATGTTGTTGATGGTTTCGGCGAGCGCCGCCACCTCGCCTTTCGACTTCACGGTGAGGTTCTGCTTGAGGTCGCCGTTAGCGACGGCGGTCACCACCTTCACGATGCCGCGCACCTGTTCGGTGAGGTTGGCGGCCATGACGTTCACGGTGTCGGTCAAGTCCTTCCACGTGCCGGCGACGCCGGGCACCGCGGCCTGGCCGCCGAGCAGGCCCTCGGTGCCGACTTCGCGCGCGACGCGCGTCACTTCGCCGGCGAAGGCGTTGAGCTGGTCCACCATCGTGTTGATGGTGTTCTTCAGCTCGAGGATTTCGCCCTTCACGTCGACGGTGATCTTGCGCGACAGGTCGCCGCGCGCCACGGCGGTCGTCACTTCGGCGATGTTGCGGACCTGCGTCGTCAGGTTCGCCGCCAGCAGGTTGACGTTGTCGGTCAAGTCCTTCCAGGTGCCGGCCGCGCCGGGCACGTTGGCTTGACCGCCGAGCTTGCCCTCGGTGCCGACCTCGCGCGCCACGCGCGTCACTTCGGCGGCGAACGAGCGAAGCTGCTCGGTGGTGGTGTTGAGCGTCTCCTTCAGCAGCAGCAGCTCGCCGCGCACGTCCACGGTGATCTTCTTCGACAGGTCGCCGCCGGCGATCGCGGTCGCCACCTCGGAGATGTTGCGGACCTGTGCGGTCAGATTCGACGCCATGAAGTTGACGTTGTCGGTCAAGTCCTTCCACGTACCGGCCACTTCCGGCACCTGCGCCTGACCGCCGAGCTTGCCTTCGGTGCCGACCTCTCGCGCGACGCGCGTCACCTCGGAGGCGAATGAATTGAGCTGGTCCACCATGGTGTTGATGGTGTTCTTGAGCTCCAGGATTTCGCCCTTCACGTCCACCGTGATCTTGCGCGACAGGTCGCCGCGCGCCACGGCGGTGGTCACTTCGGCGATGTTACGGACCTGGGCGGTCAGGTTGCCGGCCATCGAGTTGACGGAGTCGGTCAGATCCTTCCAGGTGCCCGCGACACCTGGCACGTTGGCCTGGCCGCCGAGCCGCCCGTCGGTGCCGACCTCGCGCGCCACGCGCGTCACTTCGCCGGCGAACCGGTTGAGCTGGTCCACCATCGTGTTCAGCGTTTCCTTGAGCTGAAGGATTTCGCCGCGCACGTCGACGGTGATCTTGCGCGAAAGGTCGCCGCCGGCGATGGCGGTCGCCACTTCGGCGATGTTACGAACCTGGCCGGTCAGGTTGCCGGCCA
>CAWIRP010000026.1:0-105266 GCA_963838595.1 uncultured Alphaproteobacteria bacterium
TACACATCACCATCAGAAGCTCTGTTGATCGGTCTCGCTTTCGATTTTAAAATCGGATCATTGACTCATGCCGGTCGGCCCGACGACTGGCAGGAAGAGTTCGATAGCACCGGACACCATAGCTGCCATTCGGTCGGCACTCGAAGCCAATGGCCATCGGGTGGTCAAGTTGGGCGATGGTCGACCGCTCGTCAGACGATCTCTTCACCGAAGCACCGGAATTGGTCTTCAACATCGCTGAAGGGGTTGGCGTCAGCCGTGTCGTGAGGCCGCCGGGTCCCCGCCGTCTGTCGAACTTACTCGACATTCCCTACACCGGTAGCGATGCGCTCACGCTGGCCGCCACTTTAGATAAAGACGTGGCTCGGCGATTCGTGGCATCGGCGGGTGTCCGGTGCCTCGCGCCATTGTCGTCGAACCGTCGGGACTGTTCGATCCCACCACGGTGATATTCCCGGCCATCGTGAAACCCGCGTGGGAAGGATCGAGTAAGGGCATCCGCGGCAAATGCGTCGTCCATAACACTGACGAACTCCGCCGGCGAATGCGGTGTTGTCCAGGCAACTTTATCGGCAACCGATTCTCGTCGAGGAATTTATCGGCGGGGAGGACTTACAGGTTGGTGGCTTCTCGGGCAACGATCCGCCACGCCGTCTCGGGCACCCTGCATGTGATCCCCAAGCAGCCGATCAACGAGTTCGTTTACGGCTTGGAGGTGAAGCCGCGATTGGCAGAATCGGGTTCGGTATGATTGTCCGCCACGTCTCGAGCGGCCGTTGCTACGGCTGTGGAAAACGCTGCATTATCTGCTTCGGCGCTTTGGGTTGCCGTGACATTGCACGCATCGATTTTCGGCTTCGCGATGGCATTCCCTATTTCATTGAGGCCGATCCGTTGCCGGGATTACATCCGGAAACGGGCGACATTATGTTGATTGCGAAGGCGATGGGGGTGTCGCCCGGGGAATTGGTCGGGTCGATTGTGAAGGCGGCGATTCGGCGTGCTTAGTGGCGTGAAATTGTCTGAAGACAAATTGACCGATTTGCAAACAAACTCTTATTTCCTTGAACCACGTAAATTGACCCGTCCCTCGGCGGCACCCGAAGTAGCGTGCGCGAGTGCGGGTGAATTCAGTTGCTAAATCCAGGCCGACGTTCGACCTTACCGTTCTGAACTTGAATTTGGCGAAATGGCGCAAGCAATTGCCATTCCGCCATGGTCGACGGGGCGGAGTCGATCGGCCAAGTTTAAGGCACGGTCGTAGTCACCCCGCTGGGCCACGGCATCGACAATATTGATTATCGCCATTGATCCAAGCGACTCGTCAAATATTTTCAACGCGCCGTCAGATATGGTCGGTCCATGCTCCGAGCCGCAATCAGATTGTGTTCGTGGAAAGACCGATCCGCCTTGGAGAGATTGGACTTTCTTTTGGCCCGCTCCAAGATTCTTTGGCGCCGTCACGGTTCCCTGATTGGGCTGGGCTGACCCCAAATGAAGAACGCATGGATGATCGTCGCAGCGTCTTGATTCGATTCAAAACTGCCGCGCTTCATCGTTTTTGCCGGCGATGGCCAATGTCTTGTGTGTATGCGCCTGTTTGCCAAATCCCGCGACGGCTTGGTCGAGTCCGGTAGAAGTGCGGACTTTTCTAATTTGCCTAGTCGCGCATAAACGCATGCGATTGCACCGATGGCTCGATCTCGTTGCTCTTTCCAGTGTGTTGGCCAAGTTATTACTAACCGGCGGAGCGTAACCTCGGCCAATTGCTTATTGCCGGCCTTGGCTTGCAGTATCGCAATCCCTGTCTCTAGTGGGTAATCCACAAAGCGTAATTAAAGTAAACAGGGCCGGTCAAAGCCATGACCTGCTCCAGCGGCGTCTTGATCCGATCCACAGCTTCGAGGGCTGCCGACATTTTGTCCGGAATGGGCGAGCACACGGCATCTTGTCGCTCCGGCCGTGGGCACCAACCATGCTTTTTCTTTTCGTCGATGATGAGATCGGCGACCTGCAAAGCCTCTTTCTCAAGGTCAGCAACTGCCCAGGCGATGGAGCATTTCTCCCAATTACCATGTTGCTGCCGTGCGCCTCGAACGCTGGTTGGATCGACCTTTCTTCGCATGAGCTTCGACAACGGCCAGGGCATGCTCAACCTCGCCGCCGCGCGAAGCTTGGGCCAATTCCAGAACTTCAGTGGCGCCGGAGACGACTTCTCGGGCCTTCTGGAATGTCTTCTTGGACTCTTCCAGTTCGCCCAACTGTTTTTGCACGATAGCGATCGCGGCCAATGTGCGGCAGGCGGAAATTGTCCTTGCCGGCGTCGGCATCCTTGACGGCATCACGAAGCCATTCCAAGACCTGCATGCGATCCTCGGCTGATAGTTTTTCGTCAGACTTCGCGACTTGCACGGCCGCGCTGGCGACTTATCCTGTGTTTCCATGTTTGAGGTGGGTGTCGGAGTCAAACCGGCCAGAGCCACACTGATCCCGACAGCTGAGGACACCGTCACGGCGGTCGCCGCTGTTACCTTCATCCACGACATGGCGATGGTTCCTTTGGCAAGAGTGAGTACGGCGGGCGTAATCGCAGCGGTCGGGCCGATAACGGGCATGGTCAACGCCAACAACTCGGCTGGAATCGCAGCTGCTTTTGTTTCGCTTGCCAATGTCGCCGTCAGTGCCGCAGTGGAGATGGTGATGCCCCGGCGCGTCAGATCGGTTCGCAATTTGTCGCGGCCGGCTGACAATCGCGAATGCACCGTGCCCGTTGGGCAATCCGGCATTCGAGCCGCCTCATCCGTCGTGTGACCGGAGAAGTAACACAACACGATCGTGTTGCGAAGCTTGGCCGGCAGCCGCTCAATGGCGGTATCGAGAATGGCGCGGAGTTCATTAAGTTCGGCCACACTTGCAACATCCGCCGCGTTTGGGATATCGGGGATGGCTGACTTAATTCGAGGACGGGCGCGACAGGCCTATCCCGAACCGCAACACGGTACAACCATCCACCAACCGAAGTCTCGCTTCGCAACGAATTCGCTTGCCGCACTAGCGCGAGAAATGTTGCTTGAAAAACATCCTCCGCCGCGTGCCCGTTGCGAAGCACCCGGCGGGCCACACCCAGAACAATCGGGCCGTGACGCCGAACGAGAAGTCGAAAGGCTTCTTCATCTCCCGTGGCATTGAACCGACCAAGCAATTCGCCGTCGGAAACCATCGCCAGTCCGGACGGCGGCACCATCCGGCGAAGGTAATCCAACAGAGTCGATTCGGCAGATTTAGGCACGTCGAAAGTAATGTCGGCGCACGGGGCCGGTTTGCTTCGATCTATTTCCCCAACTTTCATCATAGCCAGCCCGAAGCTACTGACCGGGACGGCCAACCCCACTCCGCTCGCCAATAATCCAATAAAACGAATCCCATGCCACGCATCGTCATCCTTTACAACGAGCCAACGCTTCCCGCCGATCATCCGGATGCGGATTCGGAGCATCAGATTGTCTACACGGTTGAGGAAGTCGAGAAAATCCTCATCGGGGCCGGGCATGAGGTGTTTCGTCTCGGTGCGCATGTTGATCCGGGCCGCATCATTACCGGGCATTCGAGAATTCGCGCCGGATGCGGTATTCAATCTTTTCGAAGGCGTGCCGGGATTGAGTCAGACCGAGGCATTCGCGGCGGGGTTGCTCGAGTGGATGGGAGTGCCGTACACGGGTTGTCCTCATCGGGCCCTGGTGCTTTGTCAGGATAAGCCGCTCGCGAAGCGACTTCTCAAGTCCGCGCAGCTTGCCGACGCCGAAGTTTGCGCTCGTGGAGAAGTGGCCGCCGCGGGCCAATCGCATGGGGTGGCCGGTCATCGTCAAACCGTCGAATCAAGATGCCAGCGTTGGCGTCGAACAATCCAGCGTGGTCACGACGCCGGCCGAGTATCGGCAACGCATTGAGTACATCAAAGACACGTTCGGCTTTCCGGTCTTAGTCGAGCAGTTCATCCCTGGACGAGAATTCAACATCCCGTTGTACGAGGCTCCGGAACTTACCGTGCTGCCGCCGATCGAATACACGTTTGGCGCGGACAACCGTTGGTCGATCATTTCGTACGATTCGAAATGGCGGCCCGGGGACGGTGGATTACGAAAACACCCCGCCCAACTATCGGCCGGAGATCGACCCCGACCTTCGCGCTGACTTGGAACAGATGGCAAAGGAAACCTATCGCTTGTTGGGGTGTCGGGATTTAGCCCGAGTCGATTTTCGAGTGACGCCCGGCGGCGAGCCGTACATCATCGAAGTGAATCCGAATCCAGACTTTAGTTCCGAAGGCGGGCTCGGTGAATGTTTGGAGGTCGCCGGCCTGACGCACAACGAGTTGGCGATTCGCATGGTCGAAAACGCATTGGCCCGTGGCGCCAAGAAGCTCGTCGAGCCAGTGGGCATCGAAGTCATTCCGTGGGACACACCATGAAGGTTAGTTTGAATGTCCTTAATCTCAAGGAAGCCACTTTTGATTGCAGCTTCGGGCGTGGCTGCGAAGGCATCTGCTGTCAAAACGGTCGGCCGCCAGTTCCGGCGAATGAGGCCCGGCAGATCAAGAAAGTCTTGAAGCGCACTTTGCCACATATGACAGCCGTGGCTCGGGCACTTGTGTGAAAAGCAAGGATTCCTCAGTCGGCGAATCAAGGAAGGCAGCCCGATGTTGCGCGTCGTCGATGGCTGGTGCGTCTTCTTTAACAAGGGCTGCGTGTTGCACAAACTGGGTGTCCAAGATGGCGATGCCTACCAATACAAGCCGGCCGTGTGTGCTCTTTTTCCGCTTGAACATGACAAGAATGGCGAGTGGTACATTCGCCAGTGGGGTTTTGGTCAGGAAGATTGGGACCTGTTTTGTTTGAATCCTAAAAACACGAAGCGTCGAGCGACGGAATCGTTACAAGCAGGAATTGAAACTGGCCGAACGATTGATCCGGACACCGGGAACGGCGGCCGGCCATCGCCCATAGGCAAGGGCGCAAAACGTAAACTCGATTGGTGATTTCCGGTTGCTCCGCGGCCCCAACCACGTTAACCTGAACATATCCTCACTCATTCCGCTCGGGCCGAGGTTTCGGCGGCGAGCGGCGCGTGATTTATCGCCATTCTTATCTTCTTGTCGGAGTCATTCGATGTCGCGATCCATCCGCTCGAAGCCGCGCTCGCGGCTCCTATTACAGGCGCTTGAACAGCGCACGACACCCAACACGTACACCGTCCTGAATGCCGCCGAGACCGGGGGCGGCAGCCTGCCGGCAAGCAATTACCGACGCGAATGCTAACCCCGGTCCGGATTTGATCAATTTCGATGCGACCGTCTTTTCCTCGCCGCAGACGATCAGTTTGCTGTCAGCGTTGCCGAACATCACAGGGGATACCACCATCACCGGTGCCAGGCTCAGGTCTGGTGACGGTTGAAAAGAGCACCTCGGCAGGCGGCAACTTCCGCATCTTCACGATTAAGCATCCGAACGGCTCCACTGCGCTAAACGTCAGCATGTCCGGCATGACCGTGACCAAGGGCTTTTGCGACGCCCTCAGTCAAACGGACAACGGCGGTGGCATCTACGTCGGCGCCAATTGCGAAGTGACGCTGACCGGAATGGTCGTCACCAACAACCAAAGTTCCGCCCAGGGTGGCGGCATCGCCGTCGATCAACATGGCCGACTGACGATCATCGACAGCACCGTCACTGGCAACGCGGCACTCGGAACGGAATTCAGTGCGCCAGTCCGAACCGGCTTTCACCGGCGTGGGCGGCGGTGTCTATTTCACCTTGGACGGCAACCTGACGGTTCAAAACTCGACCATCGACAACAACACCGCGCTGGTCAGCGGCGGCGGCATCTTCCTTTATGGCGAATCCAGCGGCACCGCCCTCATTCGCAATTCGACGATTTCATCTAACAAGGTGACAACGTCGTATTCCGGATTCTTGTATGACTCAGGCGGCGCCGGCATCGCTGTCTTGAACAACAGCTTTAGCGGCGGCAGCGGTATCTTTGCACTGACAGTACAAAACAGCACGTTGACGCTCAATCAAAACACCGGGACGAGCCAGGGCGGCGGCATCCAGGCCAGCAGCGTATTCAGCAACAGGATTACAGTTCGAATCGAAAGCAGTATCGTGGCCGGCAATAGCTCGAGCAGCGGCCCCGACATCTATGGTGGCTCCGGGTCTTCATTGCAAAAGGTGACTGTCGATTACAGTGCCATTGGCACCACCAGCGGCTTCACACTGACGGCCGGCCCCGGCGGCGCGGGCAGCAATTTGATTAATCAGTCGTTCCCACTCGGCGGCATTGGCCAATAACGGCGGCCCCGGACGCACGCATCTGCCACCCGCCGGCAGTCTGTTGCTCGACAAGGGGTCGAATCCGACCCCAAGTCTTGCGATTGACCAGCGCGGTCTGCCCCGTACTTATGATGATCCCGGCGCCACCGGTACGAACTATGTGGATATCGGTGCTGGTTGAGCGGCAACCGGTCGGAATCCCAACGGCCAAGGCCACCGCTCCGGATGTCATCACCGGCGGAACTGGAAACGAAACCATCACAGTCGTCTACACCGACGACACGGGCATCAACACCACCACGATTGGCAGCGGCGACATCGTGGTGATCTGGCCCCAATAGTTACAGCAAGACTGGAACCTTTGTCGGCTTGACAGGGTCAGGCACGTCGGTCACTGCAACCTACACCGTGCCTCCGCCCGGTGGAACGTGGGATACCATCGACGGCGGCACTTACACCATCAGCATGGTCGCCGGCCAGGTCAGCGACACGCTCGGCAATTCGGTCTCGATCGGCGCGATCGGTAGTTTCAGGGCATTGTTTGCGCGAACGCTGGTTGTGAACACGGCCAACGATGTGGTCAATGCGAGCGACGGCAAGACTTCGCTGCGCGAAGCGATTCTTGACGCCAACAACTTTGCGCCGACGACTGACACGATCACATTCGACGCCGGCGTCTTCGGCGTGACCGACACGATCTTCTTATTCGCTCGGCCAGATGTTCATCACCGATTCGGTGACGATCCAAGGCTTGGGTAGTTCGAACCTGACGCTCGATGCCGGCTCCAGCAGCCGCCATTTCAATATCGATGGATCCGGCTTGCTTAGCGTCACAATCAGCGGCATGACGCTAACTGGCGGTCGAACCAGTTTGGAATTGCAGTCAGAACGCGGCGGATCGATCTATTGCAACGGCGAGAATCTGACACTCGACGGCGTGAAGATGACCGCCAATACTTCGCAAAAATCCTATGGCGGCGCGATTCACCTTCAGGGACAAGCATCGCTCATCTTCAAGAACGGTCAACTGACCAGCAACAGTTCACCGGTCTATGCTGGCGGGGCTATCTCCGCACTTGATGATGGTCACTCGATCACCATTCTCGACAGCAAGTTGACCGGCAATACCGGCGGTTACTACGGCGGCGCCGTCTTTTCTTCGGGCGGCGGCAAGGTCGTCATCGATCGTTGCACCATCAACAATAACTCCACGACGCTCGTTATCGCCGACGATCAGGGCGGCACGATTATCCGTGGCGGCGGCGGCGCTGTGATGGTCGCCAACGGCAAGGTCATCAATGGCTCGGTCATCGAAGATTATCCGTCGATCAGCACGCTGACGATTACCAACAGCCATTTCGACAACAATTCCACGGCCGTAGCCGGTGGGGCCATCCTCTTTAACGGCAATACGACCGGTGTCTTACTTCGCAATTCCACTTTTACCAACAACAAGACCGGCAATACGCCCGACAACGTCGGCGGGGCGATCCTGGTCGGCAATCTTCAAAGCAATCCCTTCTTAATCGAGAATTGCACGATCGCTTATAACTCGGCGTACTCCGGCGGCGGCCTGTTTGTCGAGAATGACAACTTCACCAGTGTCAAAGCGAACAGCACGATCTTCGCGCTCAACTCGTCCGCCGATCCTTCGCAATTGCCGCCTGATGTGGATGGCGGCCTGACCGCCAATTACTGCTTCTTCGGCGTCGTGGAAGGTGCGGGCCTCGAAGGTTCCAGCAGCGACAACGTCGGCAATGGCTCGTTGACCACACCGGCCGACCCAATGCTCGATTTCCTGAATGCCAATGGCGGACCGACGCAAACTCTCGCACTGCTCACTGGAAGTCCGTGCCTCGACACCGGCTTCAATCTTGCCAACGAGCCATACGACCAACGCGGCGTCGGTTACAACCGTAAGTCCGGTACGGGGGTCGATATTGGAGCCTTTGAGTTGCAAGTGGTCGCATCGCCGACCGTCACCACTATCCAGATTGATGACGGTACTGCTCAGCGCTCGCTGGTGCGGTCGATTACCGTCACCTTCAACACGCTGGTCGATCTGCCGGCGAATTTGGCTGATGCGTTCAGCTTGTATCGAACCAGCCCAGGGTTGCCGAATGACTTTGTCGGCCTGTCAGTTACCCTCAACAACACGCCAACCGAGACGGTCGCCGTCATCACCTTCAATGCCGGGCAGTTCGTTCAATCGAAATCGCTCATTGACGGGAACTATGAATTCCGAGTACTGGCAACGCAAGTCTCCGCGGGCGGCTTCCAACTGGATGGCGACGGCGACGGCACAGGCGGCGATGATGCGGTGCTGAACACATTCCGCCTCTTCGGCGATTCCAATGGCGATCGTTCAGTGACCAGCACCGACTTCTCCGCGTTTCGCTGGCGTCTTCGGGTTGTCCGGCCCATCGGCTTTCGACTTCAATGACGACGGCATTACGAACTCCGACGACTTCTCGGCCTTCCGCCAACGGTTCGGCCTGACGATTAACCCCTAGTCGGGGAGGATTCGAACGCGATGCCCGATCGCCGGGAGTTCATGGCGGCAGCGACGGCGGCGGCGGTGCCGCGCAGCGCGCGATACTCCGCGGCCCGATCCTATTCATTGGGCGATGATTCCCCGTGAGTCGAATCCGCCTAATCTCGAAACGCATCCGTTCAGTCTTGTAGGGGCGATTACGCACACCAAAACGTTTTACGTTCGCAATCACTTTCCAACGCCCAAGCTCGACGAGAAAACATGGCGGCTGCGGATCGAAGGCGCTGTGGAAAAGCCTATCACGTTGACACTTGGATGAGATCCGAAAACTGCCGGTCACGACCGCCAATTAACGATGGAGTGTGCCGGCAATGGTCGAGTGTTCTTCGTACCCAAACCCAGCAATACGGCAATGTTTTTTTTTTTTTTCTGTTTCTGGTTAAGGTTGGTCTTGCTAGGGTTTGTAGCGCATGCCTACAGGCTGCAGGCTTCTTCTGTGGGTCGCAAGCGAGACGCTTGCGCTACGGGCCCGCATCACCGACCGCGGCTACAGCTCAGGCGCGGAAATGGTTAGGCAAGGCAGCGAATAGAACTCGACATTGCGACGGATTTTTTCTACAACCAGCACGATTACGTCATCCGACGTTTCAACGGATCTTCGGCCGGGCTGAAGTGAGCTGGTGGAGCTGGAGCTAAGCTGGAACACATTGCGATTCCACAATTCAGCCTATGAAAAAAACATCGCCCTGCCGTGTGCGCGCAGCGCTTTGGAGTGCGTGCGCTGCTGCGCCGCTTTGGATTCGCTCACCGCGACCGGAAGCCAAAAACCCCCGCCGCGGCGAGTGCACTTTAGAACACGGTCTCGCCTTTCGAAGCCCTGCTCCCCATTACTCTTCCTAGCCTTCTTCGCCCAGACAACGCATGCGCAGGATTTCAGCGGCGCGATTGATGCGCCCCCGACGCTCGGCAATTATGCGAACACGAGCGTTGCACTGAGCGGCAACACGACCATCACGCCAAGCGCCGCGCCGGCCAATGCGGTGAGCGCGACCGCCGCGACGGTGGCCGCGTTTAAGGGCGAATTGGAAGTTGATCCGACGACCGGAGTTGTGCGCGTCACCAACGCTCATCCGGCGAACCGTGCGGGCGAATTTTATCCGGTGACGGTGACGGCTTACAACGCGGACGGAACGACGACGAGAACGTTTAATCTGACGGTGACAACTCCGGCGGGCTGCAATGCGTTCGTCCCGTTGTCATTCGCCGAGGTGAATAATACGTCCAACGTCGGCGGGCTTACTGCAGCGGCGGTCGGAGATTTCAACGCGGACGGCAGACAGGATATTGCCCTGTCGTAACTAACATCGCCGGCACCGCGGCTCTGTCCTGCTCAGAAACGCGGCCAACACCGGTTTCGAGCCGAAGGTTGATTACGCGCACGGGCAGCAGCCCTATTTCGGTCGCGGTCGCAGACTTTAACGGCGACGGGAAACAGGATATTGTCACGGCGAACAATACCAATCACAACGTCTCGGTTTTGCTCAGAAACGCGGCCAACAACGGATTCGACCCGGCGGTTAATTTCGTCACCGGCACAAATCCCGTTTCGGTCGCGGTCGGAGATTTTAACGGCGACGGCAGACCGGATATTGTCGCGGCTAATAACGGCACGGGTCTCAATACCGTCTCGGTGCTGCTCAGAAACGCGGCGAACAACGGATTCGACCCGAAAGTTGATCTACGCCGTCAACAATCGTCCGGTTTCGGTGACGGTCGCGGATTTCAACGGCGACGGCAGACAGGACATTGCCGCGGTTAATAGCCGAAGCAACGGCATCGTTTCGGTCTTGCTCAGAAACGCGGCGAACAACGGGTTCGACCCGAAAGTCGATTTCACTGCGGGCTTTACGTACGCAATCAATCGCCGCCGGAGATTTCAACGGCGACGGCAGACAGGACGTGGCGACGGCTAACTTTAACGGCGACAACGTTTCAGTCTTGCTCAGAAACGCGGCGAACACCGGCTTTGACGCCAGAGTTGATTACGGTGTCGACCGACAATCCGATTGAACTGGCAGTCGCAGATTTTAACAACGACGGCAGACAGGATATTGTCACGATTAACTGGGGCACCGGCAGCGGCGGCACCCGCACCAACCAGGTTTCGGTTCTGCTCAGGAATGCGGCGAACAACGGTTTCGATGCGAAGAGTTGATTTCACTTCCGGCACCACCACGCTCGCAACCGGCGCGGTCGGAGATTTCAACGGCGATAACCGGCAGGATATTGTCGCCGCCGACACGATCAGATTTTCTGTTTTGCAGCGCGTCTGCAACAACGCGCCCGGCTTTACCAGCGTCACGAACCAAATCAGGGCGCAAGGCGCATCGTCCAATTCGCAAATCGCCACGGTCAGCGACCCGGAAACGGCGGCAGGCAGCCTGACCGTCACGGCCACGACGGTTCCTGCCGGCATCACCGTTTCCAGCATCGTCAATACCAACGGCACGATCACCGCCACCGTCGGTGCCGGCGGCGGCACGGCGACGGGCGATTACACGGTTGTTTTGACCGTCTCGGACGGCGGATTGTCCACCAACGCCAATTTGACTGTCACGGTCGTCTCTGCGACGCAGGAAATTGTCGTTAAAGGCAGCAACGTCATTATCACCGACGGCGACGCGACGCCCTCGGCCGCCGACAACACCGATTTCGGTCAGGTCGCGCTCGCCAATACGCGCGAACGCACTTTTACGATTGAAAACGTCGGCGCGACCGCGCTGACGATTCAAAACGGTGACGGTGACGGGCGGGCAGGCCGCCGCCTTTACGGTCACTCAGCAACCGGCTGCTTCGCTGATCCGTTGTTCGGCACGACGACCTTTAAAATCAGAGTCGCTCCGACGGCTTTGGGCTTGCACTCAACAACCGTCACCTTTGCCAACAACGACGCGGACGAAAATCCGTTTAATTTTACGATTCAGGCGACCGGCATCGCAGCGCCGACGCTCGGCGATTACGCGAACACTTCAATCGCTCTCGGCGGCAACACGACCATCACGCCGACCGCCGCGCCGACCAACCAGACTTACGCGACCGCGACGACCACCGCCGGATTTCAAAGGCAAGTTGGAGGTCGACCCGGCGACCGGCGTGGTGCGCGTGACGAACGCACATCCGGCAAACCGCGTGGGCGAAACTTATTTGGTGACGGTCAGGGCTTACAATGCGGGCGGGTCGACGACGAAAACATTCAATCTAACGGTGACGACTCCCGCCGGATGCGCCACTTTCAACGCGGCGGCGTTTGCCGCGTCGTCTATTTCAGCCTCCGATCGCGGCTTCTCCGGCGGTCGGAGATTTCAACGGCGACGGCAGGCAGGATATTGTTTTCGCCAAACTAATTCCGGATCCACCCAAATCTCCGTCCTGACGAGAAACGCGGCCAACACCGGATTCGACCCGGCGGTTAATTTAACCACCGGCACTTTTCCTAACTCGGTCGCGGTCGGCGATTTCAACGGCGACGGCAAAGCGGATATTGTCGGCTGCCAACTTTACCAGCAACACCGTTTCGGTTTTGCTGAGAAACGCGGCGAATAACGGATTCGACGCGAAGGTTGATTACGCTGTCGGCAGCGGTCCCTCGGGAGTGGCGGTCGGAGATTTTAACGGCGACGGCAAACCGGACATTGCCGCGACCAATTTCAGCAGCAATACGGTTTCGGTTTTGCTTAGAAACGAAGCCAACGACGGATTCGACGCCGAAAGTTGATTACGCCACCGGCACGCAATCCCTCCAGAGTGGCGGTCGGAGATTTTAACGGCGACGGCAAATCGGATCTTGTCGTCGCGAACTACGGAACGGGCGTCAACACCGTCTCCGTTTTGCTCAGAAACGCGGCGAATGACGGATTTGAGGCCAAAGGTTGATTACGCCGTCGGCAACCGTCCCAATTCGGTGGCGGTCGGAGATTTCAACGGCGACGGCAAACACGACATCGCGGCGACTAACTCCGGGAGCGGCAGCAACCTCGTTTCGGTCTTGCTTCGGAATGCGGCCAACAACGGATTCGACGCGGCGGTTAATTACGTCACCGGCATTTTCTCCTTCGCCCTGGCGGTCGGCGATTTTAATCACGACGGCAAACAGGATATTGCCGCTTCGACTCAAAGTCCCGGCAGCGTGGCGGTCTTACTGAGAAACGCGGCGAACAACGGATTCGACGCCAAAGTTGATTTCGCCAGCTCCGGCGGTCAGTTCGGTGGCAGTCGGAGATTTCAACGGCGATAACCGTCAGGATATTGTCACCGGCTCGGTTCAAACTGGTCGTCTTGCAGCGCGTTTGCGACAACGCGCCGACGTTCACCAGCGTCACCAATCAAACCAGACTGCAAGGCGTTTCGTCCAATTCGCAGATTGCCGTCGTCAACGACGCGGAAACGGCTCCGGGCAGTTTGACCGTTACCGCGCCGACGGTTCCCTCCGGCATCACCGTTTCCAATATCGTCAACACCAACGGCAACGTGACGGCGGATGTCGGAGCGGCAGTCAACACTCCAGCGGGCGATTACACCGTCGTCCTGAGCGTCTTTGACGGCGAGCAGACGACCAACGCCAATCTGATTGTGACCGTGACGCCGATCGCGCAGGAAGTCGTCGTCAGAGGCAACAACGTGATCATCGCCGACGGCGACACGACGCCTTCGCTCGCCGATCACACCGATTTCGGCTCGGTCGCCCTGGCGAACGCGCGCGAGCGGACGTTTACGATTCAAAACATCGGCGCGAACCCGCTGACGATTCAAACCGTGACCGTTTCCGGCGGACAGCCGGCGGCTTTTTCCGTCACCCAGCAGCCCGCTTCGTCAATCCCCGGCAACGGCTCGACGACTTTCAAAGTCAGCTTCGCGCCGACCGCGCTCGGCTCGCAGTCAACGACCGTCAGCTTCGGCAACAACGACACGGACGAAAATCCGTTTGATTTTACGATTCAGGCGACCGCGATTGCGGCTCCGACGCTCGGCAATTATGCGAACACGACAATCCCCCTGAGCGGAAACGCAACCGTCACGCCGACCGCCGCGCCGACCAACCAGACTTATGCAACCGCGACGACCACCGCCGATTTCAAAGGCGAGTTGGAAGTTGACCCGGCGACCGGCGTGGTGCGCGTGACGAACGCGCATCCGGCGAATCGCGCCAGCGAATCCTACTTAGTAACGGTGACGGCTTACAATGCGGGCGGCACCACGACGAAGACTTTTAATCTGACCGTGACGACTCCGCCGGTCTGCCGGTTCTTCGACGCGACGACGTTCGCCCCGGTGGTCAATTACACCGTCGGCCTGGGTCCCAGCTCGGCGGCGGTCGGCGATTTCAACGCGGACGGCAGACAGGATATTGTCACGGCTAACACCAACAGCAGCACCGTCTCGGTTTTACTCAGAAACGCGGCCAACACCGGATTCGACGCGCCGGTTAATTTATCCGCCAGCTTCGGTCCGCGCACGGTGGCGGTCGGCGATTTCAACGGCGGACGGCAAACAAGATTTGGTTGTAGGCACCTCCGGCTCCGGGAACACCGTCGTCTCGGTGTATCTCAGAAATGCGGCGAACACCGGATTTGACGCAAAAATTGATTACCCCGCCGGAACTAATCCGAATTCGGTGGCGGTCGGCGATTTCAACGGCGACGGCAGGCAGGATATTGTCGCGGCTAGCTTTAACGGCAGCGTCGCCGTTTCGGTGCTGCTGAGAAACGCCGCGAACGACGGTTTCGACCCGCCTGTCGGTTTTGGCGCCGGCGGCGGTTTCGCCGCGCCGGCGGTCGGCGATTTTAACGGCGACGGCAGGCAGGATATTGTGGTGGCCAATAACAACGGCAATAACGTCTTGGTCTTGTTGAGAAACGCGGCGAACGACGGCTTCGAGGCGGCGGTCAATTACACCGTCGGCGCTAACCCCGGCTCAATCGCCGTCGGAGATTTCAACGCGGACGGGAAGTTGGACATCGTTGTCGCTAACAATGGCGTCGGAGCCAACACCGTTTCCCTGCTGCTCAGAAACGCGGCCAACAACGGCTTCGACGCGGCGGTTAATATAAATATCGGCACCGGCGCCGGCGCGGTCGCGGCGGGAGATTTCAACCACGACGGCAGGCAGGATATTGCCGTGACTATCCAGCAACAACGTCTCCGTCCTGCTCAGAAACGCGGCCAACAACGGATTCGAGCCGAAAATTGATTTAGCCGTCGGCAGCAGTCCTAACTCAGTGGCGGTTAGCAATACGGCAATGTTCTTTTACTGGCCTGTTACTTCGTTCAGGTTGGTCTTGCTGAACGGCGGCGACGACACCGACACCTTGAGTTATGCGCGGGCGTGTCCGCGGACTCGACGTCAATCTGGTCGGCCGAACGTGTCCGCGGTGGGTACACAGACTCTTCTCAGATCGAGAATACTACCGGCGGCAGCGGCAACGACGTATTCGTCAGCAAGAGTCGTATCAACGTGCTGACCGGCAGCGCCGGCAACGACACTCTCATCGGCGGTGACGGCGTCACCGGCGGTGACGGCGCAGACAAGCTGGATGGAGGCGCGGACCAACGACACGGTCGACTATTCATCTTCGCCTGGGCCAACAACGGTCAACCTGACGACGCAGACCGTGACTGGCGCCGGCGGCAGCGATGCCGAGGGCGACGGCATCGCCGGAATTGAAAGCGTGATCGGCGGCAGCGGCAAGAACACGCTGACCGGCAGCGCGCTCGCCAACATGCTGATTGGCGGCGGCGTCGTGGACACCATCGACGGTGGCGCCGGCAACGACACCATCCGGGGCGGCGCCGGCGGCGATACGCTGATCGGCGGCGCCGGCACCAACGACGTCCTCGACTACAGCACCGATACCAGCGGCGTGACGATCAATATGGCGGCACAGACCGCGGCCGGGACCGGCAGCGAGGCGGAGGGCGACATCATCTCCGGCTTCGAAAGCGTGATCGGCGGCAGCGGCGACGACACGTCACCGGCGGCGACGGCGCCAACACCCTCGACGGCGGAGGCGGCGTCGACAGCGTGAGCTGGACGGGGCTTACGTTGGCGACACAGGGCTTCAAGGTCACGCTCGGCGAGGACGATACCGCCGCCGCTGTAACTGCAAACACAGGAGCCGTCGCCTCGAACGCGGCCGGTGACACCCTGCGCGACATCGAGAACGTCACCGGCGGCGCCGGCCATGACGCCATCACCGGCAACTCGGAGATAAATATTCTCGCGGGCGGCGGTGGCGACGACCACGCTGACCGGTGGTCTGGGAACGGACACGCTCACCGGCGATGCCGGCAACGACGTGTTCCGCTACACCGCGGCGGACCAGGGCGGCGACACCATCGACGATTTCAACGTGTACCGGCGTGGACAAGATCGCGATCTCGAAGGCTGGCTTCGGCATCGCGGCGGGGGTCAATGCCGCTACGTTCGCGTCCGACTACTTCGTTCTCGGCACCGACGCCGACCGAGAACGGGCACGGCCAATTCCTATACGACTCCGGCGTACTATCGTGGGATGCGGATGGTGACGGGGCTGGCGCTGCTGTCGTGATCGCGACGCTGACGGGCGCGCCCAGCCTGCTGGCGACGGACTTCCAACTGCTGGCATAGCGGCGGCCGGGCGTGCCCGGCCACCTGCTCAACAGCGGCAATTGAAATCAGGCGGCGGCGCGTTCCGCCGCCTGAACCATTTGCGGCTCGTCGTTCCGGTCTTCGGTGCGCGGGCCCGCTTCAGCAAGCCACTGATTTGAATGGCGTCCCCACGGGGAATCGAACCCCGGTCTTCACCGTGAAAGGGTGATGTCCTGACCGCTAGACGATGGGGACGTCGGCGCCCGGCGGCGCACCTATAAGGCGGTTCGCAGGGGCGGGCAAGCGAGCCGGAAGTGCTCGCAGACGCACGTTTCCGGCCAGAAACGCACTTATCCCCGGTCTCCGAAACGGCCTTATCATGCGCGCGCCTCGTTCAATCGAGGGCGTCGTCTATAGCGACGCTTGATGACGGAGCGAGGTGCGGTGTCCCTCATATTGGACGCCGCGATGGAGCCCCGGGAGGCGCAGGGCCTCTCGCAAGGGCCCGCGCGCCACGGGACCCCCACCCCCTCTCAACACTTGGGTCCCGGAAGCTCGGCGCGCAAAACCGGACCTCGCAAGTCCGGAAGGGAGCCTCGCAAGCTCCCTGGCGCCTCCCGGCGCTCCATCCCCTCATTGGGGGAAACGGAAAAGGGAAAGACGGGCGCCGAACGTCTCTAAACAACCGGCGGGCGGAGCGTTGGCTGTTTGCGCATCGCGGACGCGCTCGACGCGCGATGCAGACTGGCTGTTTGAAATTCAAATCAGGCGCGGGCGAGAGTCTACCACTTTCCCGGTGTTCGGCATCGAGGCCCAGGGTTCCTGGGGCGGCAGCGGCTTGCCCCTCTGCAGCAGCTCGATCGAATGCTTGTCGGGCGAGCGCACGAAGGCCATGTTGCCGTCGCGCGGCGGCCGGTTGATGGTGACGCCGGCCTTCATCATCTTGTCGCAGACCGCGTAGATGTCGTCGACCTCGTAGGCGAGGTGGCCGAAGTAGCGCGCCTCGCCGTAGTCCTCGGTGTCCCAGTTGTAGGTCAGCTCGATCACCGAGCGCGTCGCGCTTGCCGGCCTTGAGCAGTTCCTTGGCGGCCGGCGCATCCTCCGGCGCGGCCAGGAACACCAGGGTGTAGCGGTTCTTGTCGTCGACCCGGCGGCGGACTTCCTCGAGGCCGAGCAGGCCCTGGTAGAACGCCATCGCCTTGTCGAGGTCGCGCACGCGCAGCATGGTGTGCAGAAAACGCATCTCACTCTCCCTTGAAGCTCATTCTCGCAATCAACCGCGGCTCTCGCCAAGCGGTTTCATTGGACGGATTCAGGCGGAATCGCCGCGCGGACTTCGGCGCGTAAACGAGATGTGAATCCCGCGAAAAATAGAGTCTGGGACTCTTCGCCGAATTCTCGCTCAAGCTCCTGACAGCGATTCTGAGGAGCGTGCCATGTATGTCATCTCGATCGTTTTCGGGCTTTTCCTGGCCAGCCTGGCGAACCTGGTCTGCCTATACGGATACCTCTGACGCGCGGGTGTCATGATCGAGCGTTACGCAGGCCAAGCGGCCCGCGCACGCCTCACAGCGTCTTCTGCTTCTGCCCGCATTCCTTGCAGGTGAACGGCGCGCGGAGCGTGCCGGGCGGGGCCGAGACGCGATTTTTCGCGCCGCACTTTCCGCAGGTGGCTTCGATCCGGGTGTCGCCCTGCTTGACGGTGATGGCCTTGCGTTCCATCGCCTCCTGATCAGCCGCTCGGTTTCTTCGCGATCCTGTTGCTTCGACATTTCACGCCTGTTTGAATTGCGTCATGGGGCTTCTTAGCATCTTTCCCGGTCCCGCCCATCATGATCGCGCCCGATCTTGAGACGGCATCGAACGCCTGCGCGACCTGGTCGCCGAGGCCGAAGGTGGTCGTGCCGTTCACCGGCGCCGGCATCTCGACCGAGTGCGGCATCCCCGACTTCCGCTCGCCCGGCGGCATCTGGACCAAGATGCGGCCGATCGAGTTCGGCGACTTCCTGGCGAGCCAGGAGATGCGGGACGAAAGCTGGCGGCGGCGATTCGCCATGGAGGAGCAGTTCGGCGGCGCAAAACCCGGCCGCGGCCACCGGGCGCTGGCTATCGCTCTACAAGGCCGGGCAAGGTTCCCGGCGTCATCACCCAGAACATCGACAATCTGCATCAGGTCTCGGGGTTTGCCGCCGACCGACGTGGTCGAGCTGCACGGCAACACCACCTATGCGACCTGCCTCGACTGCGCCAAACGCTACGAATTGTCCTGGGTGAGGCGAGCGTTTCGACCGCGTCCGGCGGCCGTTCGCCCGATTGCCCGCAGTGCGGCGGCTATATCAAGACCGCGACGGTCTCGTTCGGCCAGTCGATGCCGGAGGACGCGATGCGCCGCGCCCAGGAGCTGACCGAATCGTGCGATCTGTTTCTCGCCATCGGCTCGTCGCTGGTGGTTTGGCCGGCCGCGGGCTTTCCGCTCGCCGCCAAACGCAACGGCGCGCGGCTCGTCATCATCAATCGCGATGCGACCGAGTTCGACGACATCGCCGATCTCGTGGTGCATGACGACATCGGCGACGGCGCTCGCGCCGTTCATCGCGCACTGATTCGCCGATATCCAAGTGTTATTCACAGGACACCGCACCACGTCGTTGCGCAAATCGCATTTAGTTCTTTGCCATGGGGTGCGAATGTTATCGCTTGTTAAAGAGATTCGCGAAGCGTCCATCAAGAGACGCACATATCAGGGGCAACCGACGTCGTCATGGCGTCGGACGGAATTCCAAAAGGTCTGGGGCTTGGACCCGCAAACAGGTCGGCGACGTCGCCGACGATGACGGCAACCAGCTCATCGAGCTCTCCGGCGTCATCAAATGGTTCGATGTCTCCAAGGGTTATGGCTTCATCGTGCCGGACAACGGCCTGCCGGACATTCTCCTCCACGTGACGTGCCTGCGCCGCGACGGTTTCCAGACCGCCTATGAAGGCGCGCGCATCGTCGCCGAGGTGCTGCAGCGGCCGAAGGGCCTGCAGGCCTTCCGCATCCTGTCGATGGACGAGTCGACGGCGATCCATCCGTCGACGCTGCCGCCGGCGCGCACCCATGTCACGGTGACGCCGACCAGCGGGCTCGAGCGGGCGATGGTGAAGTGGTTCAACCGGCTGCGCGGCTTCGGCTTCCTGACCCGCGGCGAGGGCACCCCGGACATCTTCGTCCACATGGAGACGCTGCGGCGCTACGGCCTCGCCGAGCTGCGGCCCGGCCAGACCGTCCTGGTCCGGTTCGGGCCAGGCCCGAAGGGCCTGATGGCCGCCGAGGTGCGGCCCGACGGCGGGCCGCACGGACCGGCCTCCCACTAACCGCTCTTGAAGTTCACGGCATCGCGCCCCTAATGGGCGCGATGCGCTTCTGGACCGCCGTCTTCGCCGCCGCTCTTGCTGCTCCTTGGCTCGCCGTGCCGGGCGGGTCGGCGCTCCGCGCCGCCGAGCTGCAGCCGCTGGAGATCGTCACCAAGCCGGGGTGCGCGAACTTTTCGGTCGAGCTCGCCGCGACCGACGAGGAGCTCGACCGCGGCCTGATGTACCGCCGCGAGCTGCCGGACGGCCGCGGCATGCTGTTCGACTTCGGCCGGACCGGCCGATCACGATGTGGATGAAGAACACCTACATCTCGCTCGACATGATCTTCATCCGCTCGGACGGAACCGATCGTGCCGGATCGCCGAACGAACACAAGCCGCACTCGACTCGAGCATCATCTCCGGCGGGCTCCGGTGCGCGCTGTGCTGGAGGTGATCGGCGGCACGGCCCGCAAGCTCGGCATCACGGCCCGGCGACCGGGTCGTTCATCCGGCGATATTCCGCAGGCCCGCGTGAGCGCGATGACCGGGCTGCAAATCCGGGCCGTTTCGTTGCTAATTCCTAGGACACCGGTGCCCGTCCTATCGAAAGAGCGAGCGCTCGTGATCATGTCAGCCGTTATCCGCGCCGGGAGATCGCCTGATGCGCAGCTCGGCGTGCTGGCTGTGGATGTGCGGCGCTCGCGGCTGCTGCTGCAGGGCTGCGGCGTGGTCGCGCTGTCGCGCAGGAGCCCGGCCTGCTGGAGAAGCGCGAGTCGATCTACAACAACATCTTCATCTTCGGTGACACCGACAGCGTCACCATGACGTTCGGCCACAACAAGCGCTACTACACCGAAAGCAGCATGAAGCTCTCGGACCCGGGCGCGCTGACGGTCGAATACACCCGCTACATGACGCTCGGGCGTCGCCTATCCGCCGAAGATCGAGCGCATCGCTCGAGATCGGGCTCGGCGGCGGCCGCACCGTCTCCTATCTCAAGCGCCTCGCTGCCCGACACCGCGATCCTCGCGGTCGAGATCGACAAGGACGTGGTCGATCTCGCCAAGAAGTATTTCAAGTTCAAGGAAACCGCGCGGCTGCGCGCGGTGGTGGCCGACGGCCGCTCCTTCCTGATGCGCGACAGCGAGAAGTGGGACATCATCCTGATCGACGCCTACCGCGGGCCGTTCGTGCCGTTCCACCTGCTGACCAAGGAGTTCTACACGCTGGTGAAGTCGCGGCTCGACTCCGGGCGGCGTGGTGGTGCAGAACATCGAGCCCTCGACCATGCTGTTCGATTCCGCGACCGCGACGCTGCAACAGCGTGTTCCCCTCGGTCGATCTCTACGACGGCGGCGGCAACGTGGTCGCGGTCGGCTACGAGGGCGCGTCGCTGCCGCAGGCCGAACTGCTGGCGCGCGCCGCGCAAGGTGCAGGAGCGCTACAATCTGCGCTACGATCTGCGCACCTGGTCGCCGCAGCGGCGCGTGCTGACGCCGGCCGACCGGCAAGATCCTGACCGACGATTTCGCGCCGGTCGAGACCATGCGCGCGATCGAGCAGAACAACGAAAAGTGGAAGGAACAGACGGAAGCGCCCCGCTGATGCCGCACTCCCTACATGCGCGGAATTCTGCTGTTCGTGCTCGCCCTCGTTCTCGGCTTCGCGCTGATGGGCTTCGAGATGCTGGCGAGCCGCTACCTCTATCCGTACTTCGGCGGCGGCATCAACACCTGGGCGTCGCTGATCGCGACCGTGCTGGTCGCGCTGATGCTCGGCTATCTGCTCGGCGGCGCGCTGGTCGACCGCACCATGAGCCCGCAGCTGTGCGGCGCGCTGCTGGTCGTCGCCGGCGTCTATCTCTTCACCATTCCGCTCTGGGTCGATCCGCTGTTCGCCTGGATGCTGACCAGCGTCGGCGACGGCATGACCGGCATCATCCTGGCGGCGACCGTGCTGCTGCTGCTGCCGCTCACGCTGATGAGCGTGTTCACGCCGTTCGCGGTGCGGCTCCTGCTCACGTCGGTGAGCTTCGGCGGACGGCTCGTCAGCTACGTCTATGGCGTCTCGACGATCGGCAACGTGCTCGGCACGCTGGTGACCACCTTCACGCTGGTGCCGCTGTTCGGCTCGCGCGCGCTGACCATGGTGTTCGCCGGTGGTCACCATGCCTGCGGCCTGGTGATGATCCTGTGCGACCGCTTCCTGCGCGGCGAGAAGGCATGACCGCGCGGCTCGATCGGCGTTCGTGCTCGCTGCTCGCGCGGCTGCGGCGCACGCCGAGCCCGCCGTGGTCGCGTCCGGCGCCTATCCCGAAGGTCTGCTGTGGCACGGCGGCCGCATGTACTTCACCGAGATGGGCGCCGACCGCGTCAGCATCATCGAGAACGGCACGACGCGCGAGTTCTGGCGCGATGCCGGGCTGCGGGCCGACCGCGATCGCGCCGTTCGGGCCGAGCGGCTTCCTGGTCAACTGCCATCTCGGCAAGCACGTGGTCGAGGTGTCGGCCACGGGCGTCACCGGCCGCCGCTTCCGCGACCGCGCCGGGCGGCAAGCCGCTGCAGCGATCCCAACGCCTCGGCGAGCGACGGGCAGGGCGGGGTGTATTTCTCCGACGCCGGGATCTTCGAGCGTGCGCGCGCCGGCGACCGGCCGCGTCTATCACCTCACCGCCATGGGCGTGATGACCGAGGTGGTCGGCCGGATCAAATACGCCAATGGCGTGAACTTCGATCCGGCGACGCCGCACGCTTTATGTGTCCGAGCATCTGGCGCGGCGCGTCCTCGCGCTGACGCTCGATGCGCGCCAGCGCGTGACGGCGACGCAAGGTGTTGTCGATTTCGCGCAGCATGCCGCGACCGCGAGCATTCTCCTATCCGCAGGCCGGCCCCGACGGCATCGCGCTGCGCCCGGGCCTGCTGGCGGTGGCCGAATACGGCGAGGGCCGCGTGCATCTGTTCGACCGCGACGGCCAGCACCTCAACACGCTGAAGGTGTCGATGCCGTTCGTCGACACGGTGGCCTGGGACGGCGCCGGCAATCTCTATGCCGGCGGCTCGTTCCAGAACACGCGGCCGCCGTTCGAGGGCGCGGTGGTGCGGTTTGCGCCGGCGGAGTGGCGAGCAGCAGTGCAATGACGGAACCATGCGTGCATTGACCCGACCCGGCCGCCGTGCGATTCACGGCCCGGCCGGGGCATAGCGCAGTCTGGTAGCGCACCTGCTTTGGGAGCAGGGGGTCGCAGGTTCAAATCCTGCTGCTCCGACCAGCCTTCGACTCGATACGATCGAAACGAGCCATGACAGCGCGCATCTACAAGCCGGCCAAGACCGCGATGCAGTCCGGCCAGGCCAAGACCAAGGAATGGGTGCTCGACTACGAGCCGGAGGAGCCGCGCGTGGTCGAATCGCTGATGGGCTGGACCAGTTCGGGCGACATGAAGAGCCAGCTCCGCCTGCGCTTCGCCAGCAAGGAAGAGGCGGTGGCCTATTGCGAGCGCCACGGCATTCCCTATCAGGTCGCCGAGGCCAAGCAGCCGGCGCGGCGCGGCATGTCCTACGCCGACAATTTCGCCTTCACCCGCCGCGGGTCCTGGACCCACTAAGTCGATCGATGTGAGCCGTCAGGACGCCGCGGCGCCTGCGTTCGGCAGGCCGATCGCCGCTGACGGTCGGGCGCACGTTGGCGCGCTGCTTGAGCAGCGAGATGAAGCGCTCCTCCGGCATCGGCTGGCCGAGCAGGAAGCCCTGGCCGAGGTCGCAGCCCATGCTGACCAGCGCGGTCAGCGTCGGACGCCTTTTCGATGCCGATGCCGACCGCGAGGCGCCGAAGCTGTGCGCGAGGTCGATCACGGTCTTGCAGATCGGCGCGTTGACCTTGTCGGTGCCGCAGTCGGTGACGAACGAGCGGTCGAGCTTCATCTCGGCGAACGGCAGCTCCTTGACCTTGGTCAGCGCGGCGTAGGCGCGGCCGAAGTCGTCGATCGCCAGCCGGACGTTGTGTGGCGCGAGCTTCTCGGACATATCGCAGGCGAGCGAGATTTCCTTGACGATCTGCTCCTCGGTGAGGTCGAGGATCAGGCCCGGCCAGTTCGTCGGCCTCGGGACGATGCGCCCGCACGATGTCGCCGACCGGCAGCTTGACCAGCGCGGCGATCGAGATGTTGATCGCGATCCGCAGATTGACGCCGAACTTGGCGAAGTTGATGCCGGCCTTGAGGCCGTCGACCAGGCGCCTGTTCCGCCAGCGTCACGCAGGCTGGCTTCGTCGGCGCCGGGCATGAAGCTGCCGGGCATCAGGATGCCGTGCTGCGGGTGGCGCACGCGCGCGAACACCTCGGCGCCGGCAAGCTGCTTGCGGCGCATGTCGACCTTCGGCTGATACCAGAACTCGACCCAGTCGTTCTTGAGCGCCTCGGCGAGGCTGATGCGCGCCTCGGTCGGCTGCGTGAAGCCGAGCTTCTGCTCGGTGACGATCTTCTGGATGGCCGAGGTCTCGAACGGCTTCTTGAGCACCGGCAGCATGCGCAGCTTGTGCTGCTCGCCGACGTGCTTGAGGTTTTCCAGCACCGCGGAGCCGCGGTTGCTCATGAGCTGGACCGCGCCAGTGTAGCCGAGCTTGCCCAGCGCCTCGATCGACTGGATCGCGTCGCTGGCATCGAGGCTGATGTTGAGGAAGATCATGTCCGGCGGCCGCGGCGAGCGCGCGGCGCGGAACGCCTCGCCGTCGGCGAATTCCATCGTATCGATGCCGATGCCCTGCAGGATCAGCGATACGAAATGCCGGATGCTGCTCTCTTCGTCGATGACGAAGCAGAGCGGCGTGCGCGCCTGACCGGCTTCGGCGACGGCGCAGCTCGGTGGCGCGTCGGCGGGCGTCGCCGGCGGCCATTGATGACGATGTCCGCGGACATTCGGCATCGAAATTGAGCCTCAAGAGGTTAATAATTGGTTGCCGGGGGCCGCGGCATGGCCGCTATACTGATGCTGCAACGCGCCGCGCTGGGCGGCGCGTCATCATCTGGCGGCATCCCATGCTCCAACCTGCGTTTCATGAATCCCGAGGCCATCGCCAAGCCCGGCGGCTACTCGCACGTGGTCGAGATCACCGGTCCCGGCCGGATCGTCTACATCGCCGGCCAGCTCGGCCTGAAGCCCGACGGCAAGATCGCCGGCGACTTCCGCGCCCAGACGGTGCAGGCGTTCGAGAACCTCAAGGCGGCGCTGGCCGCGGTCGGGGCGACCTTCAACGACGTGGTCAAGCTCAACAACTACCTGGTCGACATCACGACCAACATCGGCGATCTACCGCGAGGTCCGCGACAAATACGTCAACACCGCGCAGCCGCCCGCCAGCACGACGATCGGCGTGCCGGCGCTCGCCCGCGACGGCGCGCTGTTCGAGGTCGAAGCGATCGTGATGCTGGCGAAGTGAGGGCTAGCCCTCCGCGTTGAGCACCTTGCCGCTTTCGGTCGTGACCGACTTCGCGTCGAGCAGCGCGAAGGCGATGACGCACGGCGCGGTGCCGGTGTTGATCCAGTTGTGGATGGTGCCGCGCTGCACCAGCACGTCGCCGGCCTTGAGATGGATCATGGTGCCGTCCATCTCCATGTCGATCTCGCCGGACATGATGATCGCGTAGTCGATCGAGTCGGTGCGGTGATTGCGGGATTGCACGCCCGGGCTGAACTCGACGACGCGCAGGATGGTGCCGCCGGGCAGCGTGGTGCCGACCTGGCGCTTGGCGGCGTCGTCCTGGCCGTCGTTGTTGACCGGGAATCCTTCGGTGGTCCAGATCGGCGCCACCATCGCGCCGGGCCGGCCGACCTTGAGATCGGAGACCACCTCGTCGATCTTGACGATCGCCTTGCCGTTGGCGTCGTGGCCGGTGATCACGCGGCGAACCTTGAGTGCCATGTCGTTCCTCCCTGATTGCTGCGATCGGCGGGACGCTATGGGCAGGCACATTTCGTCGCAAGCCCCGGCGGCTTCCGGGCGGCGCATTCGGTGGTAGGCTGGCGCGAGCCACTGGAGGAAGCGATGCGGCTATTGGGCCTTGCCTTGCCGTGCTGGCGCTGCGCTGCTCGCGCGGCGAGGCGGCGGCGCAGCAATTCCCGTCGCGGCCGATCAAGGTGCTGGTGTCGATCCCGCCCGGCGGCGCGCCCGACCTCGCGGCGCGTCTGCTGGCGCAGCGGCTGACCGAGACGATCGGGCAGGCGGTCTATGTCGAGAACCGCCCCGGCGCCAACGGCAATCTCGCCGGCGAAGCCTTCGCCAACGCCGCGCCCGACGGCTACACGCTGATGCTCGCCGGCGACAGCCTGGTGGTGATCAACCCGCACATCTACGCCAAGATGCCGTTCGACACGCTGAAGGACATCGTGCCGGTGTCGAGCGTCGCGTCGAACCAGTTCTTCCTGTCGGTCAATCCCAAGCTGCCGGTGAACACGCTTGCCGGAGTTCGTCGAATACGCGCGCAAGGCCAAGCCGCCGCTGTTCTATGCGTCCGGCGGCAACGGCAGCCAGCATCAGCTCGGCATCGAGATGTTCAAGCAGCGCGCCGGCATCGATCTGGTGCATGTGCCCTATCGCGGCGGCGGACCGGCCGGCACCGCGACGGTGGCGGGCGAGACGGCGGTGGTGCTCGCCGGCGCCTCCAGCGCGGGACTGCTGCAAGGCGGGCAAGTTGCGCGGGCTTGCCACCACCGGCCGCAAGCGCTCGCCGCTGTTTCCCGACATGCCGATGATCGCCGACTTCTATCCGGGCTACGACGTCACCATCTGGCTCGGCCTGTTCGCGCCGGCCGGGACGCCGGAGCCGATCGTCGCGCAATTGCGCGACCAGGTGCAGAAGGCGCTGACCGATCCGGAGCTGATGAAGAAGCTCAACGTCACCGGCGCGCTCGAGCCGCTGGTGCTGCCGCCCGCCGAATTCAACGAGCTGATCCGCCGCGATCACGAGAAATACGGCAAGGTGGCGCGCGACGTCGGCGTGAAGATCGAGTAGCTAGCGGTATCGGATCGTCGTCGACGGTCAGCTTGCTGCGGTCGGCGCTTCGGCCGACGAAAATCTGGAACTCGCCGGGCTCGACGCGCGGCTTGAGATCGCGGCCGAGGAACGCCAGGTCGCTGCGCGTCAGCGTGAACCGGACGGTCTTGCGCTCGCCGGGCTTGAGCACGGCCTTGGCGAAATCTTTCAGTTCCAGCACCGGCCGCGCCACGCTCGCGACCGGGTCGCGCAGGAACAGGAACAGCGTTTCCTCGCCCGCCACGCCGCCCTCGTTGGCGACCTCGGCTTCGATCGTGACCGATTGATCGCCGGAAATCTCCGCCGGCGTCGCGCTGAGCTTCGTCACCGCGAACCGCGTGTAGGACAGGCCGTGGCCGAAATGGAATTGCGGCTCGATCGGCAGGTCGGTGTGGCGGTTGCAGTAATAGACGTCGGGGACCGCCGGACGGCCGGTCGCGCGGTGCGAGTAGAAGATCGGGATCTGCCCGACGTCGTGCGGCCAGGTCACCGACAGCTTGCCGCTCGGGTTCCACGCGCCGGTCAGCACGTCGGCGATGCCGTGGCCGGCTTCCGAGCCCAGGAACCAGGTGGCGAGCGCGGCGTCGGCGCGCTCGAACAGCCACGGCACGGTGAGGGGGCGCCCCGCGCACAGGATCGCGACGGTCGGCTTGCCGAGCGCCAGCACGGCCTCGGCGAGCGCGCGCTGGCTGCCCGGCAGTTCGAGCCGGCCGCGGCCCTGCGCCTCGCCGGTCATCTCCTTCTTCTCGCCGACGCACAGGATGACGACATCGGCGTTGCGCGCGGCGGCGACGGCGGCCGGAATTCCGGCTTCGCCCGGCTCCTCGATATGCACTCCGATCTCATGTGTGATCTCGGCCTGCGGCAGCGCCGCGCGCAGGCCGCGCACGATGGTCGCCGAATCCATCCCGGCGGCGGCGAACCAGCAGCCGAACATCTGCAGCGGATCGTCGCCGAGCGGCCCGATCACCGCGATGCGGCGCGTGTCGGGCTTGAGCGGCAGCACGCGACTTTTCGTTCTTCAGCAGCACCGCCGAGCGCCGCGCGGCATCGCGCGCCAGCGCGTCGTGGTGATTGGCGGGCGAGCGGCGGCGCGGAGGTGCGGCGGTAAGGATCGTCGAACAGGCCGAGCCGCTCCTTCAGCGTGAGCATGCGCCGCACCGCGCGGTCGATGTCTGCCATCGTCACCAGCCCGCGCTTGAGCGCGTCGGGCAGACCGCGCACATAGGCCTCGTCCTGCATGTCGATGTCGACGCCGGATTTCAGCGCCAGCGCCGAAGCCTCCGCCACATCGCCCGCGACGCCATGCGCGATCAGCTCGACCACCGCGGTGTAGTCGCTCACCACGATGCCGTCGAAGCCCCAGCGCGCGCGCAGCAGATCGTTCAGCATCACGCCGTGCGCGGTCGCCGGGATGCCGGCGACGTCGTTGAACGACGGCATGATCGCGGCGACGCCGGCTTTCACCGCGGCTTCGAACGGCGGCAGGTAGACCTCCGCCAGTTGCCGCTCCGAGATATCGGCGGAGCCGTAGTCGCGGCCCGCGGCCACCGCGCCATAGGCGCCGATGTGCTTGGCGGTCGCGGCGACGCCGTCGCGCAGATCCGTGCCCTGGAAGCCGCGCACCTTGGCTTCCGCGTAGCGGCTCGTCACCAGCGTGTCCTCGCCCGGACCTTCGGCGATGCGGCCCCAGCGCGGATCGCGGCAGACGTCGAGCATCGGCGCGAAGGTCAGCGTGATGGCGGCGCGGCTGGTTTCCTCGACCGACGCCCGCGCGGTGCGCTCCCACAGGTCCGGATCGAACGCGCAGGCTTCCGCGATCGGCAGCGGGAAGATGGTGCGGTGGCCGTGCAGCACGTCGAGCCCGAAGATCAGCGGAATCTTGAGCCGGCTTTCGACCGCCATCTTCTGCAAGCGGTTCAGCCGCTCGGCGCCGTGGATGTTGAGCAGGCTGCCGATCCGGCCCGCGACGAGCTGGCGCTCCATCTCGGCTTCGCCCATCGGCGGCGCGCCGGCGTCGATCATGTTGAGCTGGCCGAGCTTCTCCTCGAGCGTCATCGACGCGAGCAGGCGCTCGACCCGGTCCGGTATCGGCCACGTGCGGCTCCTGCAGTCCCGAGGTCAGCCGCCCTTGTAGCCCGAGCGGTCGAAGTTCGCGAGGTCGGCGCGATATTCCGGCGGCACCTCGCAGCCGCAGCGCAGGTGCCAGCGCCGCACCATGTAGCTGAAGGCGTTGCCCTGCGAGTCGCCGCGGTTGGTGCGCGCGCGCTTCGCCGCCAGTTCCTCTTCCTTGACGAACAGCTTGGGACCGCCCGCCATCTCGGCGAGCATCTGGATGCGGCAGGCCTTCTCCAGCTTCACCGCCAGGAACACCGCTTCCTCGATGGTGCGGCCCGCCGCGACCAGGCCGTGGTTGCGCAGGATCAGAATGCCGCCCTGGCCGAGCGTCTTCGCCACCGCCTTGCCGCGCGGCTGGTCGGTGATCAGGTCGGTGGTCTCCGAGAACACCGGCACGCCGGCCGAGAACATGGTGCCGTCGTTGCTGATCGGCGCGAGCGGCTTGCCGAGCGAGGAGAACGCCACGACGTTCTCCGGGTGCGTGTGGATCACGCAATTGATGTCGGGCCGCGCCCGCAGCACCTCGGAATGGATGAACACCTCGTTGTGGCGCGGCCATTCGCCGGCGACCTTCTCGCCCTCGATGTCGACGGTGATGATGTTGTCCGGCGTCATCTCCTCGACGCCGACGCAGCCGGGCTTCATCAGGAAGCGGTTGGGATTGTCGGGCAGCCGCGCCGAGATGTGGCCCCAGACGTAGTCGCCCTGGCCTTCGTCGACCAGAACGCGGCCGGCGTTGATCAGCTTCTCGCGCAGCTTGTCGGTCATGACACGGGTTCCTGTTGCTGTGTGACGGAAATTGTCTCGCCGCGCACGGTATCGATCAGCGCGCCGGCGTCGTCGGGTTCGCGGTCGGCGCGCCAGGCGACGTGGCCGTCGGGGCGCACCAGCACGAGGCGGCGTTCGTAGGCGTCGAGCACCTGCGGCTCGGCGAGCGCGACGCTCTGCAGCGGCACGCCGCGCTGCCGCGCCGCGTCCTCGATCGACTTGCCGGAAGGCGCGTTCGCGCCGAGGCGGAGCAGGGTGAAGCCGCGGCCGTAGAGGTCGAGCGTCGAGCGGCCGTCGGCGAGCCAGACGTGCGGCGCCCGTGCGCCCGGCCGCGCGGTCTGCGTGTAAGGATGCGACAGGTCCGGCGGCGCCGGCGTGCCGTCCGGCACGACGATCGGCGAATTGTCGTAGCGATAGCCGAGCATCACGCCGTTGGCGAACCATTCGTTGCCGCATGATGTCGGCGAACCAGTCGCCGTAGTCCTTGCGCGCCGCGTCGTTCGCCGCGCCGGGCTGGAAGATTTCCGGGCCGGGCAGGCGTTCGCGCGTCGACAGCATCCGCTTCAGGTTGCGGCTTGCCTCCGCGACGTTGCGCAGGCCGACCGGACGGCGCTCGGCTTCGTAGGAGCGCAGCAGTGCGCCGCCGCCCCAGCCTTGTAGCGCGGCTTCGAGCTTCCAGCCGAGATCGACGGCGTCGCCGATCCCGGTGTTCATGCCGAAGCCGCCGGTCGGCGACATCAGGTGCGCGGCGTCGCCGGCAATGAACGACGCGCTCGGTGCCGTAGCGGTCGGCCACCAGCTCGCGCCGCACCCAGCGCATCACCGAGAGGATTTCGTAGTCGAAGTCGCGGCCCATCGCGCGCTTGAGCGCGGCGCGGATGTCGGCCTCGCTGTGCTCGATCTTCTGCGGCGTGCCGACGATCGACATGCGGAAGCGGTCGGCGCCGTTGACCGCGACGATGGTCAGCCACACGCCCTCCGGTCCGATGAAGATGAAGCGGTAGCCTTTGCCCTTGTCGTGCAGCGTGTGGAAGTCCGGGCAGCGGAACATCACGTTGGTGGTGTAGGTCAGCGCCGGATTGCCGCTCATGCCGATGCCGAGCGCCTCGCGCACCGTGCTGGCGCCGCCGTCGGTGCCGACCACGTATTGCGCGGCGATGGTTTCGGTCTTGCCGCCGGATGTCACGGTGGCGACGCACTTCGTCTGCTGTTTCCTTCAGCGCGACGAATTCCGTTCCGTAGCGGAGCGTCACGTGCGGGAACGATCGCGCGAACCGCGCCAGGATCGGATCGAACATGTCCTGCGGCACGCGCTCGCGCTTCTGCGGGCTCTCCGGCGGGCAAGGCTCGAAGCCGCGGCCGGGGAACGGCTCGCGGCCGAGCTCGTAGCCGTTCAGCGCGGTGAGGTAGACGCAGTCCTGCGGATAGTCGGGCGGGTAGGGCGCGTCGCGCACCCAGTCGACGATGCCCCAGCGCCGGCAGAACTCCATGGTGCGGACGCCGACCAGGTCCATCTTCGGCTGCTCGATCGCGCCGTCGGTCTTCTCGATCAAGGTGCAGGGCACGCCGCGCCAGCCGAGATCGCCGGCCAGCGCCAGACCGACCGGCCCGCCGCCGACGATCAGCACCGGAGTTCTCGCGGCGCCGCTGCTCATGGGATCAGCAGGACCGATCCGGTGGTCTTGCGGCTCTCGACGTCGCGATGCGCCTGCGCCGCCTCGCGCAGCGGATAGGTGTGATTGACCTCGATCTTGATCTTGCCGCTGCCGACCATCGCGAACAGGTCGTTTGCCGTCTCCAGCAGCTCCGCGCGGCGTCGCGGTGTAGTCGATCAGGCTCGGATGCGTGACGTAGAGCGAGCCCATGTTGCCGAGCTCGCGCACCGACACCGGCTCGGGATCGCCGGAGGCTTCGCCGAACGAGGCAAGGACGCCGCGCGGCCGCAGGCACTTCAGCGAGCCCTCGAACGTGGTGCGGCCGACCGAGTCGTAGACCACCGGCACGCCCTTGCCGCCGGTGACCTCGCGGACCTTCGCGGAGAAATCGTCGTAGGAGAACACGTGGTCGCAGCCGTGCGCCTTGGCGATCGCGGCCTTGTCGGGGCTGCCGACCGTGCCGATCACGGTGGCGCCGAGGTGCTTCGCCCATTGGCTGACGATCTGGCCGACGCCGCCGGCGGCGGCATGGATCACGATGGTGTCGCCCGGCTTCACCTTATATGTGGCGTGCAGCAGGTATCGCGCGGTCAGGCCGCGCACCATCATCGAGGCGGCGGTGCGCTCGTCGATGCCGGCCGGCAGCTTGAGGACACGCGCGGCGGGCGCGTTGCGCGCCTCCGCATAGGCGCAGTCCGGCCGGCACACGGTCGCAACCCGGTCGCCGACCGCGAAATCCGTGACGCCTGCACCGACCGCCTCGATCACGCCGGCGCTCTCGGTGCCGAGGCCCGACGGCAGCTTCGCGGCGTGCTGGCCGCGGCGCACCAGAATGTCGCGGAAGTTGAGCGCCACGGCGGTGTGCCGGATGCGCACCTCGCCGGGGCCGGGCGGCGGCAAGTTCCACGTCCTCGAAGCGCAGCACTTCGGGGCCGCCGGTCTGGTGGAAGCGGATCGCTTTCATGGTTGCTGTCATGGCAGGTGAGTCATGGCATGGGAGCGCTGCCCGAAAAAGAGGTCGGCACCGCTTGCCGTTACGGCACCACCAAGGCAGCATGAACCGAACAATCGCCACGGAGGAGCGCAGATCATGGCCGCCAAACGCAAAGCCGCCCGCCGTTCAACCGTCAAAGCCCGCGCCAAGAAGCCGATGGTGCGCCGGAGCGCGAAAGTTGCCGCAAAAGCCAAGCCGAAGCGCAAAGCGCACAAGTTCGTCGTCAGCCATCTGCGACCGGAGGACTTCAAGACCGACGGGCTGCGCACCTACGCGCAGTACCGCGACCTCGGCATCAAGGACGCCACCAACGGCATGGCGGTGGCGCATGTCATCCGCTTCATCGGCGCGTGCGATCCCAAGGTTGTGTCGAAGGAGCATCTCCACGAGGCCGAGTTCCAGATGATCTACGTGCTGAAGGGCTCGATGGTGTCGAGCTTCGAAGGGCACGGCACGCACACCATGAAGGCCGGCGACGCCTGGCTGCAGCCGCACAGCATCAAGCACAAGGTGCTCGACTATTCGTCCGACTGCGAGGTGCTGGAGATCGTCATGCCGGCGAACTTCAAGACCGTCGAGCTCGAGAAATAGGCTCGTCAGCGGATCGCCGCATGGACGCCAAGTAATGGACGCCAAGACCGATACGCCAACCGCGGCCGAGATGGTCGCCCGCGCGCGGGCGATGATCCCGGCGCTGCGCAAGCGCGCGGCGCAGGGCGAGAAGGACCGGCGGATCGCCAAGGAAACCATCGCCGAGATGCAGGAGGCGGGGCTGTTCCGCGTGCTGCAGCCCAAGCGCTGGGACGGCTTCGAGCTTCCGATCGCAACCTATTTCGATATCGAGATGGCGCTGGCCGAAGGCGACATGTCGGTCGCCTGGGTCTATGGCGTGGTCGGCACGCATCCGTGGGGGCTGTCGCTGTTCGACGACCGCGCCGCGAACGATGTCTGGGGCAAGGATCCGTCGACGCTGATCTCGTCGTCGCTGATGCCGTCCGGCAGTGGCGAAGCCGGTGCCCGGCGGCTATCAGGTCGAGGGCCGCTGGCGCTATTCGAGCGGCTGCGAGCATTGCGATTGGGCTTTTCTCGGCGCCACGATCGAGAGCGCGGCGGGCGGCTACGCCGATCGCTGTCTCTTTCTGATGCCGCGCAGCGACTACGAGATCATCGACACCTGGAACGTCTCGGGCCTCAAGGGCACCGGCAGCCACGACATCGCGGTGAAGGGTGTGTTCGTGCCGGCGCACCGGATGATCCGCTACTCCGACAACTTCAAGGGCGTCGCGCCGGGGCTCGCGGTCAACACCGTCGCCGCTCTACCGGCTGCCGTGGGGGCAGGTGTTCTTCCGCGGCGTCGCCACCGCTTCGATCGGCGCGCTGCAGGGCATGCTCGACATCTTCCTCGAATACGGCAAGTCGCGCGTGAACCGCATGTTCGGCACCAAGGCGTTCGACGATCCGCTGGTGCAGTTGACCTGCGCCGAGGTCGCGGTCGGCCTCGACGAGATGAAGACCATCCTGCACCGCAACTTGGCGCTCCTGGAAGGCTACGCCGCGCGCGGCGAGCTGCCGTCCTACGCCGAGCGCATTCACTTCAAGTTCCATTCGGCGACGGCGGCGGAGCGCTGCACCGAGCTGGCGACCAAGCTGTTCCGCGCCGCCGGCGCCGCCGGCATCTATGCGGACATGCCGTTCGGCCGGATTCTCGCCGACATCACCGCCGCGCGTCAGCACGTCTCGAACCAGTACGAGACGATCGGGCGCAACTCCGGCGCGGCGATGTTCGGCGCCGAGGAGACCAGGGATTTCTCGCTGTAACGCGCTGTTGAGGATTGGAAATGAAAATCTGCCGCTACGACGACGACCGGCTCGGCGTCGTGATCGGCGACAAGGTGCACGACGTCACCGCCGCGCAGACCGAGATCAGGGCGGCGACGCCTTACACGGCGAAGGTCGATCCGGTGATCGCGGCGCTGCCGCAGTGGCGCGGCAAGCTCGAAGCGATGGCGAAGGCCGCGCCCGGCAAGCCGCTGTCGCAGGTGAAGCTGCTTGTCGCCGGTGGCGCGGCCGCCGAAAATCCTGGCGGCGCCGACCAACTACGCCAAGCACATTCGAGGAGATGCAGAAGTTGCGCGACACCGTGCCGGGCCTCGCGCGCTTCTCCCCCGACATCGAGAAGGCCGGCATCTTCCTGAAGTCGAACACCTCGCTGGTCGGGCCGTCGGAAGGCATCCCGATGCGCTTCCCCGACCGGCGCAACGACCACGAGGCGGAGCTCGTCATCGTGATCGGCAAGCAGGGCAGCGATATCCCGAAGGAGAAGGCCTACGAGTACGTCGCCTGCTACGGGCTCGGCCTCGACATGACCGCGCGCGGCGCCGAGGACCGCAGCTTCCGCAAGTCGATCGACGGCTACACCGTGCTGGGGCCGTGGCTGGTGACGCCGGACGAGATTCCCAATCCGGCGGACGTGCCGTTCACGCTCACCGTCAACGACGAGAAGCGCCAGGAGAGCAACACCAGCTTCCTGATTTTCGACATCCCGCGGCTGATCGAGTTCGCGTCGTCGTTCTACACGCTCTATCCGGGCGACATTTATTACACCGGCACGCCGGAAGGCGTCGGGCCGGTGAAGCCCGGCGACTGGATCAGCCTGAAATCGCTGCCGCAGCTCGGCGAGCTGAAGATCCAGGTCCGCGCGCACGCGAAGTAGGCGCACCGTCTTACCACGCGTCATGCCCGCGCTTGACGCGGGCATCCGACGCGCTTTGGCGCAAATCGTCGATCGCTGGTGGTGACCATGGATTCCGGGTTCCCGGCGATGACGGCATGATGCGAAGTCGGCCATTCCGCATTGCCGTGGCGGCAGCCGCCACGTGGTAAACTTCGCCCGCAATCAGCAGGAGGCCCGCATGTCCGCACAGCCCGTCATCCGGATCGCGCCGAACAACCAGGTGTTCGACCTGCCGGTCATCGTCGGCATCGAGGAAGGATTGTTCGCCAGGGCCGGCCTCGACGTGCAGCTTCTCCGCCACCCACGCCGACCGCGAGAAGGATTCCGCCGAGCGGCCGATCATGTCGCGGCTCAAGGAGCAGCAGTTCGATTGCGGCAACGCCGACAGCTACAACGTCTGCGAATGGGCGAGCATCGACCGCCTGGAGCGCGGCAAGCGCGGCGGCAACATCGCGGCGTTGCGCGCCGCGGTCGCGGCGCAGGCGATCGTCACCTTCGATGAAACGCTTCAAGTCCCGCGCGACATGGCGGACGTGCCGGTCGTGGTGCAGGAGCTGACCGGCTCGCACTACACCACGGTGCAGATGCTCGAGAGCGCGATCGGCGCCGAGCACATCAAGCTGATCAACGGCCGGCTGCCGCAGATGCGCTGGAACGGCCTGAAAGACGGCACCTACCGCGCCGTCACGGTGATGGAGCCGTTCATCAGCCTCGCCCTGAAGGAGGGCGCGCACATCGTCGCGGCCTCGTTCTATCGCGGCGGCGAGGTGGTGGCGCCCGGCCTCGACGACGAGCAGCGCAAGGCGTTCTACGAGGCGGAGAACAAGGCGGTCGATCTGATCAACGCCGACTTCTACAAATACGCCCACCACGTCACCGCGCACGCCAAGGGCGCGCTGAAGCCGAACGAGCTGCTGAAGGCGTTCATCCGCTACAAGCACGTCGACTATTACGACCTGACCTTGTTCGGCCGCGCCTACGACTGGATGAAGGCGCGCGGCCTGACCGAAGGCCAGAGCGAGCATGCGCGGCTGGTGGTGAGCTGACGGCCTGAACTCGGGTCGTGGTGGCGGCCATCGCCAACGATTGGGCGGCCACTGCGATCATCGCGTGAGGCGGAGCCGCGACAGGACTTGATGTACGGCGGCGCGGGTGCGAGACTACGTTCCGAGCTCCGTCGTCAACGTCGGACGTCTGCCTCCGCTCGGTTATGGCTTTACCGACTACATCCCCGACTTGGCAACCAGCGCCGCAGGCGTGATCTGATCGACCTGCGTCCGAATATGCGACGCCGACATTCACCGGTGCGAGGTGGCAATCAGGCCTTCGAGCTTTCATCGGCAACGGCGTTGACTTCAACGGCGTTCGCGCGGGCGAAGTGCGGGTGTCAATACCTACGACGGGTTCGTTGAGCGGGCGACGTGAACGGCCGATGCAGTCGCGGATTTCCACGATCGAGCTCGACGTCCTTTCGGAATGCCTCGGACGGTTCCTTCACTGTACATCGTCAGTCGCAACGTCCTGCATGGCGTCCCGCGGACGGAACGTAGCTCCGTGGGCGCATCGTCGCCGAGTCGCTAACCCCGCGGCTGCGGCCGCATGAACGTCAGCGGGTCGGAACGCTGGCGACCCCGGCAGGATTCGAACCAGCGACCCTCAGCTTAGAAGGCTGATGCTCTATCCAACTGAGCTACGGGGTCGTGCCGCGTGCCGATCATTTAGCCCGGCACGGGCGCCCGAGAACAGGGCGCCGGGCCGCGGCCGCGCGGCTTTGCCCCAGATTTCCGCGTCGGTTTGAACCTCGAACCGGCTGCGCGCGACAAAGCCACGCCGGAAATGTCACTATCAGCAGCCCGCCTTTCCGCAAGGCGGGCAACGATGGCGGCTTGCCTGCGCCAACCCGTGACGGAGCTGTCGAATGCCAAATCCCGCGCCGCTTCAAATGGATAGCGGGCGGCGCGCTTGGTCACGACCTCGACACGATTCAGAATTCTGCTTGCCATGTCGACCGTCGGCCGGGGAAGCCGTGCGGTCAGGAGGATCCCGCCCATGCTCGTGCTCATCCGCGCCGGCGTCTTTGCCGCGCTCGTCACCCTTGCGTCCATTTTTTCCGCCTCCGTGTCCAGTTGCCGCCGACAAGCCGTTCGAGCGGGCCAACCTCGCCGAAGCGGCGATCAAGCTCGAAGCGCAGATCAAGAGCGACGCGGGCACGGCCGGCAAGCCGCTCGCGCAGATCCGCCGCGAGCTCGACGCCGCCTTCAAGAGCAACGATTTCCGCAACGGCATGGTGCTGCTCGGCCAGCTCGTGGCCGCGGCGCCGGCCGACAGCGCGGGCTGGCTGCGGCTGGCGCGCACCATCCAGCAGATCCGGCCGGCCGACGAGCGCGAGCGCACGCTGCTGCTCGATCGCGCCGGCACGGCCGCCTACAAGGCCTACACGCTGACCAAGAATCGCGGCGAGGAGGCCGACAGCCTCGCTCATCATCGGCCGCACCCAGGCCGACCTGAAGAAGCTGGCGTCCGGCGCTCGACGCGCTGCGGCTGTCGCTCGAAATCCGCGAGGTCGCCGAGGTGCGCGGCGCTCTACGAGAGCATGCGCAACGATCACGGCTTCCGCATGCTCGACTATTCGATCGATGCCGACGCCGCGTCGCCGCGCGCCTGCTTCCAGTTCTCGGAAACGCTGCCGGCCAAGCGCACCGACTTCTCGCCGTTCGTCGCGGTCGCCGGCATCGACAAGCCGGCGCTGTCGGTCGAGCAGAAGCAGCTCTGCGTCGAAGGGCTCAAGCACGGCGAGCGCTACAGCGTCACGCTGCGCGCCGGCCTGCCGTCGACCGTCCACGAGACGCTGGCGAAGTCCGCCGAGATGTCGATCTACGTGCGCGACCGCACGCCGTTGGTGCGCTTCTCCGCCAAGGCCTACGTGCTGCCGCGCACCGGCCAGCGCGGCATTCCGGTCGTCACCGTCAACACCAGGGCGGTGACGATCGAGATCTATCGCATCGGCGACCGCAACCTGCTCGACACCGTGCTCGGCAACGACTTCCAGCGCAGCCTCGACGGCTACGACGTCGAGCGGCTCGCCGAGAGCCGCGGCGTCAGCGTCTGGAAGGGCGAGCTCGCCGTCGAGCAGACGCTCAACGCCGAGGTCACCACCGCGTTCCCGGTCGATCAGGCGGTCGGCGATCTCGCGCCCGGCGTCTATGTGATGACCGCGATCGCCGGCCGGCTCGAAGCCGGAGCGCCGCTACGACAACCTCGCGACGCAATGGTTCATCGTGTCCGACCTCGGCCTCGCGTCCTATTCCGGCAGCGACGGCATCAACGTGTTCGTCAATTCGCTGGCGACCACCGAGCCGAAGGCGCAGGTCGAGGTGCGCCTGATCGCGCGCAACAACGAAATCCTCGCCACCAAGCGCAGCGACGCGGCCGGCCGCGTCACGTTCGAGGCCGGGCCTGACGCGCGGCGAGGGCGGGCTCGCGCCCGCCATGCTGGTCGCCGAGAGTCGAAGGGCGACTACGCGTTCCTCAACCTGAAGGGCCCGGCGTTCGATCTGTCCGACCGCGGCGTGTCGGGCCGCACGGCTCCGGCCGGGCTCGACGCCTTCGTCTACACCGAGCGCGGCGTCTATCGCTCCGGCGAGACGGTGCACATCACCGCGCTGCTGCGCGACAGCCAGGGCGCGGCGTCGCTCAACCTGCCGGTGACGCTGGTGGTCGAGCGGCCGGACGGCGTCGAATACCGCCGCGTCGCGGTGAACGATCAGGGTCTCGGCGGCCGCTCGCTCAGCGTGCCGATCAATTCGGCCGCGTCGACCGGCACCTGGCGCGTGCGCGCCTATGCCGATCCCAAGCGCCCGCCGATCGGCGAGGCGAGCTTCCTGGTCGAGGACTATGTGCCGGACCGGCATGGAGTTCGAGCTCACCGCGCCGGCCGGACGCCTGTCCAAGACCGCGCCCGCCGAGCTGAAGGTCGATGGCCGCTATCTCTACGGCGCGCCGGCCTCCGGGCTGTCGCTCGAAGGCGAACTGGTGATCGGCCCCGCCAAGGAGCGGCCGGGCTTCGCCGGCTATCGCTTCGGTCTGGCGGACGAGGAGGTGCACGACAAGCCGTGAAGCCGATCGAGGACATGCCGGAAACCGACGAGAAGGGCCAGGCGAGCTTCACGGTCAGCCTCGAGAAGGTGCCCGGCGTCGACCCGGCCGCTGGAGGCGCAAGTGATTGTGCGCATGGCGGAATCCGGCGGCCGCGCGGTCGAGCGCAAGCTCACGCTGCCGATCGTGACCGACATGAACATGATCGGCGTCAAGCCGCTGTTCTCCGGCCGCTCGCTCGGCGAAGGCGAGACCGCGACCTTCGACGTGATCCTCGCGACGCCCGACGGCAAGACGCTGGCGCGCCCCGGCCTGCGCTACGAACTGCTCAAGATCGAGTCGCGCTATCAGTGGTATCGCCGCGACGGCAACTGGGGCTACGAGCCGATCAAGCTGACGCGCCGCATCGCCGACGGCCAGATCGACGTCACCGCCGACAAGCCGGGCCGCATCGCGGTGCCGGTGCAGTGGGGCCGCTACCGGCTCGAAGTGTCGAGCCCCGATGCCGAACGGGCCGGTGACCTCCATCGCGTTCGACGCCGGCTGGTACACCGAGGCGACCGCCGACACGCCGGACATGCTGGAGATCGCGCTCGACAAGCCGGAGTACAAGGCCGGGCGAGACCATGACGGTCGCGGTCACGGCGCGCACCGCCGGCCGCGTCACGCTCAACGTGATCGGCGACCGGCTGATCAGCTCGATGACGCAGGAGGTGCAGCCCGGCATCGCAGCGCCTGCGCGTGCCGGTCGGCCGCGACTGGGGCAACGGCGCCTACGTGGTCGCGACCTTGCGCCGTCCGCTCGACGCCAAGGCGCAGCGCATGCCCGGCCGCGCGATCGGCGTGCAATGGTTCTCGATCGACCGCCAGGCCAAGACGCTGAAGGTCGATCATGACCCTGCCGCAGCTGCAGCGCCCGAACGGCACGCTGCGCGTGCCGGTCAAGGTCGACGGGCTCGCCGCGGGCGAGGAGGCGCGCATCGTCGTCGCCGCCGTCGATCTCGGCATTCTCAATCTCACCAACTACAAGCCGCCGGCGCCGGACGACCATTATCTCGGCCAGCGCCGGCTCACCGCCGAGCTGCGCGATCTCTACGGCCAGCTGATCGACGGCCTGCAGGGCACGCTCGGCCAGATCAAGACCGGCGGCGACGCCGCCGCCGAGCTTGGCGGCAGTCCGCCGTCGCAGGCGCCGCTCGCGCTCTATTCCGGCATCGTCACCGTGAAGCCGGACGGCACCGCCGAGGTGTCGTTCGACATCCCGGCGTTCGCCGGCACCGTGCGCGTCATGGCGGTGGCCTGGAGCAAGGACAAGGTCGGCCGCGCCAGTCGGCGACGTCACCGTCCGCGATCCGGTGGTGCTGACCGCCACGCTGCCGCGTTTCCTGCTGACCGGCGACCGCGGCACCATGCATCTCGAGCTCGACAACGTCGAAGGCCCGGCCGGCGAGTACAGCGTCGCGGTGCGCGCCGACGGCGCGCTCAACCTCGGCAATCAGGCGGCGCAGAAGCTGCGGCTGGCCGCCAAGCAGCGCACCAGCCTGACCGTGCCGGTGTCCAGTTCGACCGCGGGCGCGGTCGGCATCGCAGGTGCAGATCGCCGGTCCCGGCGGCTTCGCGCTGGAGCGCACCTATGCGCTCATCGGTGAAGCCGGCGACGCAGGTGCTGACGCGCCGCACGGTGAGGCCGCTCGCCAAGGAACGAGAGCTTCACGCTGTCGAACGATCTGTTCGCCGATCTGGTGCCCGGCACCGGCGCGGTGGCGCTCTCGGTCGGCCCCTCGACCGCGCTCGACGCCGCGACGCTGCTCAAGGCGCTCGACCGCTATCCGTTCGGCTGCTCCGAGCAGATCACCAGCCGCGCGCTGCCGCTGCTCTACGTCAACGAGCTGGCGGCGGAGCAGCATCTGGCGCTCGACAGCGGCATCGACCAGCGCATCCGCGACGCCATCGACCGGCTTCTTGCACGTCAGTCCTCCAATGGCTCGTTCGGCCTCTGGGGCGTCGGCGGCGACGACGGCTGGCTCGACGCCTACGTCACCGACTTCCTGACGCGGGCGCGGGAGCGCGGCTTCGCGGTGCCGGACATCGCGTTCAAGCTGGCGCTCGACCGGCTGCGCAACGAGGTCAACACCGCGCAGGACGTGTCGAAGGACGGCGGCCGCGATCTCGCCTACGCACTCTACGTGCTGGCGAGGAACGGCGTCGCGCCGCTCGGCGACCTGCGTTACTCGCCGACGCCAAGCTCAACGACCTGGCAACCCCGATCGCCAAGGCGCAGATCGCCGCGGCGCTCGGCATGCTGGGCGACCGGGTGCGCGCCGAGCGCGTCTATGCGTCGGCGCTCGACCACATCAAGCCGCCGGCGCAGCCGGAGCTGTTCAGCCGCGCCGACTACGGCTCGACGCTGCGGGACGCGGCCGCGCTGATCACGCTGGCGAGCGAGGCGGGCGGCTCGCGCCCGACCATCGCCAGCGCCGTGCAGCGCGTCGAGCAGGTGCGCTCGATCGCGGCCTACACCTCGACGCAGGAGCAGGCCTGGCTGGTGCTCGCCGCGCGCGCGCTGGCGAAGGACACCGGCGGCATGTCGATCGACGCCAACGGCGAGCAGCGCAAGGGCTCGCTCTATCGCAACCTGAAGGCGAGCGAGCTGTCGACAGGCGTTCAAGGTGACGAACACCGGCGACAGCACCGTGCAGGCGGTGGTGTCGGTCACCGGCGCGCCGATCACGCCGGAGCCCGCGGCGGAGCAGGGCTTCAAGATCGAGCGGCTCTACTACACGCTCGATGGCCAGGCCGCCGATCCGTCGCAGGCCAAGCAGAACCAGCGCTTCGCGGTGGTGCTGCGGATCACCGAGGGCGCGCCGCAGTTCGGCCGCCTGATCGTCGCCGACTATCTGCCGGCCGGCTTCGAGATCGACAACCCGCGGCTGGTGTCGTCGGGCGACACCGGAACGCTGTCGTGGATCGAGAACGCGGCGACGCCGGTGCATTCGGAGTTCCGCGACGACCGGTTCAGCGCGGCGTTCGAGCGCAGCTCGCGCGACAAGCCGGTGTTCGCGGTCGCCTACGTGGTGCGCGCGGTGTCGCCGGGCAGCTACGTGCTGCCGCAGGCCTATGTCGAGGACATGTACCGGCCGGATCGCTTCGGCCGCACGGCACCGGCAAGATCGAGATCGTGGGGAAGTAAGCCTGCGATGAAGATCAGGCGCCTCATCCTCTGCGCGAGCGCCGCGGTTGTCGCCGCGGTGCTCGGCGGCGCGTGGTGGGTCCATTCGCTCGGACCCGTGCCGCGCGGCGAGGCGCTGGATTATTCGACGCTGGTGGTCGATCGCGAGGGCCGCCTGTTGCGGCCTTACGCGACGGCCGAAGGCCGCTGGCGGCTGCCCGCCACGCTCGATCAGGTCGATCCGCGCTATGTCGACATGCTGCTGGCCTACGAGGACCGCCGCTTCCGCTCGCATCCCGGCGTCGATCCGCTGGCGATGGCGCGCGCGGCGTATCCAGTTCGTCACCAGCGGGCGCATCGTGTCGGGCGGCTCGACCATCACCATGCAGGTGGCGCGGCTGCTGGAGCCGCGCACCGAGCGCACGCTTCGGCGCCAAGCTGCGTCAGATGGTGCGCGCGATCCAGCTCGAGCGCGTGCTGACCAAGGACGAGGTGCTGGCGCTCTATCTCAGCCTCGCGCCCTACGGCGGCAATCTCGAAGGCATCCGCGCCGCGTCGCTGTCCTATTTCGGCAAGGAGCCGCGCCGGCTTTCGATGGCCGAGGCGGCGCTGCTGGTGGCGTTGCCGCAATCGCCGGAGCTGCGCCGGCCGGATCGCTCGGTCGCGGCGGCGCGCGCCGCGCGCGACCGCGTGCTCGACCGCATCGCGTCGGCGGGCCGCATTCCTGCCGACGAGGTTGCGCTCGCCAAGCTCGACGGCGTGCCGAACGGCCGCAAGCCGATGCCGGCGCTGGCGCCGCATGCCGCCGAGCAGGCGATCGCCGCCGCGCCGCTGCGCAAAATCCATCGCCTGACCATCGATGCGCCGCTGCAGAGATCGCTGCAGGATCTGGCGCGCGAGCGGGCGAGGGCGCTCGGCCCCGACATGTCGGTCGCGATCGTCGCGGTCGATCACGCGACCGGCGAAGTGCTGGCGCGTGTCGCCTCCGCCGACTATTTCGACGAGCGCCGCGCCGGCCAGGTCGATCATGACGCAGGCGCTGCGCTCGCCGGGCTCGGCACTCAAGCCATTCATCTACGGGCTCGCGTTCGAGGACGGACTGGTGCATCCCGAAACGCTGATCGAGGACCGGCCGGTGCGCTACGGCGCCTATGCGCCGGAAAATTTCGACCTGACGTTCCAGGGCACGGTGTCGGTGCGGCGCGCGTTGCAGCTTTCGCTCAACGTGCCGGCGGTGGCGCTGCTCGACAAGGTTGGCGCGAGCCGCCTGTCGGCGCGTCTCGCGCAGGCCGGCGCGCCGCTGGTGCTGCCCAAGGGCGAGGCGCCCGGACTGGCGATGGCGCTCGGCGGCGTCGGCGTGAAGCTCACCGATCTCACCATGCTCTATGCCGGGCTCGCGCGCGGCGGCATGGTGCTGCCGCTGACCGAGCGCATCGACGACCGGGTGCCAGGCGCGCCGCTGCGGCTGATCGATCCGGTCGCCGCCTGGTACGTCGGCAACGTGCTGATCGGCACGCCGCCGCCGGAGCACGCCGCGGGCGGCCGCATCGCCTACAAGACCGGCACGTCCTACGGCTATCGCGACGCGTGGTCGGTCGGCTTACGACGGACGCCGCACCATCGGCGTCTGGGTCGGGCGGCCCGATGGCGCGCCGGTGCCCGGGCTGATCGGCCGCGTCGCCGCGGCGCCGATCCTGTTCGATGCCTTCGCGCGAACCGGCCAGCCCACGGCGCCGCTCGCCAGCGCGCCGCAAGGCGCGGTGTTCGCGACCAACGCGAAACTGCCGCCGCCGCTGCAGCGCTTCCGGCCCGGCCGCTTGCCGGGCGACAGCGCGCGAGCCGTCGCTGCGCATCCTCTATCCGCCGAACGGCGCGCGCATCGAACTGGCGATGTCGGACGGCAAGCCCGATCCGGTCGCGCTCAAGATCGCAGGCGGCGTCGGCCCGCTCACCGTGATGGCGAACGGCGTGCCGCTCGCGGCGCAGGCCGGCCAGCGCACGCTGCTGGTCGATCCCGACGGGCCGGGTTTCCTGCGGCTGACCGTGATGGACGCCAAGGGCGCGACCGACAGCGTGATGGTGCGGTTGCAGTAGCGCGCTGTTTCATTCAGCTTCTGCGCCGTTGTAACGTTCGCCAGTTTCGGCTGGAGAGCGTTCAATGCTGTTGGATCACCGCACCTACACCGTTCGCGTCGGCACGCTGCGCAAGCAGCTCGCGCTCTACGAAAAGCACGGCTTCGAGGTGCAGAAGCGCCATTTCGGCGAGCCGCTGGGCTGGCTGGTGAGCGAGACCGGCGACGTCAACACCTACGTCCACATCTGGGTCTACGAGAACGCCGACGATCGCAATCGCAGGCGCGCGGCGCTCTACAAGGATCCCGAGTGGCTCAAATACATCGAGATGAACGCCGAGGCTGGCTACCTCATCAAGCAGGAAAGCAAGCTGATGTCGCCGGCGCCGTTCGCGCCGCTCAAGCGATAGCTGCTGAAACAAAAGATGGCAGGGGAGGTTGTCTTGAAATTGTCCGCATCGCGGTTGCTGGCCGCCGTTGCCGTCAGTCTGGGTTGGTTCGGCGTCGCCGCGGCGCAGGAGTTTCCATCGCGGCCGGTCAAGCTGGTGATCGGTTTCGGCGCAGGCGGGCTGGGCGACATGGCCGGGCGCGCCATCGCGCAGCAATTGTCCACCACGCTTGGCAAGCCGGTGGTCGTCGAGAACATGCCAGGCGCAGGCGGCTCGACCGCGGCCGCATCGGCGGCACGCTCGGCTCCCGACGGCCACACCATGCTCTGGGTGAGCGGCCAGAACGCGATCGCGCCGTCGATGTTCAAGTCGCTGCCATACAACTGGTCGACCGACCTGTCGCCGGTCGCGCCGGTCGGAAAGTTCGACTACATCATCGTGGTCGGCAAGGACAGCCCGTACAAGACGCTGCGCGACATGATCGACGCGTCGAAGAAAAATCCGGACAAGTTCAACATCGGCGTGATCAGCGCCGGAAGCGCGCAACATCTCAATGCGTTGTGGTTTCGCTCGATCGCCGGAATGAACGTGCCGACCGTGCATTTCCGCACCACCGGCGAACTGGTGGGCGCGCTGCTCGCAGGCAATGTGCAGGTCGTGTTCGAGACGCTGCCCGGCGTGATCGGGCAGGTGCAGTCCGGAACGTTGCGTGCGCTGGCGGTGTCGTCCGACAAGCGCCTGACGTCGCTGCCGGACGTGCCGACCGCGGCCGAAGCGGGCGTGCCGGAATACAAGATGACGTCGTGGAACGGGATCGTGGTTCCGGCCAAGACGCCGCGCGATATCGTGATGCGGCTGAACAAGGACCTGAACCAGGCGGTCGCGACGGAAGACGTGAAGAAGCGGTTTGCCGAGCTCAATCTCGACCCGCTGACCGGGTACGCCGGACGACCTGCAGAAAATCTTCGAGACCGATCTGAACCGTTGGCGTAAGGTCATCGCCGACGCGAACATCCAGCCGCAATGATCGACGACAGCTCGCCGAGGAGGATTGCCCATGAACACGATTCCGAAAATCGACACCGCCACGGCGCAGCCGGCGAACGGCATCGATCCGGCGGAATGGGAAACGCGTGTCGATCTCGCCGCGTGCTACCGGCTGGTCGACCTCTACGGCATGACCGATCTGCACCTGAACCACATTTCGGCGCGCGTGCCAGGCAAGGACGAGCATTTCCTGATCAATCCGTTCGGCATGATGTACGAGGAGATCACCGCGTCGTCGCTGATCAAGATCGACATCGACGGCAAGATCATCGCCAACGCCAATCCGCAATACACCATCAACCTGCCGGGCTACGTCATCCACGGCGCGATCCACGCCGCGCGGCACGACGTCGGCTGCGTGCTGCACACCCACACCAATGCCGGAATGGCGGTGTCGGTGCTCAAGTGCGGCCTGTTGCCGATGACGCAGACCGCGATGCGTTGGGGCAAGGTCGCCTATCACGACTTCGAAGGCGTGGTGGTCGACAAGAACGAGCAGAAGCGGCTGGTCGAGAACCTCGGCGATTGCGAGGTCATGATCCTTCGCAACCACGGCCTGCTGGCGGTCGGCACGACCATCGGCCAGGCGTTCAACAACATCTATCGGCTGGAGCGCGCCTGCCAGACCCAACTGCTGGCGCTGGCCTGCAACTCGGAAATTTCGATGCCGCCGCAGGAGGTCATCGCGAGGTCGAATGCGCAGCTCACGGTGATGCCGTCGCCCGATGCCTCCGGCAAGCGGCGTCCGCATGGCTCGCTGGAGTGGCCGGCGCTCAAGCGGATGCTCGACCGGCGCGATCCGTCCTACAAAAATTGACGGCCGGATCGAGTCGGTTTAATCACGCGATAACAAAGGCTTAGTGGATTCGGTGGGCGCGCCTTGTTGGCCGCCGCCGTTTCTCTATTGTCCGCCCGGTTCGGGGACAGCATGGCGACAACCACCAGCGGCGGTCAGCAGGCAACTTGGCGAGCCAACGGCCTTAGGACGGTGATTGACTTCGCCGTGGCCTCGCACGCGCGGGCTGTCGCGGTGCTCGTGGTCGCGGCGCTGCTTTCTTTTCTGCCCGGGCAGTTCTCGATTCCGCCGGTCGATCGCGATGAGGCGCGGTTCGCCCAGGCGACCAAGCAGATGATCGAAACGGGCGACTATGTCGACATCCGCTTCCAGGACGTGGCGCGCTACAAGAAGCCGGTCGGCATCTATTGGCTGCAGGCCGGGCCGGTCATCGCGGCCGACGCGCTCGGCAAGCGCAATGCGCTGACGACGATCGGGCTCTATCGCCTTCCGTCGCTGATCGGTGCGATCGGCGCGGTGCTGCTGACCTATTGGGTCGCGCTCGCCTTTGTGTCGCGCCGCGCCTCCGTGCTGGCCGGACTGATGATGGCGAGCGCGATCTTGCTCGGCGTCGAGGCGCGTCTTGCCAAGACCGACGCCATGCTGCTCGCGACCATCCTCGCCGCGATGGGCGCGATGGCGCGAATCTATCTCGGCGAACACCGCATCAAACCCGGACTGGCGGGCTGGGCTTTGCCCGCGGTGTTCTGGACCGCGCTGGCCGCCGGCATCCTGATCAAGGGGCCGTTGATTCTGCTGTTCGTCGGTCTGACCATTGCGACATTGCTGATCGCCGATCGGACCTGGCGCTGGCTGCTGCTGTTGCGGCCGCTGCCCGGCATCGTATGGCTCGCGCTGCTGGTCGCGCCTTGGTTCATCACCATCCTGAACCGCAGCGGCGACGCGTTCGTCGCAGGAATTGGTCGGGCAGGATCTGCTGCCAAAGATCTTCGGCGGGCAGGAGAGCCACGGCTTTCCGCCCGGCCTCTATTTTCTGCTCTTCTGGGTGACGTTCTGGCCGGCGGCGACGCTCGCCGGACTGGCCGTGCCCGCGGTCTGGGCGTCGCGCCGCGAGAAGGGTGCGCGCTTCCTGCTGGCATGGCTGGTGCCGGCCTGGATCGTGTTCGAACTGGTGATGACCAAGCTGCCGCATTACGTGCTGCCGCTTTATCCGGCGATTGCGATCTTGATCGCGGGCATTCTCGACTCCCACCGGCTTGCGCGAAAGAGCTGGATGATGTGGGGCGCCGCGTGGTGGTTCGCGCTGCCCGTTATCATGGTGATCGGCATGGTTGCCGGCCTCGTCATGTTCGGCCGGCAATTGGGCGTGCTGGCCTGGCCGTTCGCCGCGGCAGCGCTGGTGCTCGGCCTGCAGGCGTGGCGCCTGTTCGAAGCGGATGGCGCCGAGCGCTCGCTGTTGCGAGCGATCGCCGCTTCGATCTTGATGTCGATTGCGCTTTTCGGCGTTGTGTTGCCTGCGTATCCCGCCTTGTTCCCGAGCTTGCCGCTCTCCCGTTACATGCGCGCGGTCGGTTGCGAGAATCCGGTTGCCGCTGCTGCCGGCTTTCATGAGCCGAGCCTGGTGTATCTGGCGGGCACCTCGACCGCTCTGCTGGATGGCAGCGGCGCGGCCGACTTCCTGCGGCCGGGCGGCTGCCGCTTCGCGTTCGTCGACGCGCGGCACGAACGCACATTCCTGAGGCGGGCCGATGCGATCGGGCTGCGATACTCCCAAGGCCCACGGATCGAGGGTTACAACATCAGCACCGGCCGTGCGGTGTCGATCGCGATCTACCGGGCGGACCTTGGCCGATGAGCGCGCAAGCGCGGCTGCGGCAGTTCGCATCGAACGTCAGCGGCGCGGTGAACTCTGTTTTTCAGGGCGCCGCCGGCCGCCGGCCGCCGGCCGGCGTGGCCGCCGCACGGCAGGCTGGCCATCGGCGCGTTGGCCGCGATCCTCGTTGTTGTGGTTGTGACAGTGGCGCTCGATGCACGCTCGGTGGCCGGTGCGCGCATGCTGCCGGCCGCGGTTTTCTGGCCGTTCCGATACATCACCGACCTCGGGCTGTCCGGCTGGTTCCTCTTTCCGACCGCATTCCTGCTCCTGGTGATCGCGGCCGCCGATTCGGCAGCGTTGCCGGGCTTCTCGCGCAATGTCCTGGCGGCCATTTCGATCCGGATCGGCTTCATCTTCATGGCGATCGCCGTGCCGGGATTGTTCGTGGCGATCCTCAAGCGGCTGATCGGGCGCGCGCGGCCGTTCGTGGCCGGGGAGGATGCCTGGACGTCTCAGCTTTTGGTCTGGCGGCCCGATTACGCGAGCTTTCCGTCCGGCCATGCCACCACGGCGTTCGCCGCAGCCATCGCCATCGGCGCGCTATGGCCGCGGCTGCGCCCCGTGATGTGGATTTATGCCGTGATTATCGCGGTCAGCCGGGTGGTCGTCATGGCGCATCACCCAAGCGACGTCATTGCCGGCGCCATCGCCGGCGCCATCGGCGCGTTGCTGGTGCGCAACTGGTACGCCTCGCGCAGGCTCGGCTTTGCGGTAGCCGGTGACGGAACGGTGTTCAAGCTGCCGGGTCCGTCATGGCGGCGCGTCAAAGCGGTTGCCCGGCGGCTGGTCTCTGCTTAGAACGCGGCCACGAAACGACAATCAACATGGCCGAAACGACAACCAATCCCGCCGTCAGCGTCGTCGTGCCGGTGCGCAACGAAGCCGGCAACGTGGCGCCGCTGGTGGCGGAGATCGCCGCTGCGCTCGACGGACGCTGGCCTTACGAGGTCGTTTACGTCAACGACGGATCGACCGACGGCACCGAGGCCGAGCTCCGTTCGTTGAAGGCGCAGCACCCGTGGCTGCGCTCGCTTCGGCATGCGCAGTCGTGCGGTCAATCGTCCGCGTTGCGCAGCGGCGTGGCGGCGGCGCGGGCGCCCATCGTCGTCACGCTCGACGGCGACGGCCAGAACGATCCGGCGTTTCTTCCCAAGCTGATCGAGGCGCTGCAAGCCGGTGCTCCGCGCGTCGGGCTGGTCGCCGGCCAGCGCGTCGGCCGCAAGGCGACCGGCTTCAAGAAATTCCAGTCGCGCGTTGCCAACGGCGTGCGCGGCACGATCCTGCGCGACGGCACGCGCGACACCGGTTGCGGCCTCAAGGCGTTTCAGCGCGATCTGTTTCTGGCGCTGCCGTATTTCGACGGGCTGCACCGCTTCCTGCCGGCGCTGGTCAAGCGCGAGGGCTACGAGATCGGCTACGTCGACGTGGTGGACCGGCCGCGCCTGCACGGCGTGTCGAACTACGGCTTCTGGGACCGGCTCTGGATCGGAATTCTGGACCTGTTCGGCGTCTGGTGGCTGATCCGCCGCAGGAAGCGCGTGCCGGAGGTTTCGGAGCTTTAGCGAGCTTTGCCGAGCAGCGGGGGCGGGCGCTTCGCGACCCAGCCGGTCGCTTCGTCGTAGGCGTGAGGCAAGCTGCAGGCAGGCGAGTTCGCCGTGGTTCGGGCCGACGATCTGCAATCCCATCGGCAGGCCGCGGTCGTTGAAGCCCGCTGGCACGGCGAGCGCCGGACAGCTCGACATGGTGACCGGGATCATCACCTCCATCCAGCGATGGTAGGTGTCCATGGTCTTGCCGTTGATCTCCTTCGGCCAGTCGATCGCCGCGTCGAACGGAAACACCTGGCCCGCCGGCAGCACGAAGTAGTCGTATTTCTCGAAGAAGGCGCGCACCGCCTGATACCAGGCGGTGCGCACGGCGGACGCGTCGTAGATTTCAAACGCCGAGAGCTTCTGGCCGCTTTCGACCTCGAACTTCGCCTCCGGCTTCATCAGCGCGCGCTTGGCCGGATCGTTGTAGAGGTCCTTGAGGGCGACGCCGGTCTGCCAGGCGCGCAGCGTGCGCCAGTTCTGCCAGACCTGCTCGATCGGGAAATCGGGCCAGGCCTCCTCGACGATGCAGCCCAGCGCCTCGAACGTCTTGAGCGCCGACCTGCAAAGCTCGAGCACGCCCGGCTCGAACGGGATGGCGCCGCCGAAATCGCCCGACCAGGCGATGCGGACGCCCTTGAAATCGCGCCGCAGGTCGCCGGCGAATTGCGCCGGATCCTGGCGGTTCGACAGCGGCAGGCGAGGGTCGTGGCCCGCCTGCACCGAGAGCAGCATGGCGAGGTCCGGCACGTTGCGCGCCATCGGACCCTGCACGCCCATGTAGGCGTAGAACACGTCGAGGCCCTGCGCCGGCACGCGTCCATAGGACGGCCGGAAGCCGAACACGTTGTTCCAGGCCGCCGGGTTGCGCAGCGAGCCGCCGTGATCGCTGCCGTCGGCGACCGGCAGCATGCGCAGCGCGACCGCGACGCCGGCGCCGCCGCTCGAGCCGCCCGAGGTCTTCGACTGGTCGTAGGCGTTGAGCGTGCGGCCGAACACGTCGTTGTAGGTGTTCGAGCCGAGCCCGAATTCCGGCGTGTTGGTCTTGCCGATCACGATGCCGCCGGCGCGCTTCATGCGCTCGACCACGATGGCATCGGCCGCCGGCACGAAGTCCTTGAAGATCGGCGAGCCTTGCGTGGTGCGGATGCCCTTGGTCGCGATCAGGTCCTTCACCGCGAGCGGAAAGCCGTGCATCCAGCCGCAGTATTCGCCGCGCGCGAGCTGTGCGTCCCGCTCCTGCGATTGCTCAAGCAGGCCGCCGCGATCCTGCAGCGACACGATGGCGTTGACGAGCGGATTGAGGCGCTCGATGTGATCGAGCGTCGCGTTCATCACCTCGACGCAGGACACCTGCTTGGATTTGATCGCGCGCGACAGCGCGAGCGCATCCAGCATCACGATGTCGGAACTGGCCATCGGCGACCGCTATTTCGCGGCGACCATCGCGGCAAAGCCGCGCTCGAGATCGGCGATCAGGTCGCCGACGTCCTCGAGCCCGATGTGAAGCCGCACGCATGGCCCGCCCGGCGCCCACTTCGTCGCGGTGCGATAGGGCGTGCACGTCGAACGGGATCGCCAGGCTCTCGAAGCCGCCCCACGACGCGCCCATGCCGTAGAGCGTCAGCGCGTTGAGGAACGCGAGCAGCGCCTTCTCCGGCACCGGCTTGAACACCACCGCGAACAGGCCGCAGGCGCCGGTGAAATCGCGCTTCCAGATGTCGTGGCCCGGAGCGCCGGGCAGGGCGGGATGCAGCACGCGCAGCACCTCCGGCCGCTGTTCGAGCCAGCGCGCCACTTCGAGACCGGACTTGTGGTGGCGGGCGAGGCGGACGCTGAGCGTGCGCAGGCCGCGCATCGCCATGTTCATGTCGTCCGGGCCGACGCAGAGCCCGGTGGCGAACACCGTGTCCTTGAGCTGCGGCCACGCCTGCTCGCTGGCCGACACCGTGCCCATCATCAGGTCGGAATGGCCGCCGATGTACTTGGTGGCGGACTGGATCGAGAGATCGACGCCCTTTTCGAGCGCGCGGAAATAGAGCGGGCTCGCCCAGGTGTTGTCCATCAGCACCAGCGCGCCGCGGTCGTGCGCAACCTCGGCGATCGCCGGAATGTCCTGCATCTCGAACGTCAGCGAGCCCGGCGCCTCGCAGAACACCGCGCTGGTGTTCGGCTGCATCAGCGCGGCGATGCCGCCGCCGATCGCCGGATCGAAATAGGTCGTCTCGACGCCGAACCGCTTGAGCACGCTGTCGCAGAATTTGCGCGCCGGGCCGTAGCAATTGTCCGTCACCAGCACGTGATCGCCGGCTCGCAGCACCGAAAGCAGCGCGGTCGAGATCGCCGCCAGGCCGGACGGCAGCAAGGCGACGCCGGCGCAGGCCGGCCCCTCGATCTCCTGGATCGCCTTCGAGAGCGCCTCGGAGGTGGGCGTGCCGCGGCGGCCGTAGAAGTACTTGCCGCGGCGCGCCAGGAAGTCCTCGGCCGTGCGGTAGAGCAGCGTGGAGGCGTGATAGACCGGCGTATTGACGTAGCCGTGATGGGCGTGTGGATCGCGCCCGCCGGTCGTCAGCTTGGTGTCCGGCTTGAGTTCCGCCTTGTGGACGTCGCCGCCTGCCGCTTTGGTCATCAATTGTCCTCGCCGATACGGCATTTGATGCGTCCTTTGCGCCAATCGCAACCCCTTGACCTGTCTGTCAGACCGTCCTCAGATGGCTTTACGAGGGGAAGTGGGACGCGGGCCGGCATGCGATATCGGCCGCCTGCGGCCATATGTTTGTGGGAGATTTCTGTCATGAAGCGCGTGGTTTTCTGCGTCGCATTCGCAGCGTTTTTCGGCCTGGTTGCGTCGGCGGCAACGGCGCAGACGCTCAACACCATCAAGCAGCGCGGCAACTTGAACTGCGGTGCGAACGGCACGCTCGCGGGCTTCGGATTGCCTGACGCGCAGGGCCGCTGGACCGGCCTCGATGTCGATTTCTGCAAGGCGCTGGCGGCCGCCATCTTCAACGATCCGAACAAGGTCAAGTTCGTGCCGCTGACCGCCAAGGACCGCTTCACCGCGCTGCAGTCCGGCGAAGTCGATGTGCTGGCGCGCAACACCACCTGGACATCGTCGCGCGACACTTCGCTCGGTCTCAACTTTACCGGCGTGAATTACTACGACGGCCAGGGCTTCCTGGTGCGCAAGGCGCTCAAGGTGAATTCGGCGCTCGAGCTCAACGACGCCGCGATCTGCGTGCAGCAGGGCACCACGACGGAGCTCAACCTCGCGGACTATTTCCGCGCCAACAAGATGAAGCTCAAGACCGTGACGTTCGCGACCGCGGACGAGGCGATCAAGGCCTACGACTCCAGCCGCTGCGACGCCTACACCACCGACGCTTCCGGCCTCGCCGGCGAGCGGCTGCGTCTCGCCAACACCAACGACCACATCATCCTGCCGGAGATCATCTCGAAGGAGCCGCTCGGTCCGGTGGTGCGGCACGGCGACGACCAGTGGTTCGACATCGTGAAATGGACCCACTTCGCCATGGTCACGGCCGAAGAACTGGGCATCACCCGGGCCAACGTCGACGATCAGGCCAAGTCCGACAATCCGGACGTCAAGCGGCTGCTCGGCACCGAAGGCAAGCACGGCGAAGCGCTCGGCCTGACCAACGATTGGGCGGTGCGGATCATCAAGCACGTCGGCAACTACGGCGAAGCATTCGAACGCAATGTCGGGCAGGGCTCCGCGCTGAAGCTCAGCCGCGGCATCAATGCGCTCTGGAACAAGGGCGGATTGCAGTACGCGCCGCCGATCCGCTGAGCGCTTCCCGTGCTCGGCCGTTGAATTGCGCGAAGCCGGCACGGTCCGGCTTCATCTGGGGCGGGGCGCATGAGCGTTGTCGAGACCGCTAAGCCCAAAACCGCGCTGATCTACAATCCGAGGGTGCGCGGCATCGTCTATCAGGCGTTGCTGCTGCGCGGCGATCGCATTCCTGGTCTGGGCGGCGGCCACCAACGCGATCGAGAATCTGGCGCGCGCCAAGATCGCCTCGGGTTTCGGCTTCTGGCACAACACCGCCGGCTTCGACATCAGCCAGCACCTGATCGACTACAGCACCACCTCGACCTACGGCCGCGCCTTCTGGGTCGGGCTGCTCAACACGCTGCTGGTCGCCGTGCTGGGCATCGTGTTCGCGACGGTGCTCGGCTTCATCATCGGCATCGCGCGGCTGTCCACCAACTGGCTGGTGGCGCGGCTGGCCGCCGTCTACGTCGAGGTGATCCGCAACCTGCCGCTCTTGCTGCAACTGCTGTTCTGGTACAACGCGGTTCTCAAGGTGCTGCCGGAAATGCGCGACAGCCTGCTGCTTCCGGGCGGCGGCTTTCTCAACAATCGCGGGCTGTTCCTGCCGCAGCCGGTGTTCAAGGAAGGCTTCGGCGCGGTGCTGGCCGCGCTGGCCGTCGCGATCGTCGTTTCGATTGCGTACCGCTTCTTCGCCAAGCGCCGGCAGATGCTGCACCGGCCAGCAGGCGCCGGTGCTGCGCGTCGACGCTCGCGCTGGTGCTCGGCCTGCCGCTGCTGGCGCTGCTGCTGACCGGCTTTCCGATCGACTTCCTCTATCCGGAGAAGGGCCGCTTCAACATCCGCGGCGGCATGGAGGTGCTGCCCGAGTTCATGGCGCTGCTGTTCGGGCTGGTGATCTACACCGCCGCGTTCATCGCCGAAGTGGTGCGCGCCGGCATCATGGCGGTGCCGAAGGGGCAGGCGGAGGCGGCCTATTCGCTCGGGCTTGCGTCCCGGCCCGACGCTGCGGCTGGTCGTGATCCCGCAGGCGATGCGCGTGATCGTGCCGCCGCTCACCAGCCAGTATCTCAACCTGACCAAGAATTCCTCGCTGGCGGTCGCGATCGGCTATCCCGACCTGGTGCAGATTTTCGCCGGCACGGTGCTCAACCAGACCGGCCAGGCGGTCGAGGTCGTCGTCATCACCATGGGCGTCTATCTCACCATCAGCCTCGTCACCTCGCTGCTGATGAATCTCTACAACCGCCGCGTGGCGCTGACGGACGAGACGATGAGCGACACCGCCACCATCACCGACGCACGGCTCGCCTTCGTCCGGGCCAAGCCGTTCGATCCGCTGCCGCCGCCGCTGGTCCATTCCGGCGCGATCGGCTGGCTGCGGGAAAACCTGTTCTCCAGCGTGCTCAACATCCTGCTGACCGCGTTCTGCGTGCTGATGATCGCCTGGCTCGGCCCGCCGCTGCTCAAATTTCTGCTGTCGACGCGGTGTGGGACGGCGCGAGCCGGGCGGATTGCATCGTGACGCCGCAGCGGCCGCGAGGTCGGCGCCTGCTGGGCGTTCGTGATCGAGCGGCTCGGCTTCTTCACCTACGGCTTCTATCCGATCGACCAGCGCTGGCGGGTCGACGTGTTCTTCGCGCTGCTGGCATTCGGCATCGGCTGGATGACCTGGCTCGATGCGCCGCGCCGCGATCTCGGCATGATCTATTTCTTCGTCGTGGTGCCGGTGCTGTCGTTCTTCCTGCTGGTCGGCCTGCCGGCGCTGGGCCTGCCGCACGTCAGCACCGCGCAATGGGGCGGCATCCTGGTCACCATCGTGGTCGCCTGGGTCGGCATCGTGGTGTCGCTGCCGCTCGGCATTCTGCTGGCGCTGGGCCGGCGCTCGCAGATGCCGGTGGTGCGGATGGCCTCGGTGATCTTCATCGAGTTCGTGCGCGGCGTGCCGCTGATCACCGTGCTGTTCATGGCGAGCGTGATGCTGCCGCTGTTCGTCCCCGACACCTGACGCCGGACAAGCTGCTGCGCGCGCTGATCGGCGTCGCGCTGTTCGCCTCGGCCTACATGGCGGAGGTGGTGCGCGCCGGACTGCAGGCCATTCCGAAGGGCCAGTACGAGGCCGCGATGGCGGTCGGCCTGAGCTATTGGCAGGCCATGCGGCTGATCGTCCTGCCGCAGGCGCTCAAGGTCACCATCCCGAACATCGTCAACACCTACATCGGCCTGTTCAAGGACACCACGCTGGTCTTCATCGTCGGCATTTTCGATTTCCTGAAGACCATCGAGGCGGCGCGCGGCGACGTGAACTGGGCGGCGCCGACCACCAGCATCACCGGATATGCCTTTGCGGCGATGTTCTATTTCGTGTTCTGCTACGCCATGTCGCGCTACGCGCGCTATGTCGAGCACCGCCTCCGGCGGGCGACCGGCGCTGAGGGGCCTGATGGACGCCAACGCACCCGCACGATCCCGCTTCAAGCCGACGCAGCTCAACACCGCGGTCGCGGTCGATCTGGTCGGCGTGCACAAGTGGTACGGCGATTTCCACGTGCTGCGCGACATCAACCTGCGCGTCGGCAAGGGCGAGCGCATCGTGATCTGCGGGCCGTCGGGCTCCGGCAAGTCGACCATGATCCGCTGCATCAACCGGCTCGAGGAGCACCAGCAGGGCCGCATCGTGGTCGACGGCGTCGAGCTGACCAACGACGTCAAGAAGATCGACGAGGTGCGCCGCGACGTCGGCATGGTGTTCCAGCACTTCAACCTGTTCCCGCATCTCACCGTGCTGGAGAACCTGACGCTGGCGCCGATCTGGGTGCGCAAGATGCCGAAGGCGGACGCCGAGGAGATCGCGACGCACTATCTGCGGCGCGTGAAAATCCCCGAGCAGGCCGCCAAATATCCCGGCCAGCTCTCCGGCGGCCAGCAGCAGCGCGTCGCGATCGCGCGCGCGCTGTGCATGAGCCCGAAGATCATGCTGTTCGACGAGCCGACCTCGGCGCTCGATCCCGAGATGGTCAAGGAGGTGCTCGACACCATGGTCGAGCTCGCGCAGGACGGCATGACCATGCTGGTCGTCACCCACGAGATGGGCTTCGCGCGCCAGGTCGCGAACCGCATCGTGTTCATGGACGAAGGCCAGATCGTCGAGGTCAACGCGCCGGAGCCGTTCTTCAACAATCCGCAGCACGAGCGGACCAAGCTGTTCCTGAGCCAGATTTTGCACTGAAAAGAATAAACGCTACCCGGGAGGAAACCGATGCGCCGTTCGTTCGCGCTTGCCGCACTTGCGCTGCTTGCCGCTCGCCACGCTCGGCGGCCGCGCAAACCTATCCCTCGCGCCCCGTCACCATGGTCGTGCCGTTCCCGCCCGGCGGCAACACCGACCTGATGGCGCGCGCGCTGCAGACCGAACTGACCAAGGCGCTCGGCCAGTCGGTCATCATCAGCAACAAGGGCGGCGCGGCCGGCACCATCGGCATCCTCGATCTCGTGCGCGCCGAGCCCGACGGCTACACCATGGCGATGACGCCGAACAATCCGATCACCGCGCAGCCGCACTTCAACAAGGAACTGCGCTACGGCATGGATACGTTCCGCTACGTCTGCCTCACCTACTACACGCCCTATGTGCTGATCGCCGGGCCGAAGGCGCCGTTCAAGACGTTCCAGGAGTTCGTCGCGTTCGCCAAGGCGAAGCCGGAGAACCTGGTCTATGGCCATCCCGGCGTCGCCGGCCAGCCGCATCTGGTCATGCTCGGCGTGCTCAAGGCGATCGGCGCCGACGGGCTCGGCGTGCCGTTCCAGGGCGCCGGGCCGATGTCGCACGCGCTGCTCGGCGGCACCATCATGGCGATCACCGAAAGCCCGCCGGTCGCGAAAGCGAGCAGCCTGCCGATCCTCGCCGCGCTGACCAACGAGCGCATTCCGGGACTGCCCGATGTGCCGACCATGAAGGAGCTCGGCTATCCCGGCGCAGGGCTTTTCCGCCGGCGGGCTGATCGTGCCGGCCAAGACGCCCGATGCGGCGGTGAACGCGCTGGAGAAGGCCTGCGCCACCGCGACCGCCGCGCCCGAATACAAGGCGATCGTCGAGCGGCTCGGCGCCGAGCCGCGCTATCTGCCGGGCGCGGCGTTCCGCAAGATGTTCGAGCGAGGATTCGGTCGCCAGCGCCGACGCGATCAAGCGGGCAGGGCTCGGGCGCGAAGTAGTGACTCGGCCAATGGCCCAGCAGCCGTCGGCCGACTCGTTCAGTGGCTGAGTGGGCCGTTGACCTGCTTCCAGGCGCCGATGCCGCCGTGGATGTGGCAGGCCGAGGCAAGGCCGGCGTCCTGCGCGGCCTGCACCGCCATCGCCGAGCGCTCGCCGAACGCGCAGTAGAACAGGATGCGCTTGCTGGTCGACTTGGCGAGCTCGTGCAGCATGCCGCCGGCGCTGATGTTTTCCTGCAGGGTCGGGTAGGGCACGTGCAGCGAGCCGGGGATGACGCCGTGCCGCTCGCGCTCGGTGCGCTCGCGCAGGTCGATCAGCGCCACGTCCGGCTTGCCGATCAGCCCCATCGCGCGCTCCGCGCTGAACGCCCAGCCGCGGCTCGCGATCTCCTCCTGCAGGTAGCCGACCTTCATGTTGGCCGGGATCGCCACGTCCATCATCTTGGGATTGGGCAGGTTGAGGCCGTTCATCAGCGCGATGTATTCGTCGACCGACTTGACCTGCAGGCGCGGATTGTAGGCCTTCTCCTCGCCGATGGTGGAGCAGGTGTCGCCCTTGTAGTCGTGCGCGGGATAAACCAGCGTCGCCTCCGGCAGCTTGAGCAGCCGGCCGAAGATCGACTCGTATTGCGCGCGCGGGTCGCCGTTCTGGAAATCGGTGCGGCCGGTGCCGCGGATCAGCAGCGTGTCGCCGGTGAACACGCGGTCCGGCATGATGAAGCTGTAGGAATCGTCGGTGTGGCCGGGCGTGTAGATCACGTCGAGGACGAGCCCCTCGATGGTGAGCTTGTCGCCGTCGGCAAGCCGCATCGACACCACGTCGGCCTTGGTCTGCTCGCCCATCACCGTGATGCAGTGGGTCTTGTCGCGCAGCGCGCCGAGGCCGGTGATGTGGTCGGCGTGCATGTGGGTGTCGACCGCCTTGACCAGCTTGAGGTCGAGCTCCTTGATGAGGCCGAGATAGCGGTCGACCTTCTCCAGCACCGGATCGATGATCATGGCTTCGCCGCCGCGGCGGCTGGCCATCAGGTAGGAGTAGGTGCCGGATACGCTGTCGAACAGTTGGCGGAAGATCATGGGCTGCTCCCGCGAAGGAATACCCTTCCAATTTAGCACAGGCTGCTAGACTGATGTGCCGGGAAAATTCGGCGGGGGAGGACAATATGCTGGGGAAAAGCGGCACCTTGCGGCGCGCTGTTCTGGGGTTCTTCGTGCTCGTGCTGGCCGGAACAGCCGCGCACGCGCAGAGCTGGCCGAACCGGCCGGTGAAAGTGATCATGGCGACCGCCGCCGGCAGCGCGCCCGACGTGATCGCGCGCATCGTCACCGACCGCCTTGCGCAGCTCTGGGGCCAGCAGGTCCTGATCCTCAACCGGCCGGGCGCCGGCGGCCTGATCGCCATGCAGGCGCTGGCCGCCGCCGAGCGCGACAACCACACGCTCTACTGGCCGTCGTCGTCCTCGCTGGTGGTGCTGCCGGAAACCAACCCGAAGCTGCCGCTCGACATCGCCAAGGACCTCATCCCGATCGGTCTGGTCGGCGAGCAGCCGTTTCTGATCGTCGCCAACAACACGCTCGGCGTGAACACGCTGCCGGAGCTGATCGCGCTCGCCAAGCAGAAGCCGGGCGAGTTGACCTACGCCGCCAACTTCCGCGGCTCGCTGCCCAACATGACCGGCGAGATGTTCAAGGGCGCCGCCAACATCGACGTGACGTTCGTGCCGTATCCGGGCGCGCCGCAGGGCTTGCAGGACGTGTTGGGCGGCCGCGTGTCGATGATGGTGGAGGGGATTGCGGCCTTCATCGGGCCGATGGCGTCAAATTCGGTCAAGCCGCTCGCGGTGACGTCGCCGGCGCGGCTGCCGAACTATCCGAATCTGCCGACGGTCGCGGAGACGCTGCCGGGCTTCCAGTCGCGCGGCTGGTTCGCGGTGATCGCGCCGGCGCCGATGCCCGATGACGTGGTGCGCAAGATCAACGCCGATCTGCGCACGGTGCTGGATCAGAGCGAGGTTCGCGCGCGCTTTGAGACGGGGGCGACCTACGTGCGGCACCTGTCGCCGGCCGAGACCGGTCAGTACATCCGCGCCGAGATGGATGCCTGGCGGCCGATCGCCAAGACAGTTCGCCCCGCCGAAGTAACCTAAATAACGGCGAGCCAGTTTGAACCGGGTCCTTCTCCCGCTATACCAATGACCGTTAGAAGTCTTTTCCGAGGGGCGACCATGAAATCCGACATCATCCGCGGCGCGGCCGCGCTTTTGCTGGCATTGGCGCTCTCGCCGGCGGCCGCTCAAACGGCGGAAACGCCCGATGGGGCTGTCGCTGTGCCGCCGGAGCACGTGGACGCTCCGGCCAAGGCCGACGCGCACCCGTTCGCGGCGATCGCGGGCAATTGGACCGGCAGCGGCGTGATCATGCTGACGAACGACATCAAGGAGAATCTGCGCTGCCGCGCCAATCACAGCTTTACGCAGGCCAGCAGCAGCCTTTCGCTCAGCATCAAGTGCTCCAGCGACAACTACAGGTTCGAATTGACCAGCAATGTCGTCGAACGGCGCGGCGTGATTTCCGGCAAGTGGAGCGAAGCAAGCTATAAGGTCTCCGGGAACATCAGCGGACGCGTGGCCGGCAATCGCATCACGGCGGTGGCGCAGGGCGACAGCTTCACCAGCCCAATAACGCTGACCACGACCGGCAACCGGCAGACGGTGTCGATGACGCCGGAGAGAACCTACGTCATCAGCGTTCAGATGGCGCTCAACCGGCAGGTGGCGGCGCCTGCCTCGACGGCGCGCCGCTAATCCTTTGTCGCGACCGGCAGGTCCGGCCGGCCGCCCCATTCGGTCCACGAGCCGTCGTAGAGCTGCTTCGGCGCCTTGCCGATGGCGTCGAGCGCGAACCACAGCGTCGCCGCGGTGACGCCCGAGCCGCAGCTCGTGATCATCGGCTTGTCGAGGTCGACGCCGCCGGCCTTGAACTTCTCCGCGATTTTCTCCGGCGCGATCAGCCGGCCGTTCTCGATCAGGCCGGTGACCGGCACGTTGAGCGCGCCCGGCATGTGACCGGACCGCACGCCGGGCCGCGGCTCCGCCGCTTCGCCGCGGAAGCGCTCGGCCGGCCGCGCGTCGACCACCTGCGCGGCCTTGTTCATCAGCGCGAGCGACACGTCGTCGGCGTTGGCGACCTTGCCGGTGTCGAACTCGGCTTCGAATTTTTTCGGCGACGGCTTGGCCTCGCCGGACTCCGTCGGCCGGCCTTCCGCCTTCCACTTCGGCAGGCCGCCGTCGAGGATGAAGACGTTCTTGGCGCCGAAGATGCGGAACGTCCACCACACCCGCGGCGCGCCGCCCAGCCCCGCGCCGTCATAGACCACGATGGTGTCGTCCTGGCCGATGCCGAGCTTGCCGACCGCTTCCGAGAACATCGTCGCGCCCGGCAGCATGTGCGGCAGGTCGGTGGAATGATCGGCGATCGCGTCGATGTCGAAGAACACCGCGCCGGGAATGTGCGCGGCGAGGAATTCCGCCTTGGCGTCGCGCTTGAGCGCCGGCAGGTAGAACGAGCCGTCGACCACGGCGATGCCGGGCTTGCCGAGCCGCGCGGCGAGCCAGTCGGTGGTGACGAGATTCTTGGAGGCGGGGGACGAGTATCGGTCATGTGCTGAAATTCCTTCCCTACACCAACGCCAAACGCACGCGCCGGTTCAATTTTCCCTTCTTCTCGATTTGCGTCACGCGAACCGCGCCGATTTCGCCGGTTGCGCGCACATGCGTGCCGCCGCAGGGCTGCAGGTCGAAGCCGGCGATCTCGATCAGCCGAACCTGCCCGGTGCCCATCGGCGGCTTCACCGACATGGTTTTGACCAGCGTGGGATTGGCTTCGAGCTCGGCGTCGCTGATCCAGCGGCTCGATGACCTTGGCGTCTGCCGCGATCATCTCCGCGAGCTTGGCGGTGATCGCGTCCTTGTCGAGCCCGGCATCCGGAATGTCGAAGTCGAGCCGGCTTTCCGCTTCGCCGATCGAGCCGCCGGTCACCGGATAGGGCAGCACGGCGGAGAGCAGGTGCAGCGCGGTGTGCATGCGCATGCGCGCGTAGCGCACCTCCCAGTCGATCACGGCCTGCACCTGATCGCCGACCTGAAACGGCGCGGCGCCGGGCGAGGGCAGGTGCGCGATCTCGGTCTTGCCGGGATCGGTGAACACCACGTTGGCGAGCGAGATGCTGTCGCCCGACTTGCTGATCAAACTGCCCTTGTCCGCCGGCTGGCCGCCCGACGCCGCGTAGAACACCGTGCGGTCGAGCACGACGCCGCCTTCGGGCGTCACCGCGACGACGGTCGCGCCGCAGTCCTTGAGATAGGAGTCTTCACGGAACAGGCACTCGGTCGGCATGTCACGTCTTCGCGAACGGAACGGTCACGTTCGACTTGCGCTCCAGCCACTCGGGCACCGGCAGCTTCTTGGAGCGCAGGAACTGCGGATTGAACAGCTTGGACTGGTAGCGCGTGCCGCTGTCGGCGAGCACGGTGACGATGGTGTGGCCGGGTCCCATGTCCTTCGCCAGCCGGATCGCGCCGGCGACGTTGATGCCCGACGAGCCGCCGAGGCACAGGCCCTCGTGTTCGAGCAGATCGAAGATGATCGGCACCGCCTCTTCGTCGGGAATGAGATAAGGCTTCTCGACCTTGAGCCCGTCGATGATCGGCGTGACGCGGCCGAGCCCGATGCCTTCGGTGATCGAGCCGCCTTCGGTCGCCTTCGCCTCGCCGGTCGAGAACAGCGTGTACATCGCGGCGCCCTGCGGATCGGCGCAGCCGATCACCACATCCTTCTTCATCTCGCGCAGATATTGCGACGTGCCGGCCAGCGTGCCGCCGGTGCCGACCGAGCAAATGAATCCATCGACCTTGCCTTCGGTCTGCTGCCAGATTTCCGGGCCGGTCGAGAGATAGTGCGCCTTGCGGTTGTCGAGGTTGTTCCACTGATCGGCGAACAGCACGCCGTTCTTTTCCGTCTTGCGCAATTCGTCGGCGAGCCGGCGGGTGACGTGCTGGTAGTTGTTCGGATTGCTGTAGGGCAGCGCCGGCACTTCGATCAGCTCGGCGCCGCAGAGCCGCAGCATGTCCTTCTTTTCCTGGCTCTGCGTGTCGGGGATCACGATCATGCTGCGATAGCCGCGCGCGGCTGCCACCATCGCGAGACCGATGCCGGTGTTGCCGGCGGTGCCTTCGACCACCAGGCCGCCGGGCTTGAGCTCGCCGCGCCGCTCGGCCTCCAGGATCATCTGGCGGGCCGGGCGGTCCTTCACCGAGCCGCCGGGATTCATGAACTCGGCCTTGCCGAGGATCAGGCAGCCGGTCGCCTCGGACGCCCGCCGGAGCTTGATCAGCGGCGTGTTGCCGATGGTTTCGACGGTGCCGTCGCGGGTTTGCATGTCAAAAACACCAATTCTGTGCGGGTCCGGAACCTAGAGGACCCCCGGGGCCGTCACAAGGCCACGCGGATTTCCGAAAAGCCGGAAAGATTGCCGAAACCATACCTTTCGCAATGCATGGGGACGGCGGTTCCTCTTCACCCATTCTTTTCCAACAAAGGAGCAGTTTTGCCGTCTGGGACGGGCATTTTCTGCACCGGCCGCTTTCGCGGAAGGCGAGCGATGGGTCTCGACGTCAATACGCTGTTCCTCGTCACGATTTACGTCGAGGCGATGCTCGGCCTGCTGCTGCTGTTCGCGTGGATCCAGAACGCGAACATCCATGCGGTGGCGTGGTGGGGCTGCGCGCATCTGCTGCGCGCCGCCTCGGTCATGCTGTTCGGCATGTACGGCACGGTGTCCGAAGCGATCTCGATCGATCTCGCCAACGCCGATCCTGTTCACCGCCTTCGCCGTCACCTGGACCGGCGCGCGGGTGTTCGACGGCCGTGAGGTCCAGCCGGTCTATCTGTTCGGCGGCGCGATCCTCTGGCTGATCGCCTGCCGCGCTCCGCTGTTCCAGGAATCGATGGACGCGCGGGTGCTGCTGTCGTCCGGCCTGATCACCGCCTACACCTGGGCCACGGCTTATGAGTTCTGGCGCGGCCGCAGCGAGCCGCTGGTGTCGCGCTGGCCGGCGATCTTCATGCTGTTCGCGCACGGCGCGCTGTTCCTGCTGCGCACGCCGCTGTCGCAGATCCTGCCGTGGTCGCCGACCAATCAGGTGTTCGACAGCGTGTGGCTCTCCGTGCTCTCGTTCGAGGCGCTGCTGTTCACCATCGCGATCGCCTTCATCCTGCTGGCGATGGCGAAGGAGCGCACCGAGTTGCGCCACAAGACCGCGGCGCTGGTCGATCCGCTCACCGGCATCGCCAACCGCCGCGCTTTCCTGGAGAACGCCGCGCTGCTTGCGAAGGCGGATGACTCCGAGCAAACGGTCATGCTGCTCGCCGACCTCGATCACTTCAAATCGATCAACGACCGGTTCGGCCATGCGGTCGGCGACCATGTGCTGCAGGTGTTCACCCAGAACGCGAACGCCGCGCTCGGGCCGAACGATCTGTTCGGCCGGCTCGGCGGCGAGGAGTTCGCCATCGTGCTGACCGGCGCCGGCCGCGAGAGCGGGCTCGCCATCGCCGAGCGCATCCGGATTTCGTTCGAAGAGGCTGCCTCCGACGTCGACGGCCGTCCTGTCGGCGGCACGGTGAGCGTCGGCATGGCGATCTGCGACGGGCCTTTCGACGTCGCGGCGATGCTGGCGCAGGCCGACGAGGCGCTCTATTGCGCCAAGGAGCGCGGCCGCAACCGCGTCGAGGTCGCCTCGCTGGAGCTCATCATGGAGCGCGCCCGCGAGGCCATGAGCCGCGAACCGCGCGTCGCCGCTCAATCCGCGGCCTGATCGTCACAACATCGCTCCTAGGCCGGGTACCCATGCGTCCGCTCCACTGTCGGGGCAGGGCGGCATTTGCTATGACACGGCATGATCGAGAGCATCGAGATCGAGAAATGCACGGGCTGCGGCATCTGCGACGTGGTCTGCCCGGCCGACGTGATCCACATGGAGCCGGTCGCCGTTGGCGAGGGGATCGCCGGGCTGACGCAGACCAAGCTGCTCCCGGTCATCAAGTTCCGCGAGCACTGCATCACCTGCTTTAGCTGCGAAATCTATTGCCCCGAGCACATCGTCGACGTGCATCCGTCGGTCAAGAACCGGCCGCGGCCGTGGTAGCGCGAACGATGGCAATGACCAATCTCGACGGCGTGCTGATCGACACCGACGTGCTGGTGATCGGGGCGGGAGCGGGCGGCCTGGTCGCGGCGCTGTCCGCCAAGCGCCACGGGCCGCCCGGCACGCGCGTCACGCTCTGCGATTCCTGGCTGATCGGCCGCACCGGCCACACCGCGTTCTCCAACGCCTGGACCATCGTGGTGCTGCCCGACGACGATCTCGACGGCATCCTGCACGAGATCGTGGCCGGCAACGACGGCATCGCCGACCAGATTCTGGTGCGCGAGACGCTCAAGGATTCCTACGCGCGGCTGAAGGATTTCGAAGCGATCGGCATGACCTTCGCGCGCGACGAAACCGGCCAGTACAAGCGCCGGCCGACGCGCGGGCTCGATCTCGCCCGCGTGATGCATCCGGACGGCGGCGGCATGGCGTTCACCTGGAAGCTGCGCCGCGCGCTCGAGGCCGAGGGCGTGCAGCTGCTCGACCGGCTGTTCATCACCGGCCTGACCGGCGGCGGCTCCGGCCGCATCACCGGCGCGACCGGCATCAACACCCGCACCGGAGAGTTCCACGCCATCAAGGCGCGCGCCACGATCGTCTCGACCAACGCCATCACGTTCCGCTCCGGCTTCGTGCGCGACATCACCGGCACCGGCACGCTGCTCGCCTACAAGGCGGGCGCGACGCTGCGCAACGCCGAGTTCAGCTACGTGCGGCCCGGCACGCCCAAGTTCTATTTCGAGGGCATCACCTTCGCGATCCAGGAGGGCGCGCAGTGGGTGAACGCCAAGGGCGAGCCGTTCATGCAGCGCCACGAGCCGGAATGGGCGGACGAGGCGGACGTGCCGCGCATCGCGCGCGCCATGGCGCTGGAGAACAAGAAGGGCGACGCGCCGCTGTATCTCGACATGTCCAACATCCCCGAGGGAATGCGCGACGATTTCATCCGCAGCAAGGTGCCGTGGATGGACAGCTTCTTCCGCAAGCTCGGCGACGAGGCGAAGACCGACATGTTCGGCAAGACGCCGTATTACGCGCTCAACCAGATGACCAAGATGGGCATCCGCACCGGCTCCGATTGCCGCTCCGACGTGCCGGGTCTGCTGTCGGCGGGATTGGCGCAGGCCGGCTGCGCCAACCATTTCGCCGGCTTCCACATCGGGCTGTGCGTCGGCAACGGCTGGATCGCCGGCCGCTCGGCGGTCGAGGACCTCGACCGGCTGCCGCCGCCGACGCTCGACGCCGCCGAGGTGAGGGCGCTGCACGCCGAGACCCACGCGCCGCTCAAGCCCGCGGCGCAGGCCGAATCCGACCGCATCCTGCGCGACCTGCAGGGCGTGATGTTCTCCTACGACACCGGCATCCTGAAGCGCGAGGACCGGCTCAAGCAGGCGTTCGAGCGCGTGGTGGAGCTCGACGACGCGTTCAAGGACATGTCCGCCCCGCACACCCACGAGCTGGTCCGTCTCAAGGAAACCGAGGCGATGCTGCTGGCGGCGCGCTTCATCCTCGGCGCGTCGCTCTACCGCACCGAAGTCCCGGCTCAGCCATTTCCGCGAGGATCACGACCGCGCGACGACAAGGACTGGCTGGTCTGGGTGGACTTCTGCGAGACCGGCAACGGCCCGGCCTTCACCAAGACGCCGGTGCCGACGCCGCTCTGCCCGCCGACGCTGTCGAAGCCGCGCAAGCGGCAGCTTCACGCGCGCCATCAGGTGGCGGGGGTTTGATCGTCTAGCGCGTCAGGACGATGAAGTCGGTGTAGGTGCCGGTTTCGCCGCCGATGCCGTTGTCCGACACGATCAGCGAAGAGCCGGGGACCAGCATCGCGGCCAGGCGTTCCACCGCCTCCTGCGGCATGTCGAACCGCTCCAGCGCGGCGCTGGCGTTCGACGGCGGCAACTGAACGGCCGGGGCGGCGGCCTCGGCTTTCTTGCCGCGCTTGCTGCTCTTCTCGGGCTCGCTGCGAGAAGCCGCTCGGGATCGATACCGCGGTCCAGCGCATCGCGCCGTCCTTGAGCTCCATCGCGGTGTAGACATGCGTGCCGATCGGCTGCTCCGGATTGCGCAACGTCACCGGCAGGTCGAACAGCGGCTGCATGGCCTGGCGGACGTAGAGCTTGCCGTCCTTGCGGCTGACGAAGATCGACACCGGGCTGTTGCGGCGCTCGATCTCCTTCGAGCTTGGCATCGCTTCGGTGACCATGATGCGCAGATCGATCTTCGGCTCCGGCTTCGGCGTTTCAGTGATGACGCCCGGCGGAGTGGCTGTCTGTGGGCTCGCCGGTCACCGCGCCGGTTGCGTCGGCGGTGCGAATTGGCGCGCCGGTGGTTTCAACCGGCTTTGGCGGAGCAGCGGCCGTTGCGCCATCTGCGGCTTGGGCGTGAGCAGCCGGGCGTGGCTGAATTCGACCGGCTTGACGTCCTCGCGCGTGACGATGACGCGCGCGCCGATCTTGGTCGCCTTCCAGAGCAATTGCGCGAAATCGTCGGTCAGGCGGATGCAGCCGTGCGACGCCGGATAGCCCGGCAGCGGGCCGGTGTGCATCGCGGTGCCCGACCAGGTCAGCCGCTGCATGTACGGCATCGGGCGCTGTAGAGGTTCGAGACGTGATGCCGGTTCTTCTGGATCACGCTGAACACGCCCATCGGCGTCGGATGGCTCTTGGTGCCGGTCGAGACCTTGGTGCTCGCGACGAGTTGGCCGTTGGCATAGAGCGAGGCGCGCTGCTGATCGACCGAGACGATGATGTGCAGTTGACCGGCCGGAACCGCCGACGGAATCTTGTCGGCCTTCTCGGCGGTTTTGGACTTGGATTGCTTGGCGGATTTCGGTGCTTTGGCGGTCAGCGTTTCATCGACCGGCTTGCTCAACAGTCCGACCGTTTCGCCGCGCGGTTTCTTGGGAGCGAGGGGTGCCGGCACTGGCGGCGTCGCGACGGCCGGCAGTCCGTACTCGGACGGTGTCTCAAGGATCTGCGTTGTCGTTCCGGAGCTTGTGGTGAGGGTGCGGGTGACCGTCGTGCGCGTCACCTTCGGAACGAATTTTTCTGCCGTTTGCTTCCGCGTGTCGGGTTCCGGGACAATGATATCCGGCGCCTTGTCGGCAGCCTCTTTGAGAGGATTGGCTGACGATGGCAACGCCCCGCCAAGCACAACAGCAGACACGCCGGCGAGCAGCAGGGCTCGCCCTTTCATTTGCTTCTGCATCGTCCCAACCCAACCCCGCGCAGCGAACTTGATCCTAGGCGCGTGGCCTCCGCAACCCCAAGCCAGAATATCCCATATTCACAAGGTTTTGCAGGCAGCCACAGGTATGGCTAACGCGCCGAATTCGATTGGGCTGGCAATGGGATTTCGTGGCATGATGGGAGGCGCAAAATCAGGGATTCCCGATGAAATATCGCCGTACCGACGCCAAGGACTACGCCCGCGCCAACATGAAGGGCATCTGGGCCGCCGCCCTTATGCCGTTCAACGAAGACCTCTCGATCGACGAGGCGGGCTTCCGGCGCAACCTGCGCCACTGGGTCGACGATCTGGGCATCGACGGCGTTTTCATCGCCGGCAAGCAGAGCGAGTTCTTCTCGATGTCGATCGCCGAGCGCAAGCGCTCGATGGAAATCACGGTCGATGAGATCGGCAAGAAGGCCGGCGTGATTGCGTCCTGCTCCGACCAGAACATGGACACCGTGATCGAACTGGCGAAGCATGCGCAGGCGATCGGCGCGCCCTACATCGTGGTGCACGCGCCGGTGCTGCACTTCCTGCACAAGCAGGACGAGACGCTCTACCAGTACTACAAGACGATCAGCGAGCAGGTCGACATCGGCATCGCGATGTGGAGCCACGAGGACTCCGGCTACCTGATGAGCCCGGAGCTGTGCGCGCGGATCGCCGAGCTGCCGAACATCGTCGCGATCAAGTACAGCGTGCCGCGCGAGATGTACGTGCGGCTGACGCGTATGGTCGGCGACAAGATTCAGGTCAGCACGGCGTCCGAGGCGGAATGGTTCGACAACATCGTCGAGCTCGACTGGCGGCTCTATCTGTGCTCGTCGCCGCCGTATCTGTTCCAGACCAAGGCGGACCGCCGGATGCGCGACTACACCGATCTCGCGTTCAAGGGCGAAGTCGCGAAGGCGAAGGCGATCCGCGACAGCCTCAATCCGGTGCGCGAGGCGTTCCGCCGCTCGCGCCCGGCCGAGAAGCCGCCGGCGCACTCGAAATACTGGCAGGAGCTGATGGGGCAGGTCGGTGGCCGTGTGCGCCCGCCGATGCTGGAATTGACCGCCGCCGAGAAGGAAACGATCCGCAACGCGTTCGAGACCTGCGGGCTCAAGCTCGACGGACAGATCAAATCATCCGCAGCGTAACGCGGGAGACAACGACAATGGCGACCGGACGACTGCAGGCGTTCAATTTCAAGAAGTGGATCGACGAGAACCAGCATCTGCTGAAGCCGCCGGTCGGCAACAAGAAGGTGTTCGAGGACGGCGACATGACCGTGCAGGTGGTCGGCGGCCCGAACGAGCGCTGCGACTACCACGACGACCCGGTGGAGGAGTTTTTCTACCAGCTCAAGGGCGACATGGTGCTCAAGGTCGGCGACAACGGCAATTTCTACGACGTGCCGATCAAGGAGGGCGACGTGTTCCTGCTGCCGCCGCACGTGCGGCACTCGCCGCAGCGCCCGGCGGGCTCGATCGGCCTGGTCGTCGAGCCGAAGCGTTATGACGCCGATCCGCACGATGCTTTCGAATGGTACTGCTTCGAGTGCAACAGCCTTGTGCATCGCATCGAGGTGAAGGTCGAGCATCTGGTGCGCGACCTGCCGCCGCTCTACGAAGCCTTCTTCAACGACGAGAAGGCACGCACCTGCAAGAAGTGCGGCGCCATCCATCCCGGCAAGAAGCCGCCGGCGGGCTGGGCGAAGATTTAAGTCGCGTTACAACAGACGAGGCGGGCGCGGAACTTCGCGCCCGTCCTGTTCGTTTTTCCTGCATGGTCAGGATTGTAAGCTTCCTCGCCCTTGTCTTCACCGCGCTCGCGCTGGTGCCTTACGGCGCACACCTGTTTTCGTTGCCGAACAAGATCGGCATGACGCAGGAGCATTATTTCATCGCGCAGCGCGCCTACGACAATTGGGCGCTGGTCTCGCTGGTGTTGTTTCCAGCCATGCTGTTCAACATCATCCTCGCCTATCTGCTGCGCGGCGAGGGAGCGGCGTTCTATCTGGCTCTGGCGGGATGCGTCTGCATGGCCGCCACGCTGGTGGTGTTCTTCATCTGGACCTATCCCGGCAACGTCGGGACCAAGAACTGGACAGTCGTTCCCGCCAATTGGGAATACCTGCGAACGCGCTGGGAATACTCGCACGCCTTCAACGCGCTGCTGTGCTTCGCCTCGTTCTGCCTGATGACGCTTGCGAGCCTGACGCCACGGCGCTGAGCGTCATTTCTTGTCGCACCACACCACCGCCACCACGCTCCGGCCGGTGCGGCGAAGTTCGCCGCTGCAGCCCCGCGGAATCTCGAAGCAACCGGTCTGGCCGCAGATGATCCTGGGCTCATACGTGGCAACGCGCTGACGTTTGTCGCGTGCATCGGCGCCGGCGACGCCGGCGAGCAGCAGCGCCAGTGCCGCGAGAGATGCGAGGAGAGGGCGGATCACTTGGCAGATCACTTGGCCATCTCCACCTGCGTGCTGGTGCCCGGACCTTCACCGGTGATGAGCACAATCACCTCTTCGTCCTTGGCGCCGTCATAGTGCACCTCCTTGCCGAAATGCGTCACCGCGCCGCCCGCCTTCACCGGAATGGTGGCGTCCTTGTCCCACTTGTTGCCGGTGCCGACGTACCAGGTGCCCTTGATGACGGTGATGAAGCGGTCGTTCGGATGAAAGTGCGGCCGCGAGAACGCGCCGGGCTTGAAGCGGTTCATCACCATGTAGTAGCCGGGCTTGGTGGGATCGCCGAACAGCACGACCTGGTTGGTCGGCGCCATGCCGGTCGGATCGCGCCACTGCAGTTGATCGGCCTGGCGGATCGCGATGGCCTTGGGATTGAGCTCGACCGCTGTCGCAACTGGCGAGACGCCGGCGAGGCCAACAGCGAACGCCGCGGCGATCATGCGATGAGACATGGTGTCCTCCCTGAATGAAATGTGTTGGGCCGCAATTGACCGGACGAACAGTCTAGCGGAGATTGCGCCGGAAAAATCCGGGTGAAACCGATGCTCAGAACACTTCTGCGTGTATCGCTTGCTGCTGTTTCGCTGTCCGTCATGTCGGTGGCAGCGAATGCGCAATCCTACGCGACCAAACCAATTCGCTTGATCGTTCCGCTGGCGGCCGGCGGCGCGGCCGATATCGTCGGGCGTCTGCTGCAGGCGCCGCTTGAGAAGGCGCTGGGCCAGCCGATCATCATCGAGAACAGGCCGGGTGCGAGCGGAACGCTCGGCACCGAAATGGTGGCCAAGGCCACGCCCGACGGACACACGCTCGGCATCTCGATGGCGACGCAGACCACGGTCAATCCGGCCGTCACCACCTCGATGCCGTACGACACCGAGAAGGATCTGCAGCCGATCGTGCTGGTCGGCAAGAGCCCGATGATGTTCCTGACCAACGCCGGCGTGCCGGCGAAGACCGTCAGCGAGTTCATCGCGCTCGCCAAGGCGAACCCTGAGAAATTCAACTACGCGACGCCGGGCGCGGCCAGCCAGGCGCATCTGGTGATCGCCTATTGGAGCAGCCTCGCCGGCATCAACATCCAGCACGTGCCCTACAAGGGCGGCGGGCCTGCGATCCTGTCGACAGTGGCGGGCGAGACGCAGCTCACCGTGATCTCGTCGCTGTTGGCTGCGCCGCACATCGCATCCGGCAAGTTGCGGGCGCTGGCGACCGGCGGGCTGACCCGCGATCCGCAGTTCCCGGACGTCCCGACCATGGCGGAGCTCGGCTATCCCGACGTCGAGGCGGTGACCTGGGTCGGCGTCTACGCCCCCGCCGGCACGCCGAAGGAGATCGTGCAGAAGCTCAACAGCGAGATCGCGCGGATCATCCGTGAGCCGGACATCAAGGCCAAGCTCGACCAGCAGGGCCTGATCCTGGCCGGCGGCCCGCCCGAAGAACTCGGCAAGCTGATCTCGGTCGGAGATCAAGCGCTGGACCGGCGTGGCGCGGGCCAACAAGATTTCGGTCGAGCGCTGAATCCTTATGCGCGCTTGAATTGCTTGCGCAGCTCGTCTTTCGCCTTCTCCAGCACTTTCTTGCGAGAGGCCGGGAGATTCTTGCCGCCGCGATTGATGTAGAACGTGAGCATCGAAATCGCCGAGCGGTATGCGCCGGACTTGCGGCGCGAGCTTCGCTCCGCCGAACGTTTCAGCGAGCGGGCGATGGATTTCGGGTCCTTGCGGCTGAAGACGCCACGATCAAGATCGAGCGCGTCGCTCTCCCGCGTCACCCGCGCCGACCAGCGCCTCGACGTGCGCGTTCGAGACCGGCGTATCGACGATTTGTGGGCTTTCCGTATCTTGGCCATGCAGCATCTGCTCCCTGTCCTCAACAACAACCCGCGCGCGCCGGGCTGCGTTCCCCGCAGCGGGACGTTTTGGCTCGTTGACAGCGCCGCCAATCCGGCGCGGAATTGGCCGATGCCGCCGCGATACGTCCGGCGGCGTGGAGGGCGCGATGCCACGGTTGATACTTGCGGCCGTCTTGATTCTTTCCGGCTTGGCCGGCGCGGCTTCCGCGCAGACCTATCCGAACCGCATCATCAAGTTCATGCAGGGCTTCCCGCCCGGCGGCAACGTCGACATCATCGCGCGTATTCTGGCCAGCGAGATGGAGAAGGGGCTCGGCCAGTCGATTGTGGTCGAGGCGAAGCCCGGTCTTGCCGGTGCGCTGGCCGCGGAGACGATCGCGCGCACCGATCCCGACGGCTACAACCTGCTTGTGCTGGCCAGCGCGCATCCGGCGATCAGCGCGCTGTCCAAGAACGTCAAGTTCAAGGTGGTGGACGATTTCACCTGGGTTTCGGTCGCGAGCTTCTATCCGTTCCTGATCGCGGTGCGCAAAGATTCGCGCTTCCAGAACCTCAAGCAATTGCTCGACGAGGCGCGCGCCAATCCCGGCGCGCTGAAATACGGCTCCGCCGGCGTCGGCTCGATCCTGCACACCACCGTCGAGCTGTTGGGCAACGACACCAAGACCAAGTTCCTCCACGTGCCCTACCGCGGCGAGGCGCCGGCCATCACCGGAATGCTGACCGGCGACATCGATTTCATCGCCGCCACCACCGGGCCGATCACGCCGCGCATCCATTCCGGCGAGTTCCGCGCGCTCGCGGTCACCGGCACGACGCGCTGGCGCGACCTGCCGAACGTGCCGACGGTCCATGAAGCGGCGGTTCCGGGCTTCGAGGTGATCTCCTGGACCGGGCTGGCCGGTCCCGCCAATCTGCCGAGGCCGATCGTCGATCGGCTCAACGCCGAGGTGCGCCGCGCGCTTGCCGTGACCGAGGTGAAGAGCAAGCTGGAGGCGATGGGCGGCGATCCGCGCGCGACCACGCCGGAAGATATGAAGGCCCTGGTCGCGCGGCAGTACGAGACCTGGAAGCGCCTCAGCGAACGAGGCCAATCTCAAGATCGAGTAGTTCCGGCGGCTTCTACGCGCCGATGCGGTGCGCTAGACTGCGGCCGCGCCCGTCCGTTTGCTTCGCAGGAGAGTTGCCATGAACGCGCCCGTCAGGTCGTCCGCCATCCCGTTCGACACCGCCCGACTCGACCGCCTGATGGACGAGTCCGGCATCGACGTGCTGGTCGCAAGCTCCAAGCACAACGTGCAATACCTGCTCGGCGGCCATCGCGCTTTCTTCTTCGACTACATGGACGCGATGGGGGTGAGCCGCTACCTGCCGATCGTGATCTATCCCAAGGGCGCGCCGGACAAGGCGGCGTTCTTCGGTCACCGGCTCGAGAACTTCCAGCGCGAGATCACCCCGTTCTGGATGCCGACCCAGATGGCGAATAACTCCGGGTCGCTCGACACCACCCAGAAGGCGGTGGACCACATCAAGAAGTCCGGCGTGAAGGCGAATTCGATCGGCATCGAGACCGCATTCCTGCCGATGGATGCCGGCTCCGCGCTCAAGAGCGCGTTTCCGGAGGCCGCCATCAAGGACGCGCTGTTCGTCCTGGAGCGCATGCGCGCGCTCAAGACGCCCGACGAACTGGCGAAGCTCAAGGTGGCTTCCGAGGCGGTGCTCGAATCCATGAAAGCCGTGATCGCCAGTCATGGCCCCGGCGCGACCAAGGCCGAGCTGACCGAGGCGCTGCGCCGCGAGGAGACCAACCGCGGCCTGACGTTCGAGTATTGCCTGATCACCGCGGGCACGAGCCTGAACCGCGCGCCGTCCAACCAGGTGTGGGGCGAGGGCGACATTCTCTCGCTCGACTCCGGCGGCAACTATCACGGCTACATCGGCGACATCTGCCGCATGGCGATCCACGGCGAGCCGGACGCCGAGCTTGTCGACATGCTGGGCGACATCGAGGAGGTCCAGCGCGCGGCGATGAAGCCGATCAAGGCCGGCGTCGATGGCCAGCGAGGTCTACCGGATGGGCGAGGAGCGCCTCGCCAAGTCGAAGTTCCACAACAACATGCACTTCCTCGGCCACGGCATGGGCTTGGTCAGCCACGAGGCGCCGCGGCTCACTGCCAGCGGGCCGGTGCCGTATGACGATTACGACGCCAAGCGCCCGCTTGAGACCGGCATGGTCATCTCGGTCGAAACCACCCTGGCGCATCCCAAGCGCGGCTTCGTGAAGCTGGAGGATACGGTGATCGTGACCGATGCCGGCTTCGACATCTATGGCGAGGGCGCCCGCGGCTGGAACCGGGGTGGGACGGCGCCCCCTAAATAGGTGAACGCCGGAACCCCAGGAAACGTCCGAAAATCAGGCAACCTGCCTTTTATTCCCGGTCGATGGTTACAAATCGGACTTGCCGCCGGTCGGCGGTTAGACGATTCTTGCTCGGGGGCGGGAGTCGACTTGGAAGGGGTGAAGGTCGGGGGACCCATTTTTTCGGGTCTGCGGGCACCGACGTAGCAATCCCAACGGAAGTCGTTCTGGGGATGTGCTGCGATGATCGGTCTCGTGCGCATTGCGCTGCGTCGGCCATACACCATGGCCATCGCCGGCTTGCTGATCATGCTGGGTGGCTTCCTTGCGGTGAACCGCATGGTGGTCGACATCTTCCCCAACATCGACATCCCGGTCGTCTACGTCGCCTGGAATTATCCCGGCCTCTCCGCTGAGGACATGGAGCGGCGCGTCGTGCTCGTCAGCGAGCGCGCCTATTCGACGACGGTCAACGGCATCGAGCGCATCGAGTCGCTGTCGATCCCGGGTCTCGGCATCCTCAAGGTCTATTTCAACCAGGGCACCGACATCGGCGGCGCCATCGCGCAGATTTCCGCGCAGAACAATTCGATCCTGCGTATCGCGCCGCCGGGCATCACGCCGCCCAACATGATCCGGTTCAATGCGTCGAACGTGCCGGTCGTGCAGGTCACGCTCAACAGCAAGACCATGCCGGAGCAGCAGATCTTCGACTACGGACTGAACTTCCTGCGCATCCGTCTGTTCACGATCCCGGGCGTGTCGGTGCCGGCGCCATACGGCGGCAAGCAGCGCCAGATCATCGTCGACGTCGATCCGGCGCGCCTGAGCGCCAAGGGCTTCTCGCAGATGGACGTGGTCGGCGCGCTGCAGACCACCAACGTGATCGTGCCGGCCGGCGTCGCGCGCATCGGCGAGCGCGAGTTCAACGTCAAGCTCAACTCCAGCCCGCAGATGGTCGACCAGTTCCAGGCGCTGCCGGTGGGCGTGCGCGACGGCCTGATCGTCACGCTCGGCGACGTCGCCAAGGTCAGCGACAGCTTCGCGACCCAGCAGAACGCGGTGCGCATCAACGGCCAGCGCGCCAGCTACATGAACATCCTGAAGAACTCGGATGCTTCCACGCTGCAGGTCGTGCAGGCGGTGAAGGATCTTCTGCCCGACATCCAGGCCACGGCGCCGGAAGGGCTCGAGCTCAAGCTCGACTTCGACCAGTCGGTGTTCGTGAAGGGCGCCGTCGACAACATCGTGCACGAAGCGATTCTGTCGTCGATCCTGGTCTCGCTGATGATCCTGATCTTCCTCGGGAGCTGGCGAAACACCGTGATCGTGTCGCTGTCGATCCCGCTGTCGATCTCGGCCGGTCTCGCCGGACTGTTCCTCACCGGGCAGACCATCAACCTGATGACGCTCGGCGGGCTCGCGCTCGCCATCGGCCTGCTGGTCGACAACGCCACGGTGGTGATCGAGAACATCCACCGCAATCAGGCGCTCGGCAAACCGCTGACCGTCGCGATCCTCGACGGCTCGAGCGAGGTGATCCAGCCGCTCACCGTCGCGACGCTCGCGATCTGTATCGTGTTCTTCCCGGTTCTGCTGCTGACCGGGCCGTCGCGCTTCCTGTTCATCCCGCTCGCGATCACCGTCGTGCTCGCGATGCTGGCGTCCTATGTGCTGTCGTTCACCGTGGTGCCGGCGCTGGCCCGTTATCTGCTGAGGGACCACGACCACGACGAGCACCGCAAGAAGAACATCGGCGAGCGCATGTCGGCGGCGTTCGATCGCGGCTTCGATCGGGTGCGCAACGGTTACGCGGCAGCGCTGGCAACCGCCCTGCAGCGGCGCAAGTTCGTGCTCGGCTGCTTCGCGCTGCTGCTCGCGGCGACCGGCGCGCTGGTGCCGGTGATCGGCACCGACTTCTTCCCGCAATCGGACGTCGGCATTCTCAAGCTGCACGTGCGCGCGCCGCGCGGCTCGCGCCTTGAGGAGACGGAAAAGCTGGTGGCGCAGGTCGAGCAGAGCATCCGCGAGGTGATTCCGGCGAAGGAGCTGCGCACCATCAACACCACGATCGGGTTGCCGTTCTCGCTCAATCTCGCCTTCGTGCCGAGCGACAACATCGGCGGCATGAACGCCGAAATCCTGATCTCGCTGCACAAGGGCCACAAGCCCACGGTCGAGTACCAGCGCAGGATCCGCGAAAAGCTCAACACGGAGTACACCGGCGCGGTGTTCTATTTCCAGACCGCCGACATCGTCAGCCAGGTGCTCAACTTCGGCCTGTCGGCGCCGGTCGACATCCAGATCCAGGACACCAATTTCACGCGCGGCTATGCGACCGCGCAGAGGATCCTCACGGCGATTCAGAAAATCCCGGGCGTGGTCGACAGCCGCATCATCCAGATCATGGATTTTCCGGCGCTGCAGATCGACGTCGACCGGCAGCGCGCCGCGCGGCTCGGCATCGCGCAGCGCGACGTCGCCAACAACATGCTGACCTCGCTCGCCGGCAGCGCGCTGGTCGGCCCGACCTACTTCCTCAACCCGCAAAGCGGCGTGAACTACATCGTCGCGGTGCAGACGCCGGCGGACAAGATTCAGACGATTTCGGACGTGCTCAACCTGCCGGCCAATCCGGCGGCGGCCAACATCAACCCCAACATTCCGGTTACGACGCCGACGACGTTGCTGGCGTCGCCGGTGACGCGCATCTCCGACATCGCGACGGTGCGGCCGGCGACCGGCATGCAATCGATCAGCCACTACACCGTGCAGCGCGTGGTCGACGTGGCAGCCAACATCGACGGCCGCGACCTCGGCAGCACGGCGGCGGAGATCAAGAAGGTCATCGCCGAGGTGCAGAAGGACCTGCCGTCCACGGTGAAGATCTTCCTGCGCGGCCAGAACGAGGTGATGGAAACCTCGTTCCGCAATCTCGGGCTCGGGCTGATCCTCGCGATCGTTCTGGTTTATGCCGTGCTGGTGGTGCTGTTCCAGTCCTGGATCGATCCCTTCATCATCATGATGGCGGTGCCCGGCGCGCTGATCGGCATCCTCTGGATGCTGGCGATGTCCGGCACCACAATCAACGTGGCGTCGCTGATGGGCGCGATCATGTCGGTCGGCATCGCGGTGTCGAACTCGATCCTGGTGGTGAGCTTCGCCAACGATCTGCGCAGCCGCAACGAGAGCCTGACGCCGTTCGAGGCGGTGATCGAGGCCGGCGCCACGCGGCTGCGGCCGATCCTGATGACCGCGCTCGCCATGATCATCGGCATGATCCCGATGGCGCTGGCGCTCGGCGAGGCCGGCGAGCAGAACGCGCCGCTCGGCCGCGCCGTGATCGGCGGGCTGATCTTCGCGACCTTCGCCACCTTGTTCCTGGTTCCGATCTTCTACACGATGCTGCGCAAGCAGCTCCCCACACTGCATACGCTCGACAAGCGCTTCGAGGCGGAAGCCGCCGGCGCGTCGACGGGAGGTTCCGCACATGGCTGACGTTTCGCCCGAGACAGGGCCACAGGCCGCAAAGGGCAGAGGCCGCGCCGCGGCTCTGTACCTGGTCGGGTTCATCTTCGTCGCGGTGGCCGGCGGCACAGTGGCCTACTTCCACTTCAGCCGCGGCAGCCAGGTCGAGGTCGCGCGGCAGGCGCGCGCGACGACCGTCGATCGCGGGCCCCGCGTCGAGGTGGTGGCGGCGCGGCAAGGGCCGGACAAGCGGACCATCACGCTCCTGGCCGACGTGCGCTCAAACCAGTCGGCAACGCTGTACGGCAAGGTCAGCGGCTATATGAAGACGATGAACGTCGACCGCGGCGACCGGGTGGAGGCCAACCAGATCGTCGCCCAGATCGAGTTGCCGGAGCTTGAGCAGCAATACGCCGCTGCGGTGACCGATCTCGAGCACAAGAAGCGCAACCTGGAACGCTCGCGCGAACTGCTCGCCAAGGGCAACACCACCCAGGTCGCGATGCTTCAGTTCGAAACCGATGCGCGCATTTCGGAGGCCAACCTCAACGGTCTCGCCACCATGCGCGGCTACCAGACCATCCGCGCGCCGTTTGCCGGCCGCGTCACCGCGCGCTTCGTCGATCCCGGCGCGCTGATCACCAACGCGCAGACCAACATCGTCAGCGCGCTTCCGGTGATGACCATTTCCGACGACAGCCGGTTGCGCGTGTTCGCCTACGTGCAGCAGACCGACGTGCCGTTCGTCAGCGTCGGCGACGACGCCGAGGTGATCGATGCCAGCAATCCGGATCGCAAGCGCAAGGCCAAGGTCACCCGCATGACCGGCGAGCTCGACGTCCGCGCCCGCGCCATGCAGATCGAGGTCAACATCGACAACTCCGACAACTTCATGGTGGCGGGCAGCTTCGCCTATGTCTCGATCCATATCCCGATCACGAGCTATCCGCAGATTCCCGTCAGCGGGCTCATCATCCGCGGCGAGGATCAGCTCGTCGCCGTGCTCGACAACGACACGCTGCGCTTCAAGCGGGTGAGGGTCGCCACGACCGACGGCAACACCATCTCGCTCGCCGAAGGCCTGAAGGCCGGCGAGCGCATCGCGGTCAACCTGCCGGACGAGGTGAGTGACGGCGTCAAGGTGCAGCCGATTTCCCGGCGCTGAGCTTAGCGTTCGCGCTGTTGGACCGCGCGGTGCTCGGCACGCGTAGTCTGCTGTCATGAAAATCGTCCGCGTCACGGCCACGCGCGCTCAACGTGCCGCTGCACATCAAGCTGGTCGGCGCCGACCGCAAGACCTCGCTGGCGTGCTGCTATCGTCGAGGTCGAGACCGACACCGGCATCGTCGGCCATGGCCTGACCAGCATCACCGAGGAAGACGTGATCGCGCAGATCGTCAACGGCGTCGCGGGGCCCGCGATCGTCGGCGACGACCCGCTCGACGCACGAGCGCGTCTGGGACAAGCTCTACTGGACGCTGATGCCGCGCGGCCAGACCGGCTACGCGGCGCATGCGCTGGCCGCGATCGACATCGCGCTGTGGGACATCAAGGGCAAGGCGCTGAAGGCAGCCGGTGTGGCGGCTGCTCGGCGGCGCGCGCGACACGGCGCCGGTCTATGCCACGTTCGGCTTCGGCTTCTTCGACCGCGAGCAGCTCGCTGCCGCGGCGAAGCTCTGGGTCAGCCAGGGCTTCACGCGGCTCAAGATGACGGTCGGCAACGAGGCGCTGCGCCACCGCGACAAGCGGTCCGGTCATGGACGTGATCCGCGAGGACGCGGCGCGGGTGAGGGCGGTGCGCGAGGCGGTCGGGCCCGACATCGAGCTTTACGTCGACGGCAACTGCAATCTCGATCTCTTCCACGCCACCAAGCTGGCCGAGATGATCAAGCCGCTCGGCATCTCGTTCTTCGAGGAGCCGCTGACGCAGAACGACGCGCTGCAGATGCGCGAGCTGCGCCGCGCGACCGGCATGGCGCTCGCTTGCGGGCAGAACGAGGGGCTGGCGTTCCGCTTCCGCGATCTGCTGCTGCACGAGGCGGTGGATTTCGTGCAGCCCAACGTCGCGATCACCGGCGGCTTCACGCAGTGCCTGCGCATCGCCGGGCTGGCGTCGTCATTCAACGTGTCGCTGGCGAACGGCGGCGCCTGGGGCTTCCACAACATGCACCTGCAGGCCGGCGTCGCGAACGGCACGCTGGTCGAGCACCACTATCTCGCGGTCGAACTCTACAAGCAGATCTATCGCGACCTGCCGATGCCGGCGGATGGCTTCTTCACGATGCCGGACAAGCCCGGGCTCGGCTTCGAGCCGAACCACGATGCGATCCGCGAGATCGCGAAGCTGCCGCTGTCGAAAGGGGACGGGGAAGGGCTAGCGCCGCCGGCGGAAGTGCGCGCGGCGCTGGCCGGTCGCGGACGGCAGCGGCTTGTCCGACTTGTGACGGAAGCTGATGCGGCCGCGGGACAGATCGTAGGGCGACATCTCGACGATGACGCGATCGCCGACGCCGGTGCGGATGCGGAACTTGCGCATCTTGCCGGCGGTGTAGGCGAGGATCTCGTGTTCGTTTTCCAGCTTGACCCGGAAATGGCCGTCCGGAAGCACCTCCGTGACCATGCCTTCGAACTCGAGAAGCTCTTCTTTTGCCATGTGTCGCCCTATGTCTCGACTGCTTTGTCCTGCTCGGTGCTTCGCTCAGCGCGGCTGGTGGATCGGAGCGGTCGGTGCCACCGGACGCCGATCGTCCTGCTTGCTCTGCATGAATCCAACGCTTGCGATTTCACCGTTCTGTTGCGCCGCGGGCCGCTCGTGGCCGCGCCCGCCATTATTACCATGACCTCGGCCTTTGCCGCCACGGCCCTGTGCCTGGCGGCCGCCCTGGTGGCGATCCTCCTGCCGGCCGCGCTGCTGCTGCTTGCCCCGGCCGTTGCGGCCGCCGCGGTGATTGCCGCCGCCGTTGTGAGCCTGGTGCTGGGCCGGCCGTTGCGCGGCCCGCTGCGGCACCGCTCCGGTTGCCGGGATCGCCATCTTGATCAGCTTTTCGATGTCGCGGAGGAACGCCACTTCGTCGCCGGAGCACAGCGAGATCGCGATGCCCTCGGCGCCGGCGCGCGCGGTGCGGCCGATGCGGTGGACGTAGCTCTCCGGGATGTTCGGCAGATCGTAGTTGATGACGTGGCTGATGCCGTCGACGTCGATGCCGCGGGCGGCGATGTCGGTCGCGATCAGGGTGCGGATCTTGCCGCTGCGGAAGTCGGCGAGCACGCGCTCGCGCTGGCCCTGCGACTTGTTGCCGTGGATCGCGGCGGCGCGGATGCCGCTCTTTTCAAGCCCGCGCACCACCTTGTCGGCGCCGTGCTTGGTGCGCGTGAACACCAGCGCGCGGTCGACCGGCTCGGTGCGCAGGAGGTCGGCGAGCGCCGCCTGCTTGGCGCCGCGGTCCATGTGCACGACCCGCTGCGCGATGCGTTCGGCGGTGGAGGCGACGGGCGTCACCGCAACCGTCGCCGGATCCTTCAGCATCTGCTTGGCGAGGTCGGCGATGTCCTGCGGCATGGTGGCCGAGAACAGCAGCGTCTGCCGGGCTTGCGGCAGCTTCGCCACGATCTTCCGGATGTCGTTGATGAAGCCCATGTCGAGCATGCGGTCGGCTTCGTCGAGCACGAACACTTCGATGCCGTTGAGCCGCACCGCGTTGCTCTGCACCAGGTCGAGCAGACGGCCCGGTGTCGCCACCAGCACGTCGACGCCGTTGAGCATCGAGCGGACCTGTTGGCCCATCGAGACGCCGCCGATCGCCAGCGCGGACTGAGATGCGCAGGTGGCGGCCGTAGGTGCGGAAGCTGTCGAGGATCTGACCGGAGAGTTCGCGCGTCGGGCTCAGCACCAGCACGCGGCAGGCCTTGCGCTCGGGACGAACGCGGTTGGCGGCGAGACGGTTGAGGATCGGCAGCGCGAACGCGGCGGTCTTGCCGGTGCCGGTCTGCGCGATACCGATCAGGTCGCGGCCTGAAAGCACCAGCGGAATGGCTTGCGCCTGGATCGGGGTGGGAGTGACGTATTTCTCTTCGGAAAGGGCACGTGCGATCGGCTCTGCGAGGCCGAAATCGTTAAAGGAGTTCAATTCAAGATCTTTCTATAAGCGAGCCCTGCGCCTCGCGTGGAACGCGGGCGCAATGATCGCGGGGTTGAGACATCCCGCGTGGTCAGGGCTGTCAGGTAAAAGCCGGAAGGTCGGGCTGAAAACCAAAGCGCGGATTTCTTACACGCGGCCCGTAAGCGACCTGAGTTGAATCAGATCAGTTCCGACAACGGGTAGATGGCAGGTATCAGTGGTCTTTTCAAGGCGAGAGTTGCGGAAAGGCCGACTCGCCGGGCTGAATTCGGACGAGCATTCAGTCGTTAACGGCGCTTTTGACTGCAAACGGCTGCCAAAGCGGTGCAAATCGCTCGGGCGAATTCGACGGTCACGCTTAACGTGTTGTGACGACGTGCAGCGGATTTGAGTGCGCCCTTCTGCAAATCGGCTGTTTGACCCGATTTACCTCGACTTGACGGAGTCAGGCGCGTAGCGTCGCCGTCATTCGAACGCGTCACATCGCGTTCGACAAAGCCAGCCTGGAAAATTGCTAGCCGATCGGACCCAGCCGGTGTCCGTGCTTTCGCGCCGTGGCCGTCGTTGCCGCGTGCGCGCGTGCCTTACCGCCTCTGCCTCCAACAAGGAGCATGCCCTTTGCAAGTCCTCGTCCGCGACAACAACATCGATCAAGCACTTCGGTTCTTGAAAAAGAAAATGCAGCGTGAGGGCGTGTTTCGGGAAATGAAGCAACGGCGGTTCTACGAAAAGCCGTCCGAGAAGACCAATCGGGAAAAATCCGAGGCGATCAGGCGCGCGCGCAAGGTCGCGCGAAAGAAATTGCAGCGCGAGGGACTGCTGCCCGATCCGCGCAAGAAGAAGCTCGAGGCGGACAAGGCGGCGGGGCGGCCCGGGTTTGGCAATCGAACGCGGCCGCCGCCGCGATTCTAGGAACCGGGCCTGCAACGATGTCACCCGTCATGAGCCGATACTTGCCGTATCTCATCGCGCTGGTCGTCGTGATCTACGCGGCATCGAAGATTCTCTATTGAGCTTGTGTTGACCGAAAGGACATCGCATGAGCTTCAAATTCAGCACCGGACAGGCGGTGGAATACAAGCCGACCGGCGGCATGGTGGGGCTGTACACCGTGATCCGGCAGATGCCGGAAGAGTTTCGCGCGTTCGACCGCAAGTACCGCATCAAGAGCGAACACGAAGGGTTCGAGCGCACCGTCCTGGAGTGCGACCTGCAGGAATCGGAAAAGCCTGAATCGCTCTACGCCAAGGTGCTGCCGATGCGCCGGCAGGGCGGGCGGTAGTCTGTCATCGGGAACGGCAAGCCTGCTGGGCCCAAAGCCCGCGACCGTCGCTAGATCCGTCGATGCGCAGAAAGTGGCTCCCAGGGCCGGATTCGAACCAGCGACCACCCGATTAACAGTCGGGGGCTCTACCGCTGAGCTACCTGGGAACGAGCGGCAGCAGAATGTCGTCGGCCTATAACAAAAGGATTAAGGCCTTGCAAAGCGAGTTGAAGCGCGATGGCAGAGCTGCAGCCCGCCTTCGCTAAGGCTTCGGCGGGCAGCCTTCGCACGCGAAGGCTTGCCAGCCGAAGCTGCGGAGCGCGAAGGCTGGTGGAGGCCACGCCCGGAATTGAACCGGGGTACGCGGATTTGCAGTCCGCTGCGTCACCACTCCGCCACGTGGCCGTCCGCGCCCGCGTATATAGGAGCGCCCACTTAACGGACAACTACGGTGGGCATCCGGAACTGGGGCAGCTTGCCTTTTGCATGCCCTTGCCGCAAAAGTCGCGGGCTTACGGGCTCTCCAGGGATCACGCATGATCGACTTTGCCGCCGCGCGCCGCATGATGGTCGACGGCCAGGTCCGCACCGCCGACGTCACCGATCTCCGGCTGCTCGCGGCGATGGGCGACCTGCCCCGGGAGCGCTTCGTTCCCGCGAGCAAGGCCGAGCTCTCCTATCTCGATCTCGATCTGCCGGCCGGCGAGGGCCGCGCCGGGCGCTGCCTGCTCAAGCCGATGGTGCTCGCCAAGCTGATCCAGTTCGCGGAGATTGCGCCGACCGACCATGTGCTCGATGTCGGTTGCGCCACGGGATATTCGTCGGCGGTGCTCGCGCAGCTGTCGGCGTCGGTGGTCGCGCTCGAGGAGGATCGATCGCTGGCGCAGGCGGCGGAGCGGGCATTGGCGGCGCATCCTAACGTCAAGGTTGTGATGGGACCGCTCACCGCCGGCTGGCCGTCTGCCGCCCCCTATGACGTGATCCTGATGCAGGGCGCGACCGAGGTCGTCCCCGAGGCGTTGCTGCGCCAGCTCAAGGACGGCGGCCGGCTTGCCTGCATTCTTGGCCCGGGACCGCAGCGCAAGGCCATGCTTTATCGCAATACCGACGGCGAGATGAGCGGACGGCCGATGTTCGACGCCGCGGCGCCCTTGCTGCCGGGGTTCCAGCGCGCGCCAAGCTTCGTGTTCTAACCTGTAGGACTGCCGCTTCTAGTTGGCCAGGCCGCCGCGTGTGCCGCTGTGGCCGTGCGGCATCATGTTCCGCTCGGATGCGCAAGCTGTGCAAGAATGGCCTTGGCGGGGTTTCCAAGGCGCTTACCTGCCCCGTAAGCTTGCGGTTTGCGGGGTGAAGTCTCAGCGCGGCGCGATGGGTCGCGTTTCTTGGCGTTGCGGTGCGGGGTACGTGCAGGTGCGGTTGCGTTAAGGTGTGTTCGATGCTGGCCGGCAGGGGGCGAGGATCGCGTATCGTCGCGGCCGTCGTTGCAGCGGGAACTTTTGCGCCCGGCGGCGCTGGCCGACACGCTGCCTTGGGCGCTGATCCAGGCCTACCAGAACAATCCGCAGATCACCGCGCAGCGCGCCGCCGTGCGCGCCACCGACGAATCCGTGCCCACCGCGCTGTCGGGCTACCGCCCGCGCGCCAGCGCCACCTACACTGCGACCGAGCAGTATCTCGACACCACCACCCGCGGCGCCAGTCCGCTCGGAGCGAACATCAACCAGAAGGGCTGGGTGAGCGTGCATTCCTATGGCGCCACCGTCACGCAGACGCTGTTCAACGGCTTCTCAGACCGCCAATCGCACCCGGCAGGCGGAGAGCCAGGTGTCGGCGGCGCGCGAGAACCTCCGGCTGACCGAGCAGAACATCCTGCTCGCCGCCGCCACCGCCTACATGAACCTGCTGCGCGACACCGCGATCCTCGAACTGCAGCGCAGCAACGTCGAAGTGCTGCAGGAGCAATTGCGCCAGACCCGCGACCGCTTCAACGTCGGCGAGGTGACGCGCACCGACGTGGCGCAGTCGGAATCGCGGCTCGCCCAGGGCCGCTCCCAACTGCTCACCGCCGAATCCAACCTGAACACCTCGCGCTCGTCCTACCGGCAGGTGATCGGCGTCGAGCCCGGCAAGCTGGCGCCCGGCCAGCCGGTCGACCGCTTTTCGCCGGCGGTGCTGGGCGCGGCGATCCAGGAGGGGCGGGCGCGGCATCCTCTGGTGACGAACGCGATGTTCAACATCGACGCCGCCTTGTTCCAGGTGAAGATCGCCGAAGGCGCGCTTTATCCGACGCTCAATCTGGTCGGCCAGGCGCAGAAGACCATCAATTCGACCACCATCGCTGAACACGCTCGACACGCTGTCGGCCTCGGTGGCGGGCCAGCTCTCGGTGCCGATCTATCAGGGCGGCTCCGAATACGCGCACGATCCGCCAGGCCAAGGAGACGCTCGGCCAGCGCCGCGTCGATCTCGACAACCAGCGCGACATCGTGCAGCAGACCGTGGTGCAGTCCTGGGGCCAGCTGCTGGCCGCCAAGGCGCAGATCCAGTCGACGCAGGCGCAGGTCGATGCCTCCGAGATCGCGCTCAACGGCGTGCGCGAGGAGGCCCGGGTCGGCCAGCGCACCACGCTCGACGTGCTCAACGCGCAGCAGGAACTGGTCAACGCCCGCGTGGCGGTGGTGACGGCGCAGCGCGACCGGGTGGTCGCGTCCTACACGCTGCTCGCGTCGGTGGGGCGGCTGTCGCCGCAGGTGCTCGGCCTCAATGTGCCGGTCTACGATCCGTCGGTTCACTATCATCAGGTGCGCGACAGCTGGATCGGCGTGCGCACGCCCGACGGCAAGTGACACGCGCCGCGCGGTTCCAATCTATCCACATGGGTTGATTGAGTTCGACCGGCCAAGTGCCATACTTGCGCCGGTCCTGTTACATATTGCAGTTGCGGAGCAATTCGACGCGGGCATGGGGATTCCCGCGGGCGTGGTGGGTTACGGGGACGCGAGCACATGAGCCAGCCGGCGAAGGCGCAAGAACCTTCGATGGAGGAAATCCTTGCCTCCATTCGCCGCATCATCGCCGACGACGACTCCGCCAAGCCCGCGGCGAAGCCGGCCGCCGCTGCGCCGCGCCCCGCGCCAGCACCAGCTCCGCCGCCGCGCGTCGCCGCTCCGCCGCCGCCACCACCCCGGCCGGCTGCACCGCCTCCGCCGCGGCCACGATGAACCAAGCTGACATCGACGCGATGCTCGCCGGCCGCCGGCCAGCCCCCGAGCCGCAGGAAGACATTCTCGAACTGACGGAAGCCATGGCCGAGCCGGAACCGTCCGCGCGAGCTTCCAGACCATCGACGGCCAGCCCGACGTGGTGTTCGCCGACGCTCCGCCGCCCGCCGAGCCGCAACGGTATGACGAGCCCCCGCGCCAGGCTCCACCGCCCGCGTTCGACCGGTCGATGATTTCCACCAACACCAGCGCGGCGGTCGATTCCGCCTTCAACACGCTCGCCCACACCGTGCTGGTGCAGAACGCCCGCACGCTCGAAGATCTGGTGCGCGAGATGCTGCGGCCGATGCTCAAGGCCTGGCTCGACGACAACCTGCCGAGCATGGTCGAGCGCATCGTGCGCGCCGAGATCGAGCGCGTCTCGCGCGGCCGCTAGTAATCGCAGCGCCTTGGCGCGGCCCGCACTGGCGTTGACAGCCTGCCAGCGGCGGGGTTTCTAGCCCGCATATGATCGACAAAACCTACCAGCCGTCCGAGGTCGAAGGCCGCATCTACGCCGCCTGGGAGGACGCCGGCGCGTTCCGCGCCGGGCGGCCCGAGCGCGCGGGCGCGCAGCCCTATTGCATCGTCATCCCGCCGCCCAACGTCACCGGCTCGCTGCACATGGGCCACGCGCTCAACAACACGCTGCAGGACGTGCTGTGCCGGTTCGAGCGCATGCGCGGGCAGGACGTGCTGTGGCAGCCCGGCACCGACCACGCCGGCATCGCGACGCAGATGGTGGTCGAGCGGCAGCTGATGGAGCGCCAGCAGCCCGGCCGCCGCGAGATGGGCCGCGAGAAATTCCTGGAGACGCGTCTGGGAGTGGAAGGCGGAGTCCGGCGGCACCATCATCCGCCAGCTCAAGCGGCTCGGCGCGTCGTGCGACTGGTCGCGCGAGCGCTTCACGATGGACGAGGGCCTGTCGAAGGCGGTGCTCAAGGTGTTCGTCGAGCTCTATCGCGCCAAGCTGATCTACAAGGACAAGCGGCTGGTCAACTGGGACCCGAAGCTGCTCACCGCGATCTCCGACCTCGAGGTGCAGCAGGTCGAGGTGCAGCGGCCACCTCTGGCACATCCGCTATCCGCTCGAAGGCAAAACGTTCAATCCGGAAGACGACAGCACCTTCATCACCGTCGCGACCACGCGGCCGGAGACGATGCTGGGCGACATCGCGGTCGCGGTGCATCCGGAGAACGAGAAGCTGAAAGCATCTGATCGGCAAGAACGCGATCCTGCCGCTGGTCGGCCGCAAGATTCCGATCATCGGCGACGACTACGCCGATCCCGAGAAGGGCACCGGCGCGGTGAAGATCACGCCGGCGCACGACTTCAACGACTTCGAGGTCGGCAAGCGGCACGACCTGCCGCAGATCAGCGTGCTGGATATCGAAGGCAAGCTGGCGCTCAAGGACAACGAAGCATTTCTCGTCGGCATCGCAGCGTCGCGCCGCGCTCGCCGAGACGATGTCAGCTGCACGGCGTCGACCGCTTCAAGGCGCGCAAGACGATCGTCGAGCGGCTGGAGGCGGCGGGCTTCCTCGCCAAGATCGAGCCGCACACGCACATGGTGCCGCACGGCGACCGCTCGAACGTGGTGATCGAGCCGTTTCTCACCGACCAGTGGTACGTCGACGCCAAGACGCTGGCGCAGCCCGCGATCGCGGCGGTGCGCGACGGCAAGACCAGCTTCGTCCCGAAGAACTGGGAGAAGCACCTATTTCAACTGGATGGAGAACATCCAGCCGTGGTGCATCTCGCGCCAGCTCTGGTGGGGCCATCAGATTCCGGCGTGGTACGGCCCGGACGGCAAAGTGTTTGTCGAATTGAGACCGAAGACGAGGCATCGCGAAGCGCGTACTACGCGAGACGGCGAATCACCGGAGGAGGCGAATGGCGCTCACGGCAAGGACATCGCCGCTCACCCGCGACGAGGACGTGCTCGACACCTGGTTCTCCTCCGCGCTGTGGCCGTTCTCGACGCTCGGCTGGCCGGACAAGACGCCGGAGGTCGCGCGCTTCTATCCGACCTCCACGCTGGTCACCGGCTTCGACATCATCTTCTTCTGGGTCGCCCGCATGATGATGATGGGCCTGCACTTCATGAAGGAGGTGCCCTTCAAGGACGTCTACATCCACCGTCTCGTCCGCGACGAGAAGGGCGCCAAGATGTCGAAGTCGAAGGGCAACGTGGTCGACCCGCTCGGCATCATCGACGACTACGGCGCCGACGCGCTGCGCTTCACGCTGGCGCGCGGCGCGGCGCAGGGCCACGACATCCGGCTCTCGCCGCAGACCGTCGAGAACAACCGCAACTTCGCGACCAAGCTGTGGAACGCGGCGCGCTTCGTCGAGTTCAACGGCGCGGTGCGCGTCGCCGGCTTCGATCCGAAGTCCGCCAAGGAGACGCTCAACCGCTGGATCGCGCACGAGACCGCCAAGGCCGCGCGCGAGATCACCGAGGCGCTGGAGCAGCACAAGTTCAACGACGCGGCGAACGCGGCCTATCGCTTCGTCTGGAACGTCTATTGCGACTGGTACGTCGAGCTGTCGAAGCCGTTCCTGACCGGCCCGGACGGCGCGGCGAAGGACGAGACGCGCGCCACCGCCGCCTGGGCGCTCGATGAAATCCTGCAAGCTGCTGCATCCGTTCATGCCGTTCATCACCGAGGAGCTGTGGCGCGTCACCGGCGAGCAGGGGCCGAAGCGCGAGCGCTGCTGGTGCTGTCCGACTGGCCGCGGCTCGACGGCCTCGACGATCGCCAAGGCCGAAGCCGAGATCGGCTGGGTGATCGATCTGGTCACCGCGGTGCGCTCGGTGCGCGCCGAGATGAACATCACGGCGCAGATCCCGCTGGTGCTGGCCGGCGCGTCGGCCGAAACCAAGGCGCGGGCGGAGCGCTGGAAGGAGTTCGTGCAGCGGCTCGCCCGCGTCGCCGACATTTCGTCCGCCGATGCGCCGCCGGCCGGCTCGGTGCAGCTTCTGGTGCGCGGCGAGGTGGTCGCCATGCCGCTCAAGGGCGTGATCGACTTCGCCGCCGAACGCACGCGGCTCGACAAGGAAATGGCCAAGGTCGAGTCCGACATCAAGCGGATCGACGCCAAGCTCGGCAACGCGGATTTCCTGGCCAAGGCGCCCGAGGAGCTGGTCGAGGGCGAGCGCGAGAGGCGCGAAGAGGCGGAGGACCGCCGGGGCAAGATCGTCGAGGCGCTGGAGCGGCTGAAAGGCGCGGCCTAGTCGCCCACTCGGGGTGCCGCGCAAGCGCATCCCGATTGCAACTTGCGCTGGTATGCGGTGTTATTGCCCCCTGGAACGTAAGTTCGGGGAGGAGCGCATGTCCGACGAAGCGCGTAACGTCGAACTGCTGAAGCAGGCCTACTCATGTTGGAGCGACACACGCGGTCAAAGCTGCACTCAATGGCTGGACATCTGCGCCGATCGGATCGCGTTCGGCTCGCTCGCCAACGGTCCGACCGGCGCGAACTACATGACCGCCTATCAGAGCCGCGACGAACTGCAGGGGTATTTCGACGGCTTGCAGCGCGACTGGGAGATGATGGAATACGAGGTCGATCATTTCGTCGCGCAGGGCGACCGCGTGGTCATGCTCGGTCGCTGCGCCTGGAAATACCGCAAGACCGGCAAGGTGGTGTGGACGCAGAAGGCGGATTCCTGGCGCTTCGAAAACGGCAAGGCCGTCGAGTTCTACGAGTTCTATGATACCGCGCAGGTGCTCGCGGCGGTCGCTTGATACAAAATCAGGAAGCGCTTGCCCCGGACTTCGTGTCCGGCGATCCTGAAGCATGAACATTTTTCTCGCCGGTGCGACGGGCGTCATCGGGCGGCGGCTGGTGCCGCTGCTGCGCGATGCCGGTCATGCCGTCACCGGCACGTCGCGCTCGGAGGAGAAGGCGAGCGCGCTGGAGGTGCTCGGCGCGCGCGGCGTGGTGGTCGACGTCTACGACGCCCGCGCGCTGCTCAAGGCGATGTCCGCCGCGCATCCCGACGTGGTGATCCACCAGCTCACCGACCTGCCGCAGTCGCTCGATGCGGGCCGTCCGGCGAACTTCGAAGGCAATGCGCGGCTGCGGATCGAAGGCACCAGGAATCTGATGGCGGCGGCGTCCGTCGTCGGCGCGCGGCGCGTCGTCGCGCAGAGCATCGCCTTCGTCTATGCCGACGGGCCCGGCGCGCGCGTCGAGACCGATCCGCTCGACCGCAATCCCGCCCGGCGCCGACGATCGGCGCGGTGGAATCGCTCGAAGAGCAGGTGCTCGGCGTGCCGGGGATCGACGGCGTCGTGCTGCGCTACGGCCGGCTTTATGGCCCCGGCACCTGGTACAAGACGGCGACCGGGGCCGGCGCGCTTCACGTCGATGCGGCCGCGCATGCGGCGCTGCTCGCGGTGACCAAGGGGCAGGGCATCTACAACATCGCCGAGGATGACGGCGCGGTGTCGAGCGAGAAGGCGAAGCGCGAGCTTGGGTTCGATGCCGGATTTCCGGATGTAGGCGCGGCGCGTCCCGGCGAGCGAAAGCGAGACCCGGGACCCCGGTTGCTTGCTTACTCTATCGAAACAAACAGGGGTCCCGGGTCTCCGCCATAGCGCGTCGAGACGCGCGTGAACGCGCTTACGGCTCGTCGCCCGGGACACGAGGGCGCTGGTCCTTGAATCCATCCCCCCAACCTGTAAATACCCCGCATGAACGTGCAGATTCCCGGCGCCGGCCACAACCGCTCGCCGCTGGCGGCCGAGATCGAGCGCCGCCGGACCTTCGCCATCATCTCGCATCCGGACGCGGGCAAGACCACGCTGACGGAAAAGCTGCTGCTGTTCGGCGGCGCGATCCAGCTCGCCGGCCACGTCAAGGCCAAGCGCAACCGCCGCTCCACCCAGTCCGACTGGATGGCGATCGAGCGCGAGCGCGGCATCTCGGTCGTCACCTCGGTGATGACGTTCGAATACGACGGCTACGTCTTCAACCTGCTCGACACGCCGGGCCACGAGGACTTCTCCGAGGACACCTACCGCACGCTGACCGCGGTCGACTGCGCGGTGATGGTGATCGACGCCGCCAAGGGCATCGAGGCGCGCACCCGCAAGCTGTTCGAGGTCTGCCGGCTGCGCGACATCCCGATCCTCACCTTCATCAACAAGATGGACCGCGAGAGCCGCGATCCGTTCGAACTGCTCGACGAGATCGAGAAGACGCTGGCGCTCGACACCGCGCCGGTGAACTGGCCGGTCGGCCGCGGCCGCGATTTCGTCGGCACCATCGCGATCGAAGGCGGCGGCGTGCGGCTGGTCGAGGGCGACGCCGGCAAGGCCGGCACGCTTCGCACCATGAGCATCGCCGAGGTCGCCGCGCTCAATCCCAATCTCGACGCCGGCGAGATCACCGGCGAGTTCGATCTGGTGCGCGACGCCTGCCGGAAGTTCGATCTGCAGGCTTTCCTCGAAGGCCATCTCAGCCCGGTGTTCTTCGGCTCGGCGCTGAAGAACTTCGGCGTCGGCGATCTGCTCGACGCGATCGGCAAGATCGCGCCGCTGCCGCGCTCGCAGAAGGCCGACAAGCGCGTGGTCGACGCCGAAGAATCGAAAATGTCGGCCTTCGTGTTCAAGATCCAGGCCAACATGGATCCGAACCACCGCGACCGCATCGCCTTCGCGCGGCTGTGCTCCGGCAAGCTGACGCGCGGCATGAAGGTCAAGCAGGTGCGCACCGGCAAGTCGATCTCGCTGACCGCGCCGCAGTTCTTCTTCGCGCAGGACCGCTCGGTCGCCGACGAGGCCTACGCCGGCGACGTGGTCGGCATCCCCAATCACGGCGCGGTGCGGATCGGCGACACGCTGACCGAAGGCGAGGACATCAACTTCGTCGGCGTGCCGAGCTTCGCGCCGGAAATCCTGCGCCGCGTGCGGCTGCCCGACGCGATGAAGGCGAAGAAGCTCAAGGAAGCGCTGCAGCAGATGGCGGAGGAGGGCGTGGTCCAGGTGTTCCGCCCGCACGACGGCTCGCCCGCGCTGGTCGGCGTGGTCGGCCCGCTGCAGCTCGACGTGCTGCGCGTGCGGCTCAAGGACGAATACGGCCTCGAGGTGATGTGGGACACCGCCGAGTTCGAGCTGGCGCGCTGGATTTCGTCGGACGATCCGAAGGCGCTGGAGACGTTCGTCAAGACCTATCCGCTGAGCATCGCCGACGACCTCGACGGCGACGTGGTGTTCCTCGCCGCCAACCAGTTCCGCCTCGACTACACCAGCGAACGCGCGCCGGGCATCGTGTTCACCGACATCAAGGATCCGAACGCGAACCGGACGAGCACCTAACCATCGCAACGACCGCGACCCGGTAGCCTCGGCGCCTTCTCGCCGCGGCCTTTTTGTAAGAGATGTCGAAACAGCACTGGTTATCGACAATATCCACCCTACATACAGATGAATACGTTGCAATTGAGAGGGCTTCGAGAACGGTTCTTCTCGAGTCACCAGTGATATTCCGCTTATTTTTGAGCGCTCGTCGCGATCTCTTCTGACTAGCTATCTCGTCTTAATCCACATCCGACCGGCTGAGGCAGCCGGCGCTGATCGTTCAGAGACTTGGCCCTCGCGCTACGTCCCAAGCTTTGCTCGGCCGAACATTGAGGTCAGGCTTATGGCTATCGAACATGCGCGCACGCATGCCTTGTCCAAGCCTTGGGGTGTTTCAGATCTGCGTCCTTGGAGCGATGTGCGCCATCACGGCGAGACGATCGGCGAAATCTGGTACGAGCGGCCCGGCGAAGCGGCCAGCGGATTCTTCGCTCTTGCTCAAGTTGCTGTTCACGAGCCAGCCGCTTTCCATCCAGGTTCATCCCGACGATGCGTACGCGCAATCGATCGGACTGCCGAACGGCAAAACCGAAGCTTGGTATGTCCTGAGCGCCACACCCGAGGCCCAGGTCGCCCTCGGCCTGAAGCAGCGCATGACTCCGCAGGAATTGCGCGAAGCAGTCGACGACGGCTCAATCTCGAACCTTGTGGTGTGGAGGAGCGCTTCAGCGGGCGACGTCATCTTCGTACCCGCCGGGACGATCCACGCGATCGGCGCCGGGCTCGTCATCGCAGAGCTTCAACAGCGCAGCGATGCGACGTTTCGCATGTTCGATCACGGCCGGCAGCGTGAACTCCATGTCGAAAACGCGGTCGCGGTCGCGGACACGGGGCCGGCGGGGTTCCAGGTCCGACCGAGCCGGCTTACCGATGAACGGACCCTGCTCGTTTCCAATCCGCATTTCGTGCTCGAAAAGTTCGACCTGCCGCCAAACTCATCTTGGTATCTGGGAGCCGACCGCGAGACCTGGCTCCTCGTTCTCGGCGGTGGCGCCCGCACCGGATCGTTCGGCGTTGTCGCCGGCGACGCCGTTTTCCTGGAGTTGGATCGCGTCGACATCGATGTCGGCTCGGCCGGCTTGGCCGGTCTCCTGGCCTACACGGGCATAGGCCTCACTCCCGACCTGCAACGGCGTCTCGGCCAGCCCGACGCGAGCGACGCGGGATGGACCCATGAGGTGGCGCTGCCAGCCTCTCTCACTCAAGCCAGGACGGAGCCAGCGCGCGGATGCATCGAAGCCATTCAATGAGCCCGCTCCGGCGCGTTGCCTTCATCGGCAATCATCTGCCCCGCCGCTGCGGAATCGCGACCTTTACCCATCACCTTCATCAGGCGGTCTCGACCGTTCGCCCGGAGCTGGAGACCTGCGTCGTCGCGATGACGGACGCCGGCCACAGCTACGACTATCCGCCGGCCGTGGGCTTCCAGATCCACGACGAAACGATCGACGGAGTACGTTCGAGGCCGCCGAGTTTCTGAACAAGGGGCATTTCGACGTCGTTTGCCTGCAACACGAATACGGGATTTTTGGCGGCGAGGCCGGCAGACACATCCTCGAGCTGCTGTCCCGCCTCGAAATGCCGATCGTCACCACGCTTCACACCGTGCTCGCCGACCCGACGCCCGTCCAGCGCCACGTCATCAGCCGGATCACCGAGCTTTCGACCAAGACCATCGTCATGTCGCAGAAGGGCTACGAATTCCTCCGTTCCATCTACGACGTTCCAGCTCGCAAGATCGAGGTCGTGGCGCACGGCATACCCGACTTCCCATTTCTCGAAACGCATCACGCCAAATCAAAGCTGGGCTTCGCCGGAAAGAGCGTCATTCTGACGTTCGGTCTGTTGTCGCCAAGCAAAGGCATCGAGACCGTGATCGACGCCATGCCGGACATCATCAAATCCTGTCCGGACGCGGTTTATGTCGTCCTCGGCGCGACGCACCCGAACCTCGTGCGGCATCAGGGCGAGGCATACCGCGAGAGCCTGGCGGCGCGCGTGCGCAAACTCGGCATCGAGAACCATGTCGTGTTTTTCAATCAGTTCGTCGACCAGGCCACGCTGCTGGACTTCATTTCGATGTGCGATGTCTATGCGACGCCTTATCTCAACGAAGCCCAAATGACATCGGGCACACTTTCCTACAGCTTCGGACTGGGAAAGGCCGTCGTATCGACGCCCTATTGGCACGCCAAGGAATTGCTGAGTGACGGTCACGGCGTGCTGGTTCCCTTTGGCGACGCCAAAGCCATAGGCGCCGAGATCGCCGGTCTGCTGACGGACGACGTTCGCCGCGATGCCATGCGCAAACGTGCATACGCGGCGAGCCGATCGATGACCTGGGCGCAGACGGCCAAACGCTATGTCGCGGCGTTCGAAGCCGCTCGCGCGCGACCCGATGTATCGGCGCCAAATGTCCCTGCTTGGCGCAAAGAGCGCGCCGGTCCGGAAATCCAGATCGGGCACTTTCTTTCGCTCTGCGATAGCACGGGCATGCTTCAACACGCCGTTCATTCCGTAGCCGACCGCGCTCATGGCTACTGCGTGGACGACAATGCTCGTGCCCTGCTGCTATCGAGCGCGCTTCTGAATTCAGGCGAAGCCAAATTATCCGAAACGCTCACGGCGCGGTTGGCGGCATTCATCCAGCATGCATGGAATCCCGGCACTGGCCGGTTCCGGAACTTCATGAGCTACGACCGGCAGTGGCTGGAAGAGTCGGGCTCGGAAGACAGTCATGCCAGGACCCTTTGGGCTTTGGCGGAATGTGCACGCCGGGACACGGACTCTTCGCGGCGAAGATGGGCCGCTTCGCTGTTCAAGGCGGCACTGCCAGCCGCCGAATCATTCCAATCTCCGCGGGCATGGGCCTTCGCATTGTTGGGGTTGGATGCCTTCTGCGCAAAAGCCGGCGGAGATCTCATCGCCAACAATGTGCGCAAGCTTTTGGCGGAGCGATTGATGGCCGCCCTGTCCGCGGCGGCGACCGAGGATTGGGTCTGGTTCGAGGACGTGCTCGCCTACGACAACGCACGCCTCCCGCAATCTTTGATCCAAACCGGCGTCACGACCGAGACGCCGGCGTACGTCGAGGCCGGGCTGCGATCGCTGCGCTGGCTCATGACGATTCAGACCACGCCATTGGGGCACTTCAGGCCGGTCGGGACGAAGAGCTTCGGCGTGAAACGCCAGAAACCCGAAGCGTTCGATCAGCAGCCCGTCGAGGCTTCCGCAACGATTTCAGCTTGCCTTGCTGCCTGGCAGGCGGATGGCAGCGCGGAGTGGCCCGCAGATGCGATGCGGGCGTTTGGCTGGTTCCTGGGCGAAAACGACCTGCGAACTTCGCTGATCGATCCTGTTACGGGCAGTTGTTCAGATGGGCTTCATCCGGATCGACCCAATGAGAACAAGGGTGCAGAATCGGCACTCTCGTATCTCCTTGGCCTTGTGGAGATCAGACAGCTCCTGCGCATTGCTGCGATAGGCGAAACGAAACCTCCGACCAAATTGGTACGAAGCAGCGTTAGCACAATCGCACCTCAAACAATTCCAGGGAGCCTCTTTGTCCCAATCCCGATTCCTCAACCGCCAGACCCTCTATCTGCGCCCGGACCCAACCCGAGTCGTCGTCAGGCCGTTCAAGCCGGCGACTGAGCCCCGGGACTTCAATCCGACCGATAAAACCCGGGCGAACCATATCGTCGACCGGGTTCTCCGGCTCGATGCCGAAGCGGCTGCACAGCAGTTGAGCGATGTGCTGGAAAATTTCGAAGGCCGCCACAGAAATCTGCTCGAAATTTTCGGAACGCGCGCCGCAGAGATGGAAGACGCGTTCGCGCCGCATGCAGCATTAAATCTAACGCAACGCCGCTTGATCGGCGCTTATTTTCTTCACGAGTATTCGTTCGAAGCTTCGGCCTTGTTCAATCCAAGCATCGTCCGGCATCCCGACCAGTCCGGTGCGCCGGAGGGTGGCTGTCGATTCATCCTGAGCCTGCGCGCTGTCGGCGAAGGGCATATTTCATCGCTGACGTTCCGGTCCGGCACCATCGACGCAAACGGAAACGTCGCCATCGATCCGACCGCGCGTCTCGCATCGGTTCCCAAAATCCAAAGCCGGACGTCCGGGCCCAACGGCGACACTGTCGACGTTATCTTCCGCCCCGACGAAGAGCTCAGCGAACGCGTGATCTTTCCCATCACCGACACCCAGTCGAACGGCATCGAGGATGCCCGGTTCGTCGAATTCAACGACGGAGGCCAAAAGACCTTCTACGCAACCTACACAGCCTACAGCGGCAGGGCGATCCGCTCCGAGTTGATCGAAACGAAGGATTTTCATTCGTTCCGGATGACTCCGCTTGCCGGGTCGGTGGCGCGAAACAAGGGCATGGCTCTGTTCCCGCGAAAAATCGATGGCCGTTACGCGATGATCGGCCGGCAGGACAATGAGAACCTCTATTTGATTTATTCAGACGACCTTTACACATGGAATGGCGGGCAATGCATCCTTCAGCCCGAGCATCCCTGGGAGTTCGTTCAGATTGGCACTTGCGGCTCTCCCATTGAGATGGACGACTGCTGGCTGCTGCTGACGCACGGAGTCGGCCCGGTCAGGAAATATTCGATCGGGGCCGTGCTCTTGGATAAAAACGATCCGTCCAAGGTTCTTGCGCGATCGCGCGAACCTCTTGTCCGTCCCGAGCCCAACGAACGCGAAGGTTACGTGCCCAACGTGGTTTATACCTGCGGCGCAATGCGCCACGGCGATCGGATCATCCTGCCTTATGCGATATCCGACACCTTCTCCAATTTTTCGACAATCAAGATTGCGGTGCTGATGGAAGCGATGGCGAGCTGATGGCCGATGGGACAATGCTGACAAGCAACGAGTTGCGCTCTGAACGGCTGCGGTCTGAGATCGCGCAGCTTGAGGCGCGGTACGACGATACGTTTCCACCGGGCGTCTATGCGGTGCTCGAATCCCTGAGGCGCGAACTCGCTGCACTTCAGAAGCCTCTTTGACAGAAAACGCCGCCGACGCCGAACATCATGGCGCGGGCCTAGGCCGGCGAAGGATTACGTGCGCGCGATGGCCGACATCCGGCAGGTGCTGGTGCTCGAGCCGCGGCACTTCGGCGCGATCTCCGGGCTCGGCATGATCATGCAGGAGTTCGGCGACGACAAGCGCGCGCTCGATGCGTTCCGCCGCGCGGTACAGGTCCATCCGCATCTGCAGCGCATCCCCGACCTGATCAAGACACTGACCGAGAAGGTCGAAGGCCGCGCGATCTGATTTTCCGTGTGGCTAAACGCGCGGGCCGTCCGGTGACGCCGGTCGCTGGCAATTGAGGCAAACTCGAAAAGCCGCCGTTGCGTCCTCACGCCATCGTGATTGATCGCGTGCGAATTGGGCGCACCGTTTGCAACGCCGGCTCGCCGATTTGCAAGTGTTGCGTCGTGCCGGTGCTTCAGGGATTGCGCCGGGCACTTCGTCGGCGGGTTCCAGACGCGGTTTCCGAGTGCTACAATTCACACAATCGTTTTGAAATTAGTTCATTGCTGCAAGGGATGGTTTGCGTGCTTCCTCTTGCGAACGATCGTATCGGCGGCGAGGTTGATGCCGGCGGCCGGTGTGGTCCGCGGATTGCGCCTCCGCTTGCGCTGATTCTGGGCCGGGCCATCCGACGCAGGATCCGGCGAGCGACAACCTCGACCAAGTGCTTGCATCGCCCGAGAACTCGAAAGGCCGGACGGACTAACGGCCAAAACCAATCCGGCGGGCGCGCTCTATCGCGCCCGCCGGCGCCAATAGGCCTGATCGGCCTGTTCTGACGTGCGTGAGGCATCAAACCAGGAGTGAAGCACTATGTCTGACTGCATCCTCAAAAGCGGGCCGCCGAATATTCGAAGCAACTTGCGCCAATCGCTTGTTGGTTGGCACACACGATCCTGCGCCGCGTTGATCGGCGCGACGACGTTCCGTCTCTCGCGCTGTCCGGACCGGGCAGCACGCCAGCACCCGCGCAACAGGCGCAGCAGCAGCGGCCCAACATCATCCTGCTGGTATCGGACGACACCGGCTACGGCGACCTCGGGCCCTACGGCGGCGGCATCGGCCGCGGCATGCCGACCCCGAACATTGACCGCATTGCGGCCGAGGGCATGACGTTCTTCTCCTTCTACGCGCAGCCGAGTTGCACGCCCGGCCGCGCCGCCATGCAGACTGGACGCTTTCCGAACCGCAGCGGGATGACCACTGTGGCCTTCCAGGGTCAACCAGGCGGGTTGCCGGCGGCGGAATGGACGCTGGCATCCGTGCTCAAGACCGGCGGCTACAAGACCTTCTTCACCGGCAAGTGGCACCTCGGCGAATCTGACTACGCATATCCCACTGCACACGGCTACGACGAGATGAGGTATGTCGGCCTCTACCACCTGAACGCCTACACCTATGCCGATCCGACCTGGTTCCCCGACATGCCGGCGGAGCTGCGCGCCACGTTCCAGCGCGTGACCAAGGGCTCGCTGTCGGGCAACGCTGGTGGGCCGACACGAGAAGATTTCAAGATCAACGGCCAGTATGTCGACACCCCGGTCATCAACGGCCGCGAGGGCGTGGTCGGCATTCCGTTCTTCGACGGCTATGTCGAGAAGGCCTCGCTCGACTATCTCGACCAGGCGGCGAAGACGCCGAACCAGCCGTTCTTCATGAGCATCAACTTCATGAAAGTGCATCAGCCGAACCTGCCGCACCCGGACTACATCCATAAATCGATGTCCAAGAGCAAATACGCCGACTCGGTTTTCGAACTGACTCGCGGATCGGCCGGATCATGGACAAGATCCGCGCTCTCGGGCTCGATAAGAACACCATCGTGTTCTACACGACGGACAACGGCGCCTGGCAGGATGTCTATCCGGACGCCGGCTACACGCCGTTTCGCGGCACCAAAGGCACCCTGCGCGAGGGCGGCAATCGCGTTCCGGCCATCGCCTGGATGCCGGGACGCATTGCGCCGAACACCAAACTTCATGAGTTGGCAGGCGGCCTCGACCTGATGGCGACGTTCGCGTCGCTCGCCGGCGTGAAGCTGCCGGAGCGCGATCGCGCCAACCAGCCGATGGTGTTCGACAGCTACGACATCTCACCAGTGCTGTTCGGACGTGGCCCCACGCCGCGCACGACCTGGTTCTACTTCACTGAAAACGAGCTGTCGCCTGGCGCGATCCGTTACAACAACTACAAATTCATGTTCAACATTCGCGGTGACGACGGCGCTTCGACCGGCGGCCTCGCGGTCGACACCAACCTCGGCTGGAAGGGTGCCGAGAAATATGTCGCCACTGTCCCGCAGGTGTTCGATCTCTGGCAGGACCCGCAGGAGCGCTACGACATCTTCATGAACAACTTCACGGAGCGCACCTGGATGGGAGTGGTCATGACCGAAGAAATCAAGAAGGTGATGGCCACCTTTGTGCAATATCCGCCGCGCAAGGTGCAGAGTTACGGCTACACCGGCCCGATCACGCTCTCGAATTACGAAAAATATCAGTTCATCCGGGACTCGCTTGCGAAGGACGGCGTCAGCCTGCCGATGCCGACAGGGAACTGAACGATCGCGAAAACGGGACGGCGCCGCGTTGGCGCCGTCTCACCCCATTGAGCGTTCGCGTTGTTGACGGCAATCTCTCGTCACGACACGAGGAGGAAATTGTGAAACCGATTGCGTCCAACCTCAGCCGCCGTTTCCTGCTGTCGACGATGGCAGCACTGCCCGCGTTGATCGCAGCGTTGCGCACTGCGCCGGCGCTAGCCCAGACCGATCCGCTGCAATCCTGGAACGACGGTGCGACCAAGAAATCCATCACCGACTTCGTCGCGCGCGTCACCACGCAAGGCGGTCCGGACTTCGTTCCCGCCGATCAACGCATCGCGACGTTCGACAATGACGGCACTTTGTGGATCGAGCAGCCGATGTATGTCCAGCTCGCGTTCATCCTCGACCGCGTCAAGACGCTGGCGCCGCAGAACCCAAGCTGGAAGACCAAGCAGCCGTTCAAGGCTGTGCTGGATGGCGACATGAAGGCCCTCGCCGCGTCCGGCGAACGGGGGCTGGTCCAGCTCATGGCGGTGACGCACGCCGGCATGACCTCGGAAGAATTCGCCAAGATCGTCTCTGACTGGATCGCAAGCACGCGAGATCACCGGTTCAAGCGGCCCTACACCGAGCTGGTTTATCAGCCGATGCTGGAAGTGCTCGCTTATTTGCGCGCCAACGGGTTCAAGACCTTCATCGTGTCCGGCGGCGGCATCGAGTTCATGCGGCCCTGGAGCGAGCGGATTTATGGAATCCCGCCCGAACAGGTGGTCGGCTCGTCGATCAAGACCCGGTTCCAGATGCGCGACGGCCGGCCCGTGCTGTTCCGTCTGCCGGAAATCAATTTCATCGATGACAAGGTCGGCAAGCCGATCGGCATCAACCAGCACATCGGGCGGCAGCCGATCGCGGCGTTCGGCAACTCTGACGGCGATCTCGAGATGCTGCAATGGACGACGATGCGCGGATCCGGCGCGCGTCTCGGCCTGATCGTTCATCACACCGATGCCGAGCGCGAATACGCCTACGACCGTAAATCGCAGTTCGGCAAGCTCGACAAGGCGCTGGACGCCGCAGCCGTGAACAAATGGGCGGTTGCCGACATGAAGAAGGACTGGAAGCGCGTGTTTGCCTTCCAGTGAGGGGACGGACGTTTGCCAGCAGGGTTGATCAATCCCCGTCGGCCACCGTATCCGCGCCGACGAACGCAATCCGGATCATGTTGGTCGCGCCGGGTGTACCGAGCGGCAGCCCGGCGACGATGATGACGCGGCGGCCGGCCTTGGCGAATCCGTCGCGGAAGGCGAGGCGGCAGGCGCGCTCCACCATATCGTCCTGGTCGCGCGCGTCGTCCGCCACCACACAGTGCACGCCCCAGGCCACCGAGAGCTTGCGGCCCGCCGCCGTGTTGGGCGAGATCGCCACGATCGGTACATGCGGCCGCTCGCGCGCGACGCGTAGCGCCGTCGAGCCGGAGAAGGTCCAGCAGATGATGGCGGAGAGGTCGAGCGTGTCGGCGATCTGCCGCGCCGCCGCCGAGATCGCGTCGGCGCCGGTCGCCTCCGGCTCGGCATGCTGCGCGTGCATGATGGCGCGGTAGCCGTCCTCGCTTTCGACCTCCTCGGCGATGCGGTTCATGGTCGAGACCGCTTCGACCGGAAACTGCCCGGCGGCGGATTCCGCCGACAGCATGATCGCGTCGGCGCCGTCGAAGATCGCAGTGGCGACGTCGGAAACTTCGGCGCGGGTCGGCACCGGGCTCACGATCATCGATTCCAGCATCTGGGTCGCGACCACCACGGGCTTGCCGGCGCGGCGTGCGGCGCGGGTGAGCTGCTTCTGGATGCCGGGCACCTTCTCCAGCGGCATTTCCACGCCGAGGTCGCCGCGCGCGACCATGATTGCGTCGGTAACGTCCATGATGTCGTCGAGCCGGGTCACCGCCGCGGGCTTCTCGATCTTGGCCATCACGGCGGCTCGGCCGCGGCAGATCTTCTTTGCCTCGGCGATGTCCTCGGGGCGCTGGATGAACGACAGCCCGACCCAGTCGATGCCGGCGTCGAGCGCGGCGTCGAGATCGGAGCGGTCCTTCGGAGTGAGTGCCGAGAACGGGATCAAGGTGTCGGGCAGGCTGACACCCTTGCGGTCCGACAGCTTGCCGCCGACTTCGACCTTGGTGACGATTTTCTCGCGGCTCGATTCCGTGACCACCAGGCGGATCTTGCCGTCGTCGAGCAGCAGCCGGTGGCCGGCCTCGATGCCGGCAAAGATTTCGGGATGCGGGAGCTGCACGCGTAGCGCGTCTCCCGGCTTGGTGTCCTGGTCGAACGCGAAGATCGCGCCGTTGTCGAGCATCGCCGGGCCGTTGGCGAATGCGCCGACGCGAAGCTTCGGTCCCTGCAGGTCGCACAGGATTCCGATCGGGCGGGCGTATTTCGCCTCCACGGCGCGGATCGCTGCGACCAGCTCGCGCATGCGGTCGTGCGAGGAGTGGCTCATGTTGATGCGGAACGTGTCGGCGCCAGCCTCAAACAGCTTGCCGATCATCTCGGGATTGCCGGAGGCGGGGCCGAGCGTGGCGACGATCTTGGTTCTTCGCAGTCGCCTCATCGGGGCTGGCTTCCGGGCAGTTGCGACGGACCTTGCCGTCCAGCGGTGGGCAGCAGGCCCGGCGTGAACGGCCGCTGCGGATTGGTCTCGCCGGCCTCGGTGAGCTGCACGGTCCAGGCGCGCTGCTCTCCGGTGTCGACCTCGAAGAAGCCGGTGCGGTCAAAGCCACGCGCCAGGCAGTCCTCGGTGCCGCGGATGGTGAATTCCTTTTCGCGCGAGCACATGAAGGCCTGGCCCGACCATTCGCCGCCGCGGTCGTAGTCGATGGCGTAGATGTAATAATAGCGGGCGATTAATTGGCCCTTGAGCAGCGTCTCGCAGCTTCGCGCCGACAAATTCCACCAGCCTTCCGTGGTCCAGTTGCCGTCGGCGTCCTTGTAGCCGACCGCGACGCCGACCCGGCTGCCGGAATTGTTGCAGATGTGGAAATCGGCGAGCGCGGGGGTGGGCGACATAAGGATCGCCGCAGTGAACAGAACGCGCCGAACGGATTTAATCAGCATCGAATCCACGGTGCCTCTTGGGGAGCGGTATCGCGTGAAGACTTACAACCTGTCAACGACGATCGCCCGGAAGTCGTTCACGTTGGTGCAGGTCGGTCCGGTCATGACAAGATCGCCCATTCGCTCGAAAAAGCCCGTGGAGTTGTTTTCGGCGAGAAACTGGGCCGGATCGAGGCCGAGTGTCTTGGCGCGCGGCAGCGTTTCAGCATCGACCGCGGCGCCAGCCGGGTCGGTGGCCGAGCCCGCGCCGCCGTCGGTGCCGTCGGTGTCGGCGGCGAGCGCCGCGATTCCGGGCGCCTCCTTGAACGCCAGCGCGAGCGCCAATGCATATTCCTGGTTGGGGCCACCGCGGCCCTTGCCGCGGATGGTGACCGTCAACTCGCCGCCGGACAGCAACACGGCACGGCGGCCTTCACGTTGAAGCGCGATGGCGCGGGACGCGTGCTCCGTGGCGACGTCGCGCGCCTCGCCCTCGATGCGATCGCCCAGCATGATGCATTCGTAGCCCGCCGCGCGGACTGCGGCCTCGGCGGCTCGGAATGCGTCAGCCGGTTTTGCAATGAGCCTGTAGTCCGCCGATGCGAACGCTGGATGACCGGGCTTCGGGGATTTGTTGGCGGGATCTTGCAACGCGCGCTGTACGGCAGGCGGCACATCGAGTTTGTAACGCGCCAGCACGGCGCGCGCGTCGGCGAGCGTCGAGGATTCGGGCACCGTCGGAACCGAGCCGATCACCGCCGGGTCGTCGCCCGGCACGTCGGAGATCGCCAGCGTCACGACGCGCGCCGGCTGCGCCCGCAACGCGAGCCGCCCGCCCTTGATGCGCGAGAGATGCT
>CAWIRP010000027.1:0-248027 GCA_963838595.1 uncultured Alphaproteobacteria bacterium
CTTGGGGACCTGGGACCGGATGGAGACGACGATGCGACTGGTAACGCGCGCTGTGATGTGGGGCTTGTTGTTTTGCTTTCCTGTGGGAGCAAGTGCGATCGCGCAAACCAAGCCCGCTGAGCCGTCTGTCGAAGTCGGCGTCGGACTGATCTGCAACTCCGAACAACAGGTGCAGCGCTACCTCGCGCTTCACACCAAGGACGAGTCGCCGGAACGCGCGATTCAGCACGTCAACACCGAGGCGGCTGATCCGAACGCCTGTTCGATGGCGGCGATCGCCTTCACGCGCGGCAAGGAGGGCGCGGCAGTGCCCGCCCCCGGCGGTCAGATGAAGATCACGGAAATCAAGATCATCGCCGCACAGACGCCATTCGGCTGGCAGCCGGTCACCGGGCTGGTCCAGTACACCGCGATCTTCGAGAAGCTCGACGAAGCGTAACTCTCGCAAAAAGGGAGAAGAACAATGATGTCACGCAGCAGCCTGGTTCTCGACGCCGACGAGCTTGAAGCTCTTCATGAATGCCTGATGGCGAACGACGTCGTCGTGGTCGATCACGACATGCGGCTCCTGGTCGAGGAGCGCTGGCCGGAGCTCACCGACCGGCTGATGCCGCCAAAGGAGCGGCTGCATTAGGTGCGCTACAGCACCTTGCACACTTCATCGAACGCGAAGCGATAGAGGCGCGGCTCCAGATTGGAGCCGTCGCCATGTCCGAGACAGCACAGGAAGTTCGACTTGAAGCGGCCGTCGGGGAAAAACTCCGCGTCGACCTTGTCGTTGTTGAAGCCGGACATCGGGCCGCAGTCGAGGCCGAGCGCGCGCGCCGCGATCATGAAATAGGCGCCCTGCAGGGTGGAGTTGCGCAGCGCCGTGGTGCGGATCGCCTCCGGCGTGGTCTCGTACCAGCTCCGCGCCTGCGGATTGGAATAAAGCCGCGGCAGGTGCTCGTAGAAGCGGATGTCGTAGGCCAGGATCGCGACAACCGGCGCGCTCAGCGTCTTCTTCACGTTGCTCGACGACAGCGCGGGCTTGAGCCGCTCCTTCGCCGCATCGCTGCGGATGAACACGATGCGCTGCGGCTGCGAATTGGCGGTGGTCGGCCCCCACTTCATCAGGTCGTAGAGCGCGTGAAGCGTGTCGTCGCCGACCGGCTGCGGCTTGTAATCGCTGTAGCTGCGCGCATCGCGCAACAGGACATCGAGCGCTTCGTCGGAAACTTTGTTGGTCATTGTCGTTCCCTCTCCACCTCATTCTGAGGCTGAGAGGGAGCGGTGTGAAGGGGTATCAGCCCGCGACGGGGACGAGCTCGATCTGGCGCTGCAGCCGCTTCACGGAATTCGAGGCCACCACCGTGCGGCTCTCCGCAAACGCCTCGTGGTTCCTCTCGATGTGATCGAGGTCGTAGAGGTAATTCACCATCACCCCGTAGGCCTGAGCGATGCCCTTCTCGGTCGCGTCGCCGAGCCAGTTGATGCGCTCCAGCCGCGCGCCGTTGCCGAGATGGAAGCGCGCCACCGAATCCACCGGCAAGCCGCGGCGGTTCTTGGCGCGCAGGAAGTACCACGCGGCGGCGCGCAGCAGCGGCTCACGCAGCGGCTCGCGCGCCTCCGCAAGCTGCCACCAGCCCGGCTTGTCGAGGCCGGCGAGCGCGGCGCGATCGTCAGGCGAGAGCGCGATCGAGCTCTCGGACTTGCGCTCCTGGTCCAGCCACCGGGCGAAATCCGGCACCGGCGACAGCGTCACGAAGGTCTGCATCTTCGGATTGTCGCGGCAGATTTCCTGCACCACCTGCTTGATCAGGAAGCTGCCGAACGACACGCCGGCGAGGCCGCGCTGGCAGTTCGAGATCGAGTAGAACACCGCCGTCGTCGCCTTGTCGGGCGTCGGCTCGTCGCGCTGCACCGAGAGGATCGGCGCGACGGCGTCCGGGATTTCCCGGGTCAGCGCGATCTCGACGAAGATCAGCGGATCGTCGATCAGCGCGGGATGGAAGAATGCGTAGCAGCGGCGATCCGACGGATCGATGCGGCGGCGCAGGTCGTCCCAGCTCCGGATGCGATGGACCGCTTCGTATTTGATGATCTTTTCCAGGATCATCGCCGGGGTCGACCAGTCGATCCGCCGCAGCACCAGGAAGCCGCGGTTGAACCACGACGAGAACAGGTGAACGAAGTCGGCATCGACCGCGGCGAGGTCGTCGCGAAGTCCCATCGCGTCGATCAACTGCTCGCGCATGCGCACCAGCGCGCCGGTGCCGCCCGGCGCGAGGTTGAGACGGCGGAACAGCTCCTGGCGGCGCGGCTCGGCGGCTTTGTGGACCGCCGCCGCGGTGGTGTCGGACGGCTTGGCCTGCCAGTCGACGATCGCGGCATCGAGCTTCGCGCCGTCGATGCCGAAGCGGGTCGCCAGCGCCTCGAAGAAGGCGATGCGCGGACCGGTGGTCAGCTCGGAATATTTGGCGAGGATCTCGCTCGCCAGCGCCACGCCGGAGGCCTCGCCGCGGCCGGTGAGCAACTCCTCGCACAGCTCGACGAAGCTTTCCGAACGCACGGCCGGCGCGGCGCGGCGGTCGCGCGCGAGATCGAGCAGCGCGCGGCCGCGATCCGTGATGCTCGACAGCATCTCGCCGAAGAAAGAGGTGCTCATGGGTGTTCCTGGACCGGTCCCGTAACTCGCCTGTTAGATGGTGATTCTACCGGAAATATTGAAGGGAAAACGACAGGACATGTGGACACGGGCCGGACCCGCGCGGCGCTGGACAAAAGCGCGCCAGCACGCCAGAGGTTCCAGGCAAAATGTGGTTTCCCACTGCCTAAGGAGTGATCATGCCGGGTCCGTTAACCGGTCTTCGCGTTCTCGAACTGGCCCGCATCCTGGCCGGACCGTGGGCAGGCCAGGTGCTGGCCGACCTCGGCGCCGACGTCGTCAAGGTGGAGCGCTCCAAGACCGGCGACGACACCCGCGCCTGGGGCCCGCCCTTCATCGAGGGCAAGGACGGCAACCATCTCGGCGCCGCCTATTTCCATTCGACCAACCGCGGCAAGCGCTCGATCGAGTGCGACTTCGAGACCGACGAGGGCAAGCGCATCGTCAAGAAGCTCGCGGCGCGCTCCGACGTGCTGATCGAGAACTTCAAGGTCGGCGGCCTCGCCAAGTTCGGCCTCGACTACAAGAGCCTCGCGGCCGGACTGCCCGCGGCTGATCTATTGCTCGGTGACCGGCTTCGGCCAGAACGGACCTTACGCAACGCGCGCCGGCTACGATCTGATGGCGCAGGGCATGGGCGGCTTCATGTCGCTGACCGGCACCGCCGACGGCGAGCCGACGCGCGCCGGCGTGCCGGTGTCGGACATCATGACCGGCATGTATTCGGTGATCGGCATTCTCGCCGCGCTGGCGCAGCGCGAGCGCACCGGCAAGGGCGGCTACGTCGACACCGCGCTGGTCGACACCACCGTCGGCGTGTTGGCGAACCAGGGATTGAACTTCCTCGCCTCCGGGAAGGTGCCGGCGCGGATCGGCAACGCGCACCCCAACATCGTGCCGTACCAGGTGTTCCCGGTCGCCGACGGCTTCATCATCATCGCGACCGGCAACGACAGCCAATACCAGAAGCTGTGCGGCGTGCTCGGCGCGCCGGAACTGGCGAAGCATCCGAACTACATCGACAACAAGTCGCGGCTCGCCAACCGCGCTGACATCGTCGACAAGCTTTCGGCGCTGACCGCGAAGTTCAAGATGCAGGATCTCGCCGACAAGCTCGAAGCGGTCGGCGTGCCGGCCGGACCGATCAACAACCTCGACCATGTGTTCGACGATCCGCACGTCAAGCATCGCGGCATGAAGCTCGACATCCCGAGCGATCACGCCAAGGGCGGCACCATCCCCGGCATCCGCACGCCGATCATGGTCGACGGCAAGCCGATGGATTCCGGCAATCCCGTCGCCGCGGCTGGGGCAGCACACGGCGGAGATTTTGAAGGAGATTGGGGAGGGGTGAACTTCGCCGCAGGAAACTGAAATATCCATGGCCCACGTCTGCGACGAGGCCCATGAGTAACGCAGACAAATCGCTGCCGCCAAGCGGATCTAGTTGGTCCGCTTGAATTTCTGCCCCTTTGCTGGCGTCACGCCTGCGCCGGTCGGTCCCTTGAACTGGAACGGAATTGACACAAGGGACGTGCTGTTCGCGGTCTCGTTGAATTTTACCTTCAAGACGACCACATGCAGGTGCGGCCCGGTCGAGAAACCGCTATTGCCGGAACTCCCCGATTTTCGTCGTGCCGGCCGTAACTGCATCTCCGACCGCGACTGCGGCGCCATCTTTCTTCGGATGCACATACTTCGCGAAGGTTCCGTCGGCGTGACGCACGCGAACGGTGTTTGCTTTATCCCGATCGGCGGCGGTCGGCGGCGGCTTGGTCTGCCCGGTCGTAGAATCGACCGGTAGGTCGGGGTGGCTTTCCTCCACCGACACAACGACACCATCGCGCATGGCAAAGATTTCGGTTCCCGACGGCATGGTGAAGTCCACCGCGAATTTGTTCTCGGGCTCCGAATTCACGTGCGTACTGTTAGTGTTCGCCCCGCCCCCGTTTGCCGGCGGCTGGTCGCAAGTGAATTCGTTGCTGCCGTTGACCGAGAGCGGGAACGGCAACAGGAACAAGGTGCCAGTGGGAATCGAGGCGTTCGGATTTCCCTTGAAGAACTGAAGACTCAAAGCGCTGCGTTGCAGGGTTCAATTCTCAGGGACAGCTCGTGTCAGTTGCTTCCTACCGATACTGACATTGCTGGCCTTCGGAGCAACATTAGCCCGCGCGTTAAGTTTCATCTGAAGGGACTTGCCCCTTTCGACGACCTGCGAGCCGGTCGAGCGGTCCAGCACATCAAGTGTGATGTCGATAATGACGAAAGCGTCCTGCAGGTCGATTTCCGTGCTCACTGCGGTGCGCGTGCCGAACACCTCGTAAAAGATGTGATCGCCGTTCTCGGTGATCCGCTCGGAGAGTTCGACACCCGCGTTGTTGAGGTCGGTCAGGCCGGCAATGGGCTGATCCAGCAGGATAACAGGCGTACCTGACGGCCCCTGGCCCACGCCCTTTGTGATACTGAGCTTGGACCCGCCCTCCTCGAGCGCAAGGCTTCCTTCGTCGGCGCCGTTGAAAGCGTCAATAGCGCCCTGCAAGGCGGGCTTGTCGGTAACCGAGTCCGATCCCTTCTCCGCCTCCTTCTCGATCTTCTTCAGGGCGGCGTCATTGAGCCGCTCGCCGGTCTCGGGCGCGACCTGCTTCTTGTCGACCGCTTCCTTGATATTCTTGAGCTTGTTGAGGTCCGGCAATTCCTGGGCTTTGTTGACGAGTTCCTTGAACTCGTCCTTGGTGATCTGGCCCTTGCCGAGCATCTCGCTGAGCTTGTTGAACTTGAACAACTCGGCGGCCTGCCCGGTCAGCGCCTGCGCGCCCTGACCAAACTGCTCCGCCGTCTTCAGCGAAGACTGCAGTGCAGCGAGCGCATTCTTCTGGTTCTCGGACAGCCCGGTAAGATCCCGGAACAAGTTCGGGTTGCCGAGCAGTGTGGTGAGCGCCCGAATCCCTGTGGATCGGGGAGCGTCGGACCGTTCTGCAGGCTGATGATCGGCGTCGGGAAGTCCCTGGCCGCGAGATTGGGTTGAGTCGCCTGCGGCACCGGCGTCGTAATCGTATTGATCGCCGTGGGACTGTCCGGAATCGGCGACTCCTCCCAGCGCCAGAAGCGTTCCTCTTCCTTGAATTCGCAGGAATTGCACTGACCCATGACCGCTTCAGCGAACACGCCTTGGTCGGCAGGCTAACGTGCATCGGGTCCCGCGGATCCTCGTAGTAGTGCTCGAACAGATCGACCTTCTCATCCAGCACCGGGTCGAGCTTGAATCCCGGCGCGACCGGCATGACGAGGCAGTTGCCGACGATACCGATCAGCTTGTTTTCGACGACGCTCGCCACGCTGCGGCCATTGGATCGGCCAGGCGCCACCACTCCGTCGAGCAGCATGAACCGCCGTTGCGCGTCCATGCGGCTCCAGATGCACTGGTGGTAGTATTCGAGGTTTTCGTTGAGGTGGTGCAACAGGTCGTTGCTGATATCGACATCTTCCAGCCGTGGCCGGCGCAATGCCTTGGCGCTGAGCGGACAGAAAACACGGACGTCATCACCGTCCAGCGTCAGATCGTTCTTGATATTTGTCGATTGGAACAGATTCTCGTGGAGATTCTTCGTACGATAGCGCATCGAGCCGGAATGCACGACGATCCGCACCGACTCATCATTCGTCAGCGCACGAAGGATATTGCTGCGTGACGTCGCGCCATCCAGACTGATCTTTACGTAGTCGATGTCTTCCCGTTTGATCGGGATCATCGGCCCACTCATCCGCAGCGACACGTTAAGCTTGACGCGATTACGAAAATCGCTGAGCAGCGTTGCGTCGACCGGAAGCCGGCGCGATACGATGCCAGGACCATTTTTCACTCCATAGAACCTAATCTCATCGAACACGGCCTCCGCGATCCGTGGTCCCGCGTGGCGGGCGAAGGCGTCATCACGCCTCTGTTCACTGCGCAGGAAGCGGTCGTAGAATTCGCGTGAGTTGCCCAGCAGCACGGCCCAAAGCGCCCAGTTCGCCTCGACAAATTCGTCGGCGGCGTCGTTGCGCGGCCGTTGCACCTGGAATTCCATGAAGAGCTCGCCTTCGATGTATTCCAGTTCCTCCTCGGCAAACCGGTCGCGCGGCAAACCGATCTTGTCATAGTAGTCTTCGGTCGAAGATTCCCGCTCCTCCTCGATCCGATAGAGCGCATCAAAGGCCGGGCCCAGGAAGCGCTTGCGCAGACAGCGGAACAAGATATCTCGCCAACGCAACGCCTTCTTGGGCGTAAATGGTGACATCTTGAGCGGTACGAACAGACACTCCTGAACGTCAGCGAGTCTGGTCCGCGCCTCAAAGTGGCGTAGCACTTCGAAGTACTGAATCGTCATCGCGTGACAGTGGTTGTAGTTCGCGACCAACTCCGCGGACACCTGAAAGCGCTCACCCTGCGAAACGGTCTGGATGACCGTCGAGCGCTGGCTCCGCACCGAATTGGCGGCCTGTACGGTGCGATCGGAAATCTGCTGCTGGCTGCTTGCGGTGGTGGTCCTGCTCGCGCTCTGACTCGCTGTCGAGCTTCCGCTGCCGAATCCGCCGGCAACGCCGAGCAAAGCCCCGATCGGCACTTCGATCGGAATGATGGCGCCGACACCAAGCCCGCCGCCGACACCCCAGGTCGATGCTTCGCTTGTGCCGCGGATATTCTCGTTGAGGGTTGCGCGCGCGACTTCGTTGACGTCGCGATCCCGGCTCAGCGAATTGTAGAGGCTCTCCTGATAGTCGAGCTGCTGGACGTTGGCCGCGGATTCTTTGCGGTCCCAATCGAATACGACGATCTGTTTCTTTTGCCCCGGCGCGAGCGGCAACGAATACAGCAGATCACCGATCGAATAGCCGTCGTGGAACCACTCTTGCTTGAAATGCAGCAGGTGTCCGTGCGCGATCGAAATGGCCTGGTAGACGGTCGGCTTCTCATCCCAATCGATCTCATTATGGCTGTCGAGGTGCACGCGGCCCTTTCGCACCGACGGCACGGCCAGCACCTTACGGCGGATCGCATCGGCCTGAATGTTCGTCAGTAACTGGCCGACGTTGGCCTTCGTGATCGTGCGATTTCGCGAAATGAAATTGGCCAGCAGACCGCGGTTGACCTTGATACCCGTCAGCGTTCCACGCACATCCAAGTCGAGATCATCCAGAATATCATCGAGTTCGATCTCCTCGACGTCGTCGATCTCGTAGGTTTCGATCAGCGGCTCGGTCGTTCGCACAACCGTGTAGTATGAGAATTCGTCGAGCACCTTCTTTTCGTGGAAATTTAGGTCGGTGCAGTCGTCACAGGAACAATCCTTGTCGTCGCCATCTTCGCCGCCTTCCGGCGTTGCCACGTCAAAGAACAGGATCAGGCGGGCGGGGAATTTCCCCTTTCCGCGGGAAACCGGATCAAGCCGGATCGGAATCGTGACCGTCGGACCGAGCGCGACCTTGGCTCGGGCGGCCGTCAGATTGCGGAAGTCCTGAGGCCCCTGGAACACCAACTGGCTGGTGAAGAAGTAGCCGTTGGTCTCGGTCTCGGCGAAACAAACCGAATAGAAGTCCGCATCCGCAGGATTCTCCTTCAACGCGGCTTCGATTACGATCTGCCGTTTCTCGGTGCCGATCTTCGGATTGCCGCTGATCAGACGCCCCTTGAGGCGGGCCGGCGGCAACAATGGCTCGGCGACGGCAGGAAGCGTCTTGGCGTTTGGTACCTCCGGGACCGGAACGATATCGATCGGATGCTTGCCAAGTTCGGACTTCTTGACTGTGTGGTGCGTGTCCTTGTTGCCGTTGAGCGTGGAGGTCGCGAAATCGCCGCCTGGAGATTTGACGAACAGCGTGAACAGCGCACCCGTCACGGCGTCGTCGTAGGTGTAGGTGACCTCCCCCGGAGACAGGATGGGGATCAACGTTTCGTCAGGCTCCGTAGCGCCGGTAACCTCTCGTCGCAGCCCGAGCGAATAGCCCGCGAGATCCTTTGGCGTGACAGTGAATTCGACTGTAACGGGCTTGGCTGGAGGATCTGTGTCGAGATCGGAGTTGGTGGCGATAAGATCGGCCTCCTCCGCGGAGATACCGACCTTGATCAAGTCCGCGCGCTTGGTGACGCGCGCACCGAGCGCAATGGCGTTCTTGAGCGTTTCGAGGCTGGTGGGCGAAACGCCCTTTTCCTTCAACCCGGTGAAATTGCCAAAATTGATCTGCGGCTTGATCGCGGGCATGCGGTTGACCCAACAAAGCGGCGTCCCTCGACGCCGCTCGCCTAACCGCTCCCCGGCCTACCCATAGCCCAGCTTGAGTTCCCAAGAGATTGCCACAATGCACGGCATTTCTCAGATCATTTGAGACAAAGTTCGGCCGCCGCTACCTCAAACCCGTCGCCGCTTCCTGCACGCGCTGTGTCTGCGCGGCGTTGATCTCGATGTCGTCGATGTTCGCCATCTTCGGCCGCTCGCGGACCAGCGCGCGGTAGAACTCGCCCTTCGACACCGGCGGCACATCGGCGATCACCGTCCAGGTCTCGCCTTCGTTCAAGCTTTCGAACACCTGACCGTCGGTGTCGGCGGCATAGAGCGCGGCGCCGTCGCGTGAGGTCTCGATGGTCAGCGCGGAGAACACCGCGCGCTGGCCGTCCGGCAGACCGCCGAGCAGCCGCGTCCAGGTCGCGCCGCCGTCGCGGCTGCGCAAGATCTTGCCGCGCCCGCGCCCCGCCACGTACCAGTTCGACGGCCAGCCGGTGCCGGCCGTCATGAAGACAAGGTCCGGATTGTCCGGCGACAGCACGATGGCGTCGGGATAGTTCGCCTTGTCGGGCATCTTGTTGCGGCTGCCATGTCTTGCCGCGATCGTTACTCGTCACCAGGCCAACGATACCGTTTGCCACGATCAAGCGATCGGGCCGATCCGGATGCACCAGCACACGATGGATGTCGCGCTCCTGCGGATCGGGATCGACCTCCAGCTCGGTGAACGTTTCGCCGAAATCCATCGACACCGACAGCGTGCCGATCTCGACGCCAACCAGCAGCCGATCGCCGTCCAGCACGATGTCCTTGACGTGACCGATGCGCGGCGGCGGCGGGAAGAACCATTTGTCGACGCTCGGCGTCTTGCGGAACCCGGCGAGGTCGCGCCACGACTTGCCCTTGTCCTCGCTGATGTAGACATGCGCCGGCAGCGAGCCGACCAGCACCACGTCGCGGCCCTGCAACTTGCCGCCGCGCGCCGACCACAGATCGAAATGCGCGAGGCCGTTGTTGCACCACGCCCAGGTCATGCCGCCGTCTTCGCTTCTCGCGACACCGACGCCGTGGGTCGCGGCGAACAGCGTGCCGTCGTCGAGCGCGGTGACCGCGCTGACGAAGCAGCCGGCCAGCGCCCGGTGCTTGATCGCCCAGCCGTCGGCGCTGCGCGCCAGCACGGCGACGCCGTCGACGGTGCCGACCACGATGGTGTCCGAGCGCTTCTGCGCGCGGTGAATGTTGCTGCCGCCGTTGGAGATCAGGATCATCGTGCCGCTCTCATATTGCACCGCGAAACCCGGTTCCGCTGCCGCATCATACCGGAGAATTCGCAGGGCCGGCTATGCGCGGCGCGGTGCCGCGCTGGCGCTTGCTTTCCCCTGCCCGCCTACTTGCTATACGTTGCCGGGAAAGCGGACGCGGGGGCGAACGCGTTCATAAATTGAGGGAGGATCCCGAAGTGAGAACCAATTCCATGTTGAAGTCGCTGGCCGCGCTGGCCGGCCTGATGCTGATGAGCGCCACCGCCCAGGCGCAATCCTGGCCGCAAAAGCCGATCATGTTTGTCGTGCCGTTCGCGCCCGGCGGCGGCACCGATGCCTTCGCCCGCCCGCTCGCGGCGCAGCTCGACACGCAGCTCGGTCAGCGCGTGCTGATCGACAACAAGGCCGGCGCCGGCGGAACGATCGGCGCGTCCTACGCCAACAAGCAACCGGCCGACGGCTACACCTTCCTGATCGGCGCAGCGCACCACACCATCGCGCCCTCGATCTATCCCAGGCTCGACTACGACATCGAAAAGGACTTCGTGCCGGTCATCATGCTGGCGCAGCCGCCGCACGTCGTGTCGGTCAACCCGGAGAAGATCCAGGCCAAGACGCTGAAGGAGTTCATCGAGTACACGCAAAAGAACCAGGTGAACTACGGCTCGGCCGGCGCCGGCACGACGCATCATCTTGCCGGCGAGTTCTTCAATTCGATGGCGAAGACCAAGCTCAACCACGTGCCCTACCGTGGCGCGGGTCCGCTGATGCAGGATCTGCTCGCCGGTCACGTGCCGATGGCGTTCGACGGCCTCGGCACGTCGGGTCCGCAGATCGCCGGAGGCAAGCTGCGCGGTCTCGCAGTCACCGCGCAGAAGCGCGTGCCCGCGCTGCCGGACGTACCGACGTCCGCCGAAGCCGGCCTGCCGGGCTTCGAGTTCTCGACCTGGTATGGCATCCTGGCGAAGAAGGGTACTCCGCAGGAGGCGATCGACCGCATGATCAAGGAGGTCAAGGCGGCGATGGCGCTGCCCGCGATCAAGGCCGCCTGGGAAAGGAACGGCTCGATCGTGCCGGACATCAGCGGCGCAGAGTACGCCAAGGTCGTGAGCGCCGACGTGGCGCGCTGGCGCAAGGTCGTGACCGAGGCCGGCATCAAGGTGGACTAGTAGAAGGCGCGAGGCCAATGCTCGAAAAGACCGGACACACGACACTGCAGGGCACGGCGTCGCGCAAAGGCGCGGCGCCGCTCGTCATCCGCCGCGTCGACGCCATTCCGGTGGCGCTGCCGCTCAAGGCGCCGATGAAGATGGCGGCAGAGACGGTCACTGCCGCGCAGAACCTGATCGTGCGCATCGAAGCGGCCGACGGCACAGTCGGCTGGGGCGAAGCCGCCTCGGCGCCGACCATGACCGGCGACACCCAGGGCGGCCTCGTCGCGGCGGTGCGCGACTATCTCGCGCCGCTCATCACCGGCAAGGATGCGCGGACCTGGCCCGACCTGCGCAAGGCCATGCATCGCGCGCTTGCCGCCAACGGCGGCGCGCACTCCGCCGTCGAGATGGCGTTGCTCGACCTGATCGGCCGCGCCGACGGCAAGCGCCTGATCGATCTCGTCGCCAAGCCGCGGCGCAACGCCGTCAAGCCGATGTGGCTCCTCGGCAATCCCACCATCGAAGCCGACGTCGCCGAGGCGCAGCTTCGACAGAAGGAGGGCTTCAGCCTTCTAAAACTCAAGGTCGGCGTGAAGCCTCTGGCGAAGGAAATCGCGATCGCGCACGCGGTCCGCGAGGCGTTGCCTAAGATGCCGCTGTGCGCGGACGCCAATTGCGGGTTCACGCTCGCCGACGCCAAGACCTACGTCGAGAAAACGCGGAAAGCGCGGCTGTCATTCATCGAGCAGCCGCTCGCCCACGACGACCTCGCCGGGCTGAAGAAGCTCGCAAAGGCCAGCAAGATTCCGGTCGGTATCGACGAAGGCATCCATTCGCTCGCCGACATCGAGACCAACGCTCGTGCCGGCGCCGGCGGCATCTCGCTCAAGCTGATCAAGCTCGGTGGGATGGTCGGCGCGGTCGAAGCGGGCAAGCTGTGTCAGAAGCTCGGCCTTTCGGTGAACATCGCGGTGAAGATCGCCGAGTTCGAGCATCGGCAGCTCGGCCGCGCTGCACCTCGCCTGCGCCGTGCCCAAGGCCGATTGGGGCGTCAGCCTTTCGCACCTCTACCTCGCCGAGGACATCGTAAAGCGGCCGCTGCCGCTCGCCGATGGCGTGGTCGCGCTGCCGGACGGTCCCGGCCTTGGCGTCGAGGTGGACGAGGCGGCGGTCGAACGCTTCCGCGTTCGCTGACCGCCTTCGGGGCGATCTAGCTGAGTTCGGTTGCTTCCGTCACCGCGGTTGCGCGACGCGTCAGCGGGTAGGCTGCACGCTCGTAAAGATATTGGATTTCGTACAATCCGAACCGCGCCTCGTCGACCTCAAGATAGGCGCCGAGCAGCGCAGGCGGCGGCACGTCTTCAATAGCGAAGCGGATCGCCTCGGCGGCCGTGTCAAAGCGCTTGTAGGTGATTTGGCCACGCCCCTTCTTGCTGCGACTCGGAAACAACTCGGCGGGAGCCTCGTAGTCGAACCCCTCCAGCCCATCGACACGCTGGCGAGCCATATCTCGAACGCGATTGATCGCTTGGACTTCAACGGCCATGGAGTTCTCCTTCTGCGGAAAGCACACGAGGCCGCCCACTGGCGGCCTCGATGATCCCGATAAAAACAAATCAAAACGTTTCGTTGCAGGCCTCTATATAGGACGAATGACGTGAAAATGTAGTGTCCTCGAATAAAAGCGGACAGCTACACTGAGATTTACTGAGAAAAACCCTTGGTAGAACGGCACATCGTGCCCATATGTCATGAATGACCATAAATTACTTTCCCATAATTGCGCGCGGGATAACGCGTCTGCGTGAGATTGCTCGAAGCGACTGAACATTTCACCAAGGTCATTAGGACAAGGAACCACATCATGCACAAATTCAGCATCGGTCAGGCCGTCGACCTCACTCCAACGGTGCTTCGGCCTGCCGCGGCCGGCGATTACGAAATTCGGCGCCTGATGCCTTTGTCCGACGGCGATCCGAAAAATCCCTCCTACCGCATCAAGAATATTGTCGAGAAGCACGAACGCGTCGTTCGCGAAAGCGAGATCACCTTGTCGACGCGGCCGAAATCCATCTTCGCCTGACGATCGAAGATCGCGTCATGGCGTTGACCTTCCCAAATCCGAGCCGTTCCTACGACGCGACGCGGCGCGCCGTCCGGTTCTGGGGCTATGACAGCTCGATGGAGGCATCGTTCTTCGTTTCAGCGGACGCGCTGAAAAACCTTCAGCCGGGCATGCTGGCCGACGAAGTCCATTGTTTGAACGCCTTCGATTCGAACCGCGACTTGATTTGCGCCGCGGCTGCAAAAGTCTATTCCCGCGGCAACAAAGGCTCCTACGATTTGAGCGCGTCCGATTTTTGATTCGGCGGTCAACTGTTTGACGAAGCGCAGAGCCGACATGATCATCAAGGTGGCCAGGATCGCGGCATGGCTGCTGGTGCTCGCCGCGATCGTCCTGACGCTTGGTCCGCAAAAAATCCGTCCTTACACCGGGATCGAGCATGATCTCGAACACGGCATGGCATTCGCGCTGGTCGGATTGGCATTCGGATTGGGCTATCCCAATCATCGAATGATACTGGCCGTGCTGGCCGTTGCGGGCGCCGGGATGATGGAAATCCTGCAGCAATGGGTTCCCGGACGGCACGCGTATCTCAGCGACTTCCTGATCAACGGATTGGGCGCTTGTGCCGGGATCGCGGCGGCTGCGCTGCTGGATGTTCAGACGGCGCGCATGACGGCTTACTTTCTTATTTGAGCATGATCTTTTCCGAAAACCGGTTCCCACTTTTCGGGATCAGCGCTAGTGCCGCCGCGCCTGCACCAGGAAGCCGAAGATGGTCGCTTCCCCAAGCTTCCTGCAGGCCTCCAGCCGGTGCAGGCCTTCAATCAGAACGAAGCGCTCGCCGTCGCGCCGCACCAGAATGGGATCCTTCTGACCGTTCTGCAGAATATTCTCGGCCAGTTCGTCGACGGTTTTCGGGTTGAGCGTCGCCCGGCGCGCGACCGGCACGTAGATGTTTGCGATCGGGAATGACTCGCGTCTCATCATGATCGAGCACGCTAGCACGGCCGCCATAGTGGCATAGGGCAAGTTGACCCGGTCGCGCGCAAATAAGATTGATATAGGATGGCTGCGCAGATGGGAGTGAACTTATGCCGGGGCCGCTGAGCGGCGTTCGCGTGCTGGAATTGGCGCGCATTCTCGCGGGCCCGTGGGCCGGCCAGACGCTGGCCGATCTCGGCGCCGAGGTGATCAAGGTCGAGCGGCCGGGCGAAGGCGACGACACCCGCGGCTGGGGCCCGCCGTTCATGGAGGACAAGGACGGCGGCCGGCTCTCCTCCGCCTACAATCTCGCCTGCAACCGCGGCAAGCGCTCGATCGCGATCGATTTCGAGACCGAGAAGGGCCAGCGCATCGTCAAGAAGCTCGCGGCGCGCTCCGACGTGCTGATCGAGAACTTCAAGTTCGGCGGGCTCGCCAAGTACGGCCTCGACTACAAGAGCCTCGCGCCGGACAACCCGCGGCTGATCTATTGCTCGATCACCGGCTTCGGCCAGGACGGGCCCTACGCGCACCGCGCCGGCTACGACCTGCTCGTGCAGGGCATGAGCGGCATCATGGACATCACCGGCCCGGCGGACGGCGAGCCGATGCGGCTCGGCGTCGCGTTCGCCGACGTGTTCACCGGCGTCTATTCCGCGCTCGCCATCACCGCCGCGCTGAAGGAGCGCGAGCACACCGGCAAGGGCAGCTTCATCGACATGGCGCTGCTCGACAGCCTGACCGGCGTGCTCGCCAACCAGGCGCTGTTCTATCTGGTGTCCGGCACGCCGCCGAAGCGCATGGGCAACGCGCATCCCGCCGTGGTGCCGTACCAGACCTTCCCCTGCTCCGACGGCCACGTGCTGATCGCCTGCGGCAACGACAGCCAGTTCGTGAAGATGATGACGATCCTCGGCGACCCCGGCATGCCGAAGGACGAGCGCTACGCCACCAACGCAGGGCGCGTGGTCAATCGCGCGACGCTGATCCCGCGCATTTCCGAGCTGACGGCGAAATTCACCAAGGCGCAGCTCTCCGCCGAATTCGAGAAGGCCGGCGTGCCGGCCGGCCCGATCAACACCATCGCCGACGCGTTCGCCGATCCGCAGGTGATCGCGCGCGGCATGCGGATCGACCTGCCGCATCCGAATGCCAAGGGCGGCTCGATCCCGGGCGTGCGCTCGCCGATGACGATCAACGGCCGCCGCGCCGCCGCCGACCGGGCGCAGCCGATGCTGGGCGAGCATACCGACGAAGTTCTGCGTGAGATTGGAGAAGCGTAGCGCGGTGGTAAGGTCTGCCAGAAAAAAGGCGCTGCCCATGAAAACGATCTATGACGCAGCTTCCGACGCCTTGTACGTGCGTTTCGCGGAAACTGCTGTAGTTGAAAGCGAGGAAGTTTCCGAAGGCGTCGTGCTGGATTACGATGCTCAAGGAAGAATCGTGGCCATCGAGTTGCTTGAGGCCAGCAAACATGTGACTCCCGGCGCGACATTCTCCAGCGCTGCGGAATAACCTAGCGCCACATGGCGATCCCTATCGTCCTTACGAACTCATGCGGAGGACATGCTGGTCGAGCGCGTGATCGATAGAACCTGGGTAGAAGCAACAATCCGACAGCCCGACGCACTGGTAGACGACCCGTCTCGCAGCGGCGTCAAAAGAGCGTTCCGTCGCGTCGCCGAACGTGACGGTCGATATCTTCGGGTCGTATACATTCAGGAAGACGATAAAATCCGCGTTCTGACCGCATTCTTCGATCGAGGGCGGAAATAGGAAGGCTGATGGCCCGCATTTCGTACATCGAAGAAAAGGACTCACCCCGAGCTCGCCGCCGAGATCGCCAAGATCAAGGGCGGGCGCGGCGCGCTGATCAACATCTACAAGCTGCTGCTGCACTCGCCCAAGGTCTGCATGACCTGGTTCGAGTACATCGGCGCGATCCGCTGGGGCACCAAGCTGTCGCCGCGGCTGCGCGAGCTTGCCATCGTGCGCATCGCGCAGGCCGCGAAGTATGCCTACGCGCTGCAACAGCACGTGCCGACCATCGCGGTGCCGGACGGCGTTTCGCTGGAGGAATGCGAGGCGCTGAAGGACTGGCGCGCCTACGGCAAGTTCAGCGAGGCGGAACAGGCGGCGCTCGCCTATGTCGATGCCGTGCGCGACGGCTCCGGCGTACCCGACGACGTGTTCAACGCCGTGCGCAAGCACTACAGCGAGCGCGAGGTGGTCGAGCTCACCGTGCTGTGCGGCGTCTACATCATGCACAACCGCATCTTCACCGCGCTCAAGGTCGATCTCGAGCCAAAGAAAAGCTGAGCGCGGTGGCCGGTCTTCCCGTCATCGTCGTCGAGGACGATCCGTTCACCCGGCTCATTCCGATCGTGCTCGATCCGAACTCGCCGGACGCGCACCGCGCGGCGTTCGCCGATTTCATGGCGCATGACGAGCCGGATTTCGACGGCTGGATCAAGCGCGTGCGCGCCGGATCGCCGGGACTCTATCCCGCCGAAGTGCGGATGGTGACGTCGCAGGAGGAGATGCGCGCCGCGCTCAAGGATGCGTGCGCGGTGGTGGTCGAGTCGCTGACGATAGGCCCGGACGATCTCGCCGCAGCCCCTGCGCTCAAGGTGGTGCAGAAGTTCGGCACCGGACTTCGCAATATCGACGCTGCGGCATGCGCGAAAAAGAACGTGAAGCTACTCACCATCCGCCGCCGCGCCAACGTGTCCTGCGCCGAGCATGCTTTCGCACTGATGCTGATGCTCGCGCGCAAGCTCGAAACCGTCAGCGGCCTCGTCACGCCGGCACGGGCGAAGGCCGCGGGGCGGGAACTGCGGCCGTTCGGCCGGCCCTACACGCCGGGCGGCAACTATCCGCGCGTCGGCGGCACCCGCGCGCTCAACGGTGCGACCATCGGCATCATTGGCCTCGGCGAGATCGGGCGCGAGATTGCGCTGCGCGCTTCGGCGTTCGGCATGCGCGTGCTCTATCACCAGCGCACGCGCGCGCCCGAGGCCGAGGAGCGCGAACTGAAGGCGACCCACGTGCCGCTTGCCACGCTGCTTGCCGAAAGCGACTGGATCATGCCGCAACTGCCGACCTTGCCCAGCACGCGCGACCTGCTCGGCCGTGACGAATTGGCGCAGATCAAGCCCGGCGCCTGCATCGTCAACGTCGCCAACGCGCCGATCATCAACCGCGATGCTCTGCTGGAAGCGCTGCGCGCCGGCCGGCTCGGCGGCGTCGCGCTCGACGTGCACTACCAGGAGCCGGTGGCGGACGACGACGAACTGCTGTCGTTCGACAACGTGATCCTGACGCCGCGCATGGCGGGCTCGCCGCGCCACAACGGCCTGAACGATTTCGAAGAGCTCATCACCGGGCTCGCCCGGGAGTTGGCAAAATGATCCGTGTCGTATCGATGCTGCTGGCGCTGGCTGCGCTCGGCGTTCCCGCCGCCGCGCAGATCCGCCTGGCCCGACCGGCCGGTGCGGCTGATCGTGCCGTTCCCGGCGGGCTCGGCGACCGACGTGGTCAGCCGCCTGGTGGCGCAGAAGCTCACGACCAAGCTCGGCCAGCAGTTCGTGGTGGAGAACCGCGCCGGCGCCAGCGGCGCGATCGGCGTCGACATCGTCGCCAAGGCCGCGCCCGACGGCACCACCATGGGGCTGATCACGGCGAGCACGCATGCGCTGGCGCCCGCGCTCGGCGCCAAGCTGCCCTACGACACCGTGAAGGACTTCAAGCCGATCTCGATGATCTTCGATGCGCCCTACGCGCTGGTGCTCTATCCCGGCATTCCGGTGAAGAGCGTCGCCGACCTGGTGGCGCTCGCCAAGGCGAGCCCCGGCAAGTTCAACTACGGCTCGGCCGGCCTCGCCAGCCTCGCGCATCTCGCCGGCGCGCTGTTCGGCACACGGACGGGCATCGAGCTGACCCACGTGCCCTACCGCAGCTCGGCGCAATCCTCGATCGACATGATCACCGGCCGGCTCGACATGCAGTTCGCGACCGTCGCGCCGACGCTCGCCAACATCCGCGAGGGCAAGCTGAAGGCGCTGGCGACCACCGGCACGAAACGCGTCACCGCGCTGCCGGACGTGCCGACCATGGTCGAAGCCGGCGTGCCGGACTACGACGTCTCGCTGTGGGCCGCCTACGCCATGCCGGTCGGAACGCCGGACGAGATCGTCGCCAAGCTCAACGCCGAGATGCGCGCCATCCTCAGCGACGCCGAAACGGTCGAGGCGCTGCAGAAGCAGGGCTTCGAGCCGCTGCCCGGCCCGCCCGACGCGGTCACCAAGCGCATCCAGAGCGAGACCGAGAAAGTGGCGCGCGCTGGTGGCGAAGACCGGCATCAAGGCGGAGTAGCGCCACGCCGCCCGTCATGCCGGCCTGTGCCGTGCATGCACGCTTTAGCGGCTGATGGCGGGACAAGCCCGCCATGACTCGTGCTGAAAGGCCCGCCATGCCCACCGGCACCATCGACTCCGCCATCTTCCGCGACATTTTCGGCACCGAGGCCATGCGGCAGGTGTGGTCGGACGGCAATCGCATCCAGAAGTACCTCGACTTCGAGGCCGGCCTCGCCCGCGCGCAGGCCACGCTCGGCATCATCCCGAAAGAGGCCTGCACGGAAATCCTCAAGCACTGCAAGTTCGACCAGTTCGACATCGAGAAGCTGAAGAAGCAGACCGAGCGGATCGGCTATCCGGTGCTGCCGGTGGTCGCGCAGCTCGTCGATCTCTGCGAGGGCGATCTCGGCGAGTGGTGCCACTGGGGCGCCACCACGCAGGACATCACCGACACCGCGACGATCATGCAGATCCGCGAGAGCCTCGCGATCATCGAGAAGGACATCAACGACATTTCCGACGCGCTCGCCGCGCTCGCGAAGAAATACCGCGACACGCCGATGGCGGGCCGCAGCAACCTGCAGCAGGCGGTGCCGATCACCTTCGGCTACAAGTGCGCGACCTACCTCGCCGCGTTCGAGCGCCACAAGGAGCGGCTCAAGCAATTGCGCGAGCGCGTGCTGGTGTTCGAGTTCGGCGGCGCGGCGGGCACGCTGTCTTCGCTCGGCAAGGACGGCTTGCGCACGCAGGTCGAGCTGGCGAAGGAGCTCGACCTCAAGCAGCCGGAGATCGCCTGGCACACGGTGCACGACCGCATCGCCGAGGTCGGCTGCTTCCTCGGCCTCGTCACCGGCATCTGCGGCAAGATCGCGTTCGACGTGAAGCTGATGATGCAGACCGAGGTGGAAGAGGTGTTCGAGCCGTTCCACGAGGGCCGCGGCTCGTCGTCCACCATGCCGCAGAAGCGCAACCCGATCTCCTGCGTCTACATCACCGCGCAGACCGGCGTGGTCCGCAGCCAGGTCGTCGCGCTGCTCAACGCCATGGAGCAGGACCACGAGCGCGCCACCGGCCAGTGGGAGATCGAGTGGATCGTGCTGCCGGAAATCTTCGTGCTCACCGCCGGCTGCCTGGCGCAGACCAAGTTCATGATGACCGGCCTGCAGGTCGACGAGAAGCGCATGCGCGCCAACCTCGACATCACCAAGGGCCTGATCGTCTCGGAGGCGGTGATGATGGGGCTCGGCCCGGCGCTCGGCCGGCAGTACGCGCACGACCTCGTCTACGACATCTGCCGCAAGGTGGTGGCGACCGGCCGTCCGCTCGCCGACCTGCTCGCCGAGAACGAGGAGATCGCCAAGCACATGAGCAAGGCCGAGCTGACCAAGCTGTGCGACCCGGCGAACTACCTCGGCCAGGCCGGCGAGATGGTGGACCGGGTGCTGGCGCTGCGGCAAAAAGGCTGACCACCTTCCGCATCGCAACCATGCACGGCGCGGCGGTCAAAAGCCTTTGACGCCGCGCCTGCCATGCGCTTTTGTTCGGTTCCAATGTGCCGGCGTAACCCATGAACGTATCAGGCGAATTCACGATCAAGGCGCCGCGCGCGGCCGTGTTCGACACGATCCGCGATCCGAAGTCGTTCATCTCGCTGGTCGACGGCATCAACGATCTCAAGGAGATCGACCCGACCCATTACGAGGCGATGTTCGAGACCAAGATCGCCTACCTGAACTTCAAGTTCAAAGTCTCGGTCGAGGTGATCAAGCTCGAGATCGGCGAGATCGCCGCCAAGATCGAAGGCACGCCGCTCGGCGTCGTCGGCCGTCTGACCGCGACCACCAGCACCACGCTCACCGAGACCGGCGACGAGACCAAGATCGCCTATTCGGTCGACGCCGCGCTCGCCGGCAAGCTCGGCAGCATGGGCCAGCCGGTGATGCGGTCCAAAGCCAAGGATCTGGAAAAGGTATTCGTCAGCCGGCTGCGCGAGCGCTTCGCGCAGGCCGCAGCGGAGTGAAGCCATGACGCCGTTTGAACTGGCCGAACCGACCAAGCTCGCGGACGCGGTGAAGCTGCTCGATCCGGACGATCCGACCGTGCGGCCGATCGCCGGCGGCACCGCGCTGATGCTGATGATGAAGGCCGGCGTGTTCCGCCCGGCGAAGCTGATCAGCCTGCGCGGCATCGAGGCGAAGTATTCCGGCATTGCGGCGAGCGGCGACGGACTGCGGGTCGGCGCCATGACCACGCTGAACGCGCTGGAGCGCTCGGCCGAGGTGAAGAAGCTCGCGCCGCTGATCACGCGCACCATGCTGACGCTGTCCAACGTGCGGGTGCGCAACGTCGCGACGGTCGGCGGCGCCCTCGCCCACGGCGACCCGCACATGGACCTGCCGCCGGTGCTGATGGCGCTCGGCGCCAAGCTCACCGTGGTCTCGCCGAAGGGCGAGCGCACCGTCGCGCTGGAGGATTTCTTCACCGGCTACTACGAGACCGTGCTGGAGAAGAACGAGCTGATCGCCGAGGCGCACATCCCGGCGCAGGGCAACAAGCGCGCCGCCTACATGAAGGTCACCACCGGCTCGGCCGACGACTGGCCGGCGCTCGGCGTCGCGGTCGTGCTCGAGGCCGACGGCAAGGCCATCAAGTCGGCCCGCGTCGTGGTCAGCGCCGCGACGACAAAGGCGACGCGGGTGAAATCGGCGGAGGCCGTGCTCGCCGGCAAGACCGTCGACGACAAGCTGCTGGCGCAGGCCGGCGACGCCGCGGTCGAGGAAGCCGAGTTCATCGCCGACGTGCGCGGCTCGGTGCCCTACAAGCGCGAATTGCTCCGCGTCTATATCAAGCGCGCGGTGCGGCAAGCCCTCGACGGAGGCGCCCAATGACCATGACCCACGACGCGCCGAAGGTGGGCACCCAGGTCGGCCGCTCGGTGCTGCGCCTGGAGGCGCGCGACAAGGTCACCGGCCGCGCCGAATACACCCACACCATGCGGCTGCCGGGCATGCTCACCTGCAAGCTGTTCCGCAGCACGGTGGCGCACGGCCGCATCAAGTCGGTCGACGTGAGCGAAGCCAAAAAGCTGCCGGGCGTGTTCGCCGTCGTCACCATCGACGACGTGATGAAGGTGATCCCCGATCCCTATTACGGACCGGCGTTCCACGACCAGCCGATCCTGGCGCACGAGAAGGTGCGCTTCGTCGGCGAGCCGGTCGCCGCGGTGCTTGCCGTCGATCCGCATGTCGCGGAAGAAGCCGCGCAGCTCATCGTCGCCGAATACGAGGAACTGCCCGCGGTCTATGACGAGGTCGACGCGCTGACCTCGAAGACCTACGTGCATGACGTGCTGAAGCCGGCCGGCACCTTCGCCGACCTCAAGCACCTCAAGGACGCCAAGGACACCAACACCGCGCTCGACTACCGGCTGCGCAAGGGCGACGTCGACAAGGCGTTCGCGCAGGCCGCGCATGTGTTCGAGCACGAGTTCAAGACCCAGAAGGTGCTGCACCTGCCGTTCGAGCCGCACGCGTCGATCGCCGACTACAAGGACACCGGCGTCACCGTCTACACCGCCTCGCAAGGCCCGTCGTTCGTGCGCACCGAGATCGCGCGGCTGCTGAGGTGGCCGGAGAACAAGGTGCGCATCAAGGTGCCGTATCTCGGCTCGGGCTACGGCGCGAAGCTCTACATCAAGCTCGAGGCGCTGGTGGTCGCGCTGTCGATGATCGCGCGGCGGCCGGTGAAGCTGGCGCTGACCTTCGAGGAGCTGTTCTACCAGATCACCAAGCACCCCTCGACGTTCCGCATCAAGAGCGGCGTCGACAAGGACGGCCGCATCATCGCGCGCAAGTGCGAGGTGTTCTGGAACGGCGGCGCCTACGCCGACATCGGGCCGCGCGTCACGCAGAAGTCCGGCCTCACCGCGTCGGGGCCCTACGAGATCGACAACGTCTGGATCGATTCCTACGCGCTCTACACCAACGTGACGCCGGCCGGCGCGCTACGCGGCTTCGGCGTGCCGCAACTCGTGTGGGCCTACGAGAGCCACACCGACATGATGGCGCGCGCGCTCAAGCTCGATCCGGTCGAGTTCCGCCGCAAGAACCTGCTGCGCGAGGGCCGCCCGCACGCCACCAACACCATCATCAAGGACGCCGCGGTCGAGAAGGTGATGGACAGCGTGCTCGACCGGATGAACTGGTCGAAGCCGTTCGACAAGGGCACCGGCGTGGTCAAGCGCGGCCGCGGCTTCGGCATCTCGATCAAGGCGGTGATCACGCCGACCACCTCGGTTGCGATCGTCAACGTCAGCGCCGACGGCTCGACCACGCTGTATTGCGGCACGGTCGACATGGGCCAGGGCTCCGACACCGCGATGGCGCAGATGGTCGGCGAGGTGCTCAACATCCCGGCGGAAACCGTGCGCGTGGTGCCGCGCGACACCGACGTGACGCCCTACGACATGGGCACGCTCGGCTCGCGCTCGCTGTTCCACATGGGCCATGCCGTGAAACGCGCGGCGGAGCATGCGCGTGACCAGCTAAAGGCGCTGGCGCACGAGGTCGGCGAGCCGGAAGGCTCGAACATTCCGATCCGCGAGCTGTTCGTGAAGAAATACGGCATGCAGGCCGGCAACGTGATCGGCACCGGCATCTTCAAGCCGGACTACATCCCGCCCGCGCCGGGCACCGGCCTGTCGGAGAACGTCACCGCGTTCTGGATGGTGTCGGGCGCCGGCGCCGAGGTCGAGGTCGACACCGAGACCGGGCACGTCAAGATCGACGAAGCTGGTCAACGTGGTCGACGTCGGCAAAGCCATCAATCCGAGGATCGTCGAGACGCAGATTTCCGGCGCGGCGCTGATGCAGGTCGGCTTCACGATGTTCGAGAAGATGCACATCGACGGCGGCCAGGTCACCAACGCCTCGCTTGCCGACTACAAGATCCCGGGCTTCCACGACGTGCCGGTCGTCATGGACAACTCACACGTCGACACCAACCAGTCGAACGGCCCGTTCGGCGCCAAGGGCGTCGGCGAGGTCGCGACGTTCTGCGTGTCGCCGGCGATCGCCAACGCGATCGACGACGCGGTCGGCGTGCGGCTCACCGAACTGCCGCTCAATCCGGAGGCCGTGTACCGCGCGCTGCGCGCCAAGGCCGGCAAGCCGCTGGAGGCCGAATAATGACCGCGGCGCGCACCATCAGCTTCAAGCTCAACGGACTGCCGGTGACGGCGGACGTCAAGCCGCACCACAATGTGGTCGAAGTGCTGCAATCGCAGTTCGCGCTGACCGGCGCGCGCGAGACCTGCGGCCAGGGCCTGTGCGGCTGCTGCACCGTGGTGGTCAACGGCCGCTCGGTGTCGGGCTGCCTCTATCTCGCGACGTTCGTCGACGGCACGGAGGTTTTGACCGTCGAGGGCCTCGACACACCGCAGAAGCTGCATCCGGTGCAGGAGGCGTTCGTCGAGACCGCCGCCTTCCAGTGCGGCTACTGCACGCCCGGCTTCGTGCTGATGACGACGCAACTGCTCGACGAGCATCCCGATCCGGACGACGAGCAGATCAAGCACTATCTGACGGGCAATCTCTGCCGCTGCGCCACCTATCCGCAGGTGATCGAGGCGGTGAAGCTCGCGGCGAAGAAGCGCAAGGCCGGCGCCTAGCCGCCAACCGGGAATTCGGACATGAGCGCCGAACCCATTCGAGTCGAGACCGACGTGCTGGTGATCGGCTCCGGCGCGGCGGGCATGTATGCCGCCATCGAAGCGGCGCGCGCCGGCTGCAAGGTGTTCCTGCTCGACCGCAGCCTGATCGGGCGCGGCGGCGCCACCGTGATGGCGCAGATGACGGTCGCGGTGGCGCTCGGCGACGAGGCGCCCGACCATTGGTCGCATCACTATCAGGACACGCTGACCGCCGGCCGCGGGCTGTGCAACGAGGCGCTGTCGCGGCTCCTCACCGAGCAAGGCCCGGAATGCATCCGCGAGATGGACGCCTGGGGCGTCGGCTGGGCGCGCAAGGACGGCAAGATCACCGCGGCGTTCGCGCCGGGCCACGACCGGCCGCGCTGCGTCTATGTGGACTTTCTCGACACCGGCCCGGCGGTGTCGAGCACGCTGCGCAAGGTCGTCAACAAGATTAAAGACATCAAGCGCGCCGGCGACCTCTGCGTGGTCGATCTCATCAAGGCGGACGGCGAAGTGACCGGCGCGGTCGCCTGGCACATGGGCTCCGGCGCGCCGGTGATGATCGTCGCCAAGGCGACCATCGTCGCGACCGGCGGACTGACGCGGCTCTATCGCCGCAACAGCGCCTCGTCGAACATGGGCGGCGACGGTTACGCGCTGTGCCTGCGCGCGGGCGCTCCGCTGATCGACATGGAGTTCGTGCAGTTTTTCCCGATCGGGCACCTGGCCCCTCGCCTGATCGGCATGGACCCGATCATGTGGGACCCGTTCCGCTACAAGCTCGGCGGCAAGCTCCTGAACAACAAGGGCGAGGAGTTCACCCAGAACTACGGCGTCGCCGAGGACGGCAAGTACATCGTCACCCGCGACGTCGGCACCTACGCCATCCTCAAAGAGGTCGAGGCCGGACGCGGCTCGCCACATGGCGGCGTCTATCTGAGCTTCCAGCACGTGCCGGAGCCGAAGCTGCGCGAGGCGTTCGGCCCGGTGATCGACCGCCTCGCCGCCAACGGCATCGATCTGACCAAGCAGTCCGTCGAGGTTGCGCCGATCGCGCACTATCACATGGGCGGCGTGCAGACCGACACGCGGATGGCCACCGAAGTCCCCGGCTTGCTGGTCGCTGGCGAAGCGGTCGGCGGCGCCAACGGCGCCAACCGGCTTTCCGGCAACGCCATCACCGAGGCGCTGGTGTTCGGCCGTCAGGCCGGACGCACCGCTGCACAGTGGGTGAAGGATGTCGGCGCTGTCCCGGCGCGGCCGGAAGCGGCGCGTGGCACGCTCGACCTGCTCTCGATGAACGGACCAAGCAACACACCAAACACCGCAGAGATGCTCCAGTCGCTGCAGCAGACCATGGCGGAGGACGTCGGCCCGCTGCGCAACGAAGCATCGCTCAAGCGCGCGCTAGCCCGTATCGACGAGCTTTCCGATGCAACCGGCGAGCGGCCGTTCGGCAACGGCCAGGCCTTCGACATGGTTCGGCTCGACTGGCTCGACCTGCGCAACATGCTCACCGTCGCGCGCGCCGTGACGCAGGCCGCGCTCAACCGCACCGAAAGCCGCGGCGCGCACCAGCGCGAGGATTTCCCCGGCATGCTGCCGGAGTGGAACGTCAATCAGGTGATCCGGCTCGACGGCGGGCAGCTCGATATTTCCCGCGTTCCCGCTTCGGTCGCCAAGGCGGCGGCGCAATGACCGAAACCGCGACCCTCAACATCTGGCGCGGCGCCGACAAGGCGGCCGGACATTGGGAAACCCACCAGGTGCCGTTCGAGCGCGGCCAGTCGGTGCTCGACGGGCTGCGCTGGATCAGGGCGCACAAGGACCCGACGCTGGCGATCCGCTTCTCCTGCATCAACGCCAATGCCTGCAAGGAATGCATGATGGAGTTGGACGGCGAAACCGTTTATGCCTGCACCGCGCGGCTCGAACCGCGCGAGATGCGGCTTGAGCCGCTCTCCAACAAGAAGCTGGTGCGCGACCTCGTCACCGAGATCGCGCCGCCAGCGGAACGTTTTGCTGCAAAGGATAAATGATGACGGTCGAACGGAAACCGGTTGCCTACGATGGCCTGCGCGGCTGGCTCAAGGCGCTCGAAGCCGCCGGCGAGGTGAAGCCCATCGACGGCGAGGTCGACTGGAACATCGAGCTCGGCACCATCGCGCGGCTGCTGCAGGGCCCGGCCACCGGGCCTTCGGTGCTGTTCAACAACATCAAGGACTACAACAAGCCGAACAGCCGCTGCAAAAAGGTGTTCACCGGCGCGCTCGCGAACTATCGCCGCATCGCCATGATGATGGGGCTGCCGCCGGACACGCATCCGCGCGAACTGGTCAAGCTCGGCCGCAACATTCTCACCGGCGCGATCCCGCCGAAGATCGTGCCGACCGGCCCGTGCAAGGAGAACATCGTCAAGGGCGATGCCGTCGATCTGTTCGAGTTTCCCGCGCCGTATTGGAACCGGCTCGACGGCGGCCGCTACATGCAGACCTACGGCGGCTGCGTCACCAAGGATCCCGAGACCGGCATCATGAACGTCGGCGTCTATCGCGGCATGATCGCCGACAAGACGCACATGCCGATCCTGATGTGGCGCGCGCAGCACATCGGCCATCACGTCACCGCCTGGCAGAACGGCGGCGCCAGCGAAGTGCCGATCGCGATCGCGATGGGCGTCGAGCCGGCGGTCGAGTTCGTCGCCGGCGCGCCGGTGCCGAAGGGCATCTGCGAGTACGACGTGGCCGGCTCGATCCGCGGCGCGCCGGTCGAACTGGTGAAGTGCGAGACGGTCGATCTCTATGTGCCGGCCAACGCCGAGATCGTGGTCGAAGGCTTCCTGCAGATCGACCCGAAGGACTACATGATGGAGGGGCCGTACGCGGAGTTCACCGGCTATTTCGCCGGCGACAAGATGCCGAAGCCGACCATCCGCGTCACCGCCATCACCCACCGCAACGCGCCGATCCTGCGCGGCACCATCGAGGGCGCGCTGCCGGGCAGCTATTCGGAGAACACCGTCACCTCCTCGATCATGCGCGCGGCGACGGCGTGGAACGTGCTCGACCGCGCCGGCGTGCCAGGCATCACCGACGTGTGGTGCCCGCCGGTGCAGGCCGGCATCAATCTGCTGATCCAGATGAAGCAGAGCTACCGCAACCAGGCCAAGCAGGCGGCCAACGCGATCTGGGGAAGTTCGGCGGCGCACGTGCGCTACAAGCACATCACCGTGGTGGACGACGACATCGACATCCACGACTACGGCGCGGTCGACTGGGCGATCGCCTACCGGGTCAACGCCGGCGAGAACGACATCGTCATCATGCCGTCGACCTTCGGGCTCGGTCTCGATCCCTCGACGCGCAAGCGCGACCGCAATCCGACGCTGTTCGGCACCGGCAAGTGGAACCGCGTGCTGATCGACGCCACCATGAACCTCGACTACGACCCCGATCCGGATTTCGACGGCGCGCGCTTCCCGCCCAAGGCCTGGCCGGACCAGACCGACATCGACGCCGTGAAGGCGCGGTGGAAAGAGTTGGGGCTGGATAAGAAGTAGCGCCGCTACAGCCAGAACGGCCGCGCCCCATCCTCTCGCAATCGGGAGGGTGCCCACTGCCGCACCGCTTCAGATCCTGAAAATGGCCCCAACCCCATGCCAATCCGTTACTATTTTTTCTAGTTGCAACTGATTTGCAGATGCAATCTAATCGAAGAAGACAGACAGGGGCGAGCCGGCACGTTCCGGCGGTGTGGCAGCAGGAATGCGTATTTTTGTATTGGCGGCCGTTGCCGCCTTTTTCGCGGGGGTCGCTGCTTCGGCGGCGGCTTCCGGCCTCGACAGCGAGCACCTGTTCGGCCTCACCGAAGGCAGTGACATCGGCGCTGCGGGCGAGCGGGAGGTCGAACTCGAATTCGGCGCCCGGCTTGGCAAGAACGGCGGCACCTACCGCGTCTTCTCCCAGGCAACAGCACTCAAGCTCACGCTGACTGACAGCTTCCGCGTCGCACCGTTCGTCGGGGGCGACTTCCACCACATCCACGGGGTGACCGGTCTGCCCGACATGAACCGGGGCGCCTTTAGCGGTGGCGGTTTCGAGATGAAATATCGCGCGCTCGACCGGCAGGCCGCACCGTTCGGACTGACATTTACGGCAACGCCGACTTGGGGGCACGTCGACGACATCAGCGGCGAGCGCGTCACCAGCTATGGCGCGTACTTCGCGGCGCTCATGGACCGCGAGCTGATTGCCGGACGACTGCTGGGTGCGTTCAACCTGATCTACGCGACCGGGGCGAGCCGCACTCGTGCAACCGGGGCCTGGGAGCACGACTCGACGCTCGCCGTATCGGGCGCGCTCAGCGGCCGATTGTCGGAACGCGTCTTCGTGAGCGGCGAACTGCGCTACGAGCGCGCCTACGACGGCATGGGCTGGACCGGTTCGCCGGCCACGGCCTGTTCGCCGGGCCTGCAATCTATATCAAATTATCCGAGCAGGCCTGGATGAGCGCGCTATGGAACGCGCAGATCGCAGGGCGCGCATCTGGCGAGACCGGCTCGCTCGACCTGACGAATTTCGAGCGCCACCTCGTCAAGATGCGGCTCGGCATCGCGTTCTAGACGGTTCTTTGCTCGCGCGTGATCTTATCCGAAAACCGGAAAGCCACTTTTCGGGATCACGCGCCCTCCACTGGCGGCAGCGCCAGTGCCTTGTCCACCAGCGCGGTGGCGCGCTTGAAGTCGTAGTTGCGATAGACGTTCTGCTTCACCAGGAACGACGAGCCGCCGTAGAATTTCTCATACTGCTGGTGGCGGCTGCCGAATTCCGTGCCGACGAAATCCCACAGCATCCGCACCAAAGCCGTGCGCGAGCGCGCATCCATCGAGCCGGAGCGCATGTAGCGCTCGATGAATGGCGCGGTTTCCGGGCTGTCGAGATCGGCCACCGACGACGGCAGCGAGATCACCGACGAGCTCACCAGTTCGCGGACCATCTCCAGCATCCGGCCGTTGAATTCCGATTGCATCGCCATCGCCGCGTAGAGCGTGGTCTTCGACGGCCACAGAACGCCGTTTTCGATCGGCGCGTTGGTTTCGTGCGCGAGCAGCATGCCCTCGTAGATCGACGCCAGCGCCGCGATCTCGCCCATCGCGATCTGCACCTGCGGATTGCCGGCGCTGCCGATCATCTCGATGGTGCGCTGCGCGAGGCCCATCATGAAGCGCAGCTTGGTGACGTAGCGCACCTGCGCCTGGTGGTTGCCGTAGACGTGCGACGGCGTCTTCCACCACTGGTCGCGGGTGATCTCCAGGTTGCGGTAGATGAACACGTTCTCCCACGGCACGAACACGTCGTCGAACACCACGTAGCTGTCCGACTCGTCGAACCGGCTCGACAGCGGATAGTCGAACGAGTTGGTCGCGCGCAACGCGAACGGCCGGCGCGGAAAAAGCTTCACGCCCGGCGCATTGATCGGGATAGCGACGCAGTTGGCGTAGTTCTCGTCGCCGGGCGGCATCGGGTGGATGCAGCTCAGATGAACCCAGTCGGACAGCACGCCGCCGGTCGCGACCTGCTGCGCGCCCTTGATGACGATGCCGTCGTCGCGCTCCTTGACGACGCCCGCATGCAGCGTCGGATCGCTCTGCTTGTGCGCCGGCTTGCTGCGGTCGATCTGCGGCGGCACGATCGCGTAGCTGAGATAAAGATGCTCGTCGCGCATGCGCTCGTAGAACGCAACGACATTGTCGGCGAACTTCTGCCCACCGGCCGCGAACACCTCCGGCACCGCGGCGTAACCCGTGAAGAAACCCGCCACGTGGTCCGGCGAGCGGCCCATCAGGCCGAAGGTCGCCTCCGCCCATTTCTCGGAGAACAGCCGCCGCGCCTGCAAGTCGGCGTGCGTGCGCGGGATTTGGTAGGCGCGCCAGACCGGCTTCCCGGTCTTCGGCGACGTGAACGTCATCAACTCGCGGTTCGCCGGATCGGCGGCAATGTCGTAGAGCCGCGCCACGGAGCGCGCCGCTTCGCGAAACGCCGGGTGGGTGCTGACGTCCTTGACCCGCTCGCCTTCGACGAACACCTGCCGGCCGTCGTTCAGCGACTTGAGGTATTCCGCACCGGTCCGCATAGCGCACCTCCGGTTCAGTCATTTGGCTTCGTGAATTTAGCTACAATATGTAGCTTAATTTTGGATGTCAAACGGCGTGGACGCGCGGTAGTCTGGGCGACGGGCTTAGACACGCATGGCCAAAAGAAAACCGCTCACTTGCGCGCACGCAGCGCGCCACCGGCGCGGCGAGGACGTTCGCGCCTCCCGCGACGATCACGCTGCGTCGATGCTCGCGTCCGGCAGCGACGTGGCGTTCCGCGAAACGCTCTATCTGATGTTCTCTGCCTTCAGCAGCTTGCAGGGTTTCCGCGACTCGTTCGGCGAGGCGATCGGGCTCACGGCCCCGCAATTCATCGTTTTGATCGGGACGGCGTACCGGCAAGGCAGCGAAGGCGTGTCGATCCGCACGCTGGCGGACCACACGCTGATCGCCGCGACCCACGTGACCACCGAGGTTGGCCGCCTGGTCGACAAGGGTCTGCTGACGAAGTCGGCCAATCCGTCGGATGGGCGGAGCGTGCTGATCCGGCTGTCGCCAGCGGGCGAGGCCGCGATCCGGGCCATCAATCCCTTCCTCCGCCAGATCAACGACCTGCTGTTTCAGGACATATCCCGCGAGGACTTCGCGGTGGTTGCCAAATTCTTGCGCACTTTCGCCCTGAACACCGAAAACGCCATGGCGGCCGTGCGCCGCGCCGAACGGGAGCGTGCCGCGCCGATAACTCTGGCCCACCGGCCCACCAGTCACGGCGCGATTGAACTGCCAATTGCGAACGGTCTAGCATCAGACCAACGAGAGGGAGGGGACAATGAATTGCATCAAGCTTGGAGGGCTCGTGCGCGCCTGTTGCGGCCGGCATTGCCGTCGCAGCGTTTCGCCTTCATGGCCGCACCGGCCGCAGGCGCAGATCACGATGAAATTCTCGACGCTGACGCTGAACGACATGCAGCACGAGTACGTCAAGCTCTACAAGGATGCGCTGGAGAAGGCGACCGGCGGCAAGATCAAGGTCGAGGTCTATCCGGCCGGCCAACTCGGCGGCGCGCCGCGCCAGACCGAAGGCCTGCGGCTCGGCACCATCGAAGCGGCGATCGGCCCGTCGGAGCTGTTCTTCGGCGCCGACCGGCGCTTCCAGGTGCTCGCCCTCGCCGGTCTGTTCAAGGACAACGAGCACGCCCGCAAGGCGTTGAACGTGCCGGAGATGCGCAAGCTGATCTCGGACTTCACCGCCAGCCGCGGCATGATCACGCATGGGCCTGCACGTCTATGACGGGCAGATGTTCACGTTCCGCACGCCGGTGACCAATCTCGCCGGCTTTGCCGGCAAACGCACCCGGGTGCTGGCCTCCGAAGGCGAGCAGGCGTCGGTGAGCGCGCTCGGCGGCGCGCCGGTGCCGATGTCGCTGCCGGAGGTGGTGCCCGCGCTGCAGCAAGGCACCATCGACGGCGTGAACGCGCCGATCGGCGTGTTCGTGCCGTTCCGCTACAACGATGCGGCGCCGAACGCCGTCGACACCCGGTTCTGGGACCTCGATTCCGATCGCGATGGTCAGCAAGGTCTGGTTCGACAAGCTGCCGGCCGATCTGCAGAAGACCGTGCTGGAGATCGGCGCCAAGCTCGAACCCGAGATCCACCAGTGGCAAATCAAGAAGATCGCCGACGACTACAAGGTCTGGGCGGAGCGCGGCGCCAAGATGGTCAAGCTCCCGCCGGCCGAGCAGACCGAAGCCGAGAAGAAAATCGACGCCGCGATCCAGGGCGTGCTCGACAAGAACCCGCCGTCCAAGGAGTTCTACCAGAAGATCAAGGCCATCACCGCGTCCGTGAAATGATCGCCGAGAACCTGGCGGCCTCCTGCCGGTTGGAGGCCGCCGCGGAGCGGATATGAGCAACGACCCTGAGAATGGAATCCGGCGGCCGACCTTGGTCGACCGCTGTGGCGAAGCGCTGACGCAAGTTTGCCTCGCGGTCGCCGGCGTCGCGCTCGATTTGCATCGTGGTGGTCAACGGCGCGAACGTGACCGCGCGTTACATCTTCGGCAAGCCGTTCAGCTGGGCCGAAGAGCTGATGCTGTTCCTGATGATCCTGTCGGTGTTCGCCGGCGCCATCGCCGTCACCTGGCGCAATCTGCACATCCGGATCGACACCTTCATCGATTTGGCCGACGCCGCGCATGCGGCAGGCCGCGCTGGCGATCGGCGCGCTCGTCTCCATCGTGGTCATCCTTGCCATCGCGTACGCGGGCAGCGAACATCCTCAACGCGCTGCAGCATGCTCGACCAGCGCAGCGACGCGCTCGACGTGCCGTCCTGGATCCCGCAATCGTTCCTCACCATCGGCCTCGCCGTCATCGCGCTGCTGATCGGCGTGCGGACCGTGCAGACGTTGATGCGTCCCTCGCCGCCTCCGCGCCAGGGAGACGGCACGTGACGTTGCTCGCTCTTGCCGTCGTGCCGGCGGTGCTGCTCGTCATGGGCGTGCCGATCTTCGTCGTGCTGATGACGGCCACGCTTGGCGGCATCCTGCTCAGCGTCAATCCGGTGCAGGCCATCCACTCGGCGATGTTCGGCAGCCTGGACATCTTCCCGCTGCTGGCGGTGCCGCTGTTCATCTACGCCGGCGACATCATGGCGCGCGGCGGCATCGCTCGGCGGCTGATCGAGCTGATCCTCGCCATGGTCGGCGGCGTGCGCGGCTCGCTCGGCCTGTCCACCATCGCGGCATGCGAGGTGTTCGGCGTGATGTCCGGGTCGAGCGTCGCTTGCGTCGCGGCGATCGGCAAGCTGACCATCCCGTCGCTGAAGAAGAACGGATACGGCGAGCGCTTCTCGGTCAGCCTGGTCACCGCGACCGGCGTGATCGACGTGATCATTCCGCCGTCGATCCCGATGATCATCTACGGCATCGCCGCGCAACAATCGGTGCCGCTGCTGTTCCTCGCCGGGTTTGTGCCGGGCATCCTGATCGGCGTTGCTCTGGCGATCTACGTCTATTTCTACGCCCGCAAGAAAGCGATCCCGATCGCGGCGCGTCCCGAGCCGGGCACGATCCGGCAGATGCTGCGCGGCTCGGTCTGGGCGATCTTCGCTCCGGTCGTCATCTTCGGCGGCATCTACGGCGGCATGTTCACACCGACCGAAGCGGCGGGCGTCGCCTGCATCTACGCGATCCTCGTTTCGATGTTCGTGTATCGTGAGATCACGTGGGCCGACTTGTGGGCGATCACCCTGGAGTCCGCGGCGCTCAGCGCGCAGGTGCTTGTCATCGTGTCCGCCGCCGGCGCGTTCGCCTGGCTGATCACGACCAGCGGCTATCCGGCCAACTCGATCGCCTTCGTGTCGCAGCCTGAAGCTCGAGACGTGGATGCTGCTGCTCGTCATCAACGTCATCCTGCTGTTCGTCGGCAGCGTGCTGGAGCCTCCGGCCGCGATCCTGATGCTGACGCCCTTGCTTACACCGGTCGCCCATGCGGCAGGGGTCGATCCGATCCATTTCGGCATCATCGTCACCGTCAACTTGGCGATCGGCATGTTCATGCCGCCGTTCGGCTTGAACCTGTTTGCCGCCAACGCGCTGTTCAAGACGCCGCTGCCGGAGCTCTACCGCGGCGTGATGCCGTTCCTGGTGATCTATCTCATCATGCTGATGCTGATGACCTACATCCCGGCGATCACGCTGGCGCCGCTGAAGTTGTTCCGATGATCAGCGGCGGCGGAACACCACGCTGAGATTGTTGGCCGGCATCGCGACGCGCTCGGCAAAATCGAGGCCATGCATCGCGGCCAGTTCGCGCACATCGTCGAGATCGCGCACGCCCCATTCCGGATTGCGCGCGCGCAGGCTGGCATCGAACGTTTCGTTCGACGGCGCGGTGTGGGCGCCATTCTCCTTATACGGTCCATAGAGAAACAGGACGCCGCCGGGCGGCAGCACTTTCGCCGCGCCCGCCATCAGCGCTTCAGTCGAACGCCACGGCGAAATGTGGATCATGTTGATGCAGACAACCGCATCGGCCCGTTTGACCGGCCAAGGCTGCGTCACATCAAGTTCCAGTGGCGCAAGCAGATTCGGCAATCTCGCCTGGTCGCGCCAGGCCGCGATGCTGCGCGAGCGCCGTGGCGTCCTGATCGGTCGGCTGCCAGGTCAGGCCCGGCAGCGCGCCGCGAAATGCACCGCATGCTCGCCGGTGCCGCTGGCGATTTCCAGCACCATGCCGCGCGACGGAAGCACCCGGCGCAGCACCGCGAGGATCGGATCGCGGTTGCGCGCGACCGCCGGCGCGCTGAGCGCCTCGCTCACAATTTCTCGCTCACAACTTTTCTTGCAGGAACCGCAGCAGCCGCGGCGCCAGGAAGCCCGAGAAGCTGTCCGGCTCTTCGATCGGGTCGCCGCCCCAATAGTGCGGCGCGCCCTGCAGGATGGTGGTGCGCACGAAGAAGCCGGCCTGGTAGAGCGCCAGCGCGAAGGCGTCGGTGTTGGCCTTGCGATCGACCAGATCGTCCTCGGTGCCGACCGCGAGATGCACCGCGACCTTGTTGTTGGCGCGGACGGCGTAGCTGATCGGCGAGGCGTCGAAATAGAGCTGGCGGTTGTCCAGCGGCGACGCGCCGATGAATTTCTCGATGTTGTTCTCGCCGGGATGGCGCATGTTGTACATGTTCCACATGTTCAACACGTCGTAGCAGCCGTAGATGCCGGCGAACAATTTGACCTCGGTGCTGAGCGAGGCGAACGGGTCGTTCGGATATCCGTTGGCAAAAATCGGACTGCGGCCGGCCAGCGCCGCGAGCGCGCCGATGTTGCCGCCGGCGGATTGACCGAACAGGCCGATCCGCTCCGGATCGATGCGCCAGTCCTTGGCATTGCCGCGCGCGAACTGAACGGCCGCCAGCACGTCCTGCACGGCGAGCGGGAACGTCTTTTGCCCGGTCTTGGCGAGACGATAGCTCACCGAGAACACCGCGACACCGCGCGAAGCCAGCCAGGCGCCCCAGTACTGGAAGGCGTTGCGCGCGCCCTGCACCCAGCCGCCGCCGTGGACGCCGACCAGGACCGGGAACGGTCCGGAGCCCTTGGGCAGGTACAGGTCGCCAGCAAGTGCAACGCTGTCATGCGTGGCGTAGGTCAGCCCCATGCGCGTTTCGATTTCGCTCTGATTTCCGGCGTAATTCATGGCGTCCCTGCCTTCGGTTCTGCACGCGGCCACGGCGATCTTGAAACACCGCCTTGGGTCGTGCAATGGGATGGAAGGGCAGGAAAAACAAAGGGGCTTCGTTCATGTCAGGGACCACCGACGCGCATTCGTCGCTTGTGGTCGCCGGCGTGAAGATCGAGACGATCGAGCGCGGCCGCGGCCGCCCCATCCTGTTCCTGCATCCCAATATCGGCATCGAACCGTCGGCCCCTGTGCTCGACGCGCTGGCCAAGGGCGGGCGCGTGATAGCGCCGACGCATCCCGGCTTCGGCGCGTCGCAACTGCCGCAGGGCATGAACAGCATCGACGACCTGTCCTATTTCTATCTCGATTTGATGCAGCAGCTCGATCTGCGCGACGTGCTGCTGGTCGGCATCGGCATCGGCGGCTGGCTCGCCTGCGAGATCGCGGTGAAGACCACCGAGCGGATCGACCGCCTGGTGCTCGGCAATCCGCTCGGCATCAAGGTCGGCGACCGCGAGACCCGCGACATCTTCGACATCTGGTCGATCACCCAGCCCGAGATCGACGCGCTCGCCTATTTCGATCCGAGCATCGCCAAGCGCGACTACAACACGCTGCCCGAGGCCGTCGTGCTCGCCGCCGCACGCAACCGCGAGGCGACGGCGCGCGTCGCCTGGTCGCCTTACATGCACAATCCCAAGCTCAAGGCGCGGCTGCGCCGCATCGACGTGCCGGCGCTGATCCTGTGGGGCACGGCCGATCGCGTCGTCCTCAACCCCGATTACGGCCGCGCCTATGCCGCCGCCATTCCCGGCGCGCGGCTCGAGACCATCGAGCGCGCCGGCCACTATCCTCATATCGAACAGCCGGACGAGTTCGCGCGGCGCGCGCTCGCGTTCGCCGAGCAGAAGCAACCGGCCAAGGTGCGCGCCTAGGAGACAATACATGCGGGTCTATCAGTTCACCGAGCAGGCGTACTACCCGGCCTGGAAGGACCACGCAGGCTCGCTGCGCATCAACCTGCCGAACAGCAAGCTCGATCCCAAGCTCGCCGGCGAACTCCTCAACCGCTACTACGACGAATGGCAGGTCGCCGACGAGGTCGGCCTCGACATCATGCTCAACGAGCATCACCAGACCGCGACCTGCCTGTCGTCCACGGTGGTCGTCGGGCTGTCGATCATGGCGCGCATCACCAAGAAGGCGCGGCTGCTGGTGCTCGGCTATCCGCTCGGCCACCGGCCCGATCCGCTGCGTTGCGCGGAAGAGCTTTCGGCCATCGACGCCGTCTCGGGCGGCCGCCTCGACATGGGATTCGTCAAGGGCGTGCCCTACGAATTCCCGGCGTCGAACCAGAATCCGGTCGGCGTGATGGACCGGCTGTGGGAGGCGCACGACTTCATCCTGAAGGCGATGAGCCACCGCGGCGAGCCGTTCAACTGGGAGGGCGAGCACTTCCACTACCGCCAGGTCAACATCTGGCCGCGCCCGATCCAGCAGCCGCACCCGCCGCTGTGGAGCACGACCAACAGCAAGAACAACGCCTACGCGCTCGGCGAGAAGGGCTACGTGATCGCGACGCTCGGCTCCGGCTACGGCACGCGACCGCTCTACGACGCCTACCGGCAGGGCTACTACAAGACGCACCGCAAGACGCCGGGCGCCGACCGCTTTGCCTATCTCGGCCTGGTCGCTGTCGCGCATGACGAAAACGAAGCGCGCCGCCGCGGCGACCAGATCGCCGATTATCTGCGCACCTCGGCGATCGTGCACATTCCGTACCGCAACCCGCCGGGCTACCTCTCGATCGAGGACAACGCGAAAATCCTGAAAGGCTTCAAGCAGCCGCGCGGCACCGCCAAGGACGGCCGCCCGGTCGACATCTACACATGCAGCGTGCAGGACCTGATCGACGCCGGCATTTTGTTCTGCGGCACGCCCGATCAAGTCTACAAGCAGATCGTCGAGTTCTGCGAATACTGCGGCGGCATGGGCAACCTGCTGATGATGGGCCAGGCCGGCTATCTCAACCACGCGGACACCGTCGACAACCTGACGCTGTTCGCCAAGGAAGTGATGCCGCGGCTTCAGGCCTGGAAGCAGCCGGTGGCCGAGGTCGCAGCGGCATAGCCGCGACAGACTTTGTCTCCTCACGCGACTTTCGCAGGAGATCCGATATGCCCGACGCCGAGGACAGGCCGCTTCCAGCGGTGGGGGTCTATTGGATCAAAGAGGAAGATTACCCGGCGCTTCTGAGAATCTTCGACGACGGCCACAAGCTGCCACGCACCTGGACGGAGTGGTTGAAGATGGCAGAGGAAATGGAGCGAGGGCTCAAGGCCTACGGCCACCCTGTCATGCGCGTTCACATCGACCCGAACACATTTCCGGATTGGTGCGCGGCCCATGGCACAAGCCCGGGCCGTGAAGGGCGCAAGAGGTTCATTGCTGAAGCTGTCACCGAGCGATACGGCGATCAACGCTGACGATTGCGCCTAGCTAGGACTGCTTGAAGCCGGTCCCGCCACATCTCTGACATTTCACTTTCTTGTCACCCGCCTTGAGCAGGCCTTTGCCTTCGCAGTTCTTGCACTTCGCTTTCTGCTTGCCAGAGTTCTTCTGCATGTGCTCCTCCAAATGCAACAGCGCGAGCGGCATCCGCTTTCTGGATGACCACTCGCGCTGCCGACGTCATCGCACGATCAAGCGCGCGCGTACTTGCCGCGATTGAAGAAACGATCCTTGTTGTCGTCGGTCGCCGTCTCACGGCTCGACTTGATGTCGGCCTGCTTGGCGATCATCGCCTTCACCGCAGGGCGCGCGCTGATCTCGTCGAACCAGCGCTTCAGGTTCGGCTTCTCGTTCATCTTGGCGCCGTGCTGCTCGTGCGCCCGCGTCCACGGGAAGGTCGCGATGTCGGCGATCGAGTACTCGTCGCCGCCGAGATACTTGGCCTGGCCGAGCCGGGTGTTGAGCAGTTCGTAGAGCCGCAGCATCTCGCTCTTGTAGCGGCCGAACGAATATTCGTTGCCGGGCTTCGGCGCGAACAGGTTGAAGTGCGTGAAGTTGCCGAATGCCGGGCCGACGCTGGCGACCTGGATCATCAGCCACTGAATCTCGTCGTACTTCTTCCGCATGTCCTTGGACATGAACTTGCCGGTCTTCTCGGCGAGATACATCAGGATCGCGCCGGACTCGAACACGGTGTACGGCTTGCCGCCCGGACCTTCGTGGTCGACGATCACCGGGATTTTCTTGTTCGGATTGAGCTTCTCGAATTCGGGCGAGTGATTTGCGGCTGCCCAGACGTCGACGGGCTTGAAATTGTATTTGAGCCCGCACTCCTCGAGCATGATGAAGATTTTCTGCACGTTCGGGCTGGTCAATCCATAGAAGTCGATCATGAGCGTTCCTCGACACGTTTGAACTCGATCGCGGCGCGTTGCGCCGCATCGGCTGCGTCCGGGTGTCGCAGCGGCGGGAGCCTATCCCGTCCAACCGCCCGAGACCACCGCCTGGGCTTGGCCAGCGCAGTTGACTCTGTTTGGAGCGCCTGAAAACCTTGCTGCCGCAGGCCGGTAGCGGGGGATACCAAAAAGCTATCGATTGCCGGAAGCGAGCGCGGGACGATGACGATGTCGATCGGGTTTTGCTTGCGGCGCGCCATCGTCGCCGGCGCCTGCGTGCTTGCAGCCGCGAGCCTCGCGGCGGCGCAAGAATCGTCTCGAGAATCTGTCGAGCAATTCTACAAGGGCAAGCAGATCCAGATCGTGGTCGGCTCGTCGCCCGGCGGCGGCTACGACACCTACGCGCGGCTGCTGGCGCGCCATCTCGGCGACCACATCCCCGGCAACCCGTCGGTCGTGGTGCAGAACATGAGCGGCGCCGGATCGAACCGCGCGGCCGGATACATCTATTCCGTCGCGCCGAAGGACGGCACCGTGGCCGGCGCGATCTTTCCCGGCGCGATCCTGCAGCCGCTGCTCGGCGGCCCGCCGGTGCAGCACGAGCCGGCGAAGTTTCTCTATCTCGGCAACGCCAACAGCGACGTCTACGTCTGCTTCGTGCGCGCCGACGCGCCGGTGAAGGAATTCAAGGACACGCTGTCCACCGAGCTGATCGTCGGGGCGAGCGGCGACGGCGCCACGACGCGCGACTTCCCGGTCATGCTGAACAACCTGTTGGGCGCGAGGTTCAAGCTGGTGATGGGCTATCCCGGCAGCCGCGAGATCACGCTGGCGATGGAGCGCGGCGAGGTGCAGGGCGTCTGCGGCATCGGCTGGACCGGGATCGAGATCCTCTATCCGGAATGGTTCGCCAAGGGGACCATCAAGCCGCTGGTGCAACTGAGCGTCAAAGGCCATCGCGACCTGCATGCGCGCAAGGTGCCGACCACGCTCGAATTCGCCCGCAACGACGACGAGCGCGGCGTGATGGAGCTGATCTACAGCCAGGGCGTGTTCGGCCGGCCGTTCGTGCTGCCGCCCGGCGTGCCGATGGATCGCGTCACGGCCTTGCGCAAGGCGTTCATGGCCGCCTTCGCCGACCCGCGGCTGCTGGCCGAAGCCAAGAAAATGAACTTCGACGTCGAGCCGATGTCGGGCGAGGACATGCAGGCGCTGGTCACCAAGCTCTACGCCACACCCGCGAATGTGGTCGAGCGGGCCAAGCAGGCGTTGACCGCCAAGCCACAGCGGTGATTGTCTCCATGCCAAAGCTCCGGGGGGAAGGCTGAGCGATGGAAGCGTTTACCGCAGAAGCGGCATTCATGGCGACGACGGCCAGCAAGGCCTTCTTCGCGCTGATGGAGCCGCACCGGCTGATGTTCCTGGGGCTGGGCTGCATCATGGGCCTGGTGCTCGGCATCGTGCCCGGCATCGGCGGCTTGACCGGCACGGCGATGCTGCTGCCGTTCACCTTCGCGATGGACCCCTACTCCGCCTTCGCGCTGCTGCTCGGCCTCGGCGCCACCACGTCGACCGGCGATCCGATCCCGGCGATTCTGTTCGGCGTGCCCGGAGGTGCCGCCTCTGCGGCAACCGTGCTCGACGGCTTCCCGATGGCGAAGCGCGGCGAGGCCGGGCGCGCGCTCAGCGCCGCCTACATGTCGTCGCTGATGGGCGGCATCTTCGGCGCGGCGCTGCTTGCGGTGTCGATCCCGATCCTGCGCCCGGTGATGCTCTACCTCGGCTCGCCGGAGCTGCTCGCGTTTTCCATATTGGGAATATCCATGGTGGCGGTGCTGTCCGGCAGCGCGCCGCTGCGCGGCGTCGCCGCGGCGTGCCTCGGCGTGATGATCGCCATGATCGGCTCGGACCCGCAGACCGGCACGCTGCGCTGGACCATGGACAGCCTCTATCTCTGGGACGGCCTGCGGCTGACGCCGCTGCTGCTCGGCATCTTCGCGCTGCCGGAGCTTTGCGACCTGCTGATCGGCCGCACCACGATCTCGAAGGTCGATCGACAAGGCGAGCATCTACAAAGGCCAGTGGCAGGGCGTGAAGGACTGCTTCGCAGAACTGGTGGCTGATCGTGCGCTGCTCGTGGATCGGCGGCGGCATCGGCTCGATCCCCGGCATCAGCGCCTCGGTGATCGACTGGCTGGCCTACGGCCACGCGCTCAAGACCGAGAAGGGCGCGCGCGAGACCTTCGGCAAGGGCGACGTGCGCGGCGTGATCGCGTCGGAGAGCTCGAACAACGCCAAGGAGGGCGGCGCGCTGGTGCCGACCATCGCGTTCGGCGTGCCGGGCAGCGCGACCATGGCGATCCTGCTCGGCGCGTTCCTGATCCACGGCCTGGTGCCGGGTCCGGACATGCTGCACAAGAATCTCGACATCACCTACACGATGGTGTGGTCGGTCGCGCTCGCCAACATCCTCGGCGCCGGCCTGTGCTACGCGTTCAGCCCGCAGTTCGCGCGGCTCGCCACGCTGCGCTACACGCTGATCCTGCCCGCCGTGCTGGGCATCGTCTACATCGGCGCGTTCGAAGCCAACCGGAGCTGGGGCGACCTGATCGCGCTGCTCGGCCTTCGGCCTGCTCGGCTGGCTGATGAAGCAGAACAAGTGGCCGCGGCCGCCGCTGGTGCTCGGCCTGGTGCTCGGCGACAGCATCGAGCGCTACATGTTCATCTCGGTCGAGCGCTACGGCTTCTCGTGGCTGTGGCGGCCGGTGGTCGCGGCGCTGCTGATCCTCGCGCTGATCGGCCTGGTGCGGCCGCTGATCCAGGACATCCGCCGGCAGGGCGGCGTCGCCAAGATGGCGGCGAGCTTCCAGGCGCCGACCTTCAAGCTCTCGCAACTGTTCACGCTGTTCTTCATCTCGGTGCATCGGCACGATGGTGATCGCGGCGCTGCCGTGGCACTTCTCCGCCAAGCTGGTGCCGCTGGTGGTCGGCACCGTGGCGCTGATTTGCGCCGGACTTGAGCCTGTTCAACGAGATCTTCCGCAAGCCGGAAACGGCCGCCGCCGGCCTGAGCGAGCAGGCCCAGCAGGAGGTCGGGCAGGCGATCCACATGGATCTCACCTCCGACACCGACCACCTGCCGATGCGCGTGGTGGCGACGCGCGCGGCGCGATTCTTCGGCTACCTGATCGCCTTCATGGGATCGATGGCGGTGATCGGTCTGATTCCAACGGCGGCGATTGTTCGTCGTCATCTTCATGCGGCTCGAAGGGCCAGGAGCGCTGGACGCTGACGCTGACCTATGCCGCGGTGCTGGTCGATCTCGATTTTCCTGGTGTTCGACCGGTTCATGTCGATCCCCTGGCCGCCGACGCTGCTCGGCCAGTTGATTCCGGCGCTGAAGTTCATCCCTTCGGTGTAAGAACGTTAACAGTTTCACTGACCGGCAGCCAGGCGCTTTGCTGGCAAGACGTCAGCAAACAGGAACGAATTCGTAGCTTTCCGCGTTGATGATGGCGCACTCGATTCTTAGACGAATCGCGCATCACGGAGAGCTTTTATGCGCGGAATGTTCCATTGCCACGTTGCGGCCACAGCCATGACATTGGCCGCAATCGGTGGAGCGTTTGCGCAATCCTCCGTGATCCTGACGTCGCAGAACTCGGACACGCCGCCGGCCGCTGAAAATACAACTCCGACGACGCCACCCGCCGCAACACCTCCATCGGCTCCCGCGACAACGCCTGAACCCAAGCCGCTCACCGGCCCGGACCTGTTGCAAGCGCCGCTCGCGTCCAACTTGCAGGGCAGCGACGCGGCGACCGCCGATAAGTTGCGCGAGCTGCTCGCCACCAAGCTCAATCGCGTCATCGAGCGCAAGCAGGACCGCGCCGGCGTCGAAGCCTTCTATCGCGATCGCGGTTTCGCGCCGCTCTGGATCGCGGACGGCAAGCCTGCGGACCGCGCCAAGGCGGCGGCCGCTTTCCTGCGCGGCGTCGCTGTCGACGGCCTTGAACCGGCCGACTATCCGATCCCGGGATTCGCCGGGCGATGCCGACAAGCTCGCGCAGGACGAACTCGCGATGACGCAATCGGTCCTGACGTTTGCGCGCCATGCGCGCACCGGCCGCATCAGCTTCTCGCGGGTGAGCGGCGCGATCTTCTACGAGCTGGAATTTCCGGAATCGGCCGACGTGCTGGCGAACATGGCGAACGCCGGCGACACGGCCGAAGCGCTCGACGCCTATCATCCGCAGCACGCCGCCTATAAAGCGCTCAAGGCCAAGCTCGCGGAAGCGCGCAGCCAGAAGAAGGAAAAGAGCGCCGCGCTCACCGATACGCTGATCGCCAACATGGAGCGCTGGCGCTGGATGCCGCGCGATCTCGGCAAGTCCTACGTCACCGTCAACATCCCGGACTACACGCTGGCCGTGACCGATCAGGGCAAGACCGCGTGGTCGACGCGCATCGTGGTCGGCAAGGTCGGCGAGCAGGCGACGCCGCTGCTCAGCGAGACGATGAAATTCATCACCGTCAATCCGACCTGGAACGTGCCGCCTTCGATCATCCGCAACGAATACCTGCCGGCGTTGCAGCGCGATCCCAATGCGCTCGCGCGCATCGGCCTCAAGCTCACGCACAACAAGGACGGCTCGATCCGCATCTACCAGCCGCCCGGCGAGAAGAATGCGCTCGGCCGCATCCGCTTCAATTTCCCGAACAAGTTCCTGGTCTATCAGCACGACACGCCGCAGAAGCACCTGTTCGCGAAGGAGCAGCGCGCCTACAGCCACGGCTGCATGCGGGTGCAGAATCCGGAGCAATACGCCGAGGTGTTGCTGTCGATCGCGCAGCCGGGCGAGCGCTACAGCGCCGAGCGCATCCAGAAGATGTACGGCGACAAGGAGCGCACCATCAATTTCAAGACGCCGATCCCGGTGCATCTGACCTATCAGACGGCGTTCGTCGACGATGCCGGCCAGTTGCAGACCCGGCCTGACATCTACGGCCACGACAAGAAGATCGCCGAATTGATGCGCCCCGGACGCGGCCCCGCCGATACCCCGGTCGCCCGCAACTACAACTCCAGCAGCAAGCCGGTCGCCGCGCGGCTGCCGAGCCGGTCCGATGACCAGCCGCAGACCCGTCGGACCGATGCCAATTTCGACCGGGGCTATGACCGCATGGTCCGCCGCGCCGATCCGTTTGCCTTCACGCCGCCGGGCTATATCGCCCCGATGCCGTATTTCGGCTCTCCGTCACGCCGGGGCTATGGCGCGCCATACTGATCCTGTCCCTTCTCGATCCGGATCGGGATACCGGGCGTCTTATCCCTGTCCTGAGGACGTCCTGCGGGTTCGCAAAAAGCCAGCCAAAATCGACCCGAAATGGCGATGGCCGTGGCCAAAATGCACACCCCAGCGACATAACGCTGCGGTTTTGGGCCGATCACGCCGGTTTCAGTAAACTCTCCAGCGGAAATTTGTTAAAGCTGATGCCGCCCACATACTGGGCCCAGGCTGGGCCATTCCTGCGGAGACTTTTCCATGCACAAGAGGCGCCTCAATCACCTGCTGGCCGGCGCGGCGGTGACAGCAGTTCTGGCGCTAACCATTTCCGGCAACAGCGTTTTCGCTCAATCCAACCAGCCGATCCTGGCCTCGGTTCCGGCCTCCGAAGCAGCCTCGCAGGCGGCCCCTGCTGCCGCCCAGGCGGCACCGCAATCCGAAGCCGAAAAGCCGGCGCCTGCCGCCGAGACCCCGGCTGCGCCCGCACCGTCCAAGGAGACGACCGGCAACGTCCAGTACAAGATCGCCTCGGCCGAAGTGGATGCCCAGATCGCCGACAAGCTGCGTGAACTCAGCAGCGGCAAGTTCGACCGCCTGTTCGGCGGCCGCAAGGAGCGCGCCAGCATCGAAGCGTTCTACAGCGAGCGGAATTTCGCGCCGCTCTGGATCACCAACGGCGCCGTCAACCCGCGCGGCAATGCCGCGACCGACTATCTCGCCCATGTCGACGAGCATGGCCTCGAGCCGAGCGACTATCCGACGCCCGCAATTCAAGGCTGGCAGCGAGACCGACGCGCTGGCCGAAGCCGAGCTCAAGCTGACCCAGTCGGTCATCACCTTCGCGCGCCACGCCCAGATCGGCCGCGTCCACTATTCGCGCATCGCCTCCGACATCCTGTACGAGCAGGAGCGGCCCGAGCCCGCCGACGTCCTGAAGAAGATCGCGGCGTCGACCAGCACGGCCGACGCGCTCGACAGCTTCCATCCGCCGCACGCCGGCTACAAGGCGCTCCAGGCCAAGCTCGCCGAGGCTCGCAAGACGCCCGAGGGCGCTCCGCAGCGCATCCCCGGCGGGATCACGCTGAAGTACAGCAAGGACAAGAAGGGCAACGAGGTCCTGATGGAGGATCCTCGGGTGCCGGCGCTGCGCGCCAAGCTTCGGCGCCGAAGGCGACGCCGAGAGCAAGGTCTACGACAAGGCGCTGGCCGACGCGGTGACCAAGTTCCAGAAATCGAACAAGCTGCAGGCCAACGGCCAGTTCAACGCCGCGACGCTCGACGCGATCAACGGCCCGCGCCGCGACCGCGACGCCGACGTGATCATCGCCAACCTGGAGCGCTGGCGCTGGATGCCGCGCGACCTCGGCAAGACCTACGTGATGGTCAACATCCCGGACTACACGCTCAAGATCGTGCACAACGGCTCGATCTACTGGCAGACCAAGATCGTGGTCGGCAAGCCGAGCCAGGCGACGCCGATCACCAGCGCGGAGATGAAGTTCATCACGGTCAATCCGACCTGGAACGTGCCGCCTTCGATCATCCAGAACGAATACCTGCCGGCGCTGGCGCAGGACCCCGGCGTGCTGGAGCGCATGGGCCTCAAGATCCAGCAGAACCCGGACGGCACCGTTCGCATCTGGCAGCCGCCGGGCGACCGCAATGCGCTCGGCCGTATCCGCTTCAATTTCCCCAACAAGTTCCTGGTCTACCAGCACGACACGCCGGACAAGCACCTGTTCGCGCACGACAAGCGCGCCTACAGCCACGGCTGCATGCGGGTGAACGATCCGCTGATGTACGGCGAGAAGCTGCTGTCGCTCGTGCTGCCGAAGGAAAACTACACCGCCGAGCGGCTGCGCAAGATGTTCGGCGGCTCCGAGGTCAACATCAACTTCCCGGTCAACATCCCGGTCCACCTGACCTACCAGAGCGCCTACGTGGATGACGCCGGCAAGCTGGTGATCCGCGAGGACGTGTACGGCCGCGATGCGCGCGTCATCGCCGCGCTGAAGGGCTCCGAGCGCAAGGTCGCCGACATCCCGATGGATCGGCCGAAGCCCAACTTCGCCGCGCCGGTGCGCGCCGCGCCGGGCACCTATGGCGGCGTCCAGCGCCAGCGGCTCCTCGTTCTTCGATCGGCTGTTCGGCGCGCCAACGCCCGTGGCCGCTCCGCCGAAGCCGGTGCAGCGGCAGCGGTCGGCGGCGCAGCGCAACAGCAACGAGCTGACACTGCGTCTTCGCGGCCGGCGCTGTAGCCCGGCGTGAAGCTGTCTAGTTCGAGCATGATCCTCACCGAAGACCGGCTTGCCCGTTCGCCGATGATGCTCATTCAGGCCGAAGGCCTTTGACGTTGTAGGCGAATATCGGCCGGTGGAAGCCCTTGAGGGTCAGTTCGCCGATCTCCTCCGCGTCGGCCATTTCCTCGATCGCGGCGAAGGCCTTGGGCTCGACCAGGATCTGCCCGGCCTGCGCCTCGCCGCACAGCCGCGCCGCCAGGTTCACCACCGAGCCGATCGCGGAATAGTCGTAGCGCCCTTCGAAGCCGATCTGGCCGATCGTGGCGTAGCCGTGCGCGATGCCCAGGCCGAAGCCGAGCTGGTGGCCGTACTTGCGCCATTTGACCGCAAGCTGCGCGATCGCGTCGCGCATCTCGACCGCCATGCTTGGCCGCCCGCAGCGCCGGCTGATCGCACTTGACCGGATCGTTGAACAGGACCATCAGCCCGTCGCCGGCAAACTTGTCCAGCGTGCCTTCGTGCTTGTGGATCAGCGCGCCGAGGCAGGCGTGATAGTCGCCGAGCACGCCCATCACCTCCTCCGGCTCCGCGGTCTCGGCGAACGCCGTGAAGCCGCGCAGATCGCAGAACACCACGCTGATGTCGCGGCGATGGCTCTTGATGACGTCGTCGCCGGACGTGACCAGGAGCTCGGCGACCTGCGGCGCGAGGAACCGCTTGAGCCGGCCGACACGCTCGATCTCGCCGACCTGATCCGACACGCGCTGCTCGAGCGACTTGTTCCACTCGTTGACCTGGTCGTGCAATTCCTTGATGCGCAGCACCGACTTCACGCGCGCCACCAGCGACGTCTGGTCGACCGGCTTGGTCAGGTATTCGTCGGCGCCGGCGTCGAGCCCGGCGACGATGTCCTTGCTGTCGGCCTTCGCGGTCACCAGGATGATCGGCGTGAACGGCATCTCCTTGTCCGCCTTGATGCGCTTGGTGACCTCGATGCCGTCGAGCTTCGGCATCATGACGTCGAGCAGGATCAGGTCGGGCAGATGCTGCTTGGCGGCGACGAGCGCCTCCTCGCCGTCGGCGGCCTGCAGCAGCTCGTAGCCGTGGACGCCGAGCCGCGTGACCAGAATGTCGCGGTTGGTCTCGTTGTCGTCGACGATCAGGATACGCGGCGGACTGTGCATGACGCGTAATTCCAAAACGCTACTTGAGATATTCCCTGATCTTCGCCAGCAATTGCCGCGGACTGTACGGCTTGGTCACGTAGTCGTCGCAGCCGGCGGCGCGCGCCTTCTCGGCGTCGCCGCTCAGCGCGTAGGATGTCACCACGATAATCGGGATCGCGTTCCAATCGGGATTGGCCTTGATGCGGCGCGTTGCCTCATAGCCGTCCATGACCGGGAGCTGGATGTCCATCAGGATCAGGTCCGGCTTCTTCTTCGCGACGGCGTCGATCGCCTGCTGGCCGTTCTCGGCTTCGACCATTTCGTAGTCCGTGGCGCCCAGCAGATCGCGCAGGATCTGCCGGTTGTCTTCCTGATCCTCGACCACCAGAATGCATTTGGTCATGATTGCCTCGTCTGCTGTTCGATTTGGACCGGAAGCGTGAACGTAAACGTCGATCCCCGGCCGATCTCCGAATCAACCCACAGCCGGCCGCCGTGCATCTCCATGATGCGCCGGGCGATCGCCAGGCCGAGCCCGGTGCCGCCCTTGGCCTTGGTGATCGAATTGTCGGCCTGCTGGAATTCCTCGAAGATTTTGCCTTGATCGGCCTGTGAAATGCCCGGCCCGGTGTCGCGCACCGCGACCTTGAACGCGCCGTTCGCCGCGGACGCCGCGATCACCACCTCGCCCTGATCGGTGAACTTGATGGCGTTGCCGACCAGATTGAGCAGCACCTGGGTCAGCCGGCGCTCGTCGCCGCGGCCGGGCGGCAGCTCCTTCGGCATTTCGACCTTGAAGCCGATGTGCTTGTTCGCCGCCAGCGACTCGACCGCGCCGTAGACGTCATGCACCACCTGCTTGAGCGAGTAGTCGCCGATCGCAAGCGTGAGCTGGCCGGCCTCGATCTTGGACAGGTCGAGCACGTCGTTGATCAGCCCGAGCAGGTGGCGGCCGTTGCGCTGCACGCGCTCCAGCGTGGCGCGCATCTTCTCCGGCGTGTCGCCATAGACGCCGTCCATGATCAGCTCGGTGTAGCCGAGGATGGCGTTGAGCGGCGTGCGCAGCTCGTGGCTCATGTTGGCGAGGAACTGCGACTTGTGCTGGCTCGCCTCTGCGAGCTGGCGGCTCTTGTCCTGGATTTCGTCGAACAGGCGGACGTTCTCGATCGCGATCACCGCCTGGTCGGCGAAGGTCGTGACCAGTTCGATCTGCTTGTCGGTGAAAGGGTCGCACCTCGGCGCGCGTCAGCGTCAGCACGCCGATCGGAACGCCCTCGCGCATCAGCGGCACGCCGAGCATGGTGCGGAAGCCGCCGACCTTCTGCCATCCTGCCAATGGCTGAATTCCGGATCGGCCAGGACATCCGGAATGTGAATGATCTTGCCTTCCAGCAGCGACGCGGCCGGTCACCGATGCCGCGATCCGACTCCAACGGGCATGGTCTCGACGTATTCAACGAATTCGCGCCGAAAGCCATAGGCTGCCGGCAGCGATAGAACCTGTCGCCCTTGCGCGGCGTGATGGTGCCATGATCGGCATCGCACAGCCGGGCTGCCGACTTCGACGAGCGTGTCGAGCACCGTCTGCAGATCGAAGGTCGAGCGGCTGATGACCTTGAGCACGTCGGCGGTGGCGGTCTGCTGCTGCAGCAATTCGGCGAGGTCGTCGGTGCGCTGGTGCACTTCGTTGAGCAGCCGCGCGTTCTCGATCGCGATCACCGCCTGCTCGGCGAAGTTGGTCAGCAGCTCGATCTGCTTGTCGGTAAACGCCCGGCTCTCGGTGCGGTAGATGACAATGGCGCCGACCAGCTCATTCTCCTTGAGCATCGGGACGCCGACCGCGGTTCGTGCGCCAGCGACCTTGACCAGGGCTGAGCTGGCGGACGGCTCCTCGGCTGTGAGATCGGCAATATGGATCATCCTTTTCGATTCGAGGATGCGCGCCATCACCGATCCCCGGGGCATGACCGGATCACGCCGCCGCAATTCCGCGAACGCTTGCGGAGCGTTGTGCATGGCGGCCATTCGCATTTCGTGTCCGTCATACAGCGCCAGATTCCCGAACTTGGCCTCGCAGATGCGCACCGCGTTCTCCAGCATGGCGTTGAACACCGGCTCCAGGTCGCCCGGCGAGCTGGAGATGACCTTGAGCACCTCGGCGGTCGCGGTCTGCTGCTCCAGCGACTCGGTCAGATCGTCGGTGCGCTGGCGCAGCTCGTTGAGCAGCCGCGCGTTCTCGATGGCGATGACCGCCTGCGCGGCGAAGTTCTGCACCAGCTCGATCTGCTTGTCGGTGAACGGCCGCACCTCCTGGCGGTAGATGACGATGGCGCCGACCAGCTCGCTCGTCCTTGAGCATCGGCACGCGCGACCAGCGTTCGCGCGCCGCCGAGCTCGGCCAGCGCCACGACGGCGGCTCGGATCGGCGGCACGATCGGCCGGATGTCGAGCCACATGTCGGTCTGCACGTCGGATGCGCGACCGAGCGGACGCTCGGCTCGGGCTGGAACGACGGCCGCGCTGCCGCCGGAATTCAGCGAAGCCGGCGGCGATGAGCATGCCGCGCGGGCGGAAGCCGTCGCCGTCGCGCAGCCACAGGATGCCGAACTTGGCCTCGCAAATGCGCGTCGCGTTCTCCAGCATGGTCTGGAACACCGGCTCGCAGCTCGCCTGGCGAGCTGCAGATGACTTGCAGCACCTCGCGAGGTCGCGGTCTGCTGCTCCAGCGACTCGGTGAGATCGTCGGTGCGCTGGCGCAGCTCGCTCGAGCAGCCGCGCGTTCTCGATGGCGATGACCGCCTGGGCGGCGAAGTTCTTGTACCAGCTCGATCTGCTTGTCGGTGAAGGCCGGCGACCTCCTGGCGGTAGATGCCGAATGACGCCGACCAGCTCGCTCTCCTTGAGCATCGGCACGATCAGAGCGAGTCGTGCCGAGCCGCCGGCAATCTCTGAGTCGCAGGCGGCTACGTCAGGATCTGCCTGCGGCGATGTCGGCAATGTGGACCATCTGCTTCGGATGCTCGGCCGACCGCCGATCACGTTCTCGTGCAGGCATGACGCGGAGTAACCGGTATCGCCGTGTGCTAATTCGGCGAGCCATCACGGTGGCGTTATGCTAGCGCGACGTGAGCGACACACGTCGCGCTCGAAGCGGACAGCAAATTGCCGAAGCTGGCCTCGCAGATGCGCGTCGCGTTCTCCAGCATCGCGTCGAACACCGGCTCCAGCTCGCCGGGCGAGCTGCGAGATGACCTTGAGCACCTCGCGCGGTCGCGGTCTGCTGCTCCAGCGACTCGGTGAGATCGTCGGTGCGCTGGCGCAGCTCGTTGAGCAGCCGCGTGTTCTCGATGGCGATGACGGCCTGCGCGGCGAAGTTCTCGACCAGCTCGATCTGCTTTTCGGTGAACGGCCGAATCTCCTGCCGATAGATGGCGATGAGGCCGATGACCTCGTTGTCTTTGAGCATCGGCACGAGCACAAAGGTACGGGCGCCAGCCAGATCGAAAAGCTGCCGGAAACTCGAATCGGGCGGCTGGTCGGAAACGAGAGCGGCCATATTCTCGATATGGATCGGCCGCTTTTCGTGAATGATCCTGCTGAGCGGCGTATTGGGACCGGGCTTCAAGACCGGATGCCGCCTACGGAATTCCGCGAATGCCTCGGGCGCGTTGTGCATCGCGACGTCGTGGAAGGCGTCATCCTTCCGGAGCACGAGGTTGGCGAACTTCGCACCGCAAAGGCGCGTGGCATTGGCAAGCAACGTCTCGAACACAGGCTGGATCGCGCCCGCCGATGTGCTGATGACCTGCAGCACCTCGCTCGGTCGCGGTCTGCTGCTCCAGCGACTCGGTGAGATCGTCGGTGCGCTGGCGCAGCTCGCTGAGCAGCCGCGTGTTCTCGATGGCGATGACGGCCTGCGCGGCGAAGTTCTGGACCAGCTCGATCTGCTTGTCGGTGAACGGCCGCACCTCCTGGCGATAGATCGTGATGGCGCCGATCAGCTCGTCGTCCTTGAGCATCGGCACGCGACCAGCGGTCGCGCGCCGCAAGTTTGACAGCCGCACGCAAGATCGGCTGCGATCGAGGTAGCGGGCTCGCAGTGACATCGTCGACGCACCTGCTTGGTCAGTCGACGCGCCAGCGGGCTCCGGCGGGCGGCGGAACGATCCGATCGCGTCGCCAGATCTGCGGCAAATGCGGTCGGCACGCCGTGCATGGCAGCCGACACGAAACGCGTCTCCGTCAAACGCAACAAGATGCCAAACTTCGCCTCGCAGATGCGCGTCGCGTTCTCCAGCATGGCCTGGAACACCGGCTGCAGATCGCCCGGCGAGCTGGAGATGACCTTCAGCACCTCGCGCGGTCGCGGTCTGCTGCTCCAGCGACTCGGTGAGATCGTCGGTGCGCTGGCGCAGCTCGCTGAGCAGCCGCGTGTTCTCGATGGCGATCACGGCCTGGGCCGCGAATGTCTCAAGGACCAGCAAGCTGCTTGTCGGTGAAGCGATCCTGGCGCCGGTCGCGCAACGCTGAGGACGCCGATCGCGGCATCGCCTCGCAGCATCGGCACTTTCGTAACCGCCCGATACCCGCTCTTCAGGAAATTCCGGCGGCCTGTCGAAATGTCGCTCGATCCTTCGCGGGCATCGGCGACGTCCACGATGCGCCGATCCAGGATAGCGACGCCGGCCATGTATTCCCGCGTCGAGCGGGAACGGAAATCTCTTGCGCCAATTCTTGACTCCGGCTTGCGTCCGCTGCCGCGATGGCGACGGCCGTTACTTCGCCGTCCTTGGGAAGCTCGATGCTGATGGCGGCGCCTGGAAAAAGCGCGAGCCCGGCTTGCAGCATCGCGTCGAACACCGGCTGCGAATCGCCCGGCGAACTGCAGATGACCTGCAGAACCTCGGCGGTCGCGGTCTGCTGCTCCAGCGACTCGGTGAGATCGTCGGTGCGCTGGCGCAGCTCGCTGAGCAGCCGCGTGTTCTCGATGGCGATCACGGCCTGGGCGGCGAAGTTCTTGAGCAGTTCGATCTGCTTGTCCGACAGCGGACCCGGCTCAAGCCGCACGACGCTGAGCGCTCCGATCGCCTCGCCTCCGCGCATCATCGGCACGATGGTCACGGCGCGATAGCCACTTTTCAGGAAGTTTCTGGCGCCGACCGCGAGTGAGGCAGGCGCCTTGCGCACATCCGGAGACGTCCACGACCGCGCGGTCGAGAATGGCGACGCCGTGCAGGTACTCGCGGGAGAGCGGGAACGGGAAGCGCGCCTGCCAAGCCTTCGCGCGGGCCGGATCCTTCTCCGCCATCGCCGCGGCCTTGATCATGCCGTTCTCTGGCAACGCGACGAAGATCGCAGCGTCCGGGAACAGCCGCGATGCCGCTCTGCACGATAGCGTCGAACACCGGCTGCGCGTCGCTGAGCGAGCTGCTGATGACGTTGAGCACTTCGGAGGTCGCGGTCTGCTGCTCCAGCGACTCGGTGAGATCGCCGGTGCGCTGGCGCAGTTCGTTGAGCAGCCGCGTGTTCTCGATGGCGATCACGGCCTGGGCGGCGAAGTTCGTCACCAGCTCGATCTGCTTCCTGGAGAACGGCCGAACCTCCTGGCGGAAGATGGTGATGGCGCCGATCAGCTCGTTCTCCTTCAGCATCGGCACGACGATTGTGGTGCGGGCGCCGCCCAGTTTCGCGACTGGTTCGTTCGGGCTTTCCGCCTTGATGTCCTCTATGGCGATGACCCGCTTCACCTTGGCCAGACGGCCGAGGGTGGGCGACGCGCTAAGCGGCTGAACCGGGTCTTGAACGTGCCCCCGGCTGAGGGCTGCGGGCACGTTGTAAGCGGCGGCGCGCCGGTAGCCGTCGCCCTCGAACAATTGCAGGCTGCCAAACTTGGCGTCGCAAATCCGGGTGGCGTTTTCCAGGATGGTGTCGAATACGGGCTTCAGCTCGCCGGGCGAACTGGAGGTGACCCTGAGCACTTCCGCGGTCGCGGTCTGCTGCTCCAGCGACTCGGAGAGATCGTCGGTGCGCCGGCGCAGTTCGCCGAGCAGCCGCGCATTCTCGATGGCGATCACGGCCTGTGCGGCGAAATTCTCGACCAGCTCGATCTGCCGCTGGGAGGTGAACGGCTGCACCTCCTCGCCGGTAGATACCGATGCACGCCCAGCAATTCGCCGTTCTTGAGCATGCGGCACATTGACGATGCTGCGCGCGCCGCCATCGTCGGCGAGCAATCAATGGCGACTGATCGCCGGCGAGATAGGCCTTTTCCTTGCGCATATCCTCGGTGTGATAGACGACGCTTGGTCTTGACGACCCGGCCGAGCGGATTGATCGCCGGCGGCCGGAACACCGGCTGCGCGCTGCCGCGCCTTGAACAGCTTCAGCGGCGCATTGTGCAGCGCCACGACCGCGAAACGCTGCCGTCGCCTTCGTAGAGCGTCATCACGCCGAACTTGGCGGCGCAGATTCGCGTCGCCCGTTCGAGGATGGCGCTGAAGATCAGTTCCAGCCGCCCCGGCGAGCTGGCGATGATCTCCAGCACCTCGGCGGTGGCCTTCTGCTCCTCGATGGCCTCGTCGCGCTCGCGGCGAAGCTCGCGCGGCCCGGTCCGCCGGCCGGACGAGACTTGGCGGCGCGCGCGGGCTGCGGTCCGCGCCGGGCGGCGCCGCGGCTTTGACCGGCTTGCGGCGCCCGGATTTCATTGCGCGGCCTGACGCTCGACGTTGATCGGCAGCGAGAACTGGAAGGTCGAGCCCTTGCCCAGCTCGGATTCGACCCACAGCCGGCCGCCGTGCATCTCCACGATCTGCTTGGCGATGGCGAGGCCGAGGCCCGTGCCGCCCTTTTGCTTGGTGGTCGAGGAGTTCGGCCTGCTGGAACTCCTCGAAGATCTTGGCCTGGTCGGCCGGCGCAATGCCGGGCCCGGTGTCGGTGACCGAGACGGTGAACGAGTCATGGGACGCCACCGTCTTGATCGTGACGCCGCCCTCGTCGGTGAACTTGAGCGCGTTGCCGACCAGGTTGAGCAGCACCTGCGTGAGCCGGCGCTCGTCGCCGTGCGCGTTGGGCAGTTGGGCGGGCACCTCGACGTTGAGGGCGAGATTCTTGTTCTTGGCCAGCGACTCCACCACGCCGAACACGTTGTAGACCATGTCCTTGATCGAATAGTCGGTGAGCGACAGGGTGAGCTGGCCGGCTTCGATCTTGGACAGGTCGAGCACGTCGTTGATCAGCCCGAGCAGGTGCTTGCCGTTGGTTTGCACCCTTGTCAGCACGCCCACCATCTTTTCCGACGGCTCGCCATAGATGCCGTCGAGGATCAGCTCGGTGTAGCCGAGGATGGCGTTCATCGGCGTGCGCAGCTCGTGGCTCATGTTGGCGAGGAACTGCGACTTGTGCTTGCTGGCTTCGGCAAGCTGGCGGCTCTTCTCCTCGATCTCCAGGAACAGCCTCGCGTTCTGAATGGCCAGCACCGATTGCGAGGCGAAGGTGCGCAGCAGATCGACCGTGCTTTTCGGAGAATTCGCCCGGCTCCTTGCGGCGCACCACCAGCGCGCCGAATATCTCGTCCGAGCGCAGCAGCGGGACCAGCAGGCGCGCCCGATAGCCCGCGCGCAGCATGATCTCGTTGACCGGCGACGAGTGTTCGTCGCGCAGGTCGGGAATCTGCTGCGGCTCGCCCTGCTCGGTCGCCTCGCTGACGGCTTCCGAAATGTTGGCATGCTGGTCGCGCACCGCGGCGATCGCCTCGTCGCTCATGCCGTAGGTGGCGCGCAGCCGGAATTCCTGCTGCACATCGTCGAACACGTAGATGGCGCCGGCTTCGGTGTTGGAGAGCTGCGTGGCCTTGGCGACGATGGTCGAGAGCACCTGCTCGAGATCGAGCGTCGAGTTGACCGCCTGCGAGACTTCGCCGAGCGCGCGCAGCTCGCCGACCGATTGCGCCAGCTCGCTGGTGCGCTGCTCGACCTTCTGCTCCAAGCTCGCGTAGGATTCCTGAAGCCTGCCGCCCATGTCGTTGAACTGGTCGGCAAGGCCCTCCAGCTCGTCGCCGGTCTTGATCGAGATGCGCTGCGTGAAATCGCCGCTGCCGATGCGCGCGGCGCCAGCGCGCAGCGCCTGGATCGGGACCACCATGCGCCGCGCCAGGAAGACACCGGCCAGCACCGGCGAAAATCAGCGCGGCGAGCAGCACGTAGGCAAGCCGGTAAAGCGCGTCGTAGAGCGAGGCGTAGGCCTCCTCGACCGGCAGCTCGACGAACATCCGCCAGCCGAGCGGCTCGATCGGCGCCGACGCGGTCAGCACCTCCCGCCCCTGGATGTTCTGCGCGACCTGCAATCCTTCGCCGGTCTCGGTCGCATCGCCGGCGCGGGCGGCGCGCACCTGCGGCAGCCGCGACATGTCCGTATTGCGCAGCACCAGGCTGATGTCGGGATGCGCGATCAGCCGTCCTTGGCGGTCGATCACGTAGGCGCTGCCGCGCTCACCGACCTTGATCTGAGTGACCACGTCCCAGATCAGCTTGAGATTGACCTCGGCGATGCTGACGCCGGCGTCGCGGCGGGTGCCGGCGAGCGAGAGCGTCATGTAGGGCTCGGACTCGCGGCGGAAGTAGACCGGGCCGTAGTATATCTTGTTTGCCGCAGCCTCAGTGAACTTCGCCTCCTTGGAGAAGTCGATACCGCTGCCGACCACGTCCATGGCGAGGCGCGAGACGCGCAACCGCTCCTTGCCGGTGGAATCGACCTGGGCAAGCTCCGTAATGGCGGGAACCTGGCGAAGCAGGCGCAACGCGTCGAACCGGCGCTGCTCGATCGAGCTTGCCGACCAGGGCAGTTGCGTCGTCCAGCCGAGCTGGCTTTCGATTTCCTTGATGAACTGGCTGATCTTCGCGGAGGCTGCTTCCGCCTGTTCGCGTTGAATGCGGATCAGCGCCGACTTGTGTTCCAGGTAGTAGAAATAGACCTCGAAAATGCCGTTGGAGAGGAGCGCGACGCTCACCACCGACGACGAACAAGCCGACGTATTTGGTGAACAGGCGGCTGCGAATTCGGGGTGTCGCGCCGGACGCTGCCGGGCCGGAGGCGATGGCCGCATCGGCCCCTCCGGCCACCGGCCGCCGGCGCCAAAATCTTTCGAGAACGCCACGATTCCCCATGCCGGAAGGGTAGCCGTACCGGGCCAAATTGTCTCGCACAGGTGGCGGGGTTAACCCCCGTCATGGCGTGCCGAACGCGCCCGGCGCCAGCGCTATCGGCTTGAAAACGCCCGGTTTTCCATGACCCTCCCTGGCCGTCCCGGGTGGACGCGGTGTGCTATGGTGCGGCCCTTCCCGCCGGCGCCTGGAGGACGAGTGGTTCAGCGCGATCTCATTTTCGACCTGGGCATGTACGAGGGCCAGGATTCCAAATTCTACCTGTCCAAGGGATTTCGCGTCGTTGCGCTGGAAGCCAATCCCGAGCTGTGCCGGCGCAATTCGGAAAAGTTCGCCGGCGAGATTTCGCAAGGCCGGCTCACCATCGTGCCCAAGGCGCTGTGGACCGAGGCCGGCAAGCACATCCCGTTCTACATCTACTCGGCCTGGAGCAGCGTCTATCCGGAGCATCGCCGGCCGCGACAACAGCCCGACCACCGAGGTGCAGGTTGCCACCACGACGATCGCGGACATGTTCGCGGAGTTCGGCGTTCCGCATTATCTCAAGTGCGACATCGAGGGCGCCGACAAGATCGTGTGCGACCAGGTCGCGGCGGAGCCGGTCAAGCCCGACTTCGTGTCGTTCGAAGACGAATACGGCGAGCTTGCGAAAATCCTGGCGGCGGCCGGCTACGACCGCTTCCAGTTCATCAACCAGGGACGCCTGCACAAGACGCGTCCGCCCCATCCGCCCCGCGAGGGCAAATTCGCCGACGCGCAGTTCGACGGCGCCAGCAGCGGACTGTTCGGCCGCGAGCTCAACCCGCGCCACTGGGTCGATCTGACGGAGTACGAGCGCCGCCTCCGGTTCTGGATCGCGATGCGCGAGCGGCGCGTCAATCCGCTGCTCGAATACGCCTGCCGGAGGATCGGCAAGGCGTTCCGCCTGGACTGGCTGGTCAAGACCGGCTGGGCCGACGTCCACGCCACCCGCGCGGACGTGCTCGGCCGGTGATCGACACTCAGACCAGAACGAAGTCGGTCAGCTTGAGATCGTGATCATTGTCGAAGTTCGCGATCCAAATTTTGCCACCCCCAGCACCATCGTTGTCGAAAAACAGATTGTGGGTCGCCGTGTCGAAGACGAACTGATTCGTTGGCGGTCGATACTGCGCCGGCGCCCTTGACGAAGTGGTTGGCAAAATTGTTGGCACCCGAGCCGCCGATGGCGACACCGGCGCCGAGGCCAAAATCGGCCTTGGTGATCATGATCTTGTCGCCCTGGACCGAGCTGAAGTCCATGATGAAATCTGCATCTCCATCGTTGCTCGCGGAAGAAAATGCAAACCTGTCGCCCCCGAGGCCGCCGGTGAGAGTATCGATTGCCGAACCGCCGAACAACGTGTCGTTGCCGGCCCCGCCGTCGATCGTATCGTCAAAGGTGCCGCCGTTGATCGTATCGTTGCCGACGCCGCCATCGATTGTGTCTTCGCCGTCACCACCTTCGATGCTGTCGTTACCGTTGCCGCCGATAAGGGTGTCCTTGCCATCGTCACCGTAAAGCAGGTCATTGCCTCCAGTGCCGGTCAGCTTGTCGTCGAATGTCGCTGCCCGACAGGCCTTCAAAGCCGGTCAGCGTATCGGTGCCGGCGCCGATGGTGTCTTGGCTGGACAGCGACAAGTCCACCGTGACAGCGACGGTCGCGCTGAGATACGAGGCGATATCGCGGTACCCGCGCCACCGTCCAGGATGTCATCGACGTCACCGATGCCGCCGTCGATCCTGTCGTTGCCAGCACCGCCCATGATCGTGTTCGCCTTGTCGTCGCCCATCAATTTGTCGTTGTGCGCGGACCCGGTCAGATTTTCAAAACCATCCATGGTTTCGATGATGGTCTGACCTGCATCGATAAACTGGAAGATTCCATGTTAGATCGACCGTCACGGCGAAGGTCGAACTGGCGTAGCTCAGGGTATCGATGCCGCCTTCGCCATGCATGGTGTCCAAATCACCGGCGCCCCCGTCAATGACGTCGTCACCATCGCCGCCGGAAATAATGTTCAGGCCGCTGTTTCCGGTCAGGACGTCATTACCGGCCGTTCCGATGATGTTTTCGAAATTCTTGATCTTGTCACCCGCACCATCGCTGCCAAGCGGACCGCTGACGATGGTTTGAACGTTGCCTTCACCCAGCTTCACCGTAACGGCAAGAGGCGATCCCTCGTAGCTCAAGGTATTACCGCCGCCGACTCCGCCGTCGAGAATATCCGCGCCGGCTCCACCTTTGATGAGATCGCCACCGTTTCCGCCGAAGATTGTGTTGGCCTTGCCATCGCCGGTCAGAGTGTCATTCCACGTCGAGCCGATGATGTTCTCAAAGTTCGAAATCGTATCGCCGTCGGCGTCGCCGCCCGATACCGTCGACGTGGCGAGGTTTACTGTGACAGGAACACCGGTGGCGCTATTGGCGTTGGCATAACTGACGGTGTCGCCCAGCGCTCCATTTCCCTGCCCGTCGAGAACGTCAGCGCCGGCACCACCCTCGATCGTATCGTCGCCGTCGCCGCCCAGTATCTTGTTCGTCAGAAAATTACCGGTCAGGACGTCGTTGCCCTTGCCGCCAGTGAGATGCTCGAAGTCGGAGATAGTATCTTTCCCCGAGCCTCCGGTAATCTGCGGGCCCACGGCTGCGAAGACTCACGGTGATGGAGGCCAGCGCGCTAGCATAGGACAGGATGTCGTTTGCCGACATTCCTCCATTCAACACGTCGTTGCCGAGCCCACCGTCGATGGTATCGTCGCCGGCGTCGCCAAGAATGGTATTGTCCAGCGCATTGCCGGTCAGCACGTCATTGCCGAACGAGCCAAAGATGCTCTCAAAGTTCTTGAACTTGTCGCCTTCGGCGAAGCCACCCTTACCGATCGTTTCCGCACCATTGGCTCCGAGTGCGATCGTCACACCGTCCACTTCGCTATCGTAGGAAAGCGTATCGCTTCCATTGCCGCCGTCGAGAGTATCCTTGCCGCCGTGGCCGGCGATCCAGTCATTACCCTCGCCGCCGAAAAATTTTTCATCCTTGCCCTGGCCGCGCAGAAAATCGTCAAAACTCGAACCGACCAGATGCTCGAAACCTACGTTGGAATCGCCGTCGGCGTCGCCGCCGACCGAACTGCCGTCGAGCATCACGGTGATCGCCGCGCTGGACGTCCCGTAGCTCAACGTGTCGAAGCCCGCACCACCGAATTGCGAGTCGCCGCCAGCGCCAGCCCGGACGATGTCGTCGCCGTCATCGCCATCGATCACATTGGCAAGGCCGTTGCCGATGAGCACGTCATTCTTTTTCGAACCGGAAATGTTCTCGATTTCGGAAATCATATCTCCGGCAGCGTCACCTCCGGAACCGACGGTTTGCGTACCGTCCTTGCCGAGCGTCACGGTCACACCCACCGCGCTGGTAACGTATTTGGCGGTGTCGGCGCCGATGCCACCGATCAGCGTGTCCGCGCCGCCCAGACCGGTGAGCTTATCGTCACCGGCACCACCCATGAGTACGTTGGCCTTGGCATCGCCGTGCAACTGATCTGCGAATCCGGATCCCATGACATTTTCGAAACTCGCGATCGTGTCCTGACCGCTACCTCCTGTGTTCTGCGCGGTTGAATCGCCGAGTATGATCCAGATCGCGCCCGATGCACTCGCGTAACTCAACGTGTCGACACCGGCGCCGCCGTCAAGCGCATCGTCGCCCAAACCGCCGTCGATAACGTTGTTGCCGGCATCGCCGGTCAGCTTGTCTTTGTTGCCCGAACCGGTGATGTTCTCAAAGCCCGACAGCGTGTCCTTGCCAGCGCCGACCGTGTCTTGTTGGCCTGCTTTGGTCAGATCGACCGTGACGCCCATCGCGGCGGTGAGATAGCTGGCCGTGTCGATACCGGTGTTGCCCTTGAGGACGTCGTCGCCGTCGCGGCCCTCGATAGTGTCGTTGCCGTCACGGCCGTCGATCGTGTTCGCGATCATGGAGCCGGTCAATTTGTCGTCCTTGGCCGATCCGGTGAGGTTCTCAAAGAAAAAGATCACGTCGCCATTGGCGTCTCCACCAACGCCATTCGTCGAAAACATATGGTCCAGGGTCACTGTCACGCCCGACGCGGAGTTCGCGTAGCTGAGATTGTCGATGCCATCGCCACCATCCAATGTGTCGGAGGCAAAACTCCCTTCGATAACATCGTCGCCCGCATTTCCGTAGATGTTGTCGAGTTGCTTGTGACCCTTGAGGACGTCGTTCTTGGCCGAGCCGATGATGACCTCGAAGTTCGTAATCTGATCTCCCGCAGCGTCGCCGCCCGCACCGATCGTCTTGGCGCCGTTGTCGCCGAGCGTGACGGTCACACCGCCGGCGGATTGGCTATAGTCCAGCGTGTCGAAATCGACGCCGCCATCGAGAACATCGGCTCCTACGCTGCCCCGCAGACTATCGTGGCCCGTCCCGCCCACCATTACGTTCACCGCAGCGCTGCCGAAGAGCTTGTCGTTGAAAGCCGACCCGACGATGTTCTCGAATGTGGCCAGCGTGTCCTTGCCGGCGCCGACGGTGTCCTGCTCCGCCGCGTTTGACAGATCGACGGTCACCGCGGCCGCCGCCGAGGCATATGAGACGGTGTCGGTGCCGGCTCCGCCGGTGAGCTTGTCGTCGCCGGCGCCGCCGTCGATCGAGTCGTTGCCGCCGCCGCCGTCGATCACGTCGTTGCCGTTCAGGCCCTGGATGGTGTTCACGAACCCGCTGCCGGTGATCTCATCGACAAACAGCGAGCCAATCACGTTGTCGAAGTTCTTGATCTTGTCGCCGTCGGCTTCGCCGCCCGCTCCGGTTGTTACGACATCCGCATTGCCGAAGGTGAACGTGACGCCAGCACCGGAATTCTGATAGTCGAGCCAATCGACGCCGGGGCCGCCATCCATCACGTCCGCGCCGTCGCCGCCCTCGACAACATCGTTGCCGCCGTTGCCTATGATCGTGTCGGCGCCGGCGCCGCCGCGCAGCGTGTCGTTTCCAGCGCCGCCATCGATGATGTCGTTGTCACCTTCGCCCAAAATCACGTTGGCGTCGGCATTGCCGGTGAGCTTGTCAGCATGGTCCGAGCCGCTCAGGTTCTCGATGTTGCTGATCTTGTCGCCCTCGGCATCGCCGCCCTTGCCGGTGGTCTGCACACCGGCCGCGCCGAGCGTCACGGTGACGCCCGCCGAGGAACTGTCGAAAAGCAGGAAATCGACGCCCGCGCCACCATTGATGATGTCGGCGCCGGCACCTCCTTCGATCTGATCGTTGCCGACGCCGCCATTGATGGCATTGGCGCTGCCATTTCCCGTCAGCACGTCATCGAGAGCCGAACCGGTTACGTTCTCGAATCCTGACAATACATCGCCCGACGCGTCGCCACTGCTGGTCTGCGCCAACACGCCGTTCTGGATGCCGAGGTCGACGGTGACGGCGCCGAGCGAATTGGCGTAGCTCACCGTGTCGTTGTTCGCGCCGCCTGCAAGCGTGTCGGCGCCGGCGCCGCCTTCGATGATGTTGTCGCCCGCCGCACCGGCAATCTTGTCGGCGTTCGACGAACCAAGGACGTTAAGAATGCCGCCGATGACGATCTTGTCGCCTTCGGCGTCGCCCCCGAGCTGGTCCAGAACCGACAGGTCGATGGTGACTTTGCCACCGGATGACGCATAGGACGCCCAGTCGTTGCCACCGCCGCCGACCAGGATATCCTTGCCCGCACCGCCTTCGAGAACGTTGGCGAACGCGTTGCCGGTCAGCGTGTCGTCGAAGTTGCTGCCGCGGATATTCTCGAACTGTGAAATCTTGTCGTCCTGCGCGTCGCCGGCTTGGCCGACGGTCTGGGCGCCGGCCGCGCCGAGAGTGACCACCACACCCGCGGCAGAGTCGCCGTAGTCGAGCAGGTCGAAACCGTCACCGCCGATCAGAGTATCCGCACCTACACCGCCGATGACGCGATCATTGCCGGCACCACCGTCGAGATTATCCTTGCCGTCGCCGCCGATCAGGCGATCGTCCCCGCCCAAGCCCTTGATGATGTCGTTGCCGCTGCCGCCGACGAGGATGTTTGCCAGCACGTTGCCGGTCAGCGTGTCGTTGCCTCCGCCGCCGACGATGTTCTCGAAGTCCTTGATCTTATCGCCTTGCGCCTCGCCGCCCGCTGCAGTCGTCTGCGACGCCCGCCGCTCCGAAGGCGACGGTGACGTCCGCGGCCGCGCCCATATAGGAGAGCGTGTCGACGCCGCCCTGGCCGTCGAGCGTGTCGCTGCCGGCACCTCCGGCGATCCAGTTGTCCCCGGCACCACCGAGGATGGTGTCCTTGCCCTTGCCGCCATCGAACTGCGTGGCGTCGGCCTTGCCGACGAACTGATCGTCCATATCCGAACCGACGAACTTCTCGATCGACGTGAAGATGTCGAAGAGCGCGCCGCCGCTGCCTTGGGCAATATCGTTGAGATTGATCGTGACGGCCAAATTGCCGCCGGCGTAGCTCGCCGTATCGAAGCCGTCGCCGCCGTCGAGCGTATCTAGTCCAAAGCCTGCGTCGCTGAAGCCGGGCCCGGCGCCGAACAGCACGTCGTCGCCGTTGCCGCCGGTCAGCGTGTCGGCGCCGTAACCTCCGTAGATGGTATCGTTACCCTCACCGCCTTCGAGCGTGTCCTTATCCTGGCCGCCGTCCAGCGTGTCGTCGCCGTCCTGGCCCTTGATGGTGTCGATGCCGAAGCCGCCAGAGAGCGTATCGTTGCCCTTGCCGCCGTTGATCGTGTCGGTTTGATCGAAGCCTTTGAAAACGTCGGCGCCATCGTGGCCGTTGAAATTGTATTCGAGCGGATTGAAAAACTGATTCAGCAGGAACGTGTTGTTGTTGGTCGCCGCCTGGACGATCGCCGCATAGAAATCGGCTGCATCGAAACTCAGCGTGTGAATCTCGATGATGTCCTCGTCCGGCCCATCCGCGTTGATGATGATCCGGGTGATGGTCCCGCCGGTCAGCTCGTTGCCGTTGTAGGTGAAGTCGTTGCCGTCGCTGATCAGCTTGAGCTTGATCTCGCTGCCCAGCAGCGAATCTGTGTCGTTGAAAAGGGTGAAGTTGCCGGCATTCGCGACTTGCGGGCTAGCGGGATTGGTATGAGAAAACCAGGTGAGAAGATCGAGATCGCTGCCCAGCGTGGACAACACATCGACATTGATCGCCATGGCGCATTTCCCTTTGCTCTGCCCCACCGAGGTGGGAAGTTGGCTCCCGAAACCGCGAGTCGGCTGAAGGAGGACGGCGGAAAGGACCAAACGGACGCAATTGGCCCCTCAGGGGTTGGTCGCATCTCGCCGGACAAGGTTCAGCGAATTATGTATTTATTTCGCTTATATGACTATATATCCGTAAATAATACGGGAAGCATGGATTTTGGCGGATTTTTGTCAAGAAGCTCAATGCAGCCGGCTTTGGGGCCACCCACAACCTTGTGAGGACCAATGCGCGACCTCGACGATGTCGATGGCAAACTGTTGGAAATGCTGCAGAAAGACGGTCGGACGACCTATAGCGACCTGGGTCAGGCGGTGGGTCTGGCGGTTTCCTCGGTCAACGAGCGCGTTCGCAAGCTGAACGAGCAAGGCGTCATCCAAGGCGTGCACGCCCACGTGTCGCCAGAGGCGCTCCGCCTGGAATTGCTGGCGTTCATTTTCGTCGGCTGGAACGAGCCTTCGGTCGAACCCCGCTTCCTGGCGCGCATCGCGCAGGAAAAGGAGATGCTCGAGTGCCACCACGTCACCGGCGCCTGGAACTATCTGCTGAAGGTGCGGCTCCGGAACACCCGGATGCTGGAGGGCCTGCTCGCCAACGTGATCAAGGCGGTGGGCGGCGTGGAGCGCACCGAGACACTGATCGTTCTGTCATCGCCTAAGGAAACGTCAATTCTGCCGACCGTGCCGCCGAATTGGTTCACCTGACCATGGTCGCGGGTGTAAGCGGCCCTGGGCTGCGCGGTAGTGGTGCCCAGGGGCGGAATCGAACCACCGACACTGCGATTTTCAATCGCATGCTCTACCAACTGAGCTACCTGGGCGCCGAAGCCCGCCAGTGGCGGGCTTTTTGCAGAGCGCGGCGGTTATAGAGGCTCAATTTCGGCCTGTCCAGGATCGGCGGGACCGGCCAGAAGACCTCACCCTTCGCCCTTGATTCCGGCCTCTTTGATGATGACGCCCCACTTGTCCATTTCGCGCTTGAGGTGCGCGCCAAGCTCCTCGGGGCTCGACCCGACGATCACCACGCCGAGCTGCTCCAGCCGCGACTTGACCGCCGGATCGGCCAGCACCTTGACGGTGTCGGCGTGGAACTTGCGGATGATCGGCTGCGGCGTCTTGGCCGGCGCGATGAAGATGTACCAGGCCGACACGTCGAACGCCGGCAGGCCCTCCTCGGCGATCGGCGGCACGTCGGGCAGCGCGCTGGCCCGCTTCAGCGTGGTCACGCCGAGCGCGCGCAGCTTGCCGGTCTGGATCAGCGGCATCACCGCGCCGATGTTGTTGAACATCACGTCGACACGGCCGGGAATGAGATCGTTCAACGCGGGCCCGGCGCCGCGATAGGGCACGTGCAGCATGTCGACCTTGGCGAGCCGCTTGAACAGCTCGCCGGAGAGATGCACCGAGGTGCCGTGGCCGGACGACGCATAGGTCAGCTTGCCCGGATTGGCCCTGGCCCGCGCGACGAATTCCCGCACCGTCTTCGACGGCGAGTCGGCCGGCACCGCCATCACGTTGGGATAGTCGCAGATCAGGCTGACCGGAGCGAAGTCCGCGATCGGGTCGTATGGCAGCTTGTCGAACAGGAACTTGTTCACCGCGAGCGGCATCGAGTGCAGCATCATGGTGTAGCCGTCGGGCTCGGCGCGCGCGACGATCTCCGAGCCGATGTTGGTGTTGGCGCCGCCGCGGTTCTCCACGACCAACTGATGGCCCCACATCTCCGAGAGCTTCGCCGACATGACGCGGGCGATCGCGTCGGTGCCGCCGCCCGGCGGGAACGGCACGATCAGGCGGACGAAGCGGTTCGGCCAGTTCGCTTGCTGCGCCTGCGCGAAACCGGCACGGCCAGAGGCGAGACCATCGGCGCCAGCGCGGACGCGCCAGCGAACTCGATGAAGGTGCGGCGATCCAACATGGCTAGCTGTCCTTGATGCCTGCCGCCTTGATGACCGGTTCCCAAAGATCCGATTCCGACTTGAGATGACGGCCCAGTTCGGCGGGTGTCGAGGCGACGATGGCTACACCCAATCCTTCGAGCTTCTGCTTGACCGCGGGCTCGGCCAGCACCGCAACCGCGTCCGCGTTCATCTTGTTGACGACCGCGCGGCGGCGTCTTGGCGGGAACGAACAGCGAGTACCAGGCCGAGACATTGAAACCCGGCAGTGCCGGATTCCGCGACGGTCGGATATTCCGCGGCCGTGGTAAACCGCTTGCGCCGAGGTCACCGCGAGACCGCGCACCTGGCCGGCGCGCGCCTGCTGCAACGTTCCGCCGATGGTGTTGAACATCACGTCGATGCCGGCCTGGGATCACGTCGTTGAGCGCCGGCGCGACGCCGCGATACGGCACGTGCGTCATCTCGATGCCGGCCATGCGCTTGAACAGCTCGCCGGCGAGGTGCGTCGAGGTGCCGGTGCCGGACGACGCGTAGGTGATCTTTCCCTTGTTCTTCTTGGCGTAGTCGATGAATTCGGTGACGCTTTTCACCGGAGACGAATTCGGCACGATCATCAGGTTGGGATAGAGGCAGATCAGCGTCACCGGCGCGAAGTCGGCGACAGGGTCATAGCTGACCGAGGAATAGATGTAACGATTGATCGCGAGCGGCAGCGAGGCGATCAGCACCGTGTAGCCGTCGGGTTCGGAGCGCGCGACGTGCTCGATACCGATGTTGCTGCCCGCGCCGCCCTTGTTCTCGATCACCATCTGCTGGCCCCAGATCTCGGAGAGGCGAGCGGCGATGATGCGGGCGACACCATCGGTGCCGCCGCCGGGGGCGAACGGCACGATCAGGCGCACGGGGCGGTTGGGCCAGGCGGATTGGGAATGAGCGGCGCGAGGGAGCAGCGGGGCCGTTGCTGAAGCGCCCGCAAGCGCGAGCAAGCGGCGGCGGTCCATCATCACGCGCTCCTCCGGTTGTGCTTTTGATCAAGCTTAGAGAGCCCGCCTCACAGCGGCAATGGCACAAAATCCGCCGCTAGCGCCCCTCGGGACCCGGCTCGTTGTTCGGCGCCGTGCCGTCTTCGTCCTCTTCTTCGACCACCGGGACCGTGTACACGCCGGAAAGCCAGCGGTTGAGGTCGACGTCGGCGCAGCGCTTGGAGCAGAACGGCCGGCTCTGCTGCACCGCGGGCTTGCCGCAGATCGGACATTTGGCGGATTCGGACATGACCGTAGCTAGTCTCTAGCCTTGCGCTGCGCGAGAGGCACCGGCCTGATCCCACGCCCGCAATTCGGTCTTCAGGATTTTCCCATAGTTGTTCTTCGGCAACGCTTCGACGAACACATAGTGCTTGGGCCGCTTGAAGCGCGCAATCGAGGAGAGGCACAGCGCGTCGAGCTCGGCCGGCGGCGCGTCGCCGACCACATAGGCGACCACCACCTCGCCCCATTCGCGGTCCGGCCGCCCGATCACCGAGACCTCGCGCACGCCGGCGTGCTTGAGCAGCACCTCCTCGACCTCGCGCGGATAGACGTTCGAGCCGCCGGAAATGATCATATCCTTGGAGCGGTCCTTGAGCGTGAGATAGCCGTCGGCATCGAACGCACCGATGTCGCCGGTGTGCAGAAAGCCGCCGCGCAGCGTCGCGGCGCTTGCCTCCGGGTTCTGCCAGTAGCCCGCCATCACCACGTCGCCACGGCAAAGGATTTCACCGGGCTCACCGGCCGGCAGCGCGCGATCCTGCTCGTCGGTCACCTTGACCTCGACGGTCGAAAACGGCCGCCCGGCGGACGACAGTCGTTCCATCCAGCGCGGATGCTGGCGCGCCGCGATGTCCCGCTTCGACAGCACGGTGATCGTCATCGGCGATTCACCCAGGCCGTAAATCTGCGCGAGCCGCGGGCCGAACCGGTCCAGCGCCTTCAGCGCGTCCTCGACATACATCGGCGCGCCGCCCCACACGATGGTGCGGATGTTTTCGCTCGGGCAATCGGCCGGGCATTCCACCAGCCGCTTCACCATCGTGGGCGCCGCGAACATCGAGGTGCGCGGCCAGGCGCGGAACTGCGCGAAGATTTCCTCCGGCTCGAAGCCGCCGGATTCCGCCACCACGTTGACGCCGCGCCGCATCACGTAGGCCATCATGTAGAGACCCGAGCCGTGGCTCATCGGCGCGGCGTGCAGGATCGGATCGCCGGGCGCGACCGTGTCGACTTCATTGAGGTACGCGTTGCTCGCGGCGGCCAGCACCTTATGGGTGAGCATCGCGCCTTTCGGGCGGCCGGTGGTGCCCGATGTGTAGAACAGCCACGCCAGATCGTCGGGCGCGCGCGGCGTGACCGCGACCGCGTCGCTTGTCAGCAAGCGCTCGTATTCCGCGCCGCCGATCGCGATCAGCCGTTCGAGAGACTTCGGCGCGTGAGACGCGATGGCGCTTTCGACGTCCGGCGACGCAAAGCAAACCCGCGCACCGGATTGTTCGAGAATGTAGCCAAGCTCGGCGCCGTGCAGCTTGGCGTTGGCCGGCACCGCGGCCAGGCCGGCGTGCCAGATCGCATAGAGCACTTCGACATAATCAGGGCTGTTCTTCGAAGCGATCGCGACGCGGTCACCGGGCTTGAGACCCATCGCCTGCAAGCGCACCGGCGAGGCGCGCGACACGCGCCGCAACTTCGCCGTAGCTTCGCAACACCCGCGCGCCAAGACCGAGCGCCGGACGTTCGCCGTCCTCGCTCCCCGCACGTTCGAGATAGAGCGCGAGATTCATCAACGAGCCCCCGGAACCTTCCGAGGCAACTATACCGCGTTCAGCCAGCCGAAATGGATCGGGTAGCCCTCGCCGGACAGCAGCGACGCGGTCTCGTAAAGCGGCAGACCCACGATGTTGGTGTAGGAGCCGACGATCTTGACGATGAAGCTGCCGGCCAGCCCCTGCGCGGCGTAGCCGCCGGCCTTGCCGCGCCATTCGCCCGACGCGAGATAGGCCTCGATGTCGGTCTCCGACAGCCGCTTGAAGCGCACCCGCGTCTCGACCAGCCGCTGGCGGAACGCCTCCTTCGGCGTCACCAGGCAGATCGAGGTGTGGACGCGATGGTTGCGCCCGGAGAGAAGCCGCAGGCATTGCGCCGCCTCGTCGAGCAGATCGGCCTTCGGCAGGATGCGCCGCCCAACCGCCACCACGGTATCGGCGGCAAGGATGAAGGAGCCGGTCAGCTCGTCGTCGAGCTTCACCGCGGCGAGCGCGGTTTCCGCCTTGGCGCGGGCCAGCCGGTTGGAGCAGGCCCGCGGCAGCTCGCCCTTCTTGGGCATCTCGTCGATGTCGGCCGGCCGCAGCGCGTCGGGCTCGATGCCGATCTGGTTGACCAGCGTGAGCCGGCGCGGCGAGCCGGAGGCAAGGACGAATTTGGGGCGGCCGATCAGCATTTTGGGGCTTGGCGGGAGTGCGAGGGTCCGCACGCGGATAGCGTAAAGAATGCCGCCCGACAATGGCTGGATCGGCGAACGTTACTCATTCCCGCCGGGCTGCCAGCCGAACCGCGCCTTGATCCGCTCGGTCAACTGGTCGCGCACCTCCCGGTAGGCGTTAAGCCGCTGTTCGCGGCTGCCCTCGACCGCGGTCGGGTCCACCGTCGGCCAGTATTCGACGTCGGTCGCCATGGTGCGGGTCAATTCCAGCGCCTTGTGGTGCGCCTCCGGCGCCAGCGTGACGATCAGGTCGAAGTTCAGGCCCTCCCACTCGTCCAGGTCCTCGAATGTCATCGGGCGGTGCTTGGCGATGTCGACGCCGATCTCCTCGAGCGCCGCGACCGCGAACGGGTCGAGCTCATCCTTGCGCACGCCGGCCGAGGCCACGTAGGTGGTCGGTCCCACCAGCCGCTTGAACAGCCCGGCCGCCATCGGCGAGCGCACCGAGTTGAGGCCGCAGGCGAACAACACGGCGAGCGGTCTGCGCGGCGGCGTGTCCACGGAAGGTCAGCCCTTCCAGTGCAGCACGCAGATCAGCGTGAACAGGCGCCGCGCGGTGTCGAAATCGACCTCCACCTTGCCCTTCACGCTGTCTTGCAGGATCCGCGAGCCTTCGTCGTGCAGGCCGCGGCGGCCCATGTCGATCGCTTCGATCTTGTCGGGCGTCGCGGTGCGGATCGCGGCGTAATAGCTGTCGCAGATCAGGAAATAGTCCTTCACGATCTTGCGGAAGCGGCTGATCGAGAGATGGTGCGCCACCACCGGCGTGCCGTCGGCGAGCTTGATGTCCAGCACCAGACGATTGTCGGCGAGGCTCAGGTGCAGCGAATAGGGCCCGCCGTCGTGGCCGGCCGGCGCGAACGAGTTTTCCTCGATCAGGTCGTAGATCGCGACCGCGCGCTCGTGCTCGACGTCGCGGCTGGAGCTGCCGATGGAATCCTGGTCGAGCGTCACCGCGACGAGGCGGTTGGGTTCGGCTGGCTTACCGGGGCTCATCGCTTGTTGAGGCGGATCGCCACCGAGCGGGCGTGCGCGTCCAGCCCCTCGGCCTCGCCGAGCGCGATCGCATCCGGCCCGAGCGCCGCCAGTTGATCGGGGCCGCACTTGAGCAGCGAGGTGCGCTTCATGAAGTCGAGCACGCCGAGCCCCGACGAGAAGCGCGCCGAGCGCGCGGTCGGCAGCACGTGGTTCGAGCCGGCGACGTAATCGCCGATCGCCTCCGGCGTGTGCGCGCCGAGGAAGATCGCGCCGGCATTGCGGATCTTCGCCTGCCAGCCGCTCCGGATCGTGCGTCTCGATCTCGAGATGCTCCGGCGCGATCGCATCGACCAGCGGGATCGCGTCGTCGAGATTTTTCACCACGATCACGGCGCCATAGTCGCGCCACGACGCGCCCGCCACCGCGCTGCGCGGCAGCGTGGACAATTGCGCGGTCACCGCCTTCTCCACCGAGTCCGCGAGCTTGGCGTCATCCGTGATCAGGATCGACTGCGCCGCGGTGTCGTGCTCGGCCTGCGCCAGCAGATCGGCTGCGATCCAGTCCGGATTGCCGTCCTTGTCGGCGAGGATCAGCACCTCGGACGGCCCGGCGATCATGTCGATGCCGACGGTGCCGAACACCAGCCGCTTGGCCGCCGCCACATAGGCGTTGCCCGGCCCGACGATCTTCGACACCGGCTTGATGGTCTGCGTGCCATAGGCCAGCGCCGCCACCGCCTGCGCGCCGCCGATGCGATAGACCTCGTCGACGCCCGCGAGCTTCGCCGCGGCGAGCACCAGCGGCGCCAGCTTGCCGTCGGGCGCCGGCACCACCATGACGAGGCGATCGCAGCCCGCGACCTTGGCCGGCACCGCATTCATCAGCACCGACGATGGATAGGCCGCCGTGCCGCCCGGCACGTAAAGCCCGACCGCCTCGATCGCGGTCCAGCGATGGCCGAGCTCGACGCCGAGCGCATCGACGAAACGATCGTCGGACGGCTTCTGCCGCCGGTGATAGGCCTCGATGCGGTCGCGCGCCAACATCAGCGCATCGATCGCGCGGCGGTCGCAGGCTGCGCGCCGCCTGATCGAGCTCGGCCGCGGACACGCGCAGGCCGATCTTGCCGAGATCGACACGGTCGAATTTCTGGGTCAGATCGATCAGCGCCTGGTCGCCGCGCGCGCGCACGTCGGCGATGATGGCGCGCACGCTCTGTTCGACGTCCTCCGCCGTCTCCCGCTTGGTGGCGAGCAGCGCGGCAAAGCGCGAAGCGAAGTCGGCGGATTGGCTGTCGAGACGGATGGGCATCGCGCGGTCCGGCCGGGTCAACCCCGGTCAAAGGGGAATGGCGCGCGGCCGCGGGCGCGTCAACCCTGTCGCGACCGATCCAGGGTTTTCGCGTCCGGGAAATGGTCCGGGCAGATTTCGGCGCCCCAGGCCGGCCCGAGATCGGCCAGTTCGGCCTCCAGGCACTCGACCTCGAGCCGCAGCGCGACACCGCCCGAGAAGGTCAGGATCACCACGCCGCCGGGCGAATCCGTCTCGGAGAAGGCCACCGCCAGCAGGTTCAGCGCCTCGCTTTTGCCCTGGGCGCAATCGACGTTGCGGCACTTGCAGGACAGCACGCGCTCGAACCGCAGGGCCGACTGGCAGCGCCGGAATTGCGGGCTGTCGCCATTGGCGGATTCCCAGTCGAAGCGGTTGAGGGCGACAACCACCCGCTTTTCGGCGGGCCGCCAGCGGATGTCGTCGGTGCGCACCAGCGCGTCCTGCAGATGGGCGGACACGACCTGCATGTCGTCGCCATCGAGCGCGATCAGCTTGAGGGGGTCCATGACCGGGCCTCGGTTCGTTGAACGTGATCCGTAGCTAGGAGGCGGCCTCGCGGGCCGCAAGCCCATCCGCCTCGATGGGCATGTCCTGAGGTCGCGATTTATTCCGCAAAAAATCCCCGCTCCTTGCAGCCATTCCGGGCCCCGGACGTTACTGACAACAACCAATCGGCTCGCTAAAGTCCCCGGCCTGATCGTCAATTGTGCGCGCCCGTCACGTCTTCATCGGAGGAAAGGTATGAGTTTGTTGCAGTCGTTTTCCCGGCCCGCGGCGGTGTCGTGCGTGGCGGTTGTGCTGTCGTTCAATGTCGCGACCGCGCAGGACAAGCCCGCGTTCGAGCCGCAGGTCGGTCAGGCCGGCAAGGACGTGATCTGGGTGCCGACCCCGCAGGCGCTGGTCGACAAGATGCTCGACATGGCCAAGGTCACCGCGGCCGACACCGTGTACGACCTCGGCTCCGGCGACGGCCGCACCGTCATCACCGCGGCCAAGCGCGGCGCCACGGCGCAGGGCATCGAATACAACCCGGACATGGTCGAGCTGTCGAAGCGCAACGCCGCCAAGGAAAATATCGGCGAGAAGGCGCAGTTCATGAAGGCCGACCTGTTCGAGACCGATTTCTCGAAGGCCACCGTGATCACCATGTTCCTGCTGCCGGACATCAACCTGCGGCTCCGCCCGAAGATCCTCGACATGAAGCCGGGCACCCGCATCGTGTCGAACACCTTCGACATGGGCGACTGGACGCCGGACGAGGTTGCGCAGGCGGTCGACGGCTGCACCTCGTATTGCAAGGCGAACTTCTGGATCGTCCCGGCCAAGGTCGCGGGCACCTGGAAGCTGCCGCAGGGCGAGCTCAAGCTCGAGCAGAAGTACCAGATGATCACCGGCACGCTGCGCAACGGCAGCGTCACCGCGCCGATCGCCAACGGCAAGATGAACGGCGATCAGATCACCTTCTCGGTCGACGGCACGCAGTTCACCGGCAAGGTGAACGGCAACGCGATGGAAGGCACCTGGCGCGCCACGAAGAGCTAAGTGTCTCAGGGACGACCGAGAGATCACACGGCCGCCGCGGAAACGCGGCGGCCGTTTTCTTTTGGCCTAAGCCCTGGCCTTCGCGCGGGCGACCAGCAGCAGCGGAATGCCGAGCAGCAGCACGGCGACGCCGACCAGCGCGCCCTTCCCCGCATAGGCAATGCTCGAATACAGCAGATAGAGACAGACCAGGCAGAACAGCGCCGGCGTCAGCGGATAAAGCGGCATGCGGAACGGCCGCGCGTGGTTCGGCTCGCGCTGGCGCAGGACGATCGACGACACGCCGACCAGGAACAGGAAGAACCAGAACACCGGCGCGGTGTAGTTCACCATCGCCTGGAAGCCTTCCTTGGTGGCGGCGCCGAAGGCAATGAGCGCGAGCGCGATGGCGCTCTGCAGGTAGATGGCGTTGCGCGGGTTGTTGCCGGCGCCGCTCCAGAAGCTCAGCGAACGCACCGCCAGATCCTCGCCCAGCGCGTGATAGACCCGCGAGCCGGTGAAGATGCTGGCGTTGATGGTGCTCAGCGCCGCGCAGCACACGAACAGGCTGAGCAGGACCGCGCCGATGGGACCGATGCCCGCGCGCATCACGTCGGCGGCGATGGCGTTGCTCTTGCGCATGCCTTCGAGCCCGAGAACCTGCAGGTAGGCGAGGTTGATCAGCAGGTAGAGCGCCATCACGGCCAGCGTGCCGACGATCAGGATGCGCACCATGTTGCGATGAACGTCGCGCACGTCCTTGGACAGATAGGCCGCCTCGTTCCAGCCGCCGTAGGTGAACAGGATGAAGACGATGGCGAGGCCCATCGCGCCGCCGCTCGCCGCGGGCGCGACCGCTGCCGACGGCGCGGGGCTCGCCAGCGCAAAGCCGACGAACGAGACGAACAGGAGCGCGCCGACCTCGATAACCGTGAAAACAATCTGCGCGTTCTTGCTCTCGTAGGTGCCGGCGAGATTGATCAGCGTGAGCAGGACCAGCGCCGCCGCCGCATAGATCGGCGGGCCCGTACGCGCCGAGCGGCCAGAGCTGCTGCGCGTAGTCGCCGAACACGAAGGCCACCGCCGCAATCGCGCCGGTCTGGATCACCGTGGTGCGCGCCCAGGCGAACAGCAGGCCGACATCGCTGCCGTAGGCGCGGGTGAGGAAATGATACTCGCCGCCGGTCGAGGGATAGGCCGCCGCAAGCTCGGCATAGACCAGCGCGCCGATCAGCGTGATGACGCCGCCGAGCACCCACAGGCCGAGGAACGCCGCGTTGCTGTCGGTGTTGAGCGCGACGAGCTGCGGCAGCTTGAAGATGCCGACCCCGATGATGAGCCCGACCATCATGGCGATGCCGTCGCCGATCGAGAGGCTGGCGCGCGGCGTCGTGCTTTGTGGTGTCGACATGATGCTCACTCAACCGTGTTTGAGGATTCGGCGCGCGGACGTCAGCCCCGCTTGGCCTGCCAGCCGCCGGCGCCCTTGATGGTGTTGCCGTCGACCTCGCCGCGGAACGTGCCGTACTGGTTGTCGACCTGGATATCGAACGTGATGTCCTTGCCGCGCAGCCGGCCGTTGGTGACCGGAACCGGCTTGCCGTCGATCTGCGCGGTGCCTTCGAACTTCTGATACTTCTGCTTGAGCTCGACGGTGAAGGTCTTTTCGCCGCGCTGCACGGTCCAGCGGCCCTCGACCTTGGCCGGCACGATCCAGAGATAGACGTCGTAGCGCGGCGCCAGCGTCTCCTTCTGCTCCGGCATCCAGTCGCCCATGCTGAAGGCGTGCGAGACGAGCCGCGTGCCGGGCTTGAGGTCGAGCAGCTTCGGGCGCAGCCGCAGGTTCAGGTCGGTGAGCAGGTACATCGAGATGACGTCGGCCTTGGTGATGTCGGTCTCGAACAGGTTCTGCCGGCGGATTTCGACCATGTCGCCGACGTTGTTCTTCTTGACGTTCTCGTTGGCTTCCTTGATGCGGTCCGGATCGAGATCGACGCCGAGGCCGCGCGCGCCGTATTTCTTCGCCGCGGTGACGGGGATGCGGCCGTCGCCCGAGCCCAGGTCGATCAGGAACTCGCCCTTCTTGACCTCCGCCATCTCCAGCATGCGCTCGACGACGTTCTGGGGCGTCGGAACGAAGATGACGTCGAGCCGCGGCGTTTCCTGCGCGAACAGCCCGGCCGTCAAAGCCAGCACGAGAGCGAGGCCTCCGGTGATATTGCGTGCTGCGACCGCAGCCTGACCATGGCTCATGACTTTTGTCCCTGTCTGTCGTGAGATCATCCCGCGAATGCGGTGACGCAGTATCCGCCACCGCGCGGAGGGTTCGCAAGGGGAAGGAAGCGAGCTGGCGTCTAGCCCGCTGACCCGCTCGATCGCTGCGCCGCAGCGGCCGAGCTTGTCCTCCAGCCGCTCGAAGCCGCGGTCGAGGTGATAGACCCGGTTGACCATGGTCTCGCCCTCGGCCGCCAGCGCCGCGATCACCAGCGACACCGAGGCGCGCAGGTCCGTCGCCATCACCGGAGCGCCTGTCAGCGCGGACACGCCTTCGATGGTCGCGGTCTCGCCGTCGAGCTGGATGCGCGCGCCGAGCCGCGCCAGCTCCTGCACGTGCATGAAGCGGTTCTCGAAGATCGTCTCGGTGATGCGCGAGGTGCCCTCGGCCATGCACATCAGCGCCATGAACTGCGCCTGCAGGTCGGTCGGGAAGCCGGGGAACGGATCGGTCGTGACGTCGACCGGCGCGATGCCGCCGCCGTTGCGCTTGATCCGGATGCCCTCGTTGCTCGATGAAATCTCCGCGCCGCTCTGCGCGATGACGTCGAGCCCGGCCTGCAACAACTCCGGCCGCGCGCCTTCCAGCAACACGTCGCCGCCGGTCATCGCCACCGCCATCGCATAGGTGCCGGTCTCGATACGGTCCGGCAGCACGCTGTGGCGCGCGCCGCCGAGCCGGGACACGCCCTCGACGATCAGCCGCGACGTGCCGATGCCGGAAATCCGCGCGCCCATCTTGTTGAGGCAGTCGGCGACGTCGCCGATCTCCGGCTCCTGCGCGGCGTTCTTGATCACGGTGGTGCCGTGCGCGAGCACCGACGCCATCAGCGCGGTGTGCGTGCCGCTCACCGTCACCTTGGGGAAATCGATCTCGGCGCCCTTGAGGCCGTTCTTGGCCCGCGCGATCACGTAGCCGCCTTCGATCTCGATGTCGGCGCCGAGCTTTTCCAGCGCCATGATCAGCAGATCGACCGGCCGCGTGCCGATCGCGCAGCCGCCCGGCAGCGAGACCTTGGCCTCGCCCATGCGCGCGACCAGCGGCGCGATCACCCAGAAGCTCGCCCGCATCTTGGAGACGAGATCGTAGGGCGCGGTGGTGTCGACGATCCGCGACGCCACGATGTGCAGGGTGTGGCCGTTCTGCTGCGTTTCGCCCGGCCGCTTGCCCGGCACCATCATGTCGACGCCGTGGTTCGACAGGATGCGCTGCAGCAGGCCGACGTCGGCGAGCCTCGGCACGTTGTCGAGGATCAGCGTCTGGTCGGTCAGCATGCTGGCGATCATCAGGGGCAGCGTGGCGTTCTTCGCCCCCGAAATCGGGATCGTGCCCTCAAGCCGCCGTCCGCCGACGATGCGTATGCGATCCATGCCCCGCTCCTGCCCGGCCCTTACAGGCTAGCCCTTAGGCTTGTCCGGGGCAATTCGGGCGGATTCATGGGACTTGCCGGCTCTGGGGCTCGCCCGCCGCGCCCTGGCGGCGCGCCCGCTCCTGCGCCTTGCGGCGCTTGAGATTTTCCCGCAAAGCCGCCGCGGCACGCTCGGCGCGCCGCTCCGCCTCCCGTTCACCGCGTTTCTGCCTCGTCCGTCATGCCCCAAGCGATCAGCCGGGCCTCGCCGCGCGCCGGCAACCCTCGACATCGCGGGATTGATCGGATATTCGCCTCGTTCCGATGCTGCCGTAGCTCAGTGGTAGAGCACTCCCTTGGTAAGGGAGAGGTCCACAGTTCAATCCTGTGCGGCAGCACCATTCTCCACCGAACACCAGGCAGCTCGATCGCTCAGCGCTGCACCGGCGGGCCGGCGCCGGCGCGGACGTGGTGCCCTTCTGGCGCTTGCGCTCGTCGACCATCGCAATCGCCTTCGCCGGATTGACCAGACCCCAGCCGAACTGGGCGTCGCGGCCCTTCGGGCCGAGATCGGCTCGCGGTCGACTCCAGGATCAGCCGCACGTCGAGCGGCGTCAGCGTCGGATCGCGCTCCAGCATCAGGGCGACCACGCCGCTGACGTGCGCGGTCGCGATCGAGGTGCCGGTCGAGATCTGGTAGCCCGCCTGCGGCGCCGGCGCGAGAATCTCGACGCCCGGCGAGGCCACCGAGACATACGGCCCGCGGTTGGCCTGACGGAACAGCTTGTCGCCGCTGTCGGTCGCGGTGACCGCGATCACGTTCGGATCGGCGCCGGGCCACAGCGGCGGCGACTTCGGACCGGCGTTGCCGGACGCGCCGATCAGGATCACGCCCTTGGCGGCGGCGTCCTTGAGCGCGCGCTCGAGCGAGGGATCGTACGGGCCGGCGAAGCTCATGTTGATGACGCGCGCGCCCTGGCTGATCGCCCATTCGATGCCCTTGAGGATGTTGAAGGACGTGCTCTCGGCGGAGCTCTGACGTTTCGCTGAAGGCGCGCACCGCGAGGATCCTCGCGCCCGGCGCGACGCCGAGCAGCCGGTCGCGCGACACGATGGCGCCGGCCATCGCGGTGCCGTGCGAGTGCGCCTTCGATTCCGAGTCGGTGGCGTCGAACCGCTGCGAGATCGTGCCGGCCAGTTCGGCGTGCTCGCGATCGACCTCGGAGTCGATCACGGCGACGATGATGTTGTTGCCCGACGCGACGCGGTGCGCGTCGTTGAGATGCAGCTTGCCCATCGTGTACTGCGCCGGATCGCCGCGGCTCGCGGTGAACGGCGCGATCGCGGCCGGCACCTGCTGCACCAGCGAATAGGTGTAGTTCGGCTGCGCCACCGCGACGATGCTGTTCGCCTCCAGCGCGCGGATGACGTCGCGCACCGAGCGGCCGCCGCCGATCTGCAGACGGAGCGCGGTGCGGCCGATCGAGCTCGAGGTTCTGCTGCGTGATCAGCGTCAGCCCGAGCTGCTGCGCGATCTGCTGGATCGACCGCCGGCGTGGTGTTCGGCCAGCACCTGCAGCACCACCTCGTTGGTGAGGAAGCGCGTCTCGTTGAGCGGCGGGATGTTGCTGCGGATTTCGCCGTCGGGGCCGGCGACGGCGCGCAGCGGCCGCGGCGGCGCCAGCGAAGCCGGCGGCGTGCCGGGCGTCTGCGACGGGCCGGTCTGCCGGTTGGTGTTGGTCTGCTGCTGCACCTGCTGGACCAGGTTGGTCAGCTTGATCAGCGCGTCGGTCGGCGGCTGCGGCTCCGTGCCGGAACTGGATCAACTGCGTAGTCGGCGGCGCCAGCACCTGGTTGGGGATGATGACGTCCATTGCCCGGCGGCCCAGGATGCCGTCGCGGAACACCTCGCACATGGTGTCGCCGCAGGTTCCGAGACACCGACGGATAGGTCGGCAGCTTGCTGGGTTTGTTCACGCCGACCTGCGCGCCGACCGTGCTGCCGGAGCCGGCCGGTCGCGGTGCCGGTGGCGGTCGAGTTGCGACGTGCCGACCGGGAAGCGTCGAATGCAGGAACATGCCCGGCCGGGAAATTGACGAAGGTCGGCGTTGGCGCCGACCAAGCCGCCGACCATGTTGTTGGCGCCGCCGGTCACGTTGCCAGTGCGACGTCGAGGTGTCGATCGTGCCGAAGTTGGCGCCGGCGAATCCGCCGACCACGTTGTCGCGCCCGTGGCGGTCACCGAGCCGGTCGACGATCGCCGGATTGATCCAGCCGATGTTCACGCCGGCAAAGCCGCCGAGGATGCTGTCCGAGGTGCCGGTCGACCGTGCCGTTGATGACGTGGGAGTCGCCAATCACGCCGCCGTTGAAGCCGACGAAACCGCCAACCCAGGTGTTCGGGCCGGTCGCGGTCACCGTCGATCCGGTCGCGCTGGAGTACGTAGATCAGGCCGTCGATGTTGTGCACGCCGACAAAGCCGCCAAGGATCGAATTGCCGCCGCCGGTGACCGCGCCGATCGCATCCGCTGTCGACGATGAAGCTGCCGCACCGGCGAAGCCGCCGGCGATGCTCGACGCCCGACGCGTGACCGATGCCGTTCGCGGTCGAGAAGGCTATGAGTCGCTGACGCAAGACCATCACCAATGGTTGCAGTTGCCAGCCGTCGAGTGCCGGACGACGAGCCGCCGGCCTCGCTGAAGTTGCCGGCGCGACGTTGCCGGTGGCGATGAGTCAGCCGATGATGCCGCTGTTGTTGCCGACGAGGCCGCCGACCATCAGGTGGTTCGACGCCGGCGAGCCAACGTTTCCGGTCGCCTGCAACGTTGAGTGATCGTAGCCCTGGTTCATCGCCGACCAACCCGCCCAGCGTGGTGAGCCGTTGAAGTCCTCCGACGACCCGGACAGCCCGGACGCTCCGGTCACCGTGCCCGGTGGCCTTGCGCGTCGTGATGAAGCCCTGAGTCGAGTTGAAACCGACCAGCCCGCCGCCGACCCGTTCGTGCCGACCGACCGTGACCGGCCCGGTCGCGAAGGTCGCGAAGCTGGCCGGGGAGCTGACGATGGTGCCGGTATTCATGCCGACCAGGCCGCCGGCATGCACCATCTGGCACGAAGATGCGCGGTGCAATCGCGCCGGCGGACGCTGCCGCTCGCGGTGACGTCTCCGGTCGCGACGAATTCGCGGATCAGCGTCCCAGTCACGTTGATTCCGACCAGACCGCCGACGGACGTTGCGCCGGCGCAGGCCACTCGCCGAGCGACGAACTGGAATTCCTGATGGTCCCGTTGATCCAGCCGACGAGGCCGCCGCGAAGATGCCCGACACATTGCGTTGCTGACGAGTCGCCGTTGATGTGGCACGTTGGCGATCTGGCCATGCGTTGAGTTGGCCGCCGAGAATGCCGACGAGCTGATTGTTGGCGTTGCGCGTTGACGGTGAAATTGCTGAAGCGTGAGATTGCGGACGAGCCGGTGCTGGCGTCGTGCCGAACATGCGCTGGCCCGTTGATGGTCACATTGCTGATCGTGTGGCTCAGCCCGTCGAAATTGCCGGTGAACAGTCGCCGGCGTGCCAGCGAAGCTGCCAGCCGGCGATGTTGCTGGCCGAGCGCATAGTTGCCCAGCCATTGCGGCCGAGATTGTCTGCAGATTGGTGACGTTGTTGACCAGCATGTACGCGGTGAACGTGATTGGCCAGTACCGAGTCGTCGTCGCACCGCGCTTGCCGCCGCCAACCTGGCCGCTCGGCAGAAATTGTCGGCGTTGTAGCCGTCGGATTGTAATAGATCGTCACCGTTCCCGAGCTGCCGGTCCAATTCGATGCGGCTGCCATTGTGTCGCCGGAATGAACGTGACCCGTGCCGCTGCCTGTGCCGGTGCTGTCGGCACGCAGAACGAGACTGCCGCTGCCGGTGTTCGTGATGGTGCCAGTCGTCGTTGACGACTGACGTCGATGTTGCCGAAGCGTTCAGCGTCAACGTCGTGGAGCGGCCCAGCCTGCGCCAATGAGACTCGCCTCGATACGTGATGTCGCCGTCGCCGGCGCCCGGATTGTGTCGTGACGATCGACATCGCCGCTGTTGAGCGTGATGTCGATCGAGGATCGCCGATTGAAATTGAGTTCGGCCGCCGGTCGCGACCGCCGACGGTGAAGTCTTGCGGATCGAGCAGCAGCGTGCCGGACGATGCCGTACGGCGCGCGCAGATCGGTGATAGCCCGTATAGGTCAGCGTCTGCTTGCCCGACACTTCGGCAAATCCACCGTTGCCGCGCCACGTCGCCGCCGCGCGCGACGATCTGGCCCGCGAACGTCGTCGTGTCGTCCGCCCACACGATCACCTTGCCGCCGTCGCCGACCGAGGTGGCGGACGCGTTGATGACGGTCGCCGCGTCGATCTCCACCGTCGTCGCGTTCGGCACCGCCTTCGCTTCAAGCGCGGCCTGCGGGATCGACGCCACCGCCCAGTGGCCGTAGCCGCCGCCGGTGTCGCCGCCGATCAGCACCTTGCCGCCGCCGGTGGCGCCCGACGCATCGAACGACGCCGCCTTGATGACGATCTTCTCGCCGGTGACCTGGATGGTGCCGCCCGTCGCCCTTCTTGCTGGAGACGTCGAGCTTGCCGGACACCTTGACGGTCTGCGGCGGCAGGCCGGCGACCTTGGTGGTGGAGCCGCCCAGCACGATCTTGCCGTTGCGCGTGCCGACCGAGCGCGCCTCGATCACGCCGCTGTTGTTGATGACGGAATCGACCACGGTGCGCGCCTGCGCCGCGGTCAGTTCGACGCGGCCGCCGTTCGCCTTGAGCTTGCCGTCGTTCTTGACCAGCGCGCTGAGCGGCTGGCCGGTCGCGACGTCGCTCACCGTGGCCTTGATCGAATCGTTGACCGCCAGCGTGATCAGCTGGTCGCCGTAGAAGTCGAGCGAGAAGTCGTTGCCGGCGGCGAGCCCGATCTTGCCGTAGCGCGCGGTGATGGTGCCGCTGTTGCGCACGCCCGGCGCGACCAGCGCGGCGAAGCCGTGGCTGTGCGCGTTGATCCTGCCCTCGTTGACGATCGAGGCGTCGGGCCGGCCCGGGATGTTGAACTGATACTTGCCCGCCATGAAGTTGGCGTTGCTGATGTCGTTGGTCGTCGCCAGGAAGCCGGCGGTGTTGATGGTCCCGCTCTTGCTGATCATCACGCCGTCGGGATTGACCAGGAACACGCGGCCGTTCGCCGTCAGCATGCCGTTGATCATCGACGGACCGAGCCCGCCGGTGACGCGGTTGAGCGCGATCGAGCTCGCGTCCGGCTGGACGAAGCGCGTGGTCTCGCCGGCGCCGATGTTGAAGCTGTTCCAGTTGATGATCGCGCGCGGCGTCGACTGGTTGACGGTGACGTTGGACGTGCCGACGCCGGTGACGGTGGCGGCGCCGCCGACCACGTTGGGTCCGAGCGGATTGGCCATGGCCGCGACGATGCCGAGCGGCACCAGGGCGGTGCTGGCGAGCATGACGCGGCGGAGGATGGCCCGGTTGCGCATGCTAGTACCGTGCCGTCGTGATGAAGAAGAAGCGCCAGTCATCGCGGGGACCCTCAACAGCTTTGTTGGCCGACAGATCTACGTTGAAGTAGTTCTGCCACCTCAACCGGACCCCGCCTCCGGCTGATGCGCCTTTGAGGTTGTTCGGATTCGTGAGCGCTGTCCCCACAGCGGGCTCGATTATATAGACTCGACCCTTATCCGCGTAGCCATAAAATTGCGTATCCGGCACCGGGAGCGCCCCTCCCGGGATGTCGTACCGAAGCTCCGCGCTGGCCATCCAGCAGTGATCCCCCAGCAATTCCGAGGGATCGTACGCGCGGCCGAACACCCGGCCGCCGTATCCGCACTGCTCAGGCACCAGCAGCGAATTTCCGGCGTATTGGCCGTAGGCGGAAACCAAGGCGGAAAATTGCCCAAATAACGGCTGCAAGCGGCTGACCAGGCCTTCCATCTTGGTGTAGTCGACCCGCCCGACCAGCCGGCTGGCCAGCAGATTCCCGTTGTCGGTGCTGCCGAATCCCTCGATGCCGCGGCTCACGGTGAAGCTGAACTGGTTAATGCCGTTAAGCTTGTCGGCGACGTCGGCGTCGACCCGGCCGCGGATGCCGCGCAGCCGGTCGACCTGGAAGGGATCGATGAAGTCCAGGTTGGTGAAGCTGTAGTTGTCGCTCATGTAGGCGAAGCTGGTGACCGTCAGGTTGGCTTCGCGCGCCCGGATCACGGGGTAGTAGACGCCGGCCTCCACGATGGTGCTGCGCGTCTTGTAGTCGAGCTCGCGCAATTGCGGCGTGCCCGGGCGGCCCCAGCTATAGCTGGCGTTGGCGAACGCGGTGAGGCCTTCGCTGGTCAGCACGTGACGGTAGTTGAAGCCGGCGAACTGCAATTCTTCGATCTGCGTCGTGCCCGCGTAAGCAAACGTAATCGCCTCGTGCGTGCCCGACAGGTTGTTGAAGGTCGGCGCGACCAGGAACTGGTACGGCCCGCGCGCCTTGGTGCCGCGGTTGTCGAAGCGCGCGATGACGTCGAGCGGCTTCTCGGTGACCTCGACGATCAGCACCGCCGCGCCCTGCTCGGTCTTCGAGGCCTGCAGCGTGGTGGTGAACTTCAGGCCGGGCAGATCGTTGGCGAGCAGCAGGTAGCGCTCGAGGGTGCGGATGTTGGCCGGCCGGTCGGCGATGATCTTCGCCGTGTAGTCCGAGAAGAAGTCGCGGTAGCGGGCAAGCTTCTCGCGCGGCCACTCGACCTTGCTGACGTAGCCCTCGATCACCTGGATGCGGATGGTCGCGCCGCCGGGGCTCAGCTCCTGCGGCGGCACGATCGCGCGCGACAGCACGTAGCCGTCGGCGCCATACTTGGCGGTGATGCGCTTGGCGATGTCGTAGACGACCTCGAGCGTCACCTGGCGGTTGAGCAGGTCGCGATAGAGCGGCGCGAGCTGCTCCTCGGTGTAGACGGTCGAGCCGGTGATCTGCACGCGGCGGATGGTCAGCACCGTCTTCGCCGCGCCGGCGGGCGCTTCGGTGCTGGGCAGCGCGATCGCGACGCCGCCGGGCGTGACGCGCGGCGCGATGCGCCGGTCGAGCAGTTGCTCGCGCTCGCGGCCCGGCTGCACGCTTCCGGGAAGCAGTTGCGCGAGCGCCGCGTCGGCCGCGCAGATCAGCGCCAGCGCGGCGCAGCAGGAATCGCAAGGCGCCCCGGCGAACGCGAACGTCCAGGCCGAACACAGAACTTCACTCGGACGACCCACCCGCACCGGAAACTACCCAACCCAACTGCTTGCTTGTTATTCGGCCGCAGCGAGGCCCCTCTGGGCATTTCGCTTGAGGCAGTCGATGGCGAAGTCGGTCGACATGATGTCGCCGAAGATCAAATAGAACGCGGTGAGCGAGGCGTTGTGATCCTCGTCGGTCACCGCTGCGTTGCCGTCCGTGATCATGACGGTCTTGAAATTCAGCATCATGGCGTCGCGCGCCGTCGACTCGCAGCACACGTTGGTCACCGTGCCGGTGATCAGCAGCGTGTCGATGCCGCGCGCGCGCAGCACCTCGGCCAGATCGGACGAGCCCTGGATGAAGGCGCTGTAGCGGTTCTTCTCGACGGTCAGGTCCTCGGCGCCCACGTCGAGCGTCGGACCACAGCTCGTAACCCTTGCTGCCGCGGGCGAGCGCGGCCGCGCGCTTCTCGGTGCCCTTCGCGCCGAGCATGTCGTAGAGCGTCGACCAGTTCTCCAGCGTGTCGTCGGTGTAGGCGGTCTTGATCCAGACCACGGCGCCGCCGGTCTGGCGGACGGCGCCGGCGAGCCGGTTGATATTAGGAACGATATCCTGCGCGGTCAGGCATGGCGCATGAGCCACGCCCGGCATCATGAAGGCGTTCTGCATGTCGACCACGACCAGCGCGGTCTTGGCCGGAACCAGGTCGGCGTGGACGTGTTCGCGGCCGTGCCGGGCCACCACGCGATCGATAACCGATTGCGGAATTGCGACTTTATGCATGGACCCCTCCGCACAGCCTTGCTGCGGCGCAAATTATGCTGCCCAACCGGGGTAAGGGCAACCAAGCGGCGGGGGAAAACCGGCGATTTACAACAACCTGTGCCTATTTTGCGATTAACCAAAGGCATGCCGGGAATGCCTGAAATTCGCGGCGATTCCGGCTCGACAAACAGCGTGGAAGCCTTCTAAAAAAGGTGCTCGCGACCCGCTCGCGCCTGCCGAGGCCCATTTGCCATGAACTACGAGACGTTCTTCGCCGACGCCCTGGGACGGCTGCATGACGAGCGCCGCTACCGGGTGTTCGCCGAGCTGGAGCGCGTCGCAGGCCGGTTTCCGCACGCCATCTGGCACACGCCGCAAGGGCCGCGCGACGTCGTGATCTGGTGCTCGAACGACTACCTCGGCATGGGCCAGCACCCCAAGGTGATCGGCGCCATGGTCGAAACCGCGACCCGCATGGGCACCGGCGCCGGCGGCACGCGCAACATCGCGGGCACCAATCATCCGCTGGTCGCGCTCGAACGCGAGCTCGCCGACCTGCACGGCAAGCAGTCCGCGCTGGTCTTCACCTCCGGCTACGTCTCGAACGAGACCGGCATCTCGACCATCGCCCGGCTCATCCCGGACTGCCTGATCCTGTCCGACGCCTACAACCACAATTCGATGATCGCGGGCATCCGCAATGCGGGCCGCGACAAGCAGATCTTCCGCCACAACGACCTGGCGCATCTCGAGGAGTTGCTGATCGCCGCCGGCTCGCGGCCGAAGCTGATCGCCTTCGAGAGCATCTACTCGATGGACGGCGACGTCGCGCCGATCAACGCGATCTGCGATCTCGCCAAGCGTTATGGCGCCCTCACCTATCTCGATGAGGTGCATGCGGTCGGCATGTACGGCCCGCGCGGCGGCGGCATCGCCGAGCGCGACGGCGCGATGCATCGCGTCGACGTGATCGAAGGCACGCTCGGCAAGGCGTTCGGCAGCCTCGGCGGCTACATCGCCGCGAGCGAAAAGCTGTGCGACGCGGTGCGCTCCTACGCGCCGGGCTTCATCTTCACCACGGCGCTGCCGCCGGCGGTGTGCGCGGCGGCAGCCGCCGCCATCAAGCATCTCAAGACGTCGAGCTGGGAGCGCGAGCGCCACCAGGATCGCGCCGCGCGGGTCAAGGCGGTGCTCACCACCGCGGGCCTGCCGGTGATGGAGACGCCGACCCACATCGTGCCGGTGATGGTCGGCGATCCGGAGAAGTGCAAGGCGGCGAGCGACCTGCTGCTCACCGAGCACGGCATCTACATCCAGCCGATCAACTACCCGACCGTGCCGATGGGCACCGAGCGGCTGCGCATCGCGCCGTCGCCCTACCACGACGACGCGCTGATCGACGCGCTGGCGGAAGCCCTCGTCGACGTGTGGGAACAAGCTCGGAATACCGCTGAAGAACAGCGCTACCTCGCGGCCGAGTAACGCGGAATAGCACCGAACAATCCCGGAATAATTCAACTTCTTGGCGAGCCGGTCGTTATCGGCGGCGGCGGCGGTGGCCTAACCACTTCCCGAGCACCGGAATGGACAACGACACCAACATATAGCGCGACAGATGATGCGCCCCGATGAAGATCGGGTCGAGATGCAAAGCGAGCGCCAGCACCATCATGGTGTCCTGCGCGCCCGGCGCGTAGGCCACCACCACGTCGGCGATCCGCAGCGGCAAAAACGTAGTCAGAACAAGCACAAACGCCGACGCAACCGAGATCGCCACCGCGAACGACCCGAGCGCCGCGCCGAGATAGCGCAGCAGCGTGATCGGGTCGGTGTTGGCGAAGCGCGATCCGGTCACCGCGCCGATCCCGATCACCGCGGCCGCCGCCGCCCACCACGGCAGCACCGCCTCGATAGTGCCGGTGCCGTGAAGGATCGCGGACGCCAACATGGCGCCAAACATCAGGCCGCCGGGGAAACGGACCGCCTGCAACGCCACCGCCGCCGCGGTCGATAGCCCGACCAGGATCGCGAGCTCCGAGACCGAGGATATTCCGGCGCTCGATTTCGGCAGGAACGCACCGGTCGCGGTCAATCCGAAATAGGCGAGGCCCGCCGGAATGCCGATGGTGAGGATCACCACGCGCATCACCTGCACGATCGCGATGGCACGCAGGTCCGCACGGTATTCGGCCGCCAGCATCATCACCTGGGCCAGCGCGCCGGGGCTCGCCCCGAACAGCGCCGACTGCAACGGCCAGCCGTGCACCAACCGAAGGTAGGCCGTGGTCGCCGCGGTCATCACCACCGTCGCGACCAGCAGCACCGCGATGCTGATGGGGAAAGCCGCAAGGCCCTTCAAGGTTTCCGGCGTCGCCACCGCGCCGAGCGAAATGCCGACCAGCACGGAGATGGCGCGCGACAGCGGCGCCGGGATCGTCATCGGCCGCCCGGCCAGCGCCGCCGCGGCAACCGACAGCAGCGAGCCGGAGATGAGGCCCGCGGGAAACCCGATCCAGCGTGAACACACCACCGCCGGCCGCCGCGATCAGCAGCGTTTCGGCGGTGCGCAGCACGGTGCGCCGTGTGGCAGCGGAAAGCGCCATCGGGCGATCAATGCCGCGCCGCATCGAGGCCGTCAAATGGCGCCTGACTTAGCGCCGCTGCCGGCTCATCACGATCCGCACAAGGTCGGCGGCGTTCTTCGCCCCGAGCTTGGCCATGATCCGCGCGCGATGCACCTCGATGGTGCGCGGACTGATCTTGAGGTCGCGCCCGATCTTCTTGTTCGACGAGCCGCCGACAATCTCCTCCAGCACCTCGGACTCGCGCGGAGTTCAGTCTCTCGTAACCGGCGGATTGCATGCCGACCCCACAGCGGCGAAAGCCTCAAGGTTTATTTTTTCAACAAGTCGCGGATCTCTTCAAGCAATTTTTCCGTCTTGGTGAGCGGCGCAGGCGCCGCCTCTTCCTTCTGCTTGAGCTTCTGCATGGCATTCACCACCAGGAAGAGCACTCCCGCGATGATGATGAAGTTGATCGTGACGGTGATGAAATTGCCCCACGCGAGCACGGCGCCCTGCTTTTTCGCATCGGCGAGGTTTTCGGCGGTGACGGTTTTCGACAGCCCGGTGTAGTAATTTGAAAAGTCGAGACCGCCGGTGATGGAGCCGATCACCGGCATGAAAATGTCGCCAACGAGCGAATCGACGATCTTGCCGAACGCGACGCCGATGATGACGCCGATCGCCAGATCGACGACGTTGCCGCGCATCGCAAAGTCCCGGAATTTCTTCAGCATGGATGCCTCCGCATGATTGGCGCAGCGGTCATCTTAGCGCGGCCGGGGCGGCCGGATACACCCGCTATCTCCTTGTTTTTCAATGGCTTGCTGAGGTGGACAAGATCGCCCGATCGTGGTCCCCTGCAATCCTTCCGCTGCGGGTGGGGTGGCGCGGGAGACCACATGTTGCAGGGATGGGTCGTCGTCGCGGTGGCGCTCGGTTACATCGGGCTGCTGTTCGTCGTGGCGAGCTACGGCGACAGAATACGGCACCTCGGCCGCGCGAGGTTGTTGATCTACCCGCTTTCTCTCGCGATCTACTGCACCTCCTGGACGTTCTTCGGCTCGGTCGGCCTCGCCTCCCGGACCGGCTTCGACTTCCTGACGATCTACGTCGGCCCCATCCTGATGATCGGGCTCGGCCTGCCGCTCATCCTGCGCGTCGTGCGGCTCGCCAAGGCGCAGAACATCACGTCCATCGCCGACTTCATCGCCGCGCGCTATGGCAAGGGTCAGGCGGTCGCGGCGACCGTCGCGCTGATCGCCATCCTCGGCACCATCCCCTATATCGCGCTTCAGCTCAAAGCGGTGTCGGCGTCGCTCGAGCACCATCCTCGCCCACACCGCAACCGATGGCGGCCTCGCGCAGCCTGTGTTCGGCGACATCGCGCTGTTCGTTGCGCTGTCGATGGCCGCCTTCGCCGTGCTGTTCGGCACCCGCCACATCGACGCCACCGAGCATCAGGACGGCCTGATGCTGGCGATCGCCGCGGAATTGATCGTCAAGCTGGTCGCCTTCCTGGCCGTCGGTATCTTCGTGACGTTCTGGATGTTCGACGGGCCGACCGCGCTGTTCTCGCAGGCGATGGAGCGGCCCGATACCGCGGCCATACTGACCCGCGAACCGCCGACTTGCCACCCTCACCGCGATGACGTTGCTGTCGTTCGTCGCGATCCTGCTGCTGCCGCGGCAGTTCCATGTCACCGTGGTGGAGAACAACAGCGAGGCCGAGATCAGGCGCGCGTCCTGGCTGTTCCCGCTCTATCTCGTGCTGATCAACCTGTTCGTGCTGCCGATCGCGATGGCCGGCCTGCTGACGTTCCCCGCGGGGAAGGTCGACAGCGACATGTTCGTGCTGGCGCTGCCGCTGGTCGCCAAGTCCGACACGTTCACGCTGCTCGCCTTCATCGGCGGCTTGTCGGCGGCGACCGCGATGGTGATCGTGGAGACGGTCGCGCTCGCCATCATGGTGTCGAACGACATCGTGATGCCTTGGGTGCTGCAGCGCCGCGAGGCGATGCTGACCAGCCGGGCCGACGTCGGCGGACTGCTGCTCAAGGTGCGCCGCACCGCGATCGTCGTGATCCTGCTGCTGGCCTACCTCTATTACCGCTCGGCCGCCGAGGCGCAGCTTGCCGCGATCGGCCTCCTCGCCTTCGCCGCCGTGGCGCAGCTCGCGCCGGCGTTCTTCGGCGGCCTGCTCTGGCGCCGTGCCACCGCGCCCGGCGCGATCGCCGGCATGACGGTCGGCATCCTGGCCTGGGGCTACACGCTGCTGCTCCCCACCGTCGCCGACATCGGCATCATCGGCCGCCATATCCTGACCGACGGACCGTGGGGCCTGCTCATGCTGCGGCCGCAGGCGTTGCTCGGCCTCGACATGCACCCGCTGGTCCACGGCGTGATCTGGAGCCTGTCGCTCAACGTACTCGCCTACATCGGCTTCTCGCTGCGCCGCCAGCCGACCTCGATCGAGCGGATGCAGGCCGACGTGTTCGTGCCGTCCCATCTCGCGCCGACGCCGAGCTTCCGGCTGTGGCGCTCGTCGGTGACGGTCGAGGAACTGACCACCGCGGTCGCCCGCTATCTCGGCCAGGAGCGCACCCGCTCGTCGTTCGAGAGCTTCGCCGCGGCGCGGCGCATCAGCCTCAATCCGCAGCACGAGGCCGATTTCCAGTTGATGCGCTACGCCGAACACCTGCTCGCGTCGGCGATCGGCGCGGCCTCGTCGCGCCTCGTGCTGTCGCTGCTGCTGCGCAAGCGGACGGTCTCGACCAAGGCGGCGCTCAAGCTGCTCGACGACGCCAGCGCCGCCATCCACTACAACCGCGAAATCCTCCAGCAGGCGCTCGACCACGTGCGCCAGGGCATCGCGGTGTTCGACAAGGACCTGCGGCTGGTGTGCTGGAACCGGCAGTTCGGCGACATCCTCGACCTGCCGGCCGACCTCACCCGCGTCGGCGTCGGCCTCGACGAAATCCTGCGCAGCAACGCCCAGCAGGGCGCGCTCGGGCCCGGCCCGATCCGAGGCACTCGTTGCACGACCGCATCACACGCTACACGGAAGGCAGCGAACCCGTGCTGGAGCGTTTCGCCGACCGCGGCCTGGTGGTCGAGGTGCGCTCCAACCGGATGCCCGAGGGCGGCATTGGTGACGACGATCACCGACATCACGCCGAGCGTCGTGGCAGCCGAACAGCTCGAACGCGCCAACACCACGCTGGAAGGCCGGGTGCGCGACCGCACCGCCGAGCTGACCCGCCTCAACGCCGAGCTCGCCCGCGCCAAGGCCGACGCCGAGGAAGCCAATATCTCCAAGACGCGCTTCCTCGCCGCCGCCAGCCACGACATCCTGCAGCCGCTCAATGCCGCGCGGCTCTACGTCACCTCGCTGATCGAGCGCCAGGGCAGCGGCGAAGACGGCCGCCTGATCGACAACGTCGATGCCTCGCTGGAGGCGGTCGAGGAGATCTTCGGGGCGCTGCTCGAGATTTCGCGGCTCGACGCCGGCGCGATGCGGCCCGAGCCGGTCAGCCTTCCGGATCGACGAACTGCTGCGTCAGCTCGAGGTCGAATTCACGCCGCTGGCGCGCGAGAAGGGCCTCAAGCTCACCTTCGCGCCCTGCTCGCTGAGCGTGCGCTCGGACCGCCGCCTGCTGCGGCGTTTGCTGCAGAACTACGTCTCGAACGCCGTCAAATACACACCGAAGGGCCACGTGCTGATCGGCTGCCGGCGCCAGCGCAACAAGCTGCGCATCGAGGTCTACGACACCGGCCTCGGCATCCCGCAATCCAAGAAGCGCGCGATTTTCCGCGAGTTCCACCGGCTCGACGAAGGCGCCAAGGTGGCGCGCGGGCTCGGCCTCGGCCTCTCCATCGTCGAGCGCATCGCGCGCGTGCTCAACCACAAGATCGAGGTGCGCTCGGCGGCCGGCCGCGGCTCGCGCTTCTCGGTCGAAGTGCCGATTGTCCGCGCGCAGCGCCGGCGAGCCAGCCGCAGCAGCGCGCGATCAGCGTCGACCGCAGCCAGTTGGTCGGCACCACCGTGCTGTGCATCGACAACGAGCCGAAAATCCTCGACGGCATGGAGACACTGCTCGGCGGCTGGGGCTGCCGCGTGCTCAAGGCGCCGGACCTCGCGGTCGCCACCGCGGCGATTTCGGAATCGAAGACCTCGCCTGAACGGCCTGCTGATCGACTACCACCTCGACAAGGGCAACGGCATCGAAGCCATCGTCGAGTTGCGCCGCCGCTTCGGCGCCGACCTGCCGGCGATCCTGATCACCGCCGACCGCTCGCCACACGTTCGCGACGAAGCGCGGGCGCAAGACGTTCAGGTGCTCAACAAGCCGATCAAGCCGGCGGCGCTGCGCGCGCTGATGGCACAATGGCGGGTGCAGCGCGTCGCCGCGGCGGAGTAGCCGGCGCTTGTTGTGCGCCGAGCGCCGCGCATCTAGACTTGAGTGCTCAACAACCTGGGGATTCCTCATGGCCAAGGCAAGGCGCACCACGCACCGCAGCTCCAAGGGCACGAAGCTCTACGCGGTCCGCGACAAGAAGGGAAAGTTCAAGGACATCCAGTCCTACAAGCGCGCGCACGGCGCCGACATCAAGCGCAAGCGCCAAGACGGAAGCGCCGCGCAAGAAGAAGTAGCGCTCAGCTTCCCTGCGTGGCCGACTGCGGCCACTGACCGACTTCGATTTTCGCCGCCGCGATGACGGCCTGCGTGCGGCTTTCGACGCCGAGCTTCTGCAGGATCGCGGAGACGTGCGCCTTCACCGTCGCCTCCGAGACCGAGAGCTCGTAGGCGATCTGTTTGTTGAGCAAGCCTTCGGACAGCATCATCAGCACCCGCACCTGCTGCGGCGTGAGCGTGCCGAGCCGGGCCATCAGCTCGGTCGCCTCGGCGTCGGAACCCGCTTCGAGATCGACGTCGGGCGGCGTCCACACGCCGCCCTTGAGCACCCGCATGACGGCGTTGCGCATCTGCTCGATGCCCAGCGTCTTCGGGATGAAGCCCGATGCGCCGAAGCTCATGCAGCGCCGGATCACCGCCGGATCGTCGTTCGCCGACACCACCACGACCGGCACGCTCGGGTATTGCGCGCGCAGATACATCAGCCCGGAGAACCCCCGCACGCCCGGCATGGTCAGGTCGAGCAGGATCAGGTCGACGTCGCCGCCCTTGTCGAGCAGCTTCGACACTTCGTCGAACGCGCCGGCTTCTGCGATCTCCGCACTGGTGAACAGGCCGGAGACCGCTTCGCGCAGCGCGCCGCGAAACAGCGGATGATCGTCGGCAATAACCAGCCGATAAAGCGTTTCGGTCAAGGTTTCCTCGTCCTAGACGCTCAAAGCTTAGCGTATCTGACCTGCCCTATGCACGCTTGCTGCCGACGAATTGCAGGACGATCTCCCGCCGATGGGGCCTGCTGCGGTGCTCGACCAGGTAGAGGCCCTGCCAGGTGCCCAGTGCCAGCACGCCCGCCCGCACCGGGATGTGCAGTGAGACGCCGGTCAGCATGCCTTTGACGTGGGCCGGCATGTCGTCGGGCCCCTCGACCGTATGGATCCAGGGCCCATCCGCGGGCGCAAGCATCCGCAGCGCCGTGGTCAGGTCGCTCTGGACGTCCGGGTCGGCGTTCTCCTGGATGGTCAGGGACGCCGAGGTGTGGCGCAGGTAGACGAACAGCAGTCCATCGCGCCCGCCGCTCTGCTCGACAAAGCCGGCGGCCTCGCGGGTGATGTCGGTGAAGCCCTCGCCCTGCGTTTGCACGACCAGTTCCGCCGTCGCGATCAGTTCCGCCGAGACGCGCTCGATCGCCGACAGGCGGCCTGCCACAGCGCGCTCCATCAGCCCTTGCGCTGCATGTCGCGCTGCAGGTCGACCATCATCTCGACGAGCCGCCGCCAGACCTTCTCGATGAAGCCCATCACCCGTTCGAGCTCCGCGTCGCTCGGCACCTTCACGGACGGACTTTCGGATGGTTTGGCTTTGTCGACGTCCTTCGCCGCAGGCGGATCGGATTTCACGCCGCTTGGGAGCGCGAGCCCCTTCGCCAGCAGTTCCTTCTTGAGCGCGGCGTTGTCGCCCTGCAGGCGGCCGATCGTCTCCTCAAGCGCGGTGCGCTCGTCGGGAACCGCCCGGCAGGCCCAGCCGGTGTTTTCGCGCCCGCACACCGAGACGTATCCGGTGCGGCCATCGAGGCGGACGAAGCTGTCGTCGACCCGGTGGAAGGTGTAGCGGCCGTCGTCGGCGCCGGGAGGCGCGGACTGGGACACGTCTTGCGCGGACGCCGCACCCGCCAGGACGAAAACGGCAGCCAGAACGGCAATTGTCAGGCGCGTCATGATCGTCTCCGTGCGACTCGACCTCGCCAGCGCACCACAGGTTTACGGCAGCTCTGCGAAGCACACTGCCGACGGCCCTGCGGCGCCCAATCTAACACCGTGGTGCAGCGCGGCGAACCGCGTGCAAAGGCCGCTCCACAGCTCCTGCGAATTCCCCGGAAAGCCTTGATGGCGCTTGGTTTTCGAGCTGTTGCCAGAACCGGGCAAATTCTTGACTCGCATACCCCCGGTCAGTATGGTCCGCGCGGTTTTTGAGGACGGTCGAATATCTGGATTCGCTCAAACGTCGCGGTGTCGACAGCAAGGCCCTCTGGCATGGCCGAAGACACCCGCAACGACAGCAAAGACAGCAAACGGCTGGCCGAAGAAGCCGCTCTCTCCGCGAGGCTCCGGCATCTCGGCGAACGGCTCGGCCAACAGGCTGAGAACCGCAAAGTCGAAGCCGGTCCGTCTCAAGACCCGGGTCAAAACGCTTCGGCGATGGCTCGGGGCTTCCGGCTCTCGACTGAGCTGGTGGCCGGTGTCCTGGTCGGTGCTTTCATCGGCTGGGCGCTGGACAAGTGGCTCGGGACCTCGCCGTGGGGGATGTTTGTTTTTCTTATGCTCGGCTTCGCCGCCGGTGTGTTGAACGTGGTACGCGCGGCGGGGGTTTCCAGCGGACCGGGCTCGGGGCGATAGGCTGATCAGGACACGACCGGCGATGGCCGATCCAATTCATCAATTCGAGATCACCAAGTTCGCGACGCTCGCCCACATCGGCGGGCACGAGATCGCGATCACCAATTCCGCGCTGTTCATGGCGATCACCGTGGTCGGCATCGCGGCGCTGCTGGTCGGCGGCAGCTCGCGCGCGCGCGCTGGTGCCGGGCCGCATGCAGTCGGTCGCGGAGCTCACCTACGAGTTCGTCGCCAACACCATACAAAGCACCGCCGGCACCGCCGGCATGAAGTTCTTCCCGCTCGTGTTCACGCTGTTCATGTTCATCCTGGTGGCGAACATGATCGGCATCATTCCGTACACGTTCACGGTGACCAGCCACATCATCGTCACCGCCACGATGGCGCTGCTGGTGTTCTTCACCGTCATCATCTACGGCTTCTACAAGAACGGGCTGAAATTCTTCCGGCTGTTCGTGCCGAGCGGCATACCGATCTACATCCTGCCGCTGATCGTGTTCATCGAGGTGCTGTCGTTCCTGTCGCGCCCGATCTCGCACAGCGTGCGTCTGTTCGCCAACATGCTGGCGGGCCACATCACGCTGAAGGTGCTGGCCGGCTTCATCACCATGATGGGCGGCTTCGGCATCGCCGGCTGGCTCGGCGCGGTGCTGCCGCTCGGCCTGGTGGTCGCGATCACCGCGCTCGAGGTGCTGGTCGCGTTCCTGCAGGCCTACGTGTTCGCGATCCTCACCTGCATCTATCTCAACGACGCCATTCACCCGGGCCACTGACGCCCTCGCCTTTCCACCTCTCGAACAAGGAGTTCATCATGGATCCAGTTGCAGCAAAGTACATCGGTGCCGGCATCGCCTGCATCGGCATGGGTGGCGCCGGCGTCGGCGTCGGCATCATCTTCGGCAACTACCTTGCCGCCGCGCTGCGCAATCCGTCGGCCGCGCAGGGCCAGTTCGGCAACCTGATCTTCGGGTTCGCCGTGACCGAAGCGCTCGGCATCTTCTCGCTGCTGATCGCGCTGCTGCTGCTGTTCGCGCTCTAAGCGTTCAAGACGGCACTGAGCGATGGCGACGAGCGCGCATACGACGGCACCGGGCGGCGCCAAGCCGCCCTTCCCGCCGTTCAACAAGGAGTATTTCGCGTCCCAGGCCTTCTGGTTCGTGATTGCCTTTGTCGCGCTCTATCTCATCATCGCCAAGCTCGCGATCCCGCAGATCGGCGGCACGATTGCGGCGCGCGGCAAGCGCATCGCCGACGATCATCGCCGAGGCCAACGCGCTGAAGGAGCAGTCGGACGCGGCGCTCGCCGCCTACGAGAAGGCGCTGGCCGACGCACGCGGCCGGGCGCAGGCGCTGGCGAACGAGACCCGCGACAAGCTCCACGCCGAGGCCGAGCAGACCCGCAAGGTGCTCGAGGGCAAGCTCAACACCAAGCTCGCCGACGCCGAGAAGACCATCGCCGCGACCAAGACGTCCGCGATGGCCAACATCGAGGCGGTCGCGATCGACACGGCGATCGCCATCGTCGAGCGGCTGATCGGCACCGCGCCCAGCGCGCAGACGGTCGCAGAGGCGCGGTCGCCGACGTGCTGAAGCGGTTAAGGAGGCCGACGCGATCTGTGTTCGAAGCCGAATTCTGGGTCGCCGTCGCCTTCCTGCTGTTCGTGCTGATCCTGTTCTACGTCGGCGCGCACAAGAAGATCATCGACGCGCTCGACTCCCGCACCGCCAAGATCAAGGCCGACCTCGACGAGGCCGCGCCGCTGCGCGACGAGGCCGGCAAGCTGCTCGCCGAATACAAGCGCAAGCAGGGCGAGGCCGAACGCGAGGCCCAGGCGATCGTCGCCGAAGCCAAGGCCGAAGCCGAGCGCGTCGCCGGCGAGGCCAAGGCCAAGGTTGAGGATTTCGTCGCCCGCCGCACCAAGATGGCCGAAACCAAGATCGGCCAGGCCGAGGCGCAGGCGCTGGCCGACGTGCGTGCCGCCGCCGCCGATGCCGCGGTCGCCGCCGCCGAGAAGATCCTCACCGTCACCGCGAAGGGCAAGGTCGCCGAGACCTGATCGCCCGCGGCATCGAGGACGTGAAGGCGAAGCTGAACTGACGGTCCATTGCCGCCTCGCGAAGCAACTCGTCCGCAATTCACCGGCCACGCGGAAATGCGCGCGTCCAGAGGCGTACGCGCGATACTACTCTCACCCGCTACCGTCGGATCTGACGGCGGCTTGCGCGAATCCAGCTGAGCGCAGCGCTCAGATCCGGATGCCGCCTGTAAAAGCCTGTGCAGAATTGACGAAACCGCATTGACCGCAAGCGGCCGGACTTCGTGATCCGGCATTCCCCATCCATAATCCTGCCACGCGAATCACTTCACGCGGGGGCGTGATCGCCATACGGCGGCCGGATCGGGGGCCTTCCGTGCTCATCTTCGATTGCAACGGCGTACTGGTGGACAGCGAAGCTATCGCTGCGACCGTCGCGTCGCAGGAGTTGACGCGCGCCGGTTTCAAGGTATCGCCGGAAATCGTCTCGCGCTTTTTCGCCGGCCGGCGTCCGACCGACATGATCGCCGACGTCGAGGTCGCGACCAAGCGCAAGCTGCCTGCCGATTTCTACGATCATCTGTCCGACGCCACGATGCGGCGGCTGCGCGCCGAGGTGCGCGCCACGCCGCATATGGAATACGCCCTGACCTGGCTGCGCGGACCGAAATGCGTGTGCTCCTCGTCGCCGCACACCCGGGTGCGGATGAGCCTGGAGAGCACCGGACTCTACCGTTTCTTCGAGCCCTACGTGTTCTCGGCCAGCGACGTTGCGAAGGGCAAGCCCTCGCCGGACCTGTTCCTCCATGCCGCGCGCAAGATGGGCGTGGAGCCCGCCGACTGCATCGTGGTCGAGGATTCTCCGGCCGGCGTCTCCGCCGCGACCGCGGCCGGCATGAAATCGATCGGCTTCATCGGCGGCAGCCATACCGGGCCCAATCTCGGCGCCTATCTGACCAGCGCGGGCGCGCGCGTGGTGATCGCGGACATGCGCGCGCTCAAGAGCACCGTCGTCGCGTTGCGCGGCTGGTAACTTCTCGACCGGAAAAGTCAGGCCGGCGGCCGCCGCTTCGGCGGCGCGCGCTCCGGCCGCTTGCGCGGCTGCTCGCGCAGAGCCTGCGCATCGAACCCGATATAGACGATATACTCGTCGATCAGGCCGGCGTTGCGCGGCATCTGGAAGGTCAGGTCTTCCTCGATGGTGCGTGAACTGCGACGTTGCTGTCGCCCTCCGGGATCGTGACCGGCACCCGGTTGAGCTTGGTGGTGATCGTTTTCGGCTCCGGCCCTTCGTGCACCACCGCGAGGCGGATCGGCAGGTCGATCTGTCCCGCGCCGCCGGCCGGACCCAGGATGATCCGGCCCTGGATGCCGACCCGCATCGTCAGGGTCTGGCCGTTGAGCTTGCACTCGCGCGCGGTCTGGCCGAGGCCGGCCTGATAGCGCAGGTTCATGGCGGAATCTTCCGCCGGATTGGCCGAGATTGACAGCGTCGACGTGCCGGCGCGAATGCTGACGCTGGGGCACTCGAAGTCCGGCGTCGTGCCGGCCGGAGGTGGTGCCGGTCGCCGCGGTCGTCGCCGGACGCGAAGAAGGATCGAGAAGCTAGACGGCCGGCGTGCTGAGCACGGACGACGAGCAGCCCGGAAGCGCGGCGCCAAGCAACGAGGGCCGCCCCCACGGCAAACAGACGCCCCGTCCCAGTTCGACGCATTCGCACTCCACCCATGCTCAACGATTAGGTCCGCAATGGCTAATGGCCGGTAAATGGCCTGTTTCTATAGCAGGATGACCGTGGCAGCCCCAAGGCGGGATCTGACGCACGCTACGGCGCGGGATCGGTACGCACCCGCGCGTACAGCAGGTGGTCCTGCCATATTCCGTTGATGCAGAGGTAAGACCGCGCGTAGCCCTCGCGGCGGAAGCCGGCTTTCTCCAGCAAGCGCATCGAAGCGATATTGCTCGGAATGCACGCCGCTTCGACGCGGTGCAGCCGCAGCAGGTCGAACGCGACCGGCACGAGCGCCTTCACCGCCGCCGTCATGTAGCCCTGCCGCACATACGCCGCGCCGACCCAGTAGCCGAGGCTCGCCGCCTGCGCGACGCCGCGCCGCACGTTGGCGAGCGCCAGGCCGCCGATCAGCGCGTTGTCGTCCTTGCGAAACAGGAAGAATGGATAGGCCTGGTCGTTGCGCAGATCCTCGGCGTAGCGCCGGATGCGCTGGCGGAACGCCGGACGCGTCAGATCGTCCGCCGGCCAGATCGGCTCCCACGGCGTGAGGAACGCGCGGCTCGCCTCGCGCACCGCCGCCCACTCGGCATGATCCGCCATCTGCGGCGTCCGCAGCACGATGCCGTCGCCGGCGATCGGCGGCAGCGGCTCGGGCGAACTGATGGTGCGGAACAGCGCCATGCGGGCAGTTTACGCCGCGCGGAGCGCCAAAGTATCGATGATTGTCGCTGCGCCCTCGAGCCCATTGCCGGGCCCGAGCGCCGCCACCGCCGGACGGCTGCGCTCGATCAGCGCACGGCCCGCGGCGCGCGTGCTTTCGACCGTGACGTTCTCGATCTTCGCAACGATCTCGGCGAGCGGGATCGGCCGGCCATAGACCAGGATCTGGTTGGCGAGCTGGCGGGCGCGCGCGCCGGAGCTTTCCAGCGCCATCAGCAGGCCCACCTTCATCTGCGCCTTGGCCTTGTCCACTTCGGCCTCGGTGATGCCGTCGGCGGCGCGCGCCGTCTCCTCGATCGCCACGCGCATCAGCTCGTTGACGTCGCCGGCGTCGGTGCCGGCATAGATGCCGAACATCCCGGTGTCCGAATAGGGCATGTGGAACGCCGAGATCGAGTAGCACAGCCCGCGCTTCTCGCGGACTTCCTGGAACAGGCGCGACGACATTCCGCCGCCCAGCACGCTGGTGAAGACCTGCAGGCTGTAGAGGTTGGCATCGCGTTGCGGCACGCCTTCGAGCGCGAAGGCGATGTGGACCTGCTCCAGGTCGCGCGCCTCGAGTTTCGAGCCGCCGCCGAACTTGGCGGACTGCGGCGGCGCCTTGGCCGGCCCGTTGAACTGACCGAACAGCCGCCCGACCTCCTCGACCACGATCGAATGATCGACCGCGCCGGTCGCCGAAACGACCATGCTGGGCCCGCGATAGTTGCGCGCGAGATAGGCGCGCAGGTTATCGCCCTTGAACGAGCAGACCGTCGCCGGGGTGCCCAGGATCGAACGCCCCATCGGCTGGCTCGGAAATGCGGTCGCCTGCAGATAGTCGAACACGAGGTCGTCCGGCGCATCCTCGGTCGCGCCGATCTCCTGCACGATGACGTTCTGTTCGCGCTTGAGCTCATTGGCGTCGAACGTCGGGTTCGAAAGGATGTCGGACAGCACGTCGAGCGCCAGCGGAATGTCGGTTTTCAGAACGCCGGCGAAATAGGCCGTGGTTTCGGAGCTGGTCGCTGCGTTGATGTCGCCGCCCACCGCCTCGATGGTCTCGGCGATCTGGCGCGCGGTGCGCTTTTTGGTGCCCTTGAACGCCATGTGCTCGAGCAGGTGCGAAATGCCGTGCTCGCTCGGCTGTTCGTCGCGGCTGCCGGCGCCGATCCAGACGCCGAGCGTCGCCGTCTGCAGATGCGGCATGCTGTCGGTGACCACAGTCAGGCCCGACGGGAGTTTGGTCACTTCGACGCTCATGCCGCAGCTCCTTCGCGTGCGGCACGGCTTGCCGCCAGGACGAATCGTTCAACCGCGCCCTGGTCCGCCGCCATGGCGGTGACGCGCTCAGGGCGCTTATCTAGGTCGCCCAGCCAATCCGGCAACGCCGGGCGGACGCCGCAGGCCGCCTCGACCGCATCGGGGAACTTGGCCGCATGCGCGGTGCTCAGCACCACGATCGGAATCGACGGATCGCGCGTTTCCTTCTCCGCGACCGCAATACCGACCGCGGTGTGCGGATCGATGAAGCGTCCGGTTTCGCGCAGCGCGGTGCGGATACACGCGGAAACCTCGCCCTCGTCGGCCCGGTTGGCGCTGAACAGGGCGCGGATCGCGGCCAGCGCGCCGGACGAAACCGTGAAGTTGCGCGACTGCGCGAGCGACGCCATCAGCGCGCGGACCGCCTTGCCGTCGCGGCCATAGGCCTCGAACAGCAGCCGCTCGAAGTTCGACGAGATCTGAATGTCCATCGACGGCGACGAGGTCGCGACCACCTCGCGCGGCTCGTAGGTGCCGGTCGTCAGCGTGCGCGCCAGGATGTCGTTGACGTTGGTCGCGATCACCAGCCGGTCGACCGGCAGGCCCATGCGCTCCGCCACATAGCCCGCGAAGATGTCGCCGAAGTTGCCGGTCGGCACCGTGAAGGCGACCTTGCGGTGCGGCGCGCCGAGCGCCGCCGCGGCGGTGAAGTAATAGACCGTCTGCGCGACGATGCGCGCCCAGTTGATCGAGTTGACGCCGGACAGCCGCACGCGATCGCGGAAGTCGTGATGGTTGAACAGGCCCTTCACGATCGCCTGGCAGTCGTCGAAGGTGCCATCGATCGCCAGCGCGTGGACGTTGTCGTCCGCGGCGGTGGTCATCATCCGCCGCTGCACGTCGGAAACGCGGCCGTTCGGAAACAGCACGAACAGGTCGGCGCGCGAGCGGCCGCGGAACGCCTCGACCGCGGCGCCGCCGGTGTCGCCCGAGGTCGCGACCACGATGGTGGTGCGCTCGCCGCGCGCGGTGAGCGCGTGATCCATCAGCCGCGCCAGCAACTGCATGGCGACGTCCTTGAACGCCAGCGTCGGGCCGTGAAACAGCTCCAGCAGGAAACTGCCGGGGCCGAGCTGGCTGAGCGGCACCACCGCGGGATGGCGGAACGTGCCGTAGGCCTCGCGCGCCATGCGCGACAGATCCGCTTCGGAGATGGTGTTGCCGACGAACGGCCGGATCACCTCGACCGCGACCTCGGCGTAGGGGCGCCCGGCAAAGCCCGCGATCTGCTGCGGCGAAAGCTTCGGCCAGCTTTCCGGCACATAAAGCCCGCCGTCGCGGGCGAGACCCGCGAGCGTAACGTCAACGAAGCCGAGCGGCGGGGCTTCGCCGCGGGTGGAAACGTACTGCACGGATGGTTCCTGGCGCTTTGGCCGGACACTAGAGGCAAGGCCGGGCTTTCACAAGGAATGCGGTGCCGCCGCGAAAAACAGCCTAAGTAACTGACTTCAGGAGAGAAATCGTCAGATGGCAGAACCGCTTTACGATGCTGCCTTGCGCCGCCGGTCGATCGCGAAAGCCACAAAAACACCGACCAGAACGAGCGCAAGGCCGTACCAGGTGAGCGCATATTGCAGGTGGTGGTTCGGCAGATTGGGCCGCAGGCTGGCCGGGTGCGGCACGCCGCCGGGCGGAACCGGCGCCTCCTGCTCCACATAGAACGGCGCGACGTTGTCCCAGCCGCGCACCCGCGCCATGTCGCGGTGGTCGCGCAGATACCAGACGTCGGCCTTGTCATCGCGGTCGGTCACGAACGGGGACGAGCCTTCCGGCCAGCGCAGATAGCCGACGATTTCCGCCGGCCCGGTTTGCGCGGGATAGCCGCGCTCTTTCACGTAGCCGCGATTGACCACGACGTGCTGCCCGCCGGGCAGACGTCCCGCTGCGAACACGAAATACCCGGGCGCCTTCACGTCATCGCGCAGCGCCGAGCCGCTGGTGTAGACCAGCGCGTCGTCGGCGACGGAAATCGGCGCGCAGCCGCACCCGCAGGAACTCCGAATTTTCGGCGGTCGAGGGCGCTCCATTGGTCCGGCGCGGGCAATGCGACGGGCGCTGCCGCCGCGCGCTCGTTCAGCGTCGCGATCAGTCCTTCCTTCCAGGCCTTGCGCTCGACCTGCCAGGTGCCGAGCCCGAGCAACACGGCGAGCCCGCACAACGTAGCGGCGGCCGGGATCATCAGGCCGCGCGCTGCATTCATTGATCGCCCCGGTCGACACGGCCCTCGGCGGCCTTGTTGTGGTACTGCAGCGCGATCATCAATCCCTTGAGCGGCCGCAGCGGCAGCAGCGTGGTCGCGAGAATGAGCGGCAGCCACAGCACCGCATGCAGCCACAGCGGCGGCTGGTACAGCGTCTCGACGACCAGCGCACTGCCGACCACGATGAAGCCCGCGATCAGGATGATGAACACCGCAGGCCCGTCGCCGGCATCCGCGAAGCTGTAGTCGAGGCCGCACGCTTCGCAGCGCGGCCGGACGTCGAGGAACCCCTGCAGCAGCTTGCCCTTGCCGCAGCGCGGACAGCGGCAGGCGATCCCGGTTTGGAACGGCGACAGCGTGACGTCGGTCATACGTTCCCTCTAACGCAAAAGGGGGCAGCTTGCGCCGCCCCTTCGCCGAACCTTGCTTCAGGTCAATGCGCGAGCGGCGTGCCCGCGCCCCAGACATAGATCGCGGCGAACAGGAACAGCCACACCACGTCGACGAAGTGCCAGTACCAGGCGGCGAACTCGAAGCCGAGGTGATGGGTCGGCGTGAAGTGCCCGGCGTAGGCGCGCATCAGGCAGACGATCAGGAAGATCGTGCCGATCAGCACGTGCGCGCCGTGGAAGCCGGTCGCCATGAAGAAGGTCGCGCCGTAGATGTGGCCCGAGTAGGTGAAGGCGGCGTGCGCGTATTCGAACGCCTGCACGCAGGTGAACAGCGCGCCGAGCACGACGGTGAGCCAAAGTCCCTGCTTCAGGCCCTTGCGATCGCCGTGCAGCAGCGCGTGGTGCGCCCACGTCACGGTGGTGCCTGAGGTCAGCAGGATCAGCGTGTTGAGCAGCGGCAGGTGCCACGGATCGAAGGTGCCGCGGAACTTCACGCCATCGGGGCTCGGCGCCGGCGGCCAGACGTGACCGAGCAGATCGCCGCGCAGGAACTGATGGACGTCGGCCGGAAACAGCGCGGTGTTGAAATAGGCCCAGAACCAGGCGACGAAGAACATCACTTCCGAGGCGATGAACAGGATCATGCCGTAGCGGTGGGAAATCTGCACCACCCGGGTGTGATCGCCCTGGTGCTCCGCCTCCTTGATCACGTCGCGCCACCAGCTCGCCATGGTGTAGAGCACGCCGATCACGCCGGCGCCGAACACCAGCGGCGCCACGGCGTACATCTTGTGCATCCAGCCAATCAGACCGACCGCCATGATGAAGGCCGAGATCGAGCCGATGATCGGCCAGGGACTCGGATTGACGAGGTGGTAGTCGTGTTGTGGTTTGGCGTGCGCGTCGGCCATTGCCCGTCTCCTAAACTTTCTTCGTTTGAGCAAGACCTTATCCGAAACCCGGATTCCACTTTTCGGGGTCATGCTCATATTCGTCCCGCCCGGTTGACGGACGCGCTGTCCGCCACCGGCCGCTGCGCGTCGCGCTGCGGATGGAAGGTGTAGGACAGCGTGATGGTATCGACATCCTTGCCGTCGGCGTCCTGCGCCATCTTCGGATCGATGTAGAACACGACAGCCATGTCGCGCTTCTCGCCCGGCTTCAAGGTCTGGTCGGTGAAGCAGAAGCAATTGATCTTCTGGAAGAAGATTCCCATGCTGAGCGGCGTCACGTTGTAGCCCGCGATGCCGTGGGTCTCGCGCGCGGTGAGATTGATGGCGCGATAATTCATGGTGATGACTTCGCCGAGCCGGGCCTCGATCGAGGTCTGCTCCGGCTCGAAGCGCCACGGCAGTCCCGCTCCGATGTTGGCGTCGAAGCGGACCGTGACCTTGCGATCGAGCACTTGCCCGGGCGCTGCGGTCGAAACCTGCGTGGTGCCGCCAAATCCGGTGGCGCGGCAGAACCAGTCGTAGAGCGGCACGGCGGCGTAGGCCATGCCGACCATGAAGGCCGCGAACACGCCGGCGCTGCCGGCGACCATGAGGTCGCGGCGGCGGCTCTGCGGTGCGGCCTTGTCGCTCATAGCGGACGCCTCAGCACGCCGGGGCCGAGCTTGACCACGGTGACGACGTAGATCAGCAGAACCAAGGCGCCGAGCACGAGCGCGAGCGCGATCGAGCGGCCGCGCCGCCGGCGCTTCTGCTCTTCCGTCAGTACGATGCCGGTCTCGGGTTTATCGGCCATCGTCAACCTCATGCGAACGCACGGCCGATCGGGCCGCCCAATCCCCACTCCGCCAGCAGCGCGGCGAACAGCACGAACAGGTAGACGATCGAGAAGGCGAACAGCCGCTTCGCGATGAGGTCGCTCGGCGCGCGCCAGAGTTGCCAGGACAGGCCGACCATCGCCGCGCCGCCGAGCATCGCAACGATGCCATAGGCGATACCGGCATAGCCGAACAGCCAGGGCGAAGCGCCGATCGGCGCCAGCACCAGCGAGTAGATCAGGATCTGCCGGCGCGTTTCCTGCGCACCCGACACGACCGGCAGCATCGGCACGCCGGCGCGGGCGTATTCGTCGGCCCGCAGCAGCGACAGCGCCCAGAAGTGCGGCGGCGTCCAGAAGAAGATGATGAGCACGAGCAGCACCGACTCGATGCCGATCCCGCCGGTCGCAGCCGCCCATCCGATCATCGGAGGGAACGCGCCCGCCGCGCCGCCGATCACGATGTTCTGCGGCGTCCAGCGCTTGAGCCACATCGTGTAGACCACGACGTAGAACAGGATGGTGAAGGCGAGCAGCGCGGCCGACAGCACATTGATCATCAGGCCGAGCATCACCACCGACCCGACGGCCAGCGTGACGCCGAAGGCCAGCGCCTCGCCCGGCTGCACGCGGCCTGCCGGGATCGGACGGTCGACGGTGCGCGTCATCACAGCGTCGATGTCGGCGTCGTACCACATGTTGAGCGCGCCGGCGGCGCCGGCGCCGACGGCGATGCAGAGCAGCGCGGTGAAACCGAGCACCGGATGCAGATGACCCGGCGCCACCAGCATGCCGGTGAGCGCAGTGAAGACGACCAGCGACATCACCCGCGGCTTCATCAACGCCACGAAGTCGCCGACGCCGGCCATGCTTGGCTCGGCGTAAGCAATCTCACGCCCCAACGGACGGGCGAGATCGGCGCCTTCGCTCATCAGCGACATTACTGAACCCGCGGCAGCACGTTGAATTGATGGAACGGCGGCGGCGACGGCAGCGTCCATTCGAGCGTGGTTGCGCCCGGACCCCACGGATTGTCGGCAGCCTTTTCCTTGCGGATGAACGCGTAGGCCAGGCCGATGAAGAACGTGACCAGGCCGAGCGTGGAGACGTACGCGCCGACCGACGACACGTAGTTCCAGCCCGCGAACGCATCCGGATAGTCGGCGACGCGGCGCGGCATGCCGGCAAGGCCGAGGAAGTGCTGCGGGAAGAACACGATGTTGACGCCGATGAAGGTCAGCCAGAAGTGCGTCTTGCCCCAGAACTCGGAGTACATGTAGCCGGTGATCTTCGGGAACCAGTAGTACCAGCCGGCGAACACCGCGAACACCGCGCCGAGCGACAGCACGTAGTGGAAGTGCGCGACGACGTAGTAGGTGTCCTGCATCACCCGGTCGACGCCGGCGTTGGCCAGCACGACACCGGTGACGCCGCCGACCGTGAACAGGAAGATCAGGCCGACCGAGAACAGCATCGGCGTCTTGAACTCGATCGAGCCGCCCCACATCGTGGCGATCCACGAGAAGATCTTCACGCCGGTCGGCACCGCGATCACCATGGTGGCGGCGATGAAGTAGGCCTGCGCGCCGGTCGACATGCCGACCGTGTACATGTGGTGCGCCCACACCACGAAGCCGATGCCGCCGATCGCGACCATGGCGTAGGCCATGCCGAGATAGCCGAACACCGGCTTCTTCGAGAACGTCGCCACGATCTGGCTGACGATGCCGAAGCCCGGCAGGATCAGGATGTACACTTCGGGGTGACCGAAGAACCAGAACAGGTGCTGGAACAGGATCGGATCGCCGCCGCCGTCGGCCGTGAAGAAGGTGGTGCCGAAGTTGCGGTCGGTGAGCAGCATCGTGATCGCGCCGGCGAGCACCGGCAGCGACAGCAGCAGCAGCACGACCGTGACGAGCTGCGACCAGACGAACAGCGGCATCTTGTGCAGCGTCATGCCCGGTGCGCGCATGTTCAGGATCGTGGTGATGAAGTTGATGGCGCCGAGGATCGACGACGCGCCCGCGATGTGCAGCGACAGAATCGCGAAATCGACCGCCGGGCCCGGATGGCCGGTGGTCGACAGCGGCGCGTAGATCGTCCAGCCCGCGCCGACGCCCGGCGCGCCGGGCTCGCCTTCCACGAAGGCCGACGTCAGCAGCAGGATGAACGCCGCCGGCAGCAGCCAGAACGAGATGTTGTTCATGCGCGGGAACGCCATGTCGGGCGCCCCGATCATCAGCGGCACGATCCAGTTGCCGAAGCCGCCGATCAGCGCCGGCATCACCATGAAGAAGATCATGATCAGGCCGTGCGCGGTGGTGAACACGTTGAACTGATGGGCGTCGTGGAAAATCTGCAAGCCCGGAGATCTGCAGCTCCATCCGCATCGCGACCGACATGAACGCGCCGATCACGCCGCCGACCATGGCGAACACCAGGTACATCGTGCCGATGTCCTTGTGGTTGGTCGAATAGACGAAGCGGCGCCAACCCGTGGGGTTGTGGTGCGCGTGATCGTCATGGTGTGCGTGGTCGCCGTGTGCGCCGTGAGCCGTTGCCATCGTCTAACCCTTCAACTTTGCCGCTGTCGCCCGCTGACTTTGTTGTTTCATTCCGCCGTCGCGGCGACCTTGATCGTCTCGTCGCCGCCGGTGCCGGCGTATTTCTTCTTCGCCTGCTCGAGCCAGGTGGCGTAGTCCTTGTCGCTCACCACGCGCACCGCGATCGGCATGTAGGCGTGGTCCTTGCCGCAGAGCTCGGAGCACTGGCCGTAATAGGTGCCCTCGCGGGTCGCCTTGAACCAGGTCTCGTTGAGCCGGCCGGGCACGGCGTCGATCTTGATGCCGAACGCGGGCACGGCGAAGGCGTGGATCACTTCGGCGCCGATCACCTGGACCCGCACCACCTTGTTGACCGGCACCACCATGTCGTTGTCGACCGCGAGCAGGCGCGGCTGTTCGCACTTCACGCGCTGCTGATCGCAGGCCAGCAGCGAGTTGAACTCGAACTTGCTGTCCGGGTAGCCGTAGGTCCAGTACCACTGCTTGCCGACCGCCTTCACCGTGACGTCGGCCGGCGGGATGGTCGTCTGCAGGAACAGCAGCTTGAACGACGGCACCGCGATCGCGGTGAGGATCACCACCGGGATCAGCGTCCAGGCCACCTCGAGCAGCGTGTTGTGGGTGGTCTTGGTCGGGACCGGATTGGCCTTCGCAGTTGAAGCGGAAGATCACGATCAGCAGCAGGACCAGCACGAACAACGTGATCGCGGTGATGAGGTAGAGCAGGAAGTCGTGGAACCAGATGATGTCTGTCCATCACCGGCGTCACGGACTGGCTGCAAGCCGAGTTGCCAGGGCGAAGGCTGCCCCATCGCGGCCCAAGCCGCGCCGCCAGCCGCAACAACCAGCATCATCGCAGCCGACACGGCCGCCAACCGCTTAAGCATCCGCATCGTCGTCTTCGCTCCTTCGGCGAAATCAGTCCGAGCCGCACCGGCCATCGTTGATTCAGGTCTATTCCGCTTCCGGTAAGGCGCCCGTCGGGGGCCGCGCTCCTCGGCAGGCGGTGCGGCGGGAGGGGGTTTCCCGAGGCTTCTCAAACCATAATTCCGGCGCACTCGCAATGTGCCTGGGCGGTTGTCCGATGCGACAATCTGTTTATACCGGCAAATCGGGTTTCCGGCCGGGGGCGCCGGAAAATGTGGCGTCCTTGACATGGCGGAATCGCCATGTACGGACATGAATTGACCGCGGAATTCGGACTGCGCGGCTGTGGGGCGTCGCCGTCGCAAAACCGACACGTGAGGGGACCGCAGATGGCACGATTCGTCCGACACCGGCTGGCGCGCTGGGCCGCCTGGGCCGTTCCGTGCTTCTGCGCCGCTGCGCTGTTGGGACCGACGGGGCAAGCCGCCGCCCAGGGCGCGGTGCGCTCCGTCCACAACGACTGGCAGATCCGCTGCGACACGCCGCCCGGCGCCCAGGGCGAGCAGTGCGCGCTGATCCAGAGCGTCACCGCCGAGGACCGGCCCAATATCGGCCTCACCGTGATCGTGCTGAAGACCGCCGACCGCAAGACCCGCCTGATGCGGGTGATCGCGCCGCCCGGCGTGCTGCTGCCCTCCGGCCTCGGCCTCAAGATCGACAACGCCGAGGTGGGCCGGGCCGGCTTCGTGCGCTGCGTGCCCAACGGCTGCGTCGCCGAGGTCATCATGGACGACACGCTGATCGGCAAGCTGCGGACCGGCCAGACCGCGACCTACATCATCTTCCAGACGCCCGAAGAAGGCATCGGCTTCCCGATGAGCCTGAAGGGCTTCGGCGAGGGCTTCGACAAGCTGCCGTAGTCGCGTTGGGCGCGGCCCGACCGCCTTCGAGCACCACGTCCATCCACGTCATGCCCGGCCTTGTGCCGGGCATCCACGTCTTGCTTAGCTACGACATCGATCAAGAAAGGCGTGGATGGCCGGGACAAGCCCGGCCATGACGACTGCCGGTGGAGGCGCTTGACGTGAATCTCGGATTTGTCGGTCTCGGCGCCATGGGCGAGTTGATCGTGCCTCGCCTGATGGCGGCCGGACATAAAGTCACCGGCTGGAATCGCACGCGCGCCAAGGCCGAGCCGCTGATCGCGCAAGGCATGGCGTTCGCCGCGACGCCGCGCGAGGTCGCGCAGGCCTCGGAGATCGTGTTTTCGATCGTCACCGACTCGCCCGCGGTGAAGGCGGTGGCGCTCGGCCCCGACGGCATCATCTCCGGCCTGAAGAAGGGCGGCATCTACATCGACATGAGCACCATCGAGCCGGACGTCAGCCGCGAGGTTGCCGCGCAGTTCGCCAAGGCCGGACTGGTCATGCTGGACGGCCCGCTGTCGGGCAGCCCCGTCACGGTGAAGGCCGGCAACGCCTCGGTGATGATCGGCGGCGACGAAGCCGCGTTCGAGCGCGCCAAGCCGGTGCTGCTCGCGATCGGACCCAAGGTGACGCGGATCGGCGGCAACGGCCTCGCCTGCCAGATGAAGATCGCGGTCAACCTGCTGCTGATGGTCGAGGTGATCTGCTTCGGCGAAGCGGTGGCGCTCGCGGAAAAAGGCGGCGTGTCGCGCGAGGCCGCGGTCGACGCCATCCTGAAGAGCGTCGCGGCGTCTCCCGTGCTCGGCTATCGCGGGCCGTTCATCCTCGAAGGCAAGATGCCGGAAGTGCCGCTCGCCGACGTGACGTTGCAGCAGAAGGACATGGTCCTGGCGCTCAATCTCGGCCGCAAGCTCGGCAGCCCGGTGCCGCTCGCCGCCGCCGCCAACGAAATGATGAACGCCTGCCGGGGACTCGGCATCGACGCCAACGACTTTGTCGTCGCGCATCAGGTCTACCGCAAGCTCGGAGGACAATCGATGACAATCGACACAGAGGCGAAAAGATCGGTTCGCGCTGGCCAAGGCCGTGAAGGCCGCGACCGGCATCACGTCGGCGCAACTCGGCGCGAAGATGTACCGCACCAACATCAAGGACGTGCCGAAGGTCGACGGCCTCAAGCGCGAGGACGGCTGGATCGACATGCAGGTGCAGTTCCTGATCGACAAGAAATCGGCAGGCACCGATAACGTCGTCGGCTGGACGGTGCTCAAGCCCGGCGCAAGCCATGAGGCGCATCTGCACCGCAACTGCGACGAATTCTTCATCGTGCTGAAGGGCAAGGGCCACATCATCACCGACAAGGGCCTCGAGCCGTCGGGTGAAGGCGACGTTGTCTTTTCGCCGCGCGGCGTCTGGCACGGCTTCAACAACACGTCGCAGGAAGACGTGGTGCTGGTGTGGGGCTGGATGGGCGCGGGCTCGATCTCCGATTCCGGCTACGAGGTTCCGGAAGGCGGACACAAGTGAGCGCGACCCTCAACGATCCGCGCATCGCCACCGGCATGCGCAAGCAGTTCGCGTTGCGCAAGCAGAAGCTCGACGCCGGCGCCAAGCAGATCGGCTGGAAGGTCGGCCTCGGCGCGCCGGCCGCGATGGAGCGCTGCAAGATCACCAAGCCCGTGGTCGGCTTCCTGCTCGACCGCGCGGAGCTGAAATCCGGCGCGACGGTTTCGCTGAAGGGCTGGGCCAAGCCGGTCGGCGAGATCGAGATCGCCGCCTACATCGCGCGCGACCTTCCCGCCAACGCGGACGACGCCACCGTGCGCGCGGCGATCGGCGCGCTCGGCCCCGCCATCGAACTCGCCGACCTGGACAGCGCCGGCGACGACGTGGAGGAAGCGCTCGCGCGCGACATCTGGCAGCGCCATGTCATCCTCGGGCCAAAGGATAGCGCTCGCGCCGGCGCGAAGCTCGAAGGGCTCACCGGCAAGCTGATCCGCAACGGCAAGGACGCCGCCGTGCCGGCCGACCTTGAAGTTGGCACCGGCACGATTCTCGACACCGTGCGTCACGTCGCCGACGTCACCGCCGCAATGGGCGACGGCCTGCGCGCCGGGCAGTTCATCATCTGTGGCGCGATCACCGGGCCGATGTTCCTGGAGCCGGGCGAGACCGGACTCGATTTTACGCTGGCTCCGATCGGATCGGTGTCGGTGCGGTTTGCTTGGTGAGGTGAGCCCAAGTGCTGTTTCCAACCGACCTCGCTTCGTTCCTCGACCTGCTGCGCCAGCACGGCGAAGTGGCTTACACCTTCGTATTTTCCTACGCGGCAGCCCATAGCTTGCTGCTGGCACTTTTTGCCGGCTACGCAGCGAGCTCGGGTGCGCTGAATCTGGGCGCCGTGATCGCGGTGTGCTGGTTCGGCAGTTTCGTCGGCGACGTAATCCGCTTCTATATCGGGCGGCGCTTTGGCACCCGCTGGCTCGGCTCAGTTCCAAAAATCGAGCTCGCCATGCGGCGCGTGTCGCAACTGACGAGCCGCCACTACGTCTGGATGATCCTGCTTCACCGCTACCCGCATGGCATTCGCGGCCTGGCCGGTTTCGCCTACGGCATGTCGCCGCTGCCCTGGGCCAAGTTCCTGGCGATGAATTTTGTCGCCGCCGGCTTGTGGTCGTGCGCCGTCGTGTTGGCCGGATATGCCTTCGGCCAGGTTTCGGAAAAGCTTTTGAGCGATGCCTCGTCGGGCCTGGGCCTGGTCATGCTGGTCGCATTCCTCGGCCTCTCTTGGGTCCTGAGCAAGAAGCTCGAACGGGTCGTTATCCAGCGGAGCTAGGGCTGGCCCGGACTATACGCGCGGGGAAACTTCGCCAACACAGCGGCGCGGATGCGCGTGTTCGAAGCCCGGGCATCGCAACTCGCCGCCGAAACCATCGAACGATTGAACCTGGGAAGCGATCGCGACCGCATTACTCATCTTGTGATCACGTCTTGCACGGGATTTTCGGCGCCGGGCATCGATCTGGAGGTCATCGAGCGTTGCCGCCTGCGAACGTCCATCGAACGTACGATCATCGGATTTATGGGATGTTACGCTGCGATCAACGCGCTCAAACTTGCGCGTCACATTGTGCGCTCGGAGCCGAGTGCCCGCGTCTTGGTGCTTAACCTCGAGCTCTGCACGCTCCATCTTCAGGAAACCACCGATCTTGCTCAGATCCTCTGCTTCCTGTTGTTCGCCGATGGTTGTGCAGCGTGTCTGGTGACGTCCGATCCTGAGGGTATCGCACTCGATCGCTTTAGAGCCGTGCTTCTGCCGAACACCGGCTCGCTGATGTCGTGGAACATTCGAGACTTTGGATTTGACATGGTCCTGTCAGGCCAGGTGCCAGCTGCGATTCACAAAGCCCTGCGTGCCGGCACGCATGAGATTCTCGCGGACGCACCTCCAACTTCCATCGATCTGTGGGCGATCCATCCCGGCGGCCGTTCCATTTTGGACATGGCCGAACGCGCCTTCGATTTGGCGCCGCCGGCGCTCGCGGCGTCGCGAGACGTTTTGCGCCGGTACGGGAACATGTCTTCGGCCACAGTGATGTTCGTTTTGGAAGCTCTGATGCGTTCATCCGCAGGCGGCGGGACAGGCTGCGCGATGTCGATTGGTCCTGGTCTGATTGCCGAAACGATGCTGTTCCGCATGGCCGCCTAGGTGTTCCGCCACGGCGGAAAATAGGAGCATTCGCGGGCTAGACGTCATGTGGCAAACACCGCGCTGTGTAGAGCCTGAATGGCTGGATGTATTGCGGCCTGACGACCCGCGCGCCATTCGCTCGCGGGCCGATCTTCGGAGGGTCAATGCCTGCATGCTGCAGGACGCCATTATGGCGAAAGCCCTTTTGTCCCACTGCGACGGCGTAAGCCCCCGCACTCTGCTGGACTTGGGCGCGGGTGACGGGACCTTTTGTTTGCGGGTCGCGCGGAGGCTGGCGCCATATTGGAAAGCCGTCACGATCACTTTGCTCGATCGCGAGAACATCGTGAGCGAGGAAACGCGCGAGAATTTCCGCGCGCTGGGATGGAACACCGAAGTCTTGGCGACTGATGTCTTTGCTTTTCTTGATCGGCCGCGCGATTGGGCCGTGGATTGCATTACGGCCAATCTTTTCCTGCATCACTTTCATTCGGAACAACTCGCGCGCTTACTCGCGCTTGCGGCGACAAGTACAAGCCTTTTTGTGGCTTGCGAGCCGCGACGTGCGCCATTGGCTTTACTTGCCAGCCGAATGCTGTGGGTGATCGGCTGCAACAATGTCACCCGTCACGACGCAGTTGCCAGCGTTCGTGCCGGGTTTAGCGGCAATGAACTTTCCAACCTGTGGCCCAAGAACGGCGAATGGCTTTTGCACGAGCAACAGGCTTGGCTGTTTACCCATTGTTTCGCGGCTTGCCGACGAGGACACCAACGTGACCTATGACGCGTTGATCATCGGCGGCGGCCCGGCAGGAGCAACAGCAGGACTGTTGCTGGCCAAAGCTGGCTGGTCGGTTGCAATCGTTGAGAAGAAGAGTTTCCCGAGACGCAAGGTTTGCGGCGAGTTCTTGTCGGCGACCAGCCTGCCACTCCTGCATGAGCTTGGACTTGGCGAAGCTTTTTCCGACCGCGCGGGGCCGGAGGTGCGGCGAGTCGGGCTGTTCGCCAATGACGTGGCGCTAACCGCGCCAATGCCGCAGCCGTCGCTGACATCTTGCCATTGGGGAAAGGCGTTAGGGCGAGAGCAGCTCGATCTCTTGCTGCTCGATGCGGCGGCACGGGCCGGAGCGAGCCTGTGGCAACCTTGGAGCGCCATCGAACTGCAGCGTAGCTCGCGAGGCCACGTCTGCACGATCGTGGCCAAACAGGGCCGCCAAGAACTTGGCTCGCGCGTCGTGATTGTGGCCAACGGCTCGTGGGAGCGAAGTGCGGTTACGACATCGAGCGCCCGCGCCCATAGACCCTCGGACCTGCTGGCGTTCAAGGCACATTTCAAGGAATCCGAATTGCCCGCTGATTTGATGCCGCTGATCGCATTTCCGGGCGGATATGGAGGCATGGTTCACAGCGACGGCGGCCGCATCAAGTCTGTCCTGTTGCATTCGACGCGACGAGTTGCAGCGCTGCCGGCAGCGTCATCCCAGCCCGCAGGCCGGCCATTCGGTTTGTCAGCACATCCAGGCGTCGTGCGACGCCGTGCGGGAGGTTTTGAAACGTGCTGTTCTTGATGGTGCGTGGTTGTCGGCCGGGCCAATCCGGCCTGGGATTCGAAAAGGCTATTCGGATGGCATTTTCTTTGCTGGAAATGCCGCGGGAGAAGCTCACCCGATTGTAGCTGAGGGCATCAGCATGGCGATGCAATCAGCATGGCTGTTGGCCCACTGCCTGATCACACATCAGATGAACCTCGCTTCGGAGAGCGATGAAATCGGCATCGAGTATTGCGCGAAGTGGAAGGCATGTTTCGCAGCCAGGCTGCATGCCGCAGCAGTTTTTGCACACCTTGCCATGCGGCCGAAGTTATCGTCGATCGGCCTCCCGATCTTAAGGCACTTTCCAACGATTTTGACATTTGGCGCGCACCTAAGCGGCAAGGCCAATTCCTTGACAAGATGCACGCGCAGCACGATGCGATCTAGCACCGACGAGGCGAAGTCTGTCCCGCTTTCGACGTGGGTCGGGTTCTCCATGATGTGCGTTGGCATGTTCATGGCAATCCTCGATGTGCAAGTTGTGGCCACATCGCTGCCGACCATCCAGCAGGCGCTCAATATCGCGCAAGATCAGATGAGTTGGATTCAGACGGCGTATCTGATCGCGGAAGTTATCGCGATCCCGCTCACTGGCTTTTTTACCAGGATGCTCACAATGCGGTGGCTGTTTGTCACCGCTATTTCGATCTTTACAATTGCGTCGATCGCTTGCGCGGCAAGCAACAGTTTCGAAACTTTGATCGCATCGCGCGTCGTACAGGGGTTTTTCGGCGGAGCTTTGATCCCAGCCGTCTTCGCGGCAGTTTTTCTGCTTTTCCCGCTTCGTCTTCAGGGGATTGCGACTACGATCGCGGGAGTTCTGGCGGTTCTGGCGCCGACGGTGGGACCGGTCGTGGGTGGATGGATCACCGAGACTTTCTCCTGGCATTGGCTTTTCCTGATCAACGTTGTGCCGGGCATCGCGTCAGCAATCCTTTCGGTAGTTTTCGCTGCCCAAGGAGCAGCCTTCTCTTGGCCAAGCGCGCGTTTTCGACTTGTTTTCCTTGGGATTGATGGCGCTGGGCCTTGCAGCCATCGAGATCGCCATCAAGGAAGCGCCACAACGCGGCTGGAGATCACCTCTGGTCGTTGGCCTGCTGGTCATCAGCGTTCTTTCCGTCGCGGGATGGGCTCGCCGAATGCTCAGAGCGGCGAAGCCCTTTGTCGATCTTAGGATACTTCGTCATCGAAGCTTTGCCGTTGGTTGTGTGCTGAGTTTCGTATCGGGCGCTGGACTTTTTGGATCCGTCTACCTCATGCCGGTGTTCCTCGCCGTCGCGAGAGGCCATGGCCCGCTCGACATTGGCAAGGTCATGCTGGTGACCGGCCTCGCTCAACTCGCCACCGCGCCAATTGCGGTTGCTTTGGTAGATCGTTTCGACGCGCGGTACTTGACGCGTGCTCGGGTTTTTATTTTTCGGCATCGGATTGGGGCTCAGTAGCTCGCAAACGATCGCAACCGACTATGACGAAATGTTCTGGCCGCAGGTGGTGCGAGGCGTTGCAAGCATGTTCTGCATTCTGGCGCCGACTCATCTTGCCCTGGGGCACCTCTCCAAGGTCGAGATTCCCGACGCCAGCGGGCTGTTCAACCTCATGCGTAACCTTGGTGGGGCGATAGGAATTGCAGTCATCGACACTGTCATCTACACACGCGCCCCAGCTCATGGGCGAATGCTGACGGAAAGCCTTACGCTCGGCGACCTTGCGCGCCGCCGAGAAGATCGGCGCCGGCCGAGATTTCGGAAGCTCGGCTCGAGCAAGGACATCAAGCGATCCTTGCCGACGCCGGTCGATGAAGGCGCGCGTCGTCGAACCGCCGGCACGACGCCGGGCATCGTGGTGACGCCTCAGCGCGCATCGCCGCGATTCATCGCCGAGCGAAACCGAGAAATGGGGCAAGGTCGTCAAAGTTCTCCGGCGACGACAGCGCGGGTTCAGCGCGCATCGTGCGCTGTCTCTTCTCGCGCGGATCGGCAGCGGGATAGAAGCAAGCTGCGTGCTATCCCCGCGGGGATAAACGCGCTGAAATCGTGGCGAAAAAAAACTTATCCCCGCTCTTGAATCCGCCCCCATATTGATCGCGCTCGGTTCAATCGAGGGCGCCATCTGAGGCGTCTGATGGCGGAACCAGGTGCGGCGCCTGCGGTTGGTCCTCGCAAGATCGAAGTCCGGGAGGCCCGGGTCACCGTCCGTCCCGACTATGCGGGGCTGCCCTTCAATGGGCTGGTGGGTGACGGAGGAAGGGACGCGAAAGCCAACCGATCCCGAGGTGGAAGGCCCACCCATCCGTCGCTGAAAGTTACGGTCCCGAGGAACCAAAAATCGCCGCGGTGGAGCGCCGGCAGGCGGGCGTCCTTCGCAAAGGACGCGTCGCCGCAAGGCGAAGACTGAGAAGGAACGCCTCCCGGCGCTCCGCCTCCCTCACTTGAAAGAGGGAGGAGAAGACAAGGAAGGCTTCGCGAGCCTCAAAGTCCGCGAGGGATTTTGCATGTCCGCCACTGGCCTTTCGCCGCAAATCAGGCTTCCTATCTTTCAGGAGAAGCCAGGAGCATCCGATGAACCCGAATTCCTCCCTGATCGATCGCGCCGGCCTCGACAAGGTCCGGGTCGGCAAGCTGATGGAGCGCGGCCTCGAAGGCGCCGACGACGGGGAACTGTTCCTCGAATACAAGCAGTCCGAGATGCTGGTGTTCGACAACGGCCGCCTCAAGCAGGCGACCTACGACACCAACCAGGGCTTCGGCCTGCGCGCCGTGAAGGACGAGGCGGTCGGCTACGCGCACGCCTCCGACGTGTCGGAGACCGCGATCAGCCGCGCCGCCGAAGCGGTGCGCGCGGTCAAGGGCGGCTATTCCGGCAGCTTCGCCGCGCCCCCTGCCCGCACCAACCGCAAGCTCTACGGCGACGAAAACCCGATGGAGGCGCCGGGCTTCGACGCCAAGGTGAAGCTGCTGGAGACGATCGACGCCTACGCGCGCGGCAAGGACGAGCGCGTGCGGCAGGTCACCGCGAGCCTCGGCGCATCGTGGCAGGTGGTCGAGATCGTGCGGCCCGACGGCGAGATCTATCGCGACATCCGTCCGCTGGTGCGCGTCAACGTCTCGGTGGTGGCAGGCTCCGGCGACCGGCAGGAATCCGGCTCGTACGGCTTCGGCGGCCGCGAGGGCTACCAGAACTTCATCGCGTCGAAGTCCTGGCAGCACGCGGTCGACCAGGCGGTGCGGCAGGCGCTGATCAATCTCGAATTCGATCCCCGCTCCGGCCGGCGAGATGGACGTGGTGCTCGGCCCCGGCTGGCCCGGCGTCATGCTGCACGAGGCGGTGGGTCACGGCCTCGAGGGCGACTTCAACCGCAAGAAATCCTCGGCCTTCGCCGGCCTGATGGGCCAGCAGGTCGCCGCCAAGGGCGTCACCGTGGTCGACGACGGCACCATCGCCAGCCGCCGCGGCTCGCTGTCGATCGACGACGAAGGCACCCCCACCAACCGCACCGTGCTGATCGAGGACGGCATTCTGGTCGGCTACATGCAGGACCGGCAGAACGCGCGGCTGATGAACATGAAGCCGACCGGCAACGGGCGGCGCGAGAGCCACGCCCACGTGCCGATGCCGCGCATGACCAACACCTACATGCTGGCTGGCGGCCGCGATCCGGCCGAGATCCTCGCCTCGGTGAAGAACGGCATCTACGCCGTCAACTTCGGCGGCGGACAGGTCGATATCACGTCGGGCAAATACGTGTTCCAGGTCACCGAGGCCTACAAGATCGAGAACGGCAAGCTCGGCGCGCCGCTCAAGGGCGCCATGCTGATCGGCAACGGCCCGACCGACCTGCACCGCATCACGCATGGTCGGCAACGACATGCAGCTCGACACCGGCATCGGCACCTGCGGCAAGAACGGCCAGGGCGTGCCGGTCGGCGTCGGCCAGCCGACGCTGCGCATGGATCGCATCACGGTCGGCGGGACGGGCTAGTCTTTCGATTACCGCACCACGCCGGACATGCAGCACGGCTTGCGCCGCGGCGGGGTGATCTTGTCCTTGAGGAAGCAGCGCGAGCCGCTGTTTCCATAGCCGGGCCGCAAGTAGGTCCAGGCCCGGCAGCGGTTCTCTCCTTCGCAGGCCTTCTTGCAGGATTCGCCGGTCGGATCGGATGGCAATTCGAAGGAGCGGTAGTCGCCGCCGGTGCGGTCGATCGACATTTCGACCGGGCCGCTTTTCTTCTCCACCAGGCCCGCGCCCTTGATGCCGGACACGCAGCACTGGTTTTCCACCGCCGGCTTCACCTCGCTCTTGAGCCAGCATATCGCGGTGGTCCCGCCGCCGGTGCCCGGATAGGAGAACGACCAGGCGCGGCAGCGCCCTTCCCGCTCGCAGCGCGCCGCGCACACCGCCGGATCGCCGGACGGCACCACGAAGCGGGTGTAGTCGCCCCCGGGCCGGTCGAACCCGGCCTGCGCCCATGCGCCGGCGCTGCGGCGCCCGCGGCGAGGATCGAAATCGGCGAACACGCAACGAAGCGTGGTGAGCAGAGATCGCATCAATGCTGCTGCCCTTCCGATCGATGCGAGAGGCCTGCCGCATCTTAGTGAAGCCGGCGCGGCGACGCGAGAGAGTTCAACAACAATTGCTCGGCCATTAGTCCAACATGCGGCCTGTGGTCGCGCGCGCAGGACGGCCTGGCCGGCACTCATGCCGCATGTGAAATCCGCCGCGTGCCGCCCACAATACGAACAACTCTCGCGGTGGAGCCATGCCGGGCCCGACGACAGCACAAGGTACTGGACGCACGGCCTTGGCCGCGCTGGAAGCGACACGATCCGTTCGATGTCGCGGCGTGGCTGCTGATCGCCGCGCTGCTGGCGATCGCGCTGCTGACGTTTCGCGATTACGCAATCTCCAACGACGAAGAGGTCCAGCACCGCTATGGCGAGTTGATCCTGTCCTACTACGCCAGCGGCTTCATCGATCGCGCCGTGTTCGGCTACAAGAATCTCTATCTCTACGGCGGGCTTTTCGACGTCGTGGCGATCCTGCTTGCCCGCATCCTGCCGCTCGACGTCTTCGTGATCCGGCATGTGCTCTGCGCGCTGATCGGTGTCGGCGGCTTCGCGGCGGTGTGGGCCACCGCGCGCCTCATCATGGGCCCGCGCGCCGGCATGCTCGCAACGATCGCGCTCGCGGTCTGCGGCCCGTGGTTCGGCTCGATGTTCAACCACACCAAGGACATTCCGTTCGCCGCCGCGATGATGGGCGCGCTCTATTTTCTGTTGCGCGCGTTGCGCGACCTGCCGCGTCCACGCCTGATGCATTTGCTGCTGTTCGGGCTGCTGCTCGGCGCCGCGCTCGGGCAGCGCGCGCTGGCGCTTATGATGCTGTTCTACGTCCCGATCGCGATCGCCATGCACCTGCCGTACCCGGTCACGGCAGGCAACGCGGCAAGGTTTTTCATCAGTTCGTCTCTGTTGTTCCTGCCGGCCTTCGCGCTCGGCTACCTCATCATGATCGCCGCGTGGCCGTGGGCGGCGCTCAGCCTGTTCAATCCGGTCCACGCGCTGTTTGCGTTCGCGCACTTCCACTATCCGATCAAGACACTGCTGGCCGGCGAAACCTATCTGATGGCGGACGTCCCGCGCTGGTACGTGCCGGTCTATCTCGCAATCAAGCTCCCGCTTGCGGTGTGGTTCGGCGCGGCGCTCGCTTTGCTGGCGGCGGCGGTCCGAGGCTGGACGGATTTGCGCGCGCGCGAGACCACTTTCATCGCATTCACGGCAGCGTTCCCGGTTGCGTGCCAGGCGACCTCACATGGGCCGTCCTTCAGCGGACTGCGGCACTTCCTTTTTGTGCTGCCGCCGATCGCGGTCCTCGCCGGCATCGGCTTCGACGCCATGCTGACGTGGTGCGAAGCGCGACGGCGGGCGCTGGCCGCCGCCGCCTATGTTGCGCTGGCAGGCGCGCTGGCATGGCCCGCCGGCGTGATGATCCGGCTGCACCCTTACGAGTCGCTGTTCTTCAATCCGCTGGTTGGCGGACTGCATGGCGCGGCGCAGCGCTACGACACCGACTATTGGGTCAACGCGATGCACGAAATGGTGATCGAGCTGGAAAATCATATCGATCGCGAACGGCGGAACATCCCGCGATTCTACTTCGTGGCGGTCTGCGGCGAACGTCTCGCTTTCGAGAAGGAGGCGGAAGCGCGCAACGGCCGCCTGCGATGGGCGACCGACAGCGACCCGGCGGATTTCTTCATCGCACCGACCCATCAGGGCTGCGACAACGCGATCGACGGCACCGTGATCTTCAAGATCGAACGCATGGGCGTGCCGATCGCCGTGGTCAAGGACCGGCGCGCGATCACCCAGCCGCACATCGCGCGGGGGAATTGAGTTGAAACGAATGCGCCCGCCGGGGGGCCGGCGGGCGCAGGATCCGGAGCGCGAGAGGGGATATCGACGATCCGGACGGGGACTTAAAGATCGCTAGCTGCAGGTTGCCGTTTCACAGCGCAGCCACGCCGGTTGCGGATCGGTTTCCGAATGCACGAGAGCGGAACGCCGGCGCGTCCGGCGTTCGGCTGCGCGCCCGACCAGCACGTCCGTCGGGTCGTGCCACAGCGGCTCGGAGTAGGCGTCGCGCAGGTCGCTGCGGGTCAGCCCGATGTCGGCCAGCATGTGGTCGTCGAGACCGGCCAGCGCCGTGGCGGCGCGGCGATTTTTGATCGCGCGGCCGACCTGGGCGGCACGCCGGGCCACACTGCCAGCCGCGGCGGCCAACCGGCTTCCGGCGTAGGCCATCCCCGACCAGGAAAAACTGAAGATCGCGAACATAGCTGCCTCCAAGTCTCTGAAAGACCGGGAGAAACAGCCCATGTTGGGTTGGGAATCGCGTCGCCCGATCTGATCCACCGGGAATATGATCTCGGCCAATTGATAAGTGAAACGAATGTTTGTAATCTTATCAATCACCAATGATGATGTAACGCCCGCCGCACATTCGGGACCAATCCATGAGCGCGCTCATCGACGTCGACCAGTTGCGCACCTTCATCGCGATCGTCGAAACCGGCAGCTTCACCAAGGCCGCCGATGTCGTTCACAAGACCCAGTCCGCCGTGTCGATGCAGATCAAGCGGCTGGAGGAACGGCTCGACCGGCCGATCTTCGCGCGCGACGGCCGCGCCTCGAAGCTCACGGAGGACGGCGAGCGGCTGCTCGACTACGCGCGCCGCATCGTCAAGCTCAACGTCGAAGCGCTCGCCGCGTTCGACGACGCCGAGCTGACCGGACGCGTGCGGCTCGGCCTGCCGGACGATTACGCCGACCGGTATCTGCCGGAGATCATGGCGCGGTTCTCGCGCGCCTATCCCGGCGTCGAACTGACCATTCTCTGCGAACCGTCGGTCGAGCTGTTCGAGCGCATCGACGCCAACCAGCTCGATCTCGCGATCGTCACGGACTGCGAAAGCAGCCGGCCGTCGGAAACCTTCCGCCGCGAACGGCTGCTGTGGGTCACGTCGGCGCGGCACTCGACGCACACCGAGCAGCCGCTGCCGCTCGCGCTCGGCCGCTCCACCTGCGGCTGGCGCCGCGCCGCGATCGAGTGCCTCGACACCATCGGCCGGCCATACCGGCTGCTCTATTCCAGCGTGAACGTCGGCGCGGTGTCGGCCGCGGTGCTGGCCGGGCTTGCGGTTTCGGTGTTCCCGGAATCCGCATTGCGGCCCGGCATGCGCGTGCTCAATCCCGCCGACGGCTTTCCGGCTCTGCCGGCCTGCCGCGTCGGGCTGATCCGCAATCCGCACGAAACCTCGGCGCTGGCCGATGCGCTCGCCGATCACATCATCTCGTCGCTGGACAATCTGTCGGAAGCAAGCCGCGCGGCGGAGTAGCGCTGCGGCGATGCGACGATCGGCCATCGGGCCTTAGAGTTCCGCCGCCGTCGCGTCGAGCACGCGAACCAGATCGGCCGGCGCAATCTCGATCTGCAGGCCGCGGCGCCCGCCGTTCACGATGATGGTGGGATGCGGCAGCGCCGCGGCGTCGATGAACGTGCGGACGCGCTTGCGCTGCCCGAACGCGGAAATGCCGCCGACGTGGTAGCCGGTGATGCGCTCGGCCTCCGCGGCCGGCAGCATGACCGCATCCTTGGTGCCCGCCGCTGCGGCGAGCTTCTTCAGGCTCACCTCGCGGTCGCTGGCGATCAGCACGCAGACCACCGCCCCGCCCGCCTTCGCCATCAGAGTCTTGAGCAGCCGCGCCGGAGAAACGCCGAGCGCCTCCGCAGCCTGCATGCCGATGCGCTCGGCGTTGGGATCGTAGTCGTATTCGTGCAGCTTGAAAGCGACGCCGGCTTTTTCCAGCGCCACGGTCGCGGGTGTCGATCGAGCCATATCAGAAAGCTAATAGGCGAATTCGGTGTAGATCGGATCGATCGAGCCGTTCCAGTCGCCCTGATATTTCGCCAGCATCACCTCGGCCGGCGTGATGCCGCGGGCGACGATCTCCTCCAGCGGCCGCAGATAGCGCGTCTCGTCGCGGCCGTTGAGGTCGAGCTTGTTGCGGCGCTGCAGGCCCTTTGCGCGCAATGCGCAGCAGTCTCGATCGCGATGTTGAGCAGATCGCGATCGCGGATCGTCGCCTTGAAGCCGAGCTTCGGCACGTCGTCGCGCAGCTTCTGGCGCTCCTCGGCGGTCCAGTCCTTGGCGATGTCCCAGGCCGCGTCGAGGCAGTCGTCGTCGTAGAGGATGCCGCACCAGAACGCCGGCAGCGACGGCAGCACGCGCCACGGCCCGCCGTCGGAGCCGCGCATCTCGAGGTACCGCTTGAGCCGCACCTCCGGAAAAATCGTCGAGATGTGGTTCGCCCAGTCCGACATGGTGGCGCGCTCGCCGGGCAGGAGCTTGCCCGCCAGGTGATCGCGGAACGAGCGGCCCGACACGTCGATGTAGCTGTCGCCGCGCTTGACGAAATACATCGGCACGTCGAGCGCGTAGTCGACGTAGCGCTCGAAGCCCATGCCGGACTCGAACGCCAACGGCAGCATGCCGGCGCGCGCGTTGTCGGTGTCGCGCCAGATTTCGGAGCGGAACGAAACAAAGCCGTTCGGCTTGCCCTCGGTGAACGGCGAGTTGGCGAACAGCGCGGTCGCGACCGGCTGCAGCGCGAGGCCGACGCGCAGCTTCTTCACCATGTCGGCTTCGGAGGAGAAGTCGTGGTTGGTCTGCACCGTGCAGGTCCGGTACATCATGTCGAGGCCGAGCGTGCCGACCTTCGGCATGTATGCCGTCATGATCTTGTAGCGGCCCTTCGGCATCACCGGCATGTCGGCGCGCGACCAGTCCGGCGTCATGCCGATGCCGAGGAAGCCGATGCCGCAGCGGCCGCGCCACCTCGCGAAGCTGCGCCAGATGCGCCATCAGCTCGTTGCAGGTCTGGTGCACCGTTTCGAGCGGCGCGCCGGACAGTTCGAACTGGCCGCCGGGCTCCAGCGAGATCGCGCCGCCGCCGGTGACGTCGGCGAGACCGATGATGTTCTCGCCCTCCATGATCGGCTCCCAGCCGAGCAGGTGCTGCATGCCGTCGAGCAGCGCGCGGATGCCGCGCGGGCCGGCATAGGGCACCGGCCGATGGCCGTCGACGGTGAAGGCGAACTTCTCGTGCTCGGTGCCGACGCGGAATTTCTCCTTCGGCTTGCAGCCCGCGGCGAACCACGCGACCAGTTCGTCGCGCGTTTCGATCGGCGTCATGTCGATCTGGTCGCGGGCCATCAGGAGTTCCGGCGAAAAAAGGTCGCGACCTTAAGCATGGGCCGGCTGAAAGGGCAATGTTGGGCAACGCATGAATGAAGCACGCTATGAACGCGACGATTTCGCGGCTCTACGCCGCCTTCTTGCCGGGGGCAAAGCGGCGGTAGAACCGGTCGTCGGTCTTGGCCATCTCGACCAGCAGCTTGCCGGGCTTGAAGCGCGGGCCGTGCTTCTTCTCCAGCCGCTCGCACAGTTCGACGAACTTCTTCGTCCCCATCATGTCGATGTAGGACAGCGTGCCGCCGGAATACGGCGCGAAGCCCAAGCCGAGGATCGAGCCGACATCGGCCTCGCGCACGTCGGTGACGACGCCCTCCTCGAAGGTGCGCGCGGCCTCGACCGCCATCACCACCAGGAAGCGCTGCTTGAGCTCCTCGACGTCGAGCGCCTCGACCTGCTCGCGGCTGAGCTTCTTCGGCAGCAGGTCGGCCAGCCCCGGCCACAGCCGCTTCGGCGCGCCTTGCGGATAGTCGTAGAAGCCCTTGCCGTTCTTGCGGCCGAGCCGGCCGTTCTTCTCGACCAGATCCTCCAGCAGCTTTTTCTGCCCCGGGTTCACCGCGCCCGGGCCGAGATCGGCTTCGGCGGCGCGCACGATCTTCAGGCCGAGATCGAGCGCGGTCTCGTCGTTGAGCGACAGCGGGCCGACCGGCATGCCGGCCATGCGCGCGGTGTTCTCGATCATCGCCGCCGGAATGCCCTCCAGCAGCATCAGGTGGCCTTCCTGGATGTAGTTGAGCACGCAGCGGTTGGCGTAGAAGCCGCGCGTGTCGTTGACCACGATCGGCGTCTTGCGGATCGCGCGCACGAAATCGAGCGCGGTCGCGAGCGCCTGATCGCCGGTCTTCTTGCCGACGATGATCTCGACCAGCATCATGCGCTCGACCGGCGAGAAGAAATGAATGCCGATGAACTTCGCCGGGTCCTTCGCGGTCTCCGCGAGCGACGTGATCGGCAGCGTCGAGGTGTTGGAGCCGAACACCACGTCCGGCACCACCGCCTGCGCCTTCGCGGTGGCCTCGGCCTTCACCTTGCGGTCCTCGAACACCGCCTCGACCACCAGATCGCAGCCGGCGAGCGCCGCGTAGTCGGCGGTCGCGGTGATGCGCGCCAGCACCGCGTCGCGCGCCGCGCCGGTCATGCGGCCCTTGTTGACCTGATCGGTCAGGCTCTTCTGGACGTGCGCCTTGCCCTTGTCGGCGCTGTCCTGGTCGCGGTCGATCAGCACCACGTCGATGCCGGCCTGCGCGCTGACCGAGGCGATGCCCGCGCCCATGAAGCCGGCGCCGATGATGCCGACCTTCTTGATCTTGACCGGCGGCACGTTGGCCGGCCGCCGCGCGCCCTTGTTGAGGTCCTGCATCGAGACGAACAGCGAGCGGATCATCGCCGCCGCTTCCGGCGAGCGCAGGATGTTCGCGAAGTGGCGCGACTCGACCGTGAGCGCGCGGTCGAACGGCAGCAGCAGGCCCTCGTAGACGACCTGCAGGATGGCGCGCGCCGCCGGATAATTGTCGTAGGTCTCGCGGCGGTAGATCGCGTTCGCCGCCGGGAACGTCATCATCCCGGCCTTGGAATAGACCGGGCCGCCCGGCAGCCGGAAGCCTTCGACGTCCCACGGCGCCTTGGCCTTGCCGCTGGCCTTGATCCAGTCCTTCGCGGTCTTGACCAGATCGGCCGCCGGCACCACGGCGTCGACCAGCTTCATCGCCTTGGCGCGGTTGAGCCGCAGCATGTCGCCCTTGAGCAGGAATTGCAGCGCATCGGCCGGCGCGCATCATGCGCGCCACGCGCTGCGTGCCGCCGGCGCCGGGGAACAGGCCGATCTTCACCTCGGGCAGGCCGACGCGGGTCTTGTCGTTGTCGGCGGCGATGCGGTGATGGCAGGCGAGGCAAAGCTCGAAGCCGCCGCCGAGCGCGGTGCCGTTGATCGCGGCGACCCACGGCTTGCCGCAGGTTTCCAGCCGCCGGTAGAGCTGCGACAGCTTGCGGCTCTCCTCGAACAGCTTGGTGACCGCGGCCTCCTCGCCTTGCGACTTGGCGAGTTCGGCGAAGGTGCGGCCCAGACCTTCCAGCAGCGTGAGGTCGGCGCCGCCGCTGAACGTGTCCTTGCCCGAGGTGATGACCGCGCCCTTGATCGCGGCATCGCGTCGCGACCTTCTCCACGATGGCGACAAGCTCCGTGATCGTCGCCACGTCGATCAGGTTCATCGACCGGCCGGGCATGTCCCAGGTGACGAGCGCAATGCCGTCGCCGTCGACTTCGAGCTTGAATTGATCGGGCATCGCGGGCTCCGTTATTCCTTGATCGGTTCGCCGTTCTTGCGCATCCAGCGGCGGGCCTTGTCGTCGCGCTCCATGGCGAAGTCGACGTCGGGATAGTGCACGCGCTCGGCCTTGGAGCGGGTGCCGACCTCGAGATAGAGCGCGTCGCGCGCGCCGCGGTTGATCAGGCAATGGCCGATGCCGCCGTTGGCGCGCCAGCCGGCCGCGTCGCCCGGCTTGAGCACGATCTCGCCGTCGTTCTCCTGCAGCACCAGCTCGCCTTCCAGCACGTAGATGAATTCGTCCTCGGTCTCGTGCCAGTGCCGCAGCGCCGATGCGCCGCCCGCCTTGATGCGCGCGATGTTGACGCCGAACTGGGTGAGGCCGACCGCGTCGCCGATCTTCTGCTTCTCGCGGCCGGCGATCGCGTAGGCGAATTCCTTCGGATAGGACGCGGAATTGCCAAACGGGACTTTGGCGATGTCGATCTTCGGCATTGTCCCTCGCCTAGATACGGCTCGCCGGACTTGTGCAGATAGCGCCGGTTGCTGCCGTCGCGCTCCAGCCTCATGTCGACGTCGGAATAGATCACCGTGTCCTTCGCGGCCCGCGTGCCGACCTCGAGATAGCGCGCGGTGCGGCTGCCGCGGTTGATCAGGCAGTGACCGTTGCCGGAATTGGCCTTGAAGCCCGCCGCGTCGCCGGGCTTGAGCACGATCTCGCCGCCGTCCTCGACCAGCACGATCTCGCCTTCCAGCACGTAGATGAATTCGTCCTCGTTGGCGTGCCAGTGGCGCTGCGACGACCACACGCCGGGCGGCAGCGTCGCGATGTTGACGCCGAACTGCGTCAGCCCGATCGCGTCGCCGAGCTTGCTCTTCTCGCGGCCCTTGAGCACGTCCGAGAACGGCGCCGGATAGCGCATCGAGCGGTCGACCTCGGCCTTGGCGATGTCGATCTTCGGCATCAGGCCGGCCCTGCTCGATTTGGCCCAGAAGCGCACGCCGCTCTCGTTCTTCTCGCCGGCGAGATCGACGTCGGGATAGTGATAGCGGTCCGTCGCCGCGCGGGTGCCGACTTCGAGAAACACCACGTCGCGTTGCGACTTGTTGACCAGGCAATGCGCGTTGGGATCGTTGGCCTTGAAGCCCGCGCAGTCGCCGGCCTTCAGGATCGTTTCGCCGCCGTTCTCGATCAGCGTCGCTTCGCCTTCGAGGATGTAGACGAACTCGTCCTCGGTCTCGTGCCAATGCCGGTGCGCCGATGCCGCGCCGGGCTTGAGCCGCGTCAGGTTGACGCCGAACTGCGTGAGCCCGACCACGTCGCCCAGCACCGTCTTTTCGCGGCCGTCCGTGACCTTGCTCAACGCGCCGGGATAGGCCGATTTCATCCGCACGGCAGCCTTGGCGATGTCGATCTTCGGCAAGGTTCACACCCGCTCGATGATCGTCGCGGTGCCCATGCCGACGCCGATGCACAGCGTCACCAGCGCGGTGTTGAGATTGCGCCGCTCCAGCTCGTCGAGCACGGTGCCGAGGATCATCGCGCCGGTCGCGCCGAGCGGATGGCCCATCGCGATGGCGCCGCCGTTGACGTTGATCTTGTCGTGCGGAATGTCGAGCGCCTGCATGTAGCGCAGCACCACCGAGGCGAACGCCTCGTTGAGCTCCCACAGGTCGATGTCCTTCGTCGTCATGCCGGCCTTCTTGAGCACCTTCTCGGTCACCGGGATCGGGCCGGTCAGCATGATCGACGGCTCGGAGCCGATGTTGGCGAACTGCCGGATGCGCGCGCGCGGCTTCAGCCCGCCGCCTTGCCGGCCTCCTTGTTGCCGATCAGCACCGCCGCCGCGCCGTCGACGATGCCGGACGAATTGCCCGGCGTGTGGACGTGGTTGATCGCCTCGATCTCCGGATAGCGCTGGATCGCGACCGCGTCGAAGCCGGCCATCTCGCCCATCTGCACGAACGACGGATTGAGCTGCGCCAGAGTTCTGCATGGTCGTGGTCGGACGCATGTGCTCGTCCTTGGCGAGCAGCGTCATGCCGTTGACGTCCTTCACCGCCAGCACCGAATTCTTGAAGCGGCCCTCCTCCCAGGATCTTCGCCGCGCGCTTCTGGCTCTCGACCGCGTAGGCATCGACGTCGTCGCGCGAGAAGCCGTACTTGGTGGCGATCAGGTCGGCCGAAATGCCCTGCGGCACGAAATAGGAGCGCAGCGCGATCGACGGATCGACCGGCCAGGCGCCGCCGGCCGCGCCGATGCCGACCCGGCTCATCGATTCGACGCCGCCGCCGATCGTCATGTCGTGCTGGCCGGACATCACCTCGGCCGCGGCGAAGTTCACCGCATCGAGCCCCGAGGCGCAGAACCGGTTGATCTGCACGCCCGGCACCTCGTCGCCGTAGCCCGCCATGATCGCCGCGACGCGCGCGATGTCGCCGCCGGCCTCGCCGACCGGATCGACGCAGCCCAGCACCACGTCGTCGATCAGCTTGGGATCGAGCTTGTTGCGCTCCTTCAGCGCGGCGAGCGGCTGCGACGCGAGATTGAGCGCGGTGACCTCGTGCAGCGAGCCGTCCGACTTGCCGCGGCCGCGCGGGGTGCGGACGTGATCGTAGATGAAGGCGTCGGTCATCCCTCGTCTCCTCTGCGCGTCACAGACTTCGCGCGATCACCAGCTTCATGATCTCGTTGGTCCCCGCATAGATGCGCATCACCCGCGCGTCGCGGTAGAGCCGCGAGATCGGATATTCGTCCATATAGCCATAGCCGCCGAACAATTGCAGGCAGCGGTCGGTCACCTTGCCGAGCATGTCGGTCGCCCAGGTCTTCGCCATCGAGGCGGTCACGGTGTCGAGCTGGCCCGCGATGTGGCGCTCGATGCAATGGTCGATGAACACCTTGCCGACCGTCGTCTCGGTCTTGATGTCGGCCAGCTCGAACTGGGTGTTCTGGAATTCGATGATCGCCTTGCCGAACGCCTTGCGCTGCTTGACGTAGTCGACGGTGAGCGCCAGCGCGCGCTCCATCATCGCGACCGCGTGCAACGCGACGATCAGCCGCTCCTGCGGCAATTCGTTCATCAGTTGCGCGAAGCCCTGCCCTTCCTCGGTGCCGAGCAGGTTCTCGGTCGGCAGCGACACGTCGTCGAAGAACAGTTCCGAGGTGTCGGCGGAATCCATGCCGAGCTTCTTGAGCTTGCGGCCGCGCCGGAAGCCCGGCGCGTCGTCGGTCTCCACCACCATCAGCGAGATGCCCTTGGCGCGCTCCTTCGGATCGGTCTTGGCGACCACGACGATCAGGTTGGCGTGCTGGCCGTTGGTGATGAAGGTCTTGGAGCCGTTGAGCACATAGCGGTTGCCGGATTTCACCGCGGTGGTGCGCACGCCCTGCAGGTCCGAGCCGGTGCCGGGCTCGGTCATGGCGATGGCGCCGACCAGTTCGCCGGTGGCGAGCTTCGGCAGCCAGCGCTTCTTCTGCTCCTCGGTGCCGTAGTGCAGGATGTAGGGCGCGACGATGCCCGAATGCAGCGGCGCGCCGAACGTATCGAAGCCGGCCAGGCTGTATTCGCGGTTGATGACGGCCTCATGCGCGAACGTGCCGCCCGCGCCGCCGTACTCCTCCGGCATCGAGGCGCAGAGCAGCCCGGCCTCGCCGGCCTTGGTCCAGACCTCGCGCGGATACATGTGCTCGTCGTGCCACTTGTCGAGATGCGGCACGAACTCCGCTTCCATGAAGCGCCGCGCCTGCTCTTCGAGCAGGACCAGATCTTCGGTCATCCAGGCCGGGCGTGGCAGATTGAGAGCGTTCATCGCGGCTTACGAGCCATCATGGATGGTGTCGTGGACGAATCTTGCGGCGCCACACTACCCCCCGGCGGCAGATGGCGCGAGGGCTTACCCTTGACTTGGGTCCGGGCCTGCTGAAAACAGCCTGAGGACCAGGAACGCAATCGGCCCCATGCACTTCACGGCATCGCCGCCAGACATCGTCCGGTCGGTCAGGCACCGCTGGCTGCTGAACCATTGGCAACGTCTTCGCCGCACCAACCCTGTCCCGCTGTGGAAGGCTCTGGACGCAGAAGACGTGTCCAGGATGGTCGACAACATGCAATTCTGCGACGTCGTCGACGACCGCGGGATGATGCGGTTCATCGTGCGCTTCTGCGGGGCCCGCATCGTCCAGGCTTATGGCGAGTGCAACGACGAATATTTCGATGAGAAGCTGCCGCCGCTGCTGCGCGACCAGGTGCTCGCGATCTACCGTCACACCGTGGTGGCGCGCAAGCCGGTCTACACGATCTGCGAGGTGCCCGATCGCGACGGCAAGCCCGTGGACTTCGAACGGCTGCTGCTGCCGTTCGCCCGCGACGGCTCGACCGTCGACCGTATCCTGACAATGCTGGAGTGGGTCAGCATCGAGGGCGGTTTCGAAAGCCGAAAATTGCTCAGGTCACAGGCCCAGGCTCCAGTCTATTCGGTGTGCGCGACGATCGAAGGCATTGTGGCCGATACCGTCGCGCTGTGACCGGTAGCGGCCGCGTACTCGCTCAGATGGCACCGTCGCCTGCTGCTTGCATTTCTTCCTGGTGTGATAGGATTTTCTCGAACGCGGCCGTGAGCTGCGAAAAATTCTCCGCCGAATTGACCGGGAGGATCGAGATGGTCGGACTGATCCGCGGACTTCTTTTTTCGCTGCTCATACTGGGCACATCGCAAGCCGCCAACGCACAGAACTGGCCGGACCGCCCGGTGAAATTCATCAGCTCGCAGGCCGCAGGCGGCGGCACCGACATGATCGGACGTCTGGTCGCAGATCAGCTTTCGGCCAAGATCGGCCAACCGGTGGTCTACGAGAACAGGCCGGGCGGCGGCAACGTGATCGGGACGCAAGCGGCGGCGCGTTCAGCACCGGACGGCTACACGTTCTTCTACGCCAGCGCGGCTGCGCTGGTGACCGACCCGCACACTTACAAATCGCTGCCCTACGATCCGACTAAGGCGTTCGACGTCATCTCAAACATCGCCGAAGTGTCGTTCATGGTGCTGGCCCACCCGGACGTGCCTGCCAAGACGCTGCCTGAGCTGATCGCCTACGCGAAAGCCAATCCCGACAAGCTTCAGATCGCCACCGACGGTCCACGTCGCTTCTCCGGTCTGGTCGCGGCGTGGATCAACAAGCTGGCGGGCATCAACATCTCCTATGTGCCCTATGTGCAGATGACACAGGGCATCCAGGATGTGATCGCCGGCCGCGTGGACCTGGTCATCCTCGCGGTGCCCGCCGCGCGCGGACACATCGCAGCCGGCAAGCTCAAGGCGCTGGCGGTGACCTCGGCCAAACGGCTGAAGGACTATCCGGATGTGGCGACGGTCGCCGAGGTGTTTCCCGGCTTCGACTTTTCCGGCTGGTGGGTGCTGGCCGCGCCCGCCGGCGTGCCGACGCCGATCCAGCAGCGCGTGAACAGCGAGCTTTCCGTCATTCTCAAGGATCCGGGCGTAGTCGAGAAGATGACCAATGTCGGCTTCGTCAGCCGCGGCGGCGGCACCCAGCAGCAGGTGCGCGACTACGTCGCCGGTCAGCACGCCGCCTGGGGCACGCTCGTCAAGGAGATCGGCTTGCAGCCGGAGTAACGCTTAAGCTTCAGGCTTCACCGTCGTACACGAACCGATACGCCTTGCCGTCGCGCTCGATCCGGCCGCCGGTCGGGCTCGGGAAATGCGTGGGGAAAATGAGACGCCCGCTGTTGGCATTCTCCTTGAGGAAATTGATCCGTGTCTGCCGCGCCATATCCGGATCGATGCAGAACCGCGTGCTCCATTCCGGATAACGGAGCTGCAGCGGATGATGCATCATGTCGGCGGTGAGCAGCGCCTGTTCCGCGCCCGAGCCCAGCCGAAGCATCTTCTGGCCGGGCGTGTGTCCGTGCGCGGGCTCGATCGAGATATCGCCCTTTAACGGATGCGTATCGCCGATCATCTCAGCCTGCCCGCTGCCGATGATCGGCAACACGCTGTCGGTGATGAAGTCACCGGTGCGCTCCAGCGCCGCCGGCCCGGCGTTGCGCCAGAAATCCCACTCGCGCTGCGCGATCAGATAGCGCGCGTTGGGAAACGTCGGCACCCATTGGCCGTTCTCCAGCCGCGTGTTCCAGCCGATGTGGTCGACGTGCAGGTGCGTGCACAGCACCACGTCGATGTCCTCCGGGCGTGCGCCGGCGGCGCGCAAGGTATCCAGCCACGGGCGGTTCTGCCGATGGAAGTGCGGGCGCTTGCGATCCTTGTCGTTGCCGGCACAGCAATCGACCAGCACGGTCAGCCCCGCCTGCTTGATCAGGAAGCTTTGGATTGTGATGTTGAGAAGCCCGCTGCCTGGATCCTGGAAACGCGGCATCAGCCAGTCGCGGTTCTCGTCGAGGTGCGCCTGCGTACAATCGCCGAACACTTCGAACGGTCCGAGGATTGGACCCTCGGATTCGACGACGCGATGCAATGACGATGCACCGATTTTCCATTGGAGCTGTGCGCTCATAGCATGGCGGCCCCTCTTGCCAGCGCAGCCTAGAACGCCTTCACGGGCAATTCCATCACACCTGCCGATCTGTCAGGATTGTACGGCTGAGGAACGATGGAGGGGGCGATGGCCAACATTCCCGCAGACAAGGCTGCATCTGTTGAACCGAGCCTCCACAGGGTGATGGGGCCTTGGCTTCTGCTGCTTTTCATCGTCGGCGATATTCTCGGAACCGGCATCTACGCACTGACCGGCCAGGTGGCAAAGCAGGTTGGCGGCGCCGTCTGGCTGCCGTTCCTCGTGGCGTTCGTCGTCGCGCTGATTACCGCGTTCAGCTACCTTGAACTTGTCACCAAATACCCGCGAGCCGCCGGCGCAGCGCTCTATACGCACCGCGCGTTCGGCATCCACTTCGTAACGTTCATCGTCGCATTTGCGGTGATGTGCTCCGGGATCACATCGGCATCGACCGCGTCGCGCGCCTTTGCCGCCAACATGTCGCACGCATTCAATCTCAACATGGCCGGCTTCGGTATCACGATCGTTGGCCTGCTCTTCATGGCTGCGGTCGCAGCGATCAACTTCCGCGGCGTCGGCGAGAGCGTGAAGGCCAATGTGATCCTGACTTGCGTCGAGCTGACCGGCCTTTTGATCATCATCTTCATTGGCCTGTGGGCCATCGGGCTCGGCCAAGGCGATGTGTCGCGCGTCATGCAGTTCAAGACCGCGCCGGACGGCGGCTTCATCTGGCCGGTGATCGCGGCGACGACGCTCGCGTTCTTCGCCATGGTCGGATTCGAAGACTCGGTGAACATGGCGGAGGAAACCAAGGACCCCGTCAACACTTTCCCGAAAATCCTGCTCATCGGACTGTTCATCACCGGCCTGATCTACGTGCTGGTCTCGATCTCAGCGATTACCCTGGTGCCGCCGGAGCAGCTCGGCGAAGGCGAGACGCCATTGCTCAAGGTTGTGCAGGCCGGCGCGCCGAATTTCCCGCTCGGAATTTTTGGCTTCATCACCATGTTCGCCGTCGCCAACAGCGCGCTCATCAATATGCTGATGGCGAGCCGTTTGGTTTACGGCATGAGCCGCGAGCATGTGCTGCCGACCGTGCTGGGCAAGGTGCACGCTACGCGGCGCACGCCCTATATCGCGATCGGCTTCACGACGCTGCTTGCGTTCGGACTGATCACGTTCGTCGGCGAAGTGCCCGCGCTCGGCGGCACGACGGCGCTGCTATTGCTGTGCGTGTTCACCGTGGTGAACATCGCGGTGCTCGTGCTCCGCAAGGATGGCGTCGGCCACAAGCATTTCCGCACGCCGACGTTCCTGCCCATACTCGGCGCATTGAGCTGTGCGTTTCTGGCCGGGCCGTGGACTGGCCGCGATCCGGTTCAGTACAAGATCGCAGGTGTTTTGCTCGGCATCGGGATTGTGTTGTGGGTGGTGACCGTGTTCGTCAACCGCGCGACGGGCCTGAAGCCCGCCGAGCCGGTGATGGAAGAGATCGGCGGCCCGGGGCCGCGCAACTAAACAGTTAGAACGCTTCCGCCGGCAATTCCATCGTGCTTCCGGCACCCGCCTGGATGCGGGTGAGATGTGCAGCCGTTTCCGGCAGCACGCGCTCCATGAAGAAGCGTCCGGTCACGAGCTTTGCGCTCATCCGTTCGCTGGCCCCGGCCTTGAGCTTCTCCTGCGCCGTCAGAGCCATGCGGCACCACATGTAACCAAGCGCAACCAGACCGAAGAGGTGCATGTAATCGGTCGACCCGGCGCCGGCGTTGTCGGGCTTCGCCATCGCGTTCTGCATGAACCACATAGTGGCTTGCTGGAGATGGCCCAGCGCCTTGCCGAGCGGCTCGACGAACGGCTTCATCGCGTCGTTGGCGCCGTGCTCCTTGATGAAGCCCTGCACCTCGGCAAAGAACGCTTGCAGCGCACGGCCGCCGTCCTTCGGCAGCTTGCGGCCAACCAGATCGAGCGCCTGAATGCCGTTGGCGCCCTCGTACATCATGGTGATGCGGGCATCGCGGACGAACTGCTCCATGCCATGCTCGGCGATGTAACCGTGGCCGCCGAACATCTGCTGCGCCATCACCGTGTTGGCGAAACCGACGTCGGTCAGCACGCCTTTGATCACCGGCGTGAGCAGGCCCATGTGGTCTTCGGCGGCCTGCCGCGTCTTGTCGTCCTGCGAACGGTGATGCAGGTCGGAGGCGAGCGCGGTCCAGATCACCAGCGCGCGGCCCGCCTCGTTGAATGACTTGATCGTCATCAGCGTACGCCGCACGTCGGGATGCACGATGATCGGATCGGCCGGCTTGTCCTTGAACTTGGCGCCGCCAAGCGCACGCCCTTGCAGGCGCTCCTTGGCGTAGGCGACGGCGTTCTGATACGCGACCTCGGAAATCGCAAGCCCTTGCAGGCCGACAGCGAGCCGCGCCTCGTTCATCATCGTGAACATGGCGTGCAGGCCTCGGTTCTCCTCGGCGATCAGCCAGCCGGTCGCACCGTCGTAGTTCATCACGCAGGTGGCGTTGCCGTGGATGCCCATTTTCTCTTCGAGCGAGCCGCAAGTAACGGCGTTGCGGGCGCCCGGCGAGCCGTCGGGTTTCGGGATCAGCTTGGGCACGATGAAAAGTGAGATGCCGCGGGTGCCCTCGGGGGCGCCTTCGATGCGCGCCAGCACCAGATGGACGATGTTCTCCGACAGATCGTGCTCGCCGGCGGAAATGAAAATCTTGGTGCCGGAGATCTTGTAGCTGCCGTCAGGCTGCTTCGCCGCCTTGGCGCGGATCATGCCGAGATCGGTGCCGCAATGCGGCTCGGTGAGGTTCATGGTGCCGGTCCACTGGCCCGCCACCATTTTGGGCAGATACGCCGCCTTCTGCTCCGGCGTGCCGTGCACCAGGATCGCGGCGATCGCGCCCTGGGTGAGGCCCGAATACATGGCGAAGGCGAGGTTGGCCGACGACAGGAACTCGTTGACCTGCTGGGTCATGAACATCGGCAAGCCCTGGCCGCCGAATTCGGCCGGTGCCGAGATGCCGACCCAGCCGCCCTCGATGATCTGCCGGTAGGCGTCCTTGAAGCCCTTCGGCGCGGTCACGCTGCCGTCGGGATTGCGGGTGCAGCCTTCGACGTCGCCGACCCGGTTGAGCGGGGTCAGCACGTCTTCGCTGAACTTGGCGGCCTCGCCGAGAACCGCTTCTACGATGTCGGGCGAAGCGTCCGAAAAGCCCGGAAGATTGGAATAACGCTCGACGTGGAACACGTCATTGAGCAGAAACATTACGTCGTCGACCGGCGCTTTGTAGCTCGGCATGGATGGTGGCTCCCCAGCCCTCGAATCCCTTCAGCATCGCAGCCGCCGATTGAGGTGCCGTTAAGGTCCGAAAACTCGCGCCATTGGCAGGAAATCCGCCAAGAAAGCCAGCGGGTTAACCGCTTGTTTACCGTAATGGCCAAATGTCGCCTGTGGGACATCGGACCGCGCTGTTTCTCGCATTGCGTTCCACGCTCGCCGCTGTCCGGGCTGCCGGCTCAGGCGTCACGTATTTCAGGCGATCGAACAAGACGTGCGGTACAAGCGCAGATCACACCGTGACTACGAAGACGACGACGAGTCGATCGGCGACGACCTCGCGGCGATCAACGACCGTCTCGACGAACTGACGCGCAATCTCGATCGCCTGGCGCAATCCAATCAGCGCCGCGCGTCCTCCAGAGACCGCGACGACAACAATCCCGACCGGGTGAGCGACGCGCTCGCACGACTCGATCGCCGGCTCGACCAGGTTATTTCCGAGGCGCGCAGCGCGCCGATCGAGGCGCAGCGCCGCGCCATGATGATGGCGCCGGCTCCCCCGCCCCCACCTCCTCCACCGCCCCCGGCGCCGAGCGGTCCGAACTGGGCAGCAGAAATTTCGGCACGCCAGCGCGCCCTCGATGGCGGCGGCGCGGTTGCCATGCGGCAGGCCGCTCCGCAGGTTTGGGCCGCTCCCGCGCCAGCCCAAGACCTGTCGGCGCTCGAGCATCAGCTTCGCCAGATCACGACGCAGATCGCCACGCTGCACCAACCCTACGAGGACGCGTTGTCCGCTCTGCGCAGCGATCTCGCCGAAGTCGGCCGCGCGCTGAAGGACGCGGTGCCGCGCCAGGCGGTCGAAACGCTGGAGAGTGAAGTTCGCGCGCTGTCCGAGCGAATCGGCCGCAGCCGGCAGGCCGGCGGCGATCCCGCCGCGCTGGCCAATCTCGAGCAGGGCCTCGCCGAGGTCCGCGATGCCTTGCGCAATCTGGCTCCAGCGGAGAATCTGATCGGGTTCGAGGACGCAGTTCGCGGCCTGTCGCACAAGATCGACCAACTCAGCGCGAATTCGGGCGGCGCGGGTCCCGAGCCCGCGGTCTTCAACCAGCTCGAAGAAGCAATCGCGGCGATGCGCCATATCGGCTCGCACGTCGCGTCCGATGGCGCGCTGGCGCAGCTCGCGGCGGAGGTGCACGGCCTCGCGGAGCGGTTCGAGCACGCCACGCAGAACACCGGCAGCAATCAATCGCTCGCCCGGCTGAAATCGCAAATCTCGTCGCTGATGGAGAGCGGCCGCAGCCTGCCGCCGGACCTCGAAGCCATCATCCATTCGCTGAACGAGCGGCTCGACCGCATGCACTTGACCCAGGGCGACCAGCTTGCGCTGGGCGGCCTGGAAGATCGCATCGTCAAACTGGTCGAACGGCTCAATTCCTACGACTCCAAGCTCAGCAGCCTCGACGCACTGCAGCGCGGCATGGGCGACGTGCTGGTGCATCTTGAAGAGATGCGCAAGGCGAGCGCACGCGCGCCGCGTCTCGCTCAGCCGGCCGATCCCGCGCCTGTTGCGGCCGAGCCGCCTTCGCACGCTCAGCCGATCCCGCCCGCTCCGCAACTGCACGCGCCGCCCGTTGTGGCGATGCCGCCTGCTCCGCCCGTCGAAATTATGGAGCCGACCGCCGGTCGCGAAGGCCCCTCCTCCGCCATCCAGGCCTGCGCCGCCTGCCGCCGTGCGCCGGCCGCTCGATCCCAATCTGCCGCCCGACACTCCGCTCGAGCCCGGCTCGGGTGTCCCCCGCAGCAAGCCCGGCTCACCGGCGGCGCGCATCGCCGCGTCGGAGGCAGCGCTGGGCAACGCCCGCCCGCCGATGGGAGAGATCGGCGGCAAGTCGGCCGCAATCGCGGCGGCGCGCAACGCGGCCAGCTACCAGGCCGAGGAACCCTACGGCGACGCTCCGAAGCGCTCGCTGGCCTCGCTGTTCTCGTTCTTCAAGTCCAACAAGCCGAAGCTGCCCAAACCGCCGAAGGCGCCCAAGGCAGCCAAGCCGCCCAAGGCTCCGAAGCCGCAGAAGCTGCCGGCATCGCTTGACCCGGATGCCGTGCCCCTTACGACGCGCCAGAAGGTCGTCAAGCAACTCAAGACGCTGTCGATCGCCGTCAGCGTCGTGATCATCATCCTCGGCACGCTGCAGACCGCGATGGATTTCTTCATGGCGCCGGCAGAGCCGCCGGCTCAGTCCGAGCCGGCCGAGGACCGCGCCCCTGATGCGCCGACCCCGTCGGCACCCGCCACCGCACCGGCACGGCCGCCTGGCCGCCCGATGCCGACGCCTGACGGCGGTCCGGTTCCGGAGCGGATGCCCGAACCGGGCACCACGCAATCGATCAACCGCACCTCGCAGATGTTCGACCCCACCACCGTGCTGTCGGCCGTCAAACCGCAGCAACAGCAGCCGGCATCGGACGCCGACGTCACCGGTTCGATCAATCGCAGGACGCCGGCGCCCGCCACCGGCGACCCTAGCCTTCGCCGCCCTGCCGGCCTCGATCGGCCCGGCGCTGCGCGCCGCCGCCGTCAGCGGCGATCACAGCGCCGAATTCGAGATCGCGGCGCGCTATTCGGAAGGCCGCGGCGTGTCCGCGCAGCATGGACGAGGCGATTCGCTGGCTGGAGCGTGGCGCCAACGCAGGCTTCGTGCCGGCGCAATTCCGCCTCGCGGCCATCCATGAGAAGGGCGAGGGTGTCAAAAAAGACATCACCCTGGCCCGCAAGCTCTACCTCGCCGCGGCGGAAAAGGGCCACGCCAAGGCCATGCACAACCTCGCCGTGCTGTACGCCGAAGGCGTTGACGGCAAACCGGACTACCGGACCGCGGCGCAGTGGTTCCGGCGGGCTGCCGCTCACGGCGTCGCTGACAGTCAGTTCAATCTGGCGGTGCTTTTTGCCCGCGGTATCGGCATCGAGCAGAACCTGGCCAAGTCCTACAAATGGTTCACACTGGCCGCCAACACCGGCGATCAGGACGCTGCCAGGAAGCGCGACGAGGTGGCGACGCGCCTCGATCAGCAGACCGTCATGGCGGCCAAGCTGGCGGCTCAGACCTTCACTGCACAGCGCGAGCCCGAAGAGGCGAACAGCCTCAAGACCCCGCCCGGCGGCTGGGATCGCGCCACCGCCACGGCGCAACCGGTCAAGCCGAAGCCCCGTCCGCGCACGCCCGCCGCGCCGTGACGCGAGCGCCGCGATCCGGCGCTTCCCTGTCGTCGCACTCAGCCGCGCCCGCCGTTAGCCAAGCGGTGAACTCACCGCAGCTCTGCGGCTACAAAGACGTGCAGAGTTTTACTTTCGAGCCTATACCGGTCAGGACGATTGGCCGCGGATGGCGGCCCCACGCGTCGGGGTTGATCTAAAAAACCGTCGGGACCGCGCGAGTGCAAATCTACCTCCCCATCGCCGACCTGCCCGTCAACATTTTCCTGATCCTGGGCATGGGACTGGCGGTCGGCTTCATTTCGGGGATGTTCGGCATCGGCGGCGGCTTCCTGATGACGCCGCTTCTCATCTTTGTCGGAATTTCGCCCGCCGTAACGGTGGCGAGCGTGGCAAGCCACGTCGCCGCGTCCTCGATGTCGGGGGCGATGGCCTACTGGCGGCGAAACGCCGTCGACCTCGCGCTCGCGCTGATGCTGCTCGCGGGCGGCATATTGGGCACCGCGGCCGGCGTCTGGCTGTTCACTCTGCTGCGCTCGCTCGACCAGCTCGACCTCACCATTGCGCTGTCTTACGTCGTGCTGCTCACCGTGGTGGGCGGGCTTATGATCAACGAAAGCGTGCGCGCCATCGTCCGCGAGCAGAAGGGCCAACCTGTCACGCCGCGCCGGGCGGGCGCGCACACCTGGGTCCACGGCCTGCCGCTCAAGATGCGCTTCAAGCGCTCGAAGATCTATGTTTCCGCCATCCCGGTATGGGCAATTGGATTCATCATCGGATTTTTCGGCGCGCTGATGGGCATCGGCGGCGGCTTCTTGCTGGTGCCGATGCTGATCTACTTCCTGCGCGTGCCGACCGCGACCGTGATCGGCACCTCGATGGTGCTCACGCTCGTCACCATGGCGTCTGCGACCGTGATGCACGCAGCGACCAACCACCTGGTCGATGCGGTGCTCGCTCTCATCCTGATGGTCGGCGGCGTGGTCGGGGCGCAGTTTGGCGCACGCGCCGGACAGAATATGCGCGGCGAGCGGTTGCGCCTGCTGCTCGGCCTCCTGGTGTTCGCGGTCGGGTTGCGCTTCGCCTATCAAGTCATCGTGCAACCGGGCGATCTCTATTCGATCCGGCTGATCGGAGGCATGTGATGGTGCGCCACATCGCTGCGCTCGCCGTGCTGATCGTCGCCTTCGTTGCCGGCGCGCAGCCTGCCGCCGCCGAGAAGCTGATCGTCTCGATCTCGCGCCACCAGGTGCTGGTGACATCAAGCTTCACCGGCACGTCGATCGTATTGTTTGGCTCGGTGGAGCCCGACACGCCGACCTTCCGCATGAAGAGCGCCTACGACATCGTCGTCACGGTGACCGGACCGCGGCAAACCCTGGTGACGCGACGCAAGGAACGCATGCTCGGCATCTGGGCCAACGCCGACTCGCGCACCTTCGTCAACGTGCCGAACTATCTGCACATCCTGGCCAACCGCCCGTTCGATCAGATCGCCAACAATGACACCTTGCGGCGGCTCCAGGTCGGTCTCGACTTCTTCCAGCTTCCGCAGCAGATCGGCCCCGATGTCGCCGACACGGTCCGCGAAGACCCATTCCGGGTGAACTTCATCCGGCTCAAGACCGAGCATCAGCTCTATGGCCAAGAGCCCAATGGCGTCACGTTCCTTACGCCGACCCTGTTCCGGGCGGAAATCCGGCTGCCGGCCGTAGCGCCGATCGGCAGCTACGACGCCGACGTCAAGCTATTCAGCGGTGGCAACATGATCGTACGGGTGAATTCGGCCTTCGAGGTGGTCAAGGTCGGCTTCGAGCAGTTCGTCGCGAACGCAGCGCGGGACTACGGCCTGCTGTACGGCATCACCGCCGTCATGATGGCGCTGGTGACCGGCTGGTTCGCCAGCGTGGTGTTCCGGCGGGATTAATCCGGCAGACAGCGCTTGGCGGCGACCGCGTAGACCCGCCGCTCCCCCAGCATGTGCGCGGTGAAGGCAAGCGTGTCGAACACGTTTGCGAAGGCGCGGTCGCGCACGTTCAACCCGCCCGCATAGGCGCCGAACGCGGGCATCACCATGCGCCGGCCGTCGGTGGCGAAGCAGCGCCGGCTCACGGCACGGCCCCGCCCTGCGACCCGCGCCACCGGGTGCAAATGACCGGCGATCTCGCCGCCAGTTGCATCCTCCGGCGCATGACGGAAGGTCAGCGCTCCGAGCACGAACGTCGCCATGAAACGCCCGCCGATATTTTCGGCGGGCTCGGGATCGTGGTTGCCGGCGATCCAAATCCAGTCGCGGCCACGCTGCAAGCCGAGCAGCGACGCCCGGTCGGTGTCGGCGAGGCGCGCCGGCCCGCGGCCGTCGTGGAAGCTGTCGCCCAGCGCGATCACGGCGCGGGGCGCATAGCGCGCGATGGCCTGCGACAAGCCGGGCCAGCGTCGCCGCCGTGTCATAGGGCGGCAGCAGCACGCGGCGCTCCGCATAGCTCGAGCCCTTTTCGAGATGAAGGTCGGCAACCGCGAGCAGACCATGCTCGGGCCAGTACAGCACACCGGACGTATCGGCGATCAGTTCCACTCCGGCAACGGCCAGCATTCCGTCGGAAACGGCAGGAGCGCGACCATGCTGAAGTGCGAATGCCGACAAGGAACTCTTCCGGTAACTGGCGAGCGATCTATTTAGCCGGTTTCTTGGCAGGCTGCTTGTCCGCGCCGCTGCCCGTCAACAGCAAACGGGCTGCCTCGCCCTCGATGATCAGTCTGTTCTTGTCGTCGATCCGCCAGCGCTGCGCCGATTTCAGCGTCGTGAGAAACGCTTCTTCGGTGGTCATGCGCGGCTTCGGGCACATTTTCCGGGTGGTCGCAACATTCATGATGTCGATCTGATCCTCGCGGATCACGACGCCTGCGGTCCAGTTGTTGCACCCGGCATTGCCGCTGCCGACCCAGCGATTGCTTTGCGGCTCGGGTGTGATGGTCAGCGTGATACCGGCCTTCTGGACATCGAAGCCGCTGATCGAAATCACCTTGAACGGCTTGCCCAACGGAAAATTGCGCGCCGCATCCTGTGCCGCCGCGGGCAGTGTGAACGCCGCCAGCAAAAGTGGCACATGGAGCACACGCATCATCCCATCGCCTCCTTGATCAGTTCGTCGGCCGCTTCGGCCATCACGGTTTCGGACGCCTCGCCGTAAACCGTCTCGCGCCCGATTTCCAGCATCACCGGCACCGCGAGCGGCGACACCCGCTCCAGCCCCTTATGAATGATTCGCCCCCGCACGCGCGACAGCATTTCGCCGAGCCGCTTGATGTCGAGCAAGCCCGTGGCGGCGTCCGCGCGCGCGGCGCGCAATAACACATGATCGGGCTGGTGTTTGCGCAGCACGTCGTAGACCAGATCGGTCGAGATCGTGACCTGCCGCCGCGACTTCTCCTCGCCGGGGAAACGCCGCTCGATCAGCCCGGCGATGATCGCGCAGGTGCGGAACGTGCGCTTCATCAGCGCGGATTCCAGCAGCCACGCTTCGAGGTCGTCGCCCAGCATGTCCTCGTCGAACAGCGCGGCGAGCGACAGTTCGCCGCGCTCGATGCGCAGCCCGACGTCGCCGAAGCCCCAGACCGCCAGCGCATATTCGTTGGCGACGAAGCCGAGCGGCTTGAGCCCCGCGCGCTCCAGCCGGCGCGTCAGCAGCATGCCCAACGTCACATGCGCCAGGCGGCCCTCGAACGGATAGCAGATCAGGTAGTGCTTGTCGGCGCGCGGAAAGGTTTCGACGAGAAGCTCTCGCTGACCCGGCACCATCGAGCGCCATCGCTGGATTTCGAGCCATTCCCGGACCGGGTCCGGCAACGCCGCCCACTGCTTGGGCTCGGCCATGATGCCGCGCACGCGGTCGGCGAGATAGGTCGAGAGCGGAAACTTGCCGCCTTCGTAGGACGGCACCTTGGGATCGGTCGCGTTGGAGCGCGAAACGTAGACCTCGTTCTCGACCAACGCCTCGTATTTCAGGATTTCGCCGGCGAACACGAAGGTGTCGCCCGGCGTCAGCATCTCGATGAAATATTCCTCGACCTCGCCGAGCACGCGGCCGCCGCGCGCGATCGGCCCGGTGCGGCCCGCGCCGCCGCTGCGCGAGCGCACCAGCCGCACCTTCAGCATGTCGGCCTCGACGATGGTGCCGACGTTCATGCGGTAGCGCTGCGCCACCATCGGATGGCTGATGCGCCAGCGGCCGTCCTTGGTCTGCCTGATCTTGGCGAAGCGCTCGTAGGCCTTGAGCGCGTAGCCGCCGGTGGCGACGAAATCCACCGTGGCGTCGAAGTCGGCGCGCGTCAGCCCGGAGTACGGCGCCGCGGTCTTCACCTCGCGATAAAGCTCGTCGGCGATGAACGGCTCGCCGCAGGCCGAGCCCAGCACGTGCTGCGCCAGCACGTCGAGCGCGCCGGTGCGCAGCGGCGGCGTATCCTGCGCGTGATCCGCCACCGCGCCGATCGCGGCACGGCATTCCAGCACCTCGAAGCGGTTGGCCGGAACGAGGATGCCGCGCGACGGCTCGTCGAGCCGGTGGTTGGCGCGGCCGATCCGCTGCAGCAGGCGCGACGCGCCCTTCGGCGCGCCGACGTTGACGACCAGATCGATGTCGCCCCAGTCGATGCCGAGATCGAGCGACGAGGTGCACACCACCGCGCGCAGCTTGCCGCCCGCCATGGCGTTCTCGACCTTGCGGCGCTGCGCGACGTCGAGCGAGCCGTGATGCAGGGCGATGGCGAGCGAGTCTTCGTTGAGATGCCAGAGCGCGTGGAAGATCATCTCCGCCTGGCTGCGGGTGTTGACGAACACCAGCGTCATCTTGTGCTGCTTGATCAGCTCATAGATTTGCGGGAACGCGTGGCGCGCCGAATGTCCCGCCCACGGCAGATATTCGCCGGGCTCCATCATGGTGACCTGCGGCTCGGCGCCGCCGTCGGCGATCACCAGGTCGGACCGCGCCTGCCCGTGCTCGGGCTGCGGCACGAGAAAGCGCGACAGGTCCTCGGGTTCGGCGACGGTCGCCGACAGTCCGATCGTCGCGAGGCCGGGCGCGAGCCGGAACAATCGCGCCAACCCAAGCGAGAGCAGATCGCCGCGCTTGCTGGTGACCAGCGCGTGCAGTTCGTCGAGCACGACGCGCTTGAGCGAGCCGAACAGATACGGCGCATCGGCCGACGCCAGCAGCAGCGCGAGCTGCTCCGGCGTGGTCAGCAGGATGTCGGGCGGATCGCGGCGCTGGCGCTGGCGTTTCGATGCGGGCGTGTCGCCGGTGCGGGTCTCGATGCGGATCGGCAATTTCATCTCCGCAACCGGCGCTTCGAGGTTGCGCGCGATGTCGACGGCCAGCGCCTTCAGCGGCGAGATGTAGAGCGTGTGCAGCCCCTGCGAGCGGTGCAGGTCCTTGCCGGTCGAGACCAGCCGGCGCGGCTTCGCGCCCCGCTCATAGAGTTCCACCAGGCTCGGCAGGAATCCGGCGAGCGTCTTGCCGCCGCCGGTCGGCGCGATCAGCAGCACCGAGCGGCCGTCGCGGGCGCGCGACAGCAGTTCAAGTTGGTGCGCGCGCGGGGTCCAGCCGCGCTGCGCAAACCAGCGCGAAAAGACTTCCGGCAGGAGCGGCGGATCGGCGGTGCGTTCGAGGGCGGTCACCCGCTCAAACCTAGGCGCTGGATGTGGGCGGCGCCATGGCGACGGCCACCAGGCCGGGAACCCACTCGCCCTTTTCCTTGCGGGTCGACACCGGCTCGAGGTGACGAAGCTGCAATCCCGCCGCTTCGATCGCGGCCCGCACATGCGCCGCGCTGTGCGCATAGCGCAGCGTTTGCTGCAGCAGAACGCCGGAGCCGCCGTGGGTCTCGACCGTGAAGGCGAACAGCCCGCCCGGCGCCATAACGCGCGCCACAGCCGCGGCAATCGGGGCGAGGTCGCTGCAATAGACGAACACGTCGGCGGCCATCACGAGATGATGCTGCGCGCCTGCTTCCGCAGCCAGGAACTCGGAAAGCTCCGCGGCAGCGAGCCGGTCATAGACACCCTTGCCGCGCGCCTGCTCGATCATCGCCGGCGACAGATCCATTCCGACAAGCCAGTCGCAGCACGGCCGGATCGCCACGCCCGCCAGCCCGGTGCCGCAGCCGAGGTCGAGCACCGAGCCGAACTTGAGCCGCGTGCCGGCCACGGCCTTCAGCGCATCCAGCAGGATCGCCGGGCCGCGATACTCCAGCCGCCCCAGCAGCGACTCCTCGAAATCCGGCGCGTGCTGGTCGAACAGCCGCCGCACATAGGTCGCCGTCATCGCCGGCGTCCCCTCGCCCGCGCCCAGCCGCGCCAGATGCAGCCGCGCGCCGTGATAGTCCTCGCGGTCGGCGTCGCTCGCCGCCCGGAACGCGGCCACCGCGCCGTCGCGGTCGCCGGCCTGCTCGCGGATCATGGCGAGCGCAAACCAGGCGGTGGCGAAGCCCGGCGCGGTCTCCACCACCTGTTCCAGGATATCGGCCGCCGCCGCCGGATCGCCCTTCTTGAGAAAGTCGAGCGCCCAGCCGTAGCGGCGGTCGGCGACCAGATCGCCCGATGACACGAATAGCGGTTGCGCGGCCATGCTGCTCTTTTCTCAGGCCCGATATGGCATATCTGAACGCCATGCGTCCCGAAGAACTGCTGGCGCCGACGCCGTCCGGCGTCTGCTGCAAGCCCGGAAACTTCTTCATCGATCCGACCCGGCCGGTCGACAAGGCCGTGATCACGCACGGCCATTCCGACCATGCGCGGCCGGGCCACGGCGCGGTGCTGGCGACGCAAGAGACGCTCGACATGATGCGGCTGCGCTACGGCGACAATTTCGCCGGCACGACGCAGGCGGTGCGCTACGGCGAGACGCTGACGCTCGGCGGCGCGACGGTGACGTTCCATCCGGCCGGGCATGTGCTGGGCTCGGCGCAGGTCACGGTCGAGTGCAAGGGAATGCGGATCGTCGCCTCCGGCGACTACAAGGACAAAGCCGATCCGACCTGCGCGCCGTTCGAATTGCAGCCATGCGACGTGTTCATCACCGAGGCGACGTTCGGCCTGCCGGTGTTCCGCCATGGCGACGCCGACGCCGAAATCAAAAAGCTGCTGCATTCGGTCAAAGTGTTTCCCGAGCGCGCGCATCTGGTCGGCGCCTATTCGCTCGGCAAGGCGCAGCGCGTCATCGCGCTGCTGCGGCGGCAGGGTTACGACAAGCCGATCTATCTGCACGGCGCGATGGAGAAGATCACCCGCTACTACGAGAGCCGCGGCATCGACTCTCGGCCCGCTCGAACTTGTCAGCGGCGCGAAGAAGGCCGAGCTCGCCGGCACCATCACGCTCTGCCCGCCGTCCGCGCTGAAGGACCTGTGGGCGCGGCGCTTTCCCGATCCGGTCACCTGCTTCGCCTCCGGCTGGATGCGGGTGCGCGCGCGAGCCCGCCAGGGCGGCGTCGAACTGCCGCTGGTGATTTCCGATCATGCCGACTGGGACGGCCTCACCGCCACCATCGCCGCGACCGGCGCCTCCGAAATCTGGGTGACGCACGGCCAGGAGGACGCGCTGGTGCATTGGAGCGAGACGCGCGGCCTGAAGGCGCGGCCGCTCGCCATCGTCGGCTACGGCGACGAGGACGAAAGCGACGGCGTCAGCGACAGCGCGACTGGCGAACCGGCATGAACGACTTCGCCCAGCTGCTCGACCGCCTCGCCTATGAGCCGAGCCGCAACAACAAGCTGCGGCTGATCGCCGACTATCTGCGCTCGACGCCGGACCCGGAGCGCGGCTTCGCGCTCGCGGCGCTCACCGGCGCGCTGTCGTTCCAGCACGCCAAGGCCGGCATGATCCGCGCGCTGATCGCGGAGCGCGCCGATCCGGTGCTGTTCGAACTGTCCTACGACTACGTCGGCGATCTCTCCGAAACGGTCGCGCTGATGTGGCCGGTCGATCCGGCGCACCGGCCGAACGCAACGCCGTCGCTCTCCGACGTCATCGAAACCCTTTCCACGCTCGGCAAATCGCAGCTTCCCGGCCAGCTCGCGCGCTGGCTCGATGCGCTCGACGAGACCGGCCGCTGGGCGCTGCTCAAGCTCGTCACCGGCGCGCTTCGCATCGGCGTCTCGGCGCGGCTCGCCAAGACCGCCGCGGCTTCGCTCGGCGACCAGGATCCGAACGAGATCGAAATCCTCTGGCCCGGATCTGCGCCCGCCCTACCTCGAACTGTTCGCCTGGCTGGAAGGCCGCGCCGAAAAGCCGGTCAGCACCGATCCCGCGCCGTTCCGTCCGGCGATGCTGGCGCATGCCATCGAGGAAACCGATTTCGCCGCGCTCGCGCCCGCCGACTTTTCCGCCGAGTGGAAATGGGACGGCACCCGCATCCAGGCGGTCGCGGGAGTCGGCGAAGACGGCAAGTTGACCGCGCGGCTCTATTCGCGCACCGGCGAGGACATTTCCAAAAGCTTTCCGGAGCTGGTCGACGCGCTGCGCCTGCCGGGCGCGATCGACGGCGAATTGCTGATCGTGCGCGAGCAGCGCGTGCAGACCTTCAACGTGCTGCAGCAGCGGCTCAACCGCAAAGCCGTCACGCCGAAGCTGATGCTCGAATTTCCCGCCCACATCCGCGCCTACGATCTTCTGGTCGACGGCACCGAGGACCTGCGCGCGCTGCCGTTCGCCGAGCGCCGCGCGCGGCTGGAGAAATTCGTCGCAAGGCTCGACGAGCCGCGCATCGACATCTCGCCGCTGGTGCCGTTCGAGACCTGGGACGCGCTCACCGCGGCGCGCGCCGATCCGGCGTCCGCGGGCGCCGATGCCGACGCGGTCGAAGGCATCATGCTCAAGCGGCGCGACAGCGCCTACGTGCCGGGCCGCCCGAAAGGCCTGTGGTGGAAGTGGAAGCGCGATCCGATGACCGTCGACGCCGTGCTGATGTACGCGCAGCGCGGCCACGGCAAACGCTCGTCGTTCTATTCCGACTACACCTTCGGCGTCTGGACCAAGGGCGAGGGCGGCGACGAGCTGGTGCCGGTCGGCAAGGCCTATTTCGGCTTCACCGACGAGGAACTGCAGAAGATCGACCGCTTCGTGCGCCGCAACACCACCGACCGTTTCGGCCCGGTGCGCGTGGTGACGCACGAGCCGGACAACGGCCTGGTCTTCGAGGTCGCATTCGAGGGCTTGCAGCGCTCGACCCGTCACAAGTCCGGCCTCGCCATGCGCTTCCCCCGCATCAGCCGGCTGCGCTGGGACAAGCCGCCGCGCGAGGCCGACCGGCTGGAGACGCTGGAAAAGATGCTGCAAGGAATTGAGCGCGGACGCACGCCCTCGCCTATTGCAGAGACGGTCTAGATCGCCATTTGTGCTAGCCTGTGACGGATTTCGGGGTGGAGCTTGCCCATGTCCAACGGTCTCAATCGCTTTCTCGGCGGATCGCCGCTCGCGGTGCTCGGCAAGCTGATCCTGCTGTCGATCCTGATCGGCGTCGTGCTGTCGGCGCTCGGGCTCGATCCCTGGAACATCGTCGAGAGCGTGCGGCGGCTGATCCGCGGCATCTGGGACATGGGCTTCGACGCGGTGCGCTGGCTCTGGCCGTATTTCCTGCTCGGCGCCGTGCTGGTGATCCCGATCTGGCTGATCCTGCGGATCGTTCGCGCGCCGAAGGGGCGTTAATCAGCCCGGCCCAATCAAGCCGGCCACGGCTCCGCGGTGATCGCCGTGGCGTCGACGCCGACCAGATCGGACAGCGCCTTGGCTTCGCCACGCGCGAGCGCACCGAGCAGTTCCGACTTGATCTCGCCGATCAGCCCAAGCCCGCGAAAAACCAGCGCGGAGTAAAGCTGTACCAAGCTGGCGCCGGCCTTGATCTTGGCGAGCGCGGCCGCGCCGGAATCGATGCCGCCGGCGCCGATCAGCGGGAACGCGCCTTCGGCCCGCACATAGGTCTCCGCCAGCATCCGCGTCGACAGCGGAAACAGCGGCCGGCCGGACAAGCCGCCCGCCTCTTTCGCGTTCGGATCGCGCAGCGACGGCGGCCGGCCGATCGTGGTGTTGCCGACGATCATGCCGTCGATGCGCCGCGCCCGCGCCACGCTCACCACGTCGTCGAGATCGGCGAGCGAGAGGTCTGGCGCGATCTTGAGCAGCAGCGGCGTCGGACCGGCGCGCTCGACCATGCGGTCGCGTGTCGCAACGACGCGCGCCAGCAGATCGTCGAGCACCGAGCCCTGCTGCATGCTGCGCAAGCCCGGCGTGTTCGGCGACGAGATGTTGACGGTGATGTAGCTCGCGACCGGCGCCATCGCCTCGATCAGACGGCAGTAGTCGGCGGCGCGGTCGGGCGATTCCTTGTTGGCGCCGATGTTGACGCCGACGATGCCGCCGCGCCCTGCCCGCGCTGCTGAGCCGCGCCAGCACCACCGCTTCGCCGTCGCTGTTGAAGCCGAGCCGGTTGATCACGCCGCCATCGGCTTCGAGCCGGAAAATGCGCGGCCGCGGATTGCCGGCCTGCGGCAGCGGCGTGACGGTGCCGATCTCGACAAAGCCGAAGCCCAGGCCGAACAGCGCGTCGGGCACCTCGGCGTGCTTGTCGAAGCCGGGCGCGATACCGACCGGATTTGGGAAGTCGAAGCCGAAGGCCCGCACCCGCAGCCGCGAATCATCGGGCGGGGGCTTCAGGGCGGGGGCGACCCTCAAGCCCCGGATGGCAAGCGAATGGGCGGTTTCAGGATCGAGAAGCCGCAGCAAAGGCCGGGCCAAACGATCAAAAAGGCCAATCACCACGGGCTCCGCATGAAAAAGGCGGCGGACCCTATCGGCCACAATTGCGTTGTTCAAGGTAGGACTGGACAGCCATCCGCTAAGGCTATAATTCCTACACGTGGATAATAGTCTCAAGCATTCCGGGGGAAGGCAAAGGGACCGGGATGAAGAACATGCTGACGCATGCGCAGATCTGGAGCGCGCTCGACCGTTTGGCGGCACGCGCCGACCTTTCGCCGTCCGGGCTGGCCAAACGTGCCGGCCTCGACCCAACCACCTTCAACAAGTCGAAGCGCATCACGCCGGACGGCCGCGCCCGCTGGCCGTCGACCGAGTTGGTCGCCAAGTCGCTGTCGGCGACCGGCGTAACCATCGACGATTTCGTCTCGCTGATCACCGACAGCAACGGCGCGGCGCAGGCGGTGCCGCTGATCGGTTTCGGCGAGGCCGGGTCCGGCGGCTATTTCGACGACGGCGGCTTCCCGGTCGGCAAGGGCTGGGATGAGATCGCGTTCCCGAAGGTCACCGACGAGCACGCCTATGCGCTCGAAATCTCCGGCGAGTCGATGCTGCCCGCCTACCGCGACGGCGACGTCATCATCGTATCGCCGGCCGCGCCGGTGCGGCGCGGCGACCGCGTCGTGGTCAAGACCAAGAAGGGCGAGGTGATGGTCAAGGAGCTCAAGCGCCAGACCGCCAAATCGGTCGAGCTGAAATCGCTCAATCCGGACCATCCGGAGCGTGTGCTCTCGCTCGACGACGTGGTATGGATCGCCCGCATCGTCTGGGCCAGCCAATAGCGCGAAGCGGCCGCCGCTCTTTCCGATTGTCGCGCGACACGGACCCTCATGCGCGATTTCTCCAGCCTGCGCTTCGTGGAAATCGGCGCGCCGTGGCTCAAGACCGTTTTCCCGCAGCAGACGCAGTGCTTTTCCAACTTCCACACCCGCCGCACCGCCGATCCGGCCAACGGCATTTATCACATCTCGCTCGACACGCTGCCGAGGCTGCATCGTGCGCTGCGCGAGCCCGGCCTGTCGCTGGTGGTCTGCCGTCCCGGCTTTTATCCGCCGTGGCACTGGCAGTGGATTTTCCGCGAGCTGTTCTCGCGCCGCGCGCTACAGGGCGAATCGCGTCTGCTCGGCGCGGTCGGTGCGCAGATGTTGCGTTCGCCGATCGATACGCCGATCGCTGTGCTGGACACCGAAGACTATCCGGCCATCAAGACCGATCGCCTGTTCCTGCTGTCGCGCTGCAAGCTCTACTTCAAACGCGAGCTGCCGCCGGACCATTGGCGGCTGTTCATGGGAACGGCGCACGCGAACCTGCCGTCGCGGCGGTTTCGCCAGCAGCCGCGCTATCGCGACATGGTCGCCAAGGTGAGACCGCTCTCGCTCGGCTTGCCGATAGAGAGCCGCGGCCTGTTGCCGATGAATGCGCCGGAGAAAACCGCGGACGTTTTCTTTGCCGGCGACACCGAAAGCTCATCGACGGTACGCGCGGCTGGAATGCGCGAGATCATGGCACTGCGAGAGCGCGGCATCACGGTCGACATCCCGCAGTCGCGCCTGCCCCTGCCCGAATTCTATCAGCGCGCCTCACGCGCCTGGCTGGTCTGGTCGCCGGAAGGCCTGGGCTGGGACTGCTTCCGGCACTATGAGGCGCCGGCCTGCGGCTCGGTGCCGGTCATCAATCAGCCGACCATCGAGCGCCACCGGCCGCTCGCCGCCGGCGAGCACGCCTTCTACTACGACGCCGCGGCCGGAGAACTGACCCGCACCATCGTCGCGGCACTGGCCGACAAGGACCGCCTACGCGTCATGGCGCAGGCGGGACAGGCTCATGTCATGGCGCATCACACGCCGGAAGCGCTGGCGCGCTACGTGGTCGAAAGTGCGCTCGACGCAGCCGGAGCCTCCCGGTAGTCTGCGCCGAACTCGATTACTGCGACCGAATCATTCCCGGAGACACCATGACCATCATGACAACGTGCACCTGCTGCACCGATCTGCTGCAAGGGCGGCTCAGCCGCCGTGGCTTCATGCAGGGCGCGGCCGCCGGCGCGGCGGCGCTGACGTTCGCGCCGTTTCCCGCGCTGGCTGCCGAAGGCAAGTACGAGGCGATGACGCTGTCCTGCATCGACCCGCGCACCCAGGAGGGCGTACGCCGGAACATGCTGCGCCGTCACCTGATCGGGAAGTACAGCCAGGTCATCCTGGCGGGCGGAGCGATCGGCGTGGTCGCCCCGGCATTCAACGATTGGCACAAGGCGTTCTGGGACAATCTGGCCGCGTCGGTTCAGTTGCACTCGATCAAGAAGGTCATCGTCATCAACCACCGCGATTGCGGCGCCGCCAAGATCGCCTACGGCCCTGACGCCATCAAGACGCGCGACGCCGAGACCAAGCTGCATCAGACGGTGTTCGCCGACTTCCGCAAGCAATGCAACGAGAAGCAGCCGAAGCTCGGCGTGGAGACCGGCCTGATTTCGCTGCAAGGCAAGGTCGAGATGTTCGCCTGACGGCGCGGATCAGATAACGCCGCCCTGCCAGAACAGCCAGCCCGCCGCGGACCAGATAGACCGTCGCGAGGGTGAAGATGATGACGCGCGTCCACTGCCGGAAGCTGTCGTCCGTCATGCGTTCGAGGACATAGGGCGCGCCGTACCGCGCCGGCGATCGCCAGCACGATCGCCGGCGCCCAACGCTCGACCCTCAGGTCGCCGAAACCCGACAAGCGAGCCGAAATACGCTGCGCGCAGCACGATGGCTGAACGTCTGCGTCACCGCCTTGGTGGCGTTGGTGGTCTTGCGGTCGAGGCTGCTCTTCTGGAAGAAGATATCGAGGAACAGCCCGCCGACGCCGGCCAGGAACTGGATGATGGTGGTGAAGATGCCGGTGAAGAACGGCACGCCGCGCCATTCGATGTTGGGCCGCATCTTCGCGGGCAGCACCTCGACCATGAACGGCATCAGCCCGAGCAGGAGATAGACCGTCGCCTTGTCCGGCACGAAGGCGACGTATCGCATGAACACGAACGCCACCATCGCCGCCGAGCACGTACCACCAGAAGATCGGCCATAGCACGTATTGCCGATAGTGCACCGTGCGCCAGCCGTTGGTCGCAAGCTGGATGATGGAGAACAGCACCATCCCGGTGGCGACATCGAAATAGATCAGCAGCACGCCGAGCAGCACCATGCCGCCGGCCATGCCGAACACCGCGGAGATGAAGGACGAGAAGAACGACGGTGGCGCCGATCACGGCGAGCGCGGCGGCGGTCATTGCAGTCTCAAGTCGCCATCACGCCGAGCGCGCCAACGCTCCGTCGATCATGTCGACGGTGTTGCGCGGGCCATAGATCGCGACGAACGAGCCGAACCGCGGCCCCTTCTCCTGGCCGAGCAGCACCTGATAGAGCATGTTGAACCAGTCGAGCGACACGCCGGGCCGGCCGTCCTTGGCCGGCTTCTTGTGATCGAGGAACGGCTCGCGGCGGCCGATCTCGTAGACCACGTCCTGAATCTGTTCCGCGGTCGCGTCCGCCGGAAGCTGCGACAGCGCATCGCGCAGGTCGGTCAACGCCTTGCGCTCGACCTCGTTCGGCTCGCGGAACTTCTTCTGCGGCAGCACGAAATCGCGGAAATAATGGATGGCGTATTCGACCAGCGCGTCGAGCTTTGGATGGGTCTGCGGCGTCACGCCTGGCCGATAGCGGCCGATGAAGCCCCACAGCGTCTCGGCGTTCTCCGCGTTCGACGACGACACCAGCGTGAGCAGCATGGTGAACGACATCGGCATGTCCGGCTTCGGCGGCGTCGCCGGAATGGATGTGCCAGACCGGATTGCCCAGCCGCTGCTTGGCGTCCTGCCGCCCATAGCCATCGAGGAACTGCTGATAGTCGTCGACGTTGCGCGGGATGACGTCGAAGTAGAGCCGCTTCGCCGACTTCGGCTCGCGATACATGAACAGCGACAGGCTCTCGGGACTGGCGTAGCGCAGCCACTCGTCGATGGTGAGTCCGTTGCCCTTCGACTTGGAGATCTTCTGCCCCTTCTCGTCGAGGAACAGTTCGTAGTTGAACCCCTCCGGCGGCGTGCCGCCCAGCGCCTTGCAGATTTCGCCGGACAGCTTCACCGAGTTGATCAGATCCTTGCCCGCCATCTCGTAGTCGATTCCGAGCGCGACCCAGCGCATCGCCCAATCCGGCTTCCATTGCAGCTTGCAGCGCCCGCCGGTGACCGGCACGGTGAAACGCTCCTGCGTCTCAGGCTCCTCGTAGGTGATGGTGCCGCGCGCCGCATCGTGCCCCAGCACCGGGACCTGCAGCACGATGCCTGTGCGCGGGTCGATCGGCAGGAACGGCGAATAGGTCTGTGCCCGCTCCTCGCGCAGCGACGGCAGCATGATCGCCATCACCTTGTCGAAATGCGCCAGCACCTTGAGCAGCGCCTCGTCGAAGCGGCCGGACTTGTAGCACTGCGTCGACGACATGAATTCGTACTCGAAGCCGAACGTGTCGAGAAACGCGCGCAGCCGCGCGTTGTTGTGCTCGCCGAAGCTTGGGTGAGTGCCGAATGGATCCGGCACCTTGGTCAGCGGCATGCCGAGATGCTGCGCCAGCAGGTCCTTGTTCGGCACGTTGTCGGGCACTTTGCGCAGCCCGTCCATGTCGTCCGAGAACGCGATCAGCCGCGTCTTCACCTTGTCGTCGGTCAGCACGCGAAAAGCGTGGCGCACCATGGTGGTGCGCGCCACCTCGCCGAAGGTGCCGATGTGCGGCAGACCCGAGGGGCCGTAGCCGGTCTCGAAGATCACCTCGTCCTTGGGCTTGCGCTTGAGCCGGTTGACCAGCTTGCGCGCCTCCTCAAACGGCCAGGCGTTCGATTGTTCGGCGACCTCGCGGAGGGACGCGGCGGCTTCGGCGATGGACATCATGGCGGCGACTTATGAACCCCGCGCCACCAGCCCGTCAATTGCAGCGTTACATGCGCGGAGGAGGCGCAGGCGGTTGTTGGGGCCGCGGCCCGATCGCGGGCGGCGCACTCCGCGGGCCCAATCCGCGCGGGACCGAAGATGCCGAGCGTGATCGCGCGCGCCATGTATTGCGCAAGGCAGGTGTAGCCGGCCTCGGTGCGCTGGAATTCGTCGGGGAAAAGCCCACCGCCGCTCACCGCGGCCTGCGACAGCAGCCGTTGCGCCTCGTAGCGGCGCACGATCAGCACGTTCTCCTGTGCCGCCACATCCCGCAACATGTCGCGTATCTTGCGGTAGTGCTCGTCCTGCTCCATCCGGTCGACGTACTGCAGGCCGACCAGGACGGTGTCGACCTTGTGCTCCTTCAGCCAAGTTAAAGTATCGACCACCGTCTCCTTAAGATCCTCGACCGGAACGTAAGCCAGTGCGTCATTGGTTCCGACTTGCCACAGCACCAGATCGGGCTCGACCAACGCGACCTCGTTCTTGATGCGAACTGCGGCTTGTGAGGCGAGTTCACCCGAGACGCCTCGATTGATCATCTCGACATCAAGACCCTTGATGGCTTGACGAAGGATCTGCCGCGCCTCCCCCGTGTAGCCGCCATGCCGTGCGCCACGGCCGGCCGAAGCCGAGGCGCCGATCGCAAGGATCTTGATCTTCTTGTGCTTGGCGAGCGCGGCCGCCACGTTCGGCAAGGGCGAGTCGCTCGCCGTCGCCGTCGTGCCGGCCTGGCAGTCCTGCGAGAACGGCGCCGGCATCGGCGGCGACGCCGGCTGACCGTCGCTCTGAGCCCAGGCGCTCGCGCCCAAGGCGATCACGCCAAGGGCCATTGCGCACACGGCCGATATGGTCAGGACGGCTGCGCCGCTACGGCGCTTCGCCGTCCCCTTACATTTTCTCGCCATTCGGGAAGCCATGCTGCTAAGGCCATGATTGCGATACCGCAGATTACCACGGCGGTGTCGATCAAGAGATTGCCTTGGTAGACGTAACGAATGATCTGCCCCGCAAGGCTCAGGATAGACCCGACACAGAAAACGTAAAGCGAGTTGCGGCCAAGCATCGACAGGAAATCAACCAGCATCCTGGATGCGCGGAGAATGTACGGATAGGTCGCCGACATCACGGCAACCAGCGCCAGGAATTGTATGAGGCGCGGCGGCGTCTCGAATGCTTTGTCGATCAGGAAGAACAGCCGCGGCTGCGGCACCTTGGTCGGATCCCACCACCAGCCGGTCAGCACGCATATCAGCGCGACGATTACGATCGGCAGCGCAATCCAACGGATAGGGGTTATGTGGCGGCGCACAAAACCGCCCACGCCATCTTCGCGAGCCAACACAAAACCGAGCACAAACACGAGCTGCCACGCCAGCGGGTTAAAGAACCACTGCCCCTCGACAGGCCAGCTCGGGACCGAGATCTGGAATGCCAGCGTGATGCAATAGACCAGAAGCGACAGCGGTAGCACGGCGTGTGGCGCGTAACGGTCGATAACCGCGATGAGCGGCGCCGTGATCATGATCACTACATAGAGCGGCAGGATGTCGAAATAGCCGAGCTGATGCGTGAGCAGGGCGAGCCCGATGTGCGTGGTGACCGGATCGTGAAACACCGCCGCGGCGTTGTGCCACTCCAGCAGCAGCGGATTGTTGAGCAGCACTGCGCCACCGGCCAGCATCGCGATCGCGATCATGGTGATCATGATTTGCGCGGCGTAGAGCGTAATCGCGCGTCCGCCCAGCCGCAGCACCAGGTACCCGGTCGGTTGCCGCCGCTCCGGCGTTCCGACCATCAGCCGCATCCCCCATCCGGCCAGGAACACGAACAGATCGGCAGAATCAGAAATCGAATAATGGAAATGCGTGAACCGGCTGTAAAAGATGCCGGGGATGTGGTTGACGAAAATAAAAACGAGCGCGAGGCCGCGCCAGAAATCCACCGGGTTGGCTGGACGAACCATTCCTTGTGCCTCAACGCCCTACAGGCAACAGCGCCTGGATGCTCGACCTAGAAGGGACTGACTGGAAAGTAGCGCAGCCATAGATCGCTGAATTGGCCCCTCTCCCAGAGCCGGAACAGTGCCCAGTTAAAACCCAGACGTAGCGGATCATTCCCGCGCCTCACCGCAATTCCGACGCCTTCGCCGAAATAACGGCTGTCGATGAACGGCCCACCGCGGAACGCACAGCAATTGTTCGATTCCGTGCCGTTCAGCCAGAACGCCAGCGAAATTCCATCGCCGAACAGCAAGTCGACCTGCCCGCGAACCAGCGCATTGCGTGCCGCTTCGGCGGTTGGGAACGGGATCGGCTCGGCCTCGGTGAAGAGGCTTTTCAGATAGGCTTCGTGTGCGCTACCGGCGACGACGGCAACCTTCTTTCCTTCAAGCTGTTCGGGACGAACGTCGTCCATCGCGAGCTCCCGCTTCGCCACAAAACGCGCCGGGGTGCGATAATAGGGATCGCTGAAATCCACGCGGCCGCGCGTCTGCGTCGTGATCGCGATCGAAGCAATCACCGCGTCGCCCCGGTTGTCTGACAGGGAGTCGATCAGCGTATCGAAGCGCCGCATCTGGATGGTGCAGGCGATCTTCAGCTCCTCGCAGACCATACGAGCCAGGTCCACATTGAAACCGGCCGGATTGCCGTCCTGGCCCGCATAATTGAACGGCGGGTAGTCGTTTTCGGTCAGGAAACCGGATCAGCGTGACGCGGGAGAGGTCCGGCCGCTCTGGCCGCCGCCGGGGGTCCCAGAAGCCGGGCATCGCCACCGGATTGGCAGCGCCCGGCTTCTGCGCAAGCGCCGGGCTTGCTCCGGAGAAGCTCGATAAGGCAGCCAGGCCCACGACGGCCCCAACTCGCTGCGAGCATTTGAAAAATTCGGCGCGTTCTGGTTTTCTTGGTCATAACCAGTAGTTGCATGGGGTATCGGACACCAATCACGAAAAGCCGCTTATAGCCGAATTGTTTGGGCGATTCAGCGTGCTTGTGGCGCCGGGGGCTGCCGCAAATGGCGTATCGGGAAGCGGACGGAGCGGTCATCGACCGCCCCGAAGGAAAGGCTTGGACTGTCACGCTGGCGGGCCCTTCGCTCGTTCCGGAGACTGCCCGGCGATTCCGGTTACCTGTCTCAGGCCGACCAACTCGTTCGATCCTGCCGCGATGCCCGGAACTCGATTGCGTGCGGCACCTGTTGCCGCCGGCCGTGCTCGCGCTCGCCGAATTACGCGCTGCCGAGGTCGGTGTCGGCGCCCGCGAATTCGTCGCGACACGCGGTCTGCAATCGTTCGACCCTGGCGGCAGAGGCTCGTCCAAACATCCCGAGTTTCGGGGACTGGGCGAACCATGCCATGATCATCTCGGCGGCCGTCGCAGGCATTGCGCTGTTCGCGCTGATGGCTCCCGGCGCCGCGGACTGGCTATAGAGGCTTTTCGGCTTGATCTTTCTGGCGTGGACGTTCCTGCGGATGCTCGGCACGCCTCGTTGCGATCCGTGCGGCGCATGCCCGGCCTGTCGCGGAGAGCGGGTTACCGGTCTACACCATCGTTGTCGCGCTTTACCGTGAGGCTGCGGCCGTTGGCGACCTGGTCAAATCGCTGCGCAAGCTCAATTACCCCATGGAGAAGCTCGACATTAAGCTCGTGCTGGAGCCGGACGATCACGAGACGCGGGCCGCGCTGGCCGCATGAACCTAACCGCGCCGTTCGAAATCATCGTTGCGCCCGGCGTCGGACCCAAGACCAAGCCGAAAGCGCTCAATGCGGCGATTCCGTTTGCGCGCGGAACGTTCGTCGCGGTGTATGACGCCGAGGACCGGCCAGAACCCGATCAATTGCGGTTGGCGTACGAAGCCTTCGTCGCGGGCGACGCCCGCCTCGCTTGCGTGCAAGCGCGGCAACCATCGACAATCGCGCGGCTCGGCTATCGCACCGCCGTGATCCAGTCGACGACCTACGAGGAAGCGCCGGCGCGGCTGCGGCCCTGGCTCAAGCAACGCACGAAGATGGTGCAAGGGCTGGATGCAAACCTGGTTGGTTCACATGCGCTCGCCAGGCTTGCTCAAACGCGAACTAGGTTGGCTCGGCTTTGCAGTGTTCCAGCTTCTGGTCGGCGGCACCGTGCTGGCGGCGCTGGTGCACTCGCTGTTCGTCGGAGAGCTGCTTTGGGAATTGGCGAACAGCGCCGCTGCTGGCGATTCCGCGGCCTTACGTTCTGTCGGACTACACGCGATCATACTGGTTATCGGCTATCTCGTGTCGATCGTGATCGGCCTGGTGGGTCTATTCCGTCGCGACCTGCTTGGCTGTGCTTGGGCGCTGATCTTTATTCCGATTCAATGGGTGCTGCTGTCGATCGCGGCATGGCGCGCGCTGTTCCAGTTGGTCAGCGACCCGTACCGCTGGGAAAAGACCGAGCACGGGCTGGCGCAAAGCTCGCGACTGGCCGAGCGGGCGAAGGCGCTCACATATAGCGGCGCAGATCGGCCGCAGCCTCCGCGGGCTTCCGCTTCATGTTAAACGGCGCGACGAAGCGGCCGTTCTTGTCCATGAGATAGACGATTGCGGTGTGGTCCATGGTGTAACCCCCACCGTCGAGCGGCACGCGCTTGGCGTAGACACGATACGCCTTCTCGATCGCTTTGACGGCTGCCTCGTCGCCGGTCGCGCCGATCAGCCGCGGGTCGAAGCTCGACAGATAGTCCTTGAGCTTCTCGGGCGTGTCGCGCTCCGGATCGACGGTGACGAACATCGCGCCGATGCGGTCGCCATCCTTGCCGAGCTCGCGAAAGATTTCCGACATTTCGAACAATGCGGTCGGGCACACATCAGGACAATGGGTGAAGCCGAAGAACACCAGGAACGGCCGCCCCTTCATATCGGCGTCGGTGACAGGCTTGCCGTTGTGGTCGATCAGGCTGAACGGGCCGCCGACGGAGGATTGCAACGCGACCGGCGCGGGACTTTTCCCCGTAATGATGAAAATCACCGAGAAGAACAGCAGGAGACCCGCGAGGAACGCCCCGAGGACCAGAAGAAGTTGTGCCGAACGCGTGGACATTGTGGACATTCAGGTGCTCAGCCGAAACAAGCGATCCAGCCGGCGCGAATGACCTCGAAAAAATACCGTGGTCCCGTAGTGCGCCCAGAGCGCGCCTGTTCCCGCGAGGAGGAGCCCGAACAAGGCCGCGAGAAGCAGCGCGACGCGGTTGATGCTGGCGGTTTCCGACGTCATAAGATCCGGCAACTCCTGTGCGGCCAATGTCTGGCCGGTTAGCGGTGTTTAGCCCGACTAGCCGATGCGCACCAGCGCCCCGCCATCCACCGGAAGCGCAGCTCCGGTGATGAAGCCCGCTTCCTCCGAGGCCAGGAATAGTGCCGCGTTGGCGACGTCCCAGGCTGTTCCCATCTTTCCTCGCAACGGCACCTTCGCGTCCCGCTCCGCCGCAATCTCGCGGCGCGGCCGCCCGGTCCGCCTCGCCCTCGTGTCGACCGCCATCGGCGTGTCCATCAGGCCCGGCAGAATCACATTGGCCCTGATACCGAACTCGGCGTTCTGGATCGCCATTTGTTGCGTGAACGCGATCATCGCGGCCTTCGAAGCCTTGTAAGCTACGTAGGGATAGTTCTCCCATGCGGCAAGTGACGAGATGGTGATGATGACCCCGGACCGCTGCGCCCGCATGACCGGCAGCACGTGTTTGCACGACATCACCGCGCCGCGAAGGTTGACAGCGCAAACACGATCGAATGCTTCTTCGGTGATCTCGGAGATGATCGCGTCCCCACCGCTCAAGCTCAAGCCGACGTTGTAGTGCAACACATCGACGCGGCCCCAGCGGCGCACAGCTTCCGCAATCGCGGCAGCGAGCATCGCCTCTTTGGTGACGTCGGCCTCACAAGGCACGCATTCGCCACCCTCCTTTTCCACCAGCGCCGCAGTCTCGGCAGCAGACGCAAGCCGATTGTCGACAGCCAGAATTTTGGCTCCCTCCTGCGCAAAGCGCACGCAAGTGGCTCGGCCATTGCCAATACCCTCGCCGGGCGACTGGCCGGCACCGATGATGATCGCGATCTTGTCTTTCAAACGCACGACTTGCCCGTCCTTAGAATTCACGCGTGGACATGTGCCGCTTCGTCCTCATCAATCTCTGACGCAGCGGAATTTGACGCATCATAGGCCTGCAGCCAGGCCGCAAGCACCGGGGTCGAAGGCCGCGACGCCTTTAACTGACGCAGCGCGACCCGCACACTGCCGCGCGCAAACCGGTCGTTTGGAATCGCAACAGCCGACGGTCCGCCGCCATCTTCGATCGCAGATCGAACGCGCTGCTTGAGATCGAAAATGTCCCTGTCGCCGAACCTCTGAAGCACCGTTTGAAAGAACGCGTGCCGCTCTTGATGAAACGGAATCGCTTCGCCGACTGCATCCTTCGTCGGGTGCGCTGGGTATAGATGAGCACATGGCACGAAGCCGTCCGGAATGTTCTCGGTCGATGCGTGCGTGCGCTGGTGTTTCAGCAGTTTCGGCAGCACGTGGGTGTGAGGCCCTTCAGGACTTCGCCCGTTGGGGGGAGGAATCGGCTGAAAGACCTCGAGGCGGCCCAGCCGGCTGACGAATACGCGGTGCGGGCTGTGCGGCACGACAATCGTCATCGCCGGATTGCCAGCTTCAAAAACATTCCGGCCCGCCAAGGTGCGAAGCTCAGAAACGACCTTCCGATCCGACACCCGAATACAGGCATCAACCTGCAACGCACCAAGACCGAGATCGAACAGCACCGCCTCCCTGTCGCAATCCCGCAACGCCTCACGGTCCGGACCAAGCTCTGTCAACACATGGCGCTGGTTCATCGCAGCCCCTGATGCGCTGAGGCATAGCGCAATGCGATGACTCCAGCTTTGGCTGGTAAGGCTTTCCGATGCCACGAAACGCATTTGCGGAAGCACTGTGATGCGTATCCCGCCCCGCCCGGTAACCGCGGACACATCGCGATCGGATTGAACGACTTCGGCGGCTTCGAGCGGATCGTGGCTGAATTCGGCCAGTGCTCCAAAAGTGCCGACGCTCCACTGCGTTTCGCAATTCGCGAGCTGGGTCCGCAAAAAATCCTGCAAGCCGGTTTCGGGCGGCAATTCCACAGTTGCAGACCTTCTGGTTTCAAATGCAGCCGGGATGGTAATCCTCGCAAATCCGGTGACAAGGTATCGCCATCAGGTTCAGGGCAGTTTGAAGCAGGTGGCAACGACAAGCGATGCCAAGCGCGAATAACTATGGTTTGTAACCGACCGATATCTTATGTTCGGCGCGCCGACACGACCCCATCCACGACCGGGCTGGCGGATCAGCAGCAGGCGCCGCGGAAGAACTACAGGCTTCGCATGATTTTTCGGGAGAAGCCGGGTTTGGGCAGACCATGATGGACGCCCAAGACCGAGGTCCGGCGGGTTTCCTGGACCGAGCCATCGAGTATGCGGCGCAGAATCTGCGCGTTGAGAAGGTTCTCATTCAGCTGGGATTGGATCCCAGCAACGTTACGTTCGATGCATTCCTGAATCGCCTGCTCGACATCATCCTGGCGAACATTAACGTTGCGAACACCCTCGCATTGGTCGGAGCCATACTTTACGTCGCCACGCTGATGGTCCGCACCATCGTGCCGCTGCGCATTCTCGGCATCATCAGCATGTTGTTTTTCATCGGCTACGGCGCGCTGGCCGGCGCGGTCGCGACTTTCCTGCTCTATCTGTTGTCGCTGCCGATCAATATCTTCCGCCTGCATCAGATGCTCAACCTCGTCAAAAAGGCGAGAGTGTCGGCACAAGGCGACCTGTCGATGGACTGGCTGAAGCCGTTCATGACGACGCGGAAGTATAAGCAAGGCGACGTATTGTTTCGCAAGGGCGACGCTGCGAACGAGATGTTTTACACGGTAACCGGAAAATTTCTTGTCAAGGAAATCGGAATTGAAATCCCGGCTGGCCGGATCATGGGCGAGCTCGGCTTTTTGTCGAAGAACAATCGGCGGACCCAGACTGTCGAATGCATCGAAAGCGGAGATGTTCTGACCATCACATACGACAAGCTGCTCGAGATTTATTTTCAGAATCCGGAATTTGGCTATTACTTCCTGCGCCTGAGCAGCGACCGCCTGATGCAAAATATCACGCGTCTCGAGGGCGTCATCGAGGAGAACAACAAAGCGAAGCTGCAGGACAACAGGCCCAACCGGTCGAACTGACTGTGATCTTATTCGTGGAGATCAAGCCTGCCGGAATTGCGATCTATTTGGAGTCGAGCGCGTAGGCGCCATTCCAGTCGTCAGGGGGCGGGGTCTGTTGAAACGTCCGGATGCGCGACGAATACACGTCGTAGAGCGTTGTGAACCTTCGCTCTTCATCGACGCTTCGCCCGCGTTCGATGGCCGCCAACGCCGACGCCCAGTCGCGCTGCCGGTAATGTGACAGCATCTCGATATTGAGGTCGCGCCAGCGCTGGAACTTGCCCGAATTCGCAAGGTCGTCACGGCCCATGATGGCGTACACGACCTCGGGCTCTTTCTTGCCCTTGACGGCGACGAAATCGATCTCCAGCACCGCGAATTTGTTCTTGGCGACATTCGCGGTCTGCGATCCGACGATGATCGGCAGCCCGTAGGACTTGCATTGTCCTTCCAGCCGCGACGCCAGGTTGACGCTGTCGCCCAGCACGGAATAGTCGAAGCGCAGATCGGACCCCATGTTTCCGACCACGCATCTTCCGGTGTTGATACCCACCCCGATATTGAGCGGAATGAACGGCCGCCCGTTGCTCTCCGCCTCCTGCTTGCGCGCGCCATTCAGTTTCTCGACGCGATCCAGCATGTCGATGGCCGCTTCGCACGCGTTGAGTTCATGGCTTGGATCGTCCAGCGGCGCATTCCAGAACGCCATGATCGCGTCGCCCATGTACTTGTCGATGGTGCCCTTCCGATCGATGATCGCGTTGGTGAGCGGCGTCAGAAAGCTGTTCATCAGCGACGTCAGGCCTTGCGGATCGTCCTTGTACATCTCGGAGATCGTGGTGAAACCGCGCACGTCGCTGAACATGATGGTCATCGTGCGCTGCTCGCCGCCCAGCACCAGCTTCTCCGGAGACTGAGCGAGCTGGGCAACGAGAGTGGGCGACAGATACTGACTGAATGCGGAACGAATGCGACGGCGCTGCGCCTGCTCGCCAACGTAATTGGTGAACACAAGCGTCAGATAGATGAGGATGCTGGACAGCAGCGGATAGGTGAAATCGATCAGCAGCTTTTCCTGGGTGTAGTAGTACCAGGACGTTCCGACGACCAGCGCGCTGATGAGCGCGCCAAACGCCAGCAAGAGAAAGGGGCTGAGGATCGGCGCGATCCAGATGATCGCTACACCAATCAACAGGGCCGCGCACAACTCCGCTGCAATCGCGTAGTTCGGCGCGGACAGCATCGACTTGGTCAGCATGCTTTCCAGAATCTGCGCGTGGACCTCCACACCCGCCATCGCCGGATCGATCGGCGTCGTTTTCAGATCGAGCAGGCCTGCCGCCGAGGTGCCGATCAGAACCAGTTTGCGCTCGAGCTGTTGACGGCCGACCTTTCCGTCGAGAACGTCGCTCGCCGAGACAAAACGCGCCGGATCGTGCGGCGCGAAATGGATCCACAATTGGCCGTGGCGGTCGGTGGGCAATTCGAATCCGGGAATCGCCACGCTGCGCACGCCAGCCACGTCCGATCTGATGAGTATTGTGCCTGCCCCGATGACGACACGCAGCATGTCGAACGTCAGGGCAGGCTTGATTTCGCCTTGCGCCAGCATGATCAGAGGAACCCGCCGGACCATGCCGTCACGCTCGGAGCGGATGCTGAACAGCCCACGGCCGGCGGCCGCCTTTTCAAGGATTGGTAAGTTCCTCAGAAGACCTGGAAAATTGAGCAGGAAGGGCCGCGGATCGGCGCCAAGGGTTGCCACAGCCACGCCGCTGGGCCCGTCGGTTCCGGGCACAGGCGACTGCAACCCGGTCTCGCCAAGCACCACCCGTGATTTCCGCAAAGCCTCCGCAAATGCGCTGTCTGTGCTCGAAGACGCGCGAATTTTCTGGCGGGTTTCTTCATCGAGGTCGCGAAAGACCTCTGCAACGACGTCGGGCGAAAGCCTGTCGGGCTCCGGAAAGATGACGTCGAATGCGATGACCAGCGCACCTGCCTGGGTCAAACGGTTGACCACATCGGCAATGCGGGTTCTCGGCCATGGCCATTGGCCGAACTTTCGCAGGCTCTGCTCGTCGATGTCGACGATCACCACCGGTCGCTGCGCCGCGACGCGCGGCTGGAGGACCTGGAAGAAATCGAATGTTCTGAGGCGAAGCTCTTCCAGCGGCGTCGGATCGACGACGCGCAAAAACGCCAAAGCCAGCAGCAGGGCAACAGCCAAGGCCCGCGGGATGCCAAACCGTCGCGCCAGCCGCGAAAGCCATTTCATAGGTGAACCAAAGCGCTATGCGCCGCCCGACACATTCTTCACCGCTGGCGGAACACCCGCATAAGCTGATCACTTAGCGGTTTCAAGAAATAGGAGATCATCGTCCGTTCGCCGGTCTGTACGAACGCTTCCACCGGCATGCCGGGAATCACCGTCACGTCACCGAGCTTGGCGACTTCTTCCGGCGGCATGGCAATCCGGATCGTGTAGTAGGTCATTCCGGTGCGCTGGTCGCTCGAAGCATCGGCCGAAATGCGCGTGACCGAGCCGTTGATTTCGGGGGTGGCCTGCTGGTTGAACGCGGAAAGGCGAAGCAGCGCCGTCTGACCTATCTTCACCTGGTCGATGTCCTGCGGAGTGACCTTGGCTTCGACCGTCAGATTGTCGGCCTCGGGCACGATCAACATGATCGGGTCACCAGCCGTGATCACGCCTCCGACGGTGTGTGCGTTGGATTGGAATACCGTGCCGTCCTGCGGTGCCCGGATATCGACACGCTTGAGCTGGTCTTCGGCGGTTATCTTGCGTTCGACGAACTCGCCAATCTTGCCATCGATCTCGCGGGTTTCCTTTGCGACCTCGCTGCTGAGATCGCGGTCGATCTGGATGATCTGCAACTCGGTCTCGGAAATCTTGCCGCCGATCTGGGCGCTCTGCGCGATCAACTGCGCGCTTTCGCCTTCCAGCCGTGCCGCCTGGCGCTCCAGTTCGGTCACCCGATTGATCGGAATGAGCTTCTGCTTCCAAAGATCGCGAACGCCGACCATTTCACGCTCGATCAGCTCGATCTCCTTTATCTTGGCTTCTTGCTGGGCGCGATAGCCGCGAACCTCTTCCTTGAGCTGCTCGATGCGCTGGCGCAGTTGCTCTTTCTGTCCGACGCGGGCGGTGCGGCGCAGGTCGAATAGCCTGCGCTCGCTTTCGATAGCAGCAGACGGCATCAGGATCGTTCGTCCGGGCCAGAAGATCGGCCGGGAAAGCAATCGTGGCGGCGCTGTCGCGCTCGCTTTCGAGGCGCGCTTTCCGCGCCGTCAGTTCGTTGAGTCCCTTGGTCACGATCGCGAGGTTGGCGCGCGTAACGGTGTCGTCGAGACGAACAACGACGTCACCGGCCTTGACGCGGTCGCCGTCGCGCACGCGAAGCTCGCCGACAATGCCGCCGGTCGGGTGCTGGACCTTCTTGACGTTGGAATCGACGACCACCGATCCCGGTGCGATGAGCGCGCCGGACAGCTTCATCGTGCCGGCCCAGCCGCCGACGCCGCCGACGAGAACGGCGACGATCACGAGGCCGGCGAGGGCATGATGGCGGATGGAGCGTTGCGATCGCGAAACCGGCTGCATTCATGACTTTGCCGATCCCGTGTCGGGGACGACCTTCAGCGGCCGCGGCGCCATATCGCGCTGCACGACCTTCGCCAGCACTTCTTCCTTCGGACCGAACGCCTGGACCCGGCCCTGATTCATCATCAGCAGCTGATCGACGCTTGCAATCGCGCTCGGCCGGTGCGCGACGACGATCACGATGCCGCCGCGCGCGCGCACGCTCATGATGGCGTGGCTCAGCGCTTCGTCGCCTTCTGCATCGAGGTTTGAGTTTGGCTCGTCGAGCACGACCAGAAACGGATCGCCGTAAAGCGCGCGCGCGAGCGCGACGCGTTGAGCCTGTCCGGCCGATAGCGCCGTGCCGCTCTCGCCGACCTGGGTTTCATAGCCATCGGGCAGACTGACGATGAGGTCGTGCACGCCGGCAGCGGTTGCGGCGCCGATTACGGCGTCGGCGTCCACCGGCGTTGCGAAACGAGCAATGTTCTGCGCCACCGTGCCGGCCAGCAGTTCGACGTCCTGCGGCAGGTAGCCGATACAGGCGCCGAGTATGTCCGGCGACCATTGTTCGAGCGCCGCGCCGTCGAGACGTATCCGGCCGCGCACCGGCTGCCAGACACCGATCAGCATCCGCGCCAGGGATGACTTTCCCGAACCGCTCGGCCCAATGATGCCAAGGCCGTGACCGCCCTGCAGAGTGAAGCTGACGTCCTGGACGACGATCCGATCGCTGCCCGGCGGAACGACGTCACGCCTTCCACGACGAGGCTCTTCTGCGGCGGCTGCAGCGCCATCGGCACAGCCAGAGGCGGGAGCGCAGCAAACAGCTCGGTCAGGCGCTGCCAGCTTTGCCGAGCAGCCACGAAGCCGTGCCAGTTCGCGATGGCGAGGTCGACCGGCGCCAGTGCGCGGGCGCTCAGAATCGAACCGGCGATGATGATGCCGGCGGTCGCCTGCTGATTGATCACGAGATAGGCGCCGACCGCGAGCACGCCGGACTGCAACATCATGCGCAGCACCTTGGACATCGAGCCGAGGCCACCTGCAACGTCGGTGGCCTGCTGTTGGCTCGCCATATACTTTGCGTTGGCGTCCTGCCAGAGCGCGGCGATGCGCGGGATCATGCCCATGGCCTTCAGCGCCTCGGCGTTGCGGCGGCTCGCTTCGGCGAGAGCAGATCGTGTGGTCGCAAATCCCGTCGCAGCCTTGGTCGGCTCACGCGTCATGAGTTCGGTCATCAACGTGAGGCAGCCGAGGATGATGGCGCCAACCAGCGCGGCGAGACCGATGTAGGGATGAAAAGCGAAACAGATGACGAGATAGATCGGCAGCCACGGCAGGTCGAACAGCGCGGTGGGCCCCAGCCCCGAAAGAAACGAGCGGACGCTGTCGAGGTCGCGCAGCGGCTGGAGACCGTCGGGTCGATTGCCGACCTTCAACGGCAGCCGCACGATCGTCTCGTAAACGCGGCCGCTCAGCTCTTCGTCGAGGCGGTTGCCGATCCGCACCAGGATGCGGCCGCGGATCATGTCGAGCAGACCCTGCGCCAGGAACAAGCCGGCCGCCAAGATCACAAGAGCGACGAGCGTCGGTATGCTGCGGCTCGGCAGCACGCGGTCGTAGACCTCCAGCATGAAGATCGCGCCGGTGAGCATGAGGATGTTGCTCATGCCGCTCATCAACGCGGTGGAGATGAAGGCTCCGCGGCAGGACGCAAGCGCCTGCGCGAGCTCGGAGCGCGGATTCAAATTGGGCCGCTGATTGGGCTGCCGCATCAATCTCTGTCCTCGCCGGCCGTGCGCCACGGAAAACGGAGCATGCCGTCGTGTACCCGCCTGCCGGCCAATCTTACCAGCAAGTGCGCAGCTTAGGATTCAAGCTGAGGAATTGGTTAACCATTCGAGGTTTTCGCAAGCGGAATCAAACAATTAACAGATCCCCGCACGCAGATCTCGCCCGGACATCAAAGCCTGCATCGTTCCGATCAGGAACTTTCGCAGCATTTAAGCAATTGTTGAATCGACGGGGGTGGTTCGATGGGACCTTCGTCATGGACGCACGTGAGCAATTCCAATCTGACGAATTTCTAAGGTACGCCGCCGAATGCAGCCGATTGGCTCGCCTCACACGGCAAGCAAGACGAGGTCCACCGAACTCCGCCACCAAGTGGGTAGATTGGCTCAAGCAACGTGGGCTCTCGACATATCGACAAATGTCCAAAGCCTCGGCTTCATCATCCCCAGGCGCATTCGCTCGTTACAACACGTAACTCGCGCGGGTAGGTCTCCGCGAATTCAGCGGCCATCGGGAGTCCGCACGCCGAACCACGCGTCGCGCACTTGATGGTAATGGACTTGGGAGTCGTATGAATCCACGGGCAAGCTCAAAACGCTCGGCGACAGTCGTCCGATAGCCGACAGCAGCGTGTACGAATTCACGACGCGATCGCGTTGCGCGCTGACCAGCGCGACACGTGAGTTCACCAGTTCCTGCTGTGCATTGAGGACATCGAGGGTGGTGCGCTGCCCAAGCCTCGCCTCTTCGCGAACGCCGTTCAGCGCAGCCTCGGCGGACTTAACCTGACCTTGCGTCGAAATAATCGTTCCCTTCGAAGCGTCAAGCTGCGCCCATGCCTGCGCGACGGTCAGCCGGATCTGATCGCGAGCAAGATCCATATCATGCCGCCGCTGACCCAGCGTTTCCTTCGCTTGCCGAATTTGCGAAAACTCCGCGCCGCCCTGATAGATCGGGACCGAGAGCTGCGTTCCCACCGACGCAGTGAACTGCTCGGGCGTCGTCAACGCGATATCGTAATTTTTCTGAACCGAGCCCAACAAAGACAGCGTCGGATATAGGGCGCCCTCGGCAATTTTCACCTGGAAGAGCGCGACATCGACGTTGTTTTGCGCCGTCGCGACCGTCGGATGTTCGCTGATCCCGACTGCCGTTACAGCAGTGAGACTGTTGGGAAAAAACCGGTCGACCGAAGTCGCCGGCTGCAGTTTGCCGGGCTCGACACCAATGACCTGCCGATACGCAGCCCTTGCCGTCCGGTAATTGGCCTCCGCCACATACAACTGCGTCCGCCCAACGGACAAACGGGACTCCGCTTGATAGACGTCCGTCGCCGTCACATTGCCGGACTCCAGCCGCTGCTTGGTCTGACGCAATTGCTCTTGCAGCACCTCGACGTTACTGCGCTGCAAGTCGAAAATGGCGGTGTCCCGCAACAGGTTCATATAGGCAACGGCTGCGCTCAGAAGCACAGACTGTTCTGTTGTACGCAAAGTCTCACGCGCCGCCCGAACCTGGCTTTCGGCTTGCCGCGTGCGGTTCGCGGTCTGAAATCCGTTGAAGAGACTTTGTGTCAGCGTTGCTCCATAACCTCGCGGAGTGCTGCCTCCGGTTTGCGTGGTATCGGGAGTCGACGCGACGGGGTTTGTCGGCGCATTTCGCGTTACGACGCTGTTGGACTGCGCGGCGATGTTTGCGGTCGCAGAAACCCTGGGCCGGTACCCCGCCAACGCTTGAGGCACGCCTTCGTCGGTTGCGCGCACAAGTGCGCGCTGCGCATTGATCTGTGGATTGTTGAAATAGGCCTGCGCGAGGGCGGATTCGAGCGTGTCAGCAGAAACCCTGTGCGGGCTTCCTACGCATGCGACAGCGGCGACCAAAAAGGTCGCAGGCGCAAGCTGACAACGCCTCCGCGACATTCACTTCCCCGACGCAGCCGCAAAAAATACCTTATTCATTAGACTTTAGCCCGCAACCATAGGTCGCCCGACTTGAGTCGGAAACGGTCTTGCGATTGCCTGCACAACTTTCCCGCGATCCCCAGCCTTGCATTATAGGCAAATATTCCAAAGGGTTGCATCATTTCATTCGGAAGAATTTAGCCCGGCGCACCCCGTCGCACGGGCCGGTCACGACGTGCAATTAACGGGCCGTTGCTGCGAATTCGTCTCTAGGGAAGGCCTTTGGTCCTGCTTGCCTCTGGGCCCGCCGGTTTGACCAGGCCCGCTTGCGTCAGAGCCGCCGCGATCTGCTGCATCTTGTTGATCAAGTCGATGGCCGCAGCCGGTGGCAGAACCAAACAGCAAACAGGGTAACGCCTTGCGGTCAATGGAGCGTCAGACTTCCTTTCGTCCAGACGCGAAACGCCGAAGTCCAGGCGGAGCGATTGACCGTCAAAGAAAACGCCGACAATTTGAATCGGCAAATGTCTCGGTGCATAGGCCAGTCAATGTAGCGGCAAGTGACGCGTTGCTGTTCAGCCGGCTCGACGGATGTCTGACCCCAGCCTGCGTCTCTTCTGCCATACTCGTCTCCCGATCGTTGCAGACACGTTCCAGACCGGCCAGAGTTGACGCAGCGCGACATTACGGAAGGGCAATCTTGCCGTAACACTCTAGTCCACTATCCCCGGCTGAACGCCATGCATATATCCAAAATACGAAGCCCTTTCGTGGATTGTTGTCCGGATCGTTCTGAGGCAAATTGGGGGATCAGCGTCATGAACATGAAATTGAGAATCCCTATTTGTCATGATGTTCCCGACCGCGACGCAGGCCTGCGGCAAGACGTGGCTGGCAAGGAGTAATGCATGCACGACCGTGGTATTTCATCGTCCTTTCCGGCTTCCAATCTTGAAGAAAAGAAAGCAAGCCTGACGCGCCGTCGAATGCTGGTGCTATCAGCCGGCGCGGTGGTGGGCGCGCAAGTCGACGCTTTCACCTCGTCCACATTGGCTCGCGACGGCGCCGAATCTCATGGCATGTCGGCCTTTGGTGATTTGAAGTATGCGGCGGACTTCCGTCACTTCGACTATGTCGATCCGGCCGCGCCTAAAGGCGGTGTGTTTTCGCAAATCGGAGCAAGCCGGCAGCTCAATCAAAGTTTCCTCACTTTCAATTCCTTCAACGGCTTCATCCTGAAGGGCGAAGGCGCTTTGGGAATCGAACGCACGTTCGCGACTCTCATGGAACGAGCATGGGATGAACCGGATGCCATGTACGGTCTGGTCGCCCGCAGCGTGCGTGTATCGGACAACGGATCGACCTATCGCTTCCAGCTTCGGCCGGAAGCACGTTTCCACGACGACACAAAACTGACCGCTGACGATGTCGTCTTTTCCTACACGACGTTGAAGGAAAAGGGACACCCGATCCTCGCCCAAATCATGAAGGATGTTGTCAGCGTTGAAGCGCCTGACGATACGACTGTTGTCGTACGCTTTGCGGAAAAGCGCGCGCGCGACGTTCCTTTGCTGGTGGCTGGATTGCCGATTTTCTCGCGTGCGTACTACAGCAAGCGTCCGTTCGACGAGACGGCGCTCGAAGCGCCGCTCGGTTCAGGTGCTTACAAGGTTGGACGCTTTGAGCCCGGCCGCTTCGTCGAATACGACCGCGTCAAGGATTGGTGGGGCCAGGATCTTCCAATCAACCGCGGCCGAAACAATTTCGATACGGTGCGTTTTGAATATTACCGCGATCGTGACATCGCGTTCGAAGGCTTCACCGCCAAGAGTTATCTCTTCCGCGAGGAGTTTACCTCGCGAACCTGGGCAACGCGCTATGATTTTCCGGCCGTGCGCGACGGTCGCGTCCAGCGCGAAGAGTTGCCTGACAATACGCCTTCAGGGGCTCAAGGCTGGTTTTTCAATACGCGGCGGAGCCACTTCAAAAATCCGATGGTCCGTGAAGCTTTGATTTACGCCTTCGATTTTGAGTGGAGCAACAAGAACATCATGTACGGCGCCTACCAGCGCACGCATTCAATGTTCCAGAACTCCGATCTGATGGCGGAAGGAAAGCCGGGCGCGGAAGAACTCGCCTTGCTGGAGCCGTTCCGCGGCAAGGTGCCTGACGAAGTTTTCGGCGAACCTTTCTTACCGCCGGTTTCTGATGGCTCAGGCAACGACCGGAACATGCTGCGTAAGGCATCGCAGCTCCTGCGTGACGCCGGCTATGCCATCAAGGATGGCAAGCGATTCGGACCGAATGGCGAGCGCATTGCCATAGAATTCTTGATCGATCAGCCGGCGGCCCAGCCGGTGCATATGCCATACATCAAGAATCTCGGGACGCTTGAAATCGATGCCACAGTTCGGGTTGTCGATCCCGTGCAATTCCGCGCCCGCGTCGACGAATTCGACTTCGATATTACGGTACAGGGCTTTCGCTTCTCGACCATTCCCGGTGCGTTGCTGCGCTCTTATTTCTCTTCGCAATCCGCCTCGATGAAAGGCTCGCAGAATACCGCCGGTATTTCCGATCCAGTGATCGACGCGCTGGTCGATAAAGTCATCACGGCGGACAATCGCCCCGCTCTCATCGCCGCGGCGCGCGCGCTTGATCGCGTGGTTCGTGCCGGGCGGTATTGGGTGCCACATTGGTACAAGGCATCACATTGGGTGGCCTATTGGGACACCTTCGGACGCCCAACCACCAAGCCGCGCTACACTCGCGGCGCACCGGAAAACTGGTGGCATGATCGCGAGAAGGCCGCGAAGCTGGAAAGATCCGGTTAGGTATCGTCCTCACTGCCAGTCAGTTGAACCGCCGCAGGCCCGATTGCCGTTGCAGTTTGGCTTGCAGACGGCAGGAACTCCTATAAGAAGCTACCGTCAATTGTGTTGATTCGCCGCGTGCAAGACCTCCAGGAGGCGGCTGAATGACCAATACAATCATCACGGTTGCGACCATGAAGGGCGGTAGCGGCAAGAGCACGCTGGCAAGCTGCCTTGCCGTTCACTGGCAACTCAATGGTCGCGCACCGACCATTGTCGATGCCGATCCCCAGCGCTCGATTGCACGGCTCGCAGCACGCGAGAAAAGTCTTGGCGGCGTTTGCGTGGTCGAAGACGCGACCGAAAATGCCTGGAAGACCGCACAGCGCGTTGGGAACGGGGGCAATCCGGTCATCATCGATACCCCGGGCTTCCGCTCGGATGCGACTCTGGCGTGCCTCGGCATCACCGATCTGGTGCTCGTTCCGGTAAAGCCATCGCCGTTCGATGTCGACCGCATGCTCGACACGCTGAACATCCTCATCAATGGTGTAAGTGGCCGCCGCCCTATTTTTCGCTGCGTTCTGACCCAGACGACACGCGACTCCGTGATCGCCAAACACATCCGCTCAGAGCTTGCGGAGGCAGGATTCCCTGTCCTCAAGAGTGAGATGACAAATCGCGTGGTCTATCCGGAAGCAGCGCTCTGGGGCGCAACGCCAAGCTTGACTGACGGTGACGGCCCCGCCGCGCGCGATATCGCGGCGATAGCCAACGAGGTCGACGGCATCTTCAACGTCCAGCGTGCAGCAGCGGTGGCATGAATAAGAAAAAGCTTCCAAAAGCGGTCACCAAGACGGCCGACGAAATGCGCAAGGCCGGCGCAGATCAAGCCGTCTCGAAAATCGAAGCGATCTCGCTGGCACCGCAACCGGCCGAACGCGGCGCAACTCACCGTCAACTACAAGCCAACGCGATCGTCGAACGCCACGCCAATATCTCCGCATTGGGTGGCGTGATTCCAGTTCCGCTGGTCAACGTCGCGAGCGTGACGGTTGTCATTCTTCGAATGGTCAAGAAGCTTTGTCAGCTCTACGGTGTTCCGTATGAACAAGGTCGGGCCCGCGCGCTGGTTGTCGGGTTAGCCGGCGGAGCGGTCCCCACAACGGCTTCCGCGGTAACGACGTCGACGCTGATGTATTTCGTTCCCGGTGTAAATCTTTTGGGATTGGCCGTTTCGTCTGTCACCGCATCGATATGCGCCCGCGGCATCGGGAGACGGTTTGTCGAGCATTTCGAAACGGGTGCGTCTTTGATGGATTTCCCTGTTATCGATCGGCGGTGAACTGCCGCAGGGTGCCCGTGACGCTTGCCGATGTAGCCGGCGCCGAACCTGTTCAAGTCTTATTTCTTCATCTGCTCGATCAGGCTCTTGGGCCGCATGTCGGTCCAGTTCTTGTTGATGTAGTCCAGGCAAGCGGCGCGGCTGTCCGACTCATGCACGATTTTCCAACCCTGAGGGACGGCTACAAAGCTCGGCCAGAGCGAGTGCTGGCCCTCATCATTGACAAGGACATGAAAGACGCCGTTTTCGTCTTCAAACGGATTGGTCACGGTTTCCTCCGCTGACGTGAAGCGTTGACTGCTTTTCCTGCTGTTCAAGTACTTTGGCAAGTACTCCGCCGACCTTTGCAGCTGGAATGGGATCCATCATGTTATCGTGGGCGCAGTCGATTGGATAAACGCTAACCTCTCGCCCAACGTACGACCTCCAGGCTTCGATCGGCGGCTTGACCTCGCTTACCATGGCGACAAACAGCAGCATATCGCCTTTGAACCGCTGTGGCACAAAACCCCTAACCAGCCGCGTATTGTTCTTGAATGTATCCATGATTGCTTCGTAGTGGTGCTCCTTAAGTGTGGAAAGCCCTTCACGCCGCAGCACGTCCAGCAGATTCCTGATCGGATTGATGGCGACTTGGTGAGAAGCCTCGCTTTCGTCATCGAGCGCCGACAGAGCACGCTCGTGTTGGACTGGATAGCTGTCGAGCAGCGCGAGCAGCGAAACCTCCTGACCCATGCTTTGCAAGCGCGTCGCGACGGCGTGCGCCACCAGACCGCCGAAGGACCATCCGAGTAAATTGTAGGGCCCATTCGGCTGGATTTTGCGAATGAGGTTGATGTAATCCGCGGCCATTTCCTCCATGGAATGGGGCCGCATCTCACGATGAGTTAGATTGCGCGCTTGAAGTCCGTAGATCGGATGCTCCGGGGGAATATGTCGGATCAGTTTCGAATACGGCCAACTGAACCCGCCGGCATCGTGGATGCAGAAAAGCGGCCGCTTGTTGCCCACAGGCCGAATCGGCAGCAAGACTTCGAAATCGGAGCGGGCCGGCCTGCCAGGGACCAGGCGTTTGGCCAGTGCTTCGACGGTAGGCGCTTCGAACAGGCTGCGAATGCCGATCTCGACATCAAGGCTGGCTCGTACCCGGCTAATGAGCCTGATAGCCAACAGCGAGTGACCGCCGAGTTCAAAGAAGTTCTCGTCTATTCCGACACGCTCAAGACCCAGGATCTCGGCGAATAAACCACAGAGGATCTCTTCTTGCGGCGTTCGAGGCGCTCGCCGCCTGCTCGGAGCGACGAAATCCGGCGCCGGCAGCGCCCGGCGGTCGAGCTTGCCGTTCGGCGTCAGCGGCAGACGCTCCAGAACAACGATCGCGGACGGCACCATGTAGTCGGGCAGCAGAGCGCTCATGCTCGCGCGAAGTGCAACGACATCAACGCTTCGTTCAGCAGGGACGACGTAAGCTACAAGTCTTGCTACGCTTGGCACATCTTCGCGCACGACGACAACGGCTTGTGTAACGTTGCTGTTGCGAAGGAGCACGGTCTCTATCTCGCCGGGCTCGATCCGGAGCCCGCGCAGCTTCACCTGCGCATCGGCCCGACCCAGGAACTCAAGAACACCGTCCGAACGCCAGCGCGCCAGATCCCCGGTCCGGTACATCCGGCTGCCCGCAACACCATAAGGGTCCGCGACAAACCGCTCCGCCGTCAGACCGAACCGGCCCAGATAGCCCCGCGCAACGCCACGCCCCGAAACGTAAAGCTCCCCACAAACCCCCGCAGGAACAGCCTGCAACCCACCATCCAAGACATAAACCCGATAGTTGTCCATCGGACGGCCGATGGGAACCATTTGGCCAAGTTGATCGGTAGAGACCTTGCAAGAAACTGCGTCGATGGTTGTTTCGGTCGGCCCATAGAGATTGATGACCTGCGACACCTTAAGGTAGCGCAAGACTTTGCTTGTGAACTCTACAGTGAAGGCTTCGCCGCCTAACGCCAGATACTCCAGCGACAAATTCTTGGGCGCATTCAAAATGATGGATTCGAGGTACGACGGTACGCAACTGACAAACGTCACATTGTGCTCGCGAATCTCGTTCCAGAATTGCGACGCGGACTCTCTGGCTTGATCGCTGATAACGACAACAGCACCGCCACCGACCATGGGCAGGAGCGCTTGCTCGATCGAGGCGTCGAACGCGGACGGAATGAAAAGCGCGGCGCGGAACCCTGGGCCTACTTTGAGTTCGTTCTTTAAAGCGACCAATTTGTTGGTGAGGCTTGTGTGCGCGACGACGACGCCTTTTGGTGTTCCGGTTGATCCTGATGTGTAGATGACATAGGCGGCCTGGGCGCCGTCGATGGCGGCGGCGGGGGCGGTGGCGGGTTGCAGCGCGATGGCGCCCCAGTCGGCGTCGAGGCGGATCAGCCGCGGCGCGGCCGCGCTGGCGGCCAGTTGCGGCAGCCGCTCGATCAGCGGCTGCTGGGTCACCAGCAGTTCGCAGCCGGCATCCGAGACCATGAACGCGAGCCGCTCCGCGCGGATACGACGGGTCGAGCGGCAGGTAGGCTCCGCCCGCCTTCAGGATGCCGATCAGCGCGATCACCATCTCCAGCGAGCGCTCGACCAGCAGCCCGACCACGGTCTCCGCGCCCGACCCCCTGCGCCCGCAGGTGATGCGCCAGGCGGTTCGAATGCGCATCCAGCGCCGCGTAGCTCAGTTCGCGATCCTCAAACACCACCGCAACCGCGTCCGGCGTCAAAGCCGCCTGCGCCGCGAACAGCTCCGGCAGGCTCGACAGGCGCCACCGCGCGCGCCGTCGCGTTCCATTGCTCGACGATCCGATGCCGCTCCGCGGCCTCCAGGATCTCAAGGCCGCCAAGCGCGGCGTCCGGCGACGCAACCGCAGCCTCCAGCAGACGAACAAGACGCGACGCGATGGCCTCCACGCTGCCCCGATCGAACAGGTCGGTGGCATACTCCAGCGTGCCGGCGATGCCGCCCGGCGAGCCGTCGCGCTGGCGCAGTTCGCCCAGGCTCAGCGCCAGGTCGAACTTCGACGTCGAGCTGGCAACCGCCTCGAGGCGTCCCGCAGCGCCTTCAAGCCCAAGGGGGACCGCTGCGTTGTTCTGGAACGCCAGCATCACCTGGAACAGCGGATGGCGCGACAGCGACCGCGACGGGTTGAGCACCTCGACAAGACGCTCGAACGGCACATCCTGATGCGCGTAGGCCGCCAGATCGTCCGTGCGCACCCGCTTGAGCAACTCCCGCAAGCTCGGGTTGCCCGACGTGTCGGTGCGCAGCACCAGCGTGTTGACGAAGAACCCCACCAGATCGTCCAGCGCAACGTCGGTGCGCCCCGCAATCGGCGATCCGATCGCGATGTCGGACCCCGCCCCCAGCCGGCTCAGCAGCGCCGCCAGGCCCGCCTGCAGCACCATGAACAGGCTCGAGCCGCTGTCGCGCGCAAGCCGCAGCAGCGCGCCGTGCAGATCAGCCGACAGCGACACCGCGATGGCATCCCCGCGGTGGCTTGCAACCGCAGGACGCGCACGGTCGGCCGCAACATCGAGCTGGTCCGGCAGGCCCGCTCAGACGATCGCGCCAGTACGAAAGCTGAAGCGACAGCGCGCTGGCGCGGTCGTCCTCCTCGCCCAGCAGCCGCTGCTGCCACAGCGTGTAGTCGGCATATTGCACCGGCAGCGAAGCCAGTTGCGCCGCACGGCCGTGCCGGCGCGCCGCGTAGAACTCCGCCAGGTCCCGCCACAGCGGAGACAACGACCAGCCGTCGCCGGCGATGTGGTGCAGCAGCAGCAGCAGCACATGCTCGCTCTCGCCGGCGGCGTTCTCGCCCAGCGCATAAAGCTGCGCCCGCAGCGGGAGCTCGGTGGCAAGCTCGAAGCCCCGCCGCGCGCAAGCCGACAGCGCCCCCGCAAGCTCCGTCTCGCTCACCCTCTCAACCGGGAGCACAAGCCGCGCCGCCGACGCCGGCAGGATCTCCTGCCGCGGCACCCCGACACGCTCCGGGAACAGCGTGCGAAGGCTCTCGTGCCGCCCCACCACGTCATTGAGCGCCGCTTCAAGCGCCGGGCGATCCAATGCCCCCGTCAGCCGCACCGCAAACGGGATCGTGTAGGTCCCGCCGGCGCCGCCCTCCAGCCGGTCCAGGAACCACAGCCGCCGCTGCGCATACGACAGCGGGATCTCCGCGGGACGCGCCATCGCACCAAGCGGCGCGCGCGCCGAGCCCGCCGCGTCCAGTTCCCGCGCCAGAGCCGCAACAGTCGGCGCCTCAAACAGCGTGCGGATCGCAAGCTCCACATCGAGGCTCGCACGCACCCGGCTGATCAGACGCGTCGCCAGCAGCGAGTGGCCGCCCAGTTCGAAGAAGTTGTCGTCGAGGCCGACAGCCTCAACCCCCAGCACCTCGGCAAACAGCGAGCACAGGATCGCCTGCTGCGGCGTGCGTGGCTCGCGCCGAAGCGCAGAACCCGGCAGCTCCGGAACAGGCAGCGCACGGCGGTCCAGCTTGCCGTTCGGCGTCAGCGGCAGACGCTCCAGAACAACGATCGCGGACGGCACCATGTAGTCGGGCAGCCGGCGCCCCAGCGCGCCGCGAAGCGACGCCACATCCAGCGCCGCCGACCCCGCAGCAACCACGTAACCCACCAGACGAACCTGACCCGGGCGGTCCTCCCGCGCCACAACGGCCGCCTGCGCAACTCCCGCCTCGCCAAGCAGCGCCGCCTCGATCTCGCCAGGCTCGATCCGGAACCCGCGCAGCTTCACCTGCGCATCGGCCCGACCCAGGAACTCAAGAACACCGTCCGCACGCCAGCGCGCCAGGTCCCCGGTCCGGTACATCCGGCTGCCCGCAACGCCATAAGGGTCCGCGACAAACCGCTCCGCCGTCAGACCGAACCGACCCAGATAGCCCCGCGCAACGCCACGCCCCGATACGTAAAGCTCCCCACAAACCCCCGCAGGAACAGCCTGCAACCCACCATCCAATACATAAACCCGCGTGTTCCAAATCGGACGGCCAATCGGAGGCGCTGGCACGGCGCCGCCATCGGGCGCCGAAGCCCCGGGCCGCACCATCGGATGCCGCGTCATCAGGTGTCGCGCCATCAAGGATCGCACCATGGAAGGCCGGCTCGCCATCGAGCGCCTTGCCATCGAGCATCATGGCCGCCGACCAGATCGTCGTCTCGGTCGGGCCATACAGGTTGCTCACCGAGAGGCCGTGCGCGGCCATCGCCTGCGACAGCGGACCGCTCAGCGCCTCGCCTCCCACCAGCATCCGCAGACCCGCAAGCGCAGTGCGCACCGAGCCTTGCACCGAGCCCGGGCTGCCGGCATGCCCTGGTTGGTCGATCTCGTTCGTCGGTTCGCTAACGTATTCGTCGACTTGGCTGAGCAGCGCCTGCCACAGCGTCGGCGTCGCCTGCATCACCGTCGCGCCGCTCGAGGCCATGGTGCCGAGCAGCGCGCGGATGTCCTTGACCGTTCCGGACGGCACAACCACCGCAGTGGCGCCGCCGAGCAGCGGCAGGTAGAGTTCCAGCGCCGCGATGTCGAACCCGATCGTCGTGACCGCCAGCAGACGGTCCTCGCCCGACAGCGGCACCTGCTCACGCATCGACAGCAGGAAGTTGGCCAAGGCGTCATGGCGCACCACGACGCCTTTTGGTGTTCCGGTTGAGCCTGATGTGTAGATGACATAGGCGGCCTGGGCGCCGTCGATGGCGGCGGCGGGGGCGGTGGCGGGCTGCAGCGCGATGGCGCCCCAGTCGGCGTCGAGGCGGATCAGCCGCGGCGCGGCCGCGCTGGCGGCCAGTTGCGGCAACCGCTCGATCAGCGGCTGCTGGGTCACCAGCAGTTCGCAGCCGGCATCCGAGACCATGAACGCGAGCCGCTCCGGCGGATACGACGGGTCGAGCGGCAGGTAGGCTCCGCCCGCCTTCAGGATGCCGAAGCAGCGCGATCACCATCTCCAGCGAGCGCTCGACCAACAGCCCGACCACGGTCTCCGCGCCCACCCCCTGCGCCCGCAGGTGATGCGCCAGGCGGTTCGAATGCGCATCCAGCGCCGCGTAGCTCAGTTCGCGATCCTCAAACACCACCGCAACCGCGTCCGGCGTCAAAGCCGCCTGCGCCGCGAACAGCTCCGGCAGGCTCGCAAGGCGCCACCGCGCGCGCCGTCGCGTTCCAGTGCTCGACGATCCGATGCCGCTCCGCGGCCTCCAGGATCTCAAGGCCGCCAAGCGCGGCGTCCGGCGACGCAACCGCAGCCTCCAGAAGACGAACAAGACGAGACGCCAGGGTTTGGACGTGGTCGTGGTCGAACAGATCAGGCTGATAGTCGAGCCGCAGGTGCAGCTGTTCGCCCGGCATCACGACGAGAGCGAGAGGATAATGCGTCGCATCGCGCCCGCTGACCTTGGCGAGCCGTACGCCGCGCGCCTCGATATCAATGCTCTCCCGCTCGACCGGGTAGTTCTCGAACACGATCAAGGTGTCGAACAACTCACCCAGCCCGGCGAGAGCCTGAATCTCGGCAAGGCCGAGGTGCTGGTGCGCCATCAATCGCGACTGACTGTCCTGCGTCTCCTTGAGAAGCTCGCGCAGCGGCTTGCCAGGCGGCAGCTTGAGGCGCAGCGGCATCGTGTTGATGAACAGCCCCACCATGCTCTCGATGCCGGCAATCTCCGGCGGCCGGCCCGCCACCGTCACGCCGAACACCACGTCGTCGCGGCCGGTCATGCGGCCGAGCAGGATCGCCCAGGCGGCCTGCAGCATTGTGTTGAGCGTCAGCCCCTGCCGGCGCGCCTGCTGGTTCAGCGCCGCGGTCAGCGTCTCGTCGAGCGAGAGCGCGATCTGCTGAGGCGCAACCGGAGTGCGTCTGCGCGCCGCGGCGACACCTGGGTCGGCTCATCGAGACCGGCCAGCATCTCTTGCCAGGCCGCCACTGCCGCCTCGACGATCCTGCGCGGCAAGGAACGAGAGATAGTTGCGATAGGGCGTCAGCCGCGGTAACGCCCCGGCGTCACCCTTGCTGGCGTAGAGCTGGAACAGTTCCCGCACCAGCACAGGGGCCGACCAGCCGTCCATCAAAAGGTGATGATTGGTGATCACCAGCCGGTGCTGCTGCGTCGCAAAGCGGATCAGCGCAAAGCGCATGAGCGGCGGCGCGGCGAGATCGAAGCGCGCGGCGCGATCTTCCGTCGTGATCCGGGTTGCCTCGGCGGCACGGCCTACTTCGTCCAGCGAAGACAGATCGATCATCCGCCACGGCGCCGCCGCCTGCGGCACGACGATCTGCACCGGACGGCTCAGCTCATGGTGGTGGAAACCGGCCCGCAGAGGAGCATGCCGAGCAATCAGAGCTTGCGCCGCTGCTTCCAGTCCGGCGCCGTCGAGTGGCCCATCGAGATCAAGCTCCAGCTGGACCGTATAGACGTCCGGCGCCTGTGCATCATAAAGCGCATGGAACAGCAGGCCCTCCTGCAGCGGCGACAGCGGCAGCACGTCCTCGATCCGCGGATACAAGTCTTCCAACCGCTCGATCTCGGCCTGCGAGAGAGCGACCAGCGGCAGATCGGACGGCGTGCGCCCGCCGGCGCCCGGTTGCCCGGCATGACGCGTCAGCGCCTCCAGCGCCTTGAACCAGCTCTGCGCCAGATCGCGGACCTCGGCTTCACCGATCAGCGCCGGCGCGAACGACCAGTCGGCGATGAGTTGAGAGCCGTCGGCTCCATCAAGCGTGTGCGCATTGATCTCGATGCAGTGGCCGAGCGGCATCTGCGGATCGCTGCCGCCAAGACGCACGTCTTCGTTTGCAAAACTCCAGTCCGCCGTATCGGAAGTCGATACACGTCCCAGATAGTTGAAGCCGATCTGCGGTGCAGCATGGCCTGCAAGCTGCGGCGCCGTCTCACGGTTGAGATAACGCAGCAGGCCATAGCCGAGCCCATTGTTCGGCAGCGCGCGGAGCTGCTCCTTGATGCTCTTGAGCATGCGGCCCAGCGCCTCGCCGCCGGTAAGCGCCGCCTCGACATCCAGCGCGCCCAGCTCGAGCCGCACCGGGAACATGCTGGTATGCCATCCCACCGTGCGCGACAGATCGAGACCTGCGAACATCTCCTCGCGGCCGTGCCCTTCCAGATCGAGCAGCACGGCAGAGCTTGGTCGGGACCATGCGAACCACGCTTTGAACCAAAGCCGGACGACTCGCCTCGACCATGCCGCCGGCACCAGTCGGCCACAGCGAGTGCCAGGCCTGTCAGCAGCACATCGTTGATGCCGCCGTGAAACACCGTCGGCACCCGCGTGAGCAGCGCCGCCGTCAGCGCGCCCGGCAACGTCAGCGTGACATGGCCGGCCGTGCCGGAGACGTCGCGCCGCGGGTCAAGCTCGCCGTCATAAAGCGACAGCGCCGGCGCGCTTTGCATTCCGGTCCATAGCGGCAGTTCGCCGATCAGCTCCGGATGCTGCGCATGCGCCGCAAGCCGCTGCGCAAAGCGGCGGAACGAACTGCTCTTCGCCGGCAGCGCCGGCTCTGACCCATTCGCGATGGCCTGCCAAGCCGCAACAAGATCGGGCACCAGGATGCGCCACGACACCCCGTCGACCGACAAATGGTGGATCGTCAGCAGCAGCCGCCCGGCCCGCTCCGGCCCGGCATCGAACCACACCGCCTGCAACATCACTCCCGCCAAGGGTGCAAGCCGCTGCGCAGCGGCTTGCGCTTCCTTCACAAGGCAGGCGCGCCGCGCGGCGTCATCAAGATCGCTGACGTCGATCCGCCGCAGGCATGCCGCGGCCTCGACGCTGCCCAAAGGCGCAATCTCGAACGATGCATCGGCTCTGCTCGTCCCAGCCGTCACGCGCAGCCGCAGCGCATCGTGGTGATCGAGCACCGCCTGCAGAGCCGCGACAAGGTGCTGCCTCCTGCAGATCCGCCGGTGTGCGCAACAGCACCGCCTGATGGAAACGCTCAATCGGCCCACCGCGCTGCAACAGCCAATGCATGATCGGCGTCGCCGGCAGGCCACCGATCGCAACATCCGCAAGTGCCGCGACCGGCTCCCCAACGGAACCCGCAGCCTCCGCCAGCGTCGCAACCGTCTGGTGCTGGAACACCGCCCGTGCGGTGATAACGAGACCGGCCTGCCGGGCCCGGCTTACCAGCTGGATCGACATGATGCTGTCGCCGCCCAGTTCGAAGAAGTTGTCGTCGAGACCGACCGCCTCCACGCCCAGCACCTCGGCAAACAGCGAGCACAGGATCGCCTGCTGCGGCGTGCGTGGCTCGCGCCGAAGCGCAGAACCCGGCAGCTCCGGAACAGGCAGCGCACGGCGGTCCAGCTTGCCGTTCGGCGTCAGCGGCAGACGCTCCAGAACAACGATCGCGGACGGCACCATGTAGTCGGGCAGCCGGCGCCCCAGCGCGCCGCGCAAGCGACGCCACATCCAGCGCCGCCGACCCCGCAGCAACCACGTAACCCACCAGACGAACCTGACCCGGGCGGTCCTCCCGCGCCACAACGGCCGCCTGCGCAACTCCCGCCTCGCCAAGCAGCGCCGCCTCGATCTCGCCAGGCTCGATCCGGAACCCGCGCAGCTTCACCTGCGCATCGGCCCGACCCAGGAACTCAAGAACACCGTCCGAACGCCAGCGCGCCAGGTCCCCGGTCCGGTACATCCGGCTGCCCGCAACGCCATAAGGGTCCGCGACAAACCGCTCCGCCGTCAGACCAAACCGGCCCAGATAGCCCCGCGCAACGCCACGCCCCGATACGTAAAGCTCCCCACAAACCCCCGCAGGAACAGCCTGCAACCCACCATCCAATACATAAACCCGCGTGTTCCAAATCGGACGGCCAATCGGAGGAGACGTTTCACCGCCGACGAGCGGTTCGCTCATGGTCGCGCAGACCGTCATCTCGGTCGGACCATAGGCGTTGATCATCCGCCGCCCAGCAGACCAGCGCGCTACCTGCTCTGACGGGCACGCTTCACCAGCAACGATCAGGCTTTGCAGCGGCAGGTCTGCAGACAATTCGGGCAACAGAACCGGCGGCAAGGTCGCATGGGTGACCTTCTGCTCCACGATAAGATTGGAGAGATATTCGCCACTGCGTTCTTCAGACGGCAGGACAAGAGTTGCGCCCGACAGCAGGGCGGTCGCGATCTCCGAAACCGCCGCATCGAAACTCGGCGACGCAAACTGAAGAATGCGCGCTTGAGCGGTAATGGCAAAGCGCTCGATCTGGGCGACCGCGAGATTGGGAATACCGCCATGCGCGACGACGACGCCTTTTGGTGTTCCGGTTGATCCTGATGTGTAGATGACATAGGCGGCCTGGGCGCCGTCGATGGCGGCGGCGGGGGCGGTGGCGGGCTGCAGCGCGATGGCGCCCCAGTCGGCGTCGAGGCGGATCAGCCGCGGCGCGGCCGCGCTGGCGGCCAGTTGCGGCAGCCGCTCGATCAGCGGCTGCTGGGTCACCAGCAGCTCGCAGCCGGCATCCGAGACCATGAACGCGAGCCGCTCCGCCGGATACGACGGGTCGAGCGGCAGGTAGGCTCCGCCCGCCTTCAGGATGCCGAGCAGCGCGATCACCATCTCCAGCGAGCGCTCGACCAACAGCCCGACCACGGTCTCCGCGCCCACCCCCTGCGTCGCGCAGGTGATGCGCCAGGCGGTTCGAATGCGCATCCAGCGCCGCGTAGCTCAGTTCGCGATCCTCAAACACCACCGCAACCGCGTCCGGCGTCAAAGCCGCCTGCGCCGCGAACAGCTCCGGCAGGCTCGACAGGCGCCACCGCGCGCGCCGTCGCGTTCCATTGCTCGACGATCCGATGCCGCTCCGCGGCCTCCAGGATCTCAAGGCCGCCCAGCGCGGCGTCCGGCGACGCAACCGCAGCCTCCAGCAGACGAACCAGACGAGACGCGATGGCCTCCACGCTGCCCCGATCGAACAGGTCGGTGGCATACTCCAGCGTGCCGGCGATGCCGCCCGGCGAGCCGTCGCCCTGGCGCAGTTCGCCCAGGCTCAGCGCCAGGTCGAACTTCGACGTCGAGCTGGCAACCGCCTCGGGGCGTCCCGCAGCGCCTTCAAGCCCAAGGGGGACCGCTGCGTTGTTCTGGAACGCCAGCATCACCTGGAACAGCGGATGGCGCGACAGCGACCGCGACGGGTTGAGCACCTCGACAAGACGCTCGAACGGCACATCCTGATGCGCGTAGGCCGCCAGATCGTCCGTGCGCACCCGCTTGAGCAACTCCCGCAAGCTCGGATTGCCGGACGTGTCGGTGCGCAGCACCAGCGTGTTGACGAAGAACCCCACCAGATCGTCCAGCGCAACGTCGGTGCGCCCCGCAATCGGCGATCCGATCGCGATGTCGGACCCCGCCCCCAGCCGGCTCAGCAGCGCCGCCAGGCCCGCCTGCAGCACCATGAACAGGCTCGAGCCGCTGTCCCGCGCAAGCCGCAGCAGCGCGCCGTGCAGATCAGCCGGCAGCGACACCGCGATGGCATCCCCGCGGTGGCTTGCAACCGCAGGACGCGCACGGTCGGCCGCAACATCGAGCTGGTCCGGCAGGCCCGCTCAGACGATCGCGCCAGTACGAAAGCTGAAGCGACAGCGCGCTGGCGCGGTCGTCCTCCTCGCCCAGCAGCCGCTGCTGCCACAGCGTGTAGTCGGCATATTGCACCGGCAGCGAGGCCAGTTGCGCCGCACGGCCGTGCCGGCGCGCCGCGTAGAACTCCGCCAGGTCCCGCCACAGCGGAGACAACGACCAGCCGTCGCCGGCGATGTGGTGCAGCAGCAGCAGCAGCACATGCTCGCTCTCGCCGGCGGCGTTCTCGCCCAGCGCATAAAGCTGCGCCCGCAGCGGGAGCTCGGTGGCAAGCTCGAAGCCCCGCCGCGCGCAAGCCGACAGCGCTTCCGCAAGCTCCGCCTCGCTCACCCTCTCAACCGGGAGCACAAGCCGCGCCGCCGACGCCGGCAGGATCTCCTGCCGCGGCACCCCGACACGCTCCGGGAACAGCGTGCGAAGGCTCTCGTGCCGCCCCACCACGTCATTGAGCGCCGCTTCAAGCGCCGAGCGATCCAATGCCCCCGTCAGCCGCACCGCAAACGGGATCGTGTAGGTCCCGCCGGCGCCGCCCTCCAGCCGGTCCAGGAACCACAGCCGCCGCTGCGCATACGACAGCGGGATCTCCGCGGGACGCGCCATCGCACCAAGCGGCGCGCGCGCCGAGCCCGCCGCGTCCAGCTCCCGCGCCAGAGCCGCAACAGTCGGCGCCTCAAACAGCGTGCGGATCGCAAGCTCCACATCGAGGCTCGCACGCACCCGGCTGATCAGACGCGTCGCCAGCAGCGAGTGGCCGCCCAGTTCGAAGAAGTTGTCGTCGAGGCCGACCGCCTCCACGCCCAGCACCTCGGCAAACAGCGAGCACAGGATCGCCTGCTGCGGCGTGCGTGGCTCGCGCCGAAGCGCAGAACCCGGCAGCTCCGGAACAGGCAGCGCACGGCGGTCCAGCTTGCCGTTCGGCGTCAGCGGCAGACGCTCCAGAACAACGATCGCGGACGGCACCATGTAGTCGGGCAGCCGGCGCGCCCAGCGCGCCGCGAAGCGACGCCACATCCAGCGCCGCCGACCCCGCAGCAACCACGTAACCCACCAGACGAACCTGACCCGGGCGGTCCTCCCGCGCCACAACAGCCGCCTGCGCAACTCCCGCCTCGCCAAGCAGCGCCGCCTCGATCTCGCCAGGCTCGATCCGGAACCCGCGCAGCTTCACCTGCGCATCGGCCCGACCCAGGAACTCAAGAACACCGTCCGCACGCCAGCGCGCCAGGTCCCCGGTCCGGTACATCCGGCTGCCCGCAACGCCATAAGGGTCCGCGACAAACCGCTCCGCCGTCAGACCGAACCGGCCCAGATAGCCCCGCGCAACGCCACGCCCCGATACGTAAAGCTCCCCACAAACCCCCGCAGGAACAGCCTGCAACCCACCATCCAATACATAAACCCGCGTGTTCCAGATCGGACGGCCAATCGGAGCGACAAGGGGCCAATCCGACGTGTCTTGAGCGAATTCATAACTAACAACGACATGCGTTTCTGTTGGGCCATAATGATTGTGAAGTCTTGCTTGCGGGCGCGAGCTAAAAAACTCTCGAACACTCTCATTCAATGTGAGAGCTTCACCGGCTTGTGCGATATGAATCAAAGAAGATGGATCGACTTCGCTTTCACGAATTGCTTCGCAGAGACCTTCAATGATTAGGTTTGGTGCAAACAGCTCATTGACGTTGTGAGTGGCAAGTTGATTCAGAAGATCAACGGAATTCACTCCTCGCGTCGCTTGGAAGCGCAATTAATGTTTTGCCTACTCGTAAGTGCAGCAAGAATTTCTTGCGCCGAAACGTCAAAGCTTATGGGCGTAAGCTGCGCAACTCTGGTGCCCAACTCCACCTCGAATCGAATCCGCGCTCCACGACATTAGATTGATTAACGCGCCGTGCGACATCACGACGCCTTTTGGTGTTCCGGTTGATCCTGATGTGTAGATGACATAGGCGGCCTGGGCGCCGTCGATGGCGGCGGCGGGGGCGGTGGCGGGCTGCAGCGCGATGGCGCCCCAGTCGGCGTCGAGGCGGATCAGCCGCGGCGCGGCCGCGCTGGCGGCCAGTTGCGGCAGCCGCTCGATCAGCGGCTGCTGGGTCACCAGCAGCTCGCAGCCGGCATCCGAGACCATGAACGCGAGCCGCTCCGGCCGGATACGACGGGTCGAGCGGCAGGTAGGCTCCGCCCGCCTTCAGGATGCCGAGCAGCGCGATCACCATCTCCAGCGAGCGCTCGACCAACAGCCCGACCACGGTCTCCGCGCCGACCCCCTGCGCGCGCAGGTGATGCGCCAGGCGGTTCGAATGCGCATCCAGCGCCGCGTAGCTCAGTTCGCGATCCTCAAACACCACCGCAACCGCGTCCGGCGTCAAAGCCGCCTGCGCCGCGAACAGCTCCGGCAGGCTGCGCCGGCGCCACCGCGCGCGCCGTCGCGTTCCATTGCTCGACGATCCGATGCCGCTCCGCGGCCTCCAGGATCTCAAGGCCGCCCAGCGCGGCGTCCGGCGACGCAACCGCAGCCTCCAGCAGACGAACCAGACGAGACGCCAGGGCCTCCACGCTGCCCCGATCGAACAGGTCGGTGGCATACTCCAGCGTGCCGGCGATGCCGCCCGGCGAGCCGTCGCCGCTGGCGCAGTTCGCCCAGGCTCAGCGCCAGGTCGAACTTCGACGTCGAGCTGGCAACCGCCTCGGGGCGTCCCGCAGCGCCTTCAAGCCCAAGGGGGACCGCTGCGTTGTTCTGGAACGCCAGCATCACCTGGAACAGCGGATGGCGCGACAGCGACCGCGACGGGTTGAGCACCTCGACAAGACGCTCGAACGGCACATCCTGATGCGCGTAGGCCGCCAGATCGTCCGTGCGCACCCGCTTGAGCAACTCCCGCAAGCTCGGATTGCCGGACGTGTCGGTGCGCAGCACCAGCGTGTTGACGAAGAACCCCACCAGATCGTCCAGCGCAACGTCGGTGCGCCCCGCAATCGGCGATCCGATCGCGATGTCGGACCCCGCCCCCAGCCGGCTCAGCAGCGCCGCCAGGCCCGCCTGCAGCACCATGAACAGGCTCGAGCCGCTGTCCCGCGCAAGCCGCAGCAGCGCGCCGTGCAGATCAGCCGGCAGCGACACCGCGATGGCATCCCCGCGGTGGCTTGCAACCGCAGGACGCGCACGGTCGGCCGCAACATCGAGCTGGTCCGGCAGGCCCGCTCAGACGATCGCGCCAGTACGAAAGCTGAAGCGACAGCGCGCTGGCGCGGTCGTCCTCCTCGCCCAGCAGCCGCTGCTGCCACAGCGTGTAGTCGGCATATTGCACCGGCAGCGAAGCCAGCTGCGCCGCACGGCCGTGCCGGCGCGCCGCGTAGAACTCCGCCAGGTCCCGCCACAGCGGAGACAACGACCAGCCGTCGCCGGCGATGTGGTGCAGCAGCAGCAGCAGCACATGCTCGCTCTCGCCGGCGGCGTTCTCGCCCAGCGCATAAAGCTGCGCCCGCAGCGGGAGCTCGGTGGCAAGCTCGAAGCCCCGCCGCGCCGCAGGCCGACAGCGCTCCCGCAAGCGCCGCCTCGCTCACCCTCTCAACCGGGAGCACAAGCCGCGCCGCCGACGCCGGCAGGATCTCCTGCCGCGGCACCCCGACACGCTCCGGGAACAGCGTGCGAAGGCTCTCGTGCCGCCCCACCACGTCATGGAGCGCCGCTTCAAGCGCCGAGCGATCCAATGCCCCCGTCAGCCGCACCGCAAACGGGATCGTGTAGGTCCCGCCGGCGCCGCCCTCCAGCCGGTCCAGGAACCACAGCCGCCGCTGCGCATACGACAGCGGGATCTCCGCGGGACGCGCCATCGCACCAAGCGGCGCGCGCGCCGAGCCCGCCGCGTCCAGTTCCCGCGCCAGAGCCGCAACAGTCGGCGCCTCAAACAGCGTGCGGATCGCAAGCTCGACATCGAGGCTCGCACGCACCCGGCTGATCAGGCGCGTCGCCAGCAGCGAGTGGCCGCCCAGTTCGAAGAAGTTGTCGTCGAGACCGACCGCCTCCACGCCCAGCACCTCGGCAAACAGCGAGCACAGGATCGCCTGCTGCGGCGTGCGTGGCTCGCGCCGAAGCGCAGAACCCGGCAGCTCCGGAGCAGGCAGCGCACGGCGGTCCAGCTTGCCGTTCGGCGTCAGCGGCAGACGCTCCAGCAACAACGATCGCGGACGGCACCATGTAGTCGGGCAGCCGGCCGCCCAGCGCGCCGCGAAGCGCTGCCACATCCAGCGCGGCCGACCCCGCAGCAACCACGTAACCCACCAGACGCAGCTGACCCGGGCGGTCCTCCCGCGCCACAACAGCCGCCTGCGCAACACCCGCCTCGCCAAGCAGCGCCGCCTCGATCTCGCCAGGCTCGATCCGGAACCCGCGCAGCTTCACCTGCGCATCGGCCCGACCCAGGAACTCAAGAACCCCGTCCGAACGCCAGCGCGCCAGATCCCCGGTCCGGTACATCCGGCTGCCCGCAACACCATAAGGGTCCGCGACAAACCGCTCCGCCGTCAGACCGAACCGGCCCAGATAGCCCCGCGCAACGCCACGCCCCGATACGTAAAGCTCCCCACAAACCCCCGCAGGAACAGCCTGCAAACCACCATCCAATACATAAACCCGCGTGTTCCAGATCGGACCGCCAATCGGGGGCGCCGGCACGGCGCCGAACCGCCCCGGCCGCACCATCGGATGCCGCGTCATCAGGTGTCGCGCCATCAAGGATCGCACCGTGGAAGGCCGGCTCGCCATCGAGCACCTTGCCATCGAGCATCATGGCCGCCGACCAGATCGTCGTCTCGGTCGGGCCATACAGGTTGCTCACCGAGAGGCCGCGCGCGGCCATCGCCTGCGACAGCGGACCGCTCAGCGCCTCGCCTCCCACCAGCATCCGCAGACCCGCAAGCGCAGTGCGCACCGAACCTTGCACCGAACCTTGGCTGCCGGCTGGGCTGCCGGCATGCCCTGATTGGTCGATCGGTTCGCTGGCCGTGTTCGTCGACGTGTTCGTCGACTTGGCTGAGCAGCGCCTGCCACAGCGTCGGCGTCGCCTGCATCACCGTCGCGCCGCTCGAGGCTATGGTGCCGAGCAGCGCGGGGATGTCCTTGACCGTTCCGGACGGCACAACCACCGCAGTGGCGCCGCCGAGCAGCGGCAGGTAGAGCTCCAGCGCCGCGATGTCGAACCCGATCGTCGTGACCGCCAGCAGACGGTCCTCGCCCGACAGCGGCACCTGCTCACGCATCGACAGCAGGAAGTTGGCCAAGGCGTCATGGCGCACCACGACGCCTTTTGGTGTTCCGGTTGATCCTGATGTGTAGATGACATAGGCGGCCTGGGCGCCGTCGATGGCGGCGGCGGGGGCGGTGGCGGGCTCGCAGCGCGATTGCGCCCCAGTCGGCGTCGAGGCGGATCAGCCGCGGCGCGGCCGCACTGGCGGCCAGTTGCGGCAGCCGCTCGATCAGCGGCTGCTGGGTCACCAGCAGCTCGCAGCCGGCATCCGAGACCATGAACGCGAGCCGCTCCGCCGGATACGACGGGTCGAGCGGCAGGTAGGCGCCGCCCGCCTTCAGGATGCCGAGCAGCGCGATCACCATCTCCAGCGAGCGCTCGACCAACAGCCCGACCACGGTCTCCGCGCCGACCCCCTGCGCGCGCAGGTGATGCGCCAGGCGGTTCGAATGCGCATCCAGCGCCGCGTAGCTCAGTTCGCGATCCTCAAACACCACCGCAACCGCGTCCGGCGTCAAAGCCGCCTGCGCCGCGAACAGCTCCGGCAGGCTCGCCGGCGCCACCGCGCGCGCCGTCGCGTTCCATTGCTCGACGATCCGATGCCGCTCCGCGGCCTCCAGGATCTCAAGGCCACCCAGCGCGGCGTCCGGCGACGCAACCGCAGCCTCCAGCAGACGCACCAGACGAGACGCCAGGGTTTGGACGTGATCGCGCTCGAACAGATCAGGCTGATAGTCGAGCCGCAGGTGCAGCTGTTCGCCCGGCATCACGACGAGAGCGAGAGGATAATGCGTCGCATCGCGCCCGCTGACCTTGGCGAGCCGTACGCCGCGCGCCTCGATATCAATGCTCTCCCGCTCGACCGGGTAGTTCTCGAACACGATCAAGGTGTCGAACAACTCACCCAGCCCGGCGAGAGCCTGAATCTCGGCAAGGCCGAGGTGCTGGTGCGCCATCAATCGCGACTGACTGTCCTGCGTCTCCTTGAGAAGTTCGCGCAGCGGCTTGCCAGGCGGCAGCTTGAGGCGCAGCGGCAGCGTGTTGATGAACAGCCCCACCATGCTCTCGATGCCGGCAATCTCCGGCGGCCGGCCCGCCACCGTCACGCCGAACACCACGTCGTCGCGGCCGGTCATGCGGCCGAGCAGGATCGCCCAGGCGGCCTGCAGCATTGTGTTGAGCGTCAGCCCCTGCCGGCGCGCCTGCTTGTTCAGCGCCGCGGTCAGCGTCTCGTCGAGCGAGAGCGCGATCTGCTGAGGCGCGACCGGAGTGCGTCGCGCGCGCCTGCGGCGCCACCTGGGTCGGCTCATCGAGACCGGCCAGCGTCTCTTGCCAGGCCGCCACAGCCGCCTCGCGATCCTGTGCGGCAAGGAACGAGAGATAGTTGCGATAGGGCGTCAGCCGCGGTAACGCCCCGGCGTCACCCTTGCTGGCATAGAGTTGGAACAGTTCCCGCACCAGCACAGGAGCCGACCAGCCGTCCATCAAAAGGTGATGATTGGTGATCACCAGCCGGTGCTGCTGCGTCGCAAAGCGGATCAGCGCAAAGCGCATGAGCGGCGGCGCGGCGAGATCGAAGCGCGCGGCGCGATCTTCCGTCGTGATCCGGGTTGCCTCGGCGGCACGGCTTACTTCGTCCAGCGAAGACAGATCGATCATCCGCCACGGTGCCGCCGCCTGCGGCACGACGATCTGCACCGGACGGCTCAGCTCATGGTGGTGGAAACCGGCCCGCAGAGGAGCATGCCGAGCAATCAGAGCTTGCGCTGCTGCTTCCAGTCCGGCGCCGTCGAGTGGGCCATCGAGATCAAGCTCCAGCTGGACCGTATAGACGTCCGGCGCCTGTGCGTCATAAAGCGCATGGAACAGCAGACCCTCCTGCAGCGGCGACAGCGGCAGCACGTCCTCGATCCGAGGATACAGGTCTTCCAAACGCTCGATCTCGGCCTGCGAGAGAGCTACCAGCGGCAGATCGGACGGCGTGCGCCCGCCGGCGCCCGGTTGCCCGGCATGACGCGTCAGCGCCTCCAGCGCCTTGAACCAACTCTGCGCCAGATCGCGGACCTCGGCTTCACCGATCAGCGCCGGCGCGAACGACCAGTCGGCGATGAGTTTAGAGCCTTCGGCTCCATCAAGCGTGTGCGCATTGATCTCGATGCAGTGGCCGAGCGGCATCTGCGGATCGCTGCCGCCAAGACGCACGTCTTCATTTGCAAAACTCCAGTCCGCCGTATCGGAAGTCGATACACGTCCCAGATAGTTGAAGCCGATCTGCGGTGCAGCATGGCCTGCAAGCTGCGGCGCCGTCTCACGGTTGAGATAACGCAGCAGACCATAGCCGAGCCCATTGTTCGGCAGCGCGCGGAGCTGCTCCTTGATGCTCTTGAGCATGCGGCCCAGCGCCTCGCCGCCGGTAAGCGCCGCCTCGACATCCAGCGCGCCCAGTTCGAGCCGCACCGGGAACATGCTGGTATGCCATCCCACCGTGCGCGACAGATCGAGACCTGCGAACATCTCCTCGCGGCCGTGCCCTTCCAGATCGAGCAGCACGGCAGAGCTTGTGTCGGGGCCATGCGAACCGCGCTTTAAACCAAGGTCGGACGAATCGCCTCGACCATGCCGCCGGCACCAGTCAGCCACAGCGAGTGCCAGGCCTGTCAGCAGCACATCGTTGATGCCGCCGTGAAACACCGTCGGCACCCGCGTGAGCAGCGCCGCCGTCAGCGCGCCCGGCAACGTCAGCGTGACATGGCCGGCCGTGCCGGAGACGTCGCGCCGCGGGTCAAGCTCGCCGTCATAAAGCGACAGCGCCGGCGCGCTTTGCATTGCGGTCCATAGCGGCAGTTCGCCAATCAGCTCCGGATGCTGCGCATGCGCGGCAAGTCGCTGCGCAAAGCGGCGGAACGAACTGCTCTTCGCCGGCAGCGCCGGCTCTGACCCATTCGCGATGGCCTGCCAAGCCGCAACAAGATCGGGCACCAGGATGCGCCACGACACCCCGTCGACCGACAAATGGTGGATCGTCAGCAGCAGCCGCCCGGCCCGCTCCGGCCCGGCATCGAACCACACCGCCTGCAACATCACTCCCGCCAAGGGTGCAAGCCGCTGCGCAGCGGCTTCCGCTTCCTTCACAAGGCAGGCGCGCCGCGCGGCGTCGTCAAGATCGCTGACGTCGATCCGCCGCAGGCATGCCGCGGCCTCAACGCTGCCCAAAGGTGCAATCTCGAATGATGCATCGGCTTTGCTCGTCCCAGCCGTCACACACAGCCGCAGCGCATCGTGGTGATCGAGCACCGCCTGCAGAGCTCCGACAAGGTGCGCCTCCTGCAGATCCGCCGGTGTGCGCAACAGCACCGCCTGATGGAAACGCTCAATCGGCCCACCGCGCTGCAACAGCCAATGCATGATCGGCGTCGCCGGCAGGCGACCGATTGCAACATCCGCAAGTGTCGCGACCGGCTCCCCAACGGAACCCGCAGCCTCCGCCAGCGTCGCAACCGTCTGGTGCTGGAACACCGCCCGTGCCGTGATAACGAGACCGGCCTGCCGGGCCCGGCTTACCAGCTGGATCGACATGATGCTGTCGCCGCCCAGTTCGAAGAAGTTGTCGTCGAGACCGACCGCCTCCACGCCCAGCACCTCGGCAAACAGCGAGCACAGGATCGCCTGCTGCGGCGTGCGTGGCTCGCGCCGAAGCGCAGAACCCGGCAGCTCCGGAACAGGCAGCGCACGGCGGTCCAGCTTGCCGTTCGGCGTCAGCGGCAGACGCTCCACAACAACGATCGCGGACGGCACCATGTAGTCGGGCAGCCGGCCGCCCAGCGCGCCGCGAAGCGCTCCCGCATCCAGCGCGGCCGACCCCGCAGCAACCACGTAACCCACCAGACGCAGCTGACCCGCGCGGTCCTCCCGCGCCACAACAGCCGCCTGCGCAACTCCCGCCTCGCCAAGCAGCGCCGCCTCGATCTCGCCAGGCTCGATCCGGAACCCGCGCAGCTTCACCTGCGCATCGGCCCGACCCAGGAACTCAAGAACACCGTCCGAACGCCAGCGCGCCAGATCCCCGGTCCGGTACATCCGGCTGCCCGCAACACCATAAGGGTCCGCGACAAACCGCTCCGCCGTCAGACCGAACCGGCCCAGATAGCCCCGCGCAACGCCACGCCCCGATACGTAAAGCTCCCCACAAACCCCCGCAGGAACAGCCTGCAACCCACCATCCAATACATAAACCCGCGTGTTCCAGATCGGACGGCCAATCGGAATACGTCCTGAGATTTCTACTTCGTGGCCACATCGATAAGCGGTAGCCCACACACTGCATTCGGTCGGACCGTATTCATTTATAAGTGAAGCTGAGGGAAGTGTGTGCTGATGCTCCCCCACCAATTCCGGCGGACACGTCTCGCCAGCAACAATAACAGCCTGCAGGTTTGTCCTTGGCACTTCCTTCAAATGATTAATGAGCGCGCGATACAATGAAGGAACCGCAAGAAAGCAATTTACCTTGTGCTGCTCAATGGCGGCGGTTGCAGATTCAACCGACACCGCACTCGACAGCACCAAAGTGCCGCCGCCCAAGAGACTCCAGAATATTCCAGCAATCGAGCTGTCGAACGCGATTGACGACAGCAGTAGGAAGCGCGGTTCTGATATCTCCTTATAAAAGGGATAACGCGCAGCATTCGAAGTAACGATGTGATGGTGCGCGACGACGACGCCTTTTGGTGTTCCGGTTGATCCTGATGTGTAGATCACATAGGCGGCCTGGGCGCCGTCGATGGCGGCGGCGGGGGCGGTGGCGGGCTGCAGCGCGATGGCGCCCCAGTCGGCGTCGAGGCGGATCAGCCGCGGCGCGGCCGCACTGGCGGCCAGTTGCGGCAACCGCTCGATCAGCGGCTGCTGGGTCACCAGCAGTTCGCAGCCGGCATCCGAGACCATGAACGCGAGCCGCTCCGGCGGATACGACGGGTCGAGCGGCAGGTAGGCTCCGCCCGCCTTCAGGATGCCGAGCAGCGCGATCACCATCTCCAGCGAGCGCTCGACCAACAGCCCGACCACGGTCTCCGCGCCCACCCCCTGCGCCCGCAGGTGATGCGCCAGGCGGTTCGAATGCGCATCCAGCGCCGCGTAGCTCAGTTCGCGATCCTCAAACACCACCGCAACCGCGTCCGGCGTCAAAGCCGCCTGCGCCGCGAACAGCTCCGGCAGGCTCGCCGGCGCCACCGCGCGCGCCGTCGCGTTCCATTGCTCGACGATCCGATGCCGCTCCGCGGCCTCCAGGATCTCAAGGCCACCAAGCGCGGCGTCCGGCGACGCAACCGCAGCCTCCAGCAGACGAACAAGACGAGACGCGATGGCCTCCACGCTGCCCCGATCGAACAGGTCGGTGGCATACTCCAGCGTGCCGGCGATGCCGCCCGGCGAGCCGTCGCCCTGGCGCAGTTCACCCAGGCTCAGCGCCAGGTCGAACTTCGACGTCGAGCTGGCAACCGCCTCGAGGCGTCCCGCAGCGCCTTCAAGCCCAAGGGGGACCGCTGCGTTGTTCTGGAACGCCAGCATCACCTGGAACAGCGGATGGCGCGACAGCGACCGCGACGGGTTGAGCACCTCGACAAGACGCTCGAACGGCACATCCTGATGCGCGTAGGCCGCAAGATCGTCCGTGCGCACCCGCTTGAGCAACTCCCGCAAGCTCGGGTTGCCCGACGTGTCGGTGCGCAGCACCAGCGTGTTGACGAAGAACCCCACCAGATCGTCCAGCGCAACGTCGGTGCGCCCCGCAATCGGCGATCCGATCGCGATGTCGGACCCCGCCCCCAGCCGGCTCAGCAGCGCCGCCAGGCCCGCCTGCAGCACCATGAACAGGCTCGAGCCGCTGTCGCGCGCAAGCCGCAGCAGCGCGCCGTGCAGATCAGCCGACAGCGACACCGCGATGGCATCCCCGCGGTGGCTTGCAACCGCAGGACGCGCACGGTCGGCCGCAACATCGAGCTGGTCCGGCAGGCCCGCTCAGGCGATCGCGCCAGTACGAAAGCTGAAGCGACAGCGCGCTGGCGCGGTCGTCCTCCTCGCCCAGCAGCCGCTGCTGCCACAGCGTGTAGTCGGCATATTGCACCGGCAGCGAAGCCAGTTGCGCCGCACGGCCGTGCCGGCGCGCCGCGTAGAACTCCGCCAGGTCCCGCCACAGCGGAGACAACGACCAGCCGTCGCCGGCGATGTGGTGCAGCAGCAGCAGCAGCACATGCTCGCTCTCGCCGGCGGCGTTCTCGCCCAGCGCATAAAGCTGCGCCCGCAGCGGGAGCTCGGTGGCAAGCTCGAAGCCCCGCCGCGCTGCAGGCCGACAGCGCCCCCGCAAGCTCCGTCTCGCTCACCCTCTCAACCGGGAGCACAAGCCGCGCCGCCGACGCCGGCAGGATCTCCTGCCGCGGCACCCCGACACGCTCCGGGAACAGCGTGCGAAGGCTCTCGTGCCGCCCCACCACGTCATTGAGCGCCGCTTCAAGCGCCGGGCGATCCAATGCCCCCGTCAGCCGCACCGCAAACGGGATCGTGTAGGTCCCGCCGGCGCCGCCCTCCAGCCGGTCCAGGAACCACAGCCGCCGCTGCGCATACGACAGCGGGATCTCCGCGGGACGCGCCATCGCACCAAGCGGCGCGCGCGCCGAGCCCGCCGCGTCCAGTTCCCGCGCCAGAGCCGCAACAGTCGGCGCCTCAAACAGCGTGCGGATCGCAAGCTCCACATCGAGGCTCGCACGCACCCGGCTGATCAGGCGCGTCGCCAGCAGCGAGTGGCCGCCCAGTTCGAAGAAGTTGTCGTCGAGACCGACAGCCTCAACCCCCAGCACCTCCGCAAACAGCGAGCACAGGATGGCCTGCTGCGGCGTGCGTGGCTCGCGCCGAAGCGCAGAACCCGGCAGCTCCGGAACAGGCAGCGCACGGCGGTCCAGCTTGCCGTTCGGCGTCAGCGGCAGACGCTCCAGAACAACGATCGCGGACGGCACCATGTAGTCGGGCAGCCGGCGCGCCCAGCGCGCCGCGAAGCGACGCCCACATCCAGCGCCGCCGACCCCGCCGCAACCACGTAACCCACCAGACGAACCTGACCCGGGCGGTCCTCCCGCGCCACAACAGCCGCCTGCGCAACTCCCGCCTCACCAAGCAGCGCCGCCTCGATCTCGCCGGGCTCGATCCGGAACCCGCGCAGCTTCACCTGCGCGTCGGCCCGACCCAGGAACTCAAGAACACCGTCCGCACGCCAGCGCGCCAGATCCCCGGTCCGGTACATCCGGCTGCCCGCAACACCATAAGGGTCCGCGACAAACCGCTCCGCCGTCAGACCGAACCGGCCCAGATAGCCCCGCGCAACGCCACGCCCCGAAACGTAAAGCTCCCCACAAACACCCGCAGGAACAGCCTGCAACCCACCATCCAATACATAAACCCGCGTGTTCCAGATCGGACGGCCAATCGGAGGCGCTGGCACGGCGCCGCCATCGGGCGCCGAACCGCCCCGGGCCGCACCATCGGATGCCGCGTCATCAGGTGTCGCGCCATCAAGGATCGCACCGTGGAAGGCCGGCTCGCCATCGAGCACCTTGCCATCGAGCATCATGGCCGCCGACCAGATCGTCGTCTCGGTCGGGCCATACAGGTTGCTCACCGAGAGGCCGCGAGCGGCCATCGCCTGCGACAGCGGACCGCTCAGCGCCTCGCCTCCCACCAGCATCCGCAGACCCGCAAGCGCAGTGCGCACCGAGCCTTGCACCGAGCCCGGGCTGCCGGCATGCCCTGGTTGGTCGATCGGTTCGTTGGTCGTGTTCGCCGACGTGTTCGTCGACTTGGCTGAGCAGCGCCTGCCACAGCGTCGGCGTCGCCTGCATCACCGTCGCGCCGCTCGAGGCTATGGTGCCGAGCAGCGCGCGGATGTCCTTGACCGTTCCGGACGGCACAACCACCGCAGTGGCGCCGCCGAGCAGCGGCAGGTAGAGCTCCAGCGCCGCGATGTCGAACCCGATCGTCGTGACCGCCAGCAGACGGTCCTCGCCCGACAGCGGCACCTGCTCACGCATCGACAGCAGGAAGTTGGCCAAGGCGTCATGGCGCACCACGACGCCTTTTGGTGTTCCGGTTGATCCTGATGTGTAGATGACATAGGCGGCCTGGGCGCCGTCGATGGCGGCGGCGGGGGCGGTGGCGGGCTGCAGCGCGATGGCGCCCCAGTCGGCGTCGAGGCGGATCAGCCGCGGCGCGGCCGCACTGGCGGCCAGTTGCGGCAGCCGCTCGATCAGCGGCTGCTGGGTCACCAGCAGTTCGCAGCCGGCATCCGAGACCATGAACGCGAGCCGCTCCGGCGGATACGACGGGTCGAGCGGCAGGTAGGCTCCGCCCGCCTTCAGGATGCCGAGCAGCGCGATCACCATCTCCAGCGAGCGCTCGACCAACAGCCCGACCACGGTCTCCGCGCCGACCCCCTGCGCCCGCAGGTGATGCGCCAGGCGGTTCGAATGCGCATCCAGCGCCGCGTAGCTCAGTTCGCGATCCTCAAACACCACCGCAACCGCGTCCGGCGTCAAAGCCGCCTGCGCCGCGAACAGCTCCGGCAGGCTCGAAGGCGCCACCGCGCGCGCCGTCGCGTTCCACTGCTCGACGATCCGATGCCGCTCCGCGGCCTCCAGGATCTCAAGGCCGCCCAGCGCGGCGTCCGGCGACGCAACCGCAGCCTCCAGCAGACGAACAAGACGAGACGCGATGGCCTCCACGCTGCCCCGATCGAACAGGTCGGTGGCATACTCCAGCGTGCCGGCGATGCCGCCCGGCGAGCCGTCGCCCTGGCGCAGTTCGCCCAGGCTCAGCGCCAGGTCGAACTTCGACGTCGAGCTGGCAACCGCCTCGGGGCGTCCCGCAGCGCCTTCAAGCCCAAGGGGGACCGCTGCGTTGTTCTGGAACGCCAGCATCACCTGGAACAGCGGATGGCGCGACAGCGACCGCGACGGGTTGAGCACCTCGACAAGACGCTCGAACGGCACATCCTGATGCGCGTAGGCCGCCAGATCGTCCGTGCGCACCCGCTTGAGCAACTCCCGCAAGCTCGGATTGCCGGACGTGTCGGTGCGCAGCACCAGCGTGTTGACGAAGAACCCCACCAGATCGTCCAGCGCAACGTCGGTGCGCCCCGCAATCGGCGATCCGATCGCGATGTCGGACCCCGCCCCCAGCCGGCTCAGCAGCGCCGCCAGGCCCGCCTGCAGCACCATGAACAGGCTCGAGCCGCTGTCGCGCGCAAGCCGCAGCAGCGCGCCGTGCAGATCAGCCGGCAGCGACACCGCGATGGCATCCCCGCGGTGGCTGGCAACCGCAGGACGCGCACGGTCGGCCGCAACATCGAGCTGGTCCGGCAGGCCCGCTCAGACGATCGCGCCAGTACGAAAGCTGAAGCGACAGCGCGCTGGCGCGGTCGTCCTCCTCGCCCAGCAGCCGCTGCTGCCACAGCGTGTAGTCGGCATATTGCACCGGCAGCGAAGCCAGTTGCGCCGCACGGCCGTGCCGGCGCGCCGCGTAGAACTCCGCCAGGTCCCGCCACAGCGGAGATAACGACCAGCCGTCGCCGGCGATGTGGTGCAGCAGCAGCAGCAGCACATGCTCGCTCTCGCCGGCGGCGTTCTCGCCCAGCGCATAAAGCTGCGCCCGCAGCGGGAGCTCGGTGGCAAGCTCGAAGCCCCGCCGCGCTGCAAGCCGACAGCGCCCCCGCAAGCTCCGCCTCGCTCACCCTCTCAACCGGGAGCACAAGCCGCGCCGCCGACGCCGGCAGGATCTCCTGCCGCGGCACCCCGACACGCTCCGGGAACAGCGTGCGAAGGCTCTCGTGCCGCCCCACCACGTCATTGAGCGCCGCTTCAAGCGCCGGGCGATCCAATGCCCCCGTCAGCCGCACCGCAAACGGGATCGTGTAGGTCCCGCCGGCGCCGCCCTCCAGCCGGTCCAGGAACCACAGCCGCCGCTGCGCATACGACAGCGGGATCTCCGCGGGACGCGCCATCGCACCAAGCGGCGCGCGCGCCGAGCCCGCCGCGTCCAGTTCCCGCGCCAGAGCCGCAACAGTCGGCGCCTCAAACAGCGTGCGGATCGCAAGCTCCACATCGAGGCTCGCACGCACCCGGCTGATCAGGCGCGTCGCCAGCAGCGAGTGGCCGCCCAGTTCGAAGAAGTTGTCGTCGAGACCGACAGCCTCAACGCCCAGCACCTCGGCAAACAGCGAGCACAGGATCGCCTGCTGCGGCGTGCGTGGCTCGCGCCGAAGCGCAGAACCCGGCAGCTCCGGAACAGGCAGCGCACGGCGGTCCAGCTTGCCGTTCGGCGTCAGCGGCAGACGCTCCAGAACAACGATCGCGGACGGCACCATGTAGTCGGGCAGCCGGCGCCCCAGCGCGCCGCGAAGCGACGCCACATCCAGCGCCGCCGACCCCGCAGCAACCACGTAACCCACCAGACGAACCTGACCCGGGCGGTCCTCCCGCGCCACAACAGCCGCCTGCGCAACTCCCGCCTCGCCAAGCAGCGCCGCCTCGATCTCGCCAGGCTCGATCCGGAACCCGCGCAGCTTCACCTGCGCATCGGCCCGACCCAGGAACTCAAGAACACCGTCCGAACGCCAGCGCGCCAGATCCCCGGTCCGGTACATCCGGCTGCCCGCAACACCATAAGGGTCCGCGACAAACCGCTCCGCCGTCAGACCGAACCGGCCCAGATAGCCCCGCGCAACGCCACGCCCCGATACGTAAAGCTCCCCACAAACACCCGCAGGAACAGCCTGCAACCCACCATCCAATACATAAACCCGCGTGTTCCAGATCGGACGGCCAATCGGGGGAGACGTTTCACCGCCAACGAGCGGGTCGCTCATGGTCGCGCAGACCGTCATCTCGGTCGGACCATAGGCGTTGATCATCCGCCGCCCAGCAGACCAGCGGGCTACCTGCTCTGACGGGCACGCTTCACCAGCAACGATCAGGCTTTGCAGCGGTAGGTCTGCAGACAATTCAGGCAACAGAACTGGGGGCAAGGTCGCATGGGTGACCTTCTGCTCCACGATAAGATTGGAGAGATATTCGCCACTGCGTTCTTCAGACGGCAGGACAAGAGTTGCGCCCGACAGCAGGGCTGGTCGCGATCTCCGAAACCGCCGCATCGAAACTCGACGACGCAAACTGAAGGACGCGCGCTTGAGCGGTAATGGCGAAGCGCTCGATCTGGGCGACCGCCAGATTGGGAATACCGCCATGCGCGACGACGACGCCTTTTGGTGTTCCGGTTGATCCTGATGTGTAGATGACATAGGCGGCCTGGGCGCCGTCGATGGCGGCGGCGGGGGCGGTGGCGGGCTGTAGCGCGATTGCGCCCCAGTCGGCGTCGAGGCGGATCAGCCGCGGCGCGGCCGCGCTGGCGGCCAGTTGCGGCAACCGCTCGATCAGCGGCTGCTGGGTCACCAGCAGTTCGCAGCCGGCATCCGAGACCATGAACGCGAGCCGCTCCGGCGGATACGACGGGTCGAGCGGCAGGTAGGCTCCGCCCGCCTTCAGGATGCCGAACAGCGCGATCACCATCTCCAGCGAGCGCTCGACCAGCAGCCCGACCACGGTCTCCGCGCCGACCCCCTGCGCCGCGCAGGTGATGCGCCAGGCGGTTCGAATGCGCATCCAGCGCCGCGTAGCTCAGTTCGCGATCCTCAAACACCACCGCAACCGCGTCCGGCGTCAAAGCCGCCTGCGCCGCGAACAGCTCCGGCAGGCTCGACAGGCGCCACCGCGCGCGCCGTCGCGTTCCATTGCTCGACGATCCGATGCCGCTCCGCGGCCTTGAGAATTTCAAGACGCCCTACAACGCAATCAAGGGAATCGATCGAACCGAGCAGCCTGAAAAACTCTTGCTGACGGTGCGCAATATCAGATGCGTCATGAACAGCGGGATTCGCGTCGAAATCGACTCGCATCGGGCCGGCATCGGAATGGTCGTAGAAGGCAATCGAAAGATCGTCGACCGGTCCCAGCGAAAGATTGTGTGCAACGGCTTGGTGACCAGCAAAGCGGAAGCCGTAGTCGAACGGCATGACGTTGGCGCTAACCCCGAACAAGGCGCGCCCATCGTCAAGGCGTCCAGAATCCCGTCGTAAATCTGCGATCTGATAGTGCCGATGCACCAAGCCGCGTCGAATTTGCCGGGACACCTGGGCTACAATTTCTGCGACCCTCGCTCCGGGGTGAACTGAGAGCCGAAGCGGCAACACGTTCGAAACCATGCCGGGAATGTTGCGCGACGCGCCGTCGCGCGCCGACACGGGCAACCCGATCGTCAGGTCGCGCTCGCCGGTCAGACGATGCGTGAAGATTGCAGTCGCTGCACTGATCACCTGAGGCAGTTTGGTCCCTGCCTCCTGAGCTATTGCGCGCAACCGGCTCACGACGGATTCGGGCAAGAACGCAGTGTGACGCACGAAACCATCGGACTTCGACCAAAGCACGGCCACTTCCAAGGCTGACCGGCCCTGGATGGCCGGACAAATATTCAGACCAAAATTGCCGATCCTGAACGGCCTGACCGGACGCTCGATAAGACCGATCCATTTCCAGCAGGGCGTCCATAGAGCCAAACGCGCCATCGCCCGCCGGTCGGCCAGCGCTCAACTCTGAGTAAACCTGCGCAACGCGACGGGAGAATAGCCACATCGCAAAACCGTCCATGACGATGTGGTGGTATCGCGCGTACCAGAAGAATAAATTGTCGGATGACTTGAACAACGCAAAGCTGAACAGCGGGCCACGCACCGGATCAACCGGCTGCGCGAGATCCGACCTCATCCAGGTTTCAGCTATTGTCCGAGGATCAGATTCCGAACTGAGATCGATTACTGGCAGCGGCCAACCAAAAGTTCGATCGACTATCTGCCGCGGCTGCCCTTCACGCTCGGTGATCCGAACACATAGCGTCTCAGATTCGGCAACGACCTGACGCAGCGCACGCTCGAACACTGCGGGCGCAATATCTCCGCGAATTTCGAGATATTCGCCGATGTTGTATGCAGCGCTGGACGGGTTAAGACGTTGCGCAAACCAGATGCCGAGTTGAGCGCTGGAAAGAGGAAAACCAGCCTCGCTGGAGGCCGTGCTGTCGAACCGCGGCGCGCTGTCAGTATTTATTGTGGCAGAACTCAACTCGATAATCCTGACGCTCGTTCAACATATACGCAGGTCTTGCCGCAGGAATCGCCCTAGCCATCGCTGGCGCAGTGGATACGCCAAAACGGTTCCGAATACATCCAGTTTGTCAACGAGTTAACCCAAGCCCGTTGCGTCAAGTCTAGCATAAAGACCTTGGCGCTAACAGCGGCCCTATGTTAGCGTTTATTGGCTGCGGCGAATGCAGATAGCATGCACATTCGCGCAGATTTGGGGCGGGAATATTGGTCGCCAGTGCCTCCCGGCAGGCGATGAGAAAGGATCCGTAAATGGCACAGGAAGCGACGGGGACCGGTTCTGAGACCGTGGAAATGACCGACGAGCGCCGCGACGAGCAAGCGTCGCAATTGGTCGATCGTTTCTCGCTTTGGTCCGGAGCCGCTGGACTTATTCCGATTCCGATCGTCGATGTGGCCGTGGTTGGCGGCGTCCAGATTCAAATGCTTCGCAAGCTCTCGGAGATTTATGGAGTGCCGTTCTCCGACAACATGGGTAAGTCGGTGCTGGCGAGTTTGGCGGGATCTTTGATTCCGGCGAGCACGGCTACCACCACCGCGATGGGGGTGGGTAGTTTGATGAAGGGATTGCCGGGAGTTGGCACCGTGGTCGGCGCGCTGACGATGCCGGCTTTCTCTGCAGGTGCGACGTACATTATCGGCAAGGTCTTCATCCAGCACTTCGCCTCTGGCGGAACGTTGCTGGACTTCAACCCTCCCGACTACCGGGAATTCATCAAGGCGCAGAAAGAAAAGCTAAACCGCTTCAAATCGTCGCCTCCGGCCAACTGAAGCAAGGCTTATTCATACAGCCGTAGCGAGGATCGATGGGGATAGGGTCAATGGGCATGCTGTCCCAACCGATCGCGCTCGTCTTTTTATATGTCGTATTCTGCATCCTAGTAGGCATTTGCGGCAGCCAGCGCCGCATGGGGTTTACCGGGACATTCATTTTTTCGCTTCTGGTGACGCCCGTTGTCGTCCTGATCGTTCTTTTGATGACGGGCCCCGCCCAGCGCCTCGAGAAGTTGAAGCGGCCCCAACCCAAGTAGTAGCCGTTCAATTCGAGACCGCTGAACAAGCAAGGCTGCTTGGGGTCTCGGAAGTCCGCCCGACAAACACACGATGCCTGTGCGCCAGGAGATTGCATGACCTACAGCACGTCGTCCCGGCGACGGCGCACCCGCGATCACTGCTTTGCACTCGTGCGTCGAACCAATATGCTCATCGGGCCCAGCGTAGAGGCCAACGGATTTCAGCGTAAAAGCGTAACGTCACAATGACTTTCTTCCAACTCGTTCGCCGCGAAATGGAGAGTTCCCTCAATCGGCTGGCCATCGTGTCAGCCTTGGGCGGGATCAGCACCACGGCGATCTTGTCGGCCATCAACGCCGGCGCTCAGGCCGCCGACAACGGCAGCGTCAGCCTCTGGTCCGCGCTGCTCTTTATTATCGCGCTTATCCTCTTCGTTCAGACGCAACACTATATCCTCATCACAACAACGGCTGAGATCGAAGCCATCATCCATAAGCTGCGTGTCCGACTGATGGACTACGTGCGGCGATCAGAACTCCTTTCGCTTGAAGCGATCGGCCGTGCCGAAATCGTCGGCGCGATCACGAGGGAAACAGCCGTCCTCACGCAAGCGAGCAACACGTTGGCGTTCGCCGCGCAGGGGGCGTTGTTGATCATATGCGTCACGATCTACGTGGCGTACCTGTCGTTCTTCGCCTTTGTGCTCGCCGTGATCATCGTCGGCGTGGGTGCAAGTCTGTTCCACGCCAAGACACGTCAACTCGCCATCGAGCAGCGCGAAGCATCGATGTGGGAAAACAAGCTTTTTGAGCGGCTCACCGATCTTATGGACGGTTTCAAGGAGGTCAGGCTCAACACCGCCCGCAGTGAGGATCTTTACCAGGACATCATCGAAGTCTCACGCTCCGCCGCGAACATTAAAATTCGGACGCAGAGTGAAACATACAAGCGAATGATCCTGTTGCAGAGTTCGCTTTACGCACTGCTCGGCGCCGTCGCGTTCGTAGTCCCTGCCTTCACAACGAGCCTTGGGCAGGGCGCCATCACAAAGACGATTACCGCTCTCGTATTCATCGTGGCAGCTTGCTTTGGGCTGGTGCAATCGATACCGATCGTCGCTCGCGCGAATGCCGCGGCAGACAAGATCGATCAGCTTGAAACGCAGTTACGAGAGTCGGCCGGTACAGCCGAAATTGCTCCGCAAGCTGTCAAGCAATTCAGCAAGATCGAAGTTCATAACGTCGAATTCCGGTATGCCGACCGATACTCAGAGACTGCCTTTAAGGTTGGGCCCTTCAATTTCACGCTCAACCGAGGCGACCTCGTGTTTCTGACAGGCGGCAATGGCTCGGGGAAGTCGACGTTCTTCAAGCTGTTGGCGGGCTTCTACAAGCCCAACTCCGGAGAGATCAGACTCGATGGCCTGCCGGTCTCGGACCGAACGCGCGACGATTATCGCGGCTTGATCGCGGCAATCTTCCCCGACTTCCATCTCTTCCATAAGCTCTACGGCATTCCAAATCCTGATCTCGGCGAGGTCGATCGGATGCTGTCAGAGTTTAAATTGCTCGACAAAACCCGTATTATTGGCGACGAGTTCAGCACCGTCGACCTTTCGTCGGGCCAACGGCGGCGTCTGGCGCTGATTGTCAGCAGGCTCGAGAATCGTCCAATCTTGCTGCTGGATGAATGGGCGGCCGACCAAGACCCGGAATTCCGCCGCAAATTCTACTTCGAGTTTCTGCCAGCGCTCAATCGCGCCGGGATCACCATTGTGGCCATATCACACGACGATCGGTATATCGATGAAATGAAGGTTCCGGCGCGCAGGCTTCACATGGATGAAGGCCGCTTCATCGAACATCAAACGGTTGGGACCGGCCGATGAGTATGAGTTCGCAAACCGTTGGTTCGGCGCCGGTTGCAACTCCTCGCCGTCCAAACAAGTGGTGGCATTTTATAGAACGCCGGCTGCCGATCATCGTCATCTATCTGATGGTCATATCGCTGGTTGGCGCGATCCTCGCTCCTCATGTTGTCGTCACCGTGCCAAGCGGCCACGTGGGCCTGATGTGGAAACGCTTCCGCGGCGGCACCGTTCTTGACCCTCGCCAACTCAAGGACGAAGGCCTTCGTATTCTTCTGCCTTGGGACAAGATGTTTCTCTATGACCTGAGGCTGCAAACGACCACAGATACTTACAATGCGATTACGAAGGATGGTGTCAGCATCAACGCAACCATCAGCATCCGGTTTCGCCTGAAACACGATGCTGTACCGCAGCTCCATCAGGCCATCGGGCCCGACTACATCGCGAGACTGGTGCGCCCGGAAATCGGAAGCCGCGCTCGCGAGGTGATCGCAGAATACACTGCTGAAGAAGTGTATTCGACCAGACGACAAGACGTTCAGAGAGGCATCCGCGGCCATACTCAAAAAATGCTCGCCGAAAAAACGATGGAGCGAACCGCCGAGCAGAGCGAATACGGCGATGCCTACAAAGTTCCGATGGATGAGCTGCTTAATCTGCTCGACACGCTTGTCCTTGGCATCGTACTGCCGCCAACCGTGGTGAACGCGATCAATCGCAAAGTGGAGCAATACTATCTCTCGGAAGAGTACGTGTTCCGAGTTGCGCGCGAGAGGAAGGAGTCGGAGCGCAAAAAGATCGAAGCTGAAGGCATCAGCGAATTCCAACGCATCGTCAGTCAGGGCATTTCCGACTCGTATCTGCGCTGGCGAGGCATCGAAGCAACGCTCCAACTCGCGCAATCTCCCAACTCAAAGATTGTTGTGATCGGCAACAGCCGAGATGGGATGCCGATCATCCTCGGGAACGTAGACTCGCCGGCGGTGACTGCGCCGCCTTCAACGGACCCGACCAAATCCAATGAAAAGACGACCTCAGCCGCCCCGATGATCTCGTTGGAGCGAACGCCATCCAACCATCTAACGCCACCGCTGGAGCAGTTCACTTCTGCGGGCCCAGAAAAGCCGGCCGAGAAGCCTGCGGAAACGCAGCAACCCGCACCACCGGCTGCGACTTCACCTCCAGGCTCGTCGACACCGCCCTCTACGACGGGAGAGCGCTCCTTCATAATCCCGCGGAGTCTGTCCGACGTCGAGGCGCTACTTTCGCGCATTATTCGCTCCGAAACGACGACTGAACAGAAACCGCCGGAGCCCCCTGCGCCGCCTCAGCAAGCCCCGACACAAGCGACACGGCCACCGCCGCCGCAAACCCGCTAACAGGCGACACGAACCGAGCCGGACGCGATGACAGCGGATTCGGTTCTTCGGAATTCAATTCAGACCTTGGCTATTCCCGGGGTTCTCGTCGGACATCGTCTGATTGTTCAAGGCGACGAGCTGGCCCTCGGTCATGAAGAAATCGGAGCATTCAAAGCAAGCGTCGAGAAAGTGCGGCGGCAAAGCGGCGCGGCGCGAATTGTGGCGCGGCAGTTGATGGCGCAAATGGGGCAGCCGCCGCACGACATACTCAAGGGCCCATCCGGCGCGCCGATCTGGCCTGACGGCCTCGTCGGCTCGCTCGCGCATACCGCTCAAATTGCAGTTGCAGCACTGGCGCGGCGCGCCGATTTCTCCAGCATTGGGATTGATATTGAGCCGGCCGAGCCGCTTGAGCCTGATCTGCTCAATTTGGTTGCAACCGCAAGCGAACAAAAGGCCGTGGCAAACAATCCGCTGGGCGCACGCCTGCTCTTCACGATCAAAGAAGCGGTCTACAAGGCCGTAAACCCGCTCGACGGCGTATTCCTCGAGCATCACGACGTTGAGGTGAACCTGGAGGCCGAAACGGCGGCCGTTCGAAGCGGCCGGACTTGTCCGCTTCCGCCACGTTTCAGCCAGTCACATTGTTGTGTTGGCCGTTATCTAGGATTTGGAGCGGGCGAAGGGAATCGAACCCTCGTATGCAGCTTGGGAAGCTGCCGTTCTACCATTGAACTACGCCCGCAAAGCCAACCGGCCGTGCCAAAACAGAGCAAGCGCAGAATAAGGCATCGCGCAGTCGGCGCAAAGGGTTGAACCGCGGAACTGGGTGCATACGACAAACGTTGTGTGGTGTCGGAGTTCTCATGCCCCTTCTCGCGTATTTTGGTCTTGTTGGCTCGATCCTGGTCGGCCTGCTCTATGTCGCGGAGGCCCAGCTCGGCCCGCCGCCCAAGGCGGTTGGCCTGAGCACCAATTTCCACGGGATACCGGCTCCGTACAAGGAAGCCTCCACGCGCATTCTCACGGTGCGCGATGCTCCGGCGCCACCGATCGTCGAAGAGAAGGTCGCACAACTTGCAGTAACCCCGCCCGCTCCGGCGCCGACCAAGATCGTGGTGCGTCCGAAGGCAAAGAAGGTGGCGAAAGCTCCTCGTCAGAACATCAACGTCGGGCAGAACATGTTCGGGCAAAATGTGTTCGCACAGGGCGCGCCGGTCATCGGGAAAAATCATCGCGTCTGGTAGCAAGCCGCGAATTCTTCCTGCATCACGCGAAACTTTTTCGCCACATTTAACAAACTGCGTTGGAACTCTGACGCCGAACGGCAAAATTATGGCGTGATGAATTTTTTCCGCCTGGCAATTGACGACTGCTCCAGGCCCGACAACACTGTTCGTCCGCAATTCCTCGAGCGTTGCTCGGCAGTGCTCGGGACGTTGCTCTGCAATCCTCCGGGGCTATTCCAAAGTGTTCTCACAATTGCTCGAAGACTATGCCGAGCGGTGCATTCAACTCGCGTATCAATGTCAAAACAAAAACGCGGAACGGTTCCTGCGCCTGCTCGCTGTCGATCTGATGCTGGCGGCGCGGATGCAACAACCGCGGGCCGTTAAAAATCTCGCGCCCAACAGCAACGTTGCCGATGAGCTTGCCGAACTCGGCCGGTTGGCGAGTGCGGCCGTCAGACCCGAAAGTGCTTCGAGAGCTTGAGGCCCTGCGCCTGATAGTTGGAGCCGATGCCCTGGCCGTAGAGCTTCTGCGGCCGCGCGGCCATCTTCTCGTAGACGAGACGACCGACGATCTGGCCGTGCTCCAGGATGAACGGCACTTCGCGCGAGCGCACCTCGAGCACCGCGCGCGCGCCGCGGCCGCCGGCGCCCTCGTAGCCGAAGCCCGGATCGAAGAAGCCGGCGTAGTGCACGCGGAATTCGCCGACCAGCGGATCGAACGGCACCATCTCGGCGGCGTAGTCCGGCGGCACCTGCACCGCTTCCTTGGACGCCAGGATGTAGAACTCGTCGGGATCGAGGATCAGACTTTTGTCGGCGCGCGCGGCAATCGGCTCCCAGAAATCGGCGACCACGTGGCCGTCGCGCTTCTCGACGTCGATCAGCCCGGTGTGGCGCTTGGCGCGGTAGCCGACGAAGTTGTTCGGGCCCGAGCCCCGCGAGATCGACGCCGACCGCAATGCCATCGCCAACATCGGCCTTGGCGTCGTCGGTGAGCCGCTCCTTGTCGTGCAGGGCGCGCAGCGCCGCGGCGTCGAGTTGCGCGTGTCCGCGGCGAAAGCGAATTTGCGACAGCCGCGAGCCCTCGCGCACCAGCACCGGAAATGTCTTCGGGCTGATCTCGGCGTAGAGCGGCCCGTGATAGCCGGCGCCGATGCGGTCGAAGCCGCGCGTGCCGTCGGCGATCACGCGCGTGAACACGTCGATCCGCCCGGTCGAGCTTTTCGGATTGGCGGCGGCGGCGATGTCGGCGGGCAGCGCAAGGCTTTCGAGCAGCGGCACGATATAGACGCAGTTGGTTTCCAGCACCGCGCCGCCGGTCAGCGGAATCTCATGCAGCTTCAGTTCGGCGATGCGCTCGGCCACGGTGGTTTGCGGCCCCGGCAGGAAGCTGGCGCGCACGCGATAGGCGACCTTGCCGAGCCGCAGATCGAGGCTCGCCGGCTGGATCTGATCGGGAGCAAATGGAGTGCGGGACGAATCCCACCGCCTCGCCAGCGCCGCAATCATGCGGTCGGGCAGAATGCCTTTGGCTGGATATGCTGGAATCAGGCGTGGCAAAAGCAGGCACGATCGCTCCCCGAGCGGCGGCACGCTTCGATACCCGACAGGCGACTTGACGGGAAGGCGCGCGGACCGTATGATCGCATTTATCCCGTGGTCATTTGAGCCGGCCGGCTTGCAAGCCACGTAAAATAAGTAGCTAAAAGGCCGGGGACACGTGTGCCCGGCCAGGGATTTTTTCCCGGCCGGTTTTTTGTTGGCCAAGGAGGCCCGCGATGTCCGCGTCCGCGACTTCGAAGTACCGCCCCGAAACCCGCCTGGTGCAGTCCGGCACGCTGCGCTCGCAGTTCGGCGAGACATCGGAGGCGCTGTTCCTCACCCAGGGCTACGTCTACGACAACTCGGCGCAGGCCGAGGCTCGCTTCAAGGGCGAGGATCCCGGCTACCAGTATTCGCGCTTCGCCAATCCGACCGTGACGATGTTCGAACAGCGCATCGCCGAGTTCGAGGGCGCGGAAGCCTCGCGCGCCACCGCGACCGGCATGGCCGCGGTCACGCTCGCGATGATGGGCCAGGTTCAGGCCGGCGATCACGTCGTCGCCTCCAAGGCGATCTTCGGCTCGTGCCTCTACGTGGTCGAGGACTACCTGCCGCGCTACGGCGTGACCTCGACCATCGTCGACGGCACCGATCTCGACCAGTGGCGCGCCGCGATGCGGCCGAACACCAAGACGTGTTCCTGGAGACGCCGACCAATCCAACCCTGGAGGTGCTCGACATCGCGGAGATCGGCAAGATCGCGCACGCGGCCGGCGCGACCGTGGTGGTCGACAACGTGTTCTCGACGCCGCTCTGGCAGAGCCCGCTCGAGCTCGGCGCCGACTGCGTCGTCTATTCGACCACCAAGCACATCGACGGCCAGGGCCGCTGCCTCGGCGGCGTCATCCTCGGCTCGCAGAAGTTCATCAACGACAACATCCAGTCCATCTGCGGCAGACCGGCCCGTCGATGTCGCCGTTCAACGCCTGGGTGATGCTGAAGGGCCTGGAGACGCTGGCGGTGCGGGTGCGCCAGCAGACCGACACCGCGGCCAAGCTGGCCGACGCGCTCGCCAGCCATCCGAAGGTGTCGCGGCTGATCTATCCGGGCCGGCCGGACCATCCGCAGGCCGCGGTCGTCAAGAAGCAGATGCGCGGCGGCTCGACACTGGTCGCGTTCGAGGTGGTGGGCGGCAAGAAGGGCGCGTTCGCGTTCCAGGATGCGCTCAAGCTCGTGCGCATCTCCAACAACCTCGGCGACGCCAAGAGCCTGATCACCCATCCGGCGACCACGACGCACCAGCGCATCAAGCCAGCAGCAGCGCAACGAGCTCGGCATCAGCGACGGCATGGTGCGGCTGTCGGTCGGGCTCGAGCATCCCGACGATCTGATCGACGATGTGATGACGCGCTGAAGGCGGTGTGAGGCTACCGCGCCGCCGGCGGCCGCGGCGGTGCACCGTCGGCCGCGTGCGCGGCCTCGGCGATCGCGCCGGCCAGCAGCTTGGCGACGCAGCCGTAGCTCCAGTCGTTCATGTGCAGCTCGTCGGGCGACACGAAGGTGTCGAACGGAATGTCCTCGGTCAGCCGCCAGTAGCGCATCACCGCGAAGCGCTGGAACAGATCGACGTTGGCTTCCTTCGCCGCGACGGTCGATCAGATCGACCATCAGCTCGGCGTCGTGCTTGGCGATCACCTTGGGCGCGTATTGCGGATTCATCAGGATCACGTCGGCGCCGGCGTCCTTCAGCTTGCTCGAGCCCTTCGCGGATCAACGTCGCCGGCCGGCGCGAGCGGCTGATCGCGCAGCACCGAGTTGCTGCCGACCTGCCAGACCACGAGATCGGGCTTTTCCGCGATCACCTGCTCGTCGAACCGCGCCAGCATGTCGCTGGCGGTTTCGCCGTTGACGCCGCGGTTGATGACGTTGATGTCGGCGCGCGGGAACAGAGTCTTGAGCTCGACCTCGAGCCGGCTCGGATAGTTCATCGCCGGCGAGCTGGCGCCGGCGCCCGCCGTCGACGACGAGCCGATGGCGACGATGGTGATCGGCATGCCGGCCGCGAGCCGCTGGCCCGCACGCCGCAGCGGATGATCGAGCCGGACGAGATCGGACGGCGCGACGCAGTTGAACTTCGACGGCGCGGCTCTCGGCGCGCGCGACAGCGCGGCCGCGGCCACACGCGACGGCCAACAGCGCAGCCCACAGAGAGCGAAGCCGGAACCGCCTTCATTGCGCAGCCTTGCCGCGGAACGGCTCAAGGCGCGCCGCTTCGACGATCATCGATGCCAGCGCGCGGCCGATGCAGTCGTGCACGCGCTTCGCAACGGCGATGTCCTTGGTGGCGGCATAGAGATCGATCACGCCGGTGTCGTACCAGTGCCGCATGATGGCGAGCCGGTCGAACAGCGGCACCTCGCGCTCGCGCGCGACCCAGCGCATGTTGTCGGCGTAGCCGCCGAGCGGAAGCATCGACTCGGTGCGCGGGCTGTACTGCATGTTCATGAGGATGACGTCAGCTCCCCCAGCCTGCACTGTCTCGACCCCGTCCGCGACGCTCGCGCGGAATTCCTCGGGGTCCGTCCCCTGCACCGCGTCGAAAGTTCCGGTTTGCCATACCACCAAATTCGGCTTTTCGTCGAGCAGTAGTTTCTCAAGGGATTCAGCCATTTCCGCGGCAGTTTGGCGCGGCTTGGCATAGGTCGCGACGGACACGGCGACGCCCGGCAACGCGCTTTCAGCGCGGCTTCGAGCCGCGCCGGAAAGGCGCTGTTGGCGCCGTCGCGGCCGGGCAGCATGGCTGACGCCGTGCCGATCACGACGATTTTCAGCGCCTTTTTTTCCGCCACCGCTCGTTGACGCGGTCGAGCGCGCTGTCGCCGAACAGCAGATAGTTGGGGACCGGGCAGATCGGGCGTTTGCTGCGCGTGCGATGCCGCAGCGCACAAAACCAGCGCAAACGCGATCGCAACCAGCCTTGTCATGCCGTCGCCTCCGGCAAGGTCGGCGTCGGGCGGCCGCTTGGGCGTCCCGCCGCGACTTTCGACCGTCTTGTACCACGACAGCAGCGCGGCCACGCCAATCATGATGACGATGCCAGCCACGCTCAGCGCGATCTGCACAAGGATGCCGCCGTAGAACTCGACCATCACGAAGTGCGCGGCGAACGCCAGGAACACGCCGAGGCAGAAGATTTCCAGCGAGTGCTGGCCGCACAGGATCGCGGGCTGCAACCAGCGCGACTTCAGCACCGGCCAGTCGCGCGGAATGAAGTGCACCGTCACCGCGGCCAGCGCCAGGAAATGCGCGAACCGCAGGACGTCGAGATTGACCTTGTCGATCGGGTACATCCATTCGCTGAGCCAGCGCGGCACCAGGAATGCGGTGCGCGGGAAGTGCCAGGTCATCACGATCGCCAGCGCGAACACGAGGTAGCCGATCGCGACCCAAAGCGTGACCGGCGACGCAAGCACGCGCGACAGCCGCTGCGCGCCGCCGAGCGCGCACCAGGCGCCGAACACGAACAGCAGCTGCCAGGCGAACGGATTGAACCACCAATGCCCGGTCGGATACGACGGGATGTTCCAGCCGAGATCCCAGGTCAGCGAATAGAGCAGCAGCGACGCCGCCAGCGCGACCACCGCGTTGCGCATCAGCAGCCACAGGATCGGCGGGAACAGCAGCAGCAGCACGATGTAGAGCGGCAGCACGTCCATGTTGGCCGGTTTGAACTTGAGCAGCAGCGCCTGGATGATGGTGACGTCCGGCTTCTTCAGGAAGTCGAGCGCGTTCATCTCCTCGGCGAACAGCGGATTCTCGAAGCTGGCGCTGACGTAGGCGATCTCCGCCATGTAGATCGCGAACAGGAAGATGTGCGCCACGTAGATCTGCCAGGCGCGCTTGAGAATGCGCGCGCTCGACACCACGAAGCCGCGCTCGCGCATCGAGCGGCCATAGACGAAGGCCGCGGTGTAGCCGGAGATGAAGATGAAGATCTCGGTGGCGTCGCTGAAGCCGTAGTTGCGGATGGTGAACCAGCTCACGATGTTGGTCGGGATGTGATCGAGAAAGATCAGCCAGAGCGCGAGGCCGCGGAACAGATCGAGCCGCAGGTCGCGTTCGGTCGGGATGGCCGGCACGGCGGCGGGCGGCGCTTGCGGTTTGCCGGACTGCACGGCATTGCCGGCAGGTTCCATCCCGGCCGTCCGCGATCGGGTTGCGCATGGAATCAGACATCAGGTGCCAGCTTCCGGTTCAGTCTTGCGGCGCTGGCGCGGATCATTTTCAATCGTTGTGTCGGCTTTGTGTTGCGGGCTATTGATCGGGCGCCCGCTACTCGTTGCGGGCCCATTATGGCTTTTTGCGACAATGTACCGCGCCGCCACCCGCAGCATCGAAGTCACGGTCACGCCGCGCTTCATGTCGGAGCGCTCGTCGCCGGAGAACGGCTATTTCTTCTGGGCCTATACGATCGAGATCACCAACCGCGGCGACAAGACGGTGCAGCTCAAGACCCGGCACTGGAAGATCACCGACGCGCACGGCCAACTGCAGGAGGTGAAGGGCGCCGGCGTGGTCGGCGAGGAGCCGGTGCTCAAGCCCGGCCAGTCGTTCGAATACACCAGCGGCGTGCCGCTGCCGACGCCGTCGGGCTTCATGATCGGCACCTACGGCATGGTCACGGAAGACGGCGAAGGCTTCAACATCGACATCCCGGCCTTCTCGCTCGACAGCCAGACCGCCGCGCGCACGCTCAACTGATCATCGCTTCGGACGTGTTGGCCGCGAGCGCCGGCAGGCAGCCGGCCAGGCGCGGCAAGCGCCGCGCGCGGCAGGATCGCGAGCACGGCGCCGGGCGCGGCGAAATCCTGCAGCGCTTCGACGCGCGCTTCGGGCATCGACACGCAGCCGGCCGTGCCGGTGGTCGGCGATTGCCAGACATGGATGAAGATGCAGGAGCCGGCCCGCGCCCTGGCGTCGGTCGGATAGTCGACCAGCAGACCGCGCCGGTACATCGGCAGCGCGCGGCTCATGTTCTCGGCGCTGACCTTGGGGCCGAGCTTGCGCGCGCGACGCGATGGTGTTGTAGGCGGGCGACGACAGATCGTGGACGCAGATCGTGTCGTTGGTGACCTGAAGATGGCCGGGCCGCGACGACGGCACGATGCCGAAGCTGCGCCCGATCGGATAGATGCCGGCCGGCGCGCGCTTGTCGCCCTCGATCTTGATCGGCTCGTTGCCGCGGCGCAGATCGCGGAAGAAGTGCGACCACGCCATGCCGGCCTTGCCGACCAACGCGGGCTCGGCGGCGCCGACCGCTTTCCACGCGTCTTTCGGCGTTGCGCGCTCGAACGACTGCATCGTCGCGCCGGTGGCGTTGAAACCGTCGGCGGTCACCAGCACGAGCCGCTTCGCATCGCCGAGCGGCGCCGGACACGCCTGCGCAAAACGGAAGAACGGCGCGAGCGACGCCGCGATCAGAAACACGACCGCGGCGGCGTCACGTCTTGTCATTGGCTTGTTCTTGCTCGACGTTTCTTGCGGCTGCACGTCCGCCGGCTCGAACCGGTAGTTCGACGAGCAGAACTCGCAGGTCACCGAGATCATGCCGTTCTCGACCATGTGGTCGCGGTCGTCCTGCGGGAAGCTCTTGAGCATGGCCTCCACGTTCTCGCGCGAGCACGAGCATTCCGCCACCACGTCGATGCCGCGGAACACCCGCACGCCGCGCTCGTGGAACAGCCGATAGACCAGCCGCTCGCTGGACAGCGCCGGATCGATCAGTTCGAGGTCCTCGACCGTTTCGATGAGCGAGCGGCCTTCGACCCAGGCGTCGTCCTCCGCCACCACGTGCGCGGCGGTGCCTTCCGGCGCATCGCCGGGATGCAGGTCGGCCACCCGCGCGCGCTCCGGCGACTTGGGCAGAAACTGCAGCAGCATGCCGCCGGCCCGCCAGTTGTGACGCGCGCCGGCCGAGAGCTCCTCGGCGACGGCAAGCCGCACGCGGGTCGGGATCTGCTCGGAGCTCTTGAAATATTCGTGCGCCGCGTCCTCCAGGCTGCCGCCGCTGAGCGCCACCAGACCCTGATAGCGGCTCATGTCGGCGCCCTGGTCGATGGTCATGGCGAGATGGCCGTGGCCGAGCAGCGCGCCGACGCCGGCCTTGCCGGCCTCGACCGCGGCGGCGACGCGCGCGGCATCGAACCGCGCGCAGGCGCGCACCTTGCCGGGACTGCGGAAGTCGACGATCAGCATGCGCACCGGACCGTCGGTCTGGGTCTGCAGCATGAAGCGGCCTTCGAACTTCAGCGCGGAGCCGAGCAGCACGGTCAGCGCGATCGCCTCGCCGAGCAGCTTGGCGACCGGCACCGGATAGTCGTGGCGCGCCAGAATCTCGTCGACCAGGGGTCCGAGCCGCACCACCCGGCCGCGCAGGTCGAGCGCGGCAACCTCGAACGGCAGCACGGTGTCGTCCGCGGAGGTCGCAGACGGAGCGCGTACTGGAATTTCGATGTGGGGATTTGCCATCGGCCCTATCTAGTGCGCGGGGCAAGCAAAGACGACCCCCGCTACCGCGCGCCGAGACACCAGGCGAGAATGCCCTTCTGGGCGTGCAGCCGGTTTTCCGCCTCGTCGAACACCACCGACTGCGGCCCGTCCATCACCTCGTCGGTCACCTCTTCGCCGCGGTGCGCCGGCAGGCAGTGCATGAAGAGCGCGTCCGGCTTCGCCTTGGCCATCAGCCGGCCGTTGACCTGATAGCGCTTGAGCAGGTTGTGGCGGCGGTTGGCCTCCTTGTCGCCCATCGACACCCAGGTGTCGGTGATGACGCAATCGGCGCCCTTGACCGCCTTCTCCGGGTCGGTGCCGACTTGAATGGCGGCGCCCGACGACTTGACCCAGTCGAGCAGCCACTTCTTCGGCTTGAGCTCCGGCGGCGTCGCCACCCGCAGCTCGAACGCAAAGCGGTCGGCGGCATGCATCCAGGACGCCAGCACGTTGTTGGCGTCGCCGGTCCACGCCACGGTGCGGCCGCGGATCGAGCCGCGATGCTCCTCGAAGGTCATGACGTCCGCCATCACCTGGCATGGATGCGAGCGCCGGGTCAGACCGTTGATGACCGGCACGGTGGCGTTCTCGGCCAGCTCCAGCACGGTCTTGTGGTCGAGCGTGCGGATGACGATGCCGTCGACGTAGCGCGACAGCACCCGCGCCGTGTCCGCGATGGTTTCGCCGCGGCCGAGCTGCATCTCGGTTCCGGTCAGCGTGATCGATTCACCGCCGAGCTGGCGGATGCCGACGTCGAACGACACCCGCGTGCGGGTCGACGGCTTGTCGAAGATCATGGCCAGCGTCTTGCCGGCCAGCGGCTTCGGCGCGGTTCCGCCACTGCTTTTCATGCTGCGGCTGGCGGCGATGATCCCGCGCAGTTCACCCGACGGGATATCGATCAGATCGAGGAAGTGGCGGATGCCGTTTGCGCTCACCCGGCCGCTCCCGTCTTGCTCGCATTCGTCCGGGCGCGCTCGATACTGGCGCAGGCGCGGTCGACCCGCGCAATCGCTTCGGCGATCTCCGCCTCGCCGACGATCAGCGGCGGCGCAAGCCGCACCACATTGTCGCCGGCGCCGACCGACAGCAACTTCTGGTCCCGCATGGCATTCGACAGATCGCCATACGGGACAACGGCGCGCAGACCGATCAGCAGGCCCTCGCCACGAATTTCCGCGATCACAGACGGATGCCGGTCCTTGAGCTCGGCAAGCCGCTGCTTGAACAGAATCGCGATCTGCTGCACCCGCTCGAGGAAACCGTCCTCAAGGATTACGTCGAGCACGGCATTGCCCGCCGCGGCAGCGAGCGGATTGCCGCCGAACGTCGAGCCGTGCGTGCCCGGCGTCATGCCCTTCGACGCTTCCGCCGTGCCAAGAACCGCGCCGATCGGGAAGCCGCCGCCGAGCCCCTTGGCGAGACCCATCACGTCGGGCGTCACGCCGATGCGCTGATAGCCGAACAAGGTTCCAAGCCGGCCGATGCCGGTCTGCACCTCGTCGAACGCCAGCAGCAGATCGTGCTCGTCGCAAAGCGCCCGCAGCTCGCGGAAGAACTGCGGCGGCGCCGCGCGAATACCACCCTCGCCCTGCACCGGCTCGATCAGGATGCCGGCGGTCGCGGGACCGATGGCGCGCTTGACCGCCTCGATGTCGCCGAGCGGAACCTGGTCGAAGCCGTCCATCATCGGCCCGAAGCCGTCGATGTGCTTGGCGTTCTTGGCGGCGGCAAGCGTCGCCAGTGTGCGGCCGTGGAACGAGCCTTCAAAGGTGATGATGCGGTAGCGCTCCGGCCGGCCGTTCGCCGACTGGTACTTGCGCACCATCTTGATGACGCCTTCCATCGCCTCGGCGCCGGAATTGGCGAAGAACACCGTGTCGGCAAAGCTCGCGGCGCACAGCCGGTCGGCCAGCCGCTCACCTTCGGGGATGCGATAAAGATTGGAGACGTGCAGCACCTTGGCCGCCTGCTCGGTGATCGCCGCGACCAGATGCGGATGGGAATGACCGAGCGAGTTGACGGCCACGCCCGACGCGAAATCGAGATAGCGATCGCCGTTGGTCGCGGTCAGCCACGCGCCCTCGCCCCGCTCAAAGGCGAGGTCAACGCGCGCATAGGCTGGCAACATATGCGAAGTCACGGCCCGCTCACCCCTGCTCAAACACTATGCCGAAATGAAATGTGCCGCCTCTCCAGGCGGCACGGACACATTCTAGGTGGGGGTTCCGGCCTGTCAACACAGCCAAACAATTCAGGCAGCCGCGTGGCTTCGCCGCGACTGTCCCCAGCTTTGTTGCGGATTATTGACATTTGTCAGACAAAAAATGTGGACGTGAGTCGCCCCGACTCTTGCGCGCGAGTCTCGCCATATTGTAGCGTTTTTCGCGTTGGATACGACATCTCGTATCTGACGGTTCCCTGAGTTCCATTGCGTGGGCGTAACCCAGTCCGGCCTCGTGGCCGGGCTGTGAGGCGGGATTCTGCCGGCGTCATTGCCGCCAGGATGTTGAGGGGAGACGACTCATGACATGGACCGACGAGCGGGTCGAACTGCTCAAAAAGCTCTGGGCGGACGGGCTTTCCGCCAGCCAGATCGCGGGCGAACTGGGGGGCATCACCCGCAACGCCGTGATCGGCAAGGTTCACCGCCTCGGCCTGTCCGGCCGCGCCAAGTCGCCCTCGTCCAGTTCGCCGCGCGCCCGCAAGCCGCGCTCGCACATGCTGCGCGTCGGACGGGCATCGATGCGCGGCAACACGGCGCTGGCATTGGCCTATGAGATGGAGCCGGAGCCGGAAATCGAGCAGTACGACAACATCATTCCGATGGGTCAGCGCCGCACGCTTCTGGAGCTGACGGAGGACACCTGCCGCTGGCCGATCGGCGACCCGGCCAACTCCGAATTCTTCTTCTGCGGCGGCAAACCGATCACCAGCCTGCCTTACTGCGCGCACCACTCGCGCATCGCGTATCAGCCCGCGACCGAGCGCCGCAAGGATCGCCGGCCGCCGCCGTTCCGATAAGTCTCAAGCCGCCGAGCGGTTGTAGCGGTCGTCAAGCGCGTATCCGGCGCCGCGCACCGTGCGAATGGGATCCGGCTCGCGGCCGCGATTGATCGCCTTGCGCAGCCGGCCGATGTGAACGTCGACGGTCCGTTCGTCGATATAGACCTCCGAGCCCCAGACGCCGTCGAGCAATTGCTCGCGCGAGAACACGCGCCCGGGCCGCTCCATCAAAAACTCAAGCAGCCGGTATTCGGTCGGGCCGAGTTCGACCTCGCGGCTGGCGCGCGAGACGCGTTTCTTTTCACGATCGATTTCGATGTCGCCGAAGGTCAGCACGTCGGCCACCCGCTCCGGCGAAGCGCGGCGCAGCAGCGCGCGCACCCGCGCGATCAACTCCGGAACCGAGAACGGCTTGACGATGTAGTCGTCCGCGCCGGTCGCAAGGCCGCGGATGCGCTCGCTTTCCTCGCCGCGCGCCGTCAACATGATGATCGGCAGCGAACGGGTTTCCGGTCTGGTTCGAAGCCGGCGGCACAGCTCGATGCCGGACAAGCCGGGCAGCATCCAATCGAGAACGACGAGGTCGGGCGTCTTCTCCTTCAAATGCGTGTCGGCTTCGTCACCGCGCGCCACCGTGTCGACGTCGTAGCCCTCGGCTTCGAGGTTATATCGCAACAGCAGCGTCAGCGGTTCTTCGTCTTCAACAATCAGTATGCGCGCGCCCATCCGGTCATCTCTCCGGTCATGAAGCCTGCATGCTGGCGAAGGCCGTGGTGTCGCCCTTCGGGCGCTGGTCGGTGATGGTTCGGCCTTCGACCATGTAATAAACGGTTTCGGCGATGTTGGTGGCATGGTCGCCCATGCGCTCGATGTTCTTGGCGCAGAACATCAAATGGATGCAGAAGGTGATATTGCGCGGGTCTTCCATCATGTAGGTGAGCAGCTCGCGGAACAGCGAGGTGCACATCGCGTCGATTTCCTCGTCGCCCTTCCAGACCGCCATCGCGCTCGCCATATCGCGCCCAGCGTAGGCGTCGAGCACCTTTTTAATCTGGGCGAGCACCAGCGTCGCCATATGCTCGACCCCGCGGATCAGCTTCTGCGGATGGAAGTCGTCGTTGAGCGCGGTGACCCGTTTGGCGATGTTCTTGGCGAGATCGCCGATCCGCTCGAGATCGTTGGACACGCGCAACGCGCCGACCACGTCACGCAGATCGATCGCCATCGGCTGGCGCCGGGCGATGGTCAGCACCGCCTTTTCCTCGATCTCGTGCTGCAACGTATCGACCGCGGCGTCGCCCGCCACCACCCGGCGAGCCAGGTCGGCGTCGCGCCGGGTGAGCGCGGCAACGGAGTCGGCCACCAGCCGCTCGGCCAAGCCGCCCATTTCGGCGACCCGCTGCGTGAGGTCCTGCAGGTCGACGTCGAAAGCTTTTGCCGTGTGTTCGTTCATCATGATGACTGCACTCTCAACCGTCAGCCGAAGCGGCCGGTGATGTAGTCCTGCGTGCGCCGGTCGTTCGGCGATGTGAAGATCTTGGTCGTGGAGTCGAACTCGATCAACTCGCCGAGATACATGAAGGCGGTGAAGTCCGAGACGCGGGCCGCCTGCTGCATGTTGTGCGTGACGATGACGATCGTGTAGTCGGACTTCAATTCGTCGATCAACTCCTCGATCTTGGCCGTGGAGATCGGGTCGAGCGCCGAGCAAGGCTCGTCGAGCAGAATGACCTCGGGCTGCACCGCAATGGTGCGCGCGATGCAGAGCCGTTGCTGCTGGCCGCCCGACAGGCTGAGACCGTTGGCGGCGAGCTTATCCTTGACCTCCTCCCAAAGCGCGCCGCGGCGCAGCGCCTGCTCGACACGGCTGTCCAGCTCCGATTTGGGCAGCTTCTCGTAGAGCCGGATGCCGAAGGCGATGTTCTCGTAGATCGACATCGGGAACGGCGTCGGCTTCTGGAACACCATGCCAACGCGGGCCCGCAGCAGGTTCACGTCCTCGCCGGGCTGCAGGATGTTCCTGCCATCGAGCAGAACCTCGCCGGTCGCGCGCTGGCCCGGATAAAGGTCGTACATCCGGTTCAGCACACGCAGCAGCGTGGACTTGCCGCAACCGGACGGGCCGATGAAGGCGGTCACTTTGCCGGCGTACAGCGCCATGTTGATGTCCTTCAGGGCGCGGCTGTCGCCATAGAAGAACTCCAGATTGCGCAGCGAGATGCGCTCGGTCAGCCCGGAAACATCGAGCGGGGCGTGACTGACGGAAGGAACGGCAACGGAAGCGGTGGCTACGTTCATGATTGTTTACTCTGTGCGGCGAGGAAACGAGCGACGATGCTGAGCCCGAGGACGGCGAAGGTGATGATCAGCGCGCCGGTCCAGGCCAGATCCTGCCAATCCTTGTAGGGGCTGAGCGCGAACTGGAAGATGACGGCGGGGAGGCTCGCCATCGGCGAGTTGAGGTTGGTGCTCCAGAACTGGTTGTTCAGCGCGGTGAACATCAGCGGCGCGGTTTCGCCGCTGATGCGCGCGATCGCCAGCAGAACGCCGGTGATCATACCGGCCTGCGCGGCGCGATAGCAGACCCGGCGGATCACATACGCGCGCGGCATGCCGAGCGCGGACGCAGCCTCGCGGAGCGGATTGGGCACCAGCAGCAACATGTCCTCGGTGGTGCGCACCACCACCGGGATCACGATCACGGCCAGAGCAAAGGCGCCGGCGAGGCCGGAGAAGTGGCCCATCGGGCGGACCACCACTTCGTAGATGAACAGGCCGACGACGATCGAAGGCGCGCTGAGCAGGATGTCGTTGATGAAGCGCACGACGCTGGTGAGTTTGTCGTGGCGGCCGTACTCGGCCATGTAAGTGCCGGCCAGCATGCCGATCGGCGTGCCGATCAAGACGGCGAGGATCGTCATGATCAGGCTGCCGACGATCGCATTCAGCAGACCGCCCGCGGAACCGGGCGGCGGCGTCATTTCCGTGAAAACGGCAAGCGACAGGCCGGCGAAGCCGTTCCAGAGCAACACGCCGAGCACCAGCACCAGCCAGCCCAGGCCGAACGCCGTGGCCGCGAACGAGAGCGTCATTGCGATGGTGTTGCGGCGCTTGCGGCCCGAGTAGAGATTGCTGTCGGCTGTGCTCATGGCGCTACCCGATCCTGCGTTCGATGCGCATCAGCATGTAGCGCGCGATCGCCAGCACAACGAAGGTAATGATGAAGAGGATGAGGCCGAGCGCGATCAGCGACGCGGTGTAGAGATCGCCGACCGCTTCGGTGAACTCGTTGGCGATGGTCGCCGAGATCGTCGTGCCGGGAGCCAGGATCGACGCGGAAATCTTGTGCGCGTTGCCGATCACGAAGGTCACCGCCATCGTCTCGCCGAGCGCACGGCCGAGGCCGAGCATCACGCCGCCGATCACACCGACGCGGGTATATGGAAGAACGACGTAGCGCACGACCTCCCAGGTGGTGCAGCCGACGCCGTAAGCAGCCTCCTTAAGCACGGGCGGCACGGCGTCGAACACGTCGCGCGAGATCGAAGTGATGAACGGGCAGAACCATGATCGCGAGGATCAGGCCCGCGGTCAGCACGCCGATGCCGTAGGGCGGCCCGGCAAACAGCGTCGACAGCACGGGGACGGGGCCGAACACGTTGATCAGGAACGGCTGCAGCGTGCCCTGCAGGAACGGCGCAAACACGAACAGGCCCCAGATCCCGTAGATGATGCTGGGAATGCCGGCCAGCAGCTCGATGGCGGTGCCGATCGGACGGCGCAGCCATTGCGGGCACAGCTCGGTGAGGAACATGGCGATCATCAGACCGACCGGCACAGCGATCGCCATGGCAATCAACGACGTGACGATGGTGCCGTAGATCGGCGCAAGCGCGCCGAACTTCTCGGTCACCGGATTCCAGCTCTGGCTGTAGAAGAATTCGAGGCCGAAGGCCTGGAAGGCCGGCGTGGCGCCGTGGATCAGCGCGATGATGACGCCGCTCAGAAGCGCGAGCACGGCGAGGGCCGAGGCCCGGGTAAGATAACGGAAAATATCGTCGCCGCGGCGCAGGCGCTGCAGCACCTTGGCCCGCGTGGGCACTGCGGCGGCGCTCACCCCCGTACCCTGTAACGCCAAATCAGCCACGTTTCGCCTCCCGGCGGATGTCATACCGGCTCCCGTATCCTGTTGTGCAGGGAGCCCACTCAAGCGGCCCAGCGGCCGAGGCACAAGAGATGGATTGCTGGCAGTGGAAAGTGGGAAGGGCGGTGGAACCGCCCTTCCCTGATTACCGCAGAGATCAATTCGACAGAGCGAACAGAGGCTTGCCGGACGCGTCCTTGACCTGCGCCGCCCAGACCTTCTGGATCGCGCCGACGACCTTGTCGGGCATCGGAACGTATTCGAGTTCGAGCGCCATCTTGTCTCCATTGGCATAGGCCCAGGAGAAGAATTTGAGCGCCTCGGCCACGTCGGCCGGCTTGGTCGGCTGCTTGTGGATCAGGATGAAGGTGGCGCCGGCGATCGGCCAACTGGTGGGGCCGGTTTCGTTGGTCAGCACGACGCCGAAGCCAGGCGTGCCGTCCCAATTCGCATTCGCCGCGGCGGCCATGAAGGAGTTCGGCGGTCGGCTCGACGGCCTTGCCATCCTTGTTGATCATCTTGGCGTGCGTCATCTTGTTCTGCTTGGCGTAGGCGTATTCGACGTAGCCGATCGAGCCCTTGGTCTGGCCGACGTTGTTGGCGACGCCTTCGTTGCCCTTGGCGCCGATGCCGGTCGGCCACTCCACCGCGGTCGAGGCACCCACCTTGCTCTTCCAGTCGGCACTGACCTTGGCGAGATAGTCGGTGAACAGGAATGTCGTGCCCGAACCGTCCGAGCGGCGCACCACCACGATCGGCTGAGCGGGAAGCTTGACGCTGGCGTTCAGCTTCTGGATGTCGGCATCGTTCCAGGTCTTGATCTGGCCGAGAAAGATCTTGGCCAGCACCGGGCCGTCGAGCACGATCTCGCCAGATTTGATGCCTTCGACGTTGATGATCGGAACCACGCCGCCGAGCACGGTCGGGAACTGGATCAGGCCGTCCTTTTCGAGCTGCTCGGCCTTGAGCGGCATGTCGGTCGCGCCGAACGCGACGGTCTTGGACTGGATCTGCTTGATGCCGCCGCCGGAACCGATCGACTGGTAGTTCAGGCCGATGCCGGTCTGCTTCTTATAGGCGTCCGCCCACTTGGTGTAGACCGGATAGGGAAAGCTCGCGCCGGCGCCGGAGATGTCGGCTGCGGATGCGGGAAGCGCGAAAGCCGCCGCGGCGATCAAGCCGGCGGCGAATGTTTTGAATGTCATGATGTCCTCCGTGTGGTCACTTCGAGGGGTCTAGGGACCGCGTGCAATCCTTCTATGACCGCTGCGTGACAACTGGATGACACTTTAACGGGCTGTTTCAGCTCAGCTATTTTGAATACTCGGCAGCCGGACTGTGAATGTCGCACCCTTGCCGATCTGGGACTCGATGGCGAGCCGGCCGCGGTGCCGGTTGAGGATGTGCTTGACCAGCGCCAGACCCAGGCCCGTTCCACCTTGGGCACGGCTTTCCCCGACGTCGGCGCGGTAGAACCGCTCGGTCAACCGGGGCAGATGTTCCGCGGCGATCCCCGGGCCGTAGTCCCGCACCGCGACGCTGACCTCCTGCTGGCCGTTCGCCAGGTCGAGCCGCGTCAGGGCGACATCGACGCGCCGGCCGCTGGCGCCGTACTTGAGCCCATTTTCGATCAGGTTTTCGAACAGCCGAAGCAATTCGTCGCTGTCGCCCGGCACCATAACGGGCTCGGCCGGCGCCACCACGTCGATCGTGACGCCGCGATCCTGCGCCAGCGTCTGCAACCCGTCGACCACCTGCCGCACGATCGGCAGCAGGTCGACCGGCGTGTCGGGCCGCATGTGGGCGCGCAGTTCGATGCGTGACAGCGACAGCAGATCGTCGATCAGCCGGGCCATGCGCCAGGCCTGCTCGCGCATGATGCCGAGGAAGCGGTCGCGCGCCGCAGCATCGTCGCGCGCTGGCCCCTGCATGGTCTCGATGAAGCCGGTCAGTGCGGCCAGCGGCGTGCGCAATTCATGGCTGGCGTTGGCGACGAAATCGGCCCGCATTTCTTCGACGCGACGGATCGACGTCAGGTCGTGAAGCGCAACGAGCACCGCCTGCAGGTTGCCGATCGCGATCGGTGACACGAATGCCTCAAAGTGCCGTTCGGTCGGAACCCGCTCGACAAACTCGATGCGGCGCACGCCGCCGCGCGCATTGACCTCGCGGACCGCTTCGACCAGTTCCGGCACACGAAGCGCGATGGAAGCCGGGTCGCCGCGGCGCAGCGCCGGAGCCAGCGCGGCGGCGCCGGCATTGAAGGCAACCGCGCGTCCGTCACGATCCAGCAACATCACCGGATCGGGCAGACCGGAGATGATGGCGTCGATGACCGCGACGGTGCTGTGCGGCTTCGTCCGCCGGCGCAGGAACAGCAAGCTGACCGGTGCGCCGGCTGAAACCAGCCGGCCAGACGGCGGCCTGGGCCGCCCCCTTCATCCGCCGCCGACATCGCGCCGCCTCTGCATGCTCAGCATCAGCTCGCGCACGCCCAGGGTCATCAGCGCGAGCGCAAATGGCGTGATGTAGTAGAGCAGCCGGAAGATCAGCAGGCCAGCCAGCAGTTCCTCTTTGTCGTACTGCCAAAGCGCGATGAGCATGGCGGCATCGAATACGCCGAGCCCGCCGGGCGAATGGCTGGCGAAGCCGAGCAGCGTCGCGGACACGAACACGACGGCCACGGTCACGAAGCCGAGATCGGGCTGGTTCGGCACCAGGACGTACATGGCGAGCGAGCAGAAACCGAGGTCGATGATGCCGATCACGATCTGCAGCAGGGTCAGCGGACCGGTGGGCAGGCGGACCTCCCAATTCTCCCGGCCGACCACGAACGGCGCTTTCCACACCCAGATCACGTAGCCCGCCAGGACCAGCAACGCCACGATACCCAGGATGCGGTTGAACAACTCGGGCAACAGGTCGATGGCCGACGCCGCTTCCGGATGCCACGCGAAACCGAGACCAAGCACCGCGATGTTGCCGAGCCAGAATGTCAGGCCGGCGACAAAGCAGATCTTGGCGACTTCGATCGCGTCGAGCCCCCAAGCCGAGTAGATGCGATAGCGCACCGCGCCGCCGGTGAAGACGCTGGCGCCGACGTTGTGGCCGACGGAATAGGAGGTAAAGCCCGCGAGTGCTGCGACGCGGTATGGAACGTCCTTGCGCCCGATCGTGCGCAGCGCGAACAGATCGTAGAACGTCAGGGTGAAGTAGCCGGCGGCCACGAACAGCGCGGCCTTGATGACATCCCGGTACTCGACCGTCGTCATCGCGGTCAGCACCTTGGCGAAATTCATGTCGTGGAGCTTGCGGTACAGCACCACCGCGGCGACGGCGATGATGGCGACGCTCAAGACAAACCCTATCCGGTGCCAACCGACCTTCTGATCGAAGAACCGCGCCACCGCGCGCAGCCAATGCATTCGCCACCCCAGATCGGCGCTCCGGCCGCGTCCCGCAGGCCTGTCGCCCCGATGTGGGTACTACCAGAACTCGCGGGGAGGTGCGAGGGTTTGGCGGCCGCGGACCGGTCCATTGCCGGTTGTGGCCGAACAAGTATTGTTTGTCCGGATTTGGAGCATTTCATGCAGGCCCTCACGACCGCACTCGGCAACTACGGGCTGACCAAGCCCCTCAAGGAGGGCGCCGCCGCGCCCGCGCGGTTCAAGCCGGACTACGTCGAGATCAAGGAGATCGTCCCTGCGATGCGGCGCATGTGCCGCGGTCTCGAATACGACATCTGCGAGATGGCGTTCACCACGTATCTGTGCGCCAGGGCCGCAGGGCTGCCGTTCACCGCGGTGCCGGTGTTCGTGACCCGGAATTTCCATCACTGGGCGATCTCGATCAACGCCAAGTCCGGCATCAGGACGCCGAAGGATCTCGAAGGCCGCGTGGTCGGCGTCAACCGCGGCTATACGGTGACAACCGGGCTGTGGGCGCGCGGCATCCTGCAATCCGAGTATGGCGTGGACCTCGACAAGGTGACGTTCGTGCCGACCGACGACGAGCACGTGTCGAATTTCGACGCGCCGAAGAACGTGGACTATTCGCGCTTCCGCGGCCGCTCGCTGGCCGAACTGCTGGAGAAGCAGGAAATCGACGCCGCGATCGGCGAGATGAAATCGGACTCGCCCGACATCAAGCCGCTGATCCCGGATGCGCGAAACGCCGCGTTCGACTATTTCCGCCGCACCGGCGTCTATCCGATCAACCACGGCCTGGTGGTCAAGAACGAACTGCTCAAGAACGAGCCGTGGCTCGCCGACGATCTGCTCGGCGCTTTCAATGCGGCGAAGGCGATCTACCTGAAGGATCTCCAGGGCAGCACCGGCATATCGTCCTGGGACAAGGCCGCGGCCGACAATGCGACGGTGGTCGGCGATCCCTTCCCGTTCGGCATCGAGGCGAACCGCAAGGCGCTGGAGACGATGACCCAATTCGCGGTCGACCAGCGCATGGTGCCGCGCCGCTTCACGGTCGAAGAGCTGTTCACCGTCAACTGAGAATGAACCCGCCCGGCCTCGAATTCCTGTTCACGCTGACCGCCGAGGTCGGCGACATCGTCACCATGGGCGCGGCGCCGCTCGGCGAGCGCCGCGTGGTGCAGATCACCGGCGGCACGTTCGAGGGCCCGCAGGTACGCGGCACGGTGATCGGCGGCGCCGACTGGCAGATCGTGCGCGACCGACGGCGCGATCGAGCTCGATGCGCGCTATGCCATCAAGGAGGCGCGCGGCGGCATCGTGCAGGTGGTGAGCCAGGGCATGCGGCACGGCCCGCCGGAGGTGCTGGCGCGGCTCGGGCGCGGCGAGGACGTGCCGTCGAGCCAGTATTTCTTCCGCACCATCATGCGGTTCGAGACCGGCGCAAGCGAGCTCGCGTTCCTCAACAAGACGATCGCGGTCGCGACCGCCGAGCGCAAGGCGCGGCGCGTCGAGCTGCAGGCCTGGCGGCTTTTGTAGCTCAGCCGATGTGGCTCTTGTGGTTGACGAGATACCAGTCCGCGATCTCCTCGCGGGTCGCCCACCATACGCCCTCGAACTGCTTGGCGTAGTCCAGAAACTCGCGCAGCGCGCGGATGCGGAACGCGCGCCCGACGATATGCGGATGGAGCCCGATGCTCATGATCCGCCCGCTCTTTTCGCCGAGCCGATAGAGCTCGTCGAACTCGTCCTTCCAGAGCTCGAACGCCTCCGTCGCGGTAAGGTTGCGGCGCAGGAACATGCCGATGTCGTTCGCTTCCTGCGTGTAGGGGATCGACACCAGCGGACCGTGGCCTGTGTTGATCAGGTACGGCTGCTCGTCGTTCATGTAGTCGCAGTGATAGGTGAGCCCCAGCTCCTTGCAGATATCGGAGGTGTTCACCGTGCAGCGCAGGGACGATGACAGCCAGCCCTTCGGACGGCGGCCCGTGGTCTTCTCAATGAGGTCGATGGTGCGCTTGAGCACCTCGCGCTCCTTGGCGCGATCCTCGCGATAATTGACGAGAAATTCGGTCTGGATGTAGTTGTGCGCGATCATCTCCCAGCCGCGCTTCGACGCCGCGGTGACGATCTGCGGATGCCGCTCGCACAGGATGCCGTTGACGGTGCAGCTTGCCGGCACCTTCGCCTCATCGAAAGTATCGTAGATGCGCCAGACGCCGATCCGATGGCCGTACTCGCGCCAGGAGTGATTGTTGAAGTCCGGAATGCGCGCGGTCAGGATCCGCTCGTTGATCGACGGGCCGCCGCCGAAATAGGGCCCGTCGTGATCCTGGGTCAGCTCCCAGTATTCCAGATTGATGGTGATCATCAGCGCAAGGCGCTTGCCGTTCGGCCATTTCAGCGGCTTGCGTTCGCTGATCGGAACGAAATTGTAGAGCTTGCTCGTATCCTGCCATTCCATACGTACACCTACTTCTTAAGTCCTCTCTCCTCGACGAACGCGGTCCAGCGCTTGACTTCGTCCGCGATGTATTTCGTCAACGCCGGAACATCGGCGTCCATCGACAGCAAGGCCGTCTTCTCGAACTGCTGCTTCGTCTCGGGCGCGTTGATCAGCCGCCGGATTTCCTGATTGAGCTTTTCGATGATCGGCGCCGGCAGATTCTTCGGTCCGGCAAGCCAGAACCAGATCGCACCGTTCATTTCCGGGTAGCCGAGCTCCTGAAACGTCGGCACGTCTTTGAGCAGCGGGACGCGCTCGGTCGAGGTGACGCCGAGCGGCACGATGGTCCCCGCCGCCGCGTGCTGCAGGATCGGCAGGATCGGCGTCGACGCGACCGAGATGTGATTGCCGAAGAAATCGGTAAGCAGAGGCGCGCCGCCGCGATATGGCACGTGATTAAAGTTGGCGATCTTCTTTTGCAGAACCGCCTCGATCGTCAACTGGCCGAGCGAGCCCGCGCCGGGCGTACCGACGTTGATCGGCTCGGGCTTGCTCTTCGACAGCGCGATCAGCTCCTTGAATGTCTTTACGCCGAGCGAAGCCTGCGCGGACAGTGCGTAGCTCTCGCCGCCGATCATTGCGATATGGGTAAAATCGCCGACCGGGTCGTAGCCGATCTTGGGATTTTCCGCCGGGCCCATGATGTGCGGGCCGGAGCCGCCGATCAGCAGCGTGTAACCGTCGGCCTCACCGCGCGCGACCTGCGTCGACGCCACCGCGCCGCCCGCACCGACCCGGTTCTCGACATAAAACTGCTGCTTGAAGGCCTTGGTCAGGTGATCGGCCGCGATCCGGCCCAGCCGGTCCGCCGCACCACCCGCGCCGAAGGGAACCACCACACGCACCGGCCGGTTCGGCCAGTCCTGCTGCGCGAGCGAGGCTGTGCCACTGGAAGACACAATTGCCGCGGCCAGCACCGCACAGCAGAGCGCCCTGAACGGATTTCACGGCTTTCCTCCCCCTCCCCGTGTTCTGTTAGCATTGCACTTCAATCGCCCTGCCCGCGCAAGGCAGGCTTTCGAAGGTGAGGAGCAGGTATGGCAACGGCGCAGGCGCAGCTCGCAATCCCGGCAACGGACGACATCTGGAGTTGCGAATACTGGGCGAATAAAGGGAGCGTGAAGCTCAACCTCTGGCGCAAGCGCGTCGGCGCGCCGAAGGCCGGCGAAAAGCCGCTGCCGGTCCTTTTCATGGTGCACGGCTCGTCGAACTCGACGCGCTCGTCCTACGATCTCAACGTGCCCGGCAAGGACGAATACTCCTTCATGAATGTGATGGCCGGCTACGGCTTCGACGTCTGGACCATGGACCACGACGGCTACGGCCACTCCGGCAGCTCCGGCAACAACTCCGACATCGATAGCGGCGTGGAGGATCTCAAGGCCGCGATCCCAGTCGTGCTGAAGGAGACCGGCGCAAAGAAGATGCATTTCTACGGCACCTCGTCCGGCGCGATCCGCGCGGGCGCCTACGCGAACGTTCATCCCGAGCACGTCGACCGGCTGATCCTGTGCGCCTTCACCTACAAGGGCACCGGCTCGCCGGAGATGGCGCGCCGCCGCGCGCGCGCCGACGAGCTGCGCGCCAACCCGCGGCGCAAGCGTGACGCCGACATGATCCGCTCGATCTTTACCCGCGACGGCCATCCCAACGCAGTCGATCCGGCGGTGCCGGAGGCGATCATCGCGGCGGAAAAGCCGTTCGGCGACACCATCCCGACCGGCACCTATCTCGACATGGCCGTCAATCTGCCGAAGGTCGACCCGAAGAAGGTGCTGTCTCCGGTGCTGATGCTGCGTGGAATCTGGGATGGAAATTCAACCGACCAGGACCTGCTGGACTTCTACGTGCAACTGCCGAACGGCGACCGCCAGTTCACCATCCTGCCGGAGACCGCGCACAGCCCGGGCTACGGCAAGAACCGGCACCTGTTGTGGTACGCCGTGAAGAACTTCCTCACCGCGCCGGCGGTCGTGCCGGCATCGTAGAGGCGGATGATTTTCACTGCGCCTTGAAGAACGCGCGCAGCTCCGCGTAGGTCTCCTCCGGCGCTTCTTCGGAGAGATAGTGCCCGCACGGCAGCGCTTTGGCGCCGCGGATGTCGGTCGCGTATTTTTGCCAGATCTCGCCCGCCGACGGCCGGCTGTTGCGGCCGACGCTGCCGGTCGCGCCCCAAAGAATGAGCGACGGACACGCGATCTTCTTGCCGGCCTCGAAGTCCTTGGTGTCCATCTCGAAATCGATCCCGGCGCAGGCCCGATAATCCTCGCAGATGGCGCGGATCGTTTCCGGATTGCGGAAGCAGCGCTTGTATTCCTCCATCGCTTCCTTGCCGAAGAAGCTCACGCCCTGCTTGGTCTTGGTGAGCTTGTACTCGATGAACCAGTCCGGATCGGCCCCCATCAGCTTCTCGGGCATCGGCGCGGGCTGGATGTTGAAGAACCAGTGCCAGGAAAACGTCGCCCAGTTCTTGTTGATGTTGTTGAACAGGTGATGCTGCGGAATGATGTCGAGGATGGCGGCGCGCTGCACGCGCTCCGGATGATCGAGGCACATGCGGTGCGTCACGCGCGCGCCGCGGTCGTGACCGGCCACCATGAATGTCTTGAAGCCGAGCTTCTCCATCACCTCGATCTGGTCCTGCGCCATGGCGCGGAACGAATAGTTCTCGTGCTTCTCGGTGCTGGGCGGCTTGGACTGAATCGCCGTAGCCGCGAAGGTCGGTCGCGACGACGGTGAATTCCTCGCGCGAGCCGCGGCGCGAACTTGTGCCAGGACAGATGCGTGAACGGATTGCCGTGTATCAGCAGCAGCGGCGGCCCCTTGCCGCCGTGCACCGTGACGATGTCGGCACCGCTGGTCTTGATCTGGTGCGGGTGAAGCCTTCCATCATGTTCCATTCCCCTTGATTGTGCGGAGTCGTAGTGTCATTCATCCGGCAAGCGGACTCAAGCGCCGTCTAATTCCCGGTCAGCGCCTCGGCGTTGCGCGAGACGAAATAGATCGACCCGGCATAGGTCAGGTGGGTCTGGTCGCCGGCGATCGGCTCGAACGGCGTGCCCGGCACGGTGAGCAGGCAGCCGTCCGCGTTGCACAGCGTCGCAGGCGGCGACACCACCGTCGCGCCGGCCGTCAGGAACGCGCGGCCGATCGCGTAGCTCACGGCGAACGCCGATTGCACGACGTGATCCTTGTCGCGCAGCGGCGCGTCTGACGCGCCGCGAACGAGGCGCTGCGACGTCCGGTAATAGCGCGCCAGGATTTTCGGCACCGGCGCATCCCACAGCGGAAACTGGTTGACGCCGACGATCTTGCGGACGCCCATCGACTTGAGGCGCGAGATCGTCCACGCGATCGATTCATCGTCGAGCTTGGGCAGTCCTTCGTAGATGTCCCAGCGCCCGGCCATGATCACGGTGTCCGGCTTCATCTGCCACATGCGCTGCATCACGGTCTCGTTCACCGATGCGCAGTCCGGCACGTACGGGCTCTCGAACGAGAGGATGGGCGGACATCCGCCGTGCGCGAACGATACGACCCGGATGTCGTCCTTGCTTTTCTCGATCTCTGCCAAGCCGCGCAGCAAGTGCGCCGCGTGCGAGTCGCCCCAGATCACGATCACGCGACGCCCGCCCGTCGGACATTCGGTCGTCACCGCAAACTCTGCGAGATCCCTCCGCGCGCACAGATCCATGCCGTGCACGGCCTCCGCCTCGCGCCGGAAATCCTTGAACAGATGCTGGACGTTTGCCGGGTAGCGGCCGGGGAAACCGTCGGCGAGATAGACCACGAGACCGATCGCAGCCGATCGCGGCCATCGCCGCCGCCAGCAGGATCGGCTTGCGCGGATCCTGCTTGCCGAAGCGGATCGGCTTTTCAAGGTACCGATACGTCAGATGCGCCAGCGCAAACGCCAGGGCGATGTAGGCCGCCTTGATGAGATTGGTCGGCTCCTTGAACTGGACGTGGCGCGCAAACGTCAGGATCGGCCAGTGCCAGAGATAGAGCGGATAGCTGATGAGCCCGACGTAGACGAGCGGACGATAGTTCAGCACCACGCGGTTCAGCGTCGTCTGCGATCCGGCAAAAATCAGAAGCGCGGTGCCGACGGTCGGCAGCAGCGCCCACCAGCCGGGAAACGATCGCTCCTTGCTGATCAGCACGGCACCGGCAATCAGCAGCAACAGGCCGAATGCCGACAGCGCTTCGCGCACCTGCGCCGGCGGGCCGCCACGATCTGCCGCCACCAGCGACGCGATCGCCAGGACGCCTCCCAGCATCAGCTCCCAGAAGCGCGTGAACGGCAGGTAGAACGCGGCGAGTTGATTGGAGCTCGTGAGCCAGACGTTCAGACCGAACGAAATCGACCAGCAGCGCCACCGCAATGAGGAACGGCGAATACCGCCAGCGCCACGCCGCCAGCATCAGCACCGGCCAGACGATGTAGAACTGCTCCTCGACGCCGAGCGACCACAGGTGCAGCAGCGGCTTGAGCTCCGACGAGGTGTCGAAGTAGCCGGCCTCCTGCAGGAACGTGAAATTGGCGATGAACACCGCGGCCGCCGCGGTGTGCTTGCCGAGATCGCGATAGTCGAGCGGAAACAGCAAGCAACCATCCGGCGACCAGGCTGACCGCAAGCACGAGAGCGAGCGCGGGGAAAATGCGCTTGATCCGGCGCGCGTAGAAATCCGCGAGCGTGAAGGTCCGGTCTTCCAGCCCGACGACGATCAGGCGCGTGATCAGGAAGCCGGAGATGACGAAGAAGACATCGACGCCGATGAAGCCGCCCGGCACATAGCGCGGAAAGAAGTGAAAGCCGATGACCAGCAGCACGGCGATGGCGCGCAGCCCGTCGATATCGCCGCGATAGGCCGCGCGATCGGAAACCATCAGCCTCAGTCTTCTTCCGAGTTGGAGCCGGGCCGCACCGGCGCTTCCGGCATCTTGTCCTTGCGCTGCCGCAGCAGCGTTTCCTTGCCGGTCTGTTCCCAGTCGCCCGCCACGGTGCGCTGCGCGTATTGCTCCCAGGTGTCGGTCCAGTCCTCCAGCGTGTAGCCGTGCCAGGGCGCCTGCACGTTCAGCGGCGGCAGGTCGAGCTCCTCCCAGAGCTTGCGCGCATGCTCCATGAATTCGCGCGTCGGCAGCGCGAGCGGCGGCATCGGGCGCTTGCGCGTCGCATCGACCAGCAGGCCGGAGTCGGTCTTGCCCGGCCCGTATTGCGCGCCCTGCACGCCGCCGCGATGCCGCACGATGTGCATGTCCTCGGCCGGATTGGTGCGGTAGGCGAGCGACCACAGCACCGCGTCCATGCTCGCCGGGTCGATGTCCTCGCTCACCGCGATGACGATCTTGCCGCAGTTCGATTGCAGCGTCGAAGCGCCGTGCAGGCCGCGCCACACTTCGGTGCGCGGCGTGTTGGCGGCGAACTGCAGGAAGATCACCGGCCGCAGATTGGTCAGCCGCTCGTGCATCGCCACGCGGCGGATGCCCTTGACGCCGAGGTTCTGCTTGAGGTGCGCGAGGAACAGCGGCTCGTAGGCCACCTTCTTGATGACGCTCGCTTTCGCTCGGCGTCACCTGGCTGATGATCTGCGCGAACACCGGCTTGCGCTTCATGGTGATCGCGGTCACCTGCATCGGCATGTTGTAGCCTTCGAGCGCGACATAGCCGTTGCTCTCGCCGAACGGCGCCTCGGGCTCCAGCACGCTGGTGTCGATCAGGCCTTCGACCACGATCTCGGAATCCGCCGGCACGTCGAGATCGATGGTGCGGCAGCGAACCATGCGGATCGGCGCGCCGGCCGCGCCGCCGGCCACCGCCATCTCGTCCATGTCGATCGCGAGCTTCTGCGGCCCGGTGAACATCACGATCGGCGCGCAGCCGACCACGATGGCGATCGGCATCTTCTCAGCCAGCGCGCGATATTTCAGCCAGTGCAGATAGCCGCCGGCGCCGGTCGCCTCGCGCGCCACCATGCGGACCACCAGGCGGTCGCTCGCTTTGAGCGCGGCACGATAGGTCCCCATGTTGCGGACGCCGCTGTCGGGATCTTTCGTCACGCACAGCGTGGCGGTGAGATACGGCGCGGCATCGAAGCCCGGCGTCGAGACCGGCACAGGCAGCAGCTTGAGGCCGCCGTCCGGCGCTCGCAGCGCGTCGCCTTCGATCACCACCTCCTGGCACGGCGCGTCTTTCACCGCGACAGGCGGAATGGGATTGCCGATCGCGCGCATCCAGGCGTCGCCGATCTCATCGACCGGCAGGCCCATGCCTTTGGCGTAGATTTCCGGCGACGACGCCAGCGCGCCGACCACCACCGGCATGTCGTAGCGCTTGCCTTTGGAGTCGATGACGTTGGTGAACAGGAATGCGCGGCGCTGCTCCTCCGGCACGCCGCCGATGAATTGCCAGCGCACCAGCGGATTGAGCTCGGTGTCCTTGTTGATCGGCCGGTCGATGCGCACCAGCAGCCCGGCGGCTTCGAGGTCGGCGAGGTGCTGCTGAAGGTCGAGCCGGGGGCGGCGGGTTGCGCCGGTGTCGGATTGGGGTGCGGGCTTGTCGAGCATGATGGGTCGGCGGACCGTATCACCGGCGCCCCTGATGCCCCAAAAGCCTCGCAAATCCCATGGGTTAGTCCCGTAATCTATGTTGCATCGCAGCAAGTCATTGACTTTGCGCGCTGATAGCCCTATCCAACCGAGAGCGAACGTTCATTCTCACTTAGCCGGGGGGTTGGATGGCGCGCGCCGTCAACGTTCAACGCCAGTCCGACCGACGCGACGAGATCCTCGCCGCCGCGCAGCGCTGCTTTGTCCGCAGCGGCTTCCACCAGACCTCGATGCAGGAAATCTGCGCCGAGGCCGGGATGAGCCCGGGCAATCTGTACCGCTACTTCCCCTCCAAGGAATCGCTGATCGCCGGCATCGCCGAGCGCGACCGCGCCGAGGTGGCGCAGGAGTTCGCCAACGTCGACCTGTCGCATGGCCTGTTCGCCGTGCTCGAAGGTATGGCGCATCACCACTTCGCCGAGCGGTCCGACGAGCAGGTCAAGCTCTGTACCGAGATCATGGCCGAGGCGCGCCGCCATCCGGAGATCGCGCGCATCTCCGCAAGCTTCGATGCCGACGTGAAGCGCTGGCTGATCGATCTGTTCAAGGCCGGCGCCAAGCGCGGCGATATTCCCTCGGACATCGACTTCGAGGGCGCCGTCACCATGCTGATGATCATCGCCGACGGCGTGTGGTGGCGCCGCGCACTCGATCCCCAATTCAAGCCGGAAACAGCGTTACCGCTTTTCATGGACGTCGTGCGCTTTCTGCTGCGCGGCGGCGATCAGAATGAGCGTGCGGCCGCAGGAACACACAAATGAAAGCAAGACATCTCACCGCCATCGGCCTGGTCGCGGGCGCCGCGCTCTGGATCGCGTCCGGCCATTTCCTGCCGCACGAGACGCCGGAAAGCCGCGCCGCCATCCAGCCGCCGGCCGCCGCTCCGACGCTGTTCCGCGTCGCCGTGCTCGACAGCCAACTGGTGCAGCATCAACGCAAGCTGCTGCTGTCCGGCCGCACCGAGGCGGACAAGAAGGTCACGCTGACGGCCCGGACGGCAGGCGTGTTGACGGAATTGCGCGTGCGCCGTGGCAGCCGCGTTGAAAAGGGCGACGTGATTGCCATTCTTTCCGACGAGGCGCGCGAAGCGCAGGTCATGCAGGCCAAGGGCGCTGGTCGAACAGCGCAAGATCGAGCTCGATGCCAAGCGCCGGCTGATCGAGCTCAACGCCGTGCCGCGGCTCGAGCTCTCCAGTCTCGAAGCGCAACACAAGGCCGCGGTCGCCGCGCTCGCCGTCGCGGAGGCGGAAAGAGATCGCGGCGTCATCACCGCGCCGTGGTCAGGCGTCGTCACCGAGCTGACCAGCGAGGTCGGCGGCGCGGCGTTGTCGTTCATGGGCAAAGAGTTCGGCCAATTGGTCGCGCTCGATCCGATGCTGGCGGTGGTCGAAGTGTCGGAGCGCAGGCGCCAGGGCGTGAAGCTTGGCCAGATGGCCGAGATGCGGCTGGTGAGCGGCCAGACGGCCAGGGGCAAGGTGCGTTACGTCTCGCCGTCGGCGAGCCAGACGACACGCACCTATCGCGTCGAGATCGAGATTCCCAACGCGGATTTCTCGATCCCCGACGGCATCACCGCCGAGGTTTCGATCCCGCTCGACGCGATGCCCGCGACGCGCATCCCGCGTTCGGCGCTGACCTATTCGTCGGCCGGCCAGCTCGGCGTGCGTATCGTCAACGCGGAGGGCCTCGTCGAGTTCGCCGCCATCACGATCGTCGAGGACGACCAGTCCTTCATGTGGGTCGGCGGCCTTGCCGATGGCGCACGGCTGATCGTGCAGGGCCAGGACTTCGTGCGCGAGGGCCAGAAGGTCGAAGCCGTCTCCACGGTTCCGCAGACCGCGCAACGCTGAGCAGCCGGGAAGTTCACTGCCATGTTCAGACTGATCGACTACGCCATCAGCCACTCACGCCTGACGATCGCGCTGCTGATCTTCCTGCTCGGCGCCGGCTTCGTCTCCTATGTGACGATCCCCAAGGAGGCCGAGCCCGACGTCAAGGTTCCGATCATCTACGTGCAGCTCACGCAGCGCGGCATCAGCCCGGAGGATTCCGAGCGGCTGCTGCTCAAGGTGGTCGAGGTCAAGCTGAAGCAGGTCAGCAACGTCAAGGAAATGCGCTCGACCGCATTCGAGGGCGGCGGCTACGTGCTGCTCGAGTTCGAGGCGGGCTTCGACTCCAAGGTCGCGCTGGCCGACGTGCGCGCCAAGGTCGATCAGGCCAAGCGCGATCTGCCGAAGGACGCCGACGAGCCGACGGTGCAGGAGGTCAACCTCTCGCTCTACCCGGTGCTGGTCGTCGCGCTGGCCGGCGACGTGCCGGAGCGCACGCTGCTGCGGATCGCGCGCCAGGCCAAAAATGTCATCGAGCAGGTGCCTGGGGTTCTGACCGCCGAACTGCGCGGCGCGCGCGACGAAGCGATCGAGATCATCTCCGAGCCGATGCTGATGAAGAGCTACGGCATCTCGCTCGACCAGTTGATCACGGGCTTCAACGCCTCCAACACGCTCACCGCGGCCGGCGCGCTTGAAGGCCCGACCGGGCGTTTCGCGGTGAAGGTGCCGAGCCTGATCGAGCGGCCGCAGGACGTGCTCAACATGCCGATCGCGGCATCGGCCGGCGCGGCGGTGACGCTGGGTGACGTCGCGCAGATCAAGCCGACGTTCAAGGACGCCACATCGGTGACGCGCGTCAACGGCCGTCCCGCCATGACCGTCGAAGTCTCCAAGCGCACCGGCGCCAACCTGATCGAGACGGTCGACGGCGTGAAGCGGACCGTCGAGGCGCTGCGCAAGACCTGGCCCGACGCGATCAAGGTGTCGTACACCCAGGACAAATCGAAGACCATCCGGCAGATGCTGGCCGACCTGCAGAACTCGGTCGCGACCGGCGTGCTGCTGGTCGTCGTCATCATCCTGTTCACGCTCGGCTTCCGCGCTTCGCTGTTCATCGGCATCGCCATTCCGGCATCGTTCCTGGCCGGCGTGCTCGGGCTGCACCTCGCCGGCCTGACCATCAATATCGTGGTGCTGTTCTCGCTCATTCTCGCGGTCGGCATGCTGGTGGACGACGCCATCATCGTGTCCGAATTCGCCGAGCGCCGCATGGCGGAGGGCATGCCGCCGCGCGAGGCCTACTCCCTCGCCGCCAAGCGGATGTCCGGCCCGGTGATCGCCGCGACCGCGACGCGCGTCGCCGCGTTCTCGCCGCTGCTGTTCTGGCCCGGCCTGGTCGGCGAGTTCATGAAGTATCTGCCGATCACGCTGATCGCCACGCTGTCCGCCTCGCTCGCCGTCGCGCTGTTCTTCACGCCGACGCTCGGCGCGCTGCTCGGCCGCGCCGCGCCTATTCCGCATGACGAGCGCACCGCCGACCGCGGGCCCTACATGCGCACGGTGCGCGCGGCGCTGCGCAATCCCGGCACCACGCTCGCCCTGGTGGCGCTTCTGCTGGTCGCGGTGCCGGTCGCCTATGGCAAGTTCGGCCGCGGCGTCGAATTCTTCCCGAACGTCGAGCCCGACTTCGGACAGGTGATCGTGCACGGCCGCGGCAACATCGCGCTCGAAGAGAAGAACCGCGTCATCGCGGAGGTCGAGAAGCGCGTGCTGAAGACCGAGGGGCTTTCCACGGTCTACACGCGGGTCGGTGAGCAGCCGCGCGGCTCGAGCGAGATCAGCGAGGACACCATCGGCGTGATCCAGTTCGAATTCGCCGACTGGAAGACGCGGCTCCCCGCCCACGACATCATGACCGAGTTGCGCAAGGCGACCGCCGATATTCCCGGCGTTCTGGTCGAAGTGGCGGCGCCGCGCGCCGGCCCGCCGACCGGCAAGGCCGTGCAGGTGCAGATCGGCGCGCTGAATTCCGATCTGGTCCCCGCCGCCGCCAAGAAGGTCGCCGCCATCGTCGGCAAGCATCCCGACGTGCGCGACATGGACGACGGCCAGCCGCTGCCTGGCATCGACTGGAAAATCGACGTCAATCGCGCCGAGGCGGCGAAATACGGCGCGAGCCCGGCGATCGTCGGCACCGCGATCCAGCTCGTCACCAACGGCGTCAAGGTCACGGAATACCGGCCGACCGACAACGACAAGGAAGTCGACATCCTGGTTCGCTTCCCCGAGGACAAGCGCAACCTCGACCAGATCGACGAGTTGCGCGTGCAGACGCCGGCCGGCTACGTGCCGCTCGGCAACTTCGTCGAGCGCACTGCGACGCCGCGCACCGGCTACATCAACCGCGTCGCCGGCAACCGCGTGATGACGGTGTCGGCGAACGTTGCGCCCGGCGTGCAATCCGCCAAGGTGCAGCAGGACATCGCGGCGGAACTGGCCAAGACCGACCTCGGGTCCGGCGTGACCTGGAAGCTGAAGGGCGAGGACGAGGAGCGCGCCAAGGCCTCGGCCTTTTTGCTCAAGGCGTTCGGCACCGCGATCTTCCTGATCTTTGCGATCCTGCTGGCGCAGTTCAACCGGCTGACGTCGGTCATGCTGGTGCTCACCGCGGTGATGCTGTCGACCATCGGCGTGCTGCTCGGCCTGCTGATCATGGGGCAGCCGTTCGGCGTGGTGATGACCGGCATCGGCGTGATCGCCAACGCCGGCGTGATCGTGAACAACAACATCGTGCTGATCGACACCTACGACCGATTGCGCCGCGAGGGCCGCGAAGCCTACGACGCCATCATCGAGACCTGCCGCGAGCGGGCGCGGCCCGTGGTGCTCACCGCGGTGACAGCGATCCTCGGCGTGCTGCCGATCGCGTTCGGCATGAACATCGAGTTCATGACGCGCGAGATCACGGTCGGCGCACCGGCCACGCAATGGTGGATCCAGCTCTCGACGGCGATCGTGTTCGGGCTCGGCTTTGCGACGGTGCTGACGCTGATCGTGACGCCGGCGGCGCTGATGCTAATCGAGCAGATGCGGCAGAAGCGCATCCGCTTGGTGACGGCGGTTACCGCGCGGTTCGGCGCGCGGCGCGTCCTACTTGACCAGGCCTGTCGCCTTGACGACCGGCGCCCAGCGCGCTGTCTCCGCCGCGATGTAGGCCTTGGCGCGGTCCGGCGTGTCGCTGATCGGTTCCAGGCCGGAGTCGATCAGGATTTTCTGGAATGCCGTGTCGGCCATCACCTTGTGGTTGGCCGCCGCGATCTGCTCGACGATCGGCTTTGGCGTCGCCGACGGTGCGAACACGCCGACAAAGAGCTGGCCGACCTGGTTGGCAAAACCGGCCTCGATGGCGGTCGGAATCTCCGGCGCGCCCTTCAGCCGCTCGTTCGAGAACACGGCGAGGATGCGCACCTTGCCGGCCTTGTGGAATTCCAGCACCTGGCTGGTGACGTTCGGCGTCCCCGCCGGAATGTGGCCGCTGACCAGATCGGCGATCGCGGGGCCCGCGCCCTTGTACGGAATGTGGGTCAGTTCGCTGAGGCCTGTCGCCTGCTTGAATTGCTCCGCCGCGAGATGCGTCATCGTGCCGGTGCCGGCCGACCCATACGACAGCTTGCCGGGATTGGCCTTGGTGTAGTCGACGAACTCCTTGAGCGTCTTCACGGGCACCGAGGCGTGCACCACCCATGCGACCGAGGCGACGCACAGGATCGAGATCGGCACGAAGTCCTTGATCGGATCGTAGGACAGCTTTGTCGACGTCATCGGATTGAGCACCAGCACGCTGGTGTTGCCGAGCAGGATCGAGTAGCCGTCGGCGAGAGAGCGCGCGACGTCCGTCGCGCCGATGCTACCGGCGGCGCCGCCCTGGTTCTCGACATAGATGGTGCCGAGCGGGCCTTTCATGCGCTCCGCCCAATGGCGGCCGACGATGTCGGTCACGCCGCCCGCCGAGAACGGGATCATCAGCTTGATCGGACGCTCCGGGAAATTTCGCCTGCGCGAGCACGCCACGCGGCGTTAACGCCGTGGCAGACAAGGCACCCAACCCAGCCTGAAAAATCTCGCGCCTGTTCATTGCCTGCTCCAGCCTGAAACGCCGCAGGCTAGGCCAGCGGCACCGAAACGGCCAGCCCAGTTTTTGCGTGCAGCAGCGCCGCAGCCCTATGCAGCGCCGGCGCGTGGCATGTGCAAGAAAATGCGCCTAGGGTTGCCGCAAAAGTTGGGAGGATTTTTCATGACCGACCGCAAGGACGATCCGGCCTTCATCTATTTCCCCACTAACTACCGCTGGTCGATGGGCCTGCTGCTGAACCTGAGCGCGGCGCCGTGGGGCGGCGCCGAGATCGACGAGGTCAACCGCGTCGGCCGCGCGCTCAAGGACAAGGTCGGCGACGACAAGGCCTGGTTCGAGGAATGGGCGCGAATGGGCGACAAGATCGAGGCGCGCGGCCGCGACGAGGAGAAGAAGGGCCACAAGCTGACCGCCGCCGCGTGCTTGATGCGCGCCACGCACTACTACCAGACCGGCGAGCGCTTCCTGCAGCGCGATCCGCGCGCTCCCGCGGTCTATAAAAAGGCGGTAAAATCGTTCGCCGACGCGGCGGCGATGATCCGGCGGCCGCGCATCGAGTCCGTCGAGGTGCCTTACGGCGATAAATTGCTGCCGGCGCTGTTCGTCCACGCAGCGCCCGAAGTGGCTGGCAGCAAGCCGGCGCCGGCGCTGGTGTTCTTCGACGGCTTCGACGTCACCAAGGAGATCCAATATTTCAAGGGCGTGCCCGACCTGGTGGCGCGCGGCATCTCCTGCCTGCTGGTCGACGGACCGGGCAACGGCGAGAGCGTGCGCTTCCGCGGCTTGCCGCTGATCGCCGAGACGGAGAAATACGGCACCGCGGCTTATGAGTATCTGGCGTCGCGCAAAGAGGTCGATCCCAAGCGCATCGGCGTGATGGCGATCAGCCTTGGCGGTTATTATGCGCCGCGCGCCGCATCATTGGAGCCGCGCTACGCGGCCTGCATCGCCTGGGGCGCGCAGTGGGATTATTACGACGTGTGGAAGCGGCGCTTCGATCTGCTCGATTCCGGCAAGGTGCCGTCGTTGTCAGTGCCGCCCGAGCACCTGATGTGGGTTTTCGGCGTCGAGACGCGCGAGGCCGCCATGAAGAAGCTCGAAGGCTTCCGGCTCGATGGCATCGTGCAGAAGATGAAATGTCCGTTCCTGCTGCTGCACGGCGCGGGCGACGAGCAGATTCCGCTGTCACTCGCCGAGCAATGCTTCGCAGCGGTCGGCTCGAAACAGAAGACGCTCAAGGTGTTCAGCCGCGAGGAAGGCGGCTTTCATCACTGCCAGGTCGACGACGTAACCATCGGCGTTCATTATATGTGGGACTGGCTGACGGACGTGCTGAAGCCGGGAACTTATACCAACGGCATCAGAGAGTAACCGATGCCCATGGGCGGGTCGCAATTGATTGGATGCGGCCTGGTTCAGCGGTGAGTGCGTTCCAAGCATCGCAGCAGGCGTCGACGATGGCATCGTAGCCGTCGAAGACGCGGTTGCTGAGCTGGTTCTGGCGCAAGTATTGCCAGACGTTCTCGACCGGATTGAGTTCGGGCGAATAGGCCGGCAGTTTGAGCAAGCTGATGTTGTCCGGCACCTTGAGTTTGCCGCCGGTCTGATGCCAACCGGCACCGTCGAGCAGCACGACGGCATGGCTGCCGGGCGTGACGTTGCGGCTGATCTCGGCGAGATGCAGGTTCATCGTTTCGCCGTCGGCGACCGGCAGCACAAGCGCGGCGCCGGCATCGCGCGCGGGACAGACTGCACCGAACAGATAGGCCCAATCGTAGCGCTGGTCGCGCGGGGCCCGCGGCCGGCTGCCGCGCTCGGCCCAAATCCTTGTCAACGTGCCCTGTTGACCGACGCGGGCCTCGTCCTGCCACCAAAGCTCGATCGGCTTGTCGCGCGCATGCGCGGGGATGGCGGCAGCGACCAGATCGGGAAAGTTTTTTTATGCGCCTCCTGGATCGCGGCGTCCTGTTCGGGACATCGTGGCCGCACCGAGATACGCCGAAAGCCGAGACGACGAAGCAAATCGCCAACCGATCGTTCGGCCAGCTTGACCCCATAGCGTTGCTCGATCACGTGCGCGAGGTCGATCCGCCGCCAACGGATAACGCCATGCTCGGCCAAATCCGGCCCGTTACGAACCAGCTCGGCCACCTCCCGTTCCTGCTCGGGAGAGAGCCTCGGCTTCGCTCCCGGCGCAGTTCGATTCCGAAGACCCACAAGGCCTTCCGCATTGTAGCGGTGCACCCAGTCGCACAGGATTTGCCGGTCCATGCCGCACGATATCGCAGCCTCGCCGCGCGACTTGCCCTCCAGCACCAGCGCCAAGGCCAGCATTCGCCGTGCCACGTCCGCATCATCCGTACGCTTCGCCTCACGTCGAAGCTCGGACGCGCTGTAGTCCAGGTGCGTGATCGAAACCGCTGCCGGCATTCTGGCCTCCTCCTCGAATCAAGAAGGCCAGCGAATCATGCCGCCGACCCAACGGGAATCCCCTATAAGTCAGAATTCATCACCGCTGGTATTAGATTCCTTTCATTTTTTGAGCATGATCTTTTCCGACCTGCCTTCGCCCGCCGAAGCATCAAAATCGCAATGACAATCGACGCCAGGGCTTCGCGCAGGCGGGAAACCGGTTCCCACTTTTCGGGATCATGCTCAATGGAAGTTGCGGCCTTTGGGCATGACCTGGGCCGTATGAGCGGCCGCTGCAAGCTCTTCGGCCGCCTCTGATCTCTCCTTCAGCATCGTGACCAGCGCGTCGCCTGAGCGCGGATGACGCTGGCGCGAGTAGACGGGACGCCTGATCGCGTCGGGCGGCATGATCAGATCGATGCGCTCGCCCCGCTCCGACAACCGTCCCAGCAAAAACGTCAAGTCCTCGAAGTGATCCGCGACAATGTGGATCACGTTCTTTTCGTTCTGCAGCACGCCGGTCACGCTGATCAGTCGCGCGCCCATCACCACGGGACGATACTGCTCGAACTTGCGAGGCCAGACGATGGTGTTGGCGATGGCCGTCTCGTCTTCCAACGTCATGAAGATCGCATTGCCGGCCCCGGGCCTTTGCCGCACCAGCACGATCCCGCCGATGGTCACGCGCCGCCCTGGAACAAGGGTGGGAAGAAGCTCGTGACGGACGATGCCGCGCGCGTCGAGATCGCGACGCAGGAACGACACCGGATGCGCTTTCAGCGACAAATGCAGGTGACGATAGTCCTCGATCACCTGTTCGCCCGGCAGCATGGCCGGCAAGTTGGCGTCCGGCTCCAGCGCCGGCATGCTCACGCGCGCGAACAGCGGCAGGTTGTCCTTGTCGCCGGCTTTCTGAAGAGCTTTCACCGCCCACAACGCGTCGCGGCGGCTGAGACCAACTGAATTGAAGGCATCGGCGTGCGCGAGTTTCTCGATCGCCTTGGTTGGCAGGCCGGTGCGTAGCCAGAGCTGCCGGACGGAATCGAAGCCTCTGCCGCGCAGGCTCTCGATCTTTTTTGCCCAGTCTTCCGAAAATCCGTTGATCTGGCGAAAGCCGAGACGCACGGCGCATTTCGTCCTGATGTCGTCCTTCATCGAGGCATGGCGCGCATGCAACACGCCAACAGG
>CAWIRP010000028.1:0-73582 GCA_963838595.1 uncultured Alphaproteobacteria bacterium
TTTGCGGTAGGCTTTCAGTATTGAATCTCGATATTTTGCAAATGAAGGCCCAAGGGGCTTCACAGCGGCGGCAACTCCCAACTCCAGCACCTTGTCGCGCAAACGTGGAAGTTTGCTCCTGCTGGCCGGCGATAGACTGAATCTCCGCCCATCCTTTCCATGACCGTGGCTGCCTGATTGGCTATCGCGACGTAGGGAGATTGTATCGGATACCCACTCGGCGACTTCATAACCACAACACCCATATTTACGAATTGCTTCGGTCGCGTCGCACCATTGGGCAAAGGACTCGCAAAATAGCGCTAACATCGTCCGATCTATATTTCGAACTTCGATGATCTGTGGCAATTCAGCCAGAATGCGATCCCACTCCTCTTGAGCCTTCGGCGAGATAATCCTGGGACATTCCAACAGCAATTCGGGTTTGTCGGACAATGCTTTCGCGGTGGCGACCGATTTATTCTTCACGGCGATCATCTTCTGACTTGTTAGTATGCTCTTGCGCTAGGTCATCAAATAACCGGCTGTCCTGTGCCCGGGTTGCTTTTTGGCCAGTGAACGCCTGCCAACGGCGCACAGCCACATCGACGTAGCGAGGATCGAGTTCGATCGCAAAGCACACCCGGTTGGTGGTTTCTGCGGCGATCAAGGTTGTCCCGCTTCCGAGAAACGGCTCGTAGACAGCGTCCCCAGCATTACTGTTGTTCTGCATTGGACGCCGCATGCACTCGACAGGCTTTTGCGTTCCATGGACGGTTTCCGCGTCTTGTTGGCCGCTGCTGATCGTCCAAAGCGTTGTTTGTTTGCGGTCTCCAGTCCAATGACCCTTGGCGCGCACAACATACCAGCAGGGCTCGTGCTGCCAGTGGTAATCCCCGCGTCCAATCACCAGGCCGCGGTTTGGCCCAGATTATCTGGGAGCGGATACTGAATCCGTTTTTGGTAGCTTCTGCGACGGTCGTTCAGTGAAGGGCTCGTGCCAGACGTATGCGATATGACCGGAAACAGCGCCCAAGCCGCACTCCAATCGGCTTGTGTGTCGTTCTGCACCTTTCCCCGACGTCGCGACTTGTTGACTCCGGACTTGTGCCGCCACGTCGGGTCGTAATCGACCCCGTAGGGTGGATCAGTGACCATGAGCTGTGGGGCGTCGCGGTCGAGCAATGCGCGGACAACCGCGGCGTCAGTGCTGTCGCCGCAAATATCGCCGCGGTGCGGGCCAGAGCACGATACCGTCCCGAGAGTGGTGGTTGCTTCGCCCGCGAGCTCGGGAACCTAATCCTCGTCAGTCAAACCGGCAACGGCGGGCGGCGCGAGGGCCTTCGCCAATTCGTCGGCGGTAAATCCCAATTTCGACAAGTCCGCGCCGAGTAAGCTGAGGTCCTTCAACTCAAGCTGCAGCATTGCTTTGTCCCCAGCCGCCGTTGAGGGCGATTCGATTGTCAGCCAACATCAACTGCCGGCGTTGCGAACTCCGAAAGATCGTCAAGAACGATTACCGGAACTTCATGGAGGCCAAGCTGGCGTGCGGCCGCGATCCTGCCGTGGCCAGCCACCACGCCACCGTCCTTTCCAACCAGTACTGGATTGGAAAACCGAAAGCACGGATGCTGCCTGCGATCTCGGCCACCTGAGCTTCCGAGTGTGTTCTCGCATTGCGGGCCGAAGGGATGTGCCGTTCGAGCGCCCAAATCTCAAGACGCAAACGGTCGCCACTCATCAGGCTTGTATCACTCCCATAGTTGCTCTCCATCTTCATGACCCCCCCTCTCAAAACTAAAAAAAGTTTCTGGAAATACGCGTAATTGCGTGCGGCGCCCCAAGCCGGTCGCACCCCTTAGAGGCCCTAGAGATTTGATCCCCCCACCCCGGCGGCCATGCCCGCCGGTTGTCGCAGGCGGGACAAGAATTATTGGCATGGCAATCACCCTCTTAGCTTCTGCTGATTGAAGTGCTGCGGCTCAGCGAGTGAGGGAGACGTGTTAGTAGTATTGGGGTGCGAAACCGCGCCTCTAAGCGCGTAAAGTGGAGGATCGGATTTTCCCAGTCCGCCTGCATGGATGCAGCGGATATAGCCAAGCTCTTCCAGAATTCTCTCTGGCCGCTTTGAACCGTCGAACCGTCCATTTCATTTTAATTGCCATCGCCTTCCCCAATGCGAAAGGAAGGTCGCGATGAAATCTTCGTAAGATCAGCAGCAGCGCAAGTGCGGCGGGATTTTTCCCTACTAGACCCTCCAGCTCATCAAAGGTCGCGTGGACGGCCTTTGCGCGCGCGAGAAAATTTCTACCTTCCGTTTGATAGCGCCAAGCTGAACGCACTAAGCGCTGGACCTCTTCATCCGGCAGTTGCGGCTCACAGGAGAATTCATTTTCGGTCCGAACAACGTCGAGCAGAGCTTCCCGGTCATCGACATATGGCGCTTGCCGAAGGGCGCGTCTGAACAAACTGTATTGGCGTCGGCCTTGCATTAGCAGCGGACCGTTTCGCGTCCCAGTAGGCTTCCGCATCCGCGGAAGCCGCTGCAAGTCATCGAGTTCGCCCCGAATAATCTTGTAATTTCCGCTTGAGGTCCGGCTCGGCGGGGCCACAACATAACCGCCGCCGAGAATATCGACCGGTAAATCCGGAAGTGGGCGTATCGATCGCGTTTCCCCGTTGTGGCGATACCAAGCTTGAAAATTGCCGCTGCCGGAGCGCACCAGAAACGGTGTGTCGCCATAGACCGCAAGAGTTTCCCGGAACAGTTTCTCGTCCGAAGTGTCAACGTCCAGGACTGCGATTTCGGTTCGCTGACCGAGGCTTACACCGAATGCATCCAGGTGCGAAAATTTGGAGACCAATTCGCCGCTCGCCCGCATACCAACATGAAGGTAGCCTCGGATGGCAGGTTTCTTTCCAACCACAGGGAATGTCGGCAAACCGAGGGCCGCGTAACGCGGCTGCCAGTGCGCGAACAGGCCTGGGGCTTCATCCGACATATTCGAATGGGCTCCAACCATTATCCGGAAAACCCAGTCCGACTCCATTCAACGTCGGAGCGGCGTCAAACTTCTGTACGAACGTCAGGCTTTTCTTGGTGTTACAGTCGCTGTTGCCCGTGAAACATAAAAACGAAAAGGGATGCAGACCTATGAATGCTGTGAGTCGCAGGAAGCACCTGACATCCAAATGATGCCCCCGCTCGGCGCGGGAAAGTGTTGCAACCGAGACGCCCAGCAGCAGGGAGCAACCCCTTACGGATAGATTTTGGCGCTGCCGCTTGAACCATAGAGCTGCCGCAAAGGGGTGCCAACAAACTGAGAACCCACGCCTCGAGACTGGGATGCGCGGCATTGCATCGACCGGATCAATACCGGTGATCGAGCACAACAATAGATAAGACGGTGTGTTGACAGTCACCGCCCGCGCCGCTCGCACCGCCATCCGGCCCGGCACGCCGGCATATTTCGCTAGCGATATAATTTCATGATAGGTGAGGTCAGCCAATGCTGACGAAAGCGCCCTTGCGTACAGCTGGTCGCCCATCTCGTGCGGGCCAGAAACTGCATCACATGCACCTGCAGTTCCTTCACGAGGGGGCTGGTTGGTGTTTGATGCATTGCGCAGAGGCGCAGTGTTGAAAAGATTACTGGCCTCGAACGCCTCGATATCTGCGAGGCGGTAGACGACGCGACCGACAATCTTGAGATACGGGCGGCCCCATATTGAGGGGGCGCCACGCCTCAAGCGTCCGCTCGCTCATGCGCCAACGCCGAGCTAGTTCAACTTGAGTTAGATGCTGGATCGCATCCGCTTTCATTCGCCAGCTTGTGCCGACGACTGGGCGGATGACGCTAGTCTTCTATGTCGGAGAAAAATCGGAAAGGAAAAGAGGAATTGTTTCAGTAGATTAGCAGCGACGCCCTGAGAAACCGGGGAAACCCAGGCCATATATGGCCAGCCTGTAGCGCCCGGCAGCCACCTTGGTGATTAGAAAATCCCAAAGGGGTTGATCTTTGAAATAGTCACCTAGATCGCCCGATCGCTTCCCAACGTCCCCAAGCAATCTCTTCGCAAACAAACCCTCGTGTTTCCCTTCCAAAGCCGCCAAGTGGAGGAGACGGACGACAGCGGCCTGTGTTTTATTGAGGTGGAAATCCAGGTTCTTCACGGCGACGAAATCATAATTTGGGGAATGAGAAAAACGCGCACTTACCCGCACCTCCACATATTCGACTCGCTCCTGGTGGGGCCCTCGAGCCATAAATCGGTTAGATTTTGGGTCAAGCTTCGCATCGATGTAAAGTTCTGGCGGGATCTCTTCGCGAACAGGATTTTCTGAAAACGGGAAACGAATGCCCGTCGTAAAATAATGATCCTTCACCACCAAATCTGAGAAATGAAGATGCTGGGCGCGTATAGCCAGCCAGTAACGGCGCCAAGCCTGCTTCCGATGTTCCTCAGGGGCGCCCTCCGGAACTGCCTCCGCACTTCGTCGCATCGCTTCCTGCGTCGTGCTCGCGATGCTCAATTGTCTGAGACATTCATCCAGTGTAATTCCCCAAGAATGGTGGCACCGGTCGCTCCACGCCGGATAGACCGGCTTTAGTTTGGAAGTACGGGGAGCTGCCATGCTCTGACCCACATTTCTCCAACCGATTCGCAGATGCAGGGTTCTGAAACGCGCTGCTCAATATAGCAGCCGGTACGTTTTCTTTCGCGTCCGCCCGAGTTGGTACGGTGGATAACCGATTTCTCTGGACCGGAGCAGAACTCCCCCGGTATCGCGGATCCATCAGTGGGGCCGCCTCTTGAGCAACGCACTTCACCCAGATCGCATGAAACCGGCCGAACGCCTCGACGAAATCGGCGAAATTCTTGCGGCCGGCCTCATGCGGCTCCGCCCCGACAGTCAACTCCTTTATCTCCCACCCGGAGAGAGTTCGCTCGACTGTCCCGCCCACCAGAGCGGTCATGCCGACGTTCTCAAGTCGAACGGAGGCATGGAGTGACCGATACCGTTCTGGCCCAATTGGCCGCCCTGAAGACCGCGCCGATCGGCGCGCTGAAGCAGAAATGGCGCGATCTCTTCGACACCGAGCCGCCACCCTACAACCGGCGCTTCCTCGAACACCGGCTCGCCTATCGGATTCAGGAACTGGCCTACGGCGGCCTCAAGCCCGAAACGCTGAAGCGGCTGCGCGAACTCGGCGAGGAGCTCGACGGCGGCGATCCCAGCGCGGCGCCGGCAGCCCGCCAACGATCGGCCGATCGCCGGCACGCGGCTCATTCGCGAATACCAGGGCGTCGAGCACTGCGTCACGGTGCGCGACGAGGATTTCGAATATCAGGGCCGGCCGTACAAATCGCTGTCGGCCATCGCGCGCGCCATCACCGGCACGCGCTGGAATGGGCTCGCTGTTCTTCGGCCTCAAGAACCGCGAGGCCCGCCCATGAAAAAGCCGGTCGTCCGAAAGCTCCGCTGCGCGGTCTACACCCGCAAGTCGAGCGAGGAAGGGCCTGGAGCAGGAGTTCAACTCGCTCGATGCCCAGCGCGAGGCCTGCGAGGCCTATATCGCGAGCCAGAAGCCCGAAGGCTGGGTGCTGGTGCCGGACCGCTACGATGACGGCGGCATCTCCGGCGCCACGCTGGAGCGCCCGGCGCTGCAAGCGGCTGCTGGCCGACATCGAGGCGCAGCGCGTCGACGTGGTCGTCGTCTACAAGATCGACCGCCTCAGCCGCGCGCTGATGGATTTCGCCAAGCTCGTCGAGGTGTTCGATCGCAACAGCGTCACCTTCGTCAGCGTGACGCAGTCGTTCAACACGACCACGTCGATGGGCCGGCTGACGCTCAACATCCTGCTGTCGTTCGCGCAGTTCGAGCGCGAGGTGATCGGCGAGCGCATCCGCGACAAGTTCGCCGCCTCCCGCAAGAAGGGCATGTGGATGGGCGGCTTCGTGCCGCTCGGCTACGACGTCAAGGACCGCAAGCTCGTCGTCAACGAAGCGGACGCCAAGACGGTCCGCATGATCTTCGAGCGGTTCATCAAGATCGGCTCGGCCACCACGCTGGTGCGCGCGCTGCGCGCCGAGGGCGTCACCGGCAAGTACGGCAAGCTCGTCGACAAGGGCTACATCTACAAGCTCCTGAACAACCGCACCTACATCGGACAGGCCGTGCACAAGGGCACGGCCTATCCCGGCGAGCACGAAGCGATCATCAGTCAGGCGCTGTGGGACAAGGTCCACAGCATCCTCGCCGACAGCCCGCGGCAGCGCGCCGCGCGAACGCGGGCGCAGACGCCGGCCTTGCTGAAGGGACTGATCTTCGGGCCGACCGGCCGGGCGATGACGCCGACGCACACGCGGAAGGGCGGCAAGCTCTACCGCTATTACGTCTCCACCGATGTGCTCAAGCGCGATGCCGACGCCTGCACGGTGCGGCGCGTGCCGGCTGCCGAGATCGAAAGCGCGGTGATCGAACAGGTGCGCGGCCTGCTGCGGTCGCCCGAGATCATCGTTCGCACGTGGCGCGCAGCGCGCGAGCATCCATGGACGGTCTCACCGAAGCCGATGTGCGCGAGGCGCTGCAGCGGCTCGATCCGCTCTGGGACGAACTGTTCCCGGCCGAGCAGGCGCGGGTCGTCCAGCTGCTGGTCGAGCGGGTCGATGTCGCCCCGGACGGCGCCGACATCCGATTGCGAACCGAAGGGCCTGACCAAGCTGGTCGCGGACCTGGGCGCGATCAAACCGGAAGCCAGGAGGGCAGCGTGATGGCCAAGCCGAAGCTCAGCGACGACGGCCGGACCGTCACGGTGCGGGTGCCGATTTCGATCACGAAGGCGCGGTGGCCGGAAGCTCGTGCTCGCGCCTGACGGCGCCGACATCACTGCGGCGCCCGTCACGCCGCCACATCGACAACGCCATGGTCAAGGCGATCGCCCGGGCGTTCCGCTGGCGCGAAATGCTGGAGAGCGGCGCGTACGCGACCATCAGCGAGATCGCCGCCGCCGAGAAGATCAACGAGACCTACGTCGGTCGCGTGCTGCGGCTGACGCTGCTGGCGCCGGACATCGTCGAGGCGATCCTGAACGGACGGCAGCCGGCCGATGTGACGTTGGCGGTGTTGATGAAGCCGTTTGCCGTGGAGTGGACAGAGCAACGGAGGACGAATTCCTGTCGGAAGAGTGATGCTTCCGTTAGCGGGTAATATAAGCCGTTCAGTCCAGGAGTTCGATCGAGCGAGCCTCTAGCCCTTTTTGACCCTGGCCGATTTGCATCCGCACACGCTGACCTTCAGCCAGCCCGCTCAGCCCGGCGCGTGCAAGTGCCGACGCGTGGACGAAGACATCCTTTCCCCCGTCGTCCTGACCGACAAAACCGAATCCCTTGTCGGCCTTGTACATTTTAACGGTACCAATACTTTCGCTGGTCGCGCCTACGACCTGCGAAGCAGGGGCAGGGCGTCGCTCCGCCGGGGCGCTCGGACGCGGATAATTTGGCTGAACTCCGGATGCTCGGTTGTCAGATTTTTGATCGTCGTCATAACCGCCGCGCTTAGGCCCACGGTCGTAGTCTTTGTAACGGCCCATTCGACGCCCGCTAGATTGCAGCAACAACGGATATCTCGTTTCCTCCGTGGGCTAAGTCAAGAGGGGTCGCGCCTTGCGGCTGACGCTGCTAGCGCCAGAGGTGGGCTGCAGCCGGCGGACCTGCAGCTCGAGGACCTCCTGCGGCGGTTTCCGGTGCTGTGGGCAGAACAGAGATCGGCACTTTTGCGGTCCCCTTAGGGCAGTGTAAAAAGCTTACGATTCGATCTTCTTCAGTTGAACTACAAATCCCCGCGTAATCATTTCTACCCTCAACTCAACGTTCAACTTGAGGCGGAACATCGCCCCCACCGCTCTGTCCGTCCTGAACACCGTCTTCGGCCTGCCTGCCTTCCGAGGCGCCCAGGAGAAGATCGTCGACGCATGTCGCGGGCGGCGGAGATTGTCTGGTGCTGATGCCGACCGGCGGGGGCAAGTCGCTCTGCTACCAATTGCCGGCGTTGTTACGCGAGGGCTGCGGCATCGTAGTCTCACCGCTGATTGCGCTGATGCGCGACCAGGTCGCGGGACTCCTCGATGCCGGGGTCAAGGCGGCGGTGTTGAACTCCACGCTCTCCTGGGAGGAATCCTCCGCGGTTGAACAAAGCCTGCTCGCCGGCGATCTCGATCTGCTCTACATCGCCCCGGAGCGGTTGCTGACGCCGCGCTGTCTAGACCTTCTCGCGCGCGCGCGGATCGCGCTGTTCGCGATCGACGAGGCGCATTGCGTGTCGCAGTGGGGACACGACTTTCGCCCAGAATACATGGGGCTGTCGGTACTCGCGGAGCGCTTTCCGAATGTACCGCGGATCGCGCTCACTGCCACGGCAGATGAACTCACCCGCAGCGAGATCGTTACCCGCCTGAATCTTGACGGTGCGCCCCGCTTCATCGCGAGTTTCGATCGCCCCAATATTCGCTATGAGATCATCGAGAAACAGAACGCCCGATCACAACTCCAGGCCTTCATTACCGAGCGCCACGCTGGCGATGCCGGCATCGTGTACTGCCTGTCGCGCGCCAAAGTGGACGACACTGCCGCTTCGCTTGCAAAAGCTGGCATCGACGCGCTTGCCTATCATGCCGGCATGGACGCATCCGTACGCGCCCGAAACCAAGATCGGTTTATCAATGAAGATGGCGTGGTGATCGTCGCGACCGTTGCCTTCGGCATGGGTATCGACAAACCAGATGTGCGCTTTGTTGCGCATCTCGATTTGCCCAAAAGCATCGAGGCCTATTACCAGGAGACCGGCCGTGCCGGCCGCGACGGCAAGCCCGCCGATGCCTGGATGACCTATGGTCTAGCGGACATCGTGCAGCAGCGGCGCATGATCGACCAGTCCACCGGGGCGGATGCGTTTAAGCGCGTCTCGGTCAGAAAGCTCGATGCGCTGGTAGGTTTGTGCGAGACCGCCGGTTGCCGGCGGGGGCGTCTTCTTGATTACTTCGGAGAAACTTACGGGACCCCAAACTGTGGCAACTGCGACAACTGCCTGTCTCCGCCGCGCGTTTGGGACGGCACCATCGTCGCGCAAAAGGCATTGTCCTGCGTGTATCGCACGGGGCAGCGCTTCGGCGCGGTGCACCTGATTGATGTGCTCATAGGCCGTTCTACCGAGCGCGTGGTGCAGTTCGGGCACGACCAGCTTTCGGTGTTCGGCGTCGGAACCGAACTAGACGAAAAGCAATGGCGCACTGTGGTGCGCCAGTTGGTATCGCTAGGGCACCTCCAGCCAGACAGCGAGGCCTTTGGTGCGTTGAAACTTACCCCCTCGGCGCGCGGCGTCCTCAAAGGCGAGAGCGAAGTGATGCTACGAGAAGAGACGGCCGCGGGCTCGCCTCGCAAGCGCGGCATCAAGGCCAAAACTGTAAGACGAGGCGCGGTGCTCTCGTCGGCTTCATCCGACTCCTCCGTCGTCTCCAACGGTTACGACAAGACCGGGAAGCAAACCTCATAAGCGTCCTGCGTACTTGGCGCTCAGGTATGGCTCGCAAGCAGGGCGTGCCAGCTTACGTCGTCTTGCACGACGCTACCTTGGAAGGCATCGCATCCTCCCGCCCCCAAACCCACGACCAATTGCGCGCTGTGACCGGCATCGGCGACAAGAAACTGGAGCGCTATGGTGATGCGCTGCTATCGCTCGTGCGCTCCGAAGCCGGCTGAACAAAGCTCCAGCGCGAACAGTTAGTCGGAGAATGGTCAAGGCGATCGCGCGAGCGTTCCGCTGGCGCGATATGTTGGAGAGCGGCGAGTACGCGACGATCAGAGAGATTGCTGCCGCCGAGAAGATCAATGAGACCTACGTCGGCCGGGTGCTGCGGCTGACGCTGCTGGCGCCGGACATTGTCGAGGGGATTCTGAAGGGGTGGCAACCAGCAGAGATGACGCTGGCAACGTTGATGCGACCTTGGCAAGTACTTTGGGAACAACAGAATTTTGCAGTATCGCGCCACGTGCAGAAGACCGCATAGCTACTGAAACTGAAAGTGCCGGCAATAGACCGGGATCCAATTTCGAACGGGTTGGAGCGGGTTCAACTTCAAATTGACGGCGGTTACGCCCATGTCACTGCAATCCAGCGTCGTGTACTTGATCCACTGCCTCAAACTAAAATCATGGCGCAAGGCCCGACGGATTTCGAGCCCAAAGTAACCGGTGTTGGTGTTGACAAAGCCAGGCGAGATTCGCGATTTCTACCATGATCATGAATTAACGTGAGATGGGTGCCACGTTCGACGAACCGGTCATCGTTCAGATATCGACGCTGCCGATTAGAACCGTCGACCAGGCGGCGCAGATCGTGCGGTCGCATCTGCGGACACAGTTTACGATGAGGAGGCTGACCACGCTGTTAGTGCTTGAACGTGCGGCCGACGGTCTGGAGGTCGCTGAGGCGCGACAAGCCTTCTGCTCGTGGGCTTGCGATGAGGCCGTCATTCCCGTTTGATTTGCTCAACATTGCAGGTGGGCTGCCGTCACCCCGCAAATGACGGCGGAAACTCCATCAGATCGCTGGTCCCGAATAACCGGGCTACGATTCAAAACACGTCGCGTGCGATTCTAATGCAGCGTTATTTGATCCAGATCACTTCGCGATGATCGGCGTGTCGCTAAACTTCCCGGAGACAATCGGGGGCTCTTATGAAGCAAGGTAATGAGTTGCCGGGTTCTTTGAAGTACCGACCAGCCAAAGGGAAGCTTGAAGATCGCATGCTTGCGCTAGTCTGCGGCAGAACCGAGAAGGGAATTAAAATCGCTGTTGCCAGGCGGAGAAAATATCGCTTCCTTATAATTCACGTGGGTAAGAGACCCGCGTTACAGAGGGGGCTGCACTCCTGAGGCCCTTGCGCTGCTCGGTTCGCATCCCATCTGACGGCGATGAGCACGACTCGCGCTGACTACGTCTTTTTTAACACGCACATCACTCGAGCCGAACGCATCGCGCGGCTTGAGGCGCTGGCTAGTCTTCTCGATACAGCGATCTTGATACCGGGCACGAACATCCGGTTCGGCGCCGACGCCATCATCGGGTTGGTTCCCGGTCTAGGCGACCTCGTCACCACGGCGCTCTCCCTCTACATCGTCAGGGAGGCTCGCGCTCTCGGCGCCCCGAGGCATCTGGTGTTGCGGATGCTCGGCAACGTCGCCGTCGACGGAATCCTCGGTATCGTACCGCTCGCGGGCGACGTGTTGGACGTCATGTGGCGCGCCAACCGCCGGAACATGGACCTGTTGCGAGCTTGGCTGCAGAAGCACTAGATTTGGCGACATGCAGCACATAGCCGACGAGGGATTCGGATGCGCCAGTGCGCTGCTCTCTCTGCCAGAGGGTCGAAGCACTGTCGCCAGGTGCCATCGCCGGCCTCACATTGTGCGACGAAGCGCAGACGCACATCGAGCGAGCAATATTCCCGTCACTGCCAAACAGTTTTGCCTCCGCTATCACCCTCGTGCCGCTTCAGCCTTCCGATTTTGGGACGTGTGTCAACGCGATCGCCTCAGGTCAAGTCGTCACCTGTCCTGACGTCGAGCGCGACACATCGTTTGCCCCTGTGTGGCGGAAGGTGTGTCTGGAGCATGGGCTGAGAGCAGTGCAGTCGCGACCCATCCTTGTGGCGGGAAAGCCTCGCGGGACTTTCGTGATCACCTACCGGCAACCCAAACCTGAATCCGACTGGGATGTCGCGCTGATGCAGTTCGCAGCGTCCGCTGCCGGCGAGGCGATGGAGGCGTCGAAAGGAAACGCGGCGCCGGAAGCGGCTGAGTGAAAGTTGCGCGCTGGCTCGCCCAAGGGGATTTTGTCTTCATGGAATCACAGTGACTGGTTTTCCATCTAGGGTGGCGGGCACAGGGAAAAGACCAAGACTTCTCGCCGTTGCTTCTTTGACAAAAATCGTAGATGGCCCTGGCTCATAGCACTCCATGTCTTCGGGGCGTCCGCTATTGGGGGGGCGCCTCAACCGGTCGACGCAACACCCACCTTGAACAGAAGAGATAGAGATTACGTGCTGATGAGTGAAAAATGTCGTCAAGGGCTAACTGCGGCCGAGAAACCGGAGTTTTGGCATCGCTGGCAGCCGGGATTCTTGAAAGCGATTAGGCGAGCGTTTGGTAAGCGTTAGGTGGGTGTTGCGTCGACCGGTTGAGACCACCGGGGTAAACCGGACATCGAGGATTTAGGTGGCGACCAGGCTCATGAAGCGAGAAGGCTTCGCTCGTTCCACTTATGCGGCGATGGCTTCTTGTTCAATCGCTTCGACCGTCTGGAATTGATGGTCGCACAAGTCGCAGCGCCATTTGTATTTGACGGCTGCGGGTAAGAGCGCTGCGCCCTCGGCAGCAAAGATTGTTTCGTGGCAATTGGGACAGTTTTGAAAAGCGAGGTAATACGCGGCGCGCATTCCATCGAAGAGTCAGCAGACATCCGTCGCTCCCGGTTATTTTTATTGCGTGGGGTAACCGCGGCCTGTGACAAAAATATGAAACTATCGGGATCGTCGTAGTCCGCCCAGTCACAATTCACCTGTTGCTAGAGTTTTTGCTAGCAGGGGTTTGAAAATGCGCCAAGCTTTGTTCAGCAGGACCGTATTCTGTTACCGTATCGCCAACACTACGATGGTGTGCAAAAGCGTTTGGAATCCCTGATATGCGCTTCCGCCAAGTTGCGGTGTCGAAGTCCGCTTTTGACCCAAAGCGGACATCGAGCGGCGTCTGAATTGCCGTAGCGAAGCCCGTTTCAGCCTCTATCAAAGCACTTGTATGAGGCGGAGGTTCAATCGGTGACAGCCCCGCTCGTCGTTGCTAGACTGATTTCTTCTCCAACCGTGGGCCTGCCATGATCCGCATACTGCTCGCATTTTTTGCAGCCAGCATACTTGCGACGTCGATCGCCGACACAGCCTCTGCCCAACAGCTCGTGCAGCGGCGCGACGTATCTTATGCGCTCGCACTCGCCATCGCGACCGGGGCGGTCGACGCCTGCCGGGCGCTCGGCTTCACCAGCTCGGCTGTCGTGGTCGTAGGCCGCGGTGGCGACACCATCATCGCCGCCAGCGACGATAATGCCCGGCCGCACGCCATGGAGGCTGCGCGCCGCAAGGCCTACACCTCACGCACATTCGCGATCACCACGACCGACTTCTCGAAGGAACTGCCGGACCGCCCGTCGCGGCGTGCGCAGGTGCTGTTGCCGAACATCACGTCTCTCGACGGCGGCGTGCCGATCAAGCTCGGCAACGACGTGATCGGCGGCGTCGGCGTCGCAGGCTCGCCCGGCAAGGACGAGCAATGCGCCATCGCGGGCTTGGACAAGGTGAAAGCGGCGCTGCAGTAAGGCGCGGCGACACTCAGCCGGTAGCCCCAACAGTCGTTGTTGGCACAAAGCGGACATCGGCCGGAAGCGGGAGTTTGAAAGTTTACGCCTTCAGACGCGGAACCAAGCGTTCGGCGTTGCCGCGGTCGACAGCCTTGAGGTCGTCATCCTTGAAGAAGCCGACAACACCCGCTGTGTGCTGGGCGCCCGATCCATATGGGAAATCCGTGCCATAGACGATCTGTTTGGCGGAGACGAGATCGTTGAGTGCAACCATAGTCGATACGCCCGGGATCGCGGCGGTGTCGTAGTAGAAGCGCTTCAACTCTCCGTTCATCGTCTCGACGCTGATCTTGCCGCGGTACGGCGGTGTATTCACGAGCTGGTGCTGGAAGCGATAGGCAAATGCCGTCAACGCACCACCACCGTGCGACCAGATCCAGTTGATGTCCTTGTATTTCTGCGACGCTCCACTGAGGATTAGGCTTGCAATGGTGCGCGTGGTGTCTGTGCCGTATTCCACGACGTAGTCAGGCACGCCCAGCACGAGGTTGGTGCAGCAATTTGCGCCAGTCGGATGCGTGTACACCGTCGCTTTGCGGCGGTTCAACTCTTCCCAAATTGGCGCGAAGTACGGATGGCCGAGCCATTTGTCCTGGTAGCTGGTCATGCAACCGATGCCGTCGACCTTGAGGGTATCGAAGGCGTATGCGATTTCCTTCAGACTTTCGTCGATGTGCGGCAGCGGCAACGTCGCCCACACGCCGAAGCGGCTGGGGTAATCGGTCATCATCTTCGCGGCGAATTCGTTGGACTCGCGCGCGATGCGGATCGCCACGTCTTTTCCAAGCGGGGTGACTTGAGGCGTCGTCGGCGAGGTCATCGAAGTGGCGATGCCTCCCTTGTCCATGTCTTCGAGGGTCTTCTGCACCGACCAGTTCTTCAGAAGCGGGTCGGTTCGACCGATGATGTCCATCGCGGCAAGCCAAGTCGGTGGTACGATGTGGTGGTGGACGTCGATGCGGTGCGGCTTGGCCTGTGCGAACACCTTCGGCATGAAGCCCGAAACCGCGCCCAGCGCTAATGCAGCCGTACCGCCGGTCAGCATTCCGCGGCGGCTCACGCCGGTGGCCGTGAACGGTTGGATGCAGCAATTGCAGACGGCGGACAGTCGGCGCGTGGTCGCCTTGAACATGGATGACCTCCCTGGTCCCGGCTTTAAAATCCGGTGACAGCGCCTACGTTCCGTCCGCCGCTCCTGCAGGTCAAGGAAGCACAACGTCAGTGTTCACGGGTCGCTGCGCGGCCCACGGCCAATCGCGTGCCATATGTGATCGCGTGCCGTATGTGCTCCCTCAAATCGAGGCCGCGCAATGTCGGCTTTTGGCACTTAGCGGACGTCGCAGCCTAACCGCTCAATGTCCGGTTTGGGGGGGCCGCCTCAACCGATCGACGCAACACCCACCTTGAACAGAAGAGATAGAGATTACGTGCTGATGAGTGAAAAATGTCGTCAAGGGCTAACTGCGGCCGAGAAACCGGAGTTTTGGCATCGCTTGGCAGCCGGGATTTGTTAAAGCGATTAGGCGAGCGTTTGGTAAGCGTTAGGTGGGTGTTGCGTCGACCGGTTGAGACCACCGGGGGTAAAGCGGACATCCCAATCCAGTACCTGGATGTCCGCTAATGATCCAAAGCGGACATAGGCATCTCGATATGTCGGTGGAGGGTTTTGAGCTGATCAAGGTACTAAAAGGCGGATAGCTCTGGCCGCACTTAGCGATAGAAGCCGCACTTAGCGATAGAAAAGGCCTTGCACAATCAACGCTCGTGTTGGCTCCCAGTTGCTCCCGCTACCCCACGATATCTCTGCAAAGTGCGGAGGTCGGCGCCGCGAAAAGCGATTCAAAATCAGTTGCTTACGAGAACCGCACTAAATCCGCGAAGTGCGGAGGTTTGGAGACAAACGGGCCGAGAGAGAGAATTTCGGGCCTCGGCCGGCGCGTCGCAGTGCGGAGGTTTTCGCGCGAAGCCCGTCGTTATTGGCGATTTCAGCGCGCTCAAAACCCGGCGGAGAATGTTGGTCGCGGAAGGACTGGCGGAGAGGGAGGGATTCGAACCCCCGATACGGTTGCCCGTACGCCGCATTTCGAGTGCGGTGCTTTCAACCACTCAGCCACCTCTCCGAAGCCAAATTCAGGTGCTGATGAAGCGCGCCCTATCTAGCGAAGCGCTGGCGGGCACACAAGTGCGGGAAAATCAGACGATTACTGCGTCCCGGCGATGCCGACCTGCTTCACCAGTTCGCCCCAGCGCAGGATTTCCTGGTCGAGATAGCGCTTGAGCGCGTCGGGCGGGGCGGAGTCGACCGCGTTCACGCCCATCTTCGCCACCTGCTGCTGGAATTCGGGCGATGCCACGATCTGTTTGAACTCGGCATGCAGCCGATCGATGATCGGCTTGGGGGTGCCCGCCGGCGCGACGATCATGTGCCAGGACACCGCCTCGAAATCCTTGAAGCCCACCTCATGCAGCGACGGCACGGTCGGCACCGCCGGGATGCGTTCCAGCGTCGACACCGCGAGCGAGCGCAATTTGTTGTCGGCGGTGAGCGACTGCGCCAGCGGCGGATCGGTGAACACCAGTTGGGTGTGGCCGGCGACAACGTCGTTGGTCGCCTGCGGCATGCCGCGATAAGGCACATGCGTCATCTTTAGTCCGGCAGCCCGCTGGAACATCTCCACGGCGAGATGCGGCGTGGCGCCGATGCCGGTCGAGCCGATAAGACAGTTGGCCCGGACGCTCCTTGACATAGGCCACCAACTCGGGGACCGACTTCACCGGCATCGATGGATGTACCGATAATACGAAGCCGAGCTTCGACGTCAGCGCGACCGGCACAAAATCCTTGCCGGGATCGTAGGGAAGATTCTTGTAGAGCGTGGCGTTGGTGGTGAGCGTGCCGGCCGGCACGAAGAACAAGGTGTAGCCGTCCGGCGGCGACTTCGCGACCGACGTCGCCGCGATCACAGTGCCGCCGCCGGTGCGATTCTCGACCACCACCGGCTTGCCGAGCCGTTCTGACAGCTTCGGCGCGAACTGCCCGCGCGCCAGGATGTCCATCGCGCCGCCGGCGCCGAGCGGCAGCACCAGCGTGATCGGCTTGTTCGGGTAATCGCCCTGGGCCTGCGCACCTGACAAGGCGCCGAGCATGACCGCGATAGCAGCGACCGCGCGCACGAGACGCATTCCCACCTCCTCTGATCTCTTATGATTGTCACAAGACTAGCGCGTACGCAGCGGCACCGTAAGGCGTGGGCCGCCGGCTGCGCGCGAGGACGCGCCTGCTACTGCGACCCCTTGATCCCCGCCGCCTCGACCACCTTGCCCCAGCGCGCGATCTCCGACTTGACGAAGCTCTGCATCTCGGCGACCGACGGCGTCTTCCATCGGCACCAGGCTGAGCTTCGCGATCTGCGCCTTGACCTCCGGCAACGCCAGAACGGCCTTCAGCTCGGTGTGCAGCTTTCTGCACGATCGGCGCCGGCGTCTTGGCGGGCGCCGCCACCATGAACCACGCCACCGCCTCGTAACCGGGCACGCCGGCCTCGTCGATCGGTCGGAATGTCGGGAAACGCCGCGAGCCGCTTCTTCGGCGAGACGCCGAGCGCGCGCACCTTGCCGGACTGGATCATGCCGGCCGACGGCGGCACGTCGCAGAACATGAGCTGGATGTGGCCGCCGACCACGTCGTTGAGCGCCGGCAGGCTGCCCTTGTACGGCACGTGAGACATCTTGATGCCGGTCATGCTGGCGAACAGCTCCGCATAGAGATGATGCGGCGCGCCGGGCCCGCCCGAGCCATACGACAGCTTGCCGGGATTGGCCTTGCCGTAGGCGATCAGCTCCTTCACCGACTTCACCGGCAGGGCCGGATTGACGATCAGGATGAACGGGCTCTGCGCCACCATCGCGAGCGGAATGAGATCGGTGGCCGGATCGTACGGCAGCGCCTTGTACACCGAGACGTTGATCGCCATCGGCGTCGAGGTCGCCTGCAGCAGCGTGTAGCCGTCCGGCGCGGCCTTGGCGACGTGGTTCGATCCGATCACGGTGCCGGCGCCGGGCCGGTTCTCGACGATCACCGGCTTGCCGAGCCGCGCCTCCAGTTGCTGCGCGACGATGCGCGCCGAGATTTCGGTCGAGCCGCCGGCGACGAACGGCACCACGATGGTGATCGGCCGCGTCGGATAGTCCTGCGCCAACGCCGTTTGCGACAGCGCAGACGGCAATAGCCGCCGCAGCAACTCGAAGCAGACGCATGACGTCCTCCCTATTGCGATCCGGCGATCCCGGCGTCGCGCACCACCTTGCCCCAGCGCGCGATCTCCGATCTTGACGAAATCCTGCAGCCCTTCGACCGAGCGATCCGGCATCGGCACCATGCCGTTCTTGGCGATCGCCTCCTTGACGTCCGGCAGCGCGAGAATGGCCTTGAGCTCGGCGTGCAGCTTGTCGACCACCGGCCGCGGCGTCTTGGCCGGCGCCACCATCATCTGCCACGACGCCGCGTCGAAGCCGCGCGCGCCGGCCTCGTTGAGCGAGGGAACGTCGGGGAACGCGGCGAGGCGCGTCATGGTCGAGCTGCCGATCGCGCGCACCTTGCCGGCCGCGATCTGCGGACCGGCCGGACCGAGATCGCAGAACATCATCGGCACGTGCCCGGCCATCACGTCGGTGATCGCCGGCTGGCTGCCGCGATACGGCACGTAGGTGATCTCGATGCCGGTCATGCCTCTGAGCATCTCGGCGAACAGGTGATGCGGCGTGCCCGGCCCCACCATCGCGAACGGCAGCGGCCCGCCCTTGCTCCTTGGCGTATTTGATCAGGTCGGCGAGCGAGTGCACCGGCAGCGACGGATTGACGACCAGCATGAACGGCGTGCCGGCGACCAAAGCGAGCGGCGTCAGGTCGGCGACCGGATCGTACGGCAGATTCTTCATCAGCGCCGGATTGACCGCGATCGGGCCGCTCGGCGACATCAGCAGGGTGTGCCCGTCGGGCATGCTCTTGGTCGGCGGTCAGGACGCCGGTCACGCCGCCGCCGCCCGGCTTGTTCTCGACCAGGAACGGCTTGCCGAGCCGCTGCTCCAGGTGCTTGCCCAGGATGCGGCTGAGGATGTCGCCGGCGCCGCCGGCCGCGAACGGCACCACGGTGGTGACCGGCCGGGCTGGGTAGTCCTGCGCGCGGCAGAGAGTTCCAAGGCGCGGCCACGGCCAGCGCCAGGATGGTCAGGGCCACAATGCGAAGGCCGGTCCATGGTGCCTCCCCTCATGTCCTTGGCTTGCCGCAGCCTATCGGAACGCTGGACCGCCGGTAAACGGGCCGATTTCGGCGTCCGGCCACTTGCCGAAACGCCTGCCAAACCGGCTCGATTGTTGACAGTTTGGCCCGTCGCCGCCATAAGCATGCCCGTGGCGCGGGCCTTCTGGTCCGCGCATTCGTTACGGCCCCAAGCGCCCGTAACCACATCAGAAATCGACTGAATTGAGCCGGCCCGGGATATCCGAGCGCCGGGATCGAGCGCGGGACGAAAACGATGTTCGCAGTGATCAAAACCGGCGGCAAGCAATACCGGGTCGCCGAGGACCAGATGCTCCAGATCGAGAAGATCCAGGGCGAGCCCGGCCAGATCGTCCAGATCGGCGACGTGCTGATGCTGGGCGGCGACAAGCCGCAGTTCGGCACGCCGATGATTTCGGGCGCCAGCGTCGCCGCCGAGGTGCTGTCGCAGGGCCGCGGCCCGAAGGTCATCGCCTTCAAGAAGCGCCGCCGCAAGAATTCGCGGCGCAAGCGCGGCCACCGCCAGGAATTCACCCTGATCCGGATCACCGAAATCCTGACCGACGGCGCCAAGCCGACCAAGGCCGCGCAGGCCGAAGCCCGAGCGCAAGCCGAAGCCGGAAGCCGCCGCGGGCGGCGAGGCCGAGGGCGAGAGCCAAGCCGAAGGCCGCGGCCGCCAAGAAAAGCCCGCCGCCAAGGCCAAGAAGCCGGCGGCGAAGCCAAAAGCTGCCGCCAAGGGAAAGAAAAAGTAACGAAACGTCGGTTAAGCCCCAGCATCCTTGCGAAAGCTTGCGAAGGCTCCGATATCAAAATTTGTGAGATGATTCCTACGCGGAATCGCGGTACAAGATCAGCGAGTTCAGGACACTAGCCATGGCACACAAAAAAGCAGGCGGCTCTTCGCGCAACGGGCGCGACTCCAACTCCCAGCGGCTTGGCGTCAAGCTGTTCGGCGGCCAGGACGCCGTTGCCGGCAACATCATCGCGCGCCAGCGCGGCACCACGTGGCATGCCGGCCAGAACGTCGGCATCGGCAAGGACCACACCCTGTTCGCTCTCGTAAACGGCAAAGTTCGAGTTCGCACCAAAGCTAAAGGTCGCGTGTTCGTGTCCGTCCTTCCGGCAACGGAGGCTGCGGCCGAGTAAGACGGTAGATCACCATTGGGTCTGCCGGCATCTTGTCAAACCGGCGGGCCCATACGGGCTCTTAAAGGGGAGACGGGTGCCGTCTCCCCTTAAGCATTTCAAAGGAGCCCGTGCCATGATTCTGGAAATACCAACTGAGAGTTTCCGCGAAGCAAGTATCCCCGTCCTCGAGACCGAGCGGCTGCAGTTGCGCGCGCCGCGCCTTGGGGACGCTAAAATCGTAGCAACGCTGGCGAACGATCGCCGCATCGCCGAGAACACGGCGCGCATTCCGCATCCGTACCGGCGCGCCGACGCCGAGGACTTCATCTCCGCGGCGAACCGAACGGCGGCGAGACCGTGTTCGTCATCACGCTGCGCGACGGCGGCATCGATCGGCGCCTGCGGCTGATGACGCAGCCGACCGTGAGCCGCCGGAGATCGGCTACTGGCTCGGCGCCAAGTACTGGGGCAAGGGCTACGCCACCGAGGCGGTGCGCGCGATGATCGATCACGCCTTCACCGACCTCGACTGCGAGGCGCTGCAGTCGGCCGCGCGCGTCACCAACCCGGCGTCGCGCCGCGTGCTGGAGAAGTGCGGCTTCCAGTGGACCGGCGCCGGCCTGCTGCGCATCCGCGCGCTCAACTCGCTCGGCGCCGATCGACCGCTTCCGGCTCGACCGCGGCCTGTGGGCCTCGCTCAAGAGCTGGGGCCAGTGCGCGACGCGTCTGGCGTAGTCCGGCGGCATGAACGGAGCGATGCCATGTATCAGCCTCCGCACTTCCGCGAGGATCGGCATCGAGGTCCAGCACGACCTCATCCGCGCGCATCCGCTCGGCCTGCTGATCACGGCGGGCCGGGCGGACTGCTGGCGAACCCGATTCCGTTCCTGGTCTACTCCGACGCTTCGGCGCACGGCACGCTGCGCGCGCATCTGGCGCGCGGCAATCCGCAATGGCACGAGCTTGGCCGCGGTCGAGCAATGCCTGGTCGTGTTCCAGGGACCGCAGCAATACGTCACGCCGTCCTGGTATCCGACCAAGCAGCGAGACACGGCAAGGTCGTGCCGACCTGGAACTACGTCACGGTGCACGCCTGGGGCGCGCCCGCAGGTCATCGAGGACGCCGCCTGGCTGCGCCGCCAGACTCGACGATCTCGACGCTTGCTGAAGGAAGGCGCGCCTGCCCGGAGCCGTGGAAGGTCGATGACGCACCGCCGGAGCTATCGTCGCGTCGCAGATGAAGGGCATCATCGGCGTCGAGATTCCGATCGACCGCGATCGAAGGCAAATGGAAGGTCAGCCAGAACCGGCCCGAGGTGGATCGGCCGGCGTCGTCGCGGGATTGCGCGGCGGCGGCGAATCAGCCGGCGATCATGGCGCGCTGGTGGCCGAGCGCGGCAGCTCGCGAATACCTAAGCTGCGCATGCTCCGTTCATGCAGCAAAGGCTTGTTCCAGGAATCTAGTGCATCGCGTCTGCGTGAACAGTGTGAGTCGCGCGCAAATGTGATCGCCGCCGGATTGACGTTGACGCCGCGCTCATGGGAGGACGCATTGCTGCGTGTCATGCGCGTCGCCGAGGCGACCGCACCCAACGCAACAGCTCGCGGAGGTAACCATGACGCCACCGGGCCAGGAAAGCCGCTGACCGCTGAGGGCAACCGTTCGGGCCCTCGGCGTAGCGGCAACCCACGACGGACCGCCGGGAGCGGGCACCTCGGGCCGCATCAGTCAGGCAAGGCCCACATCGCCCCTCCCGGCGTCGTATTTTTCCGCCACTCATCACATTGCAGGGCTGCCGCGCGGGATCGACCGTCTGGCGTTGTGCCGCGCGTTTGAGCGAAAATATTCTCCTGCTGAGGCACAGAGGAGAATGGATATGTCCTACGACCTCGACCAATTCATCGCCGACTGCCGCGCCACATTGAAGCGCGATCCCGGCCCGGGCGGCCGCGAGACGGTCCGCGCCAAGCTCGAAGAGCTGCTGCGCAACCAGGACTTCGTCGAGGAGTATTGCGGCGAGAACGTCCCGCGCGGGCTCAAGGTGCTCTACGAGGACCCCGACCTGAAATTCCAGATTCTCGCCCACATCAACGACAAGGCGCGCGTCTCGCCGCCGCACGATCACGGCGCGTCCTGGGCGATCTACGGCCAGGCCACGAAATACACCGACATGATCGAATGGGAGCGCGAGGACGACGGCAACGACCCCAAGCACGCCAAGCTCAAGCCGGCGAAGAAGTACCGGCTCAATCCGGGCCACGCCGGCATCTACCAGGACGGCAAGATCCACTCGATCGACTATCCGGACTACGCCAAGTTCATCCGCGTGACCGGCACCAATCTGGACAACATCAACCGCATCCGCATCGACCTGAAGACCGGCGAGGTCCATCAGATGACGCCGCAGCAGGCGACGTAGCGGCGATCACGCCACCGTCATGCAACGTCATGGCCGGCATCCGGCCATGCACGTGCCGGCCATGTTGCTGTGAGAAGCGTGATGCCGGACAAGCGCATGACCCGCAAGTCGCAGCTCATCCGTTTCCGCCCAATCCGTCCGCGCCATGCTCTCCGACGGCGCGGAGCTTGCGCCGATCGACGTGCGCGAGGAGCTGACCTTCTCGCAGCGCCATCTGCTCTGGGCGCGCAACGTGCCGCTGAGCCGGCTGGAGCTGCGCTTCGCGCAGCTGGTGCCGCGCCACGCCACGCGCATCGTGCTGGTCGACGACGGCGACGGCCTGGCGCAACGCGCCGCCGACGTGCTGACGCGCGCCGGCTACACCGACCTCTCCATTCTGGAAGGCGGCGTGACCGGCTGGGAGAAGGCCGGCTTCGAGCTGTTCTCCGGCGTCAACGTGCCGAGCAAGGCGTTCGGCGAGCATGTCGAGCACGACAGCGGCACGCCGAGCGATTTCGCGCGAACGAGCTCGACGCGCTGATCCACAGCGACGCCGACATGGTGGTGGTCGACAGCCGCCCGTTCGACGAATACCAGCGCGTCTCGATCCCGACCGCGACCAACGTGCCCGGCGCCGAGCTGGTGCTGCGCATCCACGACATCGCGCCGAAGCCCGAGACGCTGGTGGTGGTGAATTGCGCCGGCCGCACCCGCAGCATCATCGGCGCGCAGTCGCTGATCAACGCCGGCCTGCCGAACAAGGTGGTGGCGCTGCGCAACGGCACCATGGGCTACAACCTCGCCGGCTTCACGACCGAGAGCGGCAAGGACAAGCGCGCCCTGCACCTCATCCGCGCAGGCCTCGAGCGCGCCAAGCACGCGGCCGACCGCGTCGCCAGCCGCTTCAAGATCAAGCGCATCAACCTCGCCACCATCGAATGCTGGCGCGCGAACGAGCCGACGCGCACGCTCTATCTGTTCGACGTCCGCAACCCGGAGGAATACGCCGCCGGCCATGTGCCCGGCGCGATCTCCGCGCCGGGCGGCCAGCTGGTGCAGGCCACCGACCAATACGCCGGCACGCTCGGCGCGCGCATCGTGCTGATCGACGAGCACGAGGTGCGCGCGGTGATGACCGCGTCGTGGCTCAAGCAGATGGGCTGGCAGGACGTGTTCGTGCTGGCCGAGACCGGCAACGAGAAGGGCTGGCCCGCCGCGCCGGTGCTCGGCCATGTCGCCGCCGCTCGGAGCACACCATCGACGCCGCCGCGCTCGCCAGGCTTCTCAAGGACGGCAAGGCCACCGTGGTCGATCTTTCGCTCAGCCCGGCCTACCGCAAGGGCCACATTCCCGGCGCGTGGTTCGCGATCCGCTCGCGATTGAAGCAGGCGCTGGCGAAAATCCCGGTCACGGGCGAACTGGTGCTCACGTCGGAGGACGGCATCCTCGCCGGCCTCGCCGTAGACGAAGCGCAGGCGCTGACCAAGGCGCCGGTGTCGTCGCTGCACGGCGGCAACGCGGCGTGGCGCGCCGCCGGCCATCCGATCTCGACCGAAGCAAAGATGGCCGACGAGCCGCTCGACGTCTGGCTCAAGCCCTACGAGCGGCCGAACGACACCAAGAGCGCGATGAGCGAGTACCTCGCCTGGGAAACCGACCTGCTGCCGCGCATCGCGCGCGACGGCACGACGAGGTTCATGGTTCGCACTAGCCACTCTCGTATCAGAGCTGACTCGCGGGTCAAGCCGCGATCACTGCGAATGCTACGGCGGCGGCTCGGAGAACGCCGCGATCGCGCCGCGCCAGCCGCTGCTCGCGCAGGAAGATGAACAGCCCGGCGCCGATGATGATCGCGCCGCCGGCCAGCATCCAGACATCCGGCACGTCGCCGAACACCAGGTAGCCGAACAGCACCGCCCAGACGATGGTGGTGTACTGATAGGGCACCACGGTGCTCGCCGGCGCGACGGTCAGCGAGCGGTTGACGCAGACATGCGCCACCATCGCGACCATGCCGAGCAACGCGAGCAGCGCGAGATCGCCGGCATTCGGCGTCACCCAGGCGAACGGCGCGACCGCAATCGCCGAACACCAGCGCCGCCACGGTCTGCGTCGTCACCAGCACGGTGCCGCTGGTGCCGCGCAGGAAGCGCGTCGAGATCATCGACAGCGAGAACGTGAAGCTGCCGATCAGCGCGATCAGCGCCGGCCAGGTGAACGCCGCCACGCCCGGGCCGCAGGCAGACGATCACGCCGATGAAGCCCGCGACCACCGCGCTCCAGCGCCGCCAGCCGACCGGCTCGCCCAGCATCGTGCCGGCGATCGCGGTGACGAAGATCGGACCCGCGAGGTAGTAGGCCATCACGTCGGCGAGCGGCAGATAGGCCACCGCCCAGTAGAAGCAGGCCACCTCGACGGTCGCGAACACGGCGCGCAACGCCTGCATGGCCCCAGCGCGGCGCCGCGGCGAAGGTTGCGGCATCCCGCCAGATGAAGGGCGCCAGCAGCACCAGCGCCGCCAGGCTGCGGATCAGCAGCACCTGCCCGACCGAATAGGTCGCCATCAGCCACTTGCCCAGGGCGTCGTTGACCGCGAACAGGAAGATGCCCGCGATCATCAGGGCGATGCCGGCAAGCGCGGCGCGGCTGGATGACGGCCGTCGGAAACCATGCGGGTTCGATCATCGCTTTCGCAGACCGGGGCGATGCTCCTATCCCAGCCGCGGTGCGCCGGACGCTACCTATAGCCCATGAAATTCCTCGACGAGGCCAAGGTCTATGTCCGCTCCGGCGACGGCGGCAACGGCTGCGTGGCGTTCCGCCGCGAGAAGTTCATCGAGTTCGGCGGCCCGAGCGGCGGCAACGGCGGGCACGGCGGCGACGTCGTGGTCGAGGCGGTCGACGGCCTCAACACGCTGATCGACTACCGCTACCAGCAGCACTTCAAGGCGCGGCCCGGCGTCCCCGGCAAGGGCAAGGACCGCCACGGCGCGCGCGGCAACGACGTGGTGCTGAAGGTTCCGGTCGGCACGCAGATCTACGACGAGGACAAGGAGACGCTGATCGCCGATCTCACCAAGCTCGGCGAGCGCATCGTGCTGGCCGAAGGCGGCAACGGCGGCTTCGGCAACGCGCATTTCAAGAGCTCGACCAATCGCGCGCCGACCAACGCCAATCCCGGCCAGCCGGGCGAGGAGCGCTGGATCTGGCTGCGCCTCAAGCTGATCGCCGACGCCGGCATCGTCGGCCTGCCGAACGCCGGCAAGTCGACGTTCCTCGCCGCGACCAGCGCCGCCAAGCCGAAGATCGCCGACTATCCGTTCACCACGCTGCACGCCCAGCTCGGCGTGGTCGAGAGCGACGGCCGCGAGTTCGTGCTGGCCGACATTCCCGGCCTGATCGAGGGCGCGCACGAGGGCACCGGCCTCGGCGACCGCTTCCTCGGCCACATCGAGCGCTGCCGCGTGCTGCTGCATCTGGTCGACGGCACCGGCGAGCACGCCGGCGAGGCCTACAAGACGGTGCGCGCCGAGCTCGAGGCCTATGGCGAGGGTCTCGCCGACAAGCCGGAGATCGTCGCGCTGTCCAAGATCGACGCCATGACGCCGGAAGACATCAAGCAGCAGGCGGCGCGTCTGAAGCGCGCCGCCAAGAAGACGCCGCTGCTGTTCTCGGCGCATTCGCGCAAGGGCGTGCCGGAGGCGCTGCGCGCGCTGCTCAAGGTGATCGACGACGCCGGCGGCAGCAGCATGACCCGCAAGCGCGACGGCGCGCGGGCGTGGCAGCCTTAAGACAACTCACCGGGAGGAATGTCGTTCATGAAAACCCGCGCAGCCGTGGCATGGAAGGCGGCCGAGCCGCTCACCATCGAGACCATCGACATCGAAGGACCGAAGGCCGGCGAGGTGCTGGTCGAGATCAAGGCGACCGGCATCTGCCACACCGACGCCTACACGCTGTCCGGCGCCGATCCCGAAGGGTTGTTCCCGGCGATCCTCGGCCATGAGGGCGCCGGCATCGTGCGCGAGGTCGGCGCCGGCGTGACGTCGCTCAAGGTCGGCGATCACGTCATCCCGCTCTACACGCCGGAATGCCGGCAGTGCAAAACCTGTCTCTCGCGGCGCTCGAATCTCTGCACCGCGATCCGCGCCACGCAGGGCAAGGGCGTGATGCCGGACGGCACCTCGCGTTTCCGCTGCGACGGCGACAACGTGTTCCACTACATGGGCTGCTCGACGTTCGCGAACTTCACCGTGCTGCCGGAGATCGCGCTGGCGAAGGTCCGCGAGGACGCGCCGTTCGACAAGATCTGCTACATCGGCTGCGGCGTCACCACCGGCATCGGCGCGGTGATCAACACCGCGAAGGTGTGGCCCGGCGCCAATGTCGCGGTGTTCGGACTCGGCGGCATCGGCCTCAACGTCATCCAGGGCGCGCGCATGGCCGGCGCCGACAAGATCATCGGCATCGACACCAATCCGTCAAAGCGCGCGCATGGCGGAGAAATTCGGCATGACGGATTTCGTCAATCCGAAGGAGGTCGGCGCCGACAAGGTGGTGCAGGCGGTGGTCGATCTCACCGGCGGCGGCGCGGATTTCTCGTTCGAGTGCATCGGCCTCACCACGACCATGCGGCAGGCGCTGGAGTGCTGCCATCGCGGCTGGGGCGAGAGCATCATCATCGGCGTCGCGGCGTCCGGCCAGGAGATCGCGACGCGGCCGTTTCAGCTCGTCACCGGCCGGGTCTGGAAGGGCACCGCGTTCGGCGGCGCCAGGGGCCGCACCGACGTGCCGAAGATCGTCGACTGGTACATGGAAGGCAAGATCAACATCGACGACCTGATCACCCACACCATGCCGCTCGACAAGATCAACGACGCCTTCGACCTGATGCACGAGGGCAAGTCGATCCGCTCGGTGGTGGTGTATTAGCCGCTCCCCAGGACGGCGCGAGTGGCGTGGTAGGACAACCCGTCCCGAACGCCATCCGATTGCACGACCATGTCCGCCGCCGCCAAAACCCCTGCCCTCGCCGATTTCCGCCGCATCGTGGTGAAGGTCGGCTCGTCGCTGCTGGTCGATTCCGCGGCCGGCAAGCTGCAAGGAAGCCTGGCTCGCCTCGCTGGCGCAGGACATCGCCAAGCTGCACAAGGACAAGCGCGACGTCATCGTCGTCTCGTCCGGCGCGATCGCGCTCGGCCGCGCCGTGCTCAAGCTGCCGAAGGGCCCGCTCAAGCTCGAGGACAGCCAGGCCGCCGCCGCGGTCGGCCAGATCGCGCTGGCGCGCACCTGGGCCGAGGCGCTCGGCAAGCACAAGCATCACCGCCGGCCAGGTGCTGGTGACGCTCACCGACACCGAGGAGCGCCGCCGCTATCTCAACGCGCGCTCCACCATCGCCAAGCTGCTGGAGTGGCGCAGCGTGCCGGTGATCAACGAGAACGACACCGTCGCCACCAACGAGATCCGCTACGGCGACAACGACCGGCTCGCCGCGCGCGTCGCCGCCATGGCGAGCGCCGACCTGCTGGTGCTGCTGTCCGACGTCGACGGGCTCTACGACGCGCCGCCCGCGACCAACGCCAAGGCCAAGCACATCCCGCTGGTGCCGCGCATCACCGCCGAGATCGAGGCGATGGCCGGCGCGTCCGGCTCCGAGCTGTCGCGCGGCGGCATGGTCACCAAGATCGAGGCCGGCAAGATCGTCACCACCGCCGGCGCCCACATGGTGATCGCCTCCGGCCATGTCGATCATCCGCTCGCCGCGATCGCGGCCGGCGGCCGCGCGACCTGGTTCCTCACGCCGGCCAATCCGGTGACCGCGCGCAAGAAATGGATCGCCGGATCGCTCGAGCCCAAGGGCACGCTGACCATCGACGCCGGCGCGGCTGCGGCGCTCCGTCGCGGGAAGAGCCTGCTGCCCGCCGGTGTTGTACGGGTCGATGGCGCCTTCGGCCGCGGCGATGCGGTGCTGATCCGCGGACCCGACGGCGCCGAGATCGGACGCGGGCTGGTCGCCTATGACGCCGAGGATGCCGCCAAAATCGTGCGGAAATCGTCGAGCGACATCGTCCTGATCCTGGGCGTCGAGGGCCGCGCCGAGATGGTGCACCGCGACGACCTGGTGCTGGGCGGCGCGTGATACACGCGCACTTCTGCGACAGGCTGCCGCAACACTGAACCCGAGATGAATGGGCGCTACTTGCGCCGATCCGCCGCGCGGTCGCGCTGCCGCGCGGCATCTGATCGCGTTGCCGCGCCTGCTTCAACTTCGTCCAATCGCTCCGACCAATCGCAAGGTTGGCAATGTCAAAAACCGCCAAGGAGGGGCATCAATGAGGAAAGCGATTCTCGTCGCAGCCGCGACCGTCATTGTCGGAGCCGTCGCGTTCAAGCCGGCGCCGGCCGCCGCGTTCTTCTGGATTCCGCTCGTCATGGAAGCCAAGAAGGACAAGAACTTCAAAGCCGTGAATCCGTACGCGCCGAAGAAGGCCAAGGCCAGCAAGAAGAAGAGATAAGTCACGGATCGAATAACTCGCCGCAAGAGCGAGATGCTCCAAACGCGTCCCTGAACGACGTTTGCTCTTCCCAGACGACCCAAGGGGGGCTTGCCCAGCCCCCCGCTTTTTTTGTCGGTGGGAACCGACTTCGCCGCGAATGCGTTGTCAGGGCGCGACGCGACAAGCTCATGAGTCAGAAGGCGATCGACCGATCGCCCGGAAAACCCCGGCCTTGCGGCCGGGGTTTCCGTTTGTGCGGCCGTCAGCGCGATCGGAAAATCGAAATAGGTGTCGGGGAACGGCTCGCGCCGCAGCGTGAAGTGCCACCATTCCTTGCTGTAGGGCACGAAGCCGCGGCGGCGCATCGCGTCGGCGAGCAGCCGGCGATTGGCCTGCGCCTCCGCGCTCACGCTCTTGTCCGACGGCGCGGAGCGCGCGCTGAAGAAGTCGAACGGCGTGCCCATGTCGAGCTCTTTGCCGTCGGCGCGCCGCACCAGCGTCATGTCGAGCGTCGAGCCGCGCGAGTGACCGGAGCGCGCGGCGATGTAGCCGTCGCGGAACAGATTGCGCTTGTCGACCTGCGGATAGTAGTCGGCCTTGCGCGCTTGATCGCGGAGGTCGCGCGCCCAGCGCACGAAATGCGCCACCGCCCGCACCGGCCGGTAGCAGTCGAACGCCTTGATCGCGAAGCCCTGCGGCTCGAGATCGCGCGCCACCTCGGCGAGCGCGGCCGCGGCCTCGCGGGTCAGATAGCAGATCGGCTTCTCGTAGCCGTCGATCGGCTTGCCGACGAAATTGTCCGAGCCGAGATAGCGCATGTCGACCACGAGATTCGGCACCACGGTCGCGACATCGACGAAGCTCGGCGGGCGCGTCTGCGCAACGGCGGTCGGAAGCGTGGTGAGCGTGGCGATGGCCATGACGATCAAACGAAGCATGCGTGCGCGTCACGCATCGAGCCAGGCCACGGCGCGGATCGGCGCGCCGGTGCCGCCCTTGATCTTGATCGGAAAGCCGATGAAGCGGAAGCGGCCCTTGCCGATCAGCTTGTCGAGATTGACCAGCCCTTCCATGTGCGTGAAGCCGAGGTCGCGGCAGACGTGGTGCACCTCGAAATTGTTGCGGCCGGTCCGGCCGGGGCTCACCGCCTCGACGCCGAACATGCCGATCTTCTTCTCGCGGCCGAGCCAGGTCGCCGAACTCCTTGGTCAGGCCGGGGAAGTCGGTGATGAAGGCCGGCGTGCCGTGGGTGCGGCGGTAGAAGTCCATGTGCAGCAGCACGGTGTCCTTCGGCTTGATGGTGACACCCGCCGCCTTCTCGGCAGCCTGCAGGTCCTCGATCGAGATGTCGGACTTCAGCGGCTTGTGCGAGAGGTCGAGGCACACCGCCTCGGTGAAGAAATTCTCCAGCGGCATCTGGTCGATCGACGCGGCGCCCGGCTTGGCGTCGAAGTGCTTCGGCGCATCGACATGGGTGCCGGCGTGATCGCCCATCACCAGCGCCATGGTCGCGGACGAGAATTTGTAGCCCTCGGCGTCGCGCACCTCGTCGTGGGTGGAGAAGGTCGTGATGATGACCTGCGGATGGTTCGGCAGCACCTGCATCTTGTGTTCGATGTCGCGGCAGAGATCGATCAGGATCATGGGTCATTCCCTGGTTGCTTCAGGTCTGCGATGCCAGCAGAACCGGCCCGATAGGCGCGGTTGCAATCCGGCCTATTTCGCGGCCGCAGTTCTGCGCACGGGTCAACCCGCTGCCGCCGCGGCATGTCCGGCAGACGCCAAGACGTGATACAAGACGTCGCGAAATCATCGGTTTGAGCATATCTACCGACGACCATGACCGCGCCGCTGAAAACCATCGAGGGAACGAGCGACGTCGCCGCGACGATGGCCGACATCGGCCGCCGCGCCAAGGCGGCCGCGCGCGTGCTGGCGCTCGCCTCGACCGCGCAGAAGGACCGCGCGCTGACCGCGATGGCCGCAGGCGATCCGCGCCGCCAAGGCCGACATCCTCGCCGCCAACGCCGAGGACATCGCCGACGCCAAGGCGGCAGGTCAGACCCCGGCATTCCTCGACCGGCTCGCGCTCGACGACAAGCGCGTCGCCGCGATGGCCGACGGCCTCGAAGTGGTGCGCGCGCAGCCCGACCCGGTCGGCAAGGTCACGGAATCCTGGACGCGGCCGAACGGCATGACCATCGAGCGCGTGCGCGTGCCGCTCGGCGTCATCGCGGTGATCTACGAGAGCCGGCCGAACGTCACGGCCGACGCCGGCGCGCTGGCGCTCAAGGCCGGCAACGCCGTGATCCTGCGCGGCGGCTCCGACAGCCACCGCTCGGCGCGCGCCATCCATGCCGCGCTGACCAAGGGCCTGCGGACGCCGACCTGCCCGAAGACGCGATCTCGCTGGTGCCGACGCGCGACCGCGCCGCGGTCGGTCAATGCTGCTGCAGGGGCTCGACGGCAGCCATCGACGTGATCGTGCCGCGCGGCGGCAAGAGCCTGGTCGCCCGCGTGCAGGCCGAGGCGCGCGTGCCGGTGTTCGCGCATCTCGAAGGCGTCTGCCACGTCTACGTCGACAAGGCGGCAAAGCTCGACATGGCGAAGACCATCGTGCTGAACGCCAAGCTGCGGCGCACCGGCGTCTGCGGCGCGGCCGAGACGCTGCTGGTCGATCGCGCCGCCGCGGCGACGCATCTCAAGCCGCTGATCGGCATGCTGCTCGACGCCGGCTGCGAGGTGCGCGGCGACGCCGCCGTGCAGAAGACCGACACGCGAGTGAAGCCGGCGAGCGAGGAGGACTGGTCGACCGAATATCTCGACACCATCATCACCGCCGGCGTGGTCGACGGCGTCGACGCCGCGATCGACCACATCGAGCGCTACGGCTCGCATCACACCGACGCGATCGTCACCGAGGACAGCAAGACCGCCGAGAAGTTCCTCAGCGAGGTCGATTCCGCGATCGTGCTGCACAACGCCTCGACCCAGTTCGCCGACGGCGGCGAGTTCGGCTTCGGCGCCGAGATCGGCATCGCCACCGGCAAGCTGCATGCGCGCGGCCCGGTCGGCGTCGAGCAGCTCACCAGCTTCAAGTATCGCGTGCGCGGCACGGGGCAGATCAGGCCGTGACAACCTTTCTGTTTGGCGCGGCGGCCCCATGAACGGCCGCCTCGTTCTGCCACCGCACTCCGGGCATGCGAATCGGCCTGTTCGGCGGCACGTTCGATCCGCCGCACGCGGCGCATCTCGGCGCCAGCCTGCTGGCGCTCAAGCGGCTCAACCTCGACCGGATCTGGTGGCTGGTGACGCCCGGCAATCCCGCTAAAGGACACGCGGGGCCTGCAACCGCTCGCCAAGCGCATGGCGGCGGCGCGGGAACTCACAAATCATCCCCGGATCGACATCACCGGTCTCGAAGCTGTCATCAACACGCGCTATACTTACGACACGCTTGAGTTTCTGGTGCGCCGCTGCCGTGGCGTGCGGTTCGTCTGGGTGATGGGCGCGGACAATCTGCGGAGCTTTTCCCGCTGGCAAAACTGGCGAGGCATCACCAAGCTCATGCCGATGGCGGTGGTCGACCGCATGGGTTCGAGCCTCTACGCCACCGGCGCCCGCGCCCCACAGGCGCTCGCTCCGTTACCGCCTGCCCGAAGAATTTGCTCCGGTGCTGGCCGACCAGAAGCCGCCAGCCTGGATTTACCTCCACGGCCTCAAGTCGCCGCTGTCCTCGACCGCGCTGCGGGCGCAGCGGGCCGGAAAGGCGAGAGGTTGAAACCCTTCTACCCTGCATGCCTATCTTAGTGCGTGGGCCCCGGCGATTCCGGGGCGTAAGGCCAATTGAAAGGACAAGCACCCCTGCCGACCACAGCAGCCCCTCGGGCCCGCGCCCGCCGCGTTGCGCCCGACGCCGTCTCCAAGCGTCCCGACGCCAGGGAGACCCTCCGCCACGTCCTCGCCAGCCTCGACGACATGAAGGCCGAGGACACCGTCACCATCGATCTCGCCGGCAAGACCTCGATCGCGGACACCATGGTCGTGACCAGCGGCCGCTCGAACCGCCATGTCACCTCGATCGCCGACAGCGCGATCGAGAGCCTGGAGAAGGCCGGCGTGAAAGGCATCCGCGTCGAAGGCAAGCGCAACGGCGACTGGGTGCTGATCGATGCCGGCGACGTCATCGTGCATGTCTTCCGGCCGGAAGTGCGCGCCTTCTACGATCTCGAAAAGATGTGGGCGGGTACGCGCGCAGCCGGAAGGCGAACTGACGCGGCCAGCCGATGCGGCTCACCGTCGCCGCAATCGGCCGGCTGAAGGACGGCCCGGAGCGCGAGCTCGCCGAGCGCTACCGCAAGCGCGCCGAGCAGCTCGGCCGGCGCATCGGCTTGCGCGACGTCGAAATCGTCGAGGTGCGCGAGAGCCGCGCCCAGGAGGTCGGCAAGCGCATGATCGAGGAATCGATCGCGATCGCCAACGTGATCCCCGACAAGGCGGCGATCGTCATTCTCGACGAGCGCGGCGAGAATCTCGACAGCGCGGCGCTGGCGACGCAGCTCGGCCAGTGGCGCGACAATGGGCGGCCCGCCGCCGTCTTCATCATCGGCGGCGACGACGGCCTGGCGCCGGCGCTGCGCGAGCGGGCCACGCTGCGCCTCGCCTTCGGCGCCGCGACCTGGCCGCACCAGCTGGTGCGGGGCATGCTGCTGGAGCAGATCTATCGCGCGATCACCATCCTCGCCGGGCACCCCTACCATCGCGCTTAGAAAGCAGGATGGGAGCGGAAAAAATGCCGCGAACTTCGCCTAGACTTGGCCGGTTTGGAGGCGTACCTCAACCGCCGATGGGCGCCAAGGGACGGCACTCCAATTCGCATTTCGCGCTGAGCATCGCGCTGGCGCCGCTTCTGCTGCTGACGTTCACCACCACCTCGCTCGCCCAATCGACGCTCGACAAGCTGCGCCAGCACGACAAGGAGCTGGAGGCGGTCCGCTCGCAGCAGCGGCAGACCATCGAGACCGAAGCGCGGCTCAAGCGCGAGATCGGCACCATCGGCGACGACCGCCGCAAGCTCAACCAGACGCTGATCGAGGCAGCCTCGCGGCTGCGCACCGTCGAAAGCCGCGTCGCCGAGACCGAGGCCCGCCTCAAGCCGCTCGACGACAGCGAGCGCGGCATCCGGCAGTCGCTCGACGGCCGCCGCGCCGCGATCGCCGAGGTGCTGGCGTCGCTGCAGCGGATCGGCCGCAATCCGCCGCCGGCGATGATGGTGCGGCCGGAGGATGCGCTGGCCTCGATCCGCACCGCCATCATGCTGGGCGCGGTGCTGCCGGACATGCGCATCCAGGCCGAATCGCTCGCCGCCGACCTCGCCGATCTGGTGCGGATCCGCCGCGAGATCGCCGAGGAGAAGGAGCGGCTGCAGCGCGACGTGGCGGCGCTCACCGAGGAGCGCCAGCGCGTCACCCTGCTGATCGACGAACGTCAGAAGAAGCAGGCGGATACCGAGAAGGCCATCGAAGAAGAGCGGCAGAAGGCCGCCGCGCTGGCCCGCCAGGTCGACAATCTCAAAGATTTGATCGGAAAAGTCGAACAGGGCCTCGACGCGCAAACCCGCTCGGCACGCGCCGCCGCCCGCGCCGCCGAGGAAAAAACGCTGAATAACCGAGTCGATCAGGCGGCCCTGAAAGACCCCGGACGGCTCGCACCGGCGGTTGCTTTTGCCTCGGCGCGCGGACATTTACCTCTTCCGGTTAACGGGGTCCGGATTCGCGAATTTGGCGCCCCTGACAGCCTCGGAAGCACGGAAAAGGGCCTTACTATCGCCACGCGGGCCGGTGCACAGGTAACGGCGCCGTGTGACGGTTGGGTCGTTTACGCTGCTTCCTTCCGCAATTACGGCCAAGTCTTGATCCTCAATGCCGGCGGCGGGTATCATGTGGTGCTTGCCGGGATGGAACGGATTTCAGTCGATGTCGGCCAGTTCGTGCTGACCGGGGAACCTGTGGCAATCATGGGGTCCGGTTCGCAAGTGGCCGCCACCCTGGCGTCAGGCTCCAACCAACCGGTTCTGTACGTCGAATTCCGTAAGGACGGGACACCCGTCGATCCCAGCCCATGGTGGGCAGCAAGCGAAGGCGAGAAGGTTCGCGGATAATGCGCAAGACAGTCCTCATTCTCCTCAGTGCAGCTTCAGGCGCGGCTCTGACGTTGTTGGCAACCCAGCCGCCGCTCTTCACGAGCGCCAAGGCCGCGGCCGCCGACACCTACCGGCAGCTCAACCTGTTCGGCGACGTGTTCGAGCGCGTGCGCTCCGACTACGTCGAGAAGCCGAACGACAGCAAGCTGGTCGAATCGGCGATCAACGGCATGCTGGCCGGGCTCGATCCGCACTCGAGCTACATGGACGCCAAGAGCTTCCGCGACATGCAGGTGCAGACCCGCGGCGAGTTCGGCGGCCTCGGCATCGAGGTCACGATGGAGGACGGCCTGATCAAGGTGGTCGCGCCGATCGACGACACGCCCGCCGCCAAGGCCGGCGTGATGGCCAACGACATCATCACCAAGCTCGACGAGGAGCAGGTGCAGGGCCTCACCCTGAACCAGGCGGTCGAGAAGATGCGCGGCCCGGTGAACACCAAGATCAAGCTCACCATCACGCGCAAGGGCCAGGACAAGCCGATCGAGGTCAGCATCACCCGCGACGTCATCCGCGTGCGCGCGGTGCGCTCGCGCGTCGAGGACGACATCGGCTACATCCGCGTCAGCCAGTTCAACGAGCAGACCACCGAGAACCTGAAGAAGGCGATCAGCGATCTCACCGTCGCAGATCCCGGCCGACAAGCTCAAGGGCTTCGTCCTCGATCTGCGCAACAATCCGGGCGGCCTGCTCGATCAGGCGATCTCGGTGTCGGACGCCTTCCTGGAGAAGGGCGAAATCGTCTCGACCCGCGGCCGCAACGCCGAGGAGACGCAGCGCTTCAACGCCCGCGCCGGCGACCTCACCAGGAACAAGCCGATCATCGTCATGATCAACGGCGGCTCCGCCTCGGCCTCCGAGATCGTGGCCGGCGCCCTGCAGGACCACAAGCGCGCGACCGTGATCGGCACGCGCTCGTTCGGCAAGGGCTCGGTGCAGACCATCATCCCGCTCGGCGCCTCGAACGGCGCGCTGCGGCTGACCACGGCGCGCTACTTCACGCCGTCGGGCAAGTCGATCCAGGCCAAGGGCATCTCGCCGGACATCGAGGTGCTGCAGGACGTGCCGGACGAGCTCAAGGCCCGCACCGACACCAAGGGCGAGTCCTCGCTGCGCGGCCATCTCAAGGCCGACGGCGACGAGCAGACCGGCTCGCAGTCCTACATCCCGCCGGATCCGAAGAACGACAAGGCGCTCAAGATGGCGCTCGAGCTGATCCGCGGCACCACGACCAACGCCGCCTATCCGCCGAACCCGAAGGCCGGCGTGCCGAACTGATCGGTTTGCCCGGATTTGAAATGAGCGGGGCGGCCCAACGGCCGCCCCGCTTTTTTCAGCTGCGTCGGGCTTCGGCGAGGTTCGGAACTCCTCCGGTAAACGAAGAGTTAACGATCCGGCCTCCTACCCTCGCCTCCATGATTCGCGAGGGTTTACGCCGTGGCGGATGAGCTCGACACGCCGCTCGGCCAGGACACCAAGAAGAAGCCCCGCGGCTTCCAAATTCCGGTCGCCATTCCGCAGGTGATCGCCGGACTGCTTGGCCTTTGCATCGTGACCTTCGCCGGCTGGGCGCTGGTCGCCAACGATCCGCTCGGCGGCGAGCCGATGATCGTGGCGTCGAGCATCCCGACCAACGCCACGCTGCCGGTGGTGACCTCCGCGCCGGCGCAAGGACCGAACAAATACGACGGCCCGCCGCCCGGCCCGGCTCCGGCGTCCGCGCCGCGCGCCAAGCAACACCATCACCATCATCGACGGCAGCACCGGCAAGCGCCAGGAGGTGCCGATCGCGGCGCCGCAGGGCGGCCGCACGCCGCCCGAGCAGCGCCTGCTCGAAGCGACACGCCACGGCGCGGTCCCGAAGATCGGACCGGACGGCAAGCGGCCGTCGGAGGTCTACGCCCGCGTCGCCAAGCTGACCGGCAAGCCGAACAGCCCGCGCATCGCGATCGTCATCAACGGCCTCGGCGTCAGCGGCACCGCCACGCAATCGGCGATGACCAAGCTGCCCGGCCCGGTGACCTTCGCGTTCGGACCCTACGGCTTCGAGATCGACCGCACGGTGGCGAACGCGCGCAACGACGGCCACGAGGTGCTGCTGCAAATCCCGATGGAGCCGTTCGACTATCCGGACAACGATCCGGGTCCGCAGACGCTCCTGGTCTCGCTGACCGCCGAGCAGAACGTCGACCGCCTGCACTGGCTGATGAGCCGGTTCCAGGGCTATGTCGGCATCTCCAACTTCATGGGCGCGCGCTTCACCGCGTCGGAGCCGGCGCTGGCGCCGGTGCTGAAGGAAGCCTCGCAGCGCGGCCTGATCTATGTCGACGACGGCTCTTCGCATCGCAGCCTCGCCGGACAGATCGCCAGCGCCAACAACCTGACGTTCGCCAAGGCCGAGATCGTGATCGACGCAACGCCGACGCCGCCCAATATCGACCGCGCGCTGGCGAAGCTGGAGCAGATCGCGAAGGAGCGCGGCATCGCGGTCGGCGTCGCCTCGGCGCTGCCGGCTTCGATCGACCGTATCGCGGCCTGGGCCAAGGCGGTGGAAAGCCGCGGCTTCGTGCTGGTGCCGATCAGCGCCGTCGCGGCGAAGCCGAACGCGAGCTGACGCTCGCCTATTGACCCGGCCATCCGCGGCTTGCTTTGTAAGCCGCCATGTCGAAAAAGCCCCGCTTCGAAGACCTGCCCTATCGCCCGTGCGCCGGACTTTGCGTGATCAACCGGCAAGGCCACGTCTTCATCGGCCGCCGGCTCGACGGCCCCGAGCACATCGACGCGACCCATGTCTGGCAGATGCCGCAAGGCGGCATCGACGAAGGCGAGAAGCCCTATCCCGCCGCGCTGCGCGAGCTGCGCGAGGAAACCAACATCAAGTCGGTGAAGAAGCTCGGCGAGATCAAGGAGTGGCTGACCTACGACATTCCGCCCCAGATCGCCGGCAAGTCGTGGAGCGGCAAGTATCGCGGGCAGAAGCAGAAGTGGTACGCGCTGCTGTTCACCGGCGACGAAAGCGAGATCGACATCGAAACGCCGGCTGGCGGACACAAGCCGGAATTCGGCGAATGGCGCTGGGAGCCGATGCAGGATCTTCCCGACCTCGTCGTGCCGTTCAAGCGCAAGTCCTACGAGCGCGTGGTGAAGGAATTTTCGAAGTTCGCCGCGCCGCTGAAGAAGTAAGCCAACGCTCCGCCCGCCGGTTGTTTAGAGACGTTCGGCGCCCGTCTTTCCCTTTTTCCGTTCTCCCCTGAGGGGATGGAGCGCCGGGAGGCGCCAGGGCGGATCGCCGCCCTTATTCAGCAGGCTGACGAGGCCTGCCGGGTGAACCTTGCGGCCCACCTTGCGCACTCACGGCGATATCCCCGTTGCCGGGGATCGCCGCTTCGGAGTGCGCGCGGCCAGTGACGTAGGCCGCTGCGCCTCCCGGCGCTCCATTCGGCATCCAATATGAGGGACGCCGGCCCCGCTCCGTCATCAAACGTCGCTTAAGACGACGCCCTCGATTGAACGTGGCGCGATCAATATGGGGCCGGATTCAAGGGCGGGGATAAGTTTTCTTCAATTTTCAGCGCGCGAAAATGAACGAAGGCGGGGATAGCGCTTTCGCATCATTCCGGCCGCGCCATAGGCGAGCGGAATCCATATTCAGCAGCGGTGATTATGGATTCGGGTTCACGCGCTTTGCGCGGGCCCCGGAATGACGGCGGAGAAATTACTGCCCCAGCGCGGCCTGCACGGCCTTGAGCTGATCGAGCTTGTGCGCGATGCGGTCGCGCGCGGCGCCTTCCGCGGCGTCGGCGACGTCTTCTTCGAGGTCCTTGATCTGGCCCGCCAGCACGTCGCGGTCGAGTTCGTCGACCGGCACCGCGAAATCGGCGAGCACGGTGAGACCGTTCGGATTGGCCTCGGCGAAGCCGCCGGTCACGACCGCGCGCGTCTGCTCACCGTCGGTGTAGATGGTCAGGATGCCCGGGCGCAGCATGGCGATCAGCGGCGCATGGCCGGCGAGCACGCCGAAGTCGCCTTCGGAGCCCGGCACGTCCACCTGCTCGACTTCGCCGGAGAAGAGCAGCTTCTCCGGCCGACCAGATCGAAATGAAAGTCTTCGCCATGACTGATCCTCGCCGCGGCGACGACGTTCGCTTACGCCGCTTCCGCCGCGAGCTTCTTGCCCTTCTCGATCGCCTCTTCGATGTTGCCGACCATGTAGAAGGCGGCCTCGGGCAGGTGGTCGTACTTGCCTTCGACCAGTCCCTTGAAGCCCTTGAGGGTGTCGGCGAGGTCGACCAGCTTGCCCGGCGAGCCGGTGAACACCTCGGCGACGAAGAACGGCTGGCTCAGAAAGCGCTCGATCTTGCGCGCGCGCGACACGGCCATCTTGTCCTCTTCCGACAGCTCGTCCATGCCCAGGATGGCGATGATGTCCTGCAGCGCCTTGTAGCGCTGCAGCACCTGCTGCACCTGCCGGGCGATGCCGTAGTGCTCCTCGCCGACGATCAGCGGCGACAGCATGCGCGAGGTCGAGTCGAGCGGGTCCACCGCCGGGTAGATGCCCTTGGCGGCGATGTCGCGCGACAGCACGGTGGTGGCGTCCAAGTGCGCGAACGAGGTCGCGGGCGCCGGGTCGGTCAAGTCGTCGGCCGGGACGTAAATCGCCTGCACCGAAGTGACCGAGCCCTTGGTCGTGGTGGTGATGCGCTCCTGCAGCGCGCCCATGTCGGTGGCGAGCGTCGGCTGATAGCCCACCGCCGAAGGAATGCGGCCGAGCAGCGCCGACACTTCCGAGCCGGCTTGCGTGAAGCGGAAGATGTTGTCGACGAAGAACAGCACGTCCTGGCCCTGGTCGCGGAAGTGCTCGGCGACGGTGAGGCCCGAGAGGCCGACGCGGGCGCGGGCGCCCGGCGGCTCGTTCATCTGGCCGTACACCAGCGCGCACTTCGAGCCGGCGGTCGAGCCGTTGTTCTTCTTCGGGTCCTTGTTGACGCCGGACTCGATCATCTCGTGATAGAGGTCGTTGCCCTCGCGGGTGCGCTCGCCGACGCCGGCGAACACCGAATAGCCGCCGTGCGCGCGCGCGACGTTGTTGATCAGCTCCATGATCAGCACGGTCTTGCCGACGCCGGCGCCGCCGAACAGGCCGATCTTGCCGCCCTTGGCGTACGGCGCGAGCAGGTCGACGACCTTGATGCCGGTGACGAGGATTTCGGCTTCGGTGGATTGCTCGGTGTAGGCCGGCGCGTCCTGGTGAATGGCGCGTCTCTGCGCAGTCTTGACCGGACCGGCCTCGTCGACCGGATCGCCGACCACGTTGATGATGCGGCCGAGGCATTCGTCGCCGACCGGCACCGAGATCGGCTCGCCGGTGTCGGTGCACTCCTGGCCGCGCACCAGACCTTCCGAGATGTCCATCGCGACGGTGCGGACCGTGTTCTCACCGAGATGCTGCGCGACTTCGAGCACCAGCCGGTTGCCGCCGTTCTTGGTTTCCAGCGCGTTCAAGATCGCCGGCAGGTGGTCCTCGAACTGCACGTCGACGACGGCGCCGATGACCTGGGTGATTTTTCCGACTGCGTTGGGCGTTGCCATGAATCTCCTTCGAACCTGCGCTCAGACCACGGTCAACGTGACGGCACGTTGTTGCGTGTGGCGCGCGAATAGGGGCAAATCTTGTGAGCGTCCTCGACAAGCGCCTGAACTTTGGCCTTGTCGGCGCCGGGGAGAGAAACCTTAAGTTCGGCCTTGAAGCCGAAGCTTATGTCGTCCTTCTCCATCGAAACGGTGCAGAGTCACACGCGCATCCTGGCCGTCGAGGCCGTGCTTCTTCGCGAGCGCCAGAATCGCCTGACCGAAGCAGGAGGACCAGCCGAGCACGAAAAGCTGCTCCGGATTGTGGCCCTCACCATTGCCGCCGAATTCCTTTTGCAGGCCCATCGCCAAGCCGAGCCCGCCGTTTTCGAGAATGGCACGGCCGTTGCGTCCGCCTTTGGTCGTCGCTGAAACTGTGTAAGCCATACGCGACTCCTTACAGCGCTTCGGCGCCGGAGATGATCTCGATCAGTTCCTTGGTGATCATCGCCTGGCGGGTGCGGTTGTATGTGATGGTCTGCTTGCGGATCATTTCGCCGGCGTTGCGGGTCGCGTTGTCCATCGCCGACATGCGCGCGCCCTGCTCGGACGCGGCGTTTTCCAGGAGCGCGCGGAACACCTGCACCGAGATGTTGCGCGGCAGCAGCTCGGTCAGAATGTCGAGCTCGTCCGGCTCGTATTCGTAGGCGACCGGCTCCTCGGTCTTGGCTTCGAACACCGGCGGGATGATCTGCAGCGCGGTCGGAATTTGCGTCACCACCGAGCGGAACCGCGAAAAGAACAGCGTCGCGACGTCGAACTCGCCCTTGGCGTAAAGCTCCTGAATCTTCTCGGCGACCCGCTCGGCGTGCTCGAAGCCCAGCGACTTCACGCGCAGCTCGATGACATCGATGATCTGTGCGGCATACTGGCGGCGGAGCTGGTCGGCGCCCTTGCGGCCGACACAGAGAATCTTGATGGTCTTGCCTTGCCCGATCGCCGCATTGATCTTCTCGCGGGCGAGGCGAACGATCGAAGAGTTGAAGGCGCCGCACAGGCCGCGCTCGGCGGTGCAGACCACCATCAGATGGACCTGATCCTTGCCGGTGCCGGCCAGCAGCGGCGGCGCGGAATTGATGTCGCTGATCGAGCCCGCGATGTTGCCGAGCACCTTCTCCATGCGCTCCGCGTAGGGCCGCGCGGCCTCGACCGCCGTCTGCGCGCGGCGCAGCTTCGACGCCGCGACCATCTGCATGGCCTTGGTGATCTTCTGCGTCGCCTTGGTCGAGGCGAGGCGGACGCGCATGTCTTTCAGAGAGGCCATTCGGCAACGTTCTCTTAGGCGAAGGTCTTGTTAAGCGAACGTCTTGGCGTAGCCGTCGACCACGCTCTTCAGCTTCTTCTCGGTGTCGCTGGAGAGGTCGCTGGTCTTGCGGACGTCGTCGAGGATGTCGGCGTTCTTGGTCCGCACCAGCGAGAGCAGCCCGTCCTCGAACGCGCGCACGCGATTGACCGGGATCGGATCGAGGTAGCCGTTGACGCCGGCGTAGATCACGACCACCTGCTCTTCCATCTTGAGCGGCGAGAACTGCGACTGCTTGAGCAATTCGGTGAGCCGCGCGCCGCGGTTGAGCAGGCGCTGCGTGGTGGCGTCGAGGTCGGAGCCGAACTGCGCGAACGCCGCCATCTCGCGGTACTGCGCCAGCTCGCCCTTGATCTTGCCGGCGACCTTCTTCATCGCCTTGGTCTGCGCGGCGGAGCCGACGCGCGACACCGAAAGACCGACGTTCACCGCCGGGCGGATGCCCTGATAGAACAGGTCGGTCTCCAGGAAGATCTGGCCGTCGGTGATCGAAATCACGTTGGTCGGAATGTAGGCCGACACGTCGTTGGCCTGCGTCTCGATGACCGGCAGCGCGGTCAGCGAGCCGGCGCCCGCGCCGTCGCCCATCTTGGCGGCGCGCTCGAGCAGGCGGGAGTGCAGATAGAACACGTCGCCCGGATAGGCTTCGCGGCCCGGCGGGCGGCGCAGCAGCAGCGACATCTGGCGATAGGCGACGGCCTGCTTGGACAGGTCGTCATAGATGATCACGGCGTGCATGCCGTTGTCGCGGAAGTACTCGCCCATGGTGCAGCCGGCGAACGGCGCCAGGAACTGCATCGGCGCCGGATCGGACGCGGTCGCCGCGACCACGATCGAATATTCCATCGCGCCCTGCTCTTCGAGCACCTTCACGAACTGCGCAACGGTGGAGCGCTTCTGGCCGACCGCGACGTAAACGCAGTACAGCCTGATCTTCTCGTCCGGCTGCGCGTTGAGCGGCTTCTGGTTGAGGATGGTGTCGAGCGCGATCGCGGTCTTGCCGGTCTGGCGGTCGCCGATGATCAGCTCGCGCTGGCCGCGGCCGATCGGGATCAGCGAGTCGATCGCCTTGAGGCCGGTCGCCATCGGCTCGTGCACCGACTTGCGCGGAATGATGCCGGGCGCCTTGACGTCGACGCGGGCGCGCTTCGTCGGCCTTGATCGGGCCCTTGCCGTCGATCGGATTGCCGAGCGCATCGACCACGCGGCCGAGCAGGCCCTTGCCGACCGGCACGTCCACGATGGCGCGGGTGCGCTTGACGGTCTGGCCTTCCTTGATCTCGCGGTCGGCGCCGAAAATAACGATACCGACGTTGTCGGTTTCGAGGTTGAGCGCCATGCCGCGCACGCCGTTCTCGAACTCGACCATCTCGCCGGCCTGGACGTTGTCGAGGCCGTAGACGCGGGCGATGCCGTCGCCGACCGACAGCACCTGGCCGACTTCCGAGACTTCGGCCTCCTGGCCGAAATTCTTGATCTGACCCTTCAGGATCGCGGAGATTTCTGCGGCGCGGATATCCATCAGCGTGCCTCTTTCATCGCGTGCTTGATCGAATTGAGCTTGGTGCGGAGCGAGCTGTCCACCATGCGGGAGCCGAGCTTGACGGTGATCCCGCCGATGATCGCCGGATCGACCTTGACGTTGAGGTCGACCGCCTTGCCGCCGGTGACGGACTTGAGCGCGTTCTTGAGCGCATCGAGATGCGCGTCGGAGAGTTTCTCGGCGACCGTGACCTCGGCGGTCACCTCGCCCTTGTGCTTGGCGACCAGCGCGCGGAAGCCGCGGATCATGTCGCGCACCGCGAACAGCCGCCGGTTCGACGCCACCAGCAGCAGGAAGTTGTAGGCGAGGCCCTTGATGCCGGCCTTGTCGAGCACGGCGGCCAGCGCCTTGCCCTGCTCTTCGGCGCCGAACACCGGGCTGCGCACCAGCCGCAGCAGGTCGGGGCTCTCGGTCATCATCGCGTCGAGCGCGTCGAGATCGGCCTTCACCGCATCGACGGACTTCTCGTCGCGCGCGAGTTCGAACAGCGCCGTCGCGTAGCGGCCTGCCATGCCGGATACGATTGATTCTTCGCGTGCCACCGGGAGCTTCTTCTTGAGAGGTCAACCCGCGGGCCCGGCCGGCCGCGAGGCCGGCGCAAACCCTTGGATTTCAAGGGATTCTTTCGATCCGGCGGCCTGCCATGCAGTAACGGCGAAACCCGCCAAAATCGCGCGGTTGCGTAACATATCGATCCTTGCGGTGCAACACGGCGCAAGGTCGCGAAAACCCAGCAAAATCGCGGGTTCTCAGCCCTCTCCCCGTACTTCACGAGGAGAGGGTCGCGAGACGGCGCTCAGCGCACCGCGATCGGCGAGACCGTCGATCCGGTGCCGCCCTGGATCTTCAGGGGCTGCATGATGAAGGCGAACTCGTAGACATTCTTCGCCGCGAGTTCGTCGAGCTTCATGTTCTCCAGGAGGTGGATGCCGTTCACCACCAGCGCGATCTGGTGGACCGGCAGCGAGAGCTGCTTGTCCGGGTTGGGCGACACCTCGACCGGCCAGTTGTCGGCGCCGAGCAGCATCGGGTCCTTGCCGGCGAGCCAGAGCGCGGCCGCAACCCCGATGCCGGGGCAGGTCTTGACGTAGCGGCCGTTGTCCTTGCCGTACAGCTTGCCCCAGCCGGTGTTGATGATGACGGCATCGCCCGGCTGCAACGTCATGTTCTGCTTCTTCAGCGCGCCTTCGAGGTCCGCGACGGTGATCTCGTAATTGTCGCCGAGCATCTCGACGCCCTTGAAGCCGGCGACGTCGATCATCACGCCGCGCGTCATCAGCGCGCCGACGTTGTGGACGCCGAGCTTGGTGAAGCCGCTGCGGGTTATGTTTTCATCGACCTTGTAGCAATTGTACCAGGAGTTCAGGTGGGTCTGGTGCGCGAAGCCGTCGAACTGCGTACCGACCTGCCCGAGCTCCGTGATGATGATCTCTTCGTTGCTGCCGCGCATGTTGGAGAACTGGTTCATGAACGTGCGTTTCGGATGCACGTCGAAACGCCGCGTTCCGAAGAACGCCATGCTGGGACCGAGCACGTGCGCGAGCTCGATCACCTCGCCGCTCTTGATCAGCTTTGCCGCGTTGAGAACCGCGGCCGGCTTCTGATGATTGGCCGAGCCGCGCTCGTCGGTGGCGCCCCACTTCGATGGGCAGCGCTCCTTTTCGGTCGGCACTGTCCAGGTCGGAGCCTGAGCCTGCGCCGAAGTGGCCGCCAACAGCGCGGACACCACGGCAATTGCCGCGTGCTTGATTGCCATGTGCTTGATCATTGTCACCCCATGACGTTTCCTCGCACTCCGGTCGTTGCCGGAGAACGCGGAAAGCATGCGCCTGGGCTGGGGGTAACTTCAAGACGGCAAGCAGGCGCAAAGACGCCCCGACCAAGTTCGCCTGCCACCCATCAACGGCACTAATGCTGCTTCCGTGCATGCAGGCCGGCGTGTAGCGTTACCGAACATCGCGGGCCTTTCTGGGGAGGAACGCCATGAAACTTCTGCGTCGCACGTTTTTGCAATTGGCGGCGGCGACCGCTTCGCTGGCCGGCGCTGGCGTCGCGCAGGCGCAAGCTTATCCGTCGCGGCCGTTGCGGTGGATCATCGGCTTTCCACCCGGCGGCGGCGCCGACACCGTGGCTCGAACGCTCGAACCGTGGCTGTCGAAGCGGCTCGGTCAGCAGATCATCGTCGAAAGTCGGCCCGGCGCCAGCACCAACATCGCCGTTCAGGCGGTGGTCAATTCGGCACCCGACGGCTACACGCTGCTGTTCTTCGGGGCTTCGTCGGTCGTCAACACACACATCTTCAGCAAGCTGCCGTTCGACCTGCAGCGCGACATCGCACCGGTTGCCGGAGTTGTCGCCTACCCGATGGTGCTGGTCGCCAATCCGGCAGTGCCCGCCAACACCGTTACGGAGCTGATCGCTCTCGCCAAGGCCAATCCGGGCAAGGTCACGATGGCCTCGTTTGGTACCGGCTCCGCCTCGCATCTCGCGGGCGAGCTGTTCAAGATGATGGCTGACGTCAACATGACGCACGTGCCCTATCGCGGCAGCGCGCTGATGATCACCGATCTGCTCGCCGGACAGGTGCAAGTCGGATTCGACGTGATGGTGACGTCGCTGCCGCAGATCCGCGCCGGCAAGCTCAAGGCGATCGCGGTGGCGGGCGCCCAGCGATTTGACATGCTGCCGGGCGTGCCGAGCATTGGCGAGACGCTTTCCGGATACGAGGCGAGAACCTGGACGGGAGTCGGCGTACCAAAAGGGACGCCGCCGGAGATCATCACGCGGCTCAACCGCGACATCAACGACGCGCTGGCAGACCCAGCCATCAAGACGCGGCTTGCTCGACGTCGGCACCATCCCAATGGTCCTTACCGCCGCGGAGTTCGGTGCTTACATCGCAGCCGAATCCGAGAAATGGGCCAAGGTGGTGAGGTTCGCCGCCATCAAAGCGGAGTGACGCGGGGGCCGATGGGCGTCACTTGCGGCAACTACAGGCCGGTGTGCCGCTCGAACTGACGCAGTGGAGCTACGGCGCCTTGGGGCCGACCTTCGTGTACCAGTCGAAAATCTGCTCTCCGGTCATGAACGCGACGTCCGGCTTCTTCTTGATGTGCGCGAAGACGTTGCGGAAATATTTCAGCCGGTGCGGCGCGCCCATGATGTACGGGTGCACCACGATCGCCATGACCCGCGCGCTGTCTTCGGCGTCGGCGTAAATCTGATCGAACTGATCGACGGCGCGGTCGTAATATTCCGATGCCTTGTGGTGCTGGATCAGCATCATCGCGACGTCGTTGCATTCCTGCGTGTAGGGGATGTTGACGATCGGCTTGGTGCGCGTCTTCAGCCACACCGGCTGGTCGTCGAGCACCCAGTCGGCGACGTAGTCGTAGCCGTCTTCTTTCAGGAGGTCCGGCGTCTCCCAGGTCTCGGTGAGGCCAGGCCCCAGCCAGCCGCGCGGCGGCTTGCCGGTCGCCTTCGTGATCGCCTTCGTGGTCATCTGAATGTCGGCCTTCTCGTCCGGCACCTTCTGCATGTTGCGCTGGGTGAAGCCGTGGCCGATGAACTCCCACTTGCGGTCCAGCGCCGCCTTGACGATCGGCGGAAACGCCTCGATGGCGCAGCCGTTGATCGCCAGCACGCCGGGAATCTGGAATTCGTCGAACACCTTCACGAAGCGCCAGAAGCCGACGCGGTTGCCGTATTCGTGCCAGCACCAGTTCGGGATGTCGGGCGACGGCGCGCCGCCGGCCGGCGGGGTCAGCACGGTGCGCGGCATCACGTCCTTCGGGTCCCACTCCTCGACATTGACGATGACCCACACCGCCATGCGCGCGCCGCCGGGAAGTTTCAGCGGAGGCCGCTCGGTGATCGCCGAATAGGCGATGCGGTCGGTCGGCAGCATGCGGTTGGCGGTCGATTGTCCCTGGCTCACGGCGTGGTCTCCTGTTTCGGCTGCGATTGTCGTCGGCAAAACCGGGATGAACAAGAGGCAAGACGGCGCGGGTCGGTTCTGGCTGTATTGCGTATTTGACGGTTATGTAATACATAAACGCGATGAAAACCTTGACTGTGCGATTGCCGGAAGCGCTGGTGGCGCAGATCGAAACCGAGTCTCGCCGCCGCAAGCTGTCGAAATCCGACGTTGTGCGCGACCGATTGAGCCGAGGATCGCAACCAGGTCGCGCTCAGGCAGCCGCGCTCGACGGCATCGCCGACCTTATCGGATCGGTCGATGGGCTGCCCTCTGACCTGAGCACTCGAAAAAAGAAGTACCTGAAGTCGATGGGCTATGGCGAAAAACGCGCTCGTTGACGCGGGTTTTATCGTCGCGCTGCTCAGTCACCGCGATGCCAATCATCGCTGGGCCGCCCGCGAGGCGCCGCGTCTGCCCCCACCCTGGCTCACTTGCGAGGCGGCCCTGTCGGAAGCTTTCCATCTGCTTGGCACGCGCGGAACCGAGAGCCTCGCCGCTCTAATTCGCCGAGGTGCTCTGGTCTGCACATTTCAATTCCCGGACGACATGAAGGCCGTCCTCAAGCTTCTGGACAAATATGCCGACGTGCCAATCAGCTTCGCCGATGCCTGCCTCGTCCGTATGACCGAGACGTTGAACGATCCCGTATTGCTTACTACGGACACAGATTTTCGAATCTATCGGCGGCATGGACGGCAGGTCATTCCCTGCGTGCTGCCACGCTGATGCAGCCTCCCAATCCGCCGGCCGTTCCGCGCCGAGCCTCATGATCGCGCTTGCCCTGCTGTGGTTCGCAGGCCTCGGCATGCGCGTCACCATCCTGGCGGTGCCGCCGGTCATCCCGCTGATCCACGACGACCTGCACATGACGGAGACGCAGGTCGGGCTGCTGGTCGGGCTGCCGCTCTTCATGTTCGCGCTCGCCGCCGTGCCGGGCGCGCTGCTGATCGCGCGCTGGAGCGCGGTGCGCATCGCCACCGCCGGCCTGTTCGTGATCGCAATCGCCGCGGCCGCACGGGCCGGCGCTTACAGCATCTGGTCCTTGTATGCCGCAACCATTGCGATGGGCTTCGGCATCGCCATCATGCAGCCCGCGCTGCCGACGCTGGTGCGTCACTGGCTGCCGGACCGCATCGCGCTCGGCTCCGCGGTTTCAACCAACGGACTGATGGTGGGTGTCGCAGCCGGCCCCGCGCTGACCATTCCGCTCGTGCTCCCCGCGGTCGGGCAAAGCTGGCGGCTCGACTTTCTGATCTGGACCGTGCCGGTGGTCGTCGCTGCGCTGCTCTATCTCGCGATCGCGCCGCGCGAGCAGCCCGAATCACAGGACGAAGCCCGCGAAATGCCGCGCTGGTGGCCGGACTGGAAGAGCCCTGTGCTCTGGCTGCTCGCGCTGACGTTCGGCAGCAACAACGCGCTGTACTATGCGGTGAACGGCTTCCTCGCCGACTTCCTCAACAGCCGCGGCGAAGGCGCCTGGATCGCGGCCACGCTCGGCTGGACCAACGGATCGCAGCTCGTCGCGTCGTTCCTGCTGCTCGGCATCGCCGAACGTATCAAGCTGCGCGCCTGGCCTTATCTGGTGTTCGGCCCGCTGCCGCTCGCCGGGGTGCTCGGCATCATCTTCGGCCACGGCTGGTGGATCGTCGCCGGCGGAACGCTGGTCGGCTTCTCGCTCGCGTTCACGTTCGTCCTCACTTTCGCGCTGCCGCCGCGCTGAGTCCGCCGGGCGAGGTGCATCGCATGGCCGGCGGCATGTTCACCATCAGCTACACCATCGCGGTCATCGTTCCGGTGATGTCCGGCGCGTTCTGGGACTTGACCGGGTTGCCCTGGACGCTGTTCCTGCCGGTCGTTGTGTGCGGCGTTACGCTGACGGCATTGGGCTTCCTGCTGACCTTGCGGGCACATATCTCTCACCATGTTTGAATGCGATGGAGACGGAGATGGAGATGGCGTGGATTTATCTTTTCTTTGCAGGCCTGTTCGAGATCGGCTGGGCCATCGGGCTGAAATACACCGAAGGCTTTTCGCGCCTTGTTCCGTCGCTGCTGACCGTCGCTGCGATGGTGGTCAGCCTCGCGCTGCTCGGCCTCGCCCTCAAAACGCTGCCGGTCGGCACCGCCTACGCGGTCTGGACCGGGATCGGCGCGGTCGGAACAGCGGCGCTCGGCATTTATCTGTTCGGCGAGCCCGCGACCGCGGCACGGCTCGCCTCGATCGGCCTGATCGTCGCCGGCATCGTCGGACTGAAGCTCGTGACTTGAACGGCGCATGCCAGTCATGTTGTTCATAGCGGTGTCAGGCAGACGATCCGCGTTACAACAGCCGCCCAATTGCCCGGCCTCACGCTGAGGCCGGATCGAAAGGCAGGCCGGTGCCTCCAGCGTCAGGAATGGACGAAGCCACCAAGGGCAAGCTGTTGCTTGTCCTGTTGGCGTTCTGCTGGGGCCTGAGCTGGCCGGCGTTGCGCATCGCGCTCGACGAGCTGACACCGTGGTCGACGCGTTTCTTCGGTTACTGCATCGGCGCCGCGACGCTGGCCGTGCTGCTCAAGCTTCAGGGCCGCAGCTTCCACATTCCATCGGGTCGCAACGCCCGCAACTGGATTCACGTCTTCATCGCGGGAATGCTCAACGTGGTGGCGTTCGGCCTGTTGGGCACCTTCGCGCAACTGAGCACGGCCACCACGCGCGTGATCATCATCAACTATTCGATGCCGATCTGGGCCAGCATCCTGGCGTGGATGATCCTGCGCGAGCGCCCGAACGCCTGGGTCGCGGCCGGTCTCGCGCTCTGCATCGCGGGACTCGCGGTGCTGGTCTATCCGGTCGCCGCGACGTCGCTGCAGGAGCCGACCGGATTGATCCTCGCGTTTCTCTGCGCGCTGAGCTGGGCGGCCGGCACCATCTACATGAAGGCGATCCGCATCGAGGGCGACCTGCTGGCCATCACCATGTGGCAGATCGCGGTCGGCGTCGTGGTATTCGGCATCGGCTACCTGATCGTCAAAGGTCCACCGGCGTTCGAGCCGCTGCAGTGGCGCACCTGGGCCGGCGTGTTCTATTCCGGATTCTTCGGCACCGCGTTCGCGTATTTCATCTGGTACAACATCATCGGCAAGGTCTCGACCGCGACCGCATCGCTCGGCACGCTCGCCAATCCGGTGGTCGGCGTGATCGGCTCCGTGATCCTGCTGGGCGAGCGGCTGACCGTCGCCGACATCGTCGGATTTGCTCTGATCTTCGCCGCGTCGGCCTGCGTGCTGCTGCAACCGCGCAAGCAGGCGACCGGCCGCGCATAAGGTTTCCTCGTGAGCCCCAGACCAGCACCGGACGACGCAGCGCGAGCCAAGTTCCTGCTCGTGCTGCTGGCGTTCGCGTGGGGCACCAACTGGCCGGCCATCAAGATCGGACTCGAGGAGCTTTCGCCGTGGGGCTACCGGGCGATCGGCTTCACCATCAGCGCGGTGTTCCTCTTCATCCTGGTCAAGGCGCAGGGCCTGTCGCTCGCGGTGCCGCGCGGGGCGATCCGCTGGCACATCATGGTGTCGAGCGTCGCTCAACATCGTCGCGTTCGGACTGTTCAGCACCTTCGCGCAGCTCACCGCGAGCACGGGCCGCGTCGCCGTTGTGACCTATTCGTTTCCGGTGTGGGCGAGCCTGCTGGGCTGGCTGGTGCTGGGCGAAAAGCTCAACCGCAACGCCATCGTCGGGCTGGCGCTGTGCGTCGCCGGGCTCGGCGTTCTGGTCTATCCGGTGCTGGGATCGGAGGCGCTGATCGGGCTGTCGCTGTCGCTCGCCTGCGCGATGACGTGGGCGGTCGCGACGATCTATCTCAAGCTCGTAAAACTGCCGAGCGCCCTTGCCATCACCACCTGGCAGGTGATCTTCGCCGCGGTCGCGATGGCGATTCTGTTTCCGATTCTTCCAGGGCTGGCCCACGTTCGAGCCGGTGTCGCTGCGCTCCACGCTGGCCGTGATCTTCAGCGGCATCGTCGGGACCGGCCTCGCCTATGTCTGGTGGTTCCGCATCGCCGGGATTCTGCCGGCCGCGGCCGCGTCGCTCGGCACGCTTGGCGGTGCCGGTGATCGGCGTCGTCAGCGCCGCCGTGCTGCTCGGCGAGCGGCCGGACACCGCCGAGATCATCGGATTCGCGCTGATCTTCGCCGCCGCCGCCTGCGTGATCTTCGCGCCGCGGGAGCGGACGCCACTACGCTAGTAGTTCGCGCCGGAGAATGCGAATGAACGGAGCCGAAAGCCTGGTCCACACGCTGCTCAAGTGCGGCGTCGACACCTGCTTCGCCAATCCCGGCACCAGCGAGATGCATTTCGTCGCGGCGCTCGACCGCATCGCCGGCATGCGCTGCGTGCTCTGCCTGCAGGAGAACGTCGTCACCGGCGCGGCGGACGGCTACTACCGCATCACCGGCAAGCCGGCCGCGACGCTGCTGCACTGCGGACCCGGTTTGGCGAACGGCCTCTCGAACCTGCACAACGCGCGGCGCGCCCGCTCCGGCATCGTCAACGTGGTCGGCGACCAGGCGACCTATCACCGCCCGCTCGACGCGCCGCTCACCGCCGACGCCGAAGGCTGGGCGCGGCCGGTCTCGACCTTCGTGCGCACCGTGCTGTCGTCGAACCGCGTCGGCGAGGACGCCGCAGCGGCGGTGCAGGCGGCGCGCATGCCGCCCGGCGGCATCGCCACGCTGATCCTGCCGAGCGACGCGTCGTGGGACGACGGCGGCGTGGTCGGCGCGCCGCTTCCGGTTCCGATTGCGCCGGCCGTCGATCCGCACGCGGTGAAGCAGGCCGCGCGCATTCTGCGCGAGAAGAAAAACGTGCTGCTGCTGCTCGGCGGCGAAGCGGTGCATCAGCGCTCGCAGCAACTCGCCTGGCGCATCGCCGCGACGACCGGCGCCAAGCTGATGACCGAGCTCTCCAACGCCCGCACCGAACGCGGCCAGGGCCGCCTGCCGCTGGAGCGCGTGCCGTATCCAAGCGATGCCGCCGTGAAGGCGCTGGCGCCGTTCGATCATCTCATCCTGGTCAACGCCGTGCCGCCGGTCGGCTTCTTCGCCTATCCGGGCAAGCCGAGCCGGCAATACAAGGAAGGCGCGGAGTGTCACGTGCTCAGCCGCTTCGAGCAGAACGCGGAAGCCGCGCTGCAGGCGCTGGTGGACGAACTCGGCGCGCCGCCAGCCGACAATCCCCAGCAACGGGCCGAAGCCTTCCATCGTGAAGGGCAAGCCGACGCCGGAAGATCTCGCCACCTGCATCGCCGCGGTGCTGCCGGAAGGCGCTGTCATCGTCGACGAATTGGTGAGCTACGGCCGCGGCTTCTTCCGCAACACGCACGCCGCCGCGCCGCACGACTGGCTGCAGATCATGGGCGGCGCGATCGGCGCCGGCATTCCGCTCGCGGTCGGCTCGGCGATCGGACTCAAGGCGATGGGCGCGAGCGACCGCCGCGTGCTCGCTCTGCAGGCCGACGGCTCGGCGATGTACACCGTGCAGGGCTTGTGGACGCAGGCGCGCGAGAAGCTGCCGGTAACCACCGTCATCCTCTCCAACCGCAAGTATCAGATCCTGATCGGCGAATTTTTCTCGGTCGGCGCCAATCCCGGCCCCACCGCGATGAACATGCTCGACCTCGGCAATCCCGACATCGGCTGGGTCAAGCTCGCGCAAAGCCTCGGCGTCGAGGCTGCGCAGGCCGACACGCTGGAGGCCTGCGCCGACCTTATGACGCAGTCGTTCAAGCGGAACGGGCCGTTTTTGATTGAATTGTTGATATAGAGTCTGTCATTCCGGAGGCGCAGCGCGACCCGGTCGAACCGGTGGCGGTTATGGATTCCGGGTTCGCTCGCTACGCTCGCGCGGAATGACGATCGAGCAGGCGACTGTCGATGACGCTTTGCTGCTGAGTCTCGCTTGCTCGCGGCGTCGAGCGCGTCCGCCCAGGAGGCGGACTGCGCGCGCGAACGCTCCGTCATGGTCGATTTTGTCCGCGCTCATGCGCGATCCGATCCGAAGGCGCTGCCGTCCGGCATGTCGGACAAGGTGCTGGAGGTCGATGGGCCGGACCTTGCGCCACCGTTTCATTCCCGATGGCAACTGCGCGGTCGGCTACATGGACCGGCCGATCCCGATCGGGCACAGCTCGACCATCTCGCAGCCCTACATCGTCGCGCTGATGACCGAGCTTGCCGCCGTGCCGGCGGACGGCGTCGCGCTCGAAATCGGCACCGGCTCCGGCTACCAGGCCGCGATCCTGGCGCAGCTCACCCGCAAGGTGTGCACCGTCGAGATCGTGCAGCCGCTCGCCGTCAGGTCGGCGCTGGTGCTGCGCGAGCTCGGCTACAATAACGTCGAGGTGCGGCTCGGCGACGGCTATCAGGGCTGGCCGGAGTGCGGGCCGTTCGACGTCATCATCGTCACCGCCGCGCTCGTCGAAATCCCGCCGCCGCTGCTCGAACAGCTCAAGGTCGGCGGCAAGCTCGTCATGCCGATCGGAGCGCCCGGTTCGGTGCAGCTTCTCATGGTGGTCGACAAGGTCGCGCCGGACAAGACGACGATGCGCGCCGCCACCGCGGTGCGCTTCGTGCCGTTTCAGCGGCCGCAGTAAGCCGCACTGCAGGCGCCGGGACGATGGCCCGGCCGCGAAACTCTTGTTAGGCTTGCCGCAAATACCGGGAGGACCTAGCCGATGCCCGTGCTCACCCGCCGCAGCCTGCTCCGCACCGCCGCCGCGGGAGCCGCATTCTCCGCCGCGCCCGCTTTCGCGCAGGGCAACTGGCCGAGCCAGAATGTCCGCATGATCGTGCCGTATCCGGCCGGCGGCTCGACCGACGTGCTGTTCCGCATCCTGGCCGAAAAGCTGAAGGAGAAGTTCGGCCAATCGTTCACGGTCGAAAATCGTCCGGGCGCGTCGGGCAACATCGGCATCGACCAGGTCGCGAAGAGCGTCGCCCGACGGCCACACGATCGGCTGCGCGACCATCGGTCATTTCGCGATCAACCAGTATCTGATCGCCAACATGCCGTTCAACGCCGAGAAGGATCTGATTCCGGCGGCGCTGACCTACGAGCTGCCGAACGTCGCGGTGGTGGCGGCGAAGCACTGTCCGGCGACAACGATTGCCGAGTTCATCGCCTGGGCGAAGGCGCGGCCGAAGGGAATCTCGATCGGCAGTCCCGGCCCCGGCACCTCGCCGCACCTGTCCGGCGTGCTGTTCGAAGCGCGCACCGGCGTCAACGCGGTGCACGTGCCGTTCAAGGGCGCGGCGCAGACCATTCCGGCGATGCTGTCGGGCGACGTCGACTTCGCGGTCGACAATCTCGCTTCGTACATCTCGCAGATCGAATCCGGCAACATGCGCGCGCTCGCCGTCACCTCCGGGCAGCGCTGGCCGACCATGCCGAACGTGCCGACCATGGCCGAGGCGGGCATCAAGGATTTCGTGGTGACGTCATGGTCCGCTTACGTGCTGCCGACCGCGACGCCGCGCGCAATCGTCGACAGGCTCTCCGCGGCGCAAAAGGAATTCGCCAACGACACCGCGCTGCAGAAGCGCTTCCTCGACGCCGGCGCGCGGCTCCTCTTCAGCACGCCGGAGGAAGCCAAGGCCTTCGCCGCCAAGGAAGCCAAGTGGTGGCAGGAGGTGGTGAAGATCGCGGGGCTGAAGCCGCAGTAGCGGCGGGCAGTCGTTTACCTCATGCAAGCCAAACGGGGACAAACAATGAATGCACCACGGCTGATAGCCTCGACTGTCGTCGCCCTGCTGCTGCTATGCAACGGGCGAGCAACCGCTCAAACCATCGGCTACGCCGAAGCCATCGACCAACTGGCGCAGAGCTGTGGCCACGACATCGCAAAGTTCTGCAAAAATGTGCATCTTGGGGGAGGCAGGATTCAACAATGCCTCGACCAGCATCGGGCCAGCGTCTCCGGTAGCTGTCAGGCGAGCCTGAGCAATACGCGGACCCTGCTACAGCGGCGCGCCGCGGCGAGGGTGGCGGTGCCGCGCGTTTGCGATGCCGATATCAGAAGGATGTGCACGGGGATTCAGACCGGCGACGGCAACCTCATGGAATGTTTCTACAAGGCGAAACGCAACATCAGCGCGCCGTGTCAGCAGGCCGTTGCCGACGCCGGCTACGAGGTTGGACTCGCTCCCTCTTCCAGCCGGGCGCCAATCCAGCTCTCCTCGACGAACCTGATCGACAGCCTGCAAGGCATCGAATCCACCGGTGCGGTGATCAATGCATCGCGTTTGCGGCAGCTTGCCGAGCACGCTGTCAACGATCCGTCGCGCACCAACCGGGTGAACCGCGCACCGCTGACCGATCAGCTTGAGAAGCAGGCGCAAATCACAATCGCGGTGCAGTTCGACTTCAATTCGGCAAGGATACGGCCGGAGTCGTTCCGGGCGGTCGGCCTGATGGCGGACGCCCTGTATCATCCGTATCTGCAGGGCTACCGCTTCATGATCGTCGGGCACACCGATGCCAAAGGTGATCGGAAGTACAACCTCAAGCTCAGCCAGCAGCGCGCAGACGCCATTCGCTGGGCACTGCTCAATCCGTTCGGCATCCCTGGAGCGCGCATCGAGGCCGTCGGCCTGGGCGAGGAGCAATTGCTCAACCGGCAAAATCCGGAGGCTGCGGAGAATCGCCGCGTGCAGATCATCAACATCGGGAAATAGATTGGTATCGCCCGCGACCGGGTTGGCATTCTCCGTCCGATAGCGACGGCGCGGCAGCGGCTTTTATTTGAGCATGATCTTTCCGAAAACCGGTTCCCACTTTTCGGGATCATGCTCTAATCCAGCCGCCCGATCCCCGCCTTGCGGACCACCGCGCCCCATTTCTCGGTGTCCGACTTCAGAATCGCGCCGAGCCGGTCCGGCCCTTCGCCCGAAATCTCGACGCCGAACGTGGCGAGCCGCTCCTTGACCGCGGGTATGGCCAGGATGGCGGCGATCTCCTTGTGAAGCCGCGCAGCCGTATCGCGCGGCGTGCCGCCAGAGGCGAACACCGCGATCCACGTGGTGACGTCGAAGTCCGGCACGCCGGCCTCGATCATGGTCGGCAACTCGGGCAGCACCGCGGAGCGCTTGGCGCCCGTCGTCGCCAGCCCGCGCACCTTGCCGCCGCGCACGTGCGGCGCGCCGGTCGTCACCAGGTCCATGAACACCGGGACCTGCCCGCCGATGACGTCGTTCATCGCCAGCGGATTGGCCCGGTAGGGCACGTGCCGCATGTCGATCCCGGCCTGCTGCTTGAACAGCTCGCTGGCGAGATGCGTGGAGGTGCCGTGACCCGGCGTCGCGTAGGCGAGCTCGCCGGGCTTGGCCTTCGCCAGCTTGACCAGCTCGGCGATGGACTGCGCCGGCACCGCCAGATTGACCACCACGACCATCGGCACGTCGCCGACCATCGTGACCGGCGTCAGATCCTTCATCGGATCGTAGCTCATCTTGGTGTAGAGGCTCGGCGACATCGCGAGATAGTTCGCCGCCATCAGCAGCGTGGCGCCGTCCGGCTCGGACTTCGCCACCGCGTCCGCGCCGATGTTGCCGCCGGCGCCCATGCGATTCTCCACCACCACCGTCTGGCCGGTCCGCTCCGACAAGTGCTGCCCGATCAAGCGCGCGATGGTGTCGCCCGATCCGCCGGGGCCGAACGGCACGATGAACTTGAGCGGCTTCGACACGGTGGACTGCGCCACAGCCGGCATAGCCGAGAGCGCGGCGCCAAGCCCCAGCAAGGCCAGCGCGGCGATACGCGAAAGGAGCGGCATCGAACTTCCCTCCCTGTTGGCGATGAGCTTCGGCAGCGCTCTCCGGCGCCTGACGAATGCCGAGCCAAGCCGATGGTAGGCAATCGCAGGCCGCGCGTGAACCCGGATCGAGGTGTTGATTTGGCGTCGCGACTGGCAATGGCGGCGATGCCACCCCGCTTGATAAGCTGCGCTTGCACAAGGAGCAGGCAAATGAGGCGCCGCGAATTTATCGCCCTTGTTGGTGGCGCGGCTATTGCGTGTCCATTCGGAGTGCGAGCGCAGCAGCAGGGCCGGATCGCCAGAGTCGGCATCCTGAACTACTTCGACGCAAGATATTCGCGTGTGGCTGAGTTTACCGAATCGCTGCGTGAGCTCGGCTACGTCGAAGGCCGAAACCTCGTCACTATTCACCGCTGGGCTGACGGCCAACTCAATCGATTGCCTGCCTTGGCCGCGGAATTAGCCGCAAGCAAGATCGATGTGATGATCGCGCTCGGACCGGCGACGTGGGCCGCAAGGCAGACAACCGCCACAATTCCTATCGTGACGACGTTCAGCGGCGATCCGATCGGGATGGGCCTCGTTTCAAATCTGGCGCGCCCCGGCGGCAACGTTACGGGATTCTCGTATATGTCGACCGACCTGGCCGCGAAGCGCTTGGAGCTGTTGCGCCAGATCTATTCGAGCCCATTCCAACTTCGCAGCGCTCTACAATCCGGGTGAACCCTCGACCAAGTTCGAGCTTGAACAGACGGAAGCTGCGGCGCGCACGATCGGCGTCAAACTGCAGCGACTGACCGCGAGTCAGCCGAGCGAGCTGGAGCAGGCTTTCGCTGCGGCGGTGCAGGAGCGTGCGGGCGGCGTCATCGTGTTCACTCACGGCTTCGCCGAGTTTTATCGACGGAACATCATCGAAACGGCGGCACGGCATCGCATGCCGACAATGTACGGCTGGCGTGATTTCGTCGTTGAGGGCGGGCTCATGTCCTATGGTCCCAATGTGCTGACTATGGTCAAGACGGCCGCCAGCTATGTGGACCGGATCATCAAGGGTGAGAAACCGGGCGATCTGCCCATGCAGCAGCCCACCCGGCTTGAGCTCGTCGTCAATCTCAAAACTGCAAAGGCCTTTGCATTGGAATTGCCGCAATCATTGATTGTCCGCGCTGATGAATTGATCGACTAGACCTAGAATAAAACTCTGCGGGTCGACATTCACCTTGAACTTGAGCGTGCCCTCGCCACCAACCCGCCGCAAATGCGGGCATGGAACATTGTTCCCCTGCAGAAAAGTGCGAAACACCGGCCGGGCTGAGGCGTTGTTTCGATGGGAGAGTTTAGGAGGACGCTATGAAGAAATTTCTCATCGCTGCGGCCGCGGTGACGGCGCTGGCCGCAACGGCGGTCCCGGCGTCGGCGCAGTTCTGGGCGGGCGCTGATCCGAGCGGCGTGGGCGTGCAAGTCGGCCCGGTTGGCGTGGGTGTCGGCCCCCGATTCGGTTGGGGCGATCCGAACTGGCGCGAACACTATGCGTATGCTCCCGATTATGCGTATGCGTCAGACCGCTGCCGGATCGTGCGTGAGCGCCAAGTGACGCCCAGTGGGCGCGTGGTGATCACCAGAAATCGCGTCTGCTACTAAGTCGCAGCGGATACCGAAAACGGCCCCGGCAAGTCCGGGGCCGTTTCATTGAGCGTTCAAAAAAGCTCTGCGGATCGACGTCGACTTCGAGCTTGAGCGTGCCCTTGGCCTTCGGCGCTGCGGCGAGCCATTCGCGCAGATAGGCCGAGAGATCGTAGTTGCGCGGCGCCTTCACCAGCAGCCGGAAGCGATAGCGGCCGCGCACCACGGCGAGCGGCGCTTCGGCGGGACCGAGCACGCGCACGCTCTCGTCGAGCGGCGAGATCGCCGCGAGCTTGCGCGCGATACGCCTCGGTGGCGTGCTTGTCGCCGCCGGAGATGAGCAGGCTCGCGAGCCGGCCGAACGGCGGATAGCCGGTCTTCTCGCGCACCTCGATCTCGGCGCTGTAGAACGCCTCGCGGTCCTGCGCGATCAGCGCGCGCATCACCGGATGCTCGGGCTGGTGCGTCTGCAGAAAGCCGTAGCCGCGGCCCTCCTCGCGGCCGGCGCGGCCGACCACCTGATGCAGCAGCTGGAACGTGCGCTCGGCGGCGCGCGGATCGCCGTTCGCCAGGCCGAGATCGGCGTCGACGATGCCGACCAGATTGAGCTTGGGGAAATGATGGCCCTTGGCGACGAGCTGCGTGCCGATGACGATGTCGAAGCGGCCCTGCGCCACGTCGTCGAGCTCCTGCCGCAGCCGCTCCATCGATTCCACGAGATCGCTGGACAGCACCAGGATGCGCTTGTCGGGAAACAGCTCGGCCGCCTCCTGCTCCAGCCGCTCGACGCCCGGCCCGACCGCGACGAAGCTGTCCTCGGTCGCCGCACTTCGGGCACTTCTCCGGCGGCGGCATCGAGAAGCCGCAGTGATGGCAGACCAGCCGCCGCTTGAAGCGGTGATCGACCAGCCAGGCGTCGCAGTTCTGGCACGCCAGGCGATGGCCGCAGGCGTTGCACAGCGTCAGCGGCGCAAAGCCGCGGCGGTTGAGGAACAGCAGCGCCTGCTCGCCGCGCTCCAGCGCGATCTTCACCGCCTCGGCAAGCCGCGGCGAGATGAAGCGGCCGCGCGGCGGGCCTTCGCGGCGCAGGTCGATCGCCTCGACCGACGGCAGATGCTGGCCGCCGAACCGCTCCGGCAGATGCAGATGCGCGTAGCGGCCGCGCCGCGCGTTCACCTCGGTCTCGACCGACGGCGTCGCCGAGGCGAGCACGATCGGGATTTTCTGCTCGCGCGCGCGCACCACCGCCATGTCGCGGGCGTGATAGCGCACGCCGTCCTCCTGCTTGTAGGCCGGGTCGTGCTCCTCATCGACGACGATCAGGCCGAGATCGGCGTAGGGCAGGAACAGCGCCGAGCGCGCGCCGACCACGACCGGCACCTCGCCCGCCGCCACCGCCGTCCAGGTGCGCGCGCGCTTGCGCGGCGCGAGCTGCGAATGCCATTCCGCCGGCCGCACGCCGAAGCGCTCCGCGAAGCGATCGAGGAACTGCGCGGTGAGCGCGATCTCCGGCATCAGGATCAGCACCTGCTGGCCTTGCGCCGCATCGTCTCGGCCACCGCCTCGAAATAGACCTCGGTCTTGCCCGAGCCGGTGACGCCGTCGATCAGCGTCACGCGCGAAGCCGCCCTTCGCCACGCTCGCGCGCAGCGCATCGGCGCGCGGCGCGCTGCGCGTCGGTGAACTCCGGCACGGCGTGATCGGGATCGGGCGGCCGCGCCACCGGCTCCGGCGGCAGCACCACGGTCTCCAGCGCGCCTTCGTCGATCAGCCCGTTGATCACGCCGGCCGACACGCCGGCCTCGTGCGCGGCTTCGCTCTTGGCGCGCACCATGCCGTCGGCGAGCAGCTGCCAGCACGCGGTTGCGCGCCGCGGTCATGCGCTTCGGCTGCGGCCCGGCGAGCCGCACGCCGACCTTCTCGCGCGCCGGGCCCGAGATGCTCGCCCATGCGCAGCGCCATGCGCAGCACCATGCCGCGCGGCGACAGCGTGTAGCCCGACACCCAGTCGACGAACTTGCGCAGCTCCGGCTTGAGCGGCGGGATGTCGAGCTTGTCCTCGACGTCCTTCAGCCGGTTGTGCAGGCCGGGCCGCATCGTGACGTCGTCGGCCCAGACCACGCCGGTCGCCGACGCGCGCGCCGAGCGGCACGCTGACGATGTCGCCGGGCGCAAGCTCCATCCCCGCCGGCACCCGGTAGGAATAGGCCTGGTCGAGCGCGACCGGCACCAGGACATCGACGAATGCGTTGCGGCCATGGCAAAGGTCTGGCCGATTCCGCGCGGTTAAGGAAGGGTGAAGGAAGCCGGTAGCATGATGCCGGCGCCATGCCGGACACAAGAGCAAGACACCGCCGCTGACCTTCGCGCGCCCGACGTCGCGGCCGAGATGGCGCGCTGGCTCGCGCCATCTCGGCGCCGAGCGGCGCATGTCGGCCAAGACGCTCGAGGCCTATGAGCGCGACGTCCGGCAGTTCCTGACCTTCCTGGCCGGAGCATCTCGGCGGCGCGCCGTCGCTGCGCGAGCTCGCCAAGCTGACGCCGCAGGACGTGCGCGCCTTCATGGCGGCGCGGCGCGCCGACGGCATCAGCGGCCGCTCGCTGATGCGCGCGCTCGCCGGCGTGCGCTCGTTCGCGCGCTTCCTGGAGCGCAACGGCAAGGGCAAGGTCGGCGCGCTCGCCGCGGTGCGCGCGCCGAAGGTGCCGAAGACGCTGCCGAAGCCGCTCGCGATCGCGTCGGCGCAAGCGCATCGCCGACGCCGACCTGCGCGCCGGCGAGGACCGCGAGCCATGGGTGCTGGCGCGCGACGCCGCCGTGCTGGCGCTGCTCTACGGCATCGGGCCTGCGCATCTCCGAGGCGCTCGGCCTCAAGCGCGGCGACATGCCCGGCGCCCGGCAAGGGCGACGCCATCACCGTGACCGGCAAGGGCAACAAGCAGCGCATGGTGCCGGTGCTGCCGCAGGTCGCGCAGCTCGATCGCCGACTATGTCGCGCTCTGCCCCTACGACCTGCCCGCCGACGGCCCGCTGTTCGTCGGCGCCACGCGGCGGCCCGCTGTCGCCGCGCATCGTGCAGCTTGCCATGGAACGGCTGCGCGGCGCGCTCAGCCTGCCCGACTCGGCGACGCCGCATGCGCTGCGGCATTCGTTCGCCACGCATCTGCTGGCGCGCGGCGGCGACCTGCGCGCCATCCAGGAGCTGCTCGGCCACGCTTCGCTGTCGACCACGCAGATCTACACGGCGGTGGATACCGAGCGCCTGCTCGAGGTCTACCGCAGCGCCCATCCCCGGGCGTGATAGAGCTGCCGCCGGGGCGACGGCGGCACTGTCATCCTTTTGCAACGATCCGCCGTTGAATTCGTCGTCCAAGCGAATCACGGAGGGATCGACCATGAGTCACGGCGTTCACGCGGTTCAGCACGAGGTCGAGCACAAGATCAAGCACGACGAGCATGGCCACGGCGGACGGCGGCCACGGCCGACGTCAACCTCAGCCTCAACAAGAGGGTCGCGCTGCTGATCGCGGTGATCGCGCTGTTCCTCGCGTTCTCCGAGACGCTGGGCAAGAGCGCGCAGACCAACGCGCTCAACTCATCAGATCGAGGCGTCCAATCTCTGGAATTTCTTCCAGGCCAAGAACATCCGCCGCACCCTGACGCATGGTCGCGGCCGAGGAGATGAAGGTCGACCTCGCCGGCGCCGTCGAGGAGCCGCGCAAGGCCGCGATGACCAAGCAGATCGACGAATGGACCAAGACCGCGGCGCGCTACCGCTCGGAGCCGGAGGCCGCCGGCGGCAAGGGCGAAGGCACCGTCGAGCTGGCGCGGCGCGCCATCGAGGAGCAGAACAAGCGCGACGACTGCGCTCGCCAAGTATCACCACTACGAGGTGGCGTCGGCCGCGTTCCAGATCGGCATCGTGCTGGCGTCGGCGACCGTCATCACCGGCATGATGGTGCTGAGCTATCTCGCCGCCGGCCTCGGCCTGCTCGGCATCGCCTTCATGGCGATCGGGCTGTTCGCGCCGCACGCCGTGCATTTGTTCTGAGGCTACGCCGCCGCGTGCGCTGCGCATGCGGCGGCGGATGCCGCCGCAGCAGCCGCATCGTCCGCGCCGGCGCGCTGCGGCGCGAACATCCGCAGCCATTGCCGCATCCGCTCCTTGATCGGATCGACCAGCCGTGCGCCCAGTCGAGCCACACCAGCATGTGCTCGTAGAGCCAGCGGAACCAGGCGAGCTGCAACAGCTTCGGCCGCGTCAGCTCGAAGATGAAGGCGGTGACGCCCATGCTCACCACCTTGGCGAGCGCCGAGCGTCGCCATGGCGCCGAGCCAGATGCCGCGCGCCAGCAGCCACAGGCCGAGCAGCTTGATCGGAAACAGCAGCACGACCGGGACGAGGAACACCAGCAGCGTCGCGAGCGGCGGCAGCCGCTCGATGCCGGCGGCGAGCGCGCGCCTTGAACGCGTCGCCAGGGAATCCAGTCGACGAACCAGCCGACGACCGGCTTGAGGCGCTCCCACAGCCACGCCTCGAACAGGAAGACGAGCGCGAGCAGGATCCAGAGCGGGCGATAGCAGCGCGGCGCATCAGGCTGATGCCGATAGCGCTCAGCCGCCGTCGCGGTCAACGGCGGACCCGGCCTCCATCGACGCTGAGCGTCTGCCCGGTGATGAACGCGGCGTCGTCGCTGGTCAGGAACGAGACCGTGCCGACCAGATCGTCCGGCACCTCGACGCGCTTGATCGCCTGCATCTGCGCGACGCTCTCGAACTCCTCGTCCATGCTCTTGAGGCCGGCGCGCGGCGCGCGCGCCAGCGTGCCGGGCGAGCGGGTCAGCCCCGGCGCGATGGCGTTGACGGTGATGCCGTGCGGCGCGAGGTCGGTCGCCAGCGCGCGCGTGAAGCCGACGATGCCGCCCTTGCTCGCGACGTAATGCGCGAAGCCGGTCACCACCGAGCCGAGCGTCGACGACGCCATGTTGACGATGCGGCCCCACTTGCGCTCGATCATGCCCGGCACGAACGCCGACGACACCAGGAACGCGCTGTCGAGATTGATCGACATCACCTTGCGCCAGTCGTCGTAGGTCATGTCGGTGAAAGTCTTCTGCGGGAAGATGCCGGCGCAGTTGACCACGATGTCGGCGCGGCCGAACTGCTTCTTCACCTCGTTGGCCATCGTGGTGACCGACTGCGGCTCGGACACGTCGCACTTGATGGCGATGCGCCTTGCGGCCGGCCGCCTCGACCATCTTCACGGTCGCGGCGCCGTCGCCGAGGTCGGCGATGGCGACGTGCACGCCGTCCTCGGCGAGCCGCTTGGCGAACGCCTGCCCGATGCCGCTCGCGGCGCCGGTGATGACGGCGACCTTGTCCTTGTGTCCCTTGGCCATGTGCTCCCTATTCGACGCTCACTCCGCCCTCATCCTGCGGAGCGGCCGTAGCCGCGTCTCGAAGGATGGGCCGCTCGGACGCGTGACAGTGGCGGATCACATATGAATCGCGCGCTTGCGCCACCGCGAGCGCCGCTTCCTTCACCGCCTCGGGCAGCGTCGGATGCGCGTGGCAGGTGCGCGCGATGTCCTCGGCCGACGCGCCGAACTCCATCGCCACCGCGGCCTCCGCGATCATGTTGCCGGCGTCGGAGCCGACGATGTGGACGCCGAGCACGCGGTCGGTCTTGGCGTCGGCCAGGATTTTCACGAAGCCGTCGGTCTGCTGGTTGGCCTTGGCGCGGCCGTTGGCGGTGAACGGGAATTTTCCCGCGTTGTAGGCGACGCCGGCCTCCTTCAGCTCGTCCTCGGATTTGCCGACCGAGGCGATCTCCGGGAACGTGTAGACCACGTTCGGGATCACGTCGTAGTTCACGTGGCCGGCCTGGCCGGCGAGGATTTCGGCGGCCGCCATGCCTTCGTCCTCGGCCTTGTGCGCCAGCATCGGCCCGGCGATCACGTCGCCGATGGCGTAGATGCCCGGCACGTTGGTCGCGTAATGCGCGTCGACGATGACGCGGCCGCGGTTGTCCTGCTTCACGCCGACCTCTTCGAGGCCGAGCCCTTCGGTGAACGGCACGCGGCCGATCGCGACCAGCACCACGTCGGCCTCGATGGTTTCCGCCGCGCCGCCCTTGGCCGGCTCGACCTTGGCCTTCAGCGTCTTGCCGGATGAATCGACGCCGGTGACCTTGCGAGCCGAGCTTGAACGCCATGCCCTGCTTTTCCAGCAGGCGCTGCGACTGCCGGCCGACCTCGCTGTCGATGCCGGGCAGGATGCGGTCGAGGAATTCGACCACCGTCACCTTGGCGCCGAGCCGCCGCCACACCGAGCCGAGCTCCAGCCCGATCACGCCGGCGCCGACCACCAGCAGATGGCCCGGCACCTTGTCGAGCGCGATCGCCTGGTCCGACGTGACGATGCGCTTGCCGTCGATCTCGATGCCCTTGAGCGGCGCGACCGCCGAGCCGGTGGCGATGACGATGTTCTTGGTCTCCAGCGTCTGCGTCTTGCCGTCGGCGGCCTTCACCTCGACCTTGCCGGGCGCGGCGATGCGGCCGGTGCCGAACACCGAGTCGATCTTGTTCTTCTTGAGCAGGAAATCGACGCCCTTGACGTTGCCGTCGACCGCCTCGTCCTTGAACTTCAGCATGGTCGGCAGATCGAGCTTCGGCGTGCCGACGCCGATGCCCATCTTGGCGAACGAGTGCCCGGCCTCCTCGAACATCTCGGAGGCGTGCAGCAGCGCCTTCGACGGGATGCAGCCGACGTTGAGGCAGGTGCCGCCGTGGGTGCCGCGCTTCTCCACCACCGCGACCTTCAGGCCGAGCTGCGCCGCGCGGATCGCGCAGACGTAGCCGCCGGGGCCGGTGCCGATGACGATGAGGTCGTAGGACATGGAAATTGACTCCGTCACTCTCGCCATCGTCATGCCCGGCGCTTGATGCCGGGCATCCACGCCTTCGAACGATCGACAGCCAAGACGTCGGATGCGCTCGCGACAAGCCCGGCCATGACGGAGAAAGATTACAAATCCAGCACGATCCGCGCCGGGTCCTCCAGCAATTCCTTCACCCGCACCAGGAACGTCACCGCCTCGCGGCCGTCGACGATGCGGTGGTCGTAGGACAGCGCGAGATACATCATCGGCCGCATTTCGATCTTGCCGGCGATGCACCACCGGCCGCTCCTGGATCTTGTGCATGCCGAGGATGCCGGACTGCGGCGCGTTGAGGATCGGCGTCGACATCAGCGAGCCGTAGACGCCGCCGTTGGTGATGGTGAAGGTGCCGCCCTGCATCTCCTCGATCTTGAGCGCGCCGTCGCGGGCGCGGCGGCCGAAGTCGGAGATCGTCTTCTCGATCTGCGACGAGCGACAGCTGGTCGGCGTCGCGCACCACCGGCACCACCAGGCCCTTCTCGGTGCCGACCGCGATGCCGATGTGATAGTAGTTCTTGTAGATGATGTCGGCGCCGTCGATCTCGGCGTTGACCGCGGGAATGTCCTTCAGCGCCTGCACGCAGGCGCGCACGAAGAAGCCCATGAAGCCGAGCTTGTTGCCGTGCTTCTTCTCGAACACGTCCTTGTACTGGTTGCGCAGCGCCATCACCGCGCTCATGTCGACCTCGTTGAAGGTCGTGAGCATGGCGGCGGTGTTCTGCGCGTCCTTGAGGCGGCGCGCGATGGTCTGGCGCAGCCGGCTCATCTTGCACGCGCTCTTCGCGCGAGGCGTCGTCGGCCGGCGACGGCGCGCGCACCTGCACCGCGGCGGCGGGCTGCGGCAACCGGCGTCGGCGCGGAGGCGGCGCGCTCGATCGCCGCCATCATGTCGCCCTTGGTGACGCGGCCGTCCTTGCCGGAGCCGGCGACGGCGGCCGGATCGACGCCGGTTTCCGCGGCGAGCCGGCGCACCGACGGCGCGACCGGCATGTCGCTGCTGGCCGGCTGCGCGTCGGCCTTGGCGGCACGCGCAGCTCGGGCTCCTCGTCGGCGCGTTGATCGGCGCGGTGGTCGAGGTCTTCTGGTCCGGCCTGCCGGTCGGCGCGGGCGTGCTCTTGCTGGGCGGCGGGCGCGCCGGCGCCTTCCTTGATCTGGCCGAGCAGCGCGCCGACCGCGACGGTCTCGCCGTCCTTCGCCGCGATCTCGGACGAGCACGCCGGCGGCGGGCGCCGGCACCTCGATGGTCACCTTGTCGGTTTCGAGCTCGACCAGCGGCTCGTCGACCGCGACGGCCTCGCCCGGCTTCTTGAACCACTTGCCGATGGTCGCCTCGGTGACGGATTCGCCGAGCGTGGGAACGCGGATTTCAGCCATGAATCGCCTCTGATCTCTCCGCTGTCATCGTCCGCGCAAGTCGGACGATCCAGTGCCGCCTGCGCATGACTGGATGCCCGCTTCGCGGGGATGACAGCCGAACTACCCCAACGCCTCGTCGAGCAATTGCTTCAACTGCGCCAGATGCTTCGACATCTGCCCGACCGCGGTCGAGGCCGAGGCCGGGCGCGTCGCGTAGCGCGGCCGCTCGGTTCTTCGCCTCGATCTGGTTGAGCACCCATTCGAGATAGTGCTCGACGAAGTGCCACGCGCCCATGTTGCGCGGCTCTTCCTGGCACCAGACGATCTCGGCCTGCTTGAAGCGCGACAGCTCCGCGACCAGCGCCTTGGTCGGGAACGGATAGAGCTGCTCGACACGCAGGATGTAGATGTTGTCGATGCCGCGCTTCTCGCGCTCTTCGTACAGATCGTAATAGACCTTGCCGCTGCACAGGATGACGCGGCGGATCTTGTCGTCGGGGACGAGCTTGATCTTCTCGTTCGGGAGAAGCTGCGCGTCGTCCCACAGCACGCGGTGGAACGTGGTGTCGGCCGCCAGCTCGTCGAGCCGCGACACCGCGCGCTTGTGGCGCAGCAGCGACTTCGGCGTCATCAGGATCAGCGGCTTGCGGATCTCGCGCTTCAACTGGCGGCGCAGGATGTGGAAGTAGTTCGCCGGCGTCGAGCAGTTGGCGACCTGCATGTTGTCCTCGGCGCACATCTGCAGGAAGCGCTCGAGCCGCGCCGAGGAATGCTCCGGCCCCTGCCCTTCGTAGCCGTGCGGCAGCAGGCACACGAGGCCCGACATGCGCAGCCACTTGCGCTCGCCCGACGAGATGAACTGGTCGAACAGCACCTGCGCGCCGTTGGCGAAGTCGCCGAACTGCGCCTCCCACAGCGTCAGCGCGTTCGGCTCGGCGAGCGAGTAGCCGTACTCGAAGCCGAGCACGGCCTCTTCCGAGAGCATCGAGTTGATGACCTCGAAGCGCGCCTGCTTGTCGCCGAGGTGATTGAGCGGCGTGTGGCGCGCCTCGTTCTCCTGGTCGATCAGCACCGAATGGCGCTGCGAGAACGTGCCGCGCTCGATGTCCTGGCCGGAGAGCCGCACCGGATGGCCTTCGAGCAGCAGCGAGCCGAACGCCAGCGCCTCGCGCGGTCGACCAGTCGATGCCCTCGCCGGTCTCGATCGCCTTCGCGCGCGCATCGAGGAAGCGCTGGATGGTGCGGTGGACGTGGAAGTCCTGCGGCACCGCGGTGATCTTCTTGCCGATCTCCTTGAGCGTCTCGATCGCGACGCCGGTGTCGCCGCGGCGCGGATCGTCGACCGCGCCGGCGCGTCTTCATGCCGGCCCAGCGGCCGTCGAGCCAGTCGGCGCTGTTGGCCTTGTAGCCGTTGCTCGCCTCCTGCTCGGCGTCGAGCCGCGCGCGCCAGTCGGCGCGCATCTTCTCGACCTCGCCCTCGGTGACGACGCCCTCGCCGACCAGCCGCTTGGAGTAGATTTCCAGCGTCGACGGATGCGAGCGGATCTTCTTGTACATCAGCGGCTGGGTGAACGCCGGCTCGTCGCCTTCGTTGTGGCCGAAGCGCCGGTAGCAGAACATGTCGATGACGACCGGCTTCTGGAATTTCTGCCGGAACTCGGTCGCGACCTTGGCGGCGTACACCACCGCCTCCGGATCGTCGCCGTTGGCGTGGAAGATCGGCGCCTCGATCATCTTGGCGATGTCGGTCGGATAGGGCGACGAGCGCGAGTAGCGCGGATAGGTCGTGAAGCCGATCTGGTTGTTGACGATGAAATGCACCGAGCCGCCGGTGCGATGGCCGCGCAGGTCGGACAGGCCGAAGCATTCCGCGATGACGCCCTGGCCGGCGAACGCCGCGTCGCCGGAAATCAGCAGCGGCATCACCATGGTGCGGTCTTCGCGGGTCGCGCCGTGCTGGTCCTGCTTGGCGCGCACCTTGCCGAGCACCACCGGATTGACGATCTCGAGGTGCGACGGGTTCGCGGTCAGCGACAGATGCACCTGGTTGCCGTCGAACTCGCGGTCGGACGACGCGCCGAGGTGATACTTCACGTCGCCGGAGCCTTCGACCTCGTCGGGCGACGACGAGCCGCCCTTGAACTCGTGGAAGATCGCGCGGTGCGGCTTGCTCATCACCTGCGCCAGCACGTTGAGCCGGCCGCGGTGCGCCATGCCGATGACGATCTCTTTGACGCCGAGCGCGCCGCCGCGCTTGATGATCTGCTCCAGCGCCGGGATCATCGATTCGCCGCCGTCGAGGCCGAAGCGCTTGGTGCCGGTGAACTTCAGGTCGCAGAATTTCTCGAAGCCTTCGGCCTCGACCAGCTTGTTGAGGATGGCGCGCTTGCCCTCGCGGGTGAAGGTGATCTCCTTGTCGCGGCCCTCGATGCGCTCCTGCATCCAGGCCTTCTGCGCCGGATCGGAGATGTGCATGAACTCGACGCCGAGCGTCTGGCAGTAGGTGCGGCGCAGGATGGCGACGATCTCGCGGATCGAGGCGAACTCGAGCCCGAGCACCTTGTCGAGGAAGATCTTGCGGTCCAGGTCGGCGTCGGTGAAGCCGTAGGAGCGCGGATCGAGCTCCTCCTCGTTCTTCTCCGGCTCGAGCCCGAGCGGATCGAGCTTGGCGTGGAAATGGCCGCGCATCCGGTAGGCGCGGATCAGCATCAGCGCGTGGATGGAATCGCGCGTCGCCTGCAGCACGTCGGCCGAGGTGACTCGACGCCCTTGCGCCTGCGCCTTGGCCTTGATCTTGTCGCCGATCTTCTTCTCGACCGCGCCCCAGTCGCCGTCAGCGCGGCGACCAGATCGCCGTCGGCATGCGGCAGGTTCGGCCGCTTCCACGACGGGCCCTGCGCGTTGCGCGCGGCGTCGCTGGCTCGAGTCCTTGAGGCTCTGGAAGAACGCCTGCCACTCGGCATCGACCGAGTTGGGATTGGCGCGTAGCGGGCGTGGAGGTCTTCGATGTAGGCGGCGTTGCCGCCATAGAGAAATGACGTGTGGGCGAACGCAGCGTTCGCGTCTTGGCGAGACATGATTTCTTCCTTCATCGAGGCACTGGCCTCGGTCCGGCGGCGCATAGGCAAGTGAACCCGCGACCACCGAGCGTGGAATCGTATGACTTCAGATCTATGACGCTTAAAAGGCTACAAAAGGCCTAAACACCTGAATCAGGATTTCAGCACTTCCACCAGCGTCTTGCCGATCCGGGCCGGCGACGGTGATACCTTGATTCCCGCCGATTCCATTGCCGCAATTTTGGACTCGGCGTCGCCCTTGCCGCCCGCGATGATCGCGCCGGCGTGACCCATGCGGCGGCCCGGCGGCGCGGTGCGGCCGGCGATGAAGCCGACCATCGGCTTCTTGCGGCCCTTCTTGGCCTCGTCCTTGAGGAATTGCGCGGCGTCCTCCTCCGACGAGCCGCCGATCTCGCCGATCATGACGATCGCCTCGGTCTGCTTGTCGGCCAGGAACAATTCCAGCCCGTCGATGAAATCCATGCCCTTGACCGGGTCGCCGCCGATGCCGAGCGCCGTGGTCTGGCCGAGCCCTTCGGCGGAGGTCTGGAACACCGCCTCGTAGGTCAGCGTGCCGGAGCGCGACACGATGCCGACCTTGCCGGGCTTGAAGATCGAGGCCGGCATGATGCCGATCTTGCATTCGCCGGCCGTCATCACGCCCGGGCAGTTCGGCCCGATCAGCCGCGACTTCGATCCGCACAGCGAGCGCTTCACCTTGACCATGTCGGCGACCGGGATGCCCTCGGTGATGCAGACGATCAGCGGAATCTCCGCCTCGATCGCCTCGGCGATGGCGTCGGCCGCGCCCGGCGGCGGCACGTAGATCACGGACGCGTCGGCGCCGGTCTTGGCCTTCGCCTCGGCGACGGTGTCGAACACCGGCAGGCCGAGATGCGTCGAGCCGCCTTTGCCCGGCGAGGTGCCGCCGACCATCTTGGTGCCGTAGGCGATCGCCTGCTCGGAATGGAAGGTGCCGTTCTTGCCGGTGAAGCCCTGGCAGATGACCTTGGTGTTCTTGTCGATGAGGATGGCCATCACGCCGCCTTCTTCACTGCAGCGACGATCTTCTGCGCGGCGTCGTCGAGGTCGTCGGCGGACGACGACGTTGAGCTTCGACTCGGCGATGATCTTCTTGCCGAGCTCGACGTTGGTGCCTTCGAGCCGCACCACCAGCGGCACCTGCAGGCCGACTTCCTTCACCGCGGCGACCACGCCCTCGGCGATCACGTCGCACTTCATGATGCCGCCGAAGATGTTGACCAGAATGCCCTTCACCTTCGGATCGGAGGTGATGATCTTGAACGCCGCGGCGACCTTTTCCTTGCTGGCGCTGCCGCCGACGTCGAGGAAGTTCGCCGGCTCCATGCCGTAGAGCTTGATGATGTCCATGGTCGCCATCGCGAGGCCGGCGCCGTTGACCATGCAGCCGATCGAGCCGTCGAGCGCGACGTAGTTGAGATCGTACTTCGACGCCTCGATCTCCTTCTCGTCCTCTTCGGTCTCGTCGCGCAGCTTGCGCGATGTCGGGATGGCGGAACAGCGCGTTGTCGTCGAAGCCGACCTTGGCGTCGAGGCAGAGCAGCTTCTTGTCCTTGGTGACGACCAGCGGATTGATCTCGAGCAGGCTCATGTCCTTCTCGGTGAACGCCTTGTAGAGGCCGGTGAGCAGCGCGCTCATCTGCTTCTGCAGATCGGCGTCGAGGCCGAGCGCCTTCGAGACGCGGCGCACGTGGTGCGGGCAGATGTTGGCGACCGGATCGACCGAGATGGTGACGATCTTCTCCGGCGTGTCGTGCGCGACCTTCTCGATGTCCATGCCGCCTTCGGTCGAGACCACGATGGCGACGCGCGAGGTGACGCGGTCGACCAGCATCGAGAGATAGAACTCCTTCTCGATGGCGGAGCCTTCCTCGATGTAGAGCCGGTTGACCTGCTTGCCCTTCGGGCCGGTCTGGTGCGTGACCAGCGTCGAGCCGAGGATGCGCGTCGCTTCCTTCTTCACGTCGTCGATCGACTTGACGACCTTGACGCCGCCGGCCTTGCCGCGGCCGCCGGCGTGGATCTGCGCCTTCACCACCCAGACCGGGCCGCCGAGCGTCTGCGCGGCCTTCACCGCCTCGTCGACCGAGAAGGCCGGAATGCCCTTGGCCGACGGGCACGCCGAACTCCCGCAGCACCGTCTTTGCCCTGGTATTCGTGGATGTTCATGCGGCCTCCCCCTTAAGCGCCGCCCGCTTTCGCGGGCGGCTAACAGCACTATTTTTTGCCGAGATCCGGCGCGATCTTCTGGCAGGCGTCGACCAGGCCCTTCACCGCGCCGGCCGACTTCTCGAACATCTCGCGCTCGGCGCTGTTGAGCTCGAGCTCGACGATGCGCTCGACGCCCTTCGCGCCGATCACGACCGGCACGCCGACGTAGAGATTCTTGCATGCCGTATTCGCCGTTGAGCCAGGCGGCGCAGGGCAGCACGCGCTTCTTGTCGCGCAGATAGCTCTCGGCCATCGCGATGGCCGACGACGCCGGCGCGTAGAAGGCCGAGCCGGTCTTGAGCAGGTTGACGATCTCGGCGCCGCCGTTGCGGGTGCGCTCGACGATCTCGTCGAGCCGCGCCTGCGTGGTCCAGCCCATCTTGATCAGGTCGGGCAGCGGAATGCCGGCGACGGTCGAGTAGCGCACCATCGGCACCATGTGTCGCCGTGGCCGCCGAGCACGAAGGCGCTGACGTCCTCGACCGAGACGTTGAACTCGTCGGCGAGGAAGTAGCGGAAGCGCGCCGAGTCGAGCACGCCCGCCATGCCGACCACCATGTTCTTCGGCAGGCCGCAGGCCTTCTGCAGCGCCCACACCATGGCGTCGAGCGGATTGGTGATGCAGATCACGAAGGCGTTCGGCGCGTATTTCTTGATGCCGGCGCCGACCTGATCCATCACCTTGAGGTTGATGCCGAGCAGGTCGTCGCGGCTCATGCCGGGCTTGCGCGGCACGCCGGCGGTGACGATGCAGACGTCGGCGCCTTCGATGCGCCTCGTAGGAATTGGTGCCCGCCATGCTTGGCGTCGAAGCCTTCGACCGGCGACGATTCGGCGAGATCGAGCGACTTGCCCTGCGGAATGCCTTCGGCGATGTCGAACATCACGACGTCGCCGAGTTCCTTGAGGCCGACGAGGTGAGCGAGCGTGCCGCCGATCTGGCCGGCGCCGATCAACGCAATCTTGTTACGCGCCATGGGGAAATGCCCTTTGAGAAATTACCGCCACAAAGGCGGGTCGCGCGGTGGTTATCGGGTTCGGTCTAGGCGTTCAAGTCAGGCCGGAAAAACGCAGGCGTCATCTCACTCTCTGCTATTATTAATACATTATTCCAGAGCGCAAGACTCGAAGCATCTTGTTGCGCCGCAAAAGATT